>JBAXXM010000005.1:0-226522 GCA_037127935.1 Synechococcaceae cyanobacterium ELA739
TTGAGCCAAGAGCTGCCGGGAGCCCGGCTGCAGGAGCCGGCGGGGGATGCCTGCAGCGGGGCGCTGGCACTGGCCCAGGAGCTGGTGGGGGGAGCCTCTCGGACCATCAGCACCTGAGCCGAAGCAACGTGAGATTGAGCCGACCGAAGCTGCGAGATCGCCAGGCACGGGCGCTCCGGTCGACTGCCACTGAAGGCGCCCCCAGGCTTGAGACAGACCCTGATGGGACACCGGCGATCGACGCCAATCCCAAGGACTGAATCATCAGACGACTCCCGATCCAGAAGCAGCGCCACTCCGCAGTCAGGATCAGGCAAAGCAACCGCACCATGCCTGCCGGTCTGCTCGGCTGGGCCAGGCATCCAGGCCCAACCAGGCTGAGGGACGCTTGGAACCCTCGCCCAGAGATGCCTGCAACAATGCTGGCCAAGGAGATCCGAGCCGATGCAGACGACAGCGCCAGCGGGCTCCGTAGACACGGCCCAGCCACTCTCCAAATCCCCCTACCGGCCGGAGATCGACGGCCTGCGGGCCTTTGCGGTCGTGGCGGTGATCATTAATCACTTCAACAAGGATCTACTGCCCAGCGGCTATCTGGGGGTGGATATTTTCTTTGTGATCTCTGGATATGTGATCACCTCCTCGCTGGCCAATCACCGCAGTGAGACGTTTGGGGACTTTTTTCTGGGATTTTATGCGAGACGGGTGAAGCGGCTGGTGCCGGCGTTGGTGGTGTTTGTGCTGATCACAAGCGTTCTGATTTGCCTGTTCAATCCTGAGCCAGGCGTTTCGCTGGGAGTTGGGCGCAGGGCCCTGTTCGGGATTTCCAATATCAACTTATACCAGGCCTCCACAGATTACTTTGCATCATCCACCGAACTCAACCCCTTCACGCACACCTGGTCGCTAGGAGTGGAGGAGCAGTTTTATCTTCTTTTTCCGCTACTGATCTGGTTCAGTGGTTTTGGGCGCGTCACCAGCAAGGGAGAGCGCAATCTCTTCTGGGCCACCCTGGCACTGTCAATCGCCTCCCTAATCGCCTTTCTCTATCTCTATCCAACCAATCAGCCGGCTGCCTATTTCCTGATGCCACCTCGAGCATGGGAACTTGGGGCGGGCTGCCTGCTATTTCTATCGTTACACCGTCTCCGGCATTTCTCACAGAAACCGAAAGGCTGGACTGCAGCGCTTGTAGCCGCATGCCTTTTGGCTGCGTTGTTTATTCCCCTAACGCAAGCCGTGCCAGCAACGCTTGTGGTTGTCCTGTTAACGACGTATCTGCTGGCCTGCCTTCAGCCAGGGACATCCGGCTATATTCTGTTCACGCAGAAAAAGGTCGTCTATATCGGCCTCATTTCATATTCACTTTATCTCTGGCATTGGGGCGTACTTTGCATCAGCCGCTGGACCATCGGTATTCACTGGTGGTCTTGGCCTTTTCAAGTGGCGGTGACAATGATGCTTTGCATAGCATCTCATACATTCATAGAAAAGCCGCTTAGATCTTCCACTTGGGGCATAAAAAATTGGTCGACTGTGTTGCGCGGGGCATTGCTTATGCTTGCGTCGAGCACGCTAGTCCTCATCACGAGCAAAACTAGATCATTCCTGTTCTTGGGTGACTCCCCGAGGGGCGATCAAATCTACTCAGAAACAGCCCACTGGAACCGCAAAGAGTGCATGAACTACAGGATATTTACAAAACTTCCTTCTGAGATGGATTTTGACAACTGCTGGATTGGCAGCCACATAGAGACAAACAGCAAATCACCCAGGCCAATCAGGAGAATATTTGCCTATGGAAACTCGTATAATGAGCAGCTTACGCCTGCCTACCTTCTAATTAGCAATAGCCACAAAAAAGTAGCATTCAATGCATATTTTGCAAGTGGCTGCACCGCCTCGCAGCATCTATCATTTTCGGGCGAGACCGAACTTGGCCACTGCTCACAAGTTTTCAACCGCTACATAAATTTTTTCTGGAAGAAATCGGCCCCAGGAGATTCTCTGATTATAGCAAATTCACTTAATTACTTTTCCGAGTCCTCAGCATTCAAGCTCTACTACGCAAATGCATCTGCAAATAGCAATGCCGCACTAGAAAGTTACACAAAAGAGCTAAAAAATCTCGCCAAGACACTAAAGAAAAAAGGAAGAAATTTAGTCATGATTTCCAGCATACCCGTACTCAAAGGAAATCCAGACATCTGCTCACAATGGTATGCAAAATTCAACAACCAATGCGAGAGAGACACAATCTTTGAGCCCAATGAAACATCTGACAACAATCGAATTGGTCTCAATATTGCCCGAAGTGGCAGCGGACTCTTTGGATATGCAAATATATTTGAGAAAACCAAGCGACTGATCAATGCATCCTCAAATCCTTGGAATTACTATTATAATAATGGTCATTTGTCGAAGACAGGATCAATAAAAGTTGCAGGTGAAATTATGAAAGCATTGGGAGTGGCTGGAGCACAGTAACTCGTCGCCTTCGGCCGAACAGGCTAAAAAGAAGTAGCAAATAAAAAAGCCTCAAAAGGGATCAACCAGAAGTAGACAATGGCCCAATCCCCGCAATCCCTTGAATCAAGTGCAATGACTAACAGGCAAGATTAATACGAAACGAATATTTCTTGCTGAATCAAGAAGAATACTGGCCCTATCAACGAAACACATAAAATTCGAATAATATTGTCATCTTCCGATTTAATTTTTTCTTTCAGTATTAGTCTCACCCCCCAACCAACCCCCGCTCCGCCGCCGCCGCCAGCACCTGGCACCAGTGATCGACGTGCTGTTGTTCGGCCGCCTCCACCATCACCCGTAGCAGGGGTTCGGTGCCGCTGGCTCTCACCAGCACGCGGCCGTGGCCGGCCATGGCGGTTTCGGCCTGTTGCACCGCTTGGCGCAGTTCGTCACACTCCTGCCAGTGGGTGCGTTTGTGGCGGTCCTGCACGGTGATGTTGACCAGTTTCTGGGGATAGGACTGCCAGCTGTGGTCCATCCAATCGCTGAGGCTCTGGCCGCGACTTTGCACCAGGGTGGCCACCTGCAGGGCCGTCAGCAAGCCGTCGCCGCTCATGCCGTGTTCGGCCGAAAGAATGTGGCCGGACTGTTCTCCTCCCAGGCCAGCCCCCAGCTCCTGCATCGCCGCATGCACGTACTGGTCGCCCACGGCCGTGCGCTCCAGCAGGCCTCCGGCTTCTCTCCAGGCCCGCTCGAAGCCCAGATTCGACATCACCGTGGCGACGATGCGGTTGTCGGGCAGGGCTCCGGCCTCCTTGAGGGCGGAGCCCCACAGATAGAGGATCTGATCGCCATCGACGATGCGGCCGCGGCCGTCCACCGCCAGCACCCGATCGGCATCGCCATCGAAGGCGAATCCCATCGCCGCACCGCTCTCCTGAACGGCCTGGCGCAGGGGCTCCAGGTGGGTGCTGCCGCAGCCCTGATTGATCCTTGAGCCATCGGGCTGGCCGTGCAACACGATCAGATCGGCCCCCAGCTCCCGGAACACCTGCTCTCCGCAGGCCGTGGCCGATCCCCAGCAGAGATCGAGCACCACCTTGACCCCGTCGAGCCGGCGTCCCCTGGTGCTCTCCAGCAGGGATTGGCGGTAGGCCTCCAGCAGGTCCTGGCGCTGGTGGGCGGTGCCCTGGCCGTCGAAGGCGGGCTCCGGAGCCTCGCCGCGCAGCCCCGCCTCGATCGCCTGTTGCTGCTCCTTGGGCAACTTGGCGCCGCTGGCGCCGAACACCTTGATGCCGTTGTCGTGGGGCGGATTGTGGCTGGCGGACACCATCAGCCCACCGGCGGCCCCGTGGCGACGGATGGCGCCGGGCACCGCCGGGGTGGGGCAAAGGCCGAGCTGCCAGACCTCCCGGCCGGCGGCCGTCAGCCCGGCGGTGAGGGCTGCCACCAGCATCGGCCCGCTGCTGCGCGAATCGCTGCCGATCAGCACCGGCCCCTGCGCCGGCAGCACCAGGCCGCACCAGTAGCCCACCTGCAGCGCCAACGCCGGCGTCACCTGGCTGCCGACCCGGCCGCGGATGCCATCGGTGCCGAAGCCGGCCAAGGCCGCCCCCAGGCTGGCCCCGAGCGGTGAAGGGGCCGACCCAGCGGCGCTCGGGACCGGACCTGGGGTGGCGAAATCAGGCCGTTCGCTGGCCGTACCATCTCCCCGACGCTCCATGCTGCTGTCCCCCCGACTGGCCTCGGCCATCTCCTGTTCCAGGCGATCTGGGCGCAGGCTACGTCGATTGATCCCCGGAGCAGACCGCCGCCCTGGCCTCGGCTCAGCGCCAGCGGCGCGGCCGAAACACCAGGTTCAACAGCTCAACCAGGGCCCAGAGCAGCAAGGCGCCCACACACCAGCCCGGCAACCACAGGAACGGCGGCCAGGGCCGCAGCAGCAGCGCCAGGGCCGCCAGCACCGCGGCCAACAGGGTGCGGCGCCGCTGCCCTGCCCCGGGCAAGGTGGTCAGCGCCGGCGGCAGGGCCGCCAACCAGGACTGGGAACAGCGGCTCAGGCGCTGCGGCAGGGACGGCAGGGACACCGAGACGAAACAGGGCGATGTCCAGAATGATCGCCAATTGTCCGAGCCAGGACCCTTGACGCGCCTCTCGTTGTTGCTGGCGGCCTCCTGTCTGGGCACGGGCGTGGCCCTGCTCGGGGGCCGGGCGCTGCTGCAGAGCCTGCCCCCCCTGACCCCAGACACCCCGGCCTCGACCCTGGAGCGCCTCAGGCGCTGGTCTCCCGATCCCTGGAAACGGCGCGAAGCCAGCCTGCTGCTGGAGCGTCAGGCCGAGGCGGCGGCGGATCCCCGGCTGCAGCTGCGGCTTCTCGCCAGTCAGGGCTGGGGGCCCGATCCCCTGGCGGCGGTCGTGCTCAAACACCAGGCCCTGGCCAGCGAGTCCCTGGAGCAGCCGGCCCGGGCCACGGGCCTGTGGCAACAGCTGCTGCGCCGCTTCCCCAGCGATCCCGCCAGTGCCGATGCCCTCTATGCCCTGGGCCGGCGGAACCCCCGACTGCGCCAGCAGCTGCTGCAGCGCTTTCCCGCCCATCCGGCAGCCCTGGCGGCCGCCGTGGAGGCCGGCCCGGCGCCGCAGGCCGCCCGCGCCGGAGCCCTGCACCTGGCCCGCTGGGGGGCCCGCTGGCCCGGCGCCCAGGAGAAGATCATCGGCAGCTGCAAACCCGGCGCCCAGGGTCCGAGCGCCCCGCAGCGCCGCCAGCTGGCGGCAGCCCTGGCCGAACTGGGCGACCCCCAGGCCGCCCTCACCTGCCTGGGCAAAGGCGGCCAATTGCCCCCCAGCGGCCAGCTGGCCCTGGCCAGACCCTGGCTGCAGGGGAATGGCGCCGACAAGGAGCGGGCCCTGAAGCTGCTGGTGGCCCTGGTGCGCCAGGCCCCGGACAGCCCGGAAGCCGAGGAGGCCGTGCGCCTGCTCAGCCAGCAGGAGGGACCGGCCAGTGACGCGGCCCTGGGCCAGTTGCCGGAGCGCTGGCGCGCCAGTGCCCCCGTGGCGGCCCACCGGGTTCTGGCCGCCGCCGGCGGCAGCGAGACGAAAGCCGGCGGCGGGGCGGCCACACCGGACACCAGCCAGGCCGCCCTCCAGGTGCTGGAGCGCTGGCCGGACGATCCGGCCAGCTGGGATCTGCAGTGGGACCTGAGCCGACGCCAGCTGCTGGCCGGCCAATGGAAGGCCGCCCTGGCCCTGCTGCGGGCCATCCCCGCCGAACGCCAGCCGCCACCGCTGGCGGCCCGGCAGCGCTTCTGGCTGGGCTACACCCTGGACCAGAGCGGCCAGAGCCCCGAAGCCCGGTCGATCTGGGAGGAGCTGCTGCGCCGCAACCCCGGCGGGTATTACGGCTGGCGAGCGGCGCTGCACCTGGGCCAAGGCGATCTCAATCGGGACGCGAGCGGTGATCAGAACCGCGGCGGCTCCGCCGACACCTGGCAACCGCTGGCCAGCGGCGAGGCCGGCCTCGACCGGCTCTGGCGCCTGGATCAACGCACCGAGGCCTGGGAAACCTGGCGCCAGCGGCGCGCCAATGTGCCCCCCGTGCAGAGCCAGGAGCTGCTGGTGGAGGGGCGCCTGCGCCAGGGCGTCGGCGATGACTGGACCGGCCTGGCCCAGCTCGATCGGGCCGCCATGGCCCTGAAACCCGACCAATGCCGGTTGCTGCCCCAGCTGGAGGTCAGCCTGCATCCACCGCGCTTCCAGGCGGTGTTCCGCAGCGCAGGCCGCGACCAGAACCTGCCGATGGCCCTGCTCCAGGGCCTGGCGAAGCAGGAATCACGCTTCACCCCGACCGTGCGTTCCGCCGTGGGGGCCGTCGGTCTGATGCAACTGATGCCCGAGACCGCCGCCGAGCTGGCAGGAAGACCGCTGGGCGCCACCGAACTGGAGGACCCCGCCCGCAATGTGGAGCTCGGCAGCCGCTACCTGCGGGGCCTGCTGGGGCAGTGGCAACGGCAGCCCATGCTGGCCGTCGCCAGCTACAACGCCGGACCTGGCGCCGTGCAGAACTGGCACCCGGACCAGCTGCGGCGCGCCCCCGAACTCTGGGTGGAGGCGATTCCCTATCCGGAAACGCGCCTGTACGTGAAGAAGGTGCTCGGCAATGCCTGGAGCTACCAGCAGCTGGCACGGGGGGCGCAACCGCGCTGTTAGCGATCCGCTG
Source organism: Synechococcaceae cyanobacterium ELA739 (assembly GCA_037127935.1). Lineage (GTDB taxonomy): Bacteria > Cyanobacteriota > Cyanobacteriia > PCC-6307 > Cyanobiaceae > Cyanobium. The sequence goes on from JBAXXM010000005.1 coordinate 6,686, forward strand.
GAGCTGGGCGCCAGGTCCAACAAGTCAAGGCTTTGAGACGGGGACACCAGCGTGATGCCACGGGCTTGGGCCCCAGCGGAGGCGCGATCCCGGATACAACCGAGCAGTTGTTTGGGCTGGTGGGTGCAACGGTGCTCAGGGCGCCGGGTCTTTTGGCACCGCGGTGCGGAGCTGACCGACATGGGGCAGGGCCCGATTCAAGGTCGGGTGGTCTTCGGAGGCCGGGGTCATCGCCCCCTTGGGATGGGCTTCAGCGGAGCCTGGCCCCTCGGGGGAGGGGGAGGGCGACGGCTCCGTCCCGCTGCTGCCGGCCTGGACATGCGGGGAATTCGGGTGATAACGGGCCTCCAAGATGCGCCCCAAGCCCGCACCACTGAGCACCAACAGGCTCAGCAGCATCGCCAGCAGCAACGGGGAGGGCTGCACGCGGATCCTCGCCAGATCCAGCCGGGCCAGCAACACCGCTGAGCCGAGGATCAGCACATTGGAGAACACATCCAGATGCAGCATATAAAGCCCGCCGGTGATCACCAGCAGCAAGGTGACCACCAGACTCACCACCCGGCTGGCGGCCATCAGGTTCGAAACCTGCCGCAGCAGCAGGTCGGGCATGGTGCAGACCAGCACCACCACCAGGGCCTGCAGACACTCCGCCGACCAGATCAGGGTGCCCAAGGAAGCCAGCTGACTGGCTTCCAGCTCGATCGGCCGGCTCCAGTGCATGCCGAGATAGGTGCTGATGGCGAACAGCAGCAGCAGCATCGGGGCCTGCATCGGCAGCAGGGTCAGGCGCAGCAGGGATTTCATCGCGATTCCAGGACCAGATCGATGGCCTCCAGGGGGCAACTGGGAATGCACTGCTCACAGACCAGACAGTAAGGAGCCTGGAAGTGAAGCCGCTGCGCCGGACCATCAAAACGCAGGGCACCACTGGGGCAGACGCTGGAGCAGATGCCGCAATCCACACAGAGCAAGGGATCGACGCGAATCTCGCCCGGTACCCGGTTCAGGCCCAGCCCCTGGCGCTCCAGCCAGAGCTCGGCCGCATCGAGTTCGTCGATGTCACCGGAGAGCTCCACCACCATGGTGCCGCTCTGATTCGGGGCGATCTGGGCCCGCAGAATCTTGGCGGCGATGTCGAAATCGACCGCCAGCCGGTACGTGATCGGCTGATGCACCGCCTCGCGGGGGAAATGGAGAGTGAGGCGCCGCTTCACACGTCCGTGCCCTGGGATTTGAAGCTAGCAAGCTCACTCGAAAAGGCCCTGGGATTCGGCAGTTCCGATCAGGGCGCCGGAACTGCCAGAGTGCCGGCGGCAAGAGCAATTGGCCCTCCCCATGCCCGCCGATCCGCCGGAGCGTTCCCTGCCCCCCGTCCCGCCCCAGGTGGCCGCCCCGTTCGGACGGCGCGAGCGCATGCTGCTGGCCGCCGTGGCCGCGATCCTGGCCCTGGCGCTGCTGTGGATGCGCGGCGGCCTGAACCCGGCCGGCCAGCTGGAGAAACTGGCACGCCAGTCCCCGGAGCTGCCGGTGGCGCTGGCGGATGGACGCCCCACCCTGGTGGAGTTCTACGCCGACTGGTGTGAGGCCTGTCGCGCCATGGCCCCGGCCATGGAGAAGCTGGAACAACGGCATCGCGGCAGCCTTGACGTGGTGATGCTCAACGTCGACAACCCGCGCTGGCAGTCCGAACTGGATCGCTACGAGGTCAATGGCATTCCCCAGCTGGAGCTGTTCGATAGCGCCGGCCAGGTGCGCGGCCGCTCCCTGGGGGCCCGCACGGGCGCCGAACTGGAAAGTCTGGTGGAGGCGCTGATCGGCGACACCCCCCTGCCCCAGCTGGCCGGAGTCGGAGCCACCAGCCGCCTCGACGGCGAGCCGCCGGGCAGTTCAGGCGCCCTGTCGCCAGCCTTGGCCGGACCGCGCAGCCACGGCTGATCGCCAATCCCGAACCCTCCCCACCGCCCCCTGTCGCCATGGATCCCCGCTTCCGGGTCGCCCTGATCGCTGCCACGCCCAACCCCCAGCAGTGCGTCTACGCCGGCATGCACCAGGACTACAGCGAGGGCTTCGTGGCGGCCGACCAGGCGGACTGGCCCGAGGAGACCAAAGCCGGTGAGATCTGCGTCAAGCGGCTGCTGGCGGGCGAGCGCGGTCACTACGGCCCCCTGGAGCACGCCCAGATCGTCCTGAATGTGGGCTGGTTTCCCCATTCGGTGATGCAGCAGGCCCGCACCCACCGGGTGGGGGTCAGTTTCGATGTCCAGTCGATGCGCTACACGGGCGATCGCATCCGCAAGGCCGCAGGCGGCGACCTGGAGCTGGAGGAGGTGTTCTATCTGCGCCCGACGGGCGACTACAGCGATCGCCAGGGCAAGAAGTACCACTACGGGGCCGACCAGCGGGCGATCGACCTGGAGCTCTGCCGCGCCGCCGCCTGCCGCTACCGCGATCTGCTCGACGCCGGCTTCGCCGAGGAGCATGCCCGCGGCATCCTGCCCTTCGACTATCGCCAGCACTTCGTGGTGAGCTTCACGCTGCGGGCCTTCCTGCACTTCCTCGATCTGCGCGCCAAACTTGATGCACAGCAGGAGATCCGCGAGCTCTGCGATCTGATGTGGCCCCACCTTCAGGCCTGGGTGCCCGAGTTCGCCGGCTGGTACGAGAAGAGCCGGCTGCACAAGGCCCGCCTGGCCCCATGACCGCCACCCCCCAGCTGCAGCGCCTGGCCGCCGACATGGTGGTGCTCTGTGCCGATCCCGGCGATGTGCCCCACGCCCTCGATCTGCTCGACGCCAGTTACGCCACCCCGGCCGCCGCCGCCGCCCGGGCCAGGCTTCTGGCGGATCCAGCGATCGCGCCCCTGGTCGCCGAGCGCTACTGGGGGCCCTGGCCCGATCTGGCCAGCCTGGCGGCCCTGCCGGCGGGAAGCCTGGGCCATGCCTACGGCCATCTGTTGGCGGACCAGGGCCTCGAACCGCTGCCGCCGCCGGAGCTGCCGCCTGGGGTGGACGGCGACACCACCTACCTGCAACGGCGCATCCGCCACTGCCACGACGTCTGGCACGCCATCGCCGGCTGCCCCACCAGCCTGGCCGGCGAAGCGGCGATGAACGGCCTCACCACCGAGCAGCTGCGCTGGCCGGGCTGCGCCCTGCTGCTGGCCGCCGACCTGATCCACCGGGTCCACGACCACCTGGACCCGGACGCTCCGGCCAGAGTGGATGTCGGGCTGGCGATCGCCTATGGCCTGGAACTGGGGGCCAGCAGCAGCGCACCCCTGCTGGCCCAGCCCTGGGAGGAGGGCTGGCAGCGACCCCTGGCGGACTGGCGGGAGCAGCTGGGCCTGACGGCCCTGCTCAAACGCAATCCCTTTGGCCCGGCGGCGGCCGGGCGGGGCTGAAACGGACAGCCCCACCACCACCGGATCCGATCCCCTCAGATCACCGCCAGCCCCCGCAGATCGCCGCTGTAGCCGGTGATCTCCAGCACCCCATCGCTGCCGGCCTGGAAGCCGGCCAGCCCATCGTTCAAGGCCACGAAGGTGCGGGTTGTGGGCCCGGAGCCGAAGGTGAAGGTGGCGGCCTGGTTGGCCAGGAAGCTGGTCGCCGTCAGCAGGGTGCTGACGGCGGCGACGTTCAGGGATGTCACGGTGCCCAGCTTGGCCACCTGGGAGGCGGCCACGGCCGTGGGGCCATCGAGGATGTCGGTGCCGATGCTGAAGTCCGTGAGGCGATCCATGGCCCCCAGCAAGGAATGACCGAGGTTGCTCAACCTGAAGGTGTCGTTGCCGCCCAGACCCGTGAGCAGGTCAACCCCCGTGCCGGCATTCAGCAGATTCCCCGTGGCATCGCCGGTTAAGTAGGTGGGATTGCCCGTGGTGGCCGCCAACTGGGCGGCGCTGGTGGAGAACAATCCGGGGCCCGTGAGCGTGCCGACGTCCCCCAGGGCCAGTCCCTGGTTGGCGTTGAAGCCCACGGTCACCGAAGCTCCGGCGGCCAGGCTCTTGCCCCAGTCCAGGCCGCTCAGGGTTGAGCGGTACAGACCACCACCGAGACTCACCTGGCTCAGGGTCGCCCCCCAGGGAGCCCCACTGAGCTGATGCGTGGTGTCGAACGTGAGACTCCAGCTGCTGAGGGCGGTGGATCCGGTGTTGGTCACCGTGATCTGGGCCGTGAGTCCGTGGTACCAGAGGGAACCGCCCACACTCACCTTCAGGAAGGGGGAGCTGGGGGTGGGGACAGCTGGCTTGATCGAGCCGCCGGGATCAAAAATCGGCTGAACGGGTGTAGGGGAAGGCGCTGGTGATGGCGTGGGTGAAACGGGCGGCAGGGGAACGGCCACGGTTCCGCTGTAGACCGTCTCGGCAAATCCCTGGCGGTCCTGATAGTTGACCTGCAGCCGCAGGCTCTGGCCCTGCTGGGCCGTGCCCGGCAGGAAACTGGCGGCCGTGGCTCCGCTGATGGCCTGCCAGGACGTGCTGCCGCTGGATTGCGCCTGCCACTGATAGGCGAAGGTGCCATCCCCATCGGGATCGACCTGGGTCTCGCTGGCCGTGATCGGCTGGCCCACAGCCCCAGTGCCGGTGAGGCTGAAGCGCGCCTGTCCATTATTGACGAAGGCCACCGACTGCGCTGCCGTGACGACAGTCTCAGCGAAGTTGGCGGCATCGACATAGGCGACCTGGAGGCGCACCGTCTTGCCCTCCTCGGCGTTGCTGAGCACCAGGGAGTTGGCGTTGGTGCCGATCGCGCTCCAGCTCTGGCCCGCGTTGGCGGAAGCCTGCCATTGGTAGGTGTACCCGCCACTGCCAACTCCGTCAGGATCAACGGCGCTCTGGTTCGCCGTCAGGGTCTGGCCGACGGCCGGCGTCCCTGTGATGGCGAAACTGGCGGCACCATGATTCACTGGGGTGGGTGTAGGCGTCGGGGTTGGGGTTGGAGTGGGAGTAGGAGTGAGGGAGTGAACGGTGATTCCGGGCAGGGCATCGAGCTCCGCATCGGTGAGCGCAATACCACCCTTGAGTTCGACGCTGCGGGCGAAGGCACCGGTGAGGCCGGCGTTGTAATCGAGGGCCACCTCATTGGAGACGTAATCACTGCGCAGGTCGGCATAGGCGAAGTCATCGGCTTGGGTGGGGCCACCCACCAAGGCACCAAAATCGATATGGGCGTTGGGTAAACCATTGCGGAAACCATCCCAGCCCACTCCCGAGGCCTCGCGGCTGTGGGGTTGCTGCGGGAAACTGTTGCCGTAGCCGACCAGATAACTGGCCTGGCGAGGGTTGGCCCCGAGGATGTAGTCCACGGTCTGCTGCGCCAACGCGGTGTAAGCCCCGTTCGGGTCGTTGACACTGCTGGCATAGACATCCGCCAAGAAAGCCGTGTTGGCGGCGTAGCGCAGCGAGCCCCACTGGCTGATCCAACGCAAGCCTCCGGCTGTGATCTGTACGCCATTGCCGCCCGTCACCCAATTGTTCAGCCAGCCCTCCACCTGCTGCTTGATCGCCGTTGAGCCACTCTGCTGAGCCAACAAGATGGCCGCCGCATAGGAGCTGTCATCCCAGTTTCCCGTCCAGCCCTTGTTCAGACCGCCGATATTAGTGTTGTAGAAATTAAGCGCCTTGTTGAGATAGGCCGAACCATCGCCGCCCTGGGCCTGAACAGCCTGGGCCAGCCAGACGGCACCAAGGGCCAGCTCATCATAATAACCACTGTAAGAATTATAAAATCCCTGCACGACCGGAATCGAATCCGAATACTTGCCCCGGTAGGTATCGGCAAACTGATACAGCGCGATCGCACTGCTCAGCAGCTTGTCGGCGTAGGCCACATCGCCATTGCGGCGAAACAGAATCGAGGCTGCAGCCATGGCCGCAGCACTGCCACCGGCCACATCGGAGCCAGGCTTGCTGGCCGTGACCGCCATGGCGGGCCGCAGAATCGTTTCCGTTTCCGCCGGTTGCCAGAGGGCATGGTCGGCATCGGCATCGCCCACCTGGGCCACGAAAAAGGAAGTCTTGCCGGTGGCATCCAGCACATTGCACTTGAGCAGATAGTCGGTGCCCCATTTCACCGCGGCCAACAGATCGTCAGCCTGACCTGAGGCCGCGTAGCCCTTGGCAAATTGCAGGCCACCCCAGGCGAGGTTGGTGAGGCTGGAGGCCAGAGGCAGGCCAAACTTGCCATAGTCACCGGCATCGTGATAACCACCGGTGAGATCCAGCTTCAATCCCGCCTGGAGATTGGCGCTGGTGTTGCTGCCGAAATAAACGCCATCGAGCCCATCATGCAGGCCCGAATCCCCGCGCCAATCGATGCGATTGCTGGCCTCATCAAGATTGCCGGAACGCTGACCCTCATAGAACAGGAACGATTTCTGCAGCGCCTCCGCATAGTTGACACCTCCGCCCTTCACCGCAAAGGAACTGGGATTCACCTCACCGGTTGGCGTTGGGATGGGCGTTGGCGTAGGCGAGGGTGTTGGTGTCGGGCTGGGAGAGGGCGTGGGCGTGGCGATGGGCGACGTCGACTGGGTCGCACTCAGCGCCGGTTGGGTGACGAACAGATCGGAGGCCTGCAGGGCGCCGCCGGCAGCCCCGGCGGGCCGGGTGGCATTGAAGCCGACGGTCACCGAACCACCGACCGCCAGGGCAGCACCCCAATCGACGCCGGTCAGCCTATAGCCGTAATGACCGTCAGGCAGCTGGGTGACCGTGAAGGTCAATCCCCAGGGAGTGCCACTGATCAGCACATCACTTTCAAAGGAAAGACTCCAACCCGCCAGGGGCACATTGCCAGTGTTCGTGATCGTCAACTGCGCCGTCAGGCCACCGTCCCAGAGCGAGCCATCCAGCAGCAGATTGAGATTGGAACTCCCTGTACCGGAAATCGCAGTTGCCATGAAAAGTCTGCATTTCCTCTGGATTCAAGGTCCGGCCAACCGCCGCTGACGATCCCCCAAAGGGGATACTTTCCAGCTCACCCTGGGACGATTGGCCTCAAGCAGACTCCTACTGGGCAGCGCAGCGCTCCACCCCGGCTCAAACCGATTCTGGCCCGAACATCGCCACAACCGCATTCACGTCGTGTTTACATCACCGAACCCTTGTGCCGATGCCAGCGCCATTGCGGCTCAGGATGGTGCCCGCCACAAGCTGGTGGAGCCTGCTGACTGCCAGGGCTGATCCGGCGACATCGAGGCGCGTGTTCGCCGAGGTGATGATCTGGACATCACACCAGAATCCCGACGGAATTTTTCTGTAGCATGGCGTGTGAGGCAGAGCCCTGATGGATTTAACCTACAAAGTTGCGGCCCTGATGCAGAGCCGCAAGGTGATCCTCGAGGCCATCGCCAGAAGTGGAATCGATCCCAGTATGGCCATCGCCATGCATGGGGAGGAGCAGATGCTCCCCCTGATTCTGACGCTTCGTGATCCCAAGCTGATTCGTTATATCGGAACCGATGCCGAGAGCTGTCTGGCGATGATCCGCCAACGGCCCGTCGGCTTCTTGGTCTGCACGGATCAACTGGAGCAGGGCGATGGCTTCCACCTTTGTCAGTTCGTCAAAACAGTCAGTCCAGCCACGAAGACCCTGCTGATCTGCACGGGCAATCAGATTGATCAACGGGCATTCGATTCCGATGAAATTGACAGCATCTTCTGCTTCCAGGAAATGATCGAGGCCCGGGGCGTCATGGGGGCCGCCATGTTGGCCGTCAGCGGGGGCAATCGTTACCGCAGCCAGCGCATTCGCGACATCTCCGAAAAAACATCCAGCCTCGAACTCAAGCAGCGGGACTACGACATCCTGCATTGCCTGGCTGAGGGCATGACCAATCGCGAAATCGCCGATGCCCTCCAAATCAGCGAAGAAACAGCCAAAACCTATACCAAACGCCTGATCGGCAACCTCAGTGCCAAAAACCGCTTGCATGCCCTGATCCTCGGGCTGCGCTACGGCCTGACCAGCATTCGCTGAAGCCCGGCTGCCGCGGCCTGAATCAGACCTTGGCCAGGGTGACGCGCTCGGGTTGATGCTGATACTTGCCGGCCCGATCCTGATAGGTGGTCTCGCAGGGATCACCCTCAAAGAACAGCAGCTGGCAGATGCCCTCGTTGGCATAGATGCGGCAATCGGCTCCGGAGGAATTGCTGAACTCCAGGGTCAGGTGCCCCTCCCAGCTGGCCTCGGCCGGCGTGGTGTTGACGATGATGCCCAGGCGGGCATAGGTGCTCTTGCCCAGGCAGATCACCGTGATGTTGGCCGGAACCTTCATCTTCTCCAGGGCCACGCCCAGGCCGTAGGAATGGGCCGGCAGGATGAAGTAGTCGCCGTCCCCATCGCTGTGCAACGGCGCCGGCTCCAGATTGGCCGGATTGAACCGCTTGGGGTTCATCACCGTGCCGGGCACATGGCGGAAAATCAGAAATTCCTTGGCGGAGAGCCGCAGGTCGTAGCCATAGGAGGAGCAGCCAAAGCTGAGCACCGGTCCGCTGCGGGACTCGGGATCGAGATGGCGCACCAGGCTGGACTGAAAGGGCTCGAGCATGCCGGCGGCGGCCTGCTCATTGATCCAGCGGTCGTTCTTGAGCATCAGCTAGGGGAGGAAACGGCCGTTTGCATCGCCCTTCAGAGGGCCCGTCGCAGCTCGGTGACCTGGTCGGCCATCGCCATCAGGGCCGCTGGCATCGCGGGTCCCGTCAGGATGACATCCAGCTGGGCGGGCCTGAGCTCCAGGGTGGCGATGACCTCGTCGGCCGCCAGATAGCCCAGCTCGATCGCCAGGCCCAGTTCGTCCAGCACCATCAGATCGACCGAACCCTCCAGCAGACAGGCGCGGCTGTAGGCCCAGACCTCCGCCACGGCCTCCAGGGTCTGGTCCGAGGCAGACCGAGCCAACAGCCCCTCCTCGTCAGGGGCCTCAGGGGCCGACGACGGCGCTCCGCTCGGCGAGGCCCCGGCCATGGGCTGGAGCGGTGAGGGCAGCAAAGGGGTGGCGATGCACTGGAGGGTGGCGGGCCGCAGCCACTCGAGCCGGCCGCACAGCCGCAGGCTGCCGGCCACCCCCTGGTCCACCCCACCCTTGAGAAACTGGCTGACCAGTACCCGACTGCCCAGCCCGGCCGTGCGCAGGGCCTGGCTGAACACCGTCGCGAAACTGCCCCGGAAGGGCGCCGTGTGGATCTGAAGCTGCCCCTCCGGCTGGGGCACCAGGCGCAGGGGCGGCGGCGCCGGCAGGGGGGCCAGATGGGCCGGAGATCCGTGGGCACCAGCCTCAAGCCGACCAGCGCCGGACGGCCTCGGGCTCTGGCGATGGCTGGCGAGGCTGACGGGCATGGCGGTGCTGTTCACAGGCCTGGGAGCGAGCGGCAGGTTCGCCCTGCCGATGGTCCCGATGGCGAATGTAGCGGCATCGGCAAGCGGCGCACACCACCCCTGGTGCAAACAGACGTACCACTGGCCTAATCTGCCGCCGGTGCCAGCCGACGCCCGCCCCATTCCCCTGCCCTGCAGCCGTGACCTCCAGCCCCGATGCCAAAGCGCGACGCGATGGACGCACGGCCAGCGCGCAACGTCCCGTCCGTTTCCAGTGGGATCCGATGGGCTTCGCCCTCAGTTCGGTGCTGGTGGCCACCGGTCAGACGCGGGTGCTCTGCAGTGTCTGCCTGCAGGACGAGGTGCCTCGCTGGAAGCGGGGCAGCGGCAGCGGCTGGCTGAGCGCCGAATACCGGCTGCTGCCGGCCTCCACGCCCAGCCGCCAGTCCCGCGAATTGATGAAACTTTCGGGGCGTACGCAAGAAATCCAGCGCCTGATCGGCCGCAGCCTGCGGTCCGCCCTCGATCTCGAGACCCTCGGGGAGCGCACCCTGCTGGTCGACTGTGACGTGTTGCAGGCCGATGCCGGCACCCGCACGGCCTCGATCACCGGCGCCTGGGTGGCCCTGGCCGCGGCGATCGCGCGGCTGCAGCACCAGGAGCTGCTCAGCGGCTCGCCGTTAAAGCAGCAGGTGGCGGCGATCTCGGTGGGCCTGGTGGACGGCGCCGCCCTGCTGGATCTGGACTACAGCGAGGACAGCCGTGCCGAGGTGGACCTGAACGTGGTCATGGACGACCAGCTGCGGCTGCTGGAAATCCAGGGCACCGCCGAAGGCGCTCCCTTCAGCCGCGGCCAGCTGGAGACCCTGCTGGATCTGGCCGATGGCGGCATCCGCAGCCTGCAGCAGGCCCAGCGCCAGGCCCTGGCGATGGCACCAGCCACTCCGCCAGCCGGCGTGGCTCCGCAACCGCTGGCGGGCGCCGCCGGCTGACACGCCGAACTGTGCCCCGGCAAACAGTGTGGATTGCTACAAGCTGTGGGGCAACCGCTCCGTAGCTTCCAAGCCAACTCGGCAGCCTTCATGGTCGGCGCCACACGCGGATTCAGCCGTTACGCCAGCACCCCATCGACGGGAGCCCCGGGGACCGTTGCGCCCATGGGCACTGCCGCGATGGCCGGTCCCACCTTGATCGAAGTGATCCGAGGTCTCGCCGGCAGCAATGTCGAGACCATTGAACGCGGCAAGACCATTTTCTTCCCGGGCGACCCCGCCGAGCGGGTCTATCTGCTGCGCCGCGGCGCGGTGCGACTGTCCCGGGTCTACGAATCGGGGGAAGAAATCACCGTGGCCCTGCTGCGCGAGAACAGCCTGTTCGGCGTGCTCTCGCTGCTGACCGGCCAGCGCTCGGATCGCTTCTATCACGCCATCGCCTTCACGCGGGTCGAGATGGTCACCGCACCGGCCACCTCGGTGCGGCGGGCCATCGAACAGGACGCCAGCGTGGGACTGCTGCTGCTGCAGGGCCTCTCCTCGCGCATCCTGCAGACGGAGACCATGATCGAAACCCTCACCCACCGGGACATGTCCTCGCGGCTGGTGAGCTTTCTTCTGGTGCTGTGCCGTGACTTCGGCGTACCCAACAGCGAGGGCATCACCATTGATCTGCGCCTCTCCCACCAGGCGATCGCCGAGGCGATCGGCTCCACCCGCGTCACGATCACCCGCCTGCTGGGCGACCTGCGCAACGAAGGTCTGGTGCAGATCGACCGCAAGAAGATCACGGTGTTCGATCCCATTGCCCTGGCCAAGCGCTTTAGCTGAGTTCAACTTGCCGAGCCGCACCCCCAGCCGCCAAAAGGGCCCGGCCAAGTCGATACTGAAGTGTTGGCGGAGCGTGGTGTGTCGGCCTGGTTGCTGATCCTGAGCCTGCTCCTGCTGGGGGGCGTGCTGTCCACCCTCGGCGACCGCCTTGGCACCCGGGTGGGCAAGGCGAGGCTCAGCCTGTTCGGGCTCCGGCCCAAGAACACCGCCGTGGTGATCACCGCCCTAACCGGCGCCCTGATCAGTGCGATCTCGCTGGGCCTGATGTTGCTGGTGAGCGAGCGCCTGCGGGTCGGTCTGTTCGAACTCGACCAGATCCAGGCCCGCCTGCGGGACAGCCGCAGTGCCCTGCGCCAGAGCCAGAGCGATCTGGAGCGCAGCCGCAGCGAACTGAGCCGGGCGGAGCTGGGCCGGACCCAGGCCATCAGCGGCCGCCAGCGGGCCCTCGACAGCCAGCACAAGGCGGAGGCCCAGCTCAACGAGGCCCAATCGCGCATCTCGGCGCTGCGGCATGAACTGCAACCCCTGCAGCAGCAACGGACCCGACTGGAGGCGGACCGCCAGCGGCTGACGCGGGAAGTCAAGGGCCGGGATGCGGACATCCGCCGCACCGAAACCGAACTGGCGGGCGTGCGCCAGCGCATCGCCGCCGGCGAAAAGGAACTCAAGGGACTGGAGGGCAATGTCATCGCCCTGCGCCGCGGTGATGTCGTGATCGCCAGCGGTCAGCCCCTGGCATCCGCCAAGGTGAAACTGGACAAATCCAGCCAGGCCCAGACGGTGATCGACGCCCTGCTGCAGCAGGCCAACCTGGCGGCCTTCCAGAGACTGCTACCGGACCAGAAGCCCGATCGCCAGATCCTGCTGGTGCCCCGCAATGACATCGAACGGCTCAAGAGCCTGCTGGCCAAACCCGGCACCTGGGTGGTGAGCATCCGCTCGGCGGCGAACGTGCTGCGCGGCGAGCAACGGGTGCTGGCCTTCCCGGATCTGCGACCCAACCGCCCGGTGGTGCGCAAGGGCGAGGTGCTGTCCCGCACCACCCTGGACGGCGACGAGCGGGCCGCCGAAGTGGTGCGCAGCCGGCTGAACCTGCTGCTGGCCGCCGCCTACGCCCGAGCCCAGCGCCAGGGCACCCTGGTGGACGGCCTGCAGTTTGACGTCAACACCTTCAACGACCTGGGGCACGCCCTGGCCGATCGACCCGCGGGGCAGGAGGCAACCCTGGAGGCCGTCGCCCGCAACAACGCCGACACCCCCGACCCAATCGTCGTCGAACTGCACTGGATCAACCAGGACAAGCTGGGCGATCGTCGGCGGGATCGACTGCCATGAGCCCCGAGCTCCCCATGCCGGGTCCAGGGCCGCTGGCGGGACTTGATCCCGGCCGCAGCAAGTGCGGGCTGGTGCTCACCGACCCGGACCGGCAGCGGATTGTCGCCGCTGCGGTGCTGCCGCCGGAACAGAGCTGGCAGCTGCTGCTGCGCTGGCAACAGGAGGCGGCACTGGCGGCGGTGGTCCTGGGCAACGGCACGGGGTCGGCCGCCTGGCAACAACGGCTGCAACCGGCCCTGCCGGTGCTGTGCGTGGAGGAACGGGGCAGCACCCTGGCCGCTCGGGAGCGCTACTGGCAGCTCCAGCCAGCTCGGGGCTGGCGCCGCCTGCTGCCGCGGGGGCTGCGCCAGCCGCCGCGGGACTGGGACGACGTGGTGGCCCAGCTGCTGCTGGAGCGCTGGCTCGGCCGACCGTTGCTCCGCCCGCATGGCCTGCTCGAACCTCAGAAACTGGCCCGCACCGTGAAGTTGTAGTCGCCGCCGGCCTCCAGCTGGTAATCGGCCTGGAGCAGAAAGCGCAACAGAGCGTCCTGGATCAGGGCCCGACCCAGGGAGGGTTCAACGCTCAACTCACCGCGATCGAAGGCCCAGCTGAAGCTCCATTGGAAACCACCGGCGCTCACCTCCCCCTCCAGCAGGCAGGGACTGAAGCTCTGGCGCAACACCCGCAACCTGGCGGTCGTGGTCGGAAGGCGGCTCATGCTCCTGAGGATGGCGCCCCCTCCGGCCGGAAACTGTTCAGACGGTTGCCAGCGCGCTCCAGCCCCGAGCGCCGGATCAGGTCGATCCCGCTCAGCACCTCGCCCAGCACCGCCTCCAGCAGGGGTCGCTCAGCGGCCGAAAAGCGGCCCAGCACGTGGGACACCGTGCGCTCCCGCCGCTCCTGGGGGTTGTCGGCAGGGGCACCGATGCCGATGCGCAGCCTGGGGAAATCCTGGGTGCCCAGATGCTGGATCGAGCTGCGCAGGCCATTGTGACCGCCGGCACTGCCCGAGGCCCTCAGGCGCAGCCGGCCCAGGGGCAGATCCATGTCGTCGACCAGCACCAGCAGCTGCTCGGGGCTGAGGCGATACCAGTCCAGAGCAGCCCGGATCGAGCGACCGCTCTCGTTCATGTAGGTCTGGGGCATCAGCAGGCGCAGGCGCTGCTCACCGCTGCCGGTCTCGGCCAGCTGACCCTGAAGGCGGGACTGGGGACGAAAGGCGACCCCGGCCGCGGCCGCCAGCCGCTCCAGCACCATGAAGCCGACGTTGTGGCGGGTGTCGGCGTAGCGATCACCGGGGTTGCCAAGACCGACCAGCAGTTGCAGATCCACGCAAGGTTGGGCGAGCCCTTCAGGCGACCGTTTCGACGGGCAGGGAGCCAACCCCAGGGGCCGATGAGGCCTGATCGGAGACCATCGGGGAGGGATCGGCGGGCTGGGCGGTGACGCTGGCAGGCGGCACCGAAGCCGTAGGCGGCTGAGCCGTGGCACCTGAAACAGCCATGCCCCCATCGCGGGCGTCCTGAACCTCAGGCAGCGGAGAACCGGGATATGCGGCGTCCGCCTCCAACGAAGTGGGGACCGGGGAGCCGAGGGGGCTGGAAAAGCCAGCCGCGGGCAGGCCATCGCTGGGCGCAGAGGCGGGGCTGAGCGTCGACGGACGGGCCGCCGGGGCGGCCGCATCGGCGGTGGTGGAAGGGGTTGCAACCGCCCCTTCGGTCGCCGCAATGGCGCTGCGGAACTCCTGCTCAAACTCCTGGGAGGCCGACTGGAAGCCCCGCAGGGTGCGACCCAGCGTCTTGCCGAGCTCGGGCAGGCGCTTGGGCCCGAAGACCAGCAGACCGATGGCGGCGATGACCGCCATCTCGGGCAGACCGATGCCGAAGATGTTCATGGAGGTGCTGGGGCAGTAGCCGCAGGGGGATCAGCCGACGCCGTTCCAGTTGACGGTGATGCCCTCGAGCAGCAGGGACTTGTTGTACAGCTGCAGGATCACCAGCAGGAAGACCAGGAACAGGGCCATGAAGATGCCCATCACCGGTGTGGTGCCCCAGCCGGGAACCACCTTTCCGTATTCAGAGTTGAGCGGACGCAGGATGTCTCCCAGGCGGGTGCGTTGAGCCATGGCAGATCGGTCTCTCGAGCAGAAGATCGTTCTGGCTACTGTAAAGGCCTTGCAGGCCGCATCGAGGCGGGCTGTCGAGAGTTGTGACGCACGTCCCCCGCGCTCTCCACCTCCCCCAACCGATCTGCCCCCATGGACCCCTCCAGCGGCTCTCCCGCCCTCTCCGTTGCGATCGCCGTGCTGGCGGTGCTGCTGGCCCTCACCGGTTTCGGGGTGTACACGGCCTTCGGTCCCCCGTCCAAGCAGCTCACCGACCCCTTCGACGACCACGAGGACTGAAACCTGCGGGCCCTGAACCCTCCCAGAGCACCGGAACCGAGGCCTGCCCGAGCCTTCAGTTCGGAACGGAGCTGCGGCAAATCCTCCAGAAGGCCAGTTGCCATGGGCTCACGGTCAGCAGGTCCCCGGCCTGGCACCAGGGGCGATCGAGCCCGTCGAGCCGCTCCAGCACCTGCCAGCCAGCCCCCAGCTCCAACCGCCGCCGGCAGGGCCCTTCGTTCTGAACGCTGAGCACCAGCTCGGACGCGGCGGCCGCATTAGCCCCGACAGGGCGCAGTCCCACCAGCCGCAGATCGTCCGGCAGGGGCGGAAAGAGCGGCCCGCCCCCAAGGCGAGGGACAACTGGCTGGGGGACTTTCGGCTGGCAGGGCCGTAACCAGAGGGGCTCGCGCAGGCGGCGGGCCTGCTGGGGCACCCGGGCCGGCCGCCAGCCCTGCGGCGCGGCCATCAGCCCCAGGCGCTGGCGCTGCCAACCGTTGTCGGCGCCGGGATCGGGCCAGGTGGGGGCCCGCAGCAGCGAGACGCTGAGGCGATCGGCCGTGGCTGACACCCCCTGGGGCCCATCCAGCAACACCGCCAGACCGGCGGCGGCGGCCCAGCTGATCGCCGGCACCTCCCAACGGGCCTGCTCCCGCGGCGTGCGCGCCTCGGCGGGTCGCTCGATCACGCCGGCACTGGTGTCGGCTGCCCAGCGCTCGGCCCGGCGGGCCAGGGGGATCTCCAGCTGCAGCAGCTCATGGCGCTGGCGCCAGTGCTGGCAGAGCACCAGCTCCAGCCAGGGGCTACCGGCCAGCAACCGCAGCTCCAGCCGCACCGGGCTCTCGCCCACCGTGCCGCGCCAGCGGAACTGGACGGCCAGGGGACCGGCGCTGACCAGTTCAGGGGCGCCCTGCCAGACCCAGGGCAGGGGATGGCGGCGGTGATCGGCGGCCAGGTCCCAGGCATCCCAGAACTCGCCGCGATCGGCCCAGCGCTGCCAGCGCAGGGGCGCCGCCAGCAGGGGCTGCCCGGCGCCGACGCCCGTGGCCGCCACCAGCCGCTCCAACCCGGCCGGCCCGATCTCCGCCTCGATCAGGCCATTGCCCAGGCGCCAATGATCGGCAGCGAGTGGCTCGACGGCACAGGCCGCCACAGGCTGCAGCGGTGGTAACGACTCTGGGGGCTGGTCCGCTGGCCAGGGCTGGCCCACGGAACCGGACGGCACGGCCGCGAAAGCGGCTGGCTGCGCCGCCGAAGGATCCGAAAGCGCTTCGGCAACAGCAGCCGACTGCCCTGCCCCGACCGTTGGCAGCACGGTCGCGCGCTGAACGGGTGACAGGGCCTGCGGACGGGCCTTGCCCAGGGACAGGCGGCTGGGACGGCGGCGCAGGGCCAGGACCGCCACGCCGGCGGGCAGGGGCAGCTGGATCCAGACGCCGCCTTCAGCGGCGGCCTGGGCCGGCAGCTCCAACTCCTGGCCATCGGCCTGGATCAGGCTCCAGGCACCCGGGGGCAGCCGCAGGCTGCGGACAGCCGCCGGCAGAGGCTGAAGCTGGGCCGACCACCAGATTTCCTCCGCGGCAGCGGGTGGCTGACCCGGATTGCTGAACGGATCGCGGAGCGGAACCAGGGCCGGATCGCTCAAGGGATCGACGGTTGAAGCGCCGTCCACGCCACCGATCGGCTGGTCACTCCCCGGGCTGAGGGGGGGGCCTTCGGCCACCTTCGGCGCCAGCAGGGCCTGCAGATCCCGGTCCCGCTGGCTGCGGCTGCGGCGACGGGCCGAGCGCCACTGGGGCTCGGCCTGCTCGAACACCTCCGGAATCGAGGTGCCCGGTAGGATGTCGTGGAACTGCTGGAACAGCAGCGGCTGCCAGTCGATCGCCGTGTCGGCCGCTCCGCCAGCCCCCACCCCGGTACCCTGAACCCCGGCTGCCCGACCCCAGGCCAGCCGCAGGGAGCGGGTCAGTTCCGCCTCGCGCAGCAGGCGCTCGAGGGTGCGGTTGTGGCGCTTCTGATCCGGCCGGCTGGTGGCGCAGCCCCGATGCAACTCCAGATACAGCTCATCCCGCCAGACCGGCAGCTGGGGCGCCAGGGGCTCCAGCCGCTCGAGATAGGCGCGCAGGCTGCCGTGGCGCTGGGGCACCGCCTGGGGTTGCTGCTGCCAGAGGGCCAGCTGCTCCAGCATCTCGGCGGTGGGGCCACCGCCGTGATCGCCGACGCCCGGCAGCCACAGGGCCTCACCGAGGCCGGTGACCCGCTGCCAGTCGAGCCGGTAGGTCTCGATCGGCAGCGGATCGCCATCGGTGCCGATCGGCGCCGTCATCAGGGCCAGCACCTCGCTGCCGCAGCGGCTGCGCCAGCGGAACAGACGATGGGGGAAGGGATTGGTGGCGTTCCAGGCCAGCTTGTGGGTGCAGAACCAGCCCACGCCGGTGGCCGCCGCCACGGCCGGCAGTCCTGCCGCGAAACCGAAGCTGTCGGGCAGCCAGGCCAGGTTGTGATCCCACTCCGGGAAGCTCCGGCGGCTGTAGTGCTGCCCCTCCTGGAACTGGCGCAGCAGCGAGGCGGTGTCGATCAGCACGCAGTCGCTCTCGACCCAGGGGCCATTGAGCGGCTCCCAACGGCCCGCCCGCATCGCCGCGCGGATGCGCTGGAACAGGGTCGGCCGCTGGCGCTCCAACCAGGCATAGAGGGCCGGGGTGGAATGGCCGAAATGGAGCTGGGGGAAGCGCTCCATCAGCGCCAGGGCCGAGCTGAAGGTGCGCTCAGCGGCACGCCAGGTGTCGGCCACCGGCCAGAGCCAGGCCAGATCGAGATGGGCATGGCCCAGCACCTGCACCGATCCGCCGTCCACCTGCTCGGGTACACCCCGTTGTCGACGCAGGGCCGCCAGGGCCTCCAGGGTGGGAGCCAGCAGACCGTCAGGGTCGGCGGGATCCCGCGGCTCGAGCTCCAGGCGGCTGTGGATCAGGGCACCGTCGTCATGGCAGGGACTGCGCAGGCCCAGCTCCAGTTCCAGGGGCTCGCCGGCCCACCAGCGCTCGGGCAGGGGCCAGCGGCAGGCGGTGTCGAACAGATCGCCGCCATGGACCGGCTCGCCATCGACCCGAAGCTCCATCGCCTCGGCCCACCAGCGCAGGCACAGCCGCGCCACCGCCCGCCCGGGCCCGAGGGTGCGGCAGGGCTCGGGGCAGGGCAGCCTGAGCCGCAGGCGCAGCTCCTGGCGGCCCCGGGGCCAGATGATCAGACCCCGGGCGGCCCAGTCAGGCCGGTGGACCGCGCCCCAGGGATCCTCCAAGGCTGGCAGGGGGCCGGATTCCGCCCGCTGCAAGAGCCAGAGGGACTGAAGATCAAGGGTGGGGTCCAAGGGCAAACGTGACTGAAACGTTTCAATCCAGGCGAGAAGGCACTGCTCCAGGCCCCCCGGCATCTTGGATGGCCATTCAAGCCCCATAGGATGATGCGGCTGCCGTTGGGTTCACTGGACCCCACCCGGCGCCTGTCACTCCCTGTCACCTGCCGGACAGCCATGCTCGCCCTCAAGATCTCGGTCTACTCGGTCGTTTTCTTCTTCATCGGGATCTTCGTGTTCGGCTTCCTGGCCAGCGATCCCAGCCGCACCCCAAGCCGCAAGGACCTCGAAGACTGAAATCAATCATCCGCTCGTCCCGGCGGTTTCCGAGACGCCCACCCATCCCAACAACCGGTCTGAATTGACCGCTGCCCCGTCGAGCCACATGGCAGGATCCCCGGCGATGTGACCCCCGATTCCAGGCCTCCTGTGCTGCCTCCCCCCCGGACAGTTCTCAGGGCCACGACGGTCGTCGGCCTCGGGGTGGTCGGATCACTTGTTCTCGCACTTCAGCCGGCTCGGGCCCAGGACCAGAGCCCCAGCCTGGAGTCCCAACCGGCCCGGGCCCATCCGATTACGCCTCCGCCTCCCCTGCCGCCACTGCAGCAGCCCGTGCCGGCGACCCTGGCCCAAGCCCCTGCCCCGGTCGGCCAGCCGTTGGACGGCTCCCCAGGCACGACCCGACTACCGGCGGATCTCAATCCCTTCGCCGCGGAGCCAACCCCCGCGGGACCGACCGACGCCAACCCCCAGCCCCTGCCCGCAGCGGGATCCGGATCAGCCTCTGCAACCAGCCCAGCCCCGGCCGCCGGAGCTGCAAGCGTCAGCACTCCGGCCGACCCAGCGTCCAAGCCGGCCGCCGGCGTCCTGACACCGGGCGTGCCCCTGGATCTGGAGCTGCGAGCCGATCGCCAGGGCTACGACGCCCAGATGCGTCGCTTCGTCAGCAGCGGCCATGTCTCGGCCCGGCTGGCGGGCGCCCGGCTGTTGGCCGACCGGATCGAAATCGACACCGAATCGCGCACCCTCTACGCCTACGGCAGCGTCCGGCTGCAGCGGGGGATGCAGTACATGCAGGCGAGCCGCCTGCGCTACAGCCTGCTGGAGGGCAGGGGCGAACTGGAGGACGTCTATGGCGTGCTCGATCTCGACGGCAGCGCCACCGACTTCGACCTGGCCTCGATGCCCTCGGTGCCGATGACACCGGCGGAACCGATGTCCTGCCCACCGGTGGTGCCGGCGCCGCCCCAGTGGCATCCCAATCCCTGGGCGGTGACGGCCTGGGCGGGCCAGATGTTCGCCGCCAACTTCGGCGACACCTTCATCTTCAAGGGTCATCTGCGGCCCGAATACCTGACCGGATTCGGCCTGCAACGCCGCCTGATCGATGCCGGACCCCTCGCCCTGGAACTGGACACGAACCTGCTCGGCCATCGGGCCGCCCAACAACCCGGCGGTCCCTACAACCAGCTGGTGCCGTTCGCCGACACCCCCAGCCAGACCTTCGCCGACATGACCGTCGGGATCGGCGGCCGGCTGTGGCTGCAGCCCTGGCTGAATCTGTATTTCGTTGAGGGCGTCAGCCTGCTGAGCCAGCCGAGCAATTACGAGAAGACCTTCCGCAAGAACTACTCTATCTTCCTCAACTACCTGGCCTTTGAGGTCGAGGCCCTGGTCAGCCCGCAATGGTCGGTCGTGGGCCGCATCCACCACCGATCGGGAGCCTATGGGCTTTATTTCGGCGTCAGCGAAGGCAGCAACGCCTACCTGATCGGCCTGCGCCATCGCTGGGGCCAGTCCAAACCGATCGTGCCGCCGCTGGAGCTGCCGCCCGCCCAGGGTTGCCCGGGGGCACCCGAACCCGGCAATGAGCAACCGCAGACCCTGGCCGAACAGCTGCAGGTGGTGACCATGGGCCCCAAGCGGCTGGCCCAGGCAACACCAGCGCACGCCGCACCAGCAGCCAGCGGCACCGCCGCCAGCCCAACCCCATCGGCATCCGGTCCCCATTCCGCCGGCACCCCGACCACAAACCAGCCGTCGCGCAGCCGCCAGAACGCCTGGGCCGTGGCCCGCGAGCAGGAACGGCAACGGCGGGCGGCGATCGCGGCCCTGGATCAACGGGTCACCGATGTGCAGTTCCAGCAGAGCCTGGTGGCCGAGCGACGCCGGGGCTTTCCCAATGCCTCCCTATCCACCGACACCGCCAACAGTTACGGCGGCGTCCGACCCAGCCAGCTCAACAGCCTGTCCACCTCCAGCAACAAGCAGCTGGTGCGGGGCACCATCAGCCGCTGGCGCTTCCAGGCCCGCCGCCTGCAGATCACCCCCACCACCTTCAGCGGTGATCGGGTCGGCTTCAGCAACGATCCGTTCACGCCTGCCCAGTCCTGGCTGGATTCAGAGGACGTGGTGGCCACCCTCCAGCCCAATGGCGACACGGTGATCA
The DNA here is from genome assembly GCA_037127935.1 of Synechococcaceae cyanobacterium ELA739. GTDB lineage: Bacteria > Cyanobacteriota > Cyanobacteriia > PCC-6307 > Cyanobiaceae > Cyanobium. Next base: position 27,333 of record JBAXXM010000005.1, read on the forward strand.
AGGCCGCCCGGAACCATCTGCGGCTGGAGGATCGGCTGCCGATCTCGGTGACCCGCAGCACCACGATCAAGAAACAGGAGGAGGTCGATAACCGGTTGGTCTTCAGCTACGACAAGGAGGACCGGGATGGCTACTACACGGGCTACAAGATCCCGATCACCTTCGGAGCCGAGGGCACGACACGGCTGGTGATCGAACCGCAATTCCTGGCCCAGCGGGCGATCAACGGCAGCACCGAGGTCTACCCCCTGCCCGGCCAGCCGGTGCAATCCTCGGGCGTCTACCAACCGGCCACCACCAGCGATCTGTTCGGCCTGCAGGCCAAGCTGACCGGCCCGCTGCTGGGCTTCAGCAGCACCGCCCAGTTGGAGATGTCCACCTTCAACCCGGAAAACATCCCCGACGGCACCCGCAGCTGGGGGGATCTGGCGCGCAACCTCAAGTTGCCACTGCTGGGCGACACCACCGCCCGACTGTTCGGGGCCTACCGCTACCGCACCTGGAACGGCACCCTCGGGGAACAGGACATCTACACCGCCTACGGCCTGTCCTTTGACAGCACCAGGACGCTACCGAACTGGGGCCGGTTGAGCAGCAACTATTACTGGCGAGCCGGCGTCGGCAACTATCAGAGCAACCCTTTCCAGACCACCAATCTCAGCGACCTGTGGCGGGCCAACGCGATCGGCTCTCTCAACCTCAGCTACAACATCTGGACGGGCAAACCGGCAGCCCTCACCGTCGACAAAGCCTTCCTGAACACAGCCCAACCGGTGATTCCCGGCCTGACCATCAACGCCAACATCCTGGGCACCCTCGCTTACTACGGCGACGGCACCAACCAGAACACGATCGGCCTCTCCGGTGGCCCCACCCTCACCCTGGGCCATTTCGTCAAGCCCTTCCTTGACTTCACCCAGCTCACGATCACCGGCGGCGGCACCCTCAAGCAGGGCATCAGCCCCCTGAGCTTTGATCGGGCGGTCGATCTCAACACCCTGGGCATCGGCCTGACCCAGCAGCTGGTGGGTCCCCTGGTCTTCAGCGGCGGCATCGGTCTGAATGTCGACCCCAATTCCGCCAACTACGGCGAAGTCACCGGCTCCTACATCGAGTTGCGCTGGCAGCGGCGCTCCTATGAAATCGGCCTTTTTTACAGCCCCTACGACGGACTTGGCGGCCTGAGAATCAAACTCAACGACTTCAACTTCAAGGGCACCGGTCGCCCCTTCATTCCCTACACCTACAACCCCAGCCAGGCGATCTTGAACCGCCCCTTCTGATCAGCCCCAGGCCCGATCCCGAGCCGTTCGTCGCCTGAACCCGAGCGACTCAGGAAACAGCGGCCGCAAAACCCTGCAGATAGGGGAGCCGGGCGGCGGTCCGGCCCAGTTCGGCGTCGTTGGCGACCAGCTGGCCCGTGCCATCCCACTGGCCACTCACCAGCATGCGATGGGGACCTGGGGCCAGGGCCAGGCTCCAACGGCGCTCGCCGGCAGCGGCCGCAAAACCCAGCAGGCGCACCTGCAGGGCCTCCAGATCGATCACCAGCTGGGCGGCGCGATCGGCGGCAATGGCCTGCTGCAGGGCCAGGGCATCGTCATGGCTGGCCATGAGGCAGGGGATACCCATCGCCAGACAGTTGCCGAAGAAGATCTCCGAGAAGCTCTCGCCGATCACGGCCCGGATGCCCCAGCGCATCAGCGCCTGGGGGGCGTGCTCGCGGCTGGAGCCACAGCCGAAGTTGCGGTTGACCACCAGGATCGTGGCCTGCTGATGTTCAGGATTATCAAAGGGATGGGCGCCGGCCAGCTCGAGTCGGTCATCGGCAAAGGCGCCGGCGGCCAGGCCCTCAAAACTGACGCACTTGAGAAAGCGGGCCGGGATGATCCGGTCGGTGTCGATGTCGTCGCCGACCACCGCCACCGCCTGCCCCTCGAGGCGGCGCACCGCCCCGCAGGGGAAGGGAGCCGGGTTCAGCCGCTGGGGCGCGGGGACGGCGCTGGGGCTTGAGGCGGAGCTCATCGGAAAGGGCGAAAGGGAACGGATCGGACAGCGCCAGTCGACTGCTGGCTGCATTGGGCCCCGGACTCAGCCCGGCGAGGCCGCAACGGCCGGCTGGCTGGCGCCGGCAGCCAGAGGCGGCTCCAGCAGGTCGCGCACATCGGTGATATGCCCACAGACCGCGGCGGCGGCCACCATCGCCGGACTCATCAGCAGGGTGCGGCCACTGGCGGAGCCCTGGCGACCCTTGAAGTTGCGGTTGGAGGAGCTGGCGCTGATCTGGCGCCCCTCAAGCCGGTCCGGGTTCATCGCCAGACACATCGAGCAGCCCGGTTCGCGCCACTCGAAGCCCGCGGCGCGGAACAGCGCGTCGAGGCCCTCGGCCTCGGCGGCGGCCGCCACCTGCTCCGAGCCCGGCACCACGAACGCTTTGATGCCAGGAGCGACCTGGCGGCCCCGGGCCACCAGGGCGGCGGCCCGCAGATCGCTGAGGCGGCCGTTGGTGCAGCTGCCGATGAAACAGACATCGACCGGTGTCCCGGCGATCGGCGCCCCGGGCTGCAGATCCATATAGCGGTAGGCCTCCTCGGCGATCGGCCGCTCGTCAGGATGCAGCTGCTCGGCAGTGGGCACGGTCTCGTCGACGCCGATGCCCTGGCCCGGGGTGATGCCCCAGGTGACCGTGGGCGCAATCACGCTGGCATCAAACACCACCTCATCGTCGAAGACGGCGTCGGGTGCGCTGGCCAGCGAGCGCCACCAGTCCACGGCCCGGGCCCAGGCCTCCCCCACCGGCGCCTGGGGCCGGCCCTGCAGGTAAGCGAAGGTGGTGGCGTCGGGGTTGACGTAGCCGCAGCGGGCACCGCCCTCGATTGCCATGTTGCAGAGGGTCATGCGCTCCTCCATCGAGAGCGCCTCGATCGCCTCACCGCCGAACTCGTAGGCATAGCCGACGCCGCCCTTGACCCCCAGCACCCGGATGATGTGCAGGATCAGGTCCTTGGCGGAAACGCCGCTCTGCAGGGCACCGTCGACCCGGATGCGTCGCACCTTGAGCTTGTTCATCGCCAGGCTCTGGCTGGCGAGCACATCGCGCACCTGGCTGGTGCCGATGCCGAAGGCGATCGCCCCGAAGGCGCCGTGGGTGGACGTGTGGGAATCTCCGCAGGCCACGGTCATGCCCGGCTGGGTGAGGCCCAGCTCGGGGGCGATCACGTGCACGATGCCCTGGCGGCCGCTGCCCAGGCCATGCAGGGTGATGCCGTGCTCGGCGCAGTTGCGCTCCAGGGTGGCCAGCATCTCCTCGGCCAGGGGATCGGCGAAGGGCCGCGCCTGGGAGGTGGTGGGCACGATGTGATCCACCGTGGCCACCGTGCGCTCGGGGTGGCGCACGCTCAACCCCAGGTCCTTGAGGGCCGAGAAGGCCTGGGGACTGGTCACCTCATGGATCAGGTGCAGGCCGATGAACAGCTGGGTGGCACCGCCAGGAAGCTCGGCAACCCGGTGGAGCTCCCAGACCTTGTCGTAGAGGGTTCCGGCGCTCACGCCATCCGCGCAAAGGAAGGAAATCCAGCCTAGGAGCAGGCCGTACGGCTTCCCAGCCAGCGCCCGCCGGGGCCGCCTCCCCAGCCCGGTCCCTCAGACCCCGTTGACCACATGGATCGGCCGGCCCGCCAACAGGGCCGCCACATTGCGGGCGCTGACGGCGATCAGCCGCTGGCGGGCCTGGCGGGTGGCCCAGGCCACATGGGGCGTGATAAGGCAGTTGGGGGCGCTCAGCAACGGGTGATCGGGCCGGGGCGGCTCCAGGCTGAGCACATCCAGGCCGGCGCCGCCGAGCTGACCCGTGGCCAGGGCCGCCGCCAGATCGGCCTCGTTGATCAGGGCCCCGCGGCCGGTGTTGATCAGCAGGGAGCCGGGCTTCATGCGCTGCAACCGCTCCGTGTTCATCAGCCCATGGGTCTCGGCGGTGAGCGGGCAGTGCAGGCTCACCACATCGCTCTCCTGCAGCAGGTGATCGAGGTGCACCGACGCCGGATCAGGGGTGCGGCGATGGCTCAGCACCCGCATGCCGAAGGCCTCGGCAATGCGGGAAACGGCGGCACCGATCCGGCCCATGCCCACCACCCCGAGGGTCTGGCCGGCCAGCTCCACCAGAGGCTGGTCCCAATAACAAAAATCGGGGCCCGCCGACCAGCGGCCCTGGCGCACCGAAGCCGCCAAGGCGCCGGTGTGGTTCGTGAGTTCCAGCAGCAGGGCGAACACGGCCTGGGCCACGGACATCGTTCCGTACTCCGGCACGTTGCAGAGCGGCAGACCCCGGGCCGCGGCCGCGGCCCCATCCACCACGTCATGGCCCGTGGACAGCATGCAGAGACCCCGCAGCGCCGGAGCCGCCTCCAGATCGGCGGCACCGATGCGGGTCTTGTTGGTCAACACCAGATCGGCCTGGGCGATGCGACTGGCCACCAGCTCCGGCGGTGTGCGGTCGTGGACCATCAGTTGACCGAGCCGCGCCAGGGGCTCCCAGTCGAGATCACCGGGGTTGCTGGTGTAGCCATCGAGCACCACCAGTCGCGGCCCAGGGGAGATCGACGCCATGGCGGAACGTCCTCAGGAGACAGGGGCAGAAGGAGCGGCCGAGGGCTCACGCCGGAACAGACCGTCCAGGTAGTGGCGGGCCACGGAGCGATCCTGGCAGCCGTGCTGGAACAGGAACCCGGCCAGCGCCGCCTGCATCAAACGGTATTGATCCCACTGGGGGTGGACGCGGATGAACTCAGCCATGGCCTCAAACAGGTCCTGGGGCATCTGGTTCTCGACGCTGACGAACGGGGGGGAGTGGTCGGGGATCTGGCTCAAGCGGCATCCGTGGCGAAGTCGCCCCCATCACCCCACGGCGGCCCCCATCCCGTCAAAGCGGCCAACTGAGCCGCGGTCGCATCGGACCCGCGGCTGGAACTGAGCCAGGCCAGGGCCTCCGGAACAGGCTGCCGGCGGCAACGGCCGATGGATCCGGCTGGACCGACCTGGTCAAGGGGAGAGGCCGTTTTCCCCAGAAGAAACAGGAACTGTTGTTGCCGCAACGATTTTGTGGCCTGGAAACCGGGGAAAACCCTGGGCGGCCTGTTGAAAACCCGTGACACGAGGCGGAAAACTCCACCCGTCAGCATTGGTGATCGTTCGGCCGCCGGGCTGCAGCGATGCCGATCACCGCTGGACGAAACCGGCACGGGCGGGGTCCGCGACGGCATCCCGCCGGCGAGGCGCGACGTGAAGCGACCCGGTTCCGGCTGGAAGCCACCGTCCGATGGAAGCGCTGCCGCGTTGCAACCGCCATCGGCTGGAGCGGCCATGGTGCCCCCACATCAGGGAACAGCCCTCCGCCAGAACTGCGGCTGCGGCTGGAGTCATGGTCTGCGGCGGCTCTGGGGCCCTGCGGCGCTCGCAGGGCCCTCAGTCCAGGGCCAGGCGCAGCCGGTTCAGGGACTCGCCGATGCTGAGGGTCTGGATCCAGCTGCGGCCGGGACTGGCCCCGAAGCGCACGCCCTCGCTGGTGCACCCCCGCGGCCCAGCGAGGGCCAGGTGCACCAGACCCACGGGCTTTTCGGCGCTGCCTCCCCCCGGGCCGGCGATGCCGCTGACCGCCAGAGCCCAGGTGCTGCCGGTCAGGCGCTGGACACCCTCGGCCATGGCGCGGGCCACCGGATCGCTGACGGCACCATGCTCCCGCAACAGCTCGGCCGGCACCCCCAACAGCTGCGTCTTGACGGCGTTGGCGTAGGCGATCACACCGCCAAGAAACACATCCGAGGCTCCGGGCACCGCCGCCAGAGCGGCCCCCAGGCCGCCACCGGTGCAGGATTCAGCCACCGCCAGGCTCTGACCCCGCTGCCGCAACCCGGCCAGCACCACCGAGGCCAGGCTGTCCCCGTCGCCCCCGAAGCAGCTCGAGCCCGTGCGGGCCCGCACCTCGGCCTCCAGGGGGTCCAGCAAGGCTTCGGCGGCAGCCTGGTCCGGCGCGGCGGCCGTGAGCCGCAGCGTCACCTCGCCGGCGCCGGCATAGGGGGCCACGGTCGGGTTGGTCTGGGCCAGCAGATCCTCGACCTGCCGGGCCAGGCTTGATTCACCAACCCCCCAGAAGCGCAGGATGCGGCTGGCGAACACCCCCTCGGCCAGCCCGGACTGCCGCAGCCAGGCGGCGGCGGTGGCACGCCACATCGCCTTCATCTCACTCGGCACCCCCGGAAAGGTCAGCACGGTGAAACCCGGCCGTGGGCTCCAGATCATTCCCGGAGCGGTGCCGGTGGGATTGGGCAGCAGGGTGGCCCCCACCGGCAGCAGGGCCTGGCGGCGCAGCTCCGGCGAGGGGAGACGGCCGCGGGTCGCCGACTTGGCCTGAATGTCCGCCCAGACCTCGGGGCGCTCCTGCAGAGGGGTGTCGAAAGCAGCGGCGATCGCCTCGGTGGTGAGGTCATCGGGGGTGGGGCCCAGGCCACCGGTGGTGATCAGCAGCCGGCAACGCCGGGAGGCCGACTGCACGGCGGCGATCAGGCGCTCGCGGTGATCCCCCACCACCTGCTGGCGGTGGTGGGGGATGCCCAGGGAGGCCAGCTGTTCAGCCAACCAGCGGGCATTGCTGTTGACAATGTTGCCCAGCAGCAGCTCCGTGCCGACGCAAAGAATCTCGGCGGTGGCCAGCTCCGGGCTCTGCAGAGGGCTCACCCGGCCTCCTGTTGCATCTGCCGGCGGAAGACGACCACCACGGCGATCAGGACCGCCGTTGCCAGCCCCAACCAGAGAAAACGCAGCTCGGCATCGGCGACCACCAGGGCCAGGGCCGCCAGCCATTGGGTGAAGGCATAGATCAGCACCACCGTGCGGCGATGGCTGAAGCCCGCCCGCAGCAGCCGATGGTGCAGATGGCGGCGATCGGGATAGAAGGGGGAGCGCCCTTCGCTGAGGCGACCCATGATCACCGCCGACATGTCGGCCAGCGGCAACGAGAGGATCAGCAGCGGCAGCAGCAAGCTCACTCCCGTGAGGCCCTTGGCAGGCCCGACGATGCTGATCGCCGCCAAGGCGAAGCCGAGGAAATAGGAACCGCCATCCCCCATGAAGATGCGGGCGGGATTGAAGTTATGGCGCAGGAAACCAAGACAGGCCCCCGCCAGGGCCGCCGCCAGCAGGCCCGCAGCCGGTTGATGCAGGCTGTAACTGACCGAGAGCAGGCCCACCGCCGCAATGCCGCTGACGCCGGCCGCCAGCCCGTCGAGGCCGTCGAGCCAGTTGATGGCGTTGGTGATCCCCACCAGCCAGATCACGGTGGCCAGCAGGCTCAAGGGTGCCGCAAGCTCAAGGTTCGGACTGTGGCCAAACAGGGGGAAGGGGAATTCGATGTTGCCGATGCGCACCCCCTGGCTCCAGACCGCCATCGCCACCGCCAGCTGACCGGCCAGCCTGGGCAGGGGCGGCAGGGCGAATAGGTCGTCCGCCAGGCCAATGATGAAAAAGCACAGGGCCCCCGCCAGGGTGGTCCAGATCAGCTGATCCTTGTCCGGAGCCAGGGTGGCGAAGCCCCCCCACAGCCAGGTGAGCGTGAGGGCCAGGCTGAATCCGACGACAATGCCGACGCCGCCGAGGCGCACCATCGGCAGGGTGTGCTGCTTGCGCGGATCGGGGGCATCCACCAACCCCCAGCGCAGACCGAACCGACGGACCAGAGGCACAACCAGGGCCGTGAGCAGGGCCGCAACGGCGAGGGTGAGCAGAGCCGCCGCGATGGGGCTGTAAGCGAGCGTCACAGGGACAGGGACAGGAACCAGCAGGCCGATGGCCGACACCTTACGGGCGTCTCCAGGGCTCAGGCGTTCTGGAGCTGACGTTGTTGCGCGTAGAGAGGAAAACGCTGACAGAGATCGGCCACCCGCTCGCGGCAACGCTGTTCGACGGCGGCGTCCTCCCGCTCGATCAGCCGGTCGGCGATCACATCAGCCACCTCGCGGAAGGCGGCCGCATCGAAACCTCGGGTGGTGAGGGCGGCACTGCCCAGCCGCAGACCGCTGGTCACGAACGGGGATTCGGGATCGAACGGCACCGTGTTCTTGTTGGCGGTGATGTGGACGTCGCTGACCAGCAGGTCGGCCACCTTGCCGGTGAGACCGATCGAACGCAGATCGAGCAGCACGATGTGATTGTCGGTGCCGCCGGAGACCACGGTGATGCCCCGCTCCTGCAGCCGGGCCGCCAGGGCCTGGGCGTTGAGCACCACCTGCTCGCTGTAGGTGCGGAAGGAGGGCTGCAGCGCCTCCCCGAAGGCCACCGCCTTGGCGGCGATCACGTGCTCCAGGGGGCCGCCCTGGGTGCCGGGGAAGACCGCCTTGTCGAACTGCTTACCGAAATCGGCGTCATTGCAGAGGATCAGGCCGCCGCGGGGACCGCGCAGGGTCTTGTGGGTCGTGGTGGTGACCACATGGCAGTGGGGCAGGGGGCTCGGATGGGCCTCAGCCGCCACCAGGCCGGCGATGTGGGCCATGTCGGCAAGGAGATAGGCCCCCACCTCGTCCGCGATGGCGCGGAAGGCGGCGAAGTCGATCGTGCGCGGGTAAGCGGAGCCGCCGCAGATGATCAACCTGGGGCGATGCTCGAGGGCCAGCTCCAGGATGCTGGCGTAATTCAGGGTCTGGGTCTGGGGATCGACGCCGTAGTGCACGGGCTTGAACCACTTGCCCGACACATTCACCGGCGAGCCGTGGCTGAGGTGGCCGCCATGGCTGAGATCCATGCCCAGGATCGTGTCGCCGGGCTGCAGCAGAGCCAGGAACACGGCGAAGTTGGCCTGGGCACCGCTGTGGGGCTGCACGTTGGCCCAGGCGGCACCAAACAGCTGCATCGCCCGCTTGATCGCCAGCTCCTCGATCGCGTCGACGTGCTCGCAGCCGCCGTAATAGCGCTTGTGGGGCAGGCCCTCGGCGTACTTGTTGGTGAGCACCGAGCCCTGGGCCTCCATCACCGCCCGGGAGGCGAAGTTCTCGCTGGCGATCAGCTCCAGGTGGGTCTGCTGGCGCTCCAGCTCCTTGGCGATCAGCTCGGCGATGGCCGGATCACCACTGCTCAGGGGGGTGTCGATCAGGTCCGCCATGGGAGCCGTACGGAAGTCCTTGGATCGTAGGCAAAGGCCAGGGGCAGCCAGGCCCCGCCGTGTGCCGTCCCGCATCCGCCAGGCAAGCGGCCCCTGCATCAGGCAAGGCATGGTGGAGCAAAAAAAAGCCGCCCCGGGGGACGGCTGCTGGAAGGACGCGCCTGGAGAGATTCGAACTCCCGACCCTCTGATCCGTAGTCAGATGCTCTAATCCGCTGAGCTACAAGCGCTTACCCGTTCATTCTCACCGCATAGGGTGCCCATCCGTCAACCAGGCGGACCGCCGCCCCCCGAAGGACGGCTCCAGCCCCGCTCCCCACCTGAACCCCATGCCGATCCGTTGGTACGGCCCCGCCGATCCCGCCGACCCCACCTACCGGCACTTCGAGCGCATCGTCAATCTCACCCTCCACGCCATGGCCTTCGCGGCCGTCAACAGTGGCCTCTGGTTCCTGCAGGAACTGCGCCATCCCTGGCCCCACCTCGGCTGGCTGACCCTGGGCTGGGGGGCGGCCCTGCTGGTCCATGGCAGCGTGGTGCTGGCCCTGCGCCCCAAACCCGCCCGCGAACCCTCCCCATGACCATCGACGCCCGGGCCCTCGACGATCTCAGCCGTGCGATCGCGGATCGGCTCTACGTGCAGATCGCCGGCTGGCATCTCTACCTGGGGGATGCGGGTCTAGCCGAAACCCTGGCGATCGAATGTGCAGGTCGTCTCAGCCAGGGCGCCGAGATCTGCGCCCGCCAGTCCCTGGAGGCGGTGCAGGTGCCGATCGGCGGCGGCGCCACCCGGCTGCCCCTGGCCCGCCTGATGCCGCCGGGCCAGCTGCGTGATCTGGAGGAACTACTGGAGCCTTTCTGCCGATAGGGTGACAGCTCACGCGAACGGGCCGTGCTGATCATTGAGGTCACCAACGCCCGGGAAGTGGTGCGGCAGCGGATCGGCCGGCTCGGCGGCCGGTTGATCGGCAAAGTGGTTGACGCCGAGGCCCAGGTGGAGAAGGCGCTGATGCAGGAACTGGAATCGGCCTTCCGCGACTTCGGCATCGAGGCCCGCATCTATTCGGTCGACGGGCCCCAGATGCTCGGTCGCTCCCACCTGGAGATCCCGCTGCAGGTGCGCGAAGAGCGCCAGATCAAGCAGTCCTGAACCGGATCCGGGCTGGCGCAGAACTGGGCTGGATCGGCATCGAGGCGCTCGAGCCTGCCGGGGGCTGATCGGGGACACGCCTGCTGAGCGGACTGTTGAGCAACGCTTGACTCCAAGACCCAGAACAGTCCATGGCTTCGTCCTAGGCCCGCAACGCGACCCAGCGGCGCCCTGATTCCCCCCGCCGATCGGGGAGCTCGTCGGAGGTTTGAGGAGCTGGTTGGGTGATCACGACCCTGCCTGCGTCCTTGCCAGCTGTGGGCTTGCCCAGCCCCTGGCCTGGCAGCGAGCTGAGCGCGGGGGGCAACAGCCAGCCCGGCCCGGGCAGCCCCAGCGGCTTCAGGAGGCCGGCTTGCGCCGCACCATCTGCAGGAGCTGGGCCGCCTCCGGCACGCGGAAGACGGTGGCCAGCAGGCCATAGAGCCCCAGGGCCAGGCCGCCACTGAGAACGTTCTGCAGCACCAGACCCGGCAGGCCCGCCGGCCAGGACACGCCATGGGCCAGCAGCCAGCCGCACAGGGCCCCGAGCACGGCCGCCAGCGCCAGCAGGCCGGTGTCGCGGAACCAGGCCTGCAAGGGCATCTGGCCCAGCCGGGACTGCAGGGCCTGCAGCAGCCCCAGACAGGTGATCACATTCACCGACACGGTGGCCAGCACCAGGCCGGGGGCACCGAAGTTGAGCGCCGGCAACTGCAGGCCCCAGGGGGTTGGCGCCCCCACCAGCAGCCAGTCAAAAACCGCATTCAGGCCAATGCCAGCCATCGACCAGCGGAAGGGCGTGACCCCATCGCCCAGGGCGTAGAAGACCCGCACCAGCACGTCGCGGGCCAGGTAGGCCGGCATGCCCAGGCCGTAGGCCATCAGCAGCCCGCCCACCAGGGAGGCGGCGTGGTGATCGAAGGCGCCCCGCTCGTAGACCAGCGACACGATCGGGCCGGCCAGGGCCACCATCACCGCCCCCAGCGGCAGCATGCTGGCGTTGGAGAGCATCAGACCCTGGCGGATCCGGGCAATCAGCTCGGGGCGATCGGCGCGGGCCGTGAGCCGGGCATAGACCGGCAACAGCGGCACCAACAACGCATTGGAGAGCAGGCCCAGGGGGGTCTGGACCAGCAGGTTGGCGTAGCCCAGGCCCGCCGCCGCCCCGACGATGCCGGAGGCGAAGAACAGATCGACGAACACATTGATCTGCAGCATCCCGGACGAAAGGGTGGCGGGGCCCATCACCTGCAGCACCTCGCGCACACCGGGATCCTTCCAGTCCCAGACCAGCTGGAACTTGCCCAGACCCTCCTTGGCCAGGGCCGGCAGCTGGATCAGCCACTGCAGCACCGCCCCCACGGTGGTACTGGCGGCCAGCACCACCCCGCCGATCACGGCCCACTGGGGCAGCACGATCGCAGCGCCCAGCTGCCACCAGAGGATGGCGATGCCGCCGATCACCGCGACGCTGGAGAGCAGGGGGCTGACCGACGGCAGCCAGAAGACATCGGCGGCGTTGAGGGCACCGAATCCGAGGCCGATCAGGCCGGCGAACAGGGCCATCGGCGCCATCCAGCGCAACTGCAGCACCGCCAGCTCATGGCGGGTGCCATCCAGGCCCGGCCCCACCAGGGTCACCAGGGGATCGGCCGCCAGGATCAGCAGCAGCGTCACGCCGATCAGGGCCGCCCCCACCAGGGTGTTGATTGCGGCCATCACATGGGCCCCCTCCTGGCGGGGCCGGCGCGCCAGCACACTGACCATGGCGCTGTGGAAGGGGCCGTTGATGCCCCCCAGCAGGATCAGCAGAAAGCCCGGCAACACGTAGGCGTAGTTGTAGGCGTCGTAGGCGGCGCCGACCCCGAAAGCAGCGGCGATCACCTGCTGGCGCACCAGGCCCGCCACCTTGCTGAGGGCGGTGGCCAGGGCCACGATCAGGGCAATCCTCTTGAGCGATCTCGCCATCGGGGCCTGGGCTCGAAGCTCAAACGGAGACACGGCAGTATGGCGGGCGTTCCGGCGTGCGCCAGACCCGATGCCAAACGCCGCCGGCCCTTCCCGCCCGACACCGCCCGGGGCCGTGGCGGCACGGCAAACCGTGTTGTCGACCGGCCCCCTGGTGGAAGGGGTGCTGCTCAAGCGCTACAAGCGCTTTCTGGCCGATGTGGCCCTCGACAGCGGCGAGCAGGTCACCGCCCATTGCGCCAACACCGGCCCGATGACGGGCGTGCTGCATCCGGGCGGGCGGGTGCGGCTGCGCCATGACCCCTCGCCCAGCCGCAAGCTGGCCTGGACCTGGGAGCAGGCCGAGGTGCCCGGCGACGGGGGCCAGCCGCTCTGGGTGGGCATCAACACCGCCCTGCCGAACCGGCTGGTGCGGGCCACGATCGAGGCCGGCTGCCTGGAGCCCTGGCTGGGGCCGATCGGATCGATCCGGGCGGAGGTGCCCTACGGCGCCGGCCGCCGCAGTCGCATCGACCTGCTGCTGAGCCCGGCGGAAGGGGCCGCCGATCCGCGGCCGATCTGGCTGGAGGTCAAGAACACCACCTGGTGCGACGGCCGCCTGGCCCTGTTCCCCGACACGGTCACCGAACGGGGGCAGAAACATCTGCAGGAGCTGATGGACCTGGTGCCGCAGGCGCGGGCCGTGCTGGTGCCCTGCCTGAGCCGTGGCGATGTGGACCGCTTCGCCCCCGGTGACAGCGCCGATCCCCGCTACGGCGAACTGTTCCGCCAGGCCCTGGCCGCCGGGGTGGAGGTGCTGCCCTGTCGCTATCAATTTAGCGGCGACACGATCGACTGGCTGGGACTGGCGGCGGTGCAGGAGCGGCAGGCCTGAGGCGCAGCGCCGGACCGGGCCGGCGCCGGCCACGGAATGGGAGGGACCCATAGAGTTCCGGTGTGCCTGATCAGCAGCAGCCGTGGATACCCGAGCCTTCAAGCGTTCCCTGCACCATTCCGAGCGCTACAACCGCCGCGGTTTCGGCCTGGGTGAGGAGGTGGCCGGCAGCCTGCAGACGGCTTATCAGAGCGATCTGGTCGCCGCGCTGCGCACCAACGGCCACGAGCTGCGCGAAGGCCGGCTGACGGTGCGGCTGGCCGAGGCCTTCGGCTTCTGCTGGGGCGTGGAGCGGGCCGTGGCGATGGCCTACGAAACCCGCCGCCACTACCCGAGTGAGCGGATCTGGATCACCAACGAGATCATCCACAACCCCTCGGTCAACGACCATCTGCGCGAGATGGACGTGCAGTTCATCGACGTCAAGGACGGCTGCAAGGACTTCTCGGAGGTGGGCACCGGCGATGTGGTGATCCTGCCGGCCTTCGGCGCCACGGTGCAGGAGATGCAGCTGCTCAATGAACGGGGCTGCCACATCGTCGACACCACCTGCCCCTGGGTGTCCAAGGTGTGGAACACGGTGGAGAAGCACAAGAAACACGCCTTCACCTCGATCATTCACGGCAAGGTGAAGCACGAGGAAACGCTGGCCACCAGCTCCTTTGCCGGCACCTACCTGGTGGTGCTCGACCTGGCCGAGGCCCAGATGGTCAGCGACTACATCCTGGCCAGCACCGGCCAGGGGGGCCAACCCAGCCCCGAAGAGCGGCAGGCCTTCATGGCCCGTTTCCAGAACGCCTGCTCGCCCGGTTTCGATCCGGATCGCGATCTGATCCGCGTCGGGGTGGCCAATCAGACGACGATGCTCAAGAGCGAGACCGAGGACATCGGCCGCCTGTTCGAGCGCACGATGCTGCAGCGCTACGGCCCGGCCCAGCTCAATGACCACTTCCTGGCCTTCAACACGATCTGCGACGCCACCCAGGAGCGGCAGGACGCCATGTTCGCCCTGGTGGACGAACCGCTGGACCTGATGGTGGTGATCGGCGGCTACAACTCCTCCAACACCACCCACCTGCAGGAGATCGCCATCTCCCGCGGCATCCATTCGTTCCACATCGACACGCCAGAGCGCATCGGCCCCGGCAACCGGATCGAACACAAACCCCTGGGTGGGGATCTGGAAGTCCTCGAGCCCTTCCTGCCCCAAGGACCGATCCGGGTCGGCATCACCTCCGGCGCCTCCACCCCGGATCGGGTGGTGGAGGACGTGATCCGGCGCCTGGTCGATCTGACCGAGAGCTGAGAGCCCCCATCCCGCTGTCTCGGTCGCGACGGAGCTCTGGAGCCGGGGCTTTACATTCCCTCTTTCCCCGCGCTCCCACGACCGTCCCGATCCCGATTACCGCCGCAACCACCCGACCTTCCGGCCTCAGCGTGACGGCAGCCCCCCCTTCTGAACCCAGCCAGCTGCGCGCCAGCGACGATCCCCGGGTCCATCGCTACGCCAGTGCCTTCGCCGATCTCATGGAGATGCGGGCTCCGGCCAGTGTCGTGGCGGCCTACCTGGATCGCCATGAGGGCTGGTTCCGGCGCTGTGCGGCCCCGATGGCGGTCGATCCCCTGGGGACCAACGGCTATGTGCTCACCCTGGGCCGGTTCGGCAACTTCGGTTTTGAGGTGGAGCCCACGATCGGCCTGGAACTGCTGCCGCAGGACCAGGGCGTCTACCGGATCCTGACCGAGACGGTGCCCGACGCCGATCCTGCCCTGCAGGCCCTCTACGACGTCGAATTCAACGCCTCGCTGCAGCTCGATGAGACCACCGGCCCGGAGGCGTCCCACGAGGAGGTGGATCGGATGATGCGCCACACCCTGGTGCGCTGGGAGCTGGATCTATCGGTGTGGATCCGGCTGCCGGGGATGATCAATCTGTTGCCCGACAACCTGGTGCAAAGCAGTGGCGACCACCTGCTGCGCCAGATCGTGCGCCAGATCTCCCGGCGCCTCACCTGGAAGGTGCAGGAAGACTTCCACGCCAGCCACGGCATCCCCTGCCCGCCCAGGCGGCGGGCCCAGTTCTGAGTCGCTGGCAAACCGCCCCACAAGCGCGCAGGGATCAATCCAGCCGGCGTGGCGCAAGACCCAGCCGGGGCCGCTTCGGCCAAGGCTCACCTGGAACACTCAGCTAACTGAAACAGCCCCGAACCCATCAGGGGAACGGCGCTGACGTCTGGGAAGCGCCGTTCCCCTGATGGGTTCCCTTCCACGGCTAACCTGCGCGGGATGGTTCTGGCTCCGTGGCGAAGCTCAGAGCATCCGATCGCGTCGGTGCCGGCCAAGCCTGCGCGGATCACCGAACAGGCCCTCGGGCACGAAGCGAATCGGCCGGGGATGTGCGGCTGATCCGATGAGGCCTCAGGCCGGGGGAGTCAGCAGCTTCTGGACGATCTGCATGCCGGTGAGCGCCTGCCAGAGGAACAGGGTGACGACGCTCATGTTCAGGCCAACGTGAATCTTGCGGGCGATCAGGTTGCCGGCCTGCATGGCGGGGGACAGGGCAGCCGCCACCGCCAACAGGCTGGTCATGGCGATGCCGACCAGCAGGTGCGGCCCGACGAACAGCTTGCCGTTGTTGAGGTAGGTGACCGCCATGCCGCCGAAGGTGCCCAGCACCATCAGGGCCAGCACCAGGCTGGCGATCTGGAAATGGCGCTTGCCGAACTGCCCTTTGATCAGCTCCTTGCGCTGCTCCGGCGAACCTTCGCGGGTCTTCTTGGCCTTGATGCCAAGCACCATCGAATAGAGCGACAGGCCCAGCACCGCCCACATCAGCAGCGGATGCAGAAAGTTGAGGTTGAAGGCGAGCGCTTCGGGGATCTCAAAAGGCATGGAGCGGGGCCGCACCGGACTGAACGTGAAACTACAACTGGCTGGGTCAGGGCTGTCTGGCCGCCGCTGCCCGCCAGGCCCGACAGGGACAAGGCCTGGACGGATGGGGGAGACGACAGCGCAAAGACCTTGCTGGGAACAATCTGGTGCGACGTTCACGGATCCACAGGTCGCAAGCAGCAGCCCAGGCGCCAGAGCGGCCTCAAGCTCGGCCTGCACCAACACAAGCCAGGGCCTGAGGCGCGGTTCAGCAACCTCCAGGGCTCACCCACCGCCGCTGTCAGCTGACACGGTGCCGACCCGACCGGGGGGCGCTTCAGTGCAGGAAGTGGCGGCGGCCCGTCACCACCATCGCCAGCCCCAGCTCATCACAGGCGTTGATCGAATCCGCATCGCGCAGGCTGCCGCCGGGGTGAATCACCGCCGTGATGCCATGGCTCGCCGCCAGCCGCACGGTGTCATCAAAAGGGAAGAAGCCATCGCTGGCCAGCACGGCGCCACGGGCCCGCTCGCCGGCGGCGGCCAGGGCCAGCTGGGCGGAACCGACCCGGTTGGTCTGCCCGGCGCCGATGCCCAGGGTCTGGCCACCCGCCGCGACGGCAATGGCGTTGGAGCGGACGTGGCGCACCACCTGCCAGGCGAAGCGCAGATCGGCGCGCTCCTGCTCGCTGGGCTGGCGGCGGCTGACCACCTGCCAGCTGCCCTCGTCGATCGGCTGGTCGTCGAGTTCCTGCACCAGCACGCCGCCGAGCACGCTGCGCAGCTGCCGCCGCGGGGCCAGACCGATGGCCGCAGCGGGCAGCTCCAGCAGGCGCAGGTTGGTCTTGGCCAGCAGGCGCTGGCGGGCCTCGGCGCTGAAGGCCGGCGCCACCACACACTCCAGGAACAGACCGGCCAGATGCTCCGCCGCCGCCCCGTCCACCTGCCCGTTGAGGGCGACGATGCCCCCGAAGGCCGAGACCCGATCGGCATCAAGGGCCCGCAGCAGGGCCTGATCCGGGCTGGCACCGGTGGCCACACCACAGGGATTGGTGTGCTTGATCACCACCGCGGCCGGTTGGGACTGGCCGGCCCCCTCGGGCGCCGGGCCGTAGCCGAACTCGCGCACGGTGGCGAGGGCCGCCTCCAGATCAATCAGGTTGTTGTAGCTGAGCTCCTTGCCCTGCAGCTGCACGGCCCCGCCCCAGCCGGCTTCCGGCTCGCCGTACCAGGTGGCGCTCTGGTGGGGATTTTCGCCGTAGCGCAGGCTCTGACGGGCCGGCAGCTCCAGGCTCAGGGGCGCGGCCGCTTCTTCTGCCCCTGCCTCGCCGCCGCTGGTTTCGATGCGGCTGGCCAGCCAGGCTGAGATGGCGGCGTCGTAGCTGGCAGTGTGCCGGAAGGCCGCCAAAGCGAGCTGGCGGCGCAGGTTCCCGTCCACCCGGCCGCCGTCGAGGGCCGCCAGGAAGTCGGCGTACTGGGCGGGATCGGTCAGCACCGCCACATCGGCATGGTTCTTGGCGGCGGCGCGCACCATCGCCGGCCCCCCGATGTCGATCGTCTCCACGGCGGTCTCCCAGCTCACCGCCGGGTCGGCCACGGTCTGGCGGAAGGGATAGAGGTTGACCACCACCACATCAATGGCATCGATCCCCTGGGCCACCAGATCGGCCTGGTGGGAGGGATCGGAACGGCGGGCCAGGATGCCGCCGTGCACGCGGGGGTGCAGGGTCTTGACCCGACCGCCGAGGATCTCCGGAGCGCCGGTGTGGTCGGCCACCTTGGTGACGGGCAGACCCGCGGCCGCCAGGGCCGCTGCGGTGCCCCCACTGGAGAGCAGCCGATAGCCATGGCGCAACAGGCCCTCGGCCAGGGGCACCAGGTCGTGCTTGTCGGAAACGCTCAGGAGAGCCGTGGGGGCCATGACGGCAGCGGGGGCGGTTCAGGGGCCAACCTAAGCAGCAGCAGCATGAGCGGCATGACCGACCCCTTCGCCAACCAGACCCCCCGGGATGACGGCACGGCGATCCAGCTCGGACCGGAGCAGGCCAGCCGCCGCCTGGTGCTGCTGCACGGCTGGGGCGCCGACGCCGATGACCTGCTGGATCTGGGGCTGGAGCTCCTGCCGAAGAGTGGCCTGTCCGCGGCCGAGCTGGCGCAGATCAGCCTGGTGGCCCTGCGGGCGCCGGGGATCCATCCCGCCGGCATGGGCCGCCAGTGGTACGGACTGGCGCCCGCGCCGGACTGGCAGGCGCTGCCCGACGCCCGGGAGGAACTTCGGCAGCGGCTGGAGGCGTTGGCCCAGACGGTGCCGCTGCAGCAGACGATCCTGCTGGGCTTTTCCCAGGGCGGCGCCATGGCGGTGGACGTGGCCACCGGCGGCGGCCAGGCAGGGGCAGATCCCTCCGCGGCGGGCCTGCCGCTGGCGGCGCTGATCTCCTGCAGCGGCTACCCCCATCCCGGCTGGAGCCCCCGGGCCGAAGGCCTGAGGGTGCTGCTCACCCACGGCCTGCAGGATCCGGTGGTGCCCGCCGAGGCCAGCGAGGCCCTGGAGCAGGAGCTGCAGGCCGCCGGAGCCCATGTCAAGCGCCAACTGTTCACCGGCGGCCATGGCATCGACCCCGATCTACTGCCACTGATGCGGGAGTTTCTGGGCAGGGCCTGGGAGGCGGCGGGAGTGAATTAGGAAAGTCCTGAATCCCCCTCGCTCCTGGCCTGGCGTGATCGCGAGAACCCAGACGGGACCAGCGCCGCAATCAGCAACCCTCAGGTTTTCCATGGCGTCCTCCACCGGGGAAGCTGGCTACTCCAGTGAGACTGAATGTCCAGGAATACGGCAGAGCTGGCGTTCAGATGGACGGAGATTCCTGATTCCAAATTGTCTGCGACAAGTCCCAAGTTCACCCAGGTCATGGCCAACCAGCGAACGGATACCGACCGAATCAGCGAACAGCTGAAGCCGAAGCACTGACGAGCCCCCCGATCAAACAGGGCTTGTGCCCCAGCAAGCGCCGTTGGTCCCCAGCCCATGTGGGCGCTTGGGGAGCCTTCTGGAGCACACGGCTGGGTGCGTGGCTTTTTACAGCTTCTGGTGCCGATTGATCGGGGTCATCTGCACAAGGGTTGCTGCCAACCCCCAGGCGACCACCGCCAACGAAACGGCTGGTGGCACTGGTCTTCAGGGCCTCCCCGCCCGGAGCCCCACGCCCCACCATTGCCAGCCGACCCTGTGGCCCCTCCCAGCCGCACTGCCGATCCCCCCGATCCCGCTCAGGAGCCTCCGGTTCCGCCAGAATCGTCCTCAACATCCAGCGACTTCCCAGGCCTTGATCGCCTCGGCGTCACCCAGGCCATCGGCGGCCTGGCCCTCGGCCTGATCGCCCTGTTCTCCTCCTATGACCACATCACCCTCTTCGGCCACAACCTGCCGCTCCAGCAGCAATGGGGCATCGTTTTCATCGCTGCCTCGGTGGCGACAGTTCTTGTCGATGCTGAATTGGCGTCGCGATCCCGATTACGAGAGGCGCATGCACGAGCTCGCGATCAGGATGCAGCAGACCGAGAACGAAATCTTGCGGGTGAGGAGCGACAGAGCGCGGATCGAGAAAGAAATCGAGCAGCTGAGAGCCGAGAACGCCAGAGAGAAAGCCTTGAGCGCCTCGATCAGGCGGCTCTGCTTTCCGCCCGAGTCCAGCTCGATCCCAGTGACGTCAACCGTGCCCGACTGAATGCCTTCCTGACCCTGATGGGTCAACGACAACGGGACGCGTGAAATCCATCAAACAAGCCCCAGGCCATGGTGACCTAGGGCTGTTGTGATTCGATGCTGGAAACTGATGAAACCGTGGCTGGATCGGGCCATGGGCCGACCAGCCAGTGGCTAGACCTCAGCTCAGACGAAGGCGTATTCGTACTCCTCCATTTCCTCCCAGTCATCGGCGGCCATTGATTCGAGGCCCTCGAACAGAACGTCTTCGCCAATGCGATCGACGATCAGACGCAGGGAGGGAAACAGGAAGTGGTTCTCCTCGGCGTACTGGGCGCTGAACAGGCCCTTTTCGCCCCAGAAGAAGCGATCGGTGGTGTGTTCGTTGCGGCGGACGTTGAGGATCGCCGGCGCCATCAGCTCGGACTCGGCGATGTAGCGCCGGGCTGCGGTCACGGGCTTGTGGGCTCCGGTTTCGAGATTGAAGGTGGGCACATGGGCCAGAACTCTTTGGCCGGCCAGACGACGGCGGCTGATCCGCTTGCGCTTCTTGGACATGGGACGACTCCCTGAGGAGGAGAGGAGAGAGGAGGGTGGGGAAGCGAGGGCTGGCCATCGCCTGACAGGGACACAAAAACCCTGGCGGCGGCGAAAGCCGTGCCGGATCGGCGGACCGAAGCCCGACCGATCCACGCCCATACGTTCTGTCGTCCTGCCGTGGGTGAGCAGAAGATCACCAACGGCGACACCGGAAGCTGCTCACGCAGCGCCAGCGCAGAAGAGGGGCGCATCTCCCTCTGCTGTAGCCTCGGCCCAAGGTTTGTGCAACCTTTGTGCGGCCTTGACCATGCCGACAGCGACTTGCCAGCCCGGATGGACTGCGAAGTAGTGGTCGATACCAAGAGCTTAAAGCTTTTTTTCGGATTTCTGGCAAGCCCTCGGCAAATTTTTTTCAGCTCCCGGCCCGCAGTCCCCACCACCCGACCAGGCAACCGCCCGTGATGCCAGTCTCCGAGCGGTTTCTCAGCCTTCTGAGCTTCCAGCTCGCCCAGTTCGTGGATTGCGCCGAGGTCCGCTCCCTGGTGGTCTACGTGACCCACCAGGAGCCCGAAGGGCAGGCCACCCTGATGCCTGTGGGCCAGTGGCCCGCCGATGGCCGTGCCCTGGCCGCGGTCGCCGGCGACAGCCGACTGCGGGTCCCTGCCGAGGAACGGCGTTGGCTGCCCCTGCGGGACCAGCAGCTGCTGCTGGGAGCCCTGCAGGTGGAAACCAGCACGGGCAACTGGCCGGAACCCCTGCGCCAACGGCTGCAGGCCGTGGCCCTCTGTCTCACCGAAGCCCTCAGCCTCGACCTGGAGCAGCAGCGGCTGCAACGCCGCCTGGACCGCCAGGACGAACAGCTGCGCCTGCTGGTGCATCAGCTGCGCAATCCGCTGACAGCCTTGCGCACCTTCGGTCATCTGCTGCGCCGGCGTCTTGAACAGGACAGCGACAACCGCAGCCTGGTGGACGGCCTGCTGGCGGAGGAACGCCAGCTGAACCGCTATGTCGATGCGATCAGCGATCTGGCCGGTGGCGAGGTGCTGATCGCCCCGTCCACCAGCCCCCAGCCGCTGCTGCTGCCCCCCATGCTCAGCGGGCCGGAGGGCCAGCCCCTGGCGGAACCGCTGCAACCGCTGCTGCAGCGCGCTGCCGCCACCGCCAGCCTGCAGGGTCGCCACTGGCACGGGCCCAGCGCCCTGCCCGACTGGCGCGGCGACAGCGGCGTCGTGGCGGAAATCCTGGCCAACCTGCTGGAGAACGCCTTCCGCTACAGCCCCGCCGGCAGCGCCGTCGGTCTGCATGTGGGCCAGCAGCCGGATGGCGGGCCCAGCTTCACGGTCTGGGATGGCGGCACGGCGATCCCGGACGAGGAGCGGGAGCTGATCTTCGAGCGGGGCCGCCGCGGCAGCAGCGGCGCCCAGAAACCGGGGACCGGCCTGGGCCTGGCCCTGGCCCGGGATCTGGCCCGAGGGCTGGGAGGAGACCTGGTTCTGGAGATCCCGCCCTGCCTCAGCGATCCCAGCCTGCCCGGAGCGGGGAACGCCTTCCGGCTCAGCCTGCCGCCGGGGCTGCGGAGCGCAGCAGCACCAGCAACAACGCCATGAGCAGCAGCGCCAGGGTTTCGGCCCACTCCACACAGGCTCCGTAGCTATCACCGCTGTGGCCTCCCAGGCGACGGCCCAGCCCCAGGGGCACCAGCACGGCCGGCACCAGCCCGGCAAGCAGCAGCGGCAGCGGCCACGTCCAGTGCCAGGACAGCGCCAGCCCCAGGGCCATCAGCACCAGGCTCGGCCGCAGCTCGATCGCCAGGCCGGCCCAATGGCGGCGATGAAAGCCGGCCGTGCCCTGGGGCCGCAGATAGGGAAAGCGGGCCATGGCTAGCAATGGCGCCATCCGCCCCCAGATGGCACTCCAGATCAGGGCCGCTGGGGCCAGGGGCCCCAGCATCGCCAGGGCAGCCGCCCGCAGCAGCAGCAGCAGGGCCAGGGCCTGGGCCCCACTGGCGCCAACCCGGCTGTCCTCCATGGCCTCCAGCAAGCGATCGCCGGCGGCCAGACCATCGGCGGTGTCCATGGCGCCGTCCATGTGCAGCCCGCCGGTCAGCAGCAGGCCGATCGCCAGCACCAGGGCCACCTGGGCCAGCAGCGGCACCCGGCCCTGCAGCCCCCACCACAGCAGGGCCTGCAGGCCACCGAGCACCAGACCCACCCAGGGGGCGAAGCGGGCGATGCGCTCGAAGCGCGGCGGGGGCCAGGGCCAGGCGGGCAGCACCGAATAGAAGATCCAGGCGCCCGCCAGATCCCGCAGCCAGCTGGGGACAGCGGCGGAAGCGGGGTCAGATCGGCGATGCATGGCGGGGCCGCAACGGGCAAACAGGGAATAGGGCACAGCACGCCTCCCCATCGCCCCGGATCCTGGAACAGCGCCGCCTTCACGGCAGCCACCCACACCAAAAGGCACCCCGGCGCTGCGGCACGTACCGTCATGGATCAGGGCTGTCCGAGGGCCAGCCCGGTAACCCCCTTGAACCCCAGCATCCGGAGGGCCCAGCGTGCCGACGAGTCCCTCCCCCCAATCCCCGGGAGATCTCGCCGCCCCGGTCGCGGCGAAATCCGGCGGCGCCCCCTTCAGCTTCGAGATCACGGCCCGCTGCCCCCACAGCCGGGCCCGCTGCGGCTGTTTTCACACCCCCCACGGCCCCGTGTACACGCCCCGGTTCATGCCGGTGGGCACCGCCGCCACGGTCAAGGGGGTGGCGATCCCCCAACTGGCCGAGACCGGCGCCGAGATGGTGCTGGCCAACACCTATCACCTGCATCTGCAGCCGGGCGAGGCCGTGGTGGCCGAAGCCGGCGGACTGCATCGCTTCATGGGCTGGAGCGGCCCCCTGCTGACCGATTCGGGCGGTTTCCAGGTGTTCAGCCTCGGCGCGATCAACCGCATCGATGACGACGGCGTCGTCTTCCGCTCGCCGCGCGATGGCGCCCGAATCACGCTCACGCCGGAGCGCTCGATGGCGATCCAGATGGCGTTGGGCGCCGATGTGGCCATGGCCTTCGACCAATGTCCGCCCTATCCCGCCAGCGAAGCCGAGGTGGCGACCGCCAGCCGCCGCACCCACGCCTGGCTGGAGCGCTGCCTGGCGGTGCACAACCGGCCGGATCAGGCCCTGTTCGGGATTGTCCAGGGGGGCTGCTTTCCCCAGCTGCGCCGGGAGTCGGCCCGGTTCGTAGCCGCCCTGGACCTGCCCGGGATCGCCGTGGGAGGGGTGAGTGTGGGCGAACCGGTGGAGGAGATGCATCGCATCGTGCGGGAAGTGGGTCCCTTGCTGCCGGAGGCCAAACCCCACTACCTGATGGGGGTGGGCAGCCTGCGGGAGATGGCGATCGCCGTGGCCCAGGGCTTTGACCTGTTCGACTGCGTGCTGCCGACGCGACTTGGTCGCCATGGCACGGCCCTAGTGGGGGGGGAGCGCTGGAACCTGCGCAACGCCCGCTTCCGCCACGACCACAGCCCGCTGGATCAGCGCTGCCCCTGCCTGGCCTGCCAGCTGCACAGCCGCGCCTATCTGCACCACCTGATCCGCAGCCAGGAGCTGCTGGGCCGCACCCTGTTGAGCCTGCACAACCTCACCACCCTGCTGCGCTTCACCACGGCCATGGGCCAGGCGATCGGCGAGGGTTGTTTTTCAGAGGGTTTCGCTCCCTGGGAGCCCGACTCCCCAGCGGCTCACACGTGGTAGCTTCCAGCATCTGCAAAGGACTGGCAGCCGCCGCCACTGGCAAGCCCTGCCATCCCTCGCAATCCCGGTAGGGCAGCAAGGACTTCGCGCCTTCCAGCACCACACCGAGACGTCCGCACCGACACGAAGGGTCCACCCGAACAGGCTTCCCGCCCGTACAGGTTGACCACCTTCCAGGTCTCTCCACCTTCCCCGCCTCCCTCCCGATGGCTCTCTCCCTGCTGGCCGGTCTCCCCACCCCCGCCCTCGCCCAGCTGCCCGAGGCGTATCAGGCCTTCGGCCCCCTGGTGGACATCCTGCCGATCATTCCCCTGTTCTTCCTGCTGCTTGCCTTCGTCTGGCAGGCCTCGGTCGGCTTCCGCTGAAGCACTTTCGGCCTTCGGCACCAGCTCCTGATCCAGCCCCAGTCTCGACCGGGGCAGCTCATCGGAACCACCCGGCATAGCCTGCTCACCCCAGCAGCCCTTCCCGAACGGAAGGGCTTTTTTTGCTGGCGGAGATAACGGTTTGAACCCGCCCGATTCAGCGCCGCTCCCGCAGCACCGCCCAGGCGAAATCCGGCAGGGCCAGCATGCGCCGCCAGCGCCTGGGTTCCTGGAGCAGCCGGTACAACCATTCGATCTGCAGCGCTCCCATCCAGGCGGGGGCCCGTTTCTTGGCGCCGGCCCAGACATCGAAACTGCCGCCGACCCCCATCCACAGCCCCCGGCGGGGCCTGGGCAGGCCGTGGATCCAGGTTTCCTGGCGGGGCACCCCCAGGGCCACCAACACCAGATCGGGCTGGGCCGCCAGCAGCTGCTGCTCCAGCTCGGGCCAGGCATCGGCCGCCTGAAAACCGTGGGCACTCAAAACCAGCTGCAGGGACGGGAACACCTGGGCCAACCGTTGGCGCAGCTCCTCCATCACCGGCGGGCTCGCTCCCACCAGCGCCACCTTCCAACCCCGGGCGGCGGCCTGCTCCAACAGGTTCCAAGCCAGTTCAATACCCGGGCTGCGCCGCACCCGGAAACCCTGCCGGCCCAGGGCCCAGACCACACCGGCCCCATCGGCGATCACCAGCTGGGCGGCAGCAATGGCAGCGCCCAGCTCCTGGTCAGCCCTGGCGGCCATGGTCATCTCGGCATTGAGGGTGACGATCTGGCCGCCGCCCCGCTGCCCCAGGTCCAGGGCGGCCTGCAACACGTCAGCGCAGACATCCACCGGCACCCCTAACACCTGGGTTCGCACCGGATCAGTCACGATTGTTGCCATGGGAAGGGGGGACTGCGGGAGAGAATCTATGGGTTCGATTCCGCTCCACCGGCATTCACCTGGCCCGAGGTTTCCTCCGGCCCAAGGGCCCACCTCGCGCAGGCCCGACCCCAGGCCGGCTTCCTCTCACCCCGGGCCCAGGCCTGGGTCAGGCCACGGTTTGAATCAGGCTCGGCCTCTCCTGGGTCTCACCGAGAGGAGGGGTCTGGAGAGCGGCATCCGTTCACACCAGGAGCACGATGATGGCCAGCGGATCCGCCAGCACCAGCCACCTCAGCGCCGCGCCCGCGACCCCACCCGCACCGACCCACCCAGCCGCCATCAACTCCGACATCCGTCCCTCCGAAGCCGCCGGCGCCGCTCTGACTGAGCAGGGTTCTGCCGCCGGCAGCGACGCCTGGACCGTCCTGCAGGACCTCGATCGCCAGATCGAAGCGGTGGTCCTCAACCGCCAGCATCCGCTCACCGGCCTGCTGCCCGCCAGCACCGCCAACACCGTGCACGGCAACTACGGCGACGCCTGGGTACGGGACTGCGTCTACTCGATCCAGTGCGTCTGGGGGCTGGCGATCGCCCATCGCCGCTTGCGCGGCCCCTGCCGGCGCTCTTTTGAGCTCGAGCAGCGGGTGCTGCAACTGATGCGCGGGCTGCTGGGCGCCATGCTGCGCCAGGCCGCCAAGGTGGAACGCTTCAAGAGCAGCCTCGATCGCCTCGACGCCATCCACGCCAAGTTCGACACCGATACCGGTGAGCCCGTGGTGCCCGACGACGGCTGGGGCCATCTGCAGCTCGACGCCACGGCCCTGTTCCTGCTGCAGCTGGCCCAGCTGACCCGCTCGGGGCTGGTGATCGTGCAGACCAGCCACGAGTGTGACTTCATCCAGAACCTGGCCTACTACGTGGCCCGGGCCTACCGGGTGGCCGACTACGGCATCTGGGAGCGGGGCGACAAGGGCAACCACGGCCTGCCCGAACGCAATGCCAGCTCGATCGGCCTGGTCAAGGCGGCCCTGGAAGCCCTGGAGGGTCTCGACCTCTACGGCCCCCACGGCGACGGCAGCTGCTGCCTGACCATCCCCCACGATGCGATCGTGCGCCTGCGGCGGGCCCTGCGCAGCCTGCTGCCGCGCGAATCGGCCAGCAAGGAGGTGGACAGCGCCTGCCTGTCGGTGATCGGCTACCCGGCCTGGGCCGTGGAGGATCCCCAGCTGGTGGAGCGCACCCGCGAAAAAATCCGCCGCGAGCTGGGCGGCGCCTACGGCTACAAGCGTTTCCGCCGCGACGGCCACCAGACCGTGGTCGAGGACATCACCCGCCTCCACTACGAGCGGGAGGAACTGTCCCAGTTCGAGCACATCGAATGCGAATGGCCCCTGTTCCTGGCCTACGAACTGATCACCGCCTGCTGCGAGGAGCGCTGGCAGGAGGCCCGGCTCTGGCGCGAGCGGCTGGCGCAGCTGAGCGTCGAGGTCGATGGCAACGCCCTGCTGCCCGAGCTCTATCTGGTGCCGGCCGAACACCTCGCCGCCGAACGACGCCAGCCCGGCAGCCAGCCCCGCGTTGCCAATGACAACGTGCCCCTGCTCTGGACCCAGAGCCTCACCTGGTTGTCCGATCTGCTGTTGGCCGGCCTGATCAGCCCCGAAGATCTCGATCCCTGCCAGCGGCGCCGCAACGCCCCCCTGGGCGCCGATCAGGTGCTGGTGGCCCTGGCCCCGGCCGATGCCCAGACCGCGACCGCCCTGCAGCAGGCGGGCCTGCCGATCAGCGAACGCCATGGCCAGCCGCGGGTGGCCAGCTCGCGGGAACTGAGCCAGCGCATGGCCACGGTGGGCTCCAACAGCCGCCTGGGGCTGAGCGGCCATCCGCGGGTACGGATGGAAACCATGGCCACCGCCCGCCTGTACCGCCACGACGACGAGCTGATCGCCTACCTGCCGGCGGTGCTCGAAGAGGACACCTTTTATCTGGCCGATGATCCCCAGCAGCTGGTCGATGCGGTGGCCGGTGAGCTGCGGCTGCTGCAGCGCAACTGGCGGGGCCCGGGGGCGCCGCTGCTGCTGATCCCGATTGCCTCGGCCCCGTTCCAGCAGGATCCCCAGGCCTTTGTCGCCCTGGGCCGGCAACTGCAGAGCGGCGCACTGGAGGGCGTGGCGATCCAGCTGGCGCCCCTGGACGAGCTGGTCAGCCAGGCCAGCCTGGTGGAGCTGCCCAAGCGGGCCGTGGCCGCCTGCCATCTCTCGCCCACCGCCCACACCCTGCTGCCCCCCAGCACCAGCCAGCACCAGCTCACCGCGCGCGAGGAGCAGGAACTGGAGGAGACGACGGTGGCCGACCTGACCGAGCGGCTCTGGCACAGCTCCTCCCTACCGGAACAGGCGGAAGTGCTCGAACTGCTGGGCCGCAGGCTCGGCCCCAATGCCCGGCTGCAGGGCCCCGGTGAGGCCCCGGGGGTGACGCTGATGCTGCTGCTGGAGGAGGTCTACCGCCGCGGCCTGGCGGAAGCCGACTGGAGCGTGGTGCGCCGCGCCGCCGGGGCGATGGGCCTCGTCCACCCCCAGCTGGAGGATGCCCTGATCGACCTGCTGGTGCGCCAGAAGCAGGTGGTGGTGGGCCGCAACTACACCAATGATTCCCTGATCAGCGAGCCCAAGGGCAGCCGCACCATCGCCGCCATGATCCGCCGCTTCGGTGGCGAGGACGGCCGCGAGTGGATGCTTCAGCAGGAGCTGTTGCTGGCCCTCGATGGGCTGGTACGACTGGAACCGGATCTGCTCAGTGGCAGCCTCACCCTGCAGCTCGGCCAGCTGCTGCTGCTGCTCACCGGTGAATTGGCCGCCGAGGCCGATCTCAGCCCCAGCGACGCCTTCGAGGCCCTCTGCAGCCAGCCACCCCACACGATCCGCCGGCGCCTGCGGGCGGTGCTGGCCGACGTGGAGCATGCCCGTGCCGCCCTGCAGCGCAAGGAACAGCTGCACGTGCGCGGCCGCGTGCGCTGGGAGGCGCCCGATCCACTGGAGGATCTGCCCAAGGGGGGCGGCTGGCTGCAGCATCGCCTGCGCCTGGGGGCGCTGCAGCGGGTGCCGCGCAACTTCCACGCCGGCATCTGGGATCTGCTGCACCACTGCCGCGGCATCGTCATCGGCGACAAGCTGGAGCGCCGCAATCGCCTGGCCAGCGGCCCGCTGCTGAGTGAGAAGACCCCCGGAGAGCGCAACTTCGCCTCCCTGGTGGAACAGCTGCTGGGCAAGATCGAAGCCCCCGAATACCGCCAGCTCTGCACCGAAACCCTGCTCACCCTGATCGCCTTCGTGGCCGCCAATCCCCAGGTGCAGTTCGACGACGACCTGGCCCTCGATGTGGTCATCGGCCACGCGGTGCGGGTCGGCTGGCAGCTCGCCCACCCGGAGGTGCCCGCAGACGACTACGGCCTGCACAAGGGCGACGCCTGGGCGGAGTTCTACCGCGCCTCACCGGCCCAGTGCCGCCGCTGGCAACTGCTGGCCCTGCAACAGCTCACCGAAGCGGCCAGCGCCGCCAAACCCACCTGAGGCCGATTGCTGACAGCGATGAATGGGCCCGATTTCTGGGCCCGATCCCCTGGAAACGGATCGCCGAGACTGGGTGTGGCGGCGCTCAGATCGGCACGTCCAGGGCCATGCAGAGGTTGGGTTGCTCGACGCACTGCTCGATCAGATCGGCCAGCTGCAGAGCTCGGGAGGCCTGTAGCCCATCGACGGCCGGGGTTTCCACGCCGCGAACGCATTGGAGAAAATGCTCCAGCTCGGCGTAGAGGGGCTCGATCGAGGTGGTGCTGACCTCCTCGATGAAGCCGTCATTGCGATAGACCAGCTCACCGTGATCGGCGCTCACCGAACCGGTGGAGCGGCGGTGGATGCGCAGGTTGTGCTTGAGGAAATCGGTTTCCATCAGGCTGTTGCGGCAATGGGTGTAGAGCCGACGCACCTTGCGATGGGCCATCTTGCTGGCCGTGAGGCTCGCCACCACCCCATTGGCGAAGCCGAGGGTGGCATTGACGTAATCGATCGGACCATCGGCACTGCGCCCCCCGGCGGCGGCCAGGCGTACCACCGGCGAGGCGGCCAGCTCCAGCACCAGGTCGATGTCGTGGATCATCAGATCAAGCACCACCGACACATCGTTGGCGCGGTCGGGGTTGGGGCTGTGGCGGCGGGCTTCCAGCACGACGATCTGCTCGCCGGCCACCACCTTGAGCAGCTCGCGAAAGGCGGGATTGAAGCGCTCGATGTGGCCCACCTGCAGCAGCTTGTTCGCCTGCTCAGCTGCCTGGATCAACTCCGCAGCTTCGTCCTGATTGGCGGCGATCGGCTTCTCGATCAACACGTGCAGCCCGGCCTCAAGGCAGGCCATGCCCACCCGGTGGTGCAGCAGGGTGGGCACGGCGATGCAGACCGCCTCCACCTGGCTGAGCATGGCGGAGTAGTCGGGGAACCAGGCGCAGTTGAACTGCTCGACGGCGAGACGGCCCCGGGTTTCGTCGGGATCGGCAACGCCCACCAGCTCCGCATCGCGCAGCAGGCTCAGCACGCGGGCGTGATGCCAGCCCATGTTGCCGATGCCGATGACCCCCACACGCACAGGGTTCATGGCGGAGGTGGCGCAGGTGGGGAGATTATCGACGATCGCCCTCCCCGTTCGAGGTCGGATCACTTGCTTCGGGACCGTTCGCCACGATTCGTACCCGCTCGATCCGGGGTCCATCCATGGAGATCACCCCGTAGCGGTAGCCCTTCCAGCGCAGACCCTCGCCCGGCGCCGGGATGTGCTGGAACCGCTCCAGCAGAAAGCCGGCCAGGGTGTGGTGCCCTTCGGCCTCCGGCAACCGCAGCCCCAGCTGGCGGTTGAGCTCGACGATTTCCAGATCGCCGGCGGCCGACCATCCCCCTTCGACCAGGGGATGGAGATCTTCGGCGGCCTCCAGCGGGTTGTCGTCCTCGCCGACAATCTCGCCGGTGAGATCGGCCACGGTCACCAGGCCCTCGGTGCCGCCGTGTTCATCGACCACCACCAACAACGGCTGGCCACTGCGGATCAGGGGCAGCAGATCGGCCAGCGAAGCGCTCTCCTGGACCTGGGTGACCGGCAGGAGATAGGGCGCCAACGGGGTGTCCGGGTGAAGCTGGCCGCGGGCGATCGGTTCGGCCAGGCGACGCAGGTCAAGCATGCCGCGCACGTCATCGAGCGAACTGCCGATCACGGGGAAACGGGCGTGCTGGCTGTCATGGACCGCATCCATCATTTCGCCGAAGCTGACCTCCAGCGGCAGGGTGACCATGCCGGAACGGGGCACCATCACCTCCCGCACCAGGGTGTCCCGCAGCGAGAACACCCCCTCGAGGATGCTGCGCTCATCCGGCATCAGGCCGGTGACGCCGCCGCTTTCGATCAGCGTTTCCAGCTCACCGGCCGAGAGCACCGGCACCAGTTCATCCCAGTTGCGGGGCAGGCCCAGCAGCCGCAACAACACCCCAGTCAGCCGTTCGATCAGCAGCAGCAGCGGCGACAGGGTGGCGGTCAGCGATTCCAGCAGGGGGGCCAGCCGCAGGGCCGAGGCCTCGGGGCGATGCAGCACCCAGGCCTTAGGCAACAGACCGCCGATCAGGGTGGCCAGCAGCACCAGGGTAAGAAAGACCAAGGCATCGAGCCAGCCCTGGGGCAGGGCGGAGGCCCAGGGGGAGGCCAGATGGCCCGCCAGGCCGCGACCGGTCCAGCCGATCGCCAGCAGGGCCAGCACGGCACCGAGCTGGGTGGCCACCAGCACCCGCCGCAACCGCTGCTGCAGCCGCGCCACCGACCGCGCCCCGGGTTCCTCGTCATCAAGCAGCTGTTGCACCCGCGAAGGCCGCAGCCGGATCACGGCGAACTCAGCGGCGGCGAAGAACGCCATCAGGGCCAACAGGATGGCCAAGGCCAGGAAGCGCATGCAGGGCGGAAGTTCGGCCTGAGGGGGAGCTTAGGTAGGCAGACAGGGCCCGGCAGGCCAGGGCCACCAGGGCCGATCTGGGTGGGGCCAGGACCAGGGCGGTCCACTGCCCCGGACCAGGCGGCCAATCGGCGGCGATGTTCCAGCCGCGCCCGCCGATCTCAGCCCATCGACCATGAGCTGTTGAGCCTGGATGGGGACAATCCCTGGCGGCAGGGTGGGCCTGCCAAGTCGGGCATTTCTAAAACGTTGCAGAGCGAGCTCGCACCAGGAATGGAGAAAGCCCTAGGGCAGACGACTGGACATCGTGCCAAGGCGATGGGATGGCAAGGAGGAGATGGGGGTCCCGGGGATCGAACCCGGCTAAGGCGAATTATGAGTTCGCTGCATTCACCAGATTGCTAGACCCCCGCACGGGCGGGCAGACATGGGCTACCACATCCCCCGCACCGAACGACCGCTGGTGGCCGAGCGGTAGGCACCGCTGTCGATCGTGGCCTGGGGGGTCTGGGGCATCGCCACACCGCCCAGGTTGGAGCCATAGACACCGACCAGATCGCTCGTGCGCAGCGGCATCGGATTGGACTGATCGTCCAGCATGACCCGCGAGGTGTTCTCGATCGCCGATCCATCCCAGATCAGCGTCTGGTCGCCAAAGCCGAAGCCCATCACCTTGGTGCCATCGCCGCCACCCATGGCAATGCCGAACAGGTCGGTCACCTGATGGGTCATATCCACGCCACGGGCGAAGGGGGACGTCCAGCTGAAGGCACGGCGCTCCAGCAGTTCGGGCGCGGTCTGGACGATGCCGCAACGGGTCACCTCCACGGGCGAGAGGGGCACGCTGACGGCCCCATTCACGTCGCGCGTGCCGATGATCGGCGCCTCCAGGCTGGTGGTGCAGAGCACCGGTCCCGCCGAGGCGGGCCGTGCCGGCAGCAAGGCGGAAGCCGCGGCCAAGCTGATGAGTGTGGTGAGGGCAGTCGCGCCGGCAAGGCTGGGGCGGGAGAGGGACGCGCGCCCCTGGCGGGGTCCCGGGCCGCGGCCACGGTTCGGCTCGGCGGCGCCTGGATGGGTAATCCGTGCCATCGATACTCCGGCCGCTTCAGGCCCCATCACGATAGGGACAAACTAGCGAGTGCCTGACTCGCCCACCAGCCGACTCCCCGCCGATGGCCATTCCGCCCACCAACTCCGCCAACCCCGGCCCGGCCCTGGCTGGCGCCCCTGACGCGGCCAGCGCCCGCGCCACCCTGCTGGGCCTGCTGTCCGAGCGGGCCTATCGCCACGGCACCTTCACCCTCGCCTCGGGCCGCACCAGCCACCACTACGTCAACTGCAAACCGGTCAGCCTCAGTGGCCCCGGCCTGGCCCTGCTGGGTCGGCTGATGCTCGAGCTGGTCGAGCCCGAGGCGGTGGCGGTGGCCGGTCTGACCCTCGGTGCCGACCCCCTGGTGAGCGCCGTGGCGATGCAGGCCGCCCTGGAGAGCCGCCAGCTCGATGCCCTGATCGTGCGCAAGGAGGCCAAGGGCCACGGCACCGGCGCCTGGCTGGAGGGGCCGCTGCCGGCGCCGGGGAGCCGCATCACCGTGCTGGAGGACGTGGTCACCACCGGCGGCTCGGCGCTCAAGGCGGTGCGCCAGCTGCAAGAGGCGGGCTACGTGGTGGAGCGGGTGGTGGCGATCGTCGATCGCCAGGAAGGGGGCGCCGAGGCGATGGTCGCCGCCGGCCTGGATCTGCGCAGCCTGTTCCTGCTGGAGGAGGTGGCCGCCCTCGCCAAGGCCGGCGACTCCGGCAGCGCCGAGGCGGGCTGAACCATGACCAGCCACGCCAGCGACGCCGACCCGGGCCGGCCTTCGCCCTGGGATTGGCAACCCACCGGCCCGGGCCTGCTTCAGCAACCCGTGGGCCTGCTGCAGCTCCAGGGTCCCGACACCCTCCGCTTTCTGCACGGCCAGACCAGCCAGGATCTGCTGCTGGCCAGGCCCGGCCAGTGGCTGGGCACCTGCTGCATCAGCCCCACCGCCCGCCTGCGGGCCCTGGCCGAGGTGCTGGTGGTGGAGGGCGGCGCCTGGCTGGTGATCCGCGAGGGGGAGGCCGCGGCCGTGCGCCAGGCCCTGGATCGGGTGCTGTTCCCCGCCGACGACGTGCGGCTGGGAGCCCTGATCGAAGGCCTGTGGCTCGAGCCCCTTGAGGAGCCGCCAACCCTGAACACCCGGGCAGCGGCAGCGATCGGCGCCCCGAGAAGCTCCAACACTCCAGACACCAGCCTGGGCGACCACAGCGAGGCTGGCTCCGGCCCGGCCCAGCCCTGGCAAGCCCTGGAGGGCGGCCCTGGCTGGCGGCTCGGCCCCAGCGTGGTGCTGCCCACTGACGCCCCCTTGCCGGCCGAACTGGCGGATCGGCGGCCCCTGACGGCCGAGGAAGCGGAGCGCTGGCGGATCAGCCAGGGGCGGCCGGCGACCCCGGGCGAGATCAACGAGGACACCAACCCGTTTGAGCTGGGGCTGGCGCCGCGGGTCAGCCTGAGCAAGGGCTGCTACGTGGGCCAGGAAACCCTGGCCAAACTCGCCACCTACGACGGCGTCAAGCAACAGCTGCGGCGCTGGCATGCCCCCGCATCAGCGGACGCCGCGGCGGTGCTCGTGCCTGGAGCCCCGTTGCGGGGCCCCGCGGCGGAGCGGGCCGGCACAATCACCTCCAGCCTCGAACTGGCGAACGGCCAGGGCTGGATCGGCCTGGCCCTGGTGCGGCGGGGCTGCCTGGCGGCCACCCAGCTGCACGCCGGTGAGGGCTCCGGCGCGATCGCGCTGGCGATCTCCGCGCCCCCTGGCTACGTGGCGCCGCCCGTCGGGGCCGGCGGCGGCAGCTGAGGGGCACTCAGCCGGTGTAGCGCCTGCCGTGCCTCCCAGCTCCGGGGCATGGGGGGCCGCTCAGAGCCCTTCCTGCTCCAGCAGCCAGCGCGCCACCATCCAGGTGGCCCGGCAGTCGTCGCGGTTGTACAGAAAAATCCGGCCCAGTTGGTGGCGGCCGCGGCGGGGCTGGCGACCGCCCTGGCGCCACTGCCGCCACCACAGCAGGCAGCGGGCGCCGTCGACGCCGCTCTGGCTCCAGTGGAAACCGCGCCAGCCCGCCACCGCCTTGAGGCCATAGCTGTTGACCGGCATCAACCAGTGGCGCCGCAGCCGCTGATGGACGTCGATCAGGCGCCGGCGCAGGCGGTCGCGTTCGGCCTCCGTCGCCCCCTGGCGCTCCGCCAGCCGCAGCAGGCCCACCGATTCGGTCTCTCCGTAGTGCAGCACGGGCCAATCGGGATAGCGGGCCAGCAACCGGGCCAGACGCCGCCAGAGCCGGGCCTCGCCGTGCTCATACAAGGCCAGCAGCGGCTGGTAGTGGCCGGCGCCGGGACCGCTCAGGGGCAGCAGACCGTCGGGCCAGCGGCCGCCTTCGTCGCGCTCAAGCCGCAGGAAGCCATGCAGAAAGTCGTCGCGGGCATCGGGGTCGGATTCGATGTCGTAGATCAGCACCCCCGGCGCCGCCGCCAGCTCGGGCAGGGCGGCCGTCCAGCTCGCGCCGGGCCCGGCTGGGGTGCCATCGGTGCCGCGGCGACAGGGCTCACCGCCGGCCTGCACCAGGGCCTGGGCCACCAGTTGGGCCGCCACCTCGCGATGCTGCTCGCCGTGCACCGCCAGGGCATCGGCCAGCTGCTGCGGATCCGCCGCCGCCAGTTCGGCCAGGCTGGGCACCCCCAGCTCCAGCAGCAGATCCCGCCGCTTGCCGCCGACGCCGCTCACCTCGCTGAGATGGCCTTCTGCCGCGGCCGTTTCATCGCAGAGGCTGCGCCAGCTGCAGAGGGTGCACTTCTTGCGGTCGTTGAC
The DNA here is from genome assembly GCA_037127935.1 of Synechococcaceae cyanobacterium ELA739. Taxonomy (GTDB): domain Bacteria; phylum Cyanobacteriota; class Cyanobacteriia; order PCC-6307; family Cyanobiaceae; genus Cyanobium. Next base: position 62,402 of record JBAXXM010000005.1, read on the forward strand.
CAGGGGCGGTGGCGCCGACCGCCGCAGATCCTGGGCCAGGCGCTCCAGGCTCTCCTCCAGCTGGCGCTGCAGGCCGGCGTTGAGCTGCAGGGTTTCGCGCTCCAGGCGGCGATCGCCGCCGGCCACCACCAGGGCTTCGGGCACCGGCGCGCGCTGGTGCTCCGCCAGCAGCCGGCCCCAGAGGGCGAGCTGCAGGCGGTGCTCCCGGGTGAGGCGCCGGCCCTGGCGGGCCAGCACCGGCCGATAGGCGAAATCCCCCCAGCGGCTCTGACCCGGCTGCCGCTGCAGCAGGGAGGGATGGGCCTCCAGCTCCAGCCCCGCGGGACCGCGGCCGTACAGCCGCAGACCCATGACCCCTTCCGCCCCATCCCGGCAGGCGGCCTCGCCATGGCCGGGTCTCTGGGGCAACAGGCTCTGAAAACTGCGCAACTGGTCGTCGAGGGCCAGGGCGCGATGGGCGCTCCACTGGCGCCGCTCCAACGGACCATGGCGATCGAGCCAAGCCCGGCGCTTGCAGCGCAGCCAGCTGCGCAGCAGGCGGTCGGTGAGCGGCAAAGCAGCCATGGGCGCAGGCTAGGAGGGGACGGGCAGCCCAGGGCCTGCGAGACAGCTGGGGACGCCAGGCCGGTGACAACGCCTGGCCGGGGACCATGCCGACAGAGCCTTGAGCCTGCCGGCGGCTCCGCACCAGGGAGTCACCCGGCATCACGGTGGCCTGCCCTACGGCCGGCACCCGGCAATGGCGCAGGCCGCCGCTGGCCTGCTATTGACCAAGCCAGACCCAGTTCGCTTGCCCCCATGGCCCCTGCCCCCCTGCCCCTGGAGGCCAGCCCGATCGCCTTCGGCACCGATGGCTGGCGGGGCATCCTCGGCGTGGACATCACGGTGGAGCGCCTGCTGCCGGTGGCGGCGGCGGCGGCCCGCGAGCTCGAATCCTCCGCTCCGGCAGACCTGGACAGCCGCGAGGTGGTGATCGGCTACGACCGCCGCTTCCTGGCGCCGGAGCTGGCCGAGGCGATCGCGGCGGCGGTGCGCGGCGCCGAACTGGTGCCGCTGCTCTCGGACAGCCCCACCCCGACGCCGGCCTCCAGCTGGGCGGTGGTGGAGCGGGGCGCCCTCGGGGCCCTGGTGATCACCGCCAGCCACAACCCGCCCGAGTGGCTGGGCCTGAAGATCAAGGGGCCGTTCGGCGGCTCGGTGGAGGGGGATTTCACCGCCCGGGTGGAGCGGCGCCTGGCGGCCGGCGGCATCACGGTGCCGATCGGCGGCGACACCGAACGCTTCGACGCCCTGGGCGCCTACGTGGCGGGATTGAAAGCCAAGGTGGACACCGGCGCCCTGGCGGCGGGACTGGAGCGCCTGGGCCTGCGGGTGATCGTCGATCCGATGCACGGCTCGGCAGCCGGGGTGCTGCCGGAGCTGCTCGGGCCGCAGGCGGTGGCCACGGGCGTGATCCGCGAGATCCGCTCCAATCGCGATCCCCTGTTTGGCGGCCATCCGCCCGAGCCCCTGGCCCCCTACCTGGCGGAGTTGATCGCCGAGGTGCGGGCCTCGACGGCGGCGGGCAAGCCGGCGATGGGCATCGTCTTCGATGGCGACGGCGACCGCATCGCCGCGATCGACGAGAACGGCCGCTTCTGCAGCACCCAGCTGTTGATGCCCCTGTTCATCGACCACCTGGCCCGGGCCCGCGCCCTACCCGGCACGGTGATCAAGACCGTCAGCGGCTCCGACCTGATGGCGCTGGTGGCTGAAGATCTGGGCCGCACCGTGATCGAGATGCCGGTGGGCTTCAAGTACATCGCCGCCGAGATGCTGACCGGCGAGGTGCTGGTCGGCGGCGAGGAATCGGGCGGCGTGGGCTTCGGCATGCACCTGCCCGAGCGCGACGCCCCCTTCGCCGCCCTGCTGCTGATCGAGGCGCTGGTGGAGGGCGGCGTGCCCCTGGGCAAACGCATCGATGGCCTGCAGGAGCGCTGCGGTGGCGCCGCCCACTACGACCGCCTGGACCTGCGCCTGGCGGACATGGCGGCCCGCACCCGCCTGGAGCGCTTTCTGGCCGCAACGCCCCCCACTGCGGTGGCCGGGGAGCCGGTGCAGCAGCTGATCACGACCGACGGCGTCAAGCTGCGGCTGGGGCCGAACCACTGGCTGATGCTGCGCTTCTCCGGCACCGAGCCGCTGCTGCGGCTGTACTGCGAGGCGCCCACGCCCCAGCGGGTGACGGAAGTGCTGGACTGGGCGCGGCAGCTCGCCGAGTCGACCTAGCCGCCGGGCACCCGCGCCGCTCGCCCGAGCCGCGCCTCACGCTCGCCGGCCGAGGGGGCTGCCGGGGTTGAGAAAGGATTGAGAGCAGGGCAATGGAACTGACACGGACAGATCTCCTGCGCCAAGACCGTCTCAACAAAGCTGCACTGCTTCACCAGCCTGCCTTGAGGCCACCTCAAAAAATCCCAAATCCCCGTGGTTGAGCTGGGTGTGACTCATGTCCCAGTCTGGGTCGCCCGATCAGGACGTCAGGTAAGGACGATTTTTTCGAGGTGTCCTTGAGAAACTTTGCCTTCAAGCCTTTATTTCTCTGCGTTAAATTCCGACCCCTGAGTGTCCAGCTTCACGTCCCAACTTTCAAGGCCTTCACGTAGCGATTTTCTCTGCCCAGCTTTCATTTCACGCTCCTCTCCCCCAGACCCGCACCCGTAAACCTGCACCCAACAGCCCTCACCCACGTACGCCTGCGCCCATGGCTCCCCCCGTCCCCACAATCCTGGTGATCGCCAGCGGCAACGCCGGCAAGATCCGTGAGTTCGCCAATCTCCTGGCCGATCTGCCCCTGGAAATCCGGGCCCAACCCGAGGGCCTGGAGGTGGAGGAAACGGGCAACACCTTTGCCGAAAACGCCCGGCTCAAGGCCACGGCGGTGGCGCTGGCCACGGGCTGCTGGGCCCTGGCCGACGATTCGGGCCTGGCGGTGGAGGCCCTCGGCGGTGCCCCGGGGGTGCATTCAGCCCGTTATGCCGCCACCGATCCCGAGCGGATCGCCAGGCTGCTGCAGGAATTGGCCGCCGCCAGTCCCCAGACCACCGAAACAACTCGGGATTCGGCCGCCGCTGGCCCCAACCGCCGCGCCCAGTTCAGCGCCGCCCTGGCCCTGGCCGACCCCGATGGCGCCATCCGCCTGGAAGTGGATGGCCACTGCCCGGGATTGATCCTGGAGGAACCGCGCGGCCGTGGTGGCTTCGGCTACGACCCGGTGTTCTATGTCCCCGAAGCCGGCCTCAGCTTTGCCGAAATGGACAAGGCCACTAAGGGCCGCATCGGCCATCGCGGCCGCGCCTTCGCCCTGCTGGAGCCGCAGCTGCGGCAGCTGCTGGGGGCTGGCTGACTGCCAGCGCCCGGTGCATCGGACAGCTAGCTGTACGGATCGACCTGAGCCCCTGGATCGCTCGAGGTTCACGAGTTGAACAGAGTCCCCAGATTGGGACGAAGTCCCCAAAGGGATGAATTTGATGAACTGGCGCGAGTCCCCGTTCCGAAAGAACCAGCGTTCATCGGCGGCCCGCGATCCACAGGCCTCCACGGTCCAACCGGGCCGCTCAGGATCTGGCCTTGGTCGGCAACAGCGAGGCCACCAAGGGAAACACCAGCACCGAGAGGGCGCCGGCCCCCACCAGGGCGGCGGCATTTTCAGGGCGCATCAGGCCGGCCTGCAGCTCCACCGTGGTGACGGCGACGATGATCGGCAGCGCCGTCGCCACCAACAGCGAAAAACGTCCGCGCTCCAGCGGATCGGGGATGGCGGAGCGATAGATGAAGAACTGGGGCACCCCGCGCACCAGCAGCAACAGCACAAAGAAGATGGCCAGACGCAGGGGGTTATTCACAACAGAAATGATATCGAGATTAGCGCCAGAAATAATGAAAAAGATCGGCACGAAGATGCCAAAGGCCACCCCTTCCACCTTCAGTGCCAACAGCGACTCCTGCTCCGGCGGCAGATAGCGGCGCAGGATCACCCCAGCCATAAAGGCGCCCAGCACCACATCCAGCCCAAAGCGATTGGCGACCACCAGCAGGGCCACCAACAGCAGGATCGTCAGCCGCAGGGCCGTCTGGGAGCTGGTGCTGTGGCCGCGCTGCACCAGCAACACCAAACGATCACTGGCCAGATGCTGGGGCACCCGCGCCACGATCCAGGCGATCACGGCGAACATCAGCAACGACAGGATCGCGATCGCCGTGTTGGTGGCCCCCAGCAGCAGGGAGATGGCCAGGATCGGCCCGAACTCCCCCATGGCGCCGGCCCCCATGAAGTAGCGCCCGAAACTGCTCTGCAGTTCATCCCGATCGCGCAGGATCGGCAGCAGGGTCCCCAGGGCCGTGCTGGTCAGGGCGATGGCGATGCCCATGAAGTCGGCGATCAGACCCATCTGTTGCAGGCTCCAGGCGGCGCCCAGGGCCGCCACGGCCGTGACCAGCCAGCCGATGCCAGCCAGGCGACCGGAACGACCGCGAATCGCCGCCTGCTCCAGCTCAAGGCCAGCGGTGAAGAACAGAAAGCCCAGGCCCAGCTCCGCCAGCAGTTCGATCGCGTCGTCCACAACGATCCAGTGCAAGCCATGGGGCCCGAAGACCACCCCGGCCGCCAGCAACACCACCACCTCCGCCACCCGCAGCTTCAGCAGACCGACCAGCAAGGGCGTCAGCGCCGCGATCAGGGCGATCACCAGCAAGGACAACAGCTCGGTGCTGAGCGAGACATCCCCAGCCACCAGCAACAGGGGGGACAGCACGGGGAACCGAAGCAGCGGACGCCGTATTCAAGCCGCCCAGCCGGCAGCCGCAGAACCGCCTTCACCAAGGAGGCCAACAGAACAGCCCCCGGAGACGACAGGACTAGGAGCGCCTTGCCTGAAGATCCCCGCATCGGCAAGTCAGCCCAACCGGCACCACGCCACGCAGCCGGGAGCCCCAAGGGACTAGACTTAAAAAGAACTTATCAAAGCTCCACATGTCAAAAGCCCAGCTGATCGCTTTCTTCGCCAAGGTCGACGCCGATCCCGCCCTCAAGCTCCAGGTGGATGCCGCCACCGATGCCAGCGCTGTCGTGGCCATCGCCAAGACCGAAGGCTTCCTGTTCTCAGCCGCCAGCCTCAGCCGTCACCAGCGGGGTTGAGGCTGAAGGGCCAAGCGCCAGCAGGTCCAGCATTGAAACCACCTAGTATGTTGGTCAACCGACCAGGCCCCAATGCGTACGGTCGGACTGGCGGAGGCCAAGGCCCAACTCTCGGCTCTGCTCGATGCGGTGGAAGCAGGCGAGGAGGTGGTGATCACCCGGCGCGGCCAGCCCGTCGCCCGGGTGGTGCGAGAGCCCGGCCCCACCGGCACCAGTGCGGACTGGATCGAGCGCTTGCGGCAGCTGCATGGTGATCAGCCGGGTCCCCCTGGTTCAGCGGTCCAGCTGCTGCGGGAGCTGCGCCAGCAGGAAGCGTGAGCGAGGGCCGCGCCGGCTTCTATGTGGATACCTGCCTGCTGGTGTCCCTGTTTCACAACGACAGCGGCTATCCAGCGGCCGTGGCCTGGCTGACTGGCGCCGCGGCACAGGAACTGTGGATCAGCCACTGGGTGCTGCTGGAATTCGCCTCGGCCACAGCCGTGCGCCAACGCCGGGGCGAGCTGGAGGCCTCAAAGGTCACAGGCCTCCAGAGCGAACTGGAGGCGTTCCGCGCCGAGCGGCTGGCGCTGGTGGAGCCACGGGCCGAGGACTATCTGCTGGCACGCGTCTGGGTCCAACGGCAGAGCGCCCCCGGCCTACGGGCTGGTGATGCCCTGCATCTGGCCGTGGCCCAGCGCCAGAGGCTGACCCTGGTCAGCGCCGATCAGGCGTTGGTAGCGGCGGCTCGCCAGCTCGATGCCAAAGCGCAGCTGGTGGGCTGATCGGAGGCGTGGTGGCGAAGACGCCGACTCCCCAAGCCGAAGTGCTTACGCTGTTATCACGAAGAGTTCTGGTTTGTCATGCGGGCCAAGCTTGTGAAGATCGGCAACTCTCAGGGACTGCGGCTGGCCAAACCGCTGCTGGAGCAGGTCGGCCTGATCGATGAGGTCGAGATCCAGGCGGCGCCCGGCCTGCTGACCATCAGGCCCGTCTCAGCACCGAGGGCGGGCTGGGCGGAAGCCGCCGCGGCCGTTCCTCCGGAGGGCCTGCTCGACGGGCTGGTTACCAACCGCTTTGACGAGGAGGACTGGCAATGGTGAGCGCGCCCGCCATCGTGCGGGGTGCTCAACGCCCACATGGGAACGTTCATCGTGGCTCCGCTCACGACAGGTGGACGGGCCTACCCCTTCCGGATTCCCTGCAGCTTTGAGGGCAAGCAGGGCCACATCGTGCCCGATCAACTGCGCACGGTGGATCGCGAGCGGCTCGTGAAGCACCTGGGCGTGCTGCCGGAGAGCACCCTGCTTGAGGTTCTCGCGGTGCTGCAGGAGATGTTTGCGGTGTAGGGGAAGGCCAACGGGCCCCGGCAGAGGCCACCTCTGAGCTCCCCGCTCACCCCACCCCCAGATCCCCCACGGCGCCGATCCACTGCTGCAGGCTCCAGTCGACGCTGCCGCTGGTCAGCATCGGGTCCTGGCGGATCAGGGCTTCGGCGGCCGCGTGATCGCTGGCCTCCAGCAGCAGCAGGCCACCGCCGCCGGGGCGCCCGTCGCCGTCGACCAGATAGCCGCTGCTGATCCGCACCCCTTGCAGACGCAGCCTCTCCACCCAGGCGCGATGGGCCTTCAGGTGGGGGACCACCTCGGCGTGGGGGAGGCGGAAGCTTTCGGTCTTGATGAACCAGGGCATCGGCGGATTCTGGCGGGCTGTCTCGCGTTGGCCCCAGGTCTGGCCCTCTGCAATGGAGACCAACGCAGCGAATTGCCGCCAGCAGCTGACCACCCCCAAGCAGCGGCACCAGCATGGAGATCTCTGCCCCGGTGCCCGCCATGCCGACCCCTTCAGCGCTTGCGGCCCGCCTCTCCAGCCAGCTGCGGCGCACGCCCCCACTGGTGGCGGCGATGGCGGTGCTGGGGGTGGGCCTGGTGCTCTCCAGCGCCATCCTGGTCAAGGGCATCCGCCGCGCCAACGACACGATCACGGTCACCGGCGCCAGCACCGAGCGCATCCGCAGTGACCATGTCGACTGGAGCGTGTCGGTGGCCGTGGCAGGCCCCAGCCAGCAGGCCTCGTATCAGGCCCTGCAGCCGGTGGTGAGCCAGACCATGGCCTTCCTGGAGGCCCAGGGCATCGCCGCGGCTCAGATCCAGCGGGATGCGGTGCGCTCCGATCGAGAGGATCAGCGCGATCCCCGCAGCAACGAACTGCGCTCCACCAGCTGGACCAGCCGCCAGGAGATCCGGGTCAGCAGCCCGGATGTGGACAAGGTGCGCGCTGTGGCCGCCGCCGCCGGCGAGCTGATCGGCCAGGGGGTGCCGCTGACGATCAATCCACCCGCCTTCACCTACACCAAGCTGGCCGAAAAACGGGTCGACATGCTGGCCAAGGCCACCCGCGACGCCGCCGAACGGGCCCGGGCCATCGCCCGCGAGGCCGGCAGCTCCATCGGCCCGATCACCAACGCCGACACCGGCACCTTCCAGCTCACCGCCCCCAACTCCACCGATGTCGGCAACAGCGGCTCCTACGACACCACCACGGTGGACAAGGACATCACGGCGGTGATGGCGGTGACCTTCCGGGTGCGCTGAGGGCGGGAGCGTGGAGAATCCAGAGGAATGGAGGAGCCGATGAAGATCGCCCGCTACAGCGACCCCGACGGCGCCGTGCAGTTCGCCCAAGTCCATGACGACGGTCGCCACGAGCGGCTGAACGGCAACCCGCTGGGGCCCGATGGCACCGTTCGCCCCAGCGGTGAGGAGGCCCGGATCACCCACCTGCTGGCGCCGCTCGAGCCGGTGGCGATCCTGGGCATCGGCGTCAACTACCGCCGCCATGCCGCCGAGTTCGGCTCACCGATTCCCCAGCATCCGGTGCTGTTCCTCAAGCCGCCTTCGGCCCTGCAGCACCCCGACGCCCCGATTGAGCTGCCCACCACCCTCGCCAGCCACCAGGTGGATGCGGAAGCCGAGCTGGCAGTGGTGATCGGCCGGCGTTGCCGCAATGTGTCGCGCGAGGAGGCCCTCGCCTATGTGCTCGGCTACACCTGCGCCAACGACGTCAGCGCCCGCGACTGGCAGAAGCGCCCCGAGCTGGGTGGCGGCCAGTGGTGCCGCGGCAAGAGCTTCGACACCTTCGCCCCCCTGGGGCCCTGCCTGACCCTGGCCTCGGCGATCCCCGATCCCAATGCCCTGCGCCTGCGCGGCTGGCATAACGAGGTGCTGGTGCAGGACGCCAACACCGACGACATGATCTTCGATGTGCCCGCCCTGATCGCCTTCCTGAGCGGCAGCACCACCCTGCTGCCGGGCACCGTGATCCTCACCGGCACTCCCAGCGGCGTCGGCATGGCGGCCGATCCACCCCGCTGGCTTCAGCCGGGCGACCGGGTGGACGTCGAGATCGAGGGCATCGGCCGGCTCAGCAATCCGGTGATCGCGGAGCCTGGCTCTTGAGCGGGGCGGCAGGGAGCTGGTGCCGGGTGCAGCCGCAGAACGTGGGACTGCTGCAGGGTTTTGCGGGGTTGCTGGTGGCCGTGGTGGTCGTCTCGCTGGCCACCGGCGTCACCTACGCCCGCCGACCGATCCACCGCGACCGCGAACCCGGGGCCTTCGCCGTGGCGGTGGGCGGCTTCGCGCTGCTGGCGTTGCTCTGCCTGGCGGGCCTGGCCCTCTGTCCCCGTGGTTGACGCCATCGCGGAGGCCCTGGCTGAACCCGGGACGGACAGCCTCGCCATCGCCCTGGGCGCCAACCTCGGCGATCCCCTCTCCAGCCTGGAGGCGGTGCGACCACTGCTGACAGCGGCGCTGGAGCGCTGGTGGCCTGGGGCGGACGGTCCCCGCCTGCGCTGGTCGCCGCTGTTCCGCACCGAGCCAGTGGGCGGACCCGCCGGCCAGCCCGACTATCTCAACGCCGTGCTTCTGGCCGATCCCCTGCCGCCGGTGGAACCCGCGCAAGCCCTGGCGCTGCTGCAGGCCCTCCAGGAGCTGGAGGCCCGCTTCGGCCGGCAGCGCCTGGAGCACTGGGGGCCCCGCAGCCTCGATCTGGACCTGCTCTGGTGCGGCCCCCTGCGCCTGGATCGCCCCGACCTGAGCCTGCCCCACCCGCGCCTGGGGCAGCGCAGCTTCGTGCTGGCGCCGCTGGCGGCGATCGATCCCCAGCTGGTGCCACCCGGGGCTGGGCCGCAGCTCAGCGTCAGCCAGCAGCTGGCCCAGCTGTTGCCCCGGCTCCGTGAGGCCCCCCCGCAGCCATTGCCGCCGACTCCCGGCTGGCCCTGCGTAGGACAGTCCAGCGCTTCCGCTCCAGGGCCTTTGCGCCAAGCTGGCACCAGCCCCTGACCCGTCTGCCTCGATGGCGCCCCTGCCCGCCCCGGAACCCAGCCAGCATCTGGCCACCAGCGCCAGCCTCGACGCCCGCAAGATCCGCTTCGAGCTCAACCGGGTGCGGCTGCCGATGGGCGTGGAAGGCGAGTTCGGGATCATTCGACACCCCGGCGCCTCCCTGGCGGTGCCCCTGCTCGACGACGGCCGCGTCGTGGTGCTACGCCAGTACCGCTTCGCCGTCGAAGCGCGCATTCTCGAGTTCCCGGCCGGCACCCTCGACGACGGCGAAGATCCGCTGACCACCATGCAACGGGAGCTGCAGGAAGAGGCGGGCTACAGCGCCAGCCGCTGGGATCCGCTCGGCACGATGCTGCCGTGCCCCGGCTACTCCGATGAGGTGATCCACCTGTTCCTGGCCCGCGAACTCACGGCCCTGGCGGAACAACCCGCCGGCGACGACGACGAGGATCTGGAGGTGCTGCTGCTGCAGCCCTGCGAACTCGACGCCGCCCTGGCCAGCGGCAACGAATACCTGGACGGCAAGACCCTGGCGGCCTGGTTCCGGGCCAAGCAGCTGCTGGGGCTTTAAGCCGCCCCAGGCCAAACCAAGCCTGGCTGCACCGAACCCAGAGCGGTTCCGCACCGCCCCCCCACTCCCCTTGCGCCCCCTGTCCCGATGAGTCCCGAGCGCTGGCTGTTCTGGCATCGCCGCGATCTGCGCCTGGCCGACAACCTCGGCCTGGCGGCGGCGGCCGCGGCCACCCGGGCGCTGACGGGGGTGGTGGTGCTCGATCCGGCCGAGCTGAACGCCGAGGCGATGGCGCCGGCCCGGCGCTGGTTCCTGATCGAGAGCCTGCGGGAGCTGGAAGAGCGCTGGCGGGCGGCCGGCAGCCGGCTGGTGGTGCTGCAGGGCGATCCGCTGGCGTTGCTGCCCCGGCTGGCGATCGCCAGCGGCGCGGCGGTGGTGGCCTGGAACCGCGGTGTGGAGCCAGCCGAGCGGGAGCGGGACCGGCGGGTGGCGGCCGCCCTCCAGGGCGAGGGCGTGAAGGTGCTGGCGGACTGGGACCAGCTGCTGGTGCCCCCCGAGCTGCTGCGCACCGGCGGCGGCGATCCCTACCGGGTGTATGGCCCCTTCCTGCGCAACTGGCGCGGCCAGGTGGAACGCCGCGCCGCTGCCGCTGAGCTGGATCTGCAACCGGCGCCACAAGGACTGCTGGACCTGGATCCGGCCGCCCTGCCGCGGCCTGAGCTGTGGCAGATCCCGACGCAACTGGAGGCGCAGCCCTTCGGCGGCGCCGACCTCTGCCCCTGCCGCCCCGGCGAGGCGGCGGCCCTGACCCAGCTGCAAGCGTTCTGCGATGGCGGCCGCGGTGGCGACGGCCCGATCAGCGCCTACGAACCGGCCCGCAACATCCCCAGCGAGGCCGGCACCTCCGCCCTGTCGGCCGCCCTGGCCCTCGGCACCCTCAGTCCCCGCCAGGCCTGGAGCGCCGCCCAGCAGGCCCGGCAGCTGGCCCGCAGCGACGAAGCCCTGGCCTCGATCACGGTCTGGGAGCAGGAGCTGGCCTGGCGCGAGTTCTACCAGCAGGCCCTGTTTCACTTCCCCGAACTGGCCGACGGCCCCTACCGGCCCCAGTGGCGCCACTTCCCCTGGCAGAACGATCCTCAGCGGCTGGAGGCCTGGCAGGAAGGCCTCACCGGCATGCCGATCATCGATGCCGCCATGCGCCAGCTGAGTGCCAGCGGCTGGATGCACAACCGCTGCCGGATGATCGTCGCCTCCTTTCTGGTCAAGGATCTGATCTGCGACTGGCGCCTGGGTGAGAGCCACTTCATGGCCCATCTGGTCGATGGCGATCTGGCCGCCAACAACGGCGGCTGGCAGTGGAGCGCCAGCAGCGGCATGGATCCCAAGCCGCTGCGCATCTTCAACCCCGCCACCCAGGCCAGCAAGTTCGATCCCGAAGCCAGCTACATCCGCCACTGGCTGCCGGAGCTGCGCCATGTGGCCAGCCGGGATCTGATCAGCGGCGACATCGCCCCGCTGGAACGGCGTGGCTACCCGGAGCCGATCGTCGTCCACAAGGAGCAGCAGGCGCGCTTCAAGGCGCTGTATGCGGGGTTGCCGCGCAGCTGAGGGACGGTCGGGTGCCTAGGCCGCCACTCCGGCCGGGGCACTCACTAGTTGCCGCAGCACCTGAATCACCCGATCCTGCTGCTCACTGGTGAGTTCCGGGAAGATCGGCAGGCTGAGCACTTCGCTGCAGAGCCGCTCGGTGACAGGCAGGCTGCCGGGGCCGTAGCCCAGGAACGCGTAGGCGGGCTGACGGTGAATGGGAATCGGGTAGTAGATGATCGTGCTGACACCCTGATCCTGCAGCTGCTGCTTGAGCCAGTCGCGGCAGCAGGCCTCCGGCAGGCCGAAACTGGCGCTGTCGGCGGAGGGGGTGCAGCCACCGCCACAGGCGGACGATCGGGCCGGACACAGGGGCACCCGCACCACGAACTGATTGCAGCTATGGCCGTCGCCAGCTTGGGCGGGCAGCTGCATAGCCTGCAGATCGGCGAGTTCGCGCTGGTAGCGCTCGGCGATCGCCCGGCGCCGCTCCACCCAGGCCGGCAGATGGGGCAGCTTGACGTTGAGCACCGCCGCCTGGAGGGCGTCAAGGCGGCTGTTGTAGCCGAGCTCGGTGTGCAGATAGCGGCGCGGCATGCCATGCACCGCCAGCTCCCGGACCCGCTGGGCCAGCTCGGGATCGCGGCAGGTGACCGCACCGCCATCGCCGGCGGCACCGAGGTTCTTGGTGGGGAAGAAGCTGAAACAGCCCGCATCGCCCCAGCTGCCCACCGGCCGGCCGGCCCAGTGGGCGCCGGTGGCCTGGGCGCAGTCCTCGATCACCAGCAGGTCATGGGCGGCGGCGATGGCACCGAGGCGCTCCATGTCCACCGGCCGGCCGAAGAGATGCACCGGCAGCAGGGCCCGGGTGGCGGGGGTGATCGCCGCCTCGATCCGATCGAGCGCGATCAGATAGGTGTCGTCCTCCACATCCACGAACACCGGCTTGGCGCCCACGGCGCTGATCGCTTCAGCGGTGGCGAAAAAACTGAAGGAGGCGGTGATCACCTCATCGCCTGGGCCAATACCCAGGCCGCGCAGGGCCAGGATCAGGGCATCGGTGCCGCTGTTGCAGCCGATCGCATGGGGGACGCCGCAGCTGGCGGCGAAGTCCTGCTCAAAGCGGCCGATCGTGGCGCCACCGATGTACTGGCCACTCCTCAACACCTCAAGGACAGCGCCATCGAGGTCGTCACCGAGCTGCCGCAGCTGCTCACTGAGGCTGAAGGGGGGCACGTGCATGGCGGTCACCTTAATCCGAGGTCAGGATTCGAGAACGCGCAGCCTGAACAGCGGGCCACCGCGGCCGAGGTCAACGAACTCCAGCTGGCTCCAAGGCCGGCTGCCGCTCAGCCCTACCTTCAGCCAAACCAGGGCGGCTCCTGGCCCGGATGCCACTTGATGTTGCAGCCGATCGAGGGCTTCTGCGCCACGGGCACCGGCTCCCCGGCCAGCACAGCGGCCACGGCGGCGCGCAGATCGCGGCCATCGAGCGACAGGGCGTTACCGGGCCGGCTGTCATCCAGCTGGCCCCGATAGACGAGCCGATGGGCGGCATCAAACAGAAAGGGATCGGGGGTGCAGGCGGCCCGGAAGGCCCGGGCGATGGCCTGGTCAGGGTCAAGCAGATAGGGAAAGGTCCACCCCCGGGCTTCGGCCTGGACCCGCATGCCCTCCAATCCGTCCTGGGGATGGGTGCGGGGGCTGTTGCTGCAGATCCCGAGCAGGGCCACTTGGCCGGCGAGATCCGCCTGCAGGCGGCCCAGCTCCGGTTCGACATGCTTGACGAAGGGGCAGTGGGGGCAGAGAAACACCACCAGCACAGGCCTGCCGGCCAACGCGGAGGGGTCGTAAGGGGCGCCCACCCCCTCGCCCCGATGGCGTTCGATCGCCTCCAGCGGCAGCGGCGTGCCGAGCGGCAACATGGTCGAGTTGGTGAGCACCATCGGATTCAGCCAAGGCCGCGGCTGCGGCAACACGGTCAAGGACCGATCATGGCGTCTGCATTCCGACGCACCGCCGCTTGCCCCACCGCCAGTTCCACCTGAACCCACCGCACCAGGCCAGCGCCGTCCGTGCCGGTGTGCGCCGCTGCTTGAGCCGACTGGTCCTGGCGGCGACCTTGGTGAGCCTGACGGGTTGTGTCCCCGCGGCCCGGCGGGCCAGCGGCTGGGTGTTCCCCCTGCCCCGCCACCAACCGAATGACGGCCTGGCGGTGGTCAGCCTGCCCGGCGGGGCGGGGCTGCACCTCTGGCTCGACACCGACACCAGCGAGGCAGGCCGCTGCAGCCCCCGCTGGAATCCGGACGCCGCCCGCCTGCGGGGCGGCAATGGCCCCACGCCCACCAGTGGCGGCCGGGCGGCACGCCAGGAGTTCTATGCGGCCATGGCCCGAGGATCGGTGCGCTGGCAACTGCGGCGCCAGTTCGCCGCCCTCTGCCGCCAGCGAGCCCCGCAGAGCCGCTTCGTCTGGCAGGAACCGCCGCGCCGCGCCGAGGACTTCCAGTCCAGGGCCTATCCGATGGTCGAAGGGCGCAACCTGCTCAGCAATCCCAAGGCGGTGCTGCGGGCCGAGAAGCGACTGCTGGGTCAGCCGATCAAGCCGGAGGATTTTGAGAACGAGGAGCCGGCACCGGAACCGCCGGGACCCTGAGGCCAGCCGATCGCCGGGTTCACCCCCACACCAGCGGCTCCGCCTGGCGCCAGTAGCGCGAGAAACGCCGCAGATCCGGAGCCCCAGGCCCCCCATGGGGCAGCGGCACGAAGGGCTCCGGCTCCAGGATCTGCAGGGGCAGAACCTCAGCCAGGCGAGCCGCGATCCTGGCGAAGCGCGGATCGGTGGCCCGGCTGGTGACGATGGCATCGGCCCCGGCGGCGGCCGCCGCTGCCAGCAGCTCGGCCGCCACGTCCCCCTCGGCCACGCGTACCGGCAACGCGGCCATACACTCCCGCAGGAAGCGCAGCCGCCCCGGCGCCAGGGGCTGGGGGGTGGCGCCGCCCTGGAGGTGTCCGCCGGTGGTGGCGGTGTGGCCGGCGATCAGCGCGCTGTCAAACACGAACAGGGCCGGGGCGCCGGGATGGGCCCGCAGCGCCGGATTGGCCGGCCCCATCGCCTCGCCGTGCACCCAGATCAGCGGCCTCTGCATCACTCCCGCAGCTGGGCCAGCCGCCGTCGCATCCCATTGCAGGCGAGTCTGATCGGTGCCTGCCGCAACGGTTGCTGGGACGACGGCTGGGACGACGGTGGCTGCGGAGACCGGATCTGCAGCGACCGTGGCTCCTGCGAGCGGCCGGAACAGACGCGCCTGCAACAGCTCATAACTGGCCTCGAACGGGCAACCGCCCGGCTGATCGGCCCCGCCCCGCAGCGCCGCCGGGCAACCGGCACAGAAACGACCGCCGCTGAAGCGCTCCAGATTGGCGCGGTTGAAGACGTAGGGCTTGTGGCTGAAGCTGCTGGCCACCCACTGCCAGCTGAGGTTGTTGCTGGCCGGATCGCCGTCGAGCAGGTGGCGCAGGAACCAGCCGGCCCCGGCCTGCCAGCGCACCCGGCGCCAGTGCACCACATAGGCCGCCAGCCACATCCGGGCGTGGTTGTGTAGCCAGCCCGTCCCCATCAGCTCCGTCGCGAAGCCATCGATGCAGGCCAGGCCTGTGGAGGCGGAGGCCAGATCGGCCGGCAATTCCGGGGCGTAGGACTGCGGGGGATGACCGGTCTTCAGCGGCTCGCGGTCCAGCCAGATGCCGTCGCCCCAGAGGCGCCAGAGCCGCTGCCAGTAATCGCGCCAGCCCAGCTCCTGAATCAGCTTCTCGCCGGCGCGCCGCTGGGCCGGGCTCCAGCGAGGGCCGTCTGCGGAGCCAGCGAAGAGATCCCCCTGCACCGCCCCGTCCCCGAGCGCCTCCAGCCGCGCGAACACCGCGTCACGCACCTCCGCCAGGGTGAGCACCCCGTGCCGGATGTAGGGCGACAGGCGGGTCACGGCGCCCTCCAGGTGGTTGCGGGTGGCGCCGTAACGGGCGGGATCAACGGCGGCCAGGCGTTCTTCGGCCTCACGGCGACCGCCGCGGAAGGGGGCTGCTTGTGACGAATCCATGCTCTGCATCAGGCCTGAGATCAAAGGATGCTCCCGATGCTGCACAGCGCGCGGCTGGTGGCTACCGATGCGAAGCCCTGGCGCGTCGAGAAACCGGCAGCACCACGCTGCGGGAGAATCCCCCCACCGCTCCCTTGCGCCGGCGCCGGCGCCCCTCCCCATGCTTCTCGACCTGCGCGGCAAGAAGGCCCTCGTCACCGGCATCGCCAACAACAAGTCGATCGCCTGGGGCATCGCCCAGCAGCTGCACGCCGCCGGAGCCGAGCTGGGCGTCACCTACCTGCCCGATGAGAAGGGCCGCTTCGAAGGCAAGGTGCGCGAGCTCACCGCCCCCCTGGCCCCCAGCCTGTTCGAACCCTTGAACGTGCAGGATCCGGCCCAGATCGAGGCGGTGTTCGCCCGGGTGGCCGAGCAGTGGGGCTCGATCGATGTGCTGGTGCACTGCCTGGCCTTCGCCGGCAAGGAGGAGCTGATCGGCGACTACTCCGCCATCAGCCCCGAAGGCTTCGGCCGGGCGCTGGAGGTGAGCGCCTACTCCCTGGCGC
The DNA here is from genome assembly GCA_037127935.1 of Synechococcaceae cyanobacterium ELA739. Classification (GTDB taxonomy): domain Bacteria; phylum Cyanobacteriota; class Cyanobacteriia; order PCC-6307; family Cyanobiaceae; genus Cyanobium. The sequence continues at coordinate 78,631 of JBAXXM010000005.1, forward strand.
CCCTCTGCCGCTACGCCAAGCCCCTGTTCAACCCCGGCGGCAGCGTCATCACCCTCAGCTATCTGGGGGCCGAGCGGGCGATCCCCAACTACAACGTCATGGGCGTGGCCAAGGCGGCCCTGGAGGCCTCGGTGCGTTATCTGTCGGCCGAGCTGGGCCCCGAGAAGCAGGTGCGCGTCAACGCCATCAGCGCCGGCCCGATCCGCACCCTGGCCAGCTCCGCCATCGGCGGCATCCTCGACATGATCCACAACGTCGAAGCGAAGGCCCCCCTGCGCCGCACCGTCACCCAGGAGGAGGTGGGCTCCACCGCCGCCTTCCTGGCCAGCCCGCTCGCCAGCGGCATCACCGGCCAGGTGATCTACGTGGATGCGGGGTATTGCATCACGGGGATGTGAGCAGAGACTCACGGTTCTGCGCAACTTTCTGTGTGTCTCAGAGCGGCTTGGAGAACCTGAGCCAATTGCGGCATCCGTTCTGGCTGCCAGAAGTCGTGGTGCTCCCTGAAGATCGGATGGCAACGCACGCCCGCTCTCCCGTAGAAGCGCCACAACACCCTCAGCGTTGCGAGCTGACTCTGCGGAGCGAACACATCAATCATGATGGGCAATCGCGCAGGCCGATAACCATTCCAGGCTATCTGTGCGAACAGATCACCAGTGTTCGAAGCGGGACTTGAACCTGCTGCTGCAAAACTGGAGGTGGAAGGAGACGCAAGTTGAATGCGCAGGAAATAAGCAAGATATTGCTTGAATGCTTGCAAGCGATCCTTAAGATACTTGCGACGGCGCTGGCCTTGGGGAGGCACTAAAAGCCCTTGCAGACGAGGGATCAACCTCGGCACAATGGTTGCCACTAGGAGCATCACACCGAGGCGGCGATGGATTCTGGCGGTGGAATGAGTGTCGAGTACCGCGAACAGACCAAGGGAGCCGCCCCGTTTGAGCAGAGCTGAGGCCACGGCGTGAGCGTACCAGCCGCCGGTGGAATAGCCGAGCAGGTGGATTGGCATGCCCATGTGAGCGGCCAGGATCTGCTCGGCGTAGCTCTCAGCCATCGCCTCCACGCTTGCGGGTGGGCAACCCGTCAGATCCGCATCGCTTGCCTGTAGTCCCATCACCGGTCGCTCGGGGGCGAAGGCGCGAGCTAAATCAACGTAACCGCCCACCGAGCCTCCCCAGCCGTGCACGATGAACAGCGGGGGCAAACTGCCGTGTGGTTGTAACGTCACGAGATTGCCAGAGGTCTCGATAGACGGAACGGAGCTTGCGTGGGTCTCAAGCCAGTGCACTTGCTCGGCGATGGTCGGGCAGCGGTATATCGCGGCCACGGGAATCTTGAGTCTGAGATGTTCGTTGAACAGGGAGACAAGGCGTGCGGCGGCAAGTGAATCTCCCCCCGCGATGAAGAAATGATCGTTGTAGCCGTAGTTGGTGTGGCCGAGAACTTCAGCCCAGAGGCCGTGTAACAGCGAGTGCGTCTCAGCGAGGGAAGAGACCTGATTCTCGGACGGACGCGAAGTCTTGGGAGAAGGAAGAGAACGGGTATCCGGCTTGCCGCTCGTTGTCAAAGGAATGGAGGGCACGGGGATGAAAGCGGCTGGCAGGGCATGGGTGGGGAGACAATCTGCGAGGAAATCATGCAGGGCGCCGAGAGGTAGTGAGCGACCGGGACGCGGAACCCAATAGGCAACGAGGAGGGGACTCGTGTGCGCTTCCCTATCAAGCACGACAACAGCCTGGGCAACCCAGGGATGCGCCAGGAGTTCCTTCTCGATTCCTTCCAGTTCGACGCGGATGCCGTTGAGCTGTACCTGGCGGTCGCTGCGCCCGACGACGATCAGCTCTCCGCTGGCAGCGACACGCACCAGATCCCCGGTCCGAAACCAGCGTGTCCCATCGTCTGAGTCGCGAAGGAAACGAAGCTCCGTGAGCGCCGGTCTGTTCCAGTAGCCGCGGGCAAGCTGGGGCCCGGAAAGCAGCAGTTCACCGACGGCTCCAGGCGGAACAGCAACCAGATTGTCATCGACAATGCGAACCTTGGTGCCGGGTAGGGGATTGCCGATCGGCACACCATCCGTCAGATCACAGGGCGAGGATAGGTCTGCCAGAACATTGGCCACAGTTGTCTCGGTGAGGCCATACACGTTCAGCAGACGGGGCGCAGGCAGTCCAGCTTCGGCAAAGAAGCTGCGCCAACGCTCGACAGACGCAGCTGGCACGATCTCGCCACCCGTGGTGACAATGCGTACCGTGGGGGGGAAGCGACCTCGGTGCTCCATGGCATGTAAGACCTTGGGGAGCAAGGAGACATAGAGACCAACAATCGTCAGCCCAGCAAGTTCGCAGAAATCGAGATAGTTCTCTGGTGATTCAAGCAGGGAACGGGGCCGGATCACGAGCGTTGCGCCAGCGCATAAAGCCGAGAAAATTTCCTCGACCGAAGCGTCAAATGTGATCGCACAGAGCTGCAGAATTCGATCGTCGGGGCCGATGTTGTGGCGAGCAATGATCTGATCGATGAACCAGCATATGGAGTGATGCTCAATCATGCACCCCTTTGGCTCGCCAGTACTCCCAGATGTATAGATCACATACGCAAGATCATCGGGCGTCTGTTCAGTTTCGGCTAACGGCATGCAGGGAAGGAGATCTGAGTCGCAGTCAAGGACTGTGCAGCCCAGCTGCTCGGCCAGGGGCCGGCAGGCGGAAACCGTGAGAACAGCGAGTGGTCGGGCATCATGAAGAATGCGTCTCAGCTGCGGCAAGGGAGCTGAGATATCAAGCGGGATAAAAGCAGCCCCGGCGCGCAATACGGCAATCGCAGCGATTGGGAAATCGATGCCCTGAGGCAGCAACAGCGCATAACGCCGTTCACAACCGGCTGCATGGGGTCGCAATCGAGCTGCCAGAGCCGTGGCACGCCAATCCAGCTCTTCGTAGGTCAGACGCTCGGAGCCGAATTCGATCGCTGTCGCTCCAGGCATCAGTCGAGCCTGTTCTGAGATCTGACGGGGGATGGATCGCCAATGATCTGCATCGGCCCGGAATCTGGGCGGCAGATCGTCAGCGTGACCCAGAAGATACGCAGCCAGTTCCGCTGCATCCCTTGTGTCAATCTGACTGGCATCGAACCGCAGCGAAAGCACCCCGCCGGAACAGCAGATCAGCAGACCTGGATTGGCGATGGCTGGATCTGGCTCGGCTGAGAGGCATACCGAAAGGGAACGCAGGTGCAGCTTGGAACCTGCCAGGTCGGGAAAGCGTATCGGCAGGTCTTCTGGGATTGCAGTGGAAGCAAGCTCCCGATCGATGAGAAGGGCAAGCTCGGGCTCTGAAGCAGGGCGGCAGATCAACGGCCTAATCGCCAGGAAGCCGACTGGGCATGGCTGGTGCAGACCCAGCAGAACCGGGCTTGAATTTGTGTCCGTCAGCAGTCGCTGGAGCACCGCGGCCACGGCCTGGCCGAAGGTCGTGGCATCGCCTGTCCGTTGGCTAAACACGTGTTCGCCGTTCTCCTGGAATTTGAACGGACGTAGTGGGCGCGGATGCAAGGGAGCCGGAAGATCTGCCATGAGGGCACGGATGGCCTCCTCCTGCTCTGCAGCTGCGGCAGTTGCTGAAGCAATCAGGTCGACCTGCCAAGCATCCAGGCAGGCAAGCCGAGCGCCAATCATTGAAGCAGCACAGACAAATGGGTGCCCATTGATGGTGAGAAGTGATCCCAGACGCAGAATCACACCATCACCAGCCACAACCGAGATGAAGTCAGAATCGCAATCCACGATGGTGCCATAGGGCTTGTTGATGACTTCCGCTTCAACCGCAATCTCACCCACAATCACCAGCATTCCGTCCGGCCAGAGGATCTTCGGCAGGCCGAAGTCATTGGCATGGGGACTCAGCTGACCAGAGCGTACAAAACGACAGATTGAGGCTGCATCATCCGACCAGTTCAGAATGCCCTGGCGAGGCAGCCGGCGGTACCGTGAAAAATATGTGCGCCGAGACAGATCCTGCGGTACTCCTACTAGGTCATCAGCTTCAATTTGATCCAGCAACTCCATGAAACCCAGCACCGCGTGGTGCACACACTTGATTGACAGCGAGAGGGCAGTTTCTTCAGCATCGATGGCAAATATGTGCTGAATGAGAATGTCACCTCCATCCACGCATGGGTCGATCCGGTGCCAGCTGATGCCATGACTGGCTTCCCCATGGAAGATTGCCCAGGACGGAGCATTGACACCGGCGTAGGAGGGTAGAGGAGAGTCGTGATAATTGACGGTAGCCAAGCGGGGATAGATGATTTCAGCCGGACTCAGGATTGAGGGATTGGCGATGCTGAACAGCAGATCGGGTCTCTGCTCGAGAAGGGATATGGCTTCAGCTAGACACGGGAAGACTGGACAATCGACTCGAAGGGTTTTGTCGCTCGTCACGATCGCGAGCAGGCGATAGGACCTCGAGAGGAGAATCTCGGCACAACGCAGCAGGAGACTTGTTTCTCCGATGAGGATGCAAGTCAGTGGCTGGTCGAGCAACATTTCAATCAGCAGATAAGTTTTGATATGCTTGACTCAGGATTCTGTCTACCAAGCTCGTTGCTTCCGCCGCAGAAGGTGACAGCACAACAAACTCACACAGGGTATTGTTGAAGTCATCAGGGGGGCCCGCCAGCTCTCTACTGATGGCGGATATGGCTTCCGGCCAAAGCAGTTTTACATGTTCAGACTCGAAGAGCTCAGTCGCATTGGCAAGCTTCCAGCGCTTTCGTGCGCCGTACACCACGATGCGTCGCGCTGCGGCATAGGCCCTTGCGATTGGAGGGACTGAAAGCTCTGCACCGCAGTACATCTCTACCAGCATTTGCATTCGCTGAATATCATAAACATCATTAAACAGATTTTCAAAGTAACCGCCGCCCATTCGGGCCGCGCACTCCACAACAATGACCCTCCCGCCATCAAGCTTGACTTCTGTGTGAGTCCACCCATTCTGAATCTCCATCCGCATAAGTGCGCGTTCTGTGGCCGCGATGCACGCAGCCTGATCGCGGGGCGCAAGCAAGGAAGGCATGGTGTCGCCAGTCTCCACGAAGTAGGGAGCAGTCATCGGTCGCTTGTCCGACATCAGATGGAAGATTGCGCGACCGTCCTTCATCAGTGTTTCGACATTATGTTCTGTTCCTGGGATCAACTGCTCAAAGACAAAGTCGTTGCTAGTACCGTCCTGCTTCGGCAAGCGACTATAAAGATAATGCTGCTCCGCGTAGGACTCTCTCAACGCATTATGGCCTGCAACTAGCACCACGGATCGACTATTGAAGCCGAAGCGGGGCTTTAATACGCCAGGAAACATGGAAGAATCCACCGCTCTTAGATCTTCGGCGCGACGGATCAAGACTGTCCTGGGGAAGACCGCCCCGTCATTGAGCAGTCTTCGCATCAGATACTTATCACGCGCGACTTCGGGCTTGAGAGTGATCGGGGGGAGCTCAAGTGTCAACGCCAGCTGTGCCGCAGGAATCACGCACTTTTCTTTGCGATTAAGAACAGCGCTAAAGGGTTGCTGGCTATGGAGATAGTTAAACTCAGCGAACATCGCGGAGGGTCGCTGAGGGTCAATGGTCAGGACGTCAGGCCCGACGCAGGAGAAGGATGTAAAGACGAAGTCTGACCTAGGTTTCAGGGATTGGTACTCGGCCATTTCTTCCTGCCTACTGATGAAGACAATGAAGCGATGCCCTGTCTGATCAGCCATCCGCTTCGAAAGTCACATTTGTGTGGGTAATTGGTCTACGAACTGACTCCAGAGTGATGCCGCTCCGAAGGGCAGACATCACGCCGACGGCTTCAAGATAATTGTCTACACTGGTAATTCCCTCCGCTCCATTCGGCAGATCCTTGAGGTTGTTACGCATACAATTCGAATTTCCACGCACGCTGATTATGGGAATCCTTTGTGCCAGGGCGGCGAGTGTGGGCAGTCCGAGACAGCCTTCGGGAATGATAAGGCAGTGGACATTCTCCACGCCGATGCGACCGGCAGCCCCAGGATTGCCAGTGGCTGTGCGAATTGCTGGACTTCGATGCAGCCCCTTGAGAACACTGAATAGGTAGGTAGAGGAAACGGGTTCGGCAGCCTTGCGTGGATCCACAGGGCCAAAGTTCAGAGTTTGGACCTCACGGGATGTCATCATGGGAGCATGCGCTGTGGGAACGCGATATTTTCTGGATAGTGTGTGCGTCAGCATGGCCTCGACACCGCCCCAAGGATTCACCATGACATCCTCGCTATCTGCAAAGTAATCCTTGTGGTAATGATCTGGAACTTTTATCAGTGAGGCGACAGCCACCGCATCGAATTCGCCTTTCCGCCGATCAAGGGCATTAAACACGCACTCAAGGCCCTCCACTTCTCCAGCGGCTCTCCCCGAAGGTGCGTAGATGGAACGCATGGAAAAATTCTTATTGAGAACCACGACTTCCCCGATGTCGTAACCAGCGGCTGCCCTTGCTGCAGATGCCATATTCACCGTCGCGTCCATAAACCAAGGGTCTGTATGACGTTCCATCAGTAGCAAAAGGCTGTTCGCCCGGACGGGGCGCAGCTCCACAGTACCCATCAGAAGGTCAGCAATAACACTGCCTTCCACGTAGAATGTATTAGCAGAAAGTTCGTTGATATCGGCGGCATTGCCGACGTTTGGATGTGTAATTAAGTGGTCACATGCAGCCGCAAGTAACTTTGCCACAGGTCCAGAATCGCCACTGTGCCCGCCGATTTCTGCTCCAATTCCAGTGGGAACCAGGAAGACGGCATTGAACTCGCGATCATCTCTCTCCGTACGCTGACGCAAGTGAAATAACTCCGGCTTGTCCTTGTCTGGAGGCATCTCGAAAACCCCAAGCTCACAGGAGAAGTCGTTTTCAGAGCAACTTGTGATGGCAAAACGGACGATTTGCTTTTCTTTGCCAACATGCTGTCTTGCGCATTCTCCAAGTGTGACAATTAAATCTGCTGCGGTTGCCTGATTGAGGACCTTAACCGTAAGCGATGATTCAACGACTTTCATGATTGATAGAGACTCTTTTCGCTAAGAATTGCTGAAACAGCGCGATCAATTGCCTTTCGCTCTAAAGCTGTTGCCTTATCAATCCATATCCCAAACGTTTAAACACCGTACATGGTAGCTGCTGCTTCTGCTGGCCGAGCTGAGGATCCTGAGCGGCTGCGAAAGCCTGCGAGATCTGAAGCGTTTCGCTCAGCGCCACCATGCGGTGTTTTGGCAAGGAGTTGGGGATTGTGACGTGGACCCCGGCAACCGGTCCAGGGTGAATGAGAGTCTTCATCCGGCCAGACTGGGCCGGGGACTTCACCATGATACGCACCAGGCACACAGCGGAGCAGATCATCCGCAAGCTCAAAACGGCAGAGCAGCTGATCGCCCAGGGGAAGACCGTCGCCGAGGTCTGCCGCGTGATCGAGGTGACGCAGCCGACGTACCACCGCTGGAGACAGCAGTACGGGGGCATGCAGGCCGAGGAGGCCAGACGGCTGACTCAGCTGGAAAAGGAGAACGCGCGGCTCAAAAAGCTTCTGGCAGAAGCAGAGCTGGAGAAAGCCATGCTCAAGGACCTTGCCGAGGGAAACTTCTGAGCCCGGAGCGTCGCCGCAGAGCCGTCACGGTTCTGCAGGAGCGTTACCGGGCATCTGAGCGCCTGGTTTGTCGTGTGGTGGGCCAGCACCGCAGTACCCAGCGTCACAGCGGCAAAGTCGTCGACTTGGAGGAGGCCAAGCTCAGGCACCGTCTCCGCGAGATCGCAGCCGAACACATCCGCTGGGGCCGGCGGATGGCCTACCGCCTGCTCAGGCGGGAAGGCTGGAGCGTGAACCACAGGCGGGTGCAACGGCTCTGGCGGGAGGAAGGCCTGCAACGGCCCACTCCCAGGAAACGCAAGCGGGCACGGCCAGCAGACGGTTCGGTGAGGCGCCACCGGTCCGAATATCCCCACCAGGTGTGGGCCATGGACTTCCAGTTCGATGCCACGGCCGACGGCCGCAGGCTCAAGTTCCTGAACGTGATCGACGAGTACAGCCGCTTCTGCCTGGCGATCCGCGTCGGCAGGCGCTGCAAGGCCAAGGACGTGGTGGCGGTGCTGGAGGAGCTCACGAGCCTCTACCCGGCCCCGACGTTCATCCGCAGCGACAACGGGCCGGAGTTCCTTTCCCAGGCCCTACGGGACTGGTGTGAGACCAGCACCACCACCAGCACGGCCTACATCGCGCCGGGATCCCCATGGGAGAACGGCTTTGCCGAGTCATTCAACGGCCGGTTCAGAGATGAGTTCCTCAACACCGAGTTGTTCACCACGGCTCCAGAGGCGCAGATCCTGGCCGATCGTTGGCGCTGGGAGTACAACTCACTCAGGCCGCACTCGGCCCTCCAGGGGCGTACGCCCCTGGAGGTAGTTCAACAGGGAGCTGCAGCATGACCACAACCACCCACTCTCATAAGGCCTGGACCGATAAAGGGGGTCACGTCAATTGAACTGAGGCGGCCCCCATCTGATTCGGCTTTCCGATACTTCTTCCTGCAGGTGGATGTGGTGGCCCAATGCACCACCATCCGAGATTGGACAATTGCCCAGATCCCTGGTGGTGTAACCGATCTCGAGCAGCTGGTTTGTGACGGCAAGACACTGCGCGGCTCGATGGAGCCCACGGCGGGTGGCAGATCCGCTTTCATTAACTAAGTGACCCTCTAATCAGCTGCTCTAGGAGGCTGTTGCACATAGATCGTTCCGGGCGAAAAGACTCGACTTCCTCCGCGCCAACGCCAAATTCGGTCTTAGGCAGGTCTCGCCGGTGCCTTCACTTCAGACCAGCCAAAAGCTCGAGATTGATTGCAGCACAGCTGAATTGAGCGAATCATCGACCCATAATTGATTCATGCTTTTCTCAGATTGATTCCGGATTGAATCTCCTCGGCATCGGAAACGTCCCCATTTTTTGCTCCGAGATCTATGCGCGACAGGCTCCTAGGCGTTGCGATCAGTCAGGCCCGCTACGCCACCGGCGAGAACCAAGAGCGGGCGGTCCTCAAGCAGCTGCTGGGCCACCTCAATCTGGAGGGGATGTTGAGCCAGGCGGATGCCCTCCACACGCCAAAGCCGTTTTCGACAGCTCCAGAAGCAGGGGGAGGACGATTTCCTCCCGACGGTGAGAGCAAACCAGAAAACCATGCACCTCCAGATCGGAGCGGGCGGACCTGCTTTGTGCCGAACTTGCAGGCTCCTGTTACGCCAGGCCGCTGTTCTCCCGGCACGCTCGCGCCCTTCGTGCACTGGCCACCGCAGCCCCGACGACGGGCGAAACCTGAATCGTCGATGCCCCCCCCCAGCCAGGCAGCAGGATGGAGGCACACCCGGGGCGCCCCTCCCCATGCTTCTCGACCTGCGCGGCAAGAAGGCCCTCGTCACCGGCATCGCCAACAACAAGTCGATCGCCTGGGGCATCGCCCAGCAGCTGCACGCCGCCGGAGCCGAGCTGGGCGTCACCTACCTGCCCGATGAGAAGGGCCGCTTCGAAGGCAAGGTGCGCGAGCTCACCGCCCCCCTGGCCCCCAGCCTGTTCGAACCCTTGAACGTGCAGGATCCGGCCCAGATCGAGGCGGTGTTCGCCCGGGTGGCCGAGCAGTGGGGCTCGATCGATGTGCTGGTGCACTGCCTGGCCTTCGCCGGCAAGGAGGAGCTGATCGGCGACTACTCCGCCATCAGCCCCGAAGGCTTCGGCCGGGCGCTGGAGGTGAGCGCCTACTCCCTGGCGCCCCTCTGCCGCTACGCCAAGCCCCTGTTCAACCCCGGCGGCAGCGTCATCACCCTCAGCTATCTGGGGGCCGAGCGGGCGATCCCCAACTACAACGTCATGGGCGTGGCCAAGGCGGCCCTGGAGGCCTCGGTGCGTTATCTGTCGGCCGAGCTGGGCCCCGAGAAGCAGGTGCGCGTCAACGCCATCAGCGCCGGCCCGATCCGCACCCTGGCCAGCTCCGCCATCGGCGGCATCCTCGACATGATCCACAACGTCGAAGCGAAGGCCCCCCTGCGCCGCACCGTCACCCAGGAGGAGGTGGGCTCCACCGCCGCCTTCCTGGCCAGCCCGCTCGCCAGCGGCATCACCGGCCAGGTGATCTACGTGGATGCGGGCTACTGCATCACCGGCATGTGACCAGCCTGGCGCCGCCACCAGGGCTCAAACCAGAGGGTTGAACCAGCGCAGGCCGGGGAAACGGCGGAAATCGCTGTCTGCCGAACAGAGGGACCAATCGTGCTCGATGGCCAGCGCTGCCAGATGGGCGTCGCTGGTGAGGTTGCCGGCCGCTCCCACCTCACCGATCAGTCGGCACAGGATGGTCCAGTGAGCAGGACCAGGCTCGACCAGGTCCACCGACGACTGCTGCAGCCAGCCGTCCACCAGTTCCATGGCCTGGGAAGGACGGAGTGGGTTCTGCAGCAGTCGGGACTGCGTGCTGATGCGCATGACGCCCAGAACAACATTCCAGGGGAGAGCAATCGGTTCCTGAGCATTGATCGTGTCCTCAAGCCATCGCTTGGCCTGGACATGATGTGGGAGCTCCTGGAGGGAGGCGTAGAGCCAGAGATTGGTGTCGATCATGATCATCGACCTTGCCGGAGTTTCTCCATGAGGGCTTCGTCATCGAGCGCCGCAGCCAGTTGGTTGGCTTTGGTGAGATCGACGCCCGGCGCTACGGCGCCAATCGAAAAGCTGGGGCAGCGGTAGGGCTCGCGCCTGGCGACCACCGGCGCGTTCAGACCGGCCTGGAGGGTCTCGTTGACCACCTGCTTGAAGGGCTTGCCGCTATCGAGAGCCTTCTGGCGAAGTTGGCGCAGCAGGCCGTCGTCAATGGTGAGCGTGGTGCGCATGGCATCTTGATGCGTCCCCTGAAAGCATCATGGCATCAGCTCCGGGTTCACGCGCCCGATCGGGGCGCCACCGACCCCAGCCAGTCAAGACGACTGTCATCCAGGTCATAACGAGCAGCTTCGATGCGCAGCTTGCCGCTGACCAGGCTTTCGTTGATCAAAACGCTGGCGCTGGCCAGATGCTGGGCCGCGCGTAAGGCGTTGTGGCGGCAGGCACGATCGAGATCGCCCTCGATACCGGCAGCCAGCATCTCCAGTCGGATCTGACCGACAAGCTGGGCGAGGCTGCTGGGCAGCAGGTCCAGGTTCTGCGGCCGGAGAGCGGCCGCCACCGCACCGCAGCGCTCGTGCCCCAGCACCATGATCAGGGGCACCTGAAGCACCGCCACGGCGTACTCCAGCGTGCCCACCATGCCGGCCAGAGCCACATTGCCCGCATTGCGCGCCACAAAAAGATCCCCGAAGTCGGTATCGAACAGCAGCTCCACCGGCACCCGGGAATCGGAGCAACCCAGGACGGCCGCCATGGGGTGCTGCTGCTCAGCCAGGGCGTCACGGCGCTCGAAGTCGGTGTGGGGACGCCTTGGAGTACCGGCCAGAAAGCGCTCATGTCCGGCCTGCAGGAGGGCCAGAGCCCCCTCGGGGGTGAACGGTTCACGGGCAGGAACAGACATTGGGAAGACGGAGCCCGTGTGTGACCTGAATGGGTTGCCACAGCCCCCTGCCCCCCCGAGCGAGACAGTGCCGGCAACCCGGGGCTTCGCCATGATCAGGGCACCCCGATCAGGCGCCCGCCGGCGCCGGCCCTCCATGCGCACCGGCACCGTCCACCGTGTCACTGGCGAAACCGACGTGCGCGTCACCCTGGGACTGGATGGCCCGGGCCGCTGCCAGGTGGCCACCGGCGTGCCGTTTCTCGACCACATGCTCCACCAGATCAGCAGCCACGGCCTGATCGACCTGGAGATTCAGGCCAAGGGCGACACCCACATCGACGATCACCACACCAACGAGGACGTGGGCATCGCCGTCGGCCAGGCCCTCTCCCAGGCCCTGGGCGACCGCCGCGGCATCCACCGCTTCGGCCACTTCCTGGCGCCATTGGATGAGGCACTGGTCCAGGTGGCCCTGGATTGCTCCGGCCGCCCCCACCTGAGCTGGGGCCTCACCATCCCCGCCCAGAAGATCGGCAGCTACGACACCGAGCTGGTCAAGGAGTTCTACGTGGCGGTGGCCAACAACGCCGGCCTCACCCTCCACGTGCGCCAGCTCGATGGCGTCAACTCGCACCACATCGTGGAGGCGAGCTTCAAGGCCTTCGCCCGCGCCCTGCGCCTGGCGGTAGAGCTCGATCCCCGCCGCGCCGGCGCCGTGCCCAGCAGCAAGGGGGTGCTGGAGCAGGCGGGAGGCTGACGGTCGAGGTCAGGGACGAAGCCTTGCTGTCACCGGGCCGGAGCCCCTGCCCTGCAGGCGAAGTGAATGCAATGCAAATCCGCGGCAGCGGCGGCCAATCGGGCCATTACGGTGAATTCAATCCCCGAGGCCGCACCATGAAAAGCGCCATCGTTCTGACCACCACAGCTGCGGCAGCCGCTGCAGCCCTGACCCTGCTGGCCGCCCCCGTCAGGGCCGCCCAGGTCGAACAGCCCTGCCCGGAGAGCCTGAACGCCCCCTGCGAACGGCCGTTGCCCCCCTGCACACCGGTGGAGCGCCCCTGCCAGGGTTGATTGCCTGAACCGGTCCGGCCCACCGCCGAACCTCTGGCCCCAGGCCCGGCAAACTGCGCCGGACCTGGGGCCTTGAACTTGTCCTGGAGCGGTGGACCCTGCCCGACGCCTTGAACTGCGTCCTGGGGGCAGAACCCTCCGCACCTTCACAGTCCGTTACGCAATGATGGGGAAGCCGTGACACTGCGGCCCCTCCTCCGCTGCGCGCCCCGATGACCGTTGCCCCCGGCCGACCCCAGGCATCCGCCCCAGGCGCGTCTGCCGTTCCCGCTGACGCCGCCGGGCCTGGGACCAGCCGCTTTGATCGCGCCGACTGGGCCAGTGGCTTCCGCAACGTCGGGGTCGAACTGACCGACGTCCCCCTGCAGGCCAGCCGCGGCTCGATCCCCGCCGAACTCAACGGCACCCTGTATCGCAACGGGCCGGGCCGGCTGGAGCGCGGCGGCCACTGGGTGCACCATCCCTTCGATGGCGACGGCATGATCACGGCCCTGCGCTTCGAGGGTGGCGGCGTGCAGCTCAGCAACCGCTTCGTGCGCACCGAGGGCTGGCTGGCTGAAGAAAAGGCCGGCAAGCCCCTCTACCGCGGCGTCTTCGGCACCCAGAAGCCCGGTGGCCCGCTGGCCAACGCCTTCGACCTGCGGCTCAAGAACATCGCCAACACCCACGTCGTGCGGCTCGGCGACCAACTGCTGGCCCTGTGGGAGGCCAGTTCCCCCCACGCCCTCGACCCCGGCACCCTCGAGACCAAGGGCATCTCCCTGCTCGATGGGGTGCTCAAGCCCGGCGAGGCCTTCAGCGCCCATCCCCGCTTCGATCCCGGCCACCACGGTCAGGAGCGGATGGTGACCTTCGGCGTCAAGACGGGGCCGCGCAGCACCGTGCGGCTGATGGAGTTCGCCGTGGCGGACGATCCGACCAGCGGCGTCAAGGCCGGCCAGCTGCTGAGTGAGCGCTCCGACAGCTTCAAGGGCTTCGCCTTCCTGCATGACTTCGCGATCACCCCCAACTGGGCGGTGTTCCTGCAGAACGCCATCGCCTTCAACCCGCTGCCCTTCGTGCTGGGACAAAAGGGCGCCGCCCAGTGCCTGGCCTCCAAGCCCGGCGGCCAGGCCCAGTTCTGGCTGGTTCCGCGCGATTCCGGCGCCTTCGCCGGCCAGGAGCCGCGCATCATTCCGGCGCCCGAGGGCTTCGTCTTCCACCACGTCAACGCCTGGGAGGAGCGCGATCAGCTGGTGCTCACCAGCATCTTCTACGCCGATTTCCCGTCGGTCGGCCCGGACACCGACTTCCGCGCAATCGACTTCGACCAGATCCCCGAAGGACTGCTGGAGCGCTGCACGATCGATCTGAACAGCGGCACGGTGCGCAGCGAGCGACTCAGCGAGCGCTGCTGCGAGTTTGCCATGGTCAATCCCGCCAACCAAGGCCTGGCCAGTCGCTACGCCTGGATGGCGGTGGCGGAACGGGAGACCGGCAACGACCCGCTGCAGGCGCTCAAGAAGCTCGATCTGGTCAATGGCGAAGGGCCCGTCTGGAGTGCGGCGCCCCGCGGCTTCGTCAGCGAGCCAGTCATGGTGCCCCGGGCGGCCGCCGCTGGCGCCCCAGCCACCGCCGAGGACGACGGCTGGGTGCTGTGTGTGGTCTGGAATGGCGCCCGCTGCGCCTCCGACCTGGTGATCCTCGATGCCGCCTCGATGGCCGAAGTGGCGCTACTGGAGCTGCCCCTGGCGATTCCCTACGGCCTGCACGGGAGCTTTGTGGCGGGCTGAGCCCCTACGATGCCGTCATCAGATAACGGCATCATCGTGCGCACGATTGTGGACCTGCCTGAGGCGGAGCGCGCCCAGCTCGATGCCCTCTGCCGCCAGCAAGGGCTGTCGCGGGCGGAGGCGCTGCGGCAAGCACTGCGGCTGTGGCTGAAGCAGCAGCAACCCAGCCACGGCGAGGTCTTCGGCCTGTGGCGAGATCGACCAGAAGGATCTCTGGAGCTGCAGGCGGCGCTGCGGCAGGAGTGGGGCGAGCGCTGATGCTGTTGCTCGACACCAACATCCTGATCGATGTGCTGCGCGGCGAAGCCATCGCCCTGGCCTGGCTGGAGCAGCAACAACGGCCCCACATCAGCGTGATCAGCTGGATCGAAGTGCTGGTGGGCTGCCGCGAGGGTGAAAACGACCCCGTGGAGGCCTGGCTGGACACGTTTCCACGCCTGGCGATCGACGACGCCATCGCCCTGGAAACGGTGCGGCTCAGGCAACGCCACGGCCTGAACATTCCCGACGCGATCATCCTGGCTACCGCCCGCTGCGCCGATCTGACCCTGGCCACCCGCAACAGCCGCGATTTCCCGCTCACGCTGGGTGGCGTGGTGCATCCTTACGGGCTCTGAGCGCGGTCCCCCCTGCAGGACCATCGGCCGATCCAGCTGGATGGGTCCTGATCAGAGCTGAATCAGCGGTAAACCTCGCGCCGATGACCAATGCGGACCACCTGCACCACCAGCACCCGATCGAACACCTCATACACGATGCGGTAATCCCCCACTCGCACCCTGTAGACCCCTGCTTCTCCCTGGAGGGCAACGCAATTGGGAGGACGGGGATTCTCAGCCAGCAAATCAATCGCCGCGCGAATGCGTTGCTGATCGCGCCGTTGCAGGTCGGCCAGGGAGCGCACAGCACGGCGGGCCAGGCGAACCTCATAGCGCTGCGGTGGCTGATCAGAATCTGAGGTCACACCAGGCCAAGGTCAACCTTGACCTGCTCCCACGGCACGCTGTCGTCGTCTTCGCGAGCCAGGGCCAGAGCTGCGCGGTCACTGGCCTCTTCGGCTGCAGCCACCAAGCGCTCGAATGCCCCATGCTCCAGCACCACCGCCACCGGCCGGCCGTGACGGGTGAGCACGATGGGCTCACCGCTCCGCTGGGTGGTTTCAATCACTTCCGCAAGGTTTTCACGGGCCTGACTGACGGCAATTTCCCCCATGCTTCCCCAGGTTTTGTACAAATCGTACAGCCGCTCCTCGGGAATGCCGACACTCGCCTGGCGATCCCCTACGGACTGCATGGCGGCTTTCTGGAGGGGGGAGGCGACCGGCCCTGGGTTTCGTGGGTTTCCGCAGGGCCTGATCAGCCATCAGTCGTTTCGGCCGGCTTCAGAGCTAGGACGGCCTGCGCCATGCCGGTTCGATCGTTGACGCAATCGCTGCTGCGCTGGCCTGAGCCGGAGCAGGTGCTGAGCCAGGTGCGCCTCTGGGCGGCCCAGGTTGCGGCAGATCATCCGGGCCTGGAGCGGGTGGGCCTGTTCGGTAGCTACGGCCGGGGTGACGCCGGGGTCGGCAGCGATCTCGATCTGTTGCTGATCGATGCCGGCAGCAGCGGCCCCCAGCACCAGCGACTGCTGGCCTGGCCCCTGGGGGAGCTGCCGCTCAGCTGCGATGCCCTGGTGCTCACGCCCAGCGAACACGCCGAGCTGCTGGCCAGCGGCTCAGCCATGGCCTCCGCCCTGCAACGCGACAGCCGTTGTTTGTGGCAAAGGTAGCGATCAGGCGCTTGGCGCATCTAGCCAGCCGGGACGAGGAACCCCCTGAGAAGGGCGCGGGGTCGCACGCATTTAGGGGGCCTTTACCGCAACGCCAGCAAAGGTCTACACAATCAATAAAACTTTACTGCATTTGCCAATCTCTTCGTTGGCCTCAAAAGCATGCTGTTGCCTTGGGCGGGGGTTAATTATGTAAAATTTGCCTGCCCCTGAAGTAATCATGCCGCTACCACTCTCGCCCAGCGCTACATGCGTCTTTCGCCCCTGCTGACCGCGCCGGCTGCCTTGCTGCTGAGTCAGGGGGAGGCAAAGGCGGTTCTGACCTACAACATTTTTGAATCCGCAGGGAATGTGGTTGTTCAGACGAGTGGCCGCCTGAATCTCTCTAGAGCAATCCAAGACACAGTCGATGCTTGTGGTACCAGTGGAGTAATCGATATTGCTAACGCAATTGTATGCACTGTTACTGATCAAATAGTAAACCCTTACTTTGTTACGGGCCCTACATTCTTAAACGGGACCACTTCTTTCGGTGGTTCCACCAGCGTCTCTGGAATATTTACAGGCATTGTGGGCTTTCAGTCTCGTTTTTATATTGATCCTACATACGTCTCAAATACCGAGATTGTCAGCAGCGCCACGTTCAATAGCACCACCCTCGCAGGCCTCGGCTTCGCCACAACGGGCCTGATCGGCACTTGGACCCTCGACGGCACCAGTGAGACAATTCAATTTATCCTTGGGCCCCCTACAGCCGCAGTGCCCGGCCCCCTGCCCCTGCTTGGTGCTGGCGCCGCCTTCGGCTGGAGCCGTCGCCTGCGCAAGCGCATCGCCGCTCCTTTGATCACCCCGCCCCAGGCCTGATTGCCGCCCTGATTTCCTTCACGGCCCTGCCATCGGCGGGGCTTTTTTGTGGCCGCCGGCAGCGGTGATTTCCCTCTCTGCGTTCCGCCCCCTGAGTTCTGCCATGCCCCCCAGCTCCGAATCCTCCCGCTCCGGCACTGCCGTGCTCCTCTCGGCCCCGGGCCTGAGCGTGGTGGCACTGGTGCTCTTTGTGCTCTTCGCCTCGCTGGTGGCGGGGGCCCTGTGGCCGGTGCAGTTGCTCAATCCCGCCTGGCAGCTGCGGTTGGCGGGCAGCCTGGTCAACGGTGCTCCCTTCCCCCTGCTCGGTCTGGCCCTGCTGCAGATCGCCGTGGAGCTGGGGGCCCATAATCCGCAGCTCAAAAGCCGCCAGCGGCTCTGCAGCCAGCTGGCCGTGGCCGCCGCCCTCGGGTTCCTGCTGCTTTTGCCCCCCTGCAGACCATCGCCGGCTTGCAGACCAGCCGCTCATTGAACACCGCCCAGGCCACACGCATCAACAGCGCCGAGGCCAAGCTCAAGGCACTGCGCCAGGCGGTGGCCAGCGCCACCAGCAACGAAGAGATCAACCAACGGCTGCAGCGCCTGCGGGGCCCGGTGCTCGGCCCCGCCGACCTCGCCCAGCCCTTGCCCCTGCTCAAGGCCCAGGTGGCTGCCGTGCTCGATCAGGCCGCCCTGCAGATCGCCCGTGAACGCCAGGCCGCACCTCCGACCAATCCCTGGCGCCTGTTGCCCGAGCTGCTCCGCAACGGCATCGCCTGCCTGGCCCTGGCCCTCGGCTTTGCAGCTTTGGCTGTCCGACCCGGTTCCCCACGCACCCTGCTGCAGGAGTGGCAGAAGGGCTGGACTGGGCTGCTCAAAAGCCTGCGGCAACGCCGGGCCGCCAGTGGCTCGGATTCCACCTCCTCCAATGCGGAGTACTTCCGCCAGATCCGGGGGGAGGAGCATGAGTGAACATCCCAACTCACTGCGGCAGCCCGTGGGGGAGGATCGGCAAAGGGTCACCTGGGCGGCACAGCTCACCCTGACTGGGACAGCTCCCATAGCACCGCCGATCTGGGGATCGGCTGTGGCCCCGGGCGCTGAGGCTTCAACGCATCATGAAATCAACCGAGTGAAAGTCCTCCGCCAACACCATGGACTCCATGAACAGCACCCAGTTCTGCAGTTCCAAGGCCAGGGCAGGCTCTTGGCTAGTCATGCGCTGCAGCTGGTCTCGGGTCAGGCAATAGACCACGGAATCACGGCTGAATGTTGCCGTGCCCATCCGCGTTGATTGTAGGAAGAAGGCGACCTCACCGAAGACGGAATCCGATCCCACACCGATGCATCGTTTCCGCTCACCGTTGGCGGCATAAGAGAGCAACTCAATCTCGCCAGACTCCACCAGGTAGAGCTGCAGAGCTTCATCACCATGCCGCCAGAGAACAGCTCCGGCCTGATAGGTCTGACGCTGCAGATAGGGGCTTGCCTTGGCGACGAACTGAGATCTCCAGGCCGCTGCCTCTGCATCCAAATCGGCCAGGCCAGGGCCGGCGGGATCGGCGGAGGCCGCCTGCCCATCGCCGGCAGCCAGGAGTCTGCACTCACACCACTGCAGAGCCTCATCCAGGTCAGCGGCCAGTTGAATGGAAGTCATCGGGAGGGCCGCCGCTGGATCCTCCAGATCCAGAGAGCCGAGGAATTGGCGCCTGGCAACGGCCGACAGACCGCTAAGCACAAGTATGGCCTGATGGTCCTTGGCAAGCTTGGCCAAACGACCGATCCAGTCCATCCCACTGGAATCAACACCGACGACATCACGAAAATCAAGCAGCAGATAGCGAGGCTGGTGCGCATCCACAGAACCAAACAATCCGCGCAGGCGCCGATACAACTCAAACGCATTGCCGAAGAAAACATAACCCTGCAAGGCGAAAATCCTGACATCACAACCACGCCGTTGCAACAAGGCAGAGGCTGATCGCGATCGAATTTCCTGGCTTTGGATCGTGGCGCTGCTACCGGCAAACTTGATCAGTTTGACCCGGGAGGAACTGATCACAAAGAAGATGAACGCCACCAGCAAGCCGACAAGAACGCCATTCACAAATCCGAAGAAGGCGATCACGGTCGTGATCGTCAGGATCGAGCCGTACTCCAGCTTTGAAACCCGCGGGAAGCTGTCGACGCAAGGCCCCTTCAGCATCGAGAATCCCAGGAACAGGGTCAGTCCACCCAGCAGGAAGTTGGGGAAGACCTGCAGCAATGACATCCCGAATCCCAGGGCGGCCACCGACATGCCGGCATTGATCAGACTGGGCAGGCGACCCGGCGCATTCAACTCATGGGACAGGGCCGAGCCACTGATGGAGAGATAACCATTGGCGCCACCGAACACACCCGCCACGAGGTTGGCCAGGCCATTGCCCTTGAGTTCACGATCGAGATCGATCTCCTCGTCCGTTGTCTGCTCGAGCCCGGCGGCATTGAGCAACAACGCCAGCGAGCCCACAAAGGCGATGATCAGGTAATGGACCAGGTGCTGGCTGAGCACGAACCAATCGATCTGGCCCAACTGCGCCAGGCCCAGGGGAGGCCAGAGCCTGCCCGACGGAAAGCCACCCTCAATCCAGCCGCGGGCGATCGCCTCGGGGGTACTGATCTGGAGCCCATGCAACGACAGGGCGAAAATCAGGGCGGAGACAAACAACAGGGTCGGCATCACCCAGGCCTGAGGGAAACGCAGATGGATCCCCAACAGGGCAACGCCGAAAAGCAAGCCCGGCAACCAGCGCTGGGGAGCCCCAGGCAACCACAGCTGGTTCAGGTTGAACATCGTCAGGTTGGTGTTCATCAAGAAGCCCAACCCAGCCAGCAGCAGAATCACCCCCGTACCCGCCAGGAATCCACTGACCACAGCAGGCGGGAAGAAGCGGGCACCAACCCCAAGCCGAAACCGACCCAGGCCATAGAGCGTTAGCCCCATCACCAACGTCGAGATGGCGATCGCCGCCACCACCGTCGGCAGGGTGCTGGCTTTGTTATGCGTACTGGAGGCAATGCTGATCGCCATCAACGCCACGATGGCCGGGGTTGAATCCTGAATCGTTGCCAGGCCGTAGCGGCTGCTGGAGCGCAAGGAGGCAATGGCACTCACCATGGCATTGCCGACCAGAAACAGACCGATCCCCACGGGGAAATAGGGCCTGAGATCGCCCGAAAACACGACGGAAGCCAGTGCAATGCAAAGGGGAATCTGCATCGCCCCGTTGATCAATCCCGAGACGACCGCATTCAGCATCGAACCCTGGGCCCGCTTCTGAGGAACAGCCTGAGCCACGTCAGAACCTCCCGCAGAAATGACAAGTTCTGGCCGCACCACAAGGGCAGATCAAGTGATAACTCACTTCTGGGCGATTGATCACGCTTCTCCTCCTAGTCCTGCCTGAGTGGAGGCGAACCTAACCCGGGCACAAGATTGGCGACCGTTCAGACCTTGTACCGCTGACCCCAATCAACCAGCCCGCTGTCGCCAGAGGCTGCCGCCGCCCTGATCAGCGAGACTGGCCATCCGTCAGGGCTCTCCCCTTCACCCATGGTCGCCAGCGCCCCAGGCACGCTCCGAGACGCCAGCGCCCAGGTGGCCCGGGCCGCCGCGGCCCGCTCCTTCCCCCTGGCGGCGATCACCGGTCACGGCACACTCAAACTGGCACTGCTGCTGGCGGCGGTGGATCCGGGGCTCGGTGGCGTAGTGATTGCCGGCGGCCGCGGCACCGGTAAGTCCGTGCTAGCCCGGGGCCTGCACGCCCTGCTGCCACCGATCGATGTGCTCGATCTGGGCAGCGGATCCAGCCCGTTCAACCACGATCCCCGCCAGAGCGACGAGTGGGATGACGCCACCAGGGCCCGGATCACCGAACTCGGGGGCGATGCAAGCGGCCTTGATGCCAGTGCCCTGCTGCCCAACCGGGTGATGCCGGCCCCGTTTGTGCAGGTGCCCCTGGGCATCACCGAAGACCGGCTGCTGGGCTCGGTCGATGTGACCGCCTCCCTGGCTGCCGGAGCACCGGTGTTCCAGCCCGGCCTGCTGGCCGAGGCCCATCGCGGCGTGCTGTACATCGACGAGCTCAACCTGCTCGACGACGGCATCACCAACCTGCTGCTGGCCGCCATCGGCAGCGGCGAGAACCGGATCGAGCGCGAGGGACTGAGCCTGTCCCACCCCTGCCGCTGCCTGCTGATCGCCACCTACAACCCCGAAGAAGGGGCGGTGCGCGACCACCTGCTCGATCGCTTCGCCATCTGTCTTTCGGCCAACCAACTGCTGGAGGTGGAGCAACGGGTGGCGATCACCCGCTCGGCCCTCGATCACGGCGAATCCACGGAGGTCTTCCGCCAGCGCTTCCAGGAGGAGACCGACGCCCTGGCCACCCAGCTGCTGCTGGCGCGCCAATGGCTGCCGGATGTGCGCATCAGCCGCGAGCAGATCACCTATCTGGTCAAGGAAGCCCTGCGCGGCGGCGTCGAAGGCCATCGCTCCGAGCTGTACGCGGTGCGGGTGGCCCGCGCCCACGCCGCCCTCTCCGGCCGCGACCAGGTGGAGGCCGAAGACCTGCAGGTGGCGGTGCGGCTGGTGATCGCGCCGCGGGCGCTGCAGCTGCCGCCGCCGGATCCGGACCAGCCCCTGGAACCACCGCCGCCGCCCCAGGGGGAACAGCCGCCGGAGGAACCGGAACCGCCCGACGAGCAGAACCAGGAGGACAACGAGCCGGACGAACCCGAAGACGAGGAGGACACCCCCGAGGATCAGGCGCCGCCCACGATCCCGGAGGAGTTCCTGCTGGATCCGGAGGCCACCGCCATCGACCCGGACCTGCTGCTGTTCTCGGCCGCCAAGGCCAAATCGGGCGGCAGCGGCAGCCGCGCCGTGGTGCTCAGCGATTCCCGGGGGCGCTACGTCAAGCCGATGCTGCCCCGCGGCCCGGTCAAGCGCATCGCTGTGGACGCCACCCTGCGGGCCGCCGCGCCATACCAGAAGGCCCGCCGCGCCCGTGAACCCCACCGCCGCGTGATCGTCGAGGACGGCGACCTGCGGGCCAAGCAGTTGCAGCGCAAGGCCGGCGCCCTGGTGATCTTCCTGGTGGATGCCAGCGGCTCGATGGCCCTCAACCGCATGCAGAGCGCCAAGGGGGCCGTGATCCGGCTGCTCACCGAGGCCTACGAGAACCGCGACGAAGTCGCCCTGATCCCCTTCCGCGGCGAGCAGGCCGAGGTGCTGCTGCCCCCCACCCGCTCGATCACCGCCGCCCGGCGCCGCCTGGAATCGATGCCCTGCGGCGGCGGCTCACCCTTGGCCCATGGCCTCACCCAGGCGGCCCGCGTGGGGGCCAACGCCCTGGCCACCGGAGATCTGGGCCAGGTGGTGGTGGTGGCGATCACCGATGGCCGCGGCAACGTGCCCCTCTCCCGCTCCCTGGGCCAACCGGAGCTGGAGGGGGAGGAACCGGTGGACCTCAAGGAGGAGGTGAAGCAGGTGGCCAGCCGCTACCGGGCCCTGGGCATCAAGCTGCTGGTGATCGACACCGAGCGCAAGTTCATCGGCAGTGGCATGGGCAAGGATCTGGCCGAAGCCGCCGGCGGCCGCTACGTGCAGCTGCCCAAGGCCAGCGACCAGGCGATCGCCGCCATCGCCCTGGACGCCATCGGCAGCTTCTAAGGGCACGGATGGGGTCAGGCGAGCGCTGAAAAACTTGTCTCGGCCAACGGTTGACCACCCCTTGGTTGGCCACCGCTTCACCAGCGGCCGTCAACCCCCTGGTCAACCGCAGTGGATCCGGCTGGTCGAACGCTTGTCGGCTCTGGCGAGGGTTTTCAGCCGTTGCCAAGACCTTGCGCCCCGATTCAGGGAGCGGCCGGAACGCCCGTCGGGCCGTTGGAGCGGGGAGCGAAGCGACTCGACGGGGGCTTGCTGGCTGCCGCCGCCTCGCGCTCCTGGCGATGGCGATCGTCCCGCTCCTTGGCCGCCTCGGTCTGGGCTGGATAGAGCTCGCCGAAGAACTTGCCCAGCCCCACGGAGACGCTGCGGATCCCATCCATGAACTTGGGATCATCGGTGAGCTTGCGCACATCCCCCCCGACCGCACTCCAGCGATCGGTGAGCTGCTTGGCATTGGTGAGCGTGGCCTGCAGATCGGAGATGGTCTTGGGGTTGTCGAGGTTGGCGGCGAGATTGTTGATGTGTTTGGTGGCCTTGGCCGTGTCGACGCTGGCGGCGTTGATGTTGGTGAGGATCGGATCGATCTTGCCGGCCGAACGGTTCAACTGATTCACCAGCACCTGGGCGTCCTTCAGGAACACCTGGCCGTCCATGGTCAGCTTCTTGGTCTCGTCGGCGGTGGACTCAAAGCTGGCGGTGGCAGCCACCAGCTTCTCAACCAGCTTGTCGTTGTCGGCCTTGTTCAGCAGTTTCTGAACCGTGTCGGTGACCGAGGAGAGGGTGGCCGAGGCCACGCCCTGAACAAGGCCGTTCTGGCAGACCATGCGGGCGTTGTCGCAGCTGCGATCCCTGGGCAGGGGGGCATGGTCGGGCAGGGGCCGGCCCGACGTCATCAGCGAGACCTGGGCATCACCGCCCAGCAGGGAGCCCGCCCCCACCTGGGCCACCACCGGCCGGGGCAGGCGCAGCTTGGGATCGTTGATCTCCAGGTCGACCAGAACGGCATGATCGGTGACCTTGAGTCGGCGCACATTGCCGACCAACACCCCCCGATAGACCACCGGCGAGCGTTCGGCCAGGCCCGCCGCATCGGCGAAGCTGACCTGCATGGTCCAGGTGCTCTGGCTGAGCGACACCCCCTTGAGCCAGAGCCAGAGGGTGAAGGCGCTGCCGGCCGCGGCGAGCAGCGAAAATCCAACCAGAGCCTCGCGGACACTGCGGCGCATGGGCTCAGAGCTCCGCCGGCTGCATGGGTCCGCGCAGACTACCGCTCCGGAACTGCACCACGTAAGGGTTAGTGGTGACCCTGAACTCATCAAGGCTGCCATTCCAGCGGAAATGGCCGTCGTACAGCAGCATCACCCGCTCGGCACAGCGCTCGATCGTGCTGATCACGTGGCTCACCACCACCGAGGAGGCATTGGTGAGCTCGGTGGTGCGCACGATCAGATCCTCCACCCGGGTGCAGGCCACCGGATCCAGACCTGCCGTGGGTTCATCGAACAGCAACAGGGGCACCCGGCCGCCGGCCGCACCGGGATCATCGATCAGGGCCCGGGCGAAGCTGACCCGCTTCTGCATGCCGCCGCTGAGTTCGCCGGGCAGCAACTCATCGATCCCCACCAGCCCGACGGCTTCGAGGGCCAGGCTCACCCGCTGGCGGATCTCCCGGTCGCTGAGCTTGCTGAAGCGATAGAGCAGGAAACCCACGTTCTCGCGCACCGTCAACGAGGCCAGCAGGGCCGGGTTCTGAAACACCAGCCGCACGTCGGGTGGATGGCGCTGATCCAGCCGCAGATAGGCCTGCTCCTCGCCGTGGATGCGCAGGCTGCCGGCGCTGGGCAGCAGCAGCCCGGAGAGCAGCCGCAGGATTGTGGATTTACCGGCCCCCGACGGGCCGATCACCACCAGCCGCTCGCCGGCGAACAGCTCCAGGTCAACCGCGTCCAGGATCGGCGGCTTGGCACCCCAGCGCATGGTGAGCCGCTCCATCTGGGCCACGGCGGCGCCAGGGGCGGTATCGGCGACGTCAGGGAGACTGGTATCCAAAAGCGTGGGAGGGGACGAAACAGGAGCGAGGCCATGGATCCCGATCCATCCTGACCTTTCCCGCCGCTGTTGACCGCAGGCGCGATCCGTTTCCTCCTCAGGTTGCCGCTGGGCGCGAACGGTTTCCATCCGTACAGTTCATCCACGTCCCCGCCGCGTCCCGGCGCTTCCGCCTTGGCCCTCCGCCGCACCGGCGTGAAACCTCTCCGTTCGAGGCGAGCAGCCGAACGACCGAGCTGGGTTGGCCGCGGCGATCGGCGCCGGCAGGATCTGGTGAGCCGCTCCAGGCGAGCCGCCCGCTGGCTGCAGCCGGGGCTGGTGGTCAAACGCTGGATGTTCACCTCCGGCCTGGGCCTGTTGATCCTGTTGCTCGGCGCCGCCGTCTGGGCCGACCTGCAGCCGATCTACTGGAGCCTGGAGACGATCAAATGGGTCCTGTCCCAGCTGACGCGGGTGTTGCCCCGCAGCATCACCGGCCCGCTGGTGCTGCTGATCGGTGGCGGCCTGATCTGGCTGGGCCAGAGCCGCAGCTTCGGCTCGATCCAGCAGGCCCTGGCCCCGGAGAAGGACACGGTGCTGGTGGATGCCCTGCTGGCCCAGCGCCGCCTCAACCGGGGTCCGGCGATCGTGGCGATCGGTGGCGGCACGGGCCTCTCGACCCTGCTCTCGGGCCTCAAGCGCTACAGCACCAATCTCACGGCGATCGTCACGGTCGCCGATGACGGCGGCAGCAGCGGGGTGCTGCGGCGGGAGTTCGGCGTCGCGCCCCCCGGTGACATCCGCAACTGCCTGGCGGCCCTCTCCACCGAAGAGCCGCTGCTGACCAGGCTGTTCCAGTACCGCTTCCGCTCCGGCAGCGGCCTGGAGGGACACAGCTTCGGCAACCTGTTCCTGACCGCCCTGACCGCGATCACCGGCAGCCTGGAGTCCGCGATCACCGCCAGCAGCCGGGTGCTGGCGGTGCAGGGCCAGGTGGTGCCAGCCACCAACGCCGATGTGCGCCTCTGGGCCGAGCTGGAGAACGGCGAGCGGATCGAGGGGGAGTCGCGCATCGGCAAGGCCCCGAGCCCGATCGTGCGGCTGGGCTGCACCCCGGAGCGGCCGCCGGCCCTGCCCAAGGCGCTCGAGGCGATCGCCCATGCCGACCTGATCGTGCTCGGACCCGGCAGCCTTTACACCTCGCTGCTGCCCAATCTGCTGGTGCCGGAACTGGTGAGCGCCATCAGCCGCAGCAAGGCACCCCGCCTATACATCTGCAACCTGATGACCCAGCCCGGCGAAACCGATGGGCTCGATGTGGGCGGCCATCTGCGGGCGATCGAAGCCCAACTGGCCAGCCTGGGCATCGAGCAGAGGCTGTTCAACTGTGTGCTGGCGCAGGAAGATCTGGGCGATACCCCTTTGGTGACCAACTACCGCCTGCGTGGCGCCGAACCGGTCCGCTGCGATGCCCGGGCCCTGGTGAGCCAGGGTTATGAGGTGATGCGAGCGCCGCTGCAGGGAGCCCGCCCCACCGCCACCCTGCGCCACGATCCCCGGAGCGTGGCTCTAGCGGTGATGCGGTTTTACAAGAAGCATCGGCGGGAGGGGTGAAGGCGGCTGAACCCATCACCGGGAAGGCCGGCCCTCGCACAACATCCCTACCGGAAAAAAACAACGGCCCCCAGCCGCCCGGATCATCCGGCAATCAGACGTGGATCCCATTCGGTGGCAGTCAACTGCGACCAGGAGAATTGCACCAGAGACTGGCGCACATCTTCCCCAAGGTGATGACACCATCTCGCAGACCTCCACCGGGTCCCGACGCCCATCGGATACCCAAGGGCAGGTGCGCAAGACAGCGAATCCGCCACACGTTCTGACACTTTGAACCACCTGATCGCTTGGCCCCTCGGGGATCGTGCCATGACAGCTCGGTCGCCAGTGGCTCACACAGTCGCCGGAATGCCCCCCCGGTCAGCGCATGAAGCGTCAATCAATACCCTGCCAATCCTGCAGGCACAGCAACCAACCGCAGGCAAGGACTGAGCAGCGGCTCCAGAAATCCCTAGGGGCCGGCCCGATCCTGAAGATAAACGCCAATGATCTCCATCTCACTGGCCAACATCTGATCCGTGAGCCCAGGATAAGTACCCAGAAAAAGAGCCTGTTTCATCAAGCGATTGGAACCAGCCATTTCACCATCCACCGACCGAATCGCATCGGGGCGATCGGCACATAGCTGCACAAATGCCGGCTGCTTGAGCAAATTACCGCCAAACAACATTCTCGTACCAACACCAGCTTCAGCCAGGTGGCGACCCAGGTCAGAACCGGCAATTGAAGCTTCTGACTTGATCAGGATCAAAAAGCCAAACCAGCTGCAATCTGCGCGACAGCCACTTTGATCCCACACAAATGCGCCACTCTCAGCATCATAATGCGTGGCATGGGTGGGCAGGCAGAATTCCAATGAATGACTGAGGTGGTCAAGGCCGCGGCGGAGCTTCTGCCAGTTGCTTTTGCGTGCCTCGATGAACCCTGGCAGCCGTTTCAGCTGCACCCGACCGATCGCCGCCTGAAGGTCAAGGGGCTTCATATTATAACCCAGATGGCTGTAGATATATTTGTGGTCATATCCCGCCGGCAATTCACCTAACGCCCACTCATAGCGCTTGCCACAGGTGTTATCCATCCCACTCGGGCACCAGCAATCGCGGCCCCAATCGCGAAAGCTTTCGGCAATGACCTTGAGCTTCTGATCGCGCACGATGTTGACCGCACCACCCTCGCCCGTGGTGATGTGATGGGCCGGATAGAAGCTTTGTGTACTCAAATCCCCCCAGGTACCGGTCCAGCGCACCACCCGGTCGGGCCCCTCGTCCAAACCGGGGCTGTTCTCACGGAAACCCAGGCTCTCGGCCAGCTCCCTGGGCATCGAATAGCTGCTGCCCAGGGCATCGCAGTTGTCCTCCACCAACCAGAGGTTGTATTGGCGGCAAAAGGCCAGGGTGGTGGCCAGATCGAAGGGATTGCCCAGGGCATGGGCCATCATCACGGCCTTGGTTTTTCCCGCCTGATAGGCCCTTTCCAGCTGGTCACAGCGGGCGTTGCCCGTGATCGGGTCTGCGTCGATGAACACCGGCACCGCACCCACCTGCACAATCGGCGCCACGGTGGTGGGAAAACCTGCCGCCACCGTGATCACCTCATCGCCGGGCCTGATCCGGCGAGCTTCCGGCAGCTTCGGGGAGGTGAGGACTGAGATCGCAATCAGATTGGCCGAGGAGCCGGAGTTGACCAGCAGGCTGTGGCGCACCCCCAGAAAGGCGGCCAGTTCCCGCTGGAAGGCGTCCCCTTCCTGGCCGAGGGTGAGCCAGAAATCAAGCGTGGTCGCAACGGCCGCCTCCACCTCGTCTTCAGAGAACACCCGACCGGCATAAGGGATGGGGGAACCGGGCTGCCAGGGCTCCCGTTGCGGGTCTGCCGCCGGGCGGAGGGCGCCATGCACCTGCCTCGCATAGTCCCTGGTGAGCGCAAGGATCTGCAGCCTCAGATCAGCTGTGCTGTCGCTCATGGTGTGGGCATCAAGGTGACACTGATCAAGCCGAATCCTGCTGATAGCAATTCAGGTCAGCCTGACAGCATTCCAGGGCGGACGCCTGCTGCTGCTGCACGCGCCGGTACCAATGAACGGTGCGCTCCACCGTCGTGCCGTAGCTCCAGCGGGGACTCCAACCCAGGCGATGGTGGGCCTTGTCGATCTGCAGATGCAACAGGCTGGCTTCGTGGGGACTGCTGGAGTCGCTCTGGTCCTGCCACTGCCCCGGCCAGTGCTGCAGGATCGTCTCCACCAGATCACCCACGGGGCGATTGCTCTCCAAGGCTGGACCGAAGTTGAAGGCCCCACAGGGGGGAACTGGATCCCGGGCCAGGGCCTCCGCCAGCCGCAGATAGCCCCCCAGCGGCTCCAGCACATGCTGCCAGGATCGGGTGGCCGCAGGGTTGCGCACGGCGATCGGCTGACCAGCCGCCAGCGCCCTGATCGCATCGGGCAAAATCCGATCGGACGCCCAGTCGCCGCCACCGATCACATTGCCGGCCCGGGCCGTGGCGATCGCCAGATGGGGGGTCTGGTGGGGAGCAGGCCCGCAGAAGCTGGCGCGCCAGCTGGCAATCGCCAATTCGGCGGCCGCCTTGCTGGCGCTGTAGGGATCGTGGCCGCCGAGGGGGTCCGTTTCTCGGAAGCCATGCAGCCATTCGCGGTTCTCGTACACCTTGTCGGTGGTCACCATCACCACCGCGCAGGGGTGCTGCAGTGGTCTGAGGGCCTCCAGCAGCTCCAAGGAACCCATCACGTTGGTGGCCCAGGTGCCCAGGGGATCCTGGTAACTGCGGCGCACCAACGGTTGGGCGGCCAGGTGAAACACCACATCGGGTCGCGCCTCGGCCACCCACGCCCCCAGCGCCGCCCGATCGGCCAGATCGGCGATGCGCTGGCGGAAGACCGGGCGAGCCAGCAGATCGGGCTCCAGCAGTGGAAACAGGTTGGGCGGGGGCTCGGCTGGCAAGGCATAGCCCCACACTTCGGCCCCCAGCTCCAGCAGCCACAGCAGCAGCCAGCTGCCCTTGAAACCGGTGTGGCCCGTGAGCAGCACCCGCCGGCCCTGCCAGAAGGCGGGATCGGGATTCGGAAAACGTTCAGAGGTCGGGGGCATGGCTCAATCCCAGACCTTCCAAGGGGCCCGACCGCTCTGCCAGAGATCCTCCAGCAGGTTCTTATCGCGCAGGGTATCCATCGGTTGCCAGAAACCCTGATGGTGATAGGCGGAAAGCTGGTTGTTTTCGGCCAGGGTCTGCAGCGGACGCTGCTCCCAGGTGCACTGGTCACCGTCAATCAGATCGAGAACGGCAGCTTCCAGGACAAAGAAGCCGCCGTTGATCCAGCTGCCGTCCCCCTGGGGCTTTTCCTCAAAGGCCAACACCCGGCCTCGCTCAAAGGCCAGGGAGCCGAAGCGGCCCGGGGGCCGCACGGCGGTGAGTGTGGCCTGGCGTGCTTCGGAGCGATGAAAAGCGATCAGTTTGCTGATGTCCACATCGGCCACACCATCGCCATAGGTGAAACAGAAGCTTTCGTCCCCAAGATAATCGCGGACGCGGGCCAACCTGCCGCCGGTCATGGTGGCCTCGCCGGTATCGACCAGGGTGACTTTCCAGGGCTCGGCCTTGCGGGAGTGGACCAGCATCGAGTTATCGCTCATGTCAAAGGTGACATCGCTGCTATGCAAAAAATAATTGGCAAAGTACTCCTTAATCACATATCCCTTGTAACCACAGCAAACAATAAAGTCGTTGATGCCATGGTGACTGTAGATCTTCAGGATATGCCACAAGATCGGCTTGCCGCCGATTTCCACCATCGGCTTGGGCTTGAGGTGCGTTTCCTCGCTGATGCGACTGCCCAGGCCTCCGGCCAGGATCACGGCTTTCATGGTGCGGCGAATCGGGAACATGAGCGGGGAAGACCGGTCCGCAAGGAACCAGCTCGCGCAACAACCTAAGTCCCAAACGCGTCCATAGCTCTTTCGAACATCCCATAGGTGGATCCCTGAGCTGCCTGATTGCTCATCTTGCTGATCAGCGCTGGCGCAATGAGGTGGAGGGTTGGCCTGGAACGGGCTAACACAAATACCCTCTTAAACCAATCATGGCCAGGCCAAAGTCAGGCCCAGTGGACACAATCTCCATGGCTTTTTGGGCGGTGCGCATCGTGAAAATGCTTGAGGATACGGCTAAATAAGGGCGTCATGCAGATCGATTATAAAAAACACCGCTTTCCAGGAACCCCTCCTGAGCCCAATGGCCAATAAGCACCGCGCCAATCCACCCATCAAAGCCTGAACATCACCTGGGAGATCACCACCCAGGCATTCTTATCGCCGAAGGTGTCGTAGGTGGTGAGTTTGTAGTTGCCTTCCAGTCCTAATTGGAGCCAGGGATTCGCGTCCCACACCACGTTGGCGAAGGCAGCTGCGTTGGAGAGGATGCCGAAGCGGCCACTCTTCTCGGCGTTGTCGATGCCGTAGCCGAAATTGAGCCGCAGATTGTCGGCCAGATAGACATAGAGCTGGCCCCAGCCACCGGATGTGGGTACGGCCTGGTTGCTGCTGCGGTTGTAGGTCTGGAAGATACCGGCCATGTATTCCCCGAGCCCCTGTCCAGTGAACAGTTCACCACTCAGGCCCACATGGCTGCCCAGGGCAATGTGGCCGTCAAAGGCTGCCCCCCAGACATTCACCACCGAACGATCTGACACCAGGGTGATTGGATCGGTGGGGCGGATATTGTCGAGCACGCGAAGCTGGCCGATGACCCCCGACACGCCCAGTTCGACTGGGCGCTGTCTGCGGCCGCCGGCCCGCTGGGCCGCCGCACCGAAGCCCATGCTGAGGCGACCCTCCAGATTCGGCCAGCCGTTGTCCTCAACAATGTCCTGTCTTTGAAGATTGGTCAGATCGACGTTGTCGGGTAGGGCGGTAGTGATCGGCGAAGAGGCCGCAAGTTGCAAGATGCCCCCGAAGCCGGATCCGGCGGTGAAGTTATTCTCCAGCCGGAACTGGGGGCGGTAAGCGCCGGCATTGCCGGTCGCGGCCAGCTTGCCGCTGGGCAGGGTGTCGGGATCGCGGGGTGCGAACACATCAAAGGCCTGTCCCGCCAGGATGCGCCAGCTCCCCTTGCTCATCTCGCCGTAATAGACCACCGGTGTGAACTGATAGCCCTCGGCCAGGATGTTGTCCTGTAACGAGAAAATGGCGAAAGCCCCGGGTGTCCAGCCTTTCCATTGCGGCCCCTGGAAGGCCGCATAGACCATGCTCTGTTGAGCCGAGAGGTCATAGGAAGGATCTGGATCCTTGGGGCTGACAATCAGGGGCTGGCCCGGATTGAACGTGTAACGCGTGCTGGAAAAACCGAGCAGTTTCGCTTCAGCCCAGAGCCGGAAGCTGCTCTCGCCGGCCTGGAGGGCGAAGCCTTTGCCCGGGGTGTATTGAACGGCCGCGGGGGCGGGTTTTTCAGCCTTGGCTGCCGCTGCTGGGCCGGTGGCGTTTTCGCTGGCAGACCCGCCCGGGACGCTGGCCACGGTGCCTGGGCTGGCCAGGGTGGCGGCAGTGTCGGTGGTCGGGGGTTGGCCGGTGAGTTGGGAGCGGATCTGGGCCAGGTCGCGGGCGAGGGCCTCCTGCCGGGCCGCTTCGCCGGCGAGCTGGGCCTGCTGGGCCGCCATGCGCTGGCGAGACGCCTGCAGCTCCTGCTCGAGCCGTTCGAGTTGACCAAGGGCGCTCTGGGGAGCCCGGCAGGCAGGGGTAGCGGTCACTTTCGCCGCCAGGGATGGCTGAGCCCGCAGCAGCTGGGCCGCCGGTTCACTGGCGGAAACCCCCAAGGCAGCCCTGCAGCCCGGCTGGGCCAGGCTCGCCTCGACCCCAGCCTCAGGCAGCACCTCCGCTCGAACAGCGGGCAACGCCAGGAGCCCCCCCCCGAGCGCCAGCAGGGTGAGCAGATGCTGGCTGACAGCTAGGGATTGGCGCCGCATTCGGCCGTTGGCGCTGGATGGGTCCAGCGGACGATCTGAAGTGGCGGCCTGAAATCTCACACGAACAGAAGTAAAACCAGGGGGATGATCGCCGGGATCCGGCGAATTGCCCGTGTTTGGCGACCTGTGTTGGCTTCGCCAGACACCAACCCGTAGCATCCGCCGCGTGTCACCCCTAGGTTTTGGACGCTCTCCCATCGCATCCTGCCTGCTTCCTGGATGGCCAATTTCCCTTCCCCGGCTTGCGTTCTTCTCCGGGCCACAGGCCTTGGCTTAGCCAGCAGCCTGGGCCTGGCCTTCGGCCAGATCAGCGCCACCGGTGCCGCCTGGGCAGCGGATCCCCTTCCCCCAACCCCCGCCACCCTGTACAGCGGCGGTGACATTCTCACCATGGCGGGCCCGAAGCCGGTCTACGCCGAAGCGCTGGTGGAGAAGGGCGGCAGGATCCTCTATGTGGGCCCCCTGGCCGGAGCGGTCAAGGCCGCCGGAGCCGGTGCCAAGCGGGTCAACCTGGCCGGCCACACCCTGTTGCCGGGGTTCATCGATGCCCACGGCCACATGGTCTATTACGGCAAGAACCAGATGGATGCCGATCTGCTGGGGGTCAAGGACATCCCGGAGCTGGTGGCCCGTCTCAAAGCCCATGCCGCCTCGGTGCCGGCGGGAGCCTGGATCGTGGGTTTTGGCTATCAGGCCAGAGCGTTGAAAGAAGGACGCACGCCGACCGCGCTTGAGCTCGATGGGGTGTCGGCCGATCGGACCGTGATGATCGTCGATTCCTCGGGCCACCTGGGATCGGCCAACAACGCCCTGCTCAAGCTGGCAGGAGTCACCGCAGCCACGGCCGATCCCACCGGTGGCTCCTTTGCCCGCCAGAGCGGCAGCAGGGAACCCTCGGGCCCGATGGAGGAAACGGCCCTCAATCTGGTGCGCAGACAACGGCCTGCCTTCACCGGCAAGCTGGCCGATGACGCGATCCTGGCCGGAGCCGCCGCCTGGGCGCGCTTTGGCCAGACCACAGCCCAGGATTGCGGCATCGGTCTGGGCGCCGACGACATCGCGGTGGTGCGCAATGCGATCGACAAGAAACTGCTGCCGATCGATCTCTACATCTGTGCCAAGGATTCGGCCACCAATGATGTGATCGATGCCGCCTACGGAGTCTCCCAGGCCTATACCCCCGCCTCCACCGGCACCGCCGCGCTGCTGCTGGCGGCCAGACCCGATCTCGATCACCGCTACATCAACCGGGTGCGACTGGGGGGCATCAAGTACTGGCTCGACGGCAGCGTCGACACCGCCTGGTTCACCCAGCCCTACACCACCAATCCCCCGGGTAAAACCGGCGAGTATCGGGGCTATGAGCAGATCCCCGATGCGGTGCTCCTGGCCGGTGTCGAGCGCTTCTGGAACACCGGCATCCAGATCAACATGCACATGAATGGCGATGCCGCCGCCGATCAGGCTCTACGGGTGATTGAGGCGGTAATCAAGAAAAAAGGCTGGAGCGATCACCGTCCGGTGTTCATCCATGCCACCTATCTGCGGCCCGACCAGATCCAGCGCATGAAGGCGATCGGCGCGGTGCCGAGTTTCCTGGTGGCCTCAATCGCCTCCGCCGGGGATGCGGTGGAACGGTTCTGGGGCCCGGAGCGGGCCGCCAAGGCCGCCGCCGCCCACAGCTTCCAGGCGGCGGGCCTGCCCTACACCCTCTCCCACGACGCCCCGGTGTCCCCCCAGCCGACGATCCTGGGGCTCGTGGATGCGGCCGTGAATCGCCGCACCGCCAGCGGACGGGTGATCGGGCCGGCCGAACGGATCAGCCCCTACGACGCCCTGCGCGCCGTGACCGTGATGGCCGCGTATCAAATCAAGGAGGAGAAGGGCAAGGGCAGCCTGGAGCCCGGCAAACTGGCCGATCTGGTGATCATCGAGCGCAATCCGCTCAAGGTGGACCCGGGCAGCATCGGCTCGATCCGGGTGGTGGAAACGATCAAAGAAGGCCAGCCGGTGTACAAGATTTCTGCCCAGGAACTAGCCAGCATCCCGGCCGCACCAACCATCCGCCCGGAGGGCCCCCACAACCATGGGGATCCCCTGGCCCAGCCCCAGCCCTTGCCTGCGCAGGATCGGGCCACGATGGGGCGCCTGATGCGCGCCTCCCAGGCCTCTCTGCGCTGAAGATCCGTCAGCACGGAAAACCAGCCTTCAAAGAAAGCCAGCCTGCGAAGAAGGCCAGGCCTGCTGACCAATCAACAGCAGGCCTGGCTTGAGGACTTCCCCCTGAGCTCCACAAATGCTCGGGATCAGAAGTGGGGATCAGGCTTCGGAATCAGGCCGTCAGTAGGCGTCCTGCATCTCGTAGAAGTCGGGTTGCACATAATCCTTGCGCAGCGGGAAACCCTTCCAGTCCTCCGGCATCAGCAGCCGCTTGGGATGGGGGTGTCCTGCGAACTGGATGCCGAACATGTCGAAAGTCTCCCGTTCCTGCCAGTCGGCGCCGCGGAACAATCCATACAGGCTGGGGATGGTGAGGGCACCATCCCTGGAGAGAAACACCTTGAGGCGCACCTCTTCGGGGCGCACGTCTTCGGGCAGCGTCTCGCCCGTACCGACCCGATCGGCCAGGGCCGCCAGCTTGACCAGGTGATAAAAGCTGACCAACCGACCGCCCGGACCCTCGTCGTAGCCACCCTGACACTGCAGATAGTCGAAGCCACTCGCCTTGAGCGCCGTGGCCACCAGCGGCAGCACCTCTGCCTCAATGCCCAACACCTCCACCCCCAGGTGATCGGCGCTGAGGATCTCATGGTCAAAACCCTGCTGGCTCAGCCAGGTGCTCACCGGCCCGGGCGCCGGAGCGGTGGCGGTAACGGCAGCGGTGTCGTCGGGCATGACTCGGAGCTGGGTTGTTAAGGGTGGGCAGGCCCCAGGGAGGCAGGGCTCCGGAAAGGAACGGCGTCAGCCGGGGTTGGCCGGCAGGGAAGCTTCCGCAGGTTCGGCGCCAGCGGCCTCGGCAGCCGGTTGGACCGTGCTGAGGGGGAACGCGGTGGCCGCCGCCAGGGCCGCCTTCTGGGTTTCGGCCCGCAGGTAGCGCCCATCGACGATCGGGGCCACCGGCTTGAGCTGGTGGGGAATCGTGTAATAACGATGGGTCTGCTGCAGGTTGCCCCGCTCGGCAAGCGCCTCGTTACCCACCTTCTTGCGCAGCTTGATCACCGCATCAAAGATCGCTTCAGGCCGAGGCGGGCAGCCCGGCAGGTAGAGGTCAACCGGGATCAGCTTGTCGACGCCGCGCACGGCCGTGGTGGAGTCGGCGGAGAACATGCCGCCGGTGATCGTGCAGGCCCCCATGGCGATCACGTACTTGGGCTCGGGCATCTGCTCATAGAGCCGCACCAGGGCCGGACCCATCTTCATCGTCACCGTGCCGGCCACGATCAGCAGATCGGCCTGGCGGGGGCTGGAGCGGGGCACCAGGCCGAAACGGTCGAAGTCGAAGCGGGAGCCGATCAGGGCCGCGAACTCGATGAAGCAGCAGGCCGTGCCGTACAGCAGGGGCCAGAGGCTGCTGAGCCGCGCCCAGTTGTGCAGGTCGTCGAGGCTGGTGAGGATCACGTTCTCCGAAAGATCGGAGGTGACCGTCGGCGCCCCGACCGGACCGCAACTGGCGGCGCGCAGATCGCGCAGGGCCGAGACCGAAGGAGAGGAAGCAGGGGTGAGCGTCATGGCGGGGTCAGCTCCACTCGAGGGCGCCTTTGCGCCAGGCATAGGCGAGAGCCACCACGAGGATGGCGATGAACACAAGGGCCTCGATGAAGGCCAGCAGACCGAGCCGGTGGAAAGCCACCGCCCAGGGATAGAGGAAGACGGTCTCGACGTCGAAGATGACGAAGACCAGGGCGAACATGTAGTAGCGGATGTTGAACTGAATCCAGGCGCCGCCGATCGGCTCCATCCCGGATTCATAGGTGAGCTCACGCTCCCCCTGACGGCTCTTCGGTGAAAGCAGCTTATTGGCCACCAGCGCCAGCACCGGGACCGCTGCGGAGAGCAGCAGAAAGCCCAGGAAGGCGTCGTAGCCGGAGAGCACGAACATCGAGCCGGTCCAACCTGTGGCGCAGTCTGGCATCCGCGGCCGGCAGCTGACGGTTCAGCGCCGGCGGCGGCGGCCGTGCGCTGGGCTCCGCTGACACAAAGGGACCCCGGGCCCCGCCCCACCGGCGCTCCGCGGGGCTGGCGACAGGCCTGGATAGAGTTCCTCCGTCATTGAAGGGCCAAGGGATGAGCACGGACGCTCCCACGGACCAACCAACGGACCAACCATCCGACCATCCGACGGACGCCCCATCGCCCCAGGCCGCCCCGGTTTCCGGCGACGGGGCTGCTGCCGAGGAACCCACTGGGGTGCAGGACGCCGGCAACGGCGGCGAAGCGGCCCCGGACGCTGTCCCTGACTCTGTCAGCGAGGACGTCGGTGAGACAGCGGCTCAAGACCTCAGCAGCGATCCCGCCAGCCATCGCTTCGAATGCCGCAGCTGCGGCTTTGTCTACGACCCCGCTGAGGGGGTCAAAAAGCTGGCCATCCCCCAGGGCACACCCTTCAGCGACCTCGATCCGGTCGGCTTCCGCTGTCCGGTCTGCCGCAGCCGGGTAGGGGCCTTCAAGGACATCGGCCCCCGCAACAAGCCCAGTGGCTTCGAGGAAAACCTCAACTTCGGCCTCGGCGTCAACCGCCTCACCCCAGGCCAGAAGAACGTGCTGATCTTCGGTGGCTTCGCCCTGGCGATCGCCTTCTTCCTATCGCTCTATTCCCTGCGCTGATCACCCTTGAACCGGAATTCCGTGTCCCGCGCCCCGCAGTTGCTGCGCCCTTCGCTGCCCCTCCGGCTGCGCCGTCTCGTATCTCCCCTCCTGAGCCTGCTGCTGGTGATCAGCCTCGGCTTTGGCCTCAGCGGCTGTGTCACCACCGGCCTGCCCACGGCCAGCGCCAGCCCCTGGCAGGCCGTGCCGCTCGCCACCAGCTCCAACCCGCTGGATCTGGCCTTCACCAGTGCCAACCATGGCTTTCTGGTGGGCAGCAACCGCCTGATCATGGAAACCGACGACGGCGGCGCCAGCTGGGAGCCCCGCTCCCTCGACCTGCCGCCGGAGGAGAACTTCCGCCTGATCAGCATCGACTTCAAGGGCGATGAGGGCTGGATCGTCGGCCAGCCCGGCCTGTTGCTGCACACCGACAACGCCGGCCAGAGCTGGAGCCGCCTGCTGCTCGACACCAAGCTGCCCGGCGAGCCCTACCTGATCACGGCCCTGGGCCCCAAGACCGCCGAACTGGCCACCAACGTCGGCGCCGTCTATCAGACCAGCAATGCTGGCAACAGCTGGCAGGCCCTGGTCAGCGATGCGGCCGGAGCCGTGCGCGATCTGCGCCGCTCCCCCGATGGCCGCTACATCAGTGTCAGCGGCCTGGGCAACTTCTTCGCCAACTGGAACCCCGGTCAGGAGACCTGGCAGGTGCATCAGCGGGTCAGCAGCCAGCGCCTGCAATCGATGGGCTTCCAGCCCGACGGCAACCTCTGGATGGTGGCCCGGGGCGCCCAACTGCGCTTCAACACCGACGCCGACGACGTGGAAGCCTGGGGCAAGCCGGTGGTGCCGATCACCAATGGCTTCGGCTACCTCGATCTGGCCTGGGATCCCAGTGGAGCCCTCTGGACCGGCGGCGGCAGCGGCACCCTGCTGGTCAGCCGCGATGGCGGTGGCAGCTGGCAGCGGGATCCGGTGGGAGCTGAGCAACCCACCAACTTCACCCGCATCCACTTCGAAGGCGCTGACAAAGGTTTTGTCCTGGGTGAGCGGGGCTCCCTGCTGCGCTGGGTGGGCTGAAGCCGCCGGGCCGGCGCCCAACTGCATCCCTCTGTAACCAACCCCCCGGCCGGCTCCCGGGGGCAGCAGGGCGACCCCTAGGATCTTCGAGCTGAACGCTTGAGACCATGGCTGCCGGCTCTACAGGGGAACGCCCGTTCTTCGAAATCATCACGAGCATCCGTTACTGGGTCATCCACGCGGTGACCCTGCCTGCCATCTTCCTGGCGGGCTTCATGTTCGTTTCCACCGGCCTGGCGTATGACGCCTTCGGCACCCCCCGGCCTGACGCCTACTTCCAGGCTCAGGAGACCAAGGCTCCCGTCGTCAGCCAGCGCTACGAAGGCAAGAGCCAGCTCGACCTGCGCATGAAATAACCTCATGACCCAAGTTCCTGCCCCCACGACTCCGCGCAACTATCCGATCTTCACGGTGCGCTGGCTGTCAGTCCACGCTCTCGGCATCCCTACGGTGTTCTTCCTCGGAGCCCTGGCCGCCATGCAGTTCGTCCGCCGCTGACACCGCTGCGCCTCGGCGCTGCGCTCAACGTTCGCTGCGAACCCAGTCACTGCGGTGGCCACCTTCGGTGACGTCCCTGAGCTGACACCCGAATCTCTCCCCTCATCGGCATGCAACGCAACGAAAACCCCAACAACCTCCCGGTTGAACTGAACCGCACCAGCCTCTACCTGGGCCTGCTGTTCGTGTTCGTCACGGGCGTGCTGTTTTCCAGCTACTTCTTCAACTGACCCGGAGGTACCCGAATGAGCGGCAAGAAATCCTCTCTCCCCGACGGCCGGATTCCGGATCGTCTGCCCGATGGTCGCCCGGCCGTGGCTTGGAAAAGCCGCTGGACCGAAGGCGTGCTGCCCCTGTGGCTGGTGGCCACCGCCGGTGGCATGGCCGTGATCTTCGTGGTCGGCCTGTTCTTCTATGGCTCCTATGTGGCCGTGGGTTCGGCCTGATAACGGTCCCCCACGTCACACCCTCACACCCCGAAGCGGGCCCCCAGCGGGTCCGCTTTTTTGTGTGACCGCGGGGGCGGCTTCAGGTCAGCAGGCGCGCCAGCAGCTCCTCGGGCGCCAGGCGCTGGTCGCTGCCCTCGGGGTCGCGCAGATCCTTGAGCACCACCACCCCTTCGCTGGCCTCGCTCTCGCCGATCACCGCCGCCCAGCGGGCCCCGCAGCGATCGGCCCGCTTGAACTGTTTGCCGAAGGCGGCGGCCGTCAGATCCAGCTCCACCGCCAGTCCCCGGGCGCGGGCGCGGCGGGCCAGGGGCAGGGCCAGGGCTTCGGCCGCTTCACCGCGGCTGATCACATACAGATCGGGGGCAACCGCCTGGACTGTCGAGGGATCCGCAGCCGCCTGGGCCAGCAGCACCAGCCGCTCCATGCCCAGAGCCCAGCCCACGGCCGGCGTGGCCGGTCCGCCCAGCTGGCCCACCAGGCCGTCGTAGCGGCCACCACCGCAGACGGTGGCCTGGGCGCCGAGCTGGCTGCTGGTGATCTCGAAGGCGGTATGGCCGTAGTAATCCAGGCCCCGCACCAGACGTGGGTTGATCCCATAGGGAATCTCCAGGAGCGTCAGGGCCTGCTGGACCCGTTCGAACCGCTCCTGGCTCTCGGGCGCCAGGGCGTCGGCCAGGGTGGGAGCCCCGGCCAGCAGGGCCTGGGTCTGGGGGTTCTTGGAATCGAGGATGCGCAGCGGGTTGGTGGCGATGCGCTGCTGGGAGTCGGGATCGAGCTGCTCGCGGTGCCCCTCCAGCCACTGCACCAGCTCGCTGCGATAGCGCTGACGGTCGTCGGGGCTGCCGAGGGAGTTCAGTTCCAGAGCCAGGCCGGCCAATCCCAGCTCCGCCAGCAGATCCCAGGCGATGGCGATCGCCTCGGCGTCGCTGCGGGGGTCGGCGAAGCCGAGGAACTCCAGGCCGATCTGATGGAACTGGCGCTGCCGGCCCGCCTGGGGCCGCTCGTAGCGGAACATCGGCCCGCCATACCAGAGGCGCTGGGGCCCCTGGCTGAGCAATCCGTGCTGGATGGCGGCGCGCACCACCGAGGCGGTGCCCTCCGGCCGCAGGGTGCAGCTGCGCTCGCCGCGGTCCAGAAAGGTGTACATCTCCTTGCCGACCACATCGGTGGCTTCGCCGATGCCGCGGGCGAACAGCTCGGTGACCTCCAGCAGCGGCGTGCGGATCTCGGCGATGCCGGCCCGGCGGAACTGTTCGCGGGCCACGGCCTCGACCCGCTGCCAGTACGGGGTCTGGCCGGGCAGCAGATCGACCGTGCCGCGCAGGCTCTGGAGCGGTTCCAAGGGAAAAGGCCGGGCGGTACAGGGGGCCAGTTTGCCCTGGGGCGGGGCCGGCTCCGGCTTCAGACGCCGTAGTGGCGTCGATACCAGGCGCTGAAGCGCTCAACACCGTCCTCGATCGCCGTGGTGGGCCGGAACCCCACCCAGGCCTCCAGGGCGCTGGTGTCGGCGGCGGTGGCAGGCACATCGCCGGGTTGCATCGGTTGCAGATCCTTGATCGCTGGCCGGCCCAGGGCCTGCTCGAGCACCTCGATGAAGCGCAGCAGCTCCATCGGCTGGCTGTTGCCGATGTTGAACAGCCGGTGCGGCGCCGCGGCGGTGGCCGGATCGGGATGGAGCGGATCGAACTGGGGGGCAGCCGTGGCCGGTTTGTCGAGGCAGCGCACCACCCCCTCGACGATGTCATCGATGTAGGTGAAATCCCGCTGCATCCGGCCCTGGTTGAACACCTGGATCGGCTCGCCCGCCAGGATTGCCTGGGCGAACAGCATCGGCGCCATGTCGGGCCGGCCCCAGGGCCCATAGACGGTGAAGAAGCGCAGACCGGTGGCCGGCAGTCCGTAGAGATGGCTATAGGTGTGCGCCATCAATTCGTTGGCCTTCTTGGTGGCCGCGTACAGGCTCACCGGATGGTTGACCGCATGCTGCTCACTGAACGGCATCTGCCGGTTGCCGCCGTAGACCGAGCTGCTGGAGGCATAGACCAGATGCTCCACCGCCTGGTGGCGGCAGCCCTCAAGGATGTGGCCGAAGCCCACCAGATTGCTCTGGATGTAGGCGGCGGGATTCTCGATCGAATAACGCACCCCCGCCTGGGCAGCCAGATGCACCACGGCCCGGGGCTGCTCAGTGGCGAACAGGGCTGCCATCGCCTCGCCATCCGCCAGGTCGAGCTGGTGGAAACGAAAATCGGCCTGCAGCGCCTGGGCCAGCACCTGCAGGCGCTCCAGCCTGGAGCGCTTGAGGGCGGGATCGTAATAGCTGTTGAGGTTGTCGAGGCCCACCAGCCGCTCCCCCCGGGCCAGCAACCGCTCGGCCACGGCGGCACCGATGAAGCCGGCGACGCCGGTGATCAGGATCGGGCGCGTCACTGGGGCTCTGCCAACCGCTGACGGAAATAAGCAATTGTGGGCTCCAGGCCCTGCTCCAGGCTCACCTTCGGCTCCCAGCCCAGCTGCTGGCGGGCCAGGTCGATCACCGGCTGGCGCTGCAGGGGATCGTCCTGGGGCAGGGGTCGGGTGACCAACTCCAGGGCGGGGTTGATGCGATCGCGCACCAATTCGGCCAGCTTGCGGATCGTGAACTCGCCAGGATTGCCGATGTTGATCGGGCCGGTATGAGCCCCATTCATCAACCGGATCATGCCCTCAATCAGATCATCGCAATAACAGAAAGAGCGGGTCTGACTGCCATCGCCATAGAGAGTGAGCGGCTCACCCCTGAGGGCCTGGACGATGAAGTTGCTCACCACCCGGCCGTCATCGGGCAGCATGCGCGGGCCGTAGGTGTTGAAGATCCGCATCACACGGATCTCGGTGCCGTGCATGCGCTGGTAGTCGAAGCAGAGGGTTTCGGCGATGCGCTTGCCCTCGTCGTAGCAGGAGCGAATGCCGATCGTGTTGACGCAGCCCCGGTAGCTCTCGGGCTGGGGATGGACCTCCGGATCGCCGTAGACCTCGCTGGTGGAAGCCAGCAGCAACCGCGCCCCCACCCGCCGCGCCAGGCCAAGCATGTTGTAAGTGCCCAGAAAACTGGTCTTGGCGGTCTTGATCGGGTTGAACTGGTAGTGCACCGGTGAGGCCGGGCAGGCCAGGTGCCATATGCGATCAACCTCCAGTCGGATCGGCTCGGTGACGTCGTGGCGGATCAGCTCAAAACTGGGATGGCCGAGCCAGTGGCGGATGTTGTCCTTGCGCCCGGTGTAGTAGTTGTCGAGGCAAATCACCTCCTCACCGGCGTTCATCAGCCGATCGATCAGGTGGGAGCCGAGAAAACCGGCCCCGCCGGTGACCAGGTTGCGCTTGCCCAACTCAGCCCTCTCCCACACGCCAGACCATAAGACCGGCGGCCCGGGCCGCAGCGGCATCGGCGATCGCCCGGGCATCAAACAGCCAGGCGGGCCGGCGCATCACTGCCGCGATCGGGGCCCAGTCGATCTGGCCATAGGCGGCCCATTCGGTCAGGATCAGCACCGCATCGGCTCCACGGGCCGCCTCCAGGGCCGAGGCGGCCGGCAGCCAGCCCCCCTCAACGGCCGGCAGCGAGCCACCGGCGGCGGCATCGAGGGGAGCCTGCTCCAGATCGAGTGCGATCTGGGCCGGATCCACCTTGGCGTCGACGATCACCAGCTGGGCACCCTCCTCGATCAGATCGCGGCAGATCCGGATCGCCGGTGATTCGCGGGTGTCATTGGTGTCGGCCTTGAAGGCGAAACCGAGCACCGCCAGGCGCTTGCCGGTGACGGTGCCGAACAGGCTCTGCACCACCTTGCGGGCGATACGGTGCTGCTGCCAGCTGTTGAGGCTGACCACCTGCTCCCAGTAGCTGGCTGGCGCCTCCAGGCCGTAGTGGCGGCACAGATAGACCAGGTTGAGGATGTCCTTCTGGAAGCAGCTGCCGCCAAACCCCGGGCCCGCCTGCAGAAATTTGGCCCCAAGACGCGAATCACTGCCGATGGCCCGGGCCACCTCGCGCACGTCGGCGCCGGTGGCCTCACACAGGGCGGCGATGCTGTTGATCGAGGAGATCCGCTGGGCCAGGAAGGCATTGGCGGTGAGCTTGGAGAGCTCGCTGCTCCAGAGGTTGGTGCGCAGGATGCGGCTCTCGGGCACCCACTGGCCATAGATGCCCACCAGGGCCTCGATCGCCCCGTCGTCCTCACCGCCGATCAGCACCCGATCGGGCGACTCGAGATCCTCGATCGCCGTGCCCTCGGCCAGGAATTCGGGATTGGAGAGCACCGCAAACGTCTTGCTGCCGTCGGCATCACCCTGCGCCGCGGCCAGGATCGCCTTCACCACCTCGGCGGTACGCACGGGCAGCGTGCTCTTCTCCACCACGATCGTGTGGCCGCGGGCGGCGGCGGCCACCTGGCGGGCCGAGGCTTCGATCCAGCGCAGATCGCTGGCCTGACCCGCGCCCACCCCCCGGGTCTTGGTGGGCGTGTTGACCGACAGGAAGACCATGTCCGCGGCGGCGATGGCGGCATCCACCTCGGTGCTGAAGTGCAGATTGCGCCCCCGCGCCCGGCCCACCACCGCATCCAGGCCCGGCTCGTAGACGGGCAGACGGCTGAGATCAGCGTCGTTCCAGGCGGCGATGCGCTCGACGTTCAGATCGACCACCGTGACCTGAATATGGGGACAACGATCGGCGATCACCGCCATCGTGGGACCACCCACATAGCCGGCTCCGATGCAACAGATCGCATGGATCGGAGGCCTGACCGACGTCATGAAAAAGTGAGAGTTGTGTGGGAGCCTAACGCCAGCCATGGGTTGGCTCCAGAAACCATTGCTCCTGGGTGA
Organism: Synechococcaceae cyanobacterium ELA739; assembly: GCA_037127935.1. Lineage (GTDB taxonomy): Bacteria > Cyanobacteriota > Cyanobacteriia > PCC-6307 > Cyanobiaceae > Cyanobium. Next base: position 122,710 of record JBAXXM010000005.1, read on the forward strand.
TCCCTGCTCTCAAGCCACGTTCAACCAGGAACCCATCACCGCGACGCGCCTTGGCCAATCTGTTGATCACCGGAGGGGCTGGCTTCATCGGCAGCCACACCTGCCTGGCCCTGCTCCAGGCAGGCCATCGTCTTGTGGTGCTGGACAACTTCGTCAACAGCGGGCCCGAAGGCCTGCGGCGGGTGGCGGAGCTGGCCGGCCTCGAACCCTGGAGCCCCAGCGGCCACGGCTCCTGGGCCACAGCGGATCAGCGGCTGATCCTGCGCCAGGGTGATGTGCGTGCGCGGCAGGATCTCGATCCCCTGTTCGCTACGGAGGTCATCCACGGAGTCCTGCATTTCGCCGGCCTCAAGGCCGTGTCTGAATCGATCGAGCAGCCCCTGCGGTACTGGGATGTCAACGTGGCAGGCACGCTCAGCCTGCTCCAGGCCATGGAGGCCGGAAACTGCCGCACCCTGGTGTTCAGCAGCAGCGCCACGCTGTATGGCCATCCCGAGCACGTTCCGATTGCCGAGGAGGCGCCGATCCGGCCCATCAATCCCTATGGCCAGACCAAGGCGGCGGTGGAACAACTGCTGGCCGACGTGGCCGCCAGCCATCCCGACTGGCGCATTGCCCGCCTGCGCTACTTCAACCCGGTCGGGGCCCACGCCAGCGGCCGCATCGGCGAAGACCCGCAAGGCACCCCCTCCAACATCTTTCCGCTGATCAGCCAGGTGGCGATGGGCCGTCGCCCCGTCCTGGAGGTCTTCGGCAGCGACTGGCCGACCGCCGATGGCACCGGCGTGCGCGATTACATCCATGTCATGGACCTGGCCGAGGGGCATGGGGCCGCCTTGGCGCTGCTGCTGGCGGAACCCCCCCAACTGCTGACCCTCAACCTGGGCAGCGGCCAGGGCCATTCGGTGCTGGAGCTGGTGAACGCCTTCAGCACCGCCAGCGGCCGGCCGATCCCCGTTCAGATCAGTGCCAGGCGGCCTGGGGATTCGGCGATCAGCGTCGCCGATCCGGGCGCGGCCGAGCGGCGCATGGGCTGGCGCACCCGCCGCAGCCTGGCCGAGATCTGCCGCGATGGCTGGGCCTGGCAGCACGCCAATCCGCGGGGTTACGGCGCCTGAATCGCTCGGAGGCGCTCGCGGAAATCACCCTTGGCCATGCCGCCCTTGACTTCATCGTGGATCTCGAACTCCTCCTCCCGTTGGCTCACCACCAGGTAGGTGGGCCAGCCCATCCCCTCCTTGCCGGGGTACTGGGCCAGCAGGACGCGCCGATAGCGGCGGTAGGTCTCGGTGTCCTGCAGCTTCACGCTGATGAACTCCAGGCCCAGCTCCTCGGCCACCTTGACGTCGTCGTGACTCATGCGATGGCAAGTGCCGCAGTCCTCGGAACTGAACTTGAGGAGGGTGAGACTGGCCATCAAGGCATTGTCGGATCTGCGGCGGGACCGTAGGCCGATGCCAACTCAGCCGTGGTCGACTCAGCCGTGGCCGCGGCGGCTGAAGCCCGCCAGCCCTGCGCTGCCCGAAATCCGCAGAACGAGGAAACGGGTTCCGCTCCCATGGGTGTCAGGTCGAAGCTTCCGCGGACGCTCAGATCCGTTCCCGATCCAGCCGCTCGGCCCGCAGCTGCCGCAGCCGTTCACCCAGCGCCGGCCCGGGCACCATCCCCGCCGCCAGCAGCTCTCCGGCAGCCAGCTCGGCGCGCAGATGGCGCCACCGGGCCCACCAACGCCACAGCGGTCGCCTCAGGGCACCGGCAAGACCCTGGCCAGTCCCCATGCCCATCTCCCGACCCAGCCCGGCCGCCAGGACCAGGGCCACCGCCTCGGCAGACAGGCCCGGGGCCTCCAGCAGGGCGCACCAGCGCGAAGGCGTCCAGGAGGCCATGGCAGCGTCACCCTGCTCCGTGGCCGCCGCCGCCAGTCGCCGTTCCAGCTCCAGCCCCTGGGCCAGCAGCCGATGCTGACGATGGGGCAGCTGCAGCCGCTCGGCCACGGCCAGCGGCTCCGCTGCTACCACCAGCAGGGCCGGCAGCAAGGGCAGCCCCAGCCGCTCGGCCCAGCGCAGGCGCCGACGCCAGCCCCGGTCGTGCTGCAGGGCCGCATCGATCAACGTCAGGGCTCCCCAACGCTGCAGGGCCGCCAGGGCCAGGGGCCAGGGCTCCCGCTCCAGCAGCAGCTCCAGCTCCATCCGCAACCGGGTGCCCAGGGCGGAAGGGGCCATCTGGGGTGCATCGCCCGGCCGCCAGTGCCAGGGCCAGTTTTCCAGCGTCTGACGCAGCTGCTCCTGGCTCTCGGGGGCCAGCTCAAAGCCCAGCCGCGCCGCATAGCGGGCGCCACGCACGATGCGGGTGGGATCGTCGCGCAGGCTGTCGGCATGGAGAAGCCGCAGTTGGCGGCGCGCCAGATCCCGCTGACCGCCGTAGGGATCGAGTAACTCCGGGAACGCGCCGTTCTGGTCGGGAGGCGCAGGCATTCCGGCCGGCCGGCTCAGCAGCAGGGCCATGGCGTTGATACTGAAATCGCGCCGGGCCAGGTCATCGTCGAGGGAACCGAACCGCACCAGCGGGTTCTCACCCGCGACGGGATAGGTCTCGAGGCGGGCGCTGGCCACATCGAGCAGCAACGGGCCGTCTGGCAACTGCAGCTCCAACTCCACCGTGCCGTAGGCCCCATGTTCCTGATAACTGAGCAACCGCTCCGGGCCCACCAACTGCCGCAGGCGACGGGCCAGCCGGTGGGCCGGAGCGATCGCAGCTTCAGCCTGCATCGCTGACACCGCAGCGCTGACTGGCGGAGCTGAGCCTTGGTCGGTGGCTCCGGGCTCGACCACAAGATCGAGATCCGGCACCCCCAGCCAGGGATCCTCATGCACGCGATGCAGCAGCAGATCGCGCACCGCCCCGCCCACCAACGCCAGGCGTTCTGCGGAGGCAGCGTTCTGAAGCACGGCGCGAATCGCATCTGGAATCGGCAGAGTCAGCTCAGATGGCAACCCAAGGAGGCCCATGGTCTCCAATCCCGCGGCAGATTCAGGATGACTGATGAAAGTCCGCCCAGGTGCTCGTCCAAGAACAATCCGAAGTCTGATCCTGTCGCCAGTGTCCTCAAGCCCAGGTGACTGAGCCGCCCGTTGATGTCGTCAGTTTCTTGAATCAATATCCTCGCTGATCCACCCAAGGCCGTACAGCCTGAAAACCCGCGATCATGCTCCGCAGCTCGCCATGATCTGCAATTCGGTGTCTGCCAACTACCAATGGGCGTTTACCCTGTGGCGGTAGTGGCCAGGATTGCGCCAAATGCTCTCGATCGACCAGTGCTGAACGAAGTCGTTGAGCAGAGCAGCCTTTCTTGGTCTGGTGCATCTCCGGATCCCGCTTCCTCTCCTCGTTCTAATGCCTCCGGCACACTTGGGCTTCGCCCTCGTAAAGGTGGAACTGGGCGCGGCGATCAAGGTGGCATCAACGATCGTGCCCTGCCGCATCGTCATGCCCCTTTCGCTGAGGTGAGCCTTGACGATCTCAAAGATCTGCTCTCCCAGGCCGTGCTTCTCGAGCAAGTGGCGGAAGGTCAGAATCGTGGTCTCGTCCGGAATCCGGTCGCTGATCAGATCGATGCCGGTAAACGCCTCATGGTGGGCACCTCAATCAGGGCCACTTCCATGGCCGGATCGCTCAGGGAGTACTACTGCTGAAGGAGATGGACGCGCAGCATTGTGGCCAGCGGATAGGGAGGCCGGCCGCCTTTCTTGCTCGCTTTGGGGTAATGGGGCTCGATGAGGGCGATCAGCGCCTGCCACGGCACCACGACATCCATCTCAGAGAGAAACTTCTCCCGCTTGGTCTGCTTCTAGTGCCTCCGGCACGTTCGGCCAAAGGGCGAAGTAGGGCTGTGGTCAGCTCGTAATCCGAGAAGCCGAGCTGCTTGCCACCCATCACTCCAGTCCTGGCCTGCGATTACAGAGCCATTGTCGCGTGGATGGCCTGGATTTTCGAGAGTCTGCTTAAGTCTAGGAGAAGTCAACGCTATCGTGGAAGAGACGATTCTTCACTCACGCCGCAGCGGAAGCGCTCAGGAACACGAGTACCTGAAAGGTCACCGACACCGCCTGGCGGAATCACTGACCATGATCCCGAAGGCCGAGAGTGAGGAGGCGAGCTGCCTCGATATAGGCTGCGACAGGTACATGGCATTCTGGGCATGGCGTTACCTTGGCTACGCCAATGTCGAAGGCATCGAGATGCGGCCCGGCGAGTTCGCGGAGATGGTCCGCGACGTCGAGATCAATGGCGAACGGCTGACATTCCATGTGCACAACTTCGACATCTCGCAGCTGGAGTGGCCGCTCGATGGCACCTTCGACACCTTGTTATTCTTCGAAACCTTAGAGCACCTCACCCAAGATCCCAGTGGTGTCATGCTCAACGTGACGAAAAGGATGACTCCTGTTTCCACACTGGTCATCTCTGTGCCGAACGCAGTGTCCTACAAGACGCTGCAGGAGCTTATGACCGGCGCACCACCTTGGACGCATTAGTTCTTCCAACCGGACCTCACTCATGAACCTCGACATTCGTTCGAATATACGCCTATCTTTTTCAAAATCCTGATGCGTTCTGCAGGCCTTGATGAGCTGGCATTCAGGACAATGACAACCTTTGTAGAACCAGATAGCATCAAGGACTACGTTGAAATCGGCCGAGCGCTCTCAGTCGAACCACGCATGTTTGGCGAGACGATGATCGCCCAAGCACGGAAGGCCCCCGAGGAGCCGCTATTCCGATACCCTGATTGCATTTATGACTCGGAACGCTATTACAAATCGACCCATCCGTTACTTCGCCCCGGCCTCGATGCAGCACTCGACGCATTCTTAAAGAGGTCAAACCCAAATGATGCTCATTCTCAAGAGATGAATGAACGTGCCAGCGCAGCCATCGAGGCCGAGCAGAAGGCAAATGAACGTGCCAGTGCTGCCGTCGAAGCCGAGAAAGAGGCGCTTTTCCTCTGCGACATTGATCGGACCAAGCTCGACACTGCTGAACTGGACCTGCGCGCTGCAAAAGAGCGGGCTCAGCAAGCCGAAGAACGAGCTCTCGATTCCATGTTCCAGCATGACCTGATCGTTCGCAGCACGTCTTGGCGCGCTACCGGGCCGCTGAGGAGTGCTCTGGATCGGTTGCGAAGCGTCGCTCAAAGACATAAGCCCTCTGCCGTGATTTCGACCGAACTGGTTGACGCCGACGTTGCGGAAACCAACCAGAGCCAGTAACGCCAAGGATCGCCCCCTCGTCGAATGCTTTCATAAGTCGTGAACGTAGCTGAAGCAGACTCTGTGCAACAAAGTGATGGTAGCGTCAGCAGGAAAGCAGAGATATTGACCCTAAAAGCTGTGGCTCAATCTGAGGTTCAAATCCACGGGAAAGGGGAGTAGTCTTTATTGGCTAGTCTGCCCTCCTATCTCCAAGGCATCCAGGCTGAACTCCTTGTGCAGGCTATTGCTGAGCATGTGGCAGTGCACACACCTGGAGAAGAGATCCACAACGGCCACCAAGACCAAGAACTGCTTCCACAACAGGTATCGATGATGTCGTTAGCCCCCATCGAATCCACAGTCGTGCCGCGCTGTCGACTATACAGGCAGCGAAACCTTCGGTTGGCTCACCGAGTACAGGTCTTAAAGTGACACCTCGGAGTCATCGGAGTCATCAGCAAGACATTAAAATAATGATACTGAAAAGATTTAAAGACTTAGCTAAAGCCAGGAAAACTATTGATCAGCAGCACTCTGAGACCACTGATGATTCACCTCACTGGCAGCACATCAATCAGAGGGCCCTCGGACGAACGAGTGCTATCATCAGAACTTTGAATTACGTGATTGCCATGGCGCCGTCATTGTTATTCGGCTTGGTGTTAGAGATGGGAGATCGTCGGTGATGAGGGATACCCCTGTCAATGCTCCACGTTCAGACCTGAAGCACATCGCGGCATCACCGGTGCTGGAGTTGCGGGACGTATGGCTGCGGATCCCTGTTGTCACCACCGAAACCCGGAGTCTCAAAAAAGCCCTGATTCGTTCGGTTACCGGTGGTGCGCTGCGCAAGCTCGGATCAGGAGCAGAGATCGAGGCTCTACGTGGTATCACCTGCACAATCTCTCACGGTGAGCGGGTTGCCTTGATCGGCCATAACGGAGCTGGTAAATCCACATTCCTCAGACTGGTGTCTGGAATCTATCAACCCAGTAGCGGCACATTCCGGGCCCATTGCCCTGTATTCCCTATGATTCAGAAAAGTTTTATCACCAGCCCCGATCTCAGTGGCCTGCAGGCTGCCAAGGGACATTATCTTTTACTTCATGGCAACCTACGCGGATTTGATGTCTTTCTGGAGGATGTGATTGAGTTTTCCGGGCTGGGTGATTTCATCCATCTGCCGATGAAGGGCTACAGCGAGGGAATGGGGGCGCGCTTGTTATTTACAATGCTTACTGCATCGCAGCATGATTGCCTGGCGCTGGACGAGGGTTTTGGTGCCGCAGATGCCCGTTTCTTTGAACGAGCCCAAGAACGTATGCAAAAGTTTATTGGTACCGCTGGCACCTTGTTGCTAGCCAGCCATTCCAATGATCTACTGCGCCAATTCTGTACCCGGGGCCTAGTCTTCGACCAAGGACAGATTGTTTGCGATGCCCCCATAGAGGAGTCCCTGAGTTTTTACAATGACCACTGTTCTTGAATCCCTGCAGTATGCTTGGTGTTCGCGGCGGGCCTGGTGGTTCACCGCCACGGCACGCACGAAGGCGCGATTCGCTCGAACAGCGCTAGGGAGCTTCTGGCTTGGCCTCTCAAATCTGCTCTCGATTGCGGCCCTGTCGTTAGTATATGGAACCGTTTTTAAGATAGCGGATTTCAACCACTACGTCGTCTATCTCGGCACTGGCCTTGTTACCTGGAACGCCATAGCCGCATCCGTAAGCTCAGCGCCCAGCCTGTTTGAATACAATTCTGGCCATTTAAAAAATACTAATCTTAACCCTATTTTTTACACTCTAGAGGAGTGGGCTTTTCAAGTCCAAACTTTTTTACAATCACTTGCGCTTGTCCTGCTGGTCTTATCGCTGTTTCAGCCCACTCTTTTCCCTCACCTTCTCGGCGCCGGCTTGCTGCCACTACTGAATCTAATATTGTTTATCTACTGGGTTCCCTTGATCCTTTGCCTCCTGGGAGCCCGTTATCGTGACCTGTTCCAGCTGGTGCCTATTGTGGTGCAGCTCGTATTCCTGTTATCACCCATTCTTTACGCGAAGAAGAGCCTTGGCCATTTGGCCTGGACGGCCGATATTAATCCTTTTTATCGCTTCCTGAGCCCCTTTCGCGATGCCTTGCTCTATGGAGAGTTCAAGCCAAGCAAGACCGCGGTCCTTTTTTTTGTTAACATTACCGGCATTGTCTTGTCGCTTTTACTTCTAAACCGGGAACGCAAAAACCTTCCTTATCTTGTTTGATTTGCGTTTCAGTTGCCCCGCCTAAAACCCTGCTTTCAAATGACATTTAGCCGACTTTGAGCCGGCCCACAAATCCAACATCTTATAGTTTACACCTCAAAAGCTCCGCCGACCCCGAAACAGTCCGCCAGGGTATGTGACTCAGTAAGGATACGGCAGAGGCTTGCAGCGCGCCCCTCCACTGGGCGAACTGGATCGTCAAATCGGCGACCGTCCAGGTTGATTTCTGATTGATGGCCTGCTTTGGCGGACTTGGCCAAACCAGGGTCTTCTGGATAGCCCCTTGAAGGTCAGGTACATCTCGTCAGGCAGGGGCAGCCTTGAAAAACGATGACGTGTTCATCCGCACACCTGCCTGGAGCAAAGAGCCCGGTAGGTTTGCGCCTCACACCAGCAGGGCAGGGAATGCCGGCGGCAGACCGGCCACCTCGAACGCCGACGGGGGGAGCTCGGGTCCTGGCCAGAGAGAATGCCCGCATCATCCCGGAGCTTCGCCTTGTCTGCCCTCACCCGCTGTCTGATCGAGGAGGCGGCTGCGATCGCGGCCAGCGCTCAACGACTGGACACGGTTCAGGTGGAAGCCGCCCTGGATCGGCTGGAGGCCTGCGCCGATGCCCGGGCCAAGCTGGTGATCACCGGGGTCGGCAAGAGCGGCATCGTGGCCCGCAAGATCGCCGCCACCTTCTCCTCGATCGGCCTGATGGCCCTCTATCTCAACCCGCTGGATGCCCTGCACGGCGACCTAGGGGTGGTGGCGCCGGAGGATGTGGCCCTGCTGCTCTCCAACAGCGGCGAAACCCAGGAGCTGCTGGAGATCCTGCCCCACCTCAAACGGCGCGGCACCGCCCGCATCGCCCTGGTGGGCCGGGTGGACTCCACGTTGGCGCGAGGCTGCGAGGTGGTGCTTGACGGCTCGGTGGACCGGGAGATCTGCCCCCTGAACCTGGCCCCCACCGCCAGCACCGCCGTGGCGATGGCGATCGGCGATGCCCTGGCAGCGGTGTGGATGGAGCGCCGCGGCATCTCTCCCCAGGACTTCGCCATCAACCATCCGGCCGGCTCCCTGGGCCGGCAGTTGACACTCACGGCCGCCGACCTGATGGTGCCGGTGGCCCGCCTGACACCCCTGCTGCCCGGCACATCGCTGCCGGAGGTGATCGCCCATCTCACCGCCGATGGCGTCGGCGCCTGCTGGGTCGCCCAGCCCGAGGCCAGCGATCGAATCTGGGGGTTGATCACCGACGGCGATCTGCGCCGCGCCCTGCAGCAGCACGGCGCCCAGGACTGGAACCAGCTGACGGCCGCCGATCTGATGACCGCCGATCCGATCACCGTCGACGGCGACACCCTGGCGATCTCCGCGATCGAACAGATGGAGCGCAACCGCCGCAAGGCGATCTCCGTGCTGCCGGTGACCTCGGCCGACCAGCGGATGCTGGGATTGCTGCGCCTGCATGATCTGGTGCAGGCCGGGCTCACCAGCTCTTAATCGGCCAACGCCGCCGCGATCTCCCGGGCCTGCTCCAGCTGTTCAGCGGTGTCCACCGACAGCGATTCGCCCTCGACCGCGAAGGTGCCGATGCCAATGCCCGCCTCCAGCAGCCGCAGCTGCTCCAGCTTCTCGATCTCCTCCAACGGCGAGGGCGGCAGGGCGTTCCAGCGGGCCAGCACATCAGCCCGGTAGCCATAGATGCCCACATGGCCCCAATAGGGCACGTGGGCGTGCCAATCGGCGGGATCCACACCCCGCACATGGGGGATCGCCGAGCGGGAGAAGTAAAGAGCACGGCCGTCGGCCGCCACCAGCGTCTTGACGACATTGGGGTTGTGCACCTTGTCGGCTCCCATGCGATAGACCGGCGTCAGCACCTCGGCCGCCGGCCCCAGCCGTTCGAACTCCGCCGCCATGGCGTCGATCACCCCGGCATCGATGAACGGCTGGTCGCCCTGCACGTTGAGGATCACCGTCTGCTCGGCCGGGGCGCCGGCCAGCTCCACCATCAACCCCACCACCGACGCGATCCGTTCGCTGCCGGACCCACAGGCCGCACTGGTGGCGATCGCCGGGAAGCCCCAGTCGCTGGCGGCACTGATCAGCTCCTCGCTGTCGGTGCAGAGCACCACCGCCTCGGGCGAGCGGGCCAGGCGGCAGCGCTCCAGCACCCGCTGCAGCATCGGCTTGCCACCGATGTCGGCCATCACCTTGCCGGGCAACCTGGCGGACTCCAACCGGGCCGGCACCGCCACCACGTAGCGCATCGGGTCATCCCCTGATCAGCGCTGGAGCCTAGAGCTGCCAGTCAGCACTGGCCTGGCGGGCTCGACGCACCAGCTGCAACACCGAATCGGCGTCCGCCTCCGGCCGCTCGCCGGCCGACACCGCCCGGTAGAGATCGGCCACGCGCCAGCTCTCGGTGGCCGGATCGGAGCCATGGCGGGGGATCAGGTGCAGATGGAAATGGCGCGCCCCCTCACCGAAGGCGATCGCATAGACCCGCTGACAGCCGCTCAACTGGCGCACCAGGGCGGAACTGCGCTGCAGCATTGGCCCCAGGCCGGCACATTCGTCGGCATTGAAGTCAGCCGGGCCGCCGACATGGCGCAGGCTGTCGAGGATCAGCCAGCCCACCAGCGGCGCCGGCAGGGGATGGTGGCGCAACAGCCAGGGGCCAAAGCGACCGATCGCCAGATCGCCAGGCCCGGCGGCAGCGGCGATCGGGGACTGGGTGAAACCGGAGTTGGCCAGGGCCCCATGGATGAGACAGACACCACAGTTGGGAGGATCGATCATGCTGCGAAACTCGGGCCAGAGGAACGCCGCGCCCATCGCCACTTTCCCCCATCCAGCCCCGCACCCCGCAACCGGCGACGGCGAGGCGGCCGGCCCTGAGCGGATCGTCGTGGTGACGGTGGCCTACGCCAGCGGCGGGGTGCTGCCGGCCCTGGCCAGGCACCTGGCCGCCCAATCAAGCCCGCCGGAGGCCTGGTTGGTGGTGGACAACAGCCCCCAATCCGCTCCCCTCCGGCCCGAAGAACTGTTGGGTGCCGCCAGCGGACTGCGGCTGCGGCTGATCAGCGGCCGCGAGGGGGATGGTTTCGGGGCGGGCTGCAACCGGGCCCTCGATCAACTGGTTGAGGAGCACTGGCCGGGCTGGGTCTGGCTGCTCAATCCCGACACCGGCCTGCCCCGCGGCGATGAACTGGCCGCCCTGGGGCAGCAGCTGCGGCAGCTGCCGGCGCAGGCCCTGGTGGGCACGGCCGTCGCCGATGGGGAAGGCGGCTACGAATCCAACGGTGGCTGGTTCGGTTCGGGCCTCAACTTCCGCGGGCGGCGCCTGCAGCCTGAAGCGATCCTGCGGGACCAGCCGGCCGCCCCCCTGGCCCTCGACTGGCTGAGCGGCTGCAGCCTGGCGCTGCGACCGGCCGCCCACCAGCCCGTTGCCGCCCGCTTCGACGAATGTTTTCCGCTCTACTACGAGGACATGGATCTCTGCCGGCGCCAGGCCCGCCAGGGGGCACCGGTGCTGTGGCTGCGGCAACCGGTGATCGTGCACCGCAAGGGCACCGGCAGCGAGGCGCCGGGGCCAAGGCGGCTGCAGCTCTCCAGCCTCAGCTATCTGCGCTTTCTGCGGCGCTACAGCCCCGGCTGGGTGGTGGCCCTGCGCAGCCTGCGGCTGCTGCTGCTGAGCCTGTTGCGCTTACCGCTGCGGCCTCGCTGCAGCCTGGCGGTGTTGCAGGCGATGCTGACCGTGTTGCGGGAGCCCGCCTGAGCCCATGCGTTCCGCCTCCCCGCTCCCCCACGCCACGCCGCTGGCCCTGTTCAATGGCAGCTACCTGAGCCACAAACCCACCGGCATCGGCGTGGTCGCCCGCGATCTGGTCCAGGCCCTCGATCCGGCCCTGGTGCCCCTGCTCGATCCCTTAGCGGGCGGACGCCCGGGCAGCCTGCCGATCCCCGACACCCTCTCGCCGGAGCACGGCCGCCGCGGCCACCTGGAGCGGCTGCTCTGGACCCAGAACCAGTTGCCCCGGCTGCTTCGCGCCAGCGGCGCACCGCTGCTGCTGTCGCCGTTGCCGGAGGCGCCGCTGCTGCGGGGAGTGCGCTCGGTGGTGCTGGCCCACGACCTGCTGCCCCTGCGCTACCCCCAGCTCACCCCCCTGCTGGCTTACCACCTGGCCTACGTGCCCCTGGTGCTGCACCGGGCCGTGCGGGTGCTGTGCAACTCCGAGGCCACGGCCCGCGAAGTGCATGGCCGGCTGGGGGTGCCGGCGCGGCGGCTGGTGCCGATCCGGCTGGGCTTTGATCGCGGGCGGTTGCGGCCCCTGGGCCTGGAACGCGAACCCTTCCTGCTGGTGCTGGGCCGCCATGATCCCCACAAGAACCTGGCCCGGGTGCTGCGGGCCTTCGCCGCCGTGGGTGATCCGGGCCGGGAGCTGCGCCTGAAGCTGGTGGGCCCCCACGACGCCCGCTACACGCCGCCCCTGCAGCGTCTGGCCGCCGAACTGGGCATCGGCGAGCGCTGCGACTGGATCGCCTGGGTGAGCGATCAGGCGCGGCTGGAACTGTTGAACCGCTGCCGGGCCCTGGTGTTGGTGAGCCTCTGGGAGGGCTTCGGCCTGCCCGCCCTGGAGGCGATGGCCTGCGGAGCCCCGGTGATCGCCGCCCGCGCCGGCGCTCTACCGGAGGTGGTGGGCGACGCCGCCCTGCTGGTGGATCCCCGCGACCCGGCGGCGATCGCCGACGCCATCAGCCGCCTCGGCCGGGAGCCGGCCCTGGCCCGCTCCCTGGGCGCGACCGGACCGGCGCGGGCGGCCCACTTCGACTGGGGCACCAGCGCCCAGCAGGTGCTGCAGGTGCTGCGGGACTGCAGCTGAGGGCCAGAGGGGTTCCGGGAACGGATGACCGGCCGCGACCGGCAGCAGGGGGACCAAGTGTTTCAGGGCACATGGATTCGGCTACTCAGGCACATACATTTTCTCTCCGAAGGGCAGCTGAGTGGACAACCAGGGATCCAACCCGAGGGACGACAACGCCAGCTTCGGATCCTGGGCAGGCCAGCGGACCCTGATCACCGGCGGCCTCGGATTCATCGGCTCCACCCTGGCGATTCGCCTGAGCCAACTGGGGGCCGAGGTGACGGTGATCGACAGCCTGATTCCCCAGTACGGCGGCAATCTTTTCAATCTCAACGGCCACGACAACAGGGTACGCATCAATCTTTCCGACATCCGCGATCGCTACTCCCTGGAGGCGTTGCTCCAAGACAAAGATGTCATTTTCAATCTCGCCGGCCAGACCAGTCACCTCGATTCCATGCACGATCCGGAAACGGATCTCGCCATCAACGGCACGGCCCAGCTGAGCCTGCTGGAGCTTTGCCGGCGGGTGAACGCCGAGGCCCGCATCGTCTTTGCCAGCACGCGCCAGCTCTATGGCAGGCCCCACTATCTACCGGTGGATGAATCCCATCCGGTCGAGCCAGTTGATATCAACGGCATCAATAAACTTTCTGCCGAGCTTTATCATCGCCTCTACGCCGATGTCTATGGACTCAGCACCCGCATCCTCAGGCTCACGAATACGATCGGCCCGCGCATGCGCATCCGCGATGCCCGCCAGACGTTCGTCGGCATTTGGATCCGCCAATTACTGGCAGGGGAACCGATTGAAGTCTGGGGCGGTGAACAGCTACGCGACTTCAACGACGTCGAGGATGTCGTGGATGCCCTGTTGCTGGCCGGCTCGCTGGACACCCTGGCCACCAGCCCCTACAACCTCGGGTCGCCGCAACGGCTGAACCTCAGGCAACTGGCCGAGTTGATGATCCGCCTGCACGGCTCCGGGGAAATCCGACTGATGAGCTTCCCCGCCGAGCGCAAGAAGATCGACATCGGCGATTACTACTCCTGTTATGACCGCTTCCAGCGGGATGCCGGCTGGCAGCCCTCCCGCAGTCTGGAGCAGACTCTGGAACGCACCATCGCCTACTACCGCGAGCACCAATCCCACTACCTCTGATGGCGCTGCCCACTGCGATGGTGAATCCGTTTAACTTCCCCCAGCAGGAACTGCTGCGCGACGGCCATCTGCTGGCCAAGGCCCTGGAGCGGATGACGGAATCCGGCCAGGTGATCCTCGGCCCGGGGGTCGCCGCCTTCGAAGCCGCCTTTGCCGCCTGGCTCTCGCCCGAACTGGCCGCCGATCAGGTGCTGGGCGTGGCCAACGGCACCGATGCCCTGGAACTGGCCCTGCGGGGCTGTGGCCTGAACCCCGGCGACAAGGTGCTGCTGCCCTCCCACACCGCCTACGCCACCGTGGCGGCGGTGCTGCGCCTCGGGGCGGTCCCGGTGTTTCTGGATCTGGCGCGGGATCGCTCGGTGCTGTCGGTGCGGGACCTGGGCGAACAGCTGGCCGCGGTAGCCGGCGTCAAAGCGGTGATCGCCGTGCACCTGTACGGCGAAGCCTGCGACCTACCAGCGATCGCGGCGCTGTGTGAACACCATGGCGTCAGCCTGATCGAGGACTGCGCCCAGGCTTGCGGCAGCAGCTGGGCCGGCCGGCCGCTGGGGCTCTGGGGTCGCTTCGCGGCGTTCAGCTTCTATCCCACCAAGAATCTGGCGGCCTTCGGCGATGGCGGCGCCCTGCTGGTCAACCGCACGGGCGATGTCGAGACCAGCCGCCGCCGACGCTTCTACGGCTGGGACGGGGGACGCCAGGCCGTGCAGTTCGGCGTCAACAGCCGGCTCGACGAACTGCAGGCCTGGGTGCTGGAGGGCAAGCTGGCCCGGCTCGACCAGCGCATCGCCCAGAGGCGCCAGGTGGCCCGCTGGTACGAGGAGAGACTGGAGGGCAGGGCCTGGCTGCCGGGGGACGGGGGCGACTGGCGCCACAGCTACCACCTCTATGTGATCGGCCTGCCCCCGGAATCTCGCCGGCGCCTGCTGGCCGAAGCCGCCGGCCCGGAGCTGCCCCTGGCAGTCCACTACCCCCTGGCCTGCCACCAGCACACCTACATCCGCGAGCGCTTCGGCCCCGGCCGGCCCCTGCCCCGCACCGAGGCCCGGCTGGCGGAGATCCTCAGCCTGCCCCTGCATCCCTACCTGGAGGAGGGGCAGATCGAGGCCATCTGCCGGCGGCTTGACCCCTACCTGCCAAGAGCGCTCTGATGCTGGAGGCGGAGTATCACGTCCTGGCGGAACAGGAACGGCAGCACTGGTGGTACCGCAGCCTGCGGAGTCGGGTGCTGCGCCGGCTGCGGCGGGAAGCCCGGCGACGGGGGCATCCGCTCGAGGTGTTCGATGCCGGCTGCGGCACCGGCGGCCTGCTGCTGGCCCTGGCCCGGGAAGGGGCCGTCGCTGAGTGCCGCGGCTGTGATGCCAGCCCGGTGGCACTGCGCTATTGCCGGGAGCGAGGCCTGCCGGTGAGCGCCGCCTCGGTGCATGACCTGGCGGCCTGGTCCGACCGCTTCGATGTGGTCCTCTCGATGGATGTGCTCTACCACCAGGACGTGGATCCGGCCCGGGCGATGGCGGCCATGGCCACGCTGCTGCAACCGGGAGGCCTGCTGCTGCTCAATGTGGCCGCCATGCCCTGCCTGGCCCGCCGCCATGACCGGCGGGTGCTCGGTGCGCGGCGGTTCCGGCCCGGGGAGCTGCGCCGGCTGGCCGCCGCCAGCGGCCTGGAGGTGGAAGCGCTGGCGTACTGGAACAGCTGGCTGATGCCGTTGGTCTGGCTGCAGGCCCGGCTGGAGCGGGGGGAGGCCGACGGCGCCGCCGAAGCCGCCGCACCGCCCTCGGCCTCCGCCGTCCAGACTCCCGGCGCCGGCCTGAACCGCCTGCTGATCGCGCTGCTGCAGCTGGAGGAACAGGTCTCCCGGCTGCTACCGCTGCCCTGGGGCAGCTCCCTGCTGCTGCAGGCGCGCCGCCCCCCGGGTGCCCAGGCCCCCATCGCCCCCTGAACCGCCCATGCCCGAGCCCCCCTTCGCCCCGCCCACCAGCTCGGATTTCAGGCCGATCCTGAGCCTGGTCATCCCCCTGTACCGCAGCAGCGGCAGCGTCGAAGCCCTGATCCGTCGCCTGGAGAAGCTGAGCGTCCCGGGCCCCTGGGAGCTGGTGCTGGTCGATGACGGCAGCCCCGACGACACGGTGGAGCGGCTGCGGCGGCGGCTGAAGGGCAGCCCGCTGCAGGGGGTGCTGATCCGCCATGGACGCAACTTCGGTGAGCACCAGGCCGTGCTCACCGGCTACCGCCACGCCCGGGGGCTGCATGTGATCAATCTCGATGACGATCTGCAGAATCCCCCGGAAGAGGGCCTGCGGATGTGGCGCAAAGCCCTGGCTGAAGATCTGGATGTGGTCTACGGCGACTACCGCCAGAAGCAACACGCCGGCTGGCGCAATCTGGGCAGCCGCTTCGCCAATCGCACCGCGAACTGGTTGCTGGATCTACCGGATCGCTTTTATCTCTCCAGCTTCCGCTGCGTGGCCGGCGTGGTCGCCCGCCAGGCGGCCGACTACAATGGACCCTACCCTTATATCGACGGTCTGCTGTCGCTGTACACCACCGCGATCGGCAGCCTCAAAGTGCAGCACGACCGGCGCGAAACGGGGGACAGCGGCTATAACCTGCGCCGCCTGATCCGGCTCTGGCTCAACATCTTCACCAGTTTCTCGATCATGCCGCTGCGGCTGGCCTCCCTGCTGGGGGTGGTGCTGGCTGTCGCCGGCGGCGTGACCCTGATCGTGCTGTTGCTGGAGAGCCTGCTGCAAGGCACCGAGGTGCAGGGCTGGCTATCCATCATTTCGGCGATCCTGCTGTTCGGCGGCCTGCAGTGCCTACTGATCGGCATGCTGGGCGAATACCTGGGCCGCATCTTTCTGACCGTCAGCGGCAGACCCCAGTCCTTCGTGCGCAGCCTCGAACCCCTCGGTGGCCACCTCCAGCCATGAGGCTGGCAAGGCTCCGGCGGCTGCAAAGCGCCCAATGGCGGTCATGGCGGCGACGGTTGCGGCGCCCCCTGCAGCATCCGTTGGTGCGCTTCCTGCTGGTGGGTGGTTGCGGCGAAGTGGTTTACCTCGGCCTGTTCAGCCTGGTGAGCCTGGCCGGCGGCAGCCCCACCAGCGCCGTGGCCATCGCCGGGGTGATCAGCCTGCTGCTGAATGCGGTGCTGCACGCTCGCTACAGCTTCCGGGTGCGGTTCCGATGGGTCCTGCTGGGGCGCTATGCGGCGATCCAACTCTTCTGCCTATTGCTCAGCCTTGCCGCCGCCTGGGCCATGCAGCGCCTGGGCTTGGATCGCGTCGCCATCGCCCTGATCACCCTGGTGCTGTGGGCCGGCTGCTCCTTTGTGCTCACCCGCCTGAGCTATCGATCGGCAGGCTGAGGCGCCCTGCTTCAGGCCATCCCTCAGCGGTTGCCAGGAGCCTCCGCCGTAGCCGTAGGCGCGGCCCCAACCTGGGCCACCGGCGGATTGGCCTCGAGGCACACCAGCCACTGGTCGCCATGGCGCACGATCGATCCCGGCAGCGGGTAGGCCTTGCAAGGGGGCAGGGAGGCCCGGATCTGCTGTTCATTGCCCTCGCTGCGGTAGGCGATATGGCTGACCGGCACCCGAAGCAACTGGTGAAAGATGGCGCGGATGCTCCAGCTCTGGCGGAAGGCCGACTCACCGACGCTGCTCCAGTGGGGGAACGGTTCGTTGCGCTCGGTAGTGCCGAACAGTTCGAAGGGCTCGGCCGCTACCCCGGTTCGCCTGGCCTCACTGCGCACATCGGCCACAATCAGCTGGGCCAGGGCCATGTCCCGTCGCTCAAGCAACTGAATCGCATCCCACACCTTCGAGGCGAAGGCCGCCTGGGGAATGACGTAAAACACGATCAGCAGCGTCACGATCAACGGCGCCAAGCGGCGCCGCCAAACTTGGGCGTGGTGCAGGGTGGCCAACGCAATCACACTGAAACTGCCGATTCCCAGATTGCCCAGACAGAAGGCCCGGGAGGGGAAGCCTGAGCTAAGCAGAAAGAACAGCAACAGGGGCAAAAGGGACAAATAGAGGGCGGACAACCAGAGCCAACCCAAGTGCTGACGCCGCTCTGCACCGGTGCGCAGCGCTCGAATCAGCCAGACACTGAGCAACAGCAACAGCAGCAGAAAGGTGATCGAGAAGATGAACTGGGGCGCGGTGGAAGCCAGCGAGACCTTGGTGTTGTAGATCTCCTTGTACACCCCAAGGTCAGTCAACTTCTCAAGGAAACGCGGCAGATCCGAGAAGCCCGTGCGGGAATTCGGATCCTGGCCGCGCATCATGATCTGCGCCCAGATGTAATACAGAACTCCGCCAACCCCGATGCCGGCAACCAGCCTTAACGGCGCTCGACGGCCAAAATGGCGCTGATCCAGGGCAATCGCCAGAGCCTGCCAACCCAACAGGCCGATGCCGAAGAATCCGGTGGGCTGGTAGATGCCCATCGCCACCATCACCATCAGCACCCCCAGCAGCCAATCCAACCATCGACGGCCCAGCAGGGGAGCAGGGGGGCCATAGGCCATCAGCACACCGCCCCAGATCGAAAGGGCCGCCGGCAGCAGGTAGAGACCAATCGCAAAACTGAAGTTGAACAGATCCAGCATGTAGGTGTGCAGGCTGACCACCAAGGCCAGCAGACAGACCCAGGCCGGTGTCATCAGGGGGAAGAACACAGCTGTGGCCGCCGCCACCGCACAGAGAGAACCAGCCGCCAACAACCAGCCAAAGAAGGGCGAAAAACTATTCTGAAACAGCCATGGATAGATCAGATTCCAGGCAGGCCGGAACTGCTGGGACTGATCGATTCGCTCGCCGATCAAGGCCCAATCGTCGACATCGAAGGTCGCCGACGTGACCTCCTGCCAGTGGATCGCCAGGAACACACCCAAAAACGCCAGGGCCCAATTGCGCGCGGCTGAGATCGTCCAGCCAGTCAGCCAGCGGCCGGAGGCCCCATGGATGGAGGAAGCAAATCGGGCACCCGAAGACAACGGCATCGCAGCAAGCCAAGCACCCCGAAGGTATCGCTCAGACCAGCTCCGCGCCGGCGTCCGCCGCCACCAGGGCCCGGGCCAGGCGCTGCAGGTTGGGGTCGGCGGTTTGCGGCAGCACCACCAGCCAACGGCCCCGGGCCAAGCGCAGTCGGGCTGCTGCCAGCAGGGTCATGCTCTCGCCGACCACCACCAGCCCTTCAAAGCGGGCGATCCAGGGCTCGGGCGGCCCCTCCAATAGCCGATCGGCCGGCTTCAGCGGCAGTCGCCAGGCTTGCTTGGAGCGCACCGGGTGGGGGATCAGCCACCAGGGATGGCTCAGGCGCTCCGCTTGGGCCTGCAGCCGCTCCAGCCCTGGCGCATCAACGAGCAAGGTGCCCTGCGCTTCGGCAGCCGGGCCGTCGTCCGGGACCGGAGCCGCCGGATCGGGCTGGTACAGCGGTCCCAGTTCCAGGCAGTCGAAACGGGCACACCAGGTCGCCCGATGGCTGGCCGCATCGGAGAACAGCCAGTAGGGCGTGCCGGCGGCGAATTGCGACGGATCGATGGCGCGGGGCTGGTCGCGGTACTGATCAAGGCCGTCATCCAGCAGCTCCAACCGCGGCACCAGGCGCAACAGCAGGCGCAGGGCACGGCCGGCGCCACGGCGGTGGGCGATCGCCAGCTCCCGCACCAGCCCCAGCCGAGCCAGCCCGGCGAGCACCGCCATCGTCAGCGGAGAGATCGCCGAATGCCAGGGCCAGAGCCGGCGATCGGCGGCGCTCAGCCGGCAGCGATCCCGATCCCACAGCAACAACTCGATCCCCCGCCGCCGGGTCGCGGCGAGAACGGCGCGGCGCCGCCGGGCCGCCTCCAGGTGGATCCCGTTGGCGACCAGAATCAGGCGAATCATCCGGGCCCTTGCAGCCCGCGCAGGCTGCCGCGGGTGAGGGACAGCAGCATCACCGGCAGCTGCAACAGGCGCCGCCCCGTGTGCCACCAGAGCCGATGCCACCAGCGGACGTCCCAGCGACCATGACGGGACGGGGGCACCAACTTGATCGGCAGCTCCTCGAGGAGAACGTCCGGAATCGCCAGGAAGCAACTCCAGAAGGCCATGCGCCGGGCGTGGTCGATCTCGTCGGCGGTCTCAGCCGCGGGTAGGGGCACGCTGGCCGGTTCCACCCGCCAGCGATCCGGCCCCTCCGGCCGATAGCGCGAGGCCGGGGTCGCCGCCCCCCAGGGGCAGTGAGCCGCCAGCAGGCGATTGCCGAGCCGAGAGGAGCGCATCATCGCCAAGCCAAGGCTGCGGCGCAGGTCCTGACCCGCCACGGCCCGGGCTTGCCCCATGCGCTCCTCGTCCGAATGTTCGATCACGCCGATCGCCATGGCCGGCAACAGCCCCAGCGAAGTGCCGGCCTGAATCTCCAGCCGGGCACGCAGGTCCTTGTCCTCAAAGCCCCAGCCCCGCATGAACTCGTTGAAACCACCGATCACCGCGAAACGGTCGCGGGCCATCAGGAACTGGCCATAGCGGCCCTCACCGCCGCTCCCCACCCACACCGGCATCGTCGCCAGCAGCGCTTGGGGATCGAAGACAGCCGTGGGCCAGCAGTCAGCATCCATGCGGATCAGCCAGTCACCGCCAGCCTGAGCCAGGGCGAAGTTGTAAGCCCGCGAGGGATTCCAGCGCCGCTCCCCCTCCACCCGCACCAACCGCACCCGGGGATCAGCGGGCAGGTCCTCGCGCCTCAGCGGCTCGTTGCTGCTCCAGTCGACGATCAGATGCTCGCTGTGGTGGATCCAGGCGGCCACCAGCGCCGCCGAACGCAACAAATGCTCGCGGCGATTCATGCAAACCGTGACCACACTCAGGCCGTTCATCGGTCGACCTCAGGCAGGACCGGGGCGGCGCCATGGCGGACCAGCGCTTCGCGGCCCGCCGCCAGCGCCAGCACCGGCAGCTCCAGCAAGCGCCGGCCGCTGTACCACCAGAGCCGATGCCACCAGCGCACGTCCCAACGTCCCTGGCGAGCCCCGGGGAACAGGCTGAAGGGCAGCACTTCGAGAAAGACCTCGGGGACGGCGAGGAAAAAGCCCCAGAAGGTCATGCGGCGGGCATGGTCAATCTCCTCGGCCACCTCTACGGGCAGCCGGGGAAGCGAGGTCGGCTGCACCTGCCACAGTCCCGGCGAGGACTCCCGGTAGCGGGACCCCCCAGCGCGACCGCTCCAGGGGCAATGGGCCGCCAGCAGGCGATTGCTGAGCCGTGAGGCCCGCATCGCCGCAAGTCCCCACGACGCCTCCAGCCCGTGGAGACGGCCGGAGCGCCCTTGGCCCGCCCGCTCCGCGTCGGAATGGGGGATCACACCGATCCAGGCTTCGGGGATCGACGCCGGGAGCCGGCCCAGCTGGACCGCCAGCCTCGCCTGCAGATCCTTGTCATCGAAGCCGTAGCCGATCAGATGCTCGTTGAAGCCACCCACCGCCCAAAACAGCTGGCAAGCCATCAGGAACTGGCCCTTGCGTCCCTCAGGACCGCTGCCGAAGGCACAGGGATCCCTCTGACCCTGGTCTGACGGGCACAGGCCCGTCGCCAGCGGCTCAAAAGCTGGCGACGGCCAGGCATCCGCGTCCAGCTTGAAGATCCAGTCCCCCCGGGCCCGAGCCACCGCAAAATTGTAGGCGCGGCAGAGGTTCCAGCTGACTTCCCCCCCCACCCGCAGCAGCCGGATCCTGGGGTCCGCAGGCAACTGCTCACGCCGGACCGGCACCGCACTGCTCCAGTCGACGATCAGATGCTCCTGATGGCCGGGCCAGGCGGCCACGCGCTCCGCCGTCACCAACAGGTGCTCCAGACGGTTCATGCACACCGTCACGATGCTCAGGCCCGCCGTCGGGGTGGCGCTTGCCTCGCTCAATCCCACAGGCTCATCGCGTCATCGCGGGCCCGATACCACTCCGCCGCCAGCACGCCGCCCATGGTTGCCTGCTCGCGGAACCAGGGGCCGCCGAGGGTCCAGTGCAGCAGGCTGGCCCCCCGGGAGCGGGCGGGATCCTGCACGTCCACCAGATGGTTCCAGCGATCGTCCAGGGCGCCGATCTCGTGGTCGCCGGCCAGCCAGTGGAATCGATGCAGCTCGAGGCCCGTCGCCGTGTTGACGTACTCGGGAGTGAGCGCCGTGCAGCGCTCACCGTTGAGCAACATCAAGGAACTCCAGTTCTTCTTGGGGTAGGGGTTCTGGGGCTCGCCTAGGAACTTCACCACCTCATTGGGGTTGTGCTCATGCTGCACGCACTGCACCGCATAGCGATCGTCGCGCTCGGCCCAGAGCTCGGCGATGTCACCCCGGCAGAGCATGTCGCAGTCCATGAAGATCGCCCAGCCCCTGTAGCCCATCAGATGGGGCACCAGGAAACGGGTGAACGAGAAGGCCGTGGCCTGTTTCGGATCCCGCTCGCGCCGAAACAACCCCATGGCCTCCAGCTGGGGCGTAACAATCGGCGTGATCGCCAGGGGCCGGCTGCTGTGTTGATAAAGGCTGTCGATCAGCACGGCCGTGGCGGCCCGCTCCCGCGGGTCGTAGCCGATGAAGATGGAGATGGGGATTTGCGTTGGGGCGACCACAACCATCCAGAACGGAACCCAGCGTGGAATCTAGAATACAACCCGTAGTGTTTCTCCGTTCCCGGGTCTTTACCTTCATCGCCGAACCATCGGCAAGCCCTTCAAAACTGTTGGCAGGGGCCCGATCACGACTGATCGTTGCGAGAGACCCTGGAACAGGGATTATTGCAAATAGGCGACGAGAAAAAAGCGGATTTGAATCGACCAGATCAACATGGCGATGAATCCCAGCATCCAGGGAGCAAAGACCTCGCCCTTACGCTGCGGTAGCAAACATTCACAGGCCCCCACCCAACCGAACACCACCGTGGGCACAAAATGAATCGCATAGATCCAATCATGCATAGCCAGGGACTGATGCAAGAGTGGCACGAACAGCCAGAGCTGGGCCGCCGCCAGAATTAGCAGCAGTTGACGACGACCACCGCGCAGATGCGCCAGGGCGATCGTAAATAAAATCACCCCTAAAATCCAGATGCCTGCATGCTCCAGCACCTGGGACGGGGCTACATTGGTGGTGAATGCCGTTGATCCCGACTTCTGCCAGATCAGCAGACTCAAGGCATCCAGCACACCATTGTTGTGCGAATAGGTGTCAGCGGTCAGCCCCATGCGACCGAACAGACTGCTGCCAGTCAGACCAGCTGGATTCAAGAGATTGGCCGTGATTCGCTGGATCCAATACAAAGCAATTCCCAGGCCCAGTGGGAGCAGCAAACTGCGAAGCGATGACCTGATTGAGCCCGACAGGCGTAGGCGCTGCAAGGCATACACACTCAGAAAACTGAAGGCACCCAGGATCGGATAGGTCCAGGATCCCAGAAACCAGACCAACCACAAGCCCCAGGGTCTTGCAGACTGGGGCTCGGCCAGCTGCCAGCGGCGGCGCAAAAGCTCGACACCGAGCAGAAGCAAGATCAACCCCAGATAATCAGGCTCATCGATCAGCACATAGCGCAAAACCGCCTGATTGCTGATGGCCATCACATAAGCCGCCACAAAGACAAGCTGTCGATAACCTGTCTTCCTGGCCGTGAAGCATGAGCTCGCCAGGCTACCGAGCAGCAATCCCATGGCCACGGCATAGCCAAGGGACCAGAAAAGCTTGAAGGCATGAAAGCCGGCCTCGCCAAACAAATGATAGGAGGGCCAATAAATCAGCAGATAAAGAGGCGGATAGGACTGATAGATCTCGGTGGAATAGATCACATGATCCGCAGACAGATAATCGCTGCCAAGTGGGAAGAAGCCTGCCCAGGCGAAAAGGCCGAAGTTTTCCCAGGCCTGGACCGCCCGCAGGGTCTCGTGGCCAAACATGTACAGGCTGTCGCCCAGCCCCTCGGCCAACAGCCTGGAGAAGGTCAGTCCGGTGATCGCCACCAGCATCGCCACCAGGGGCAACTGGCGCTCCAGCCGTTCGGCGCTCGCCGGCGTCCGCCATCCCCGCGGGATCCGGGCCACAGGCGCCAGCCGCTGCAGGGGATTCCAGGGCATGGCTGGCAAATCACGGCGTGGGCGTAGCGCGAACCTACCGATGCCAGCCCCCCCTGGCAATGTCGTCCCGGCTCGATCGCCCTCGCCTCGATACCATCCGGCCATGAGCTTCCTCGCCGGCCTCAATGACGCCCAGCGCCGGGCCGTGGACCACCACATCGGGCCCCTGCTGGTGGTGGCCGGTGCCGGCAGCGGCAAGACCCGCGCCCTGAC
Source organism: Synechococcaceae cyanobacterium ELA739 (assembly GCA_037127935.1). GTDB lineage: Bacteria > Cyanobacteriota > Cyanobacteriia > PCC-6307 > Cyanobiaceae > Cyanobium. The sequence goes on from JBAXXM010000005.1 coordinate 146,548, forward strand.
CCATCGCATCGCCCACCTGATCGGCCACCACGGCGTCGATCCGGGTGAACTGCTGGCGGTCACCTTCACCAACAAGGCGGCCCGGGAGATGAAGGAGCGCCTCGAGCTGCTGCTGGCCCAGAAGCTGGCCCAGAGCCAGTACGGCCAGCCCTGGAGCACCCTGGGTCCGATCGAGCAGAAGCAGCTGCGCAGCCGCATCTACCGGGAGGTGATCAAGGAGCTGTGGATCGGCACCTTCCACGCCCTGTTCGCCAGACTGCTGCGCTTCGACATCGACAAGTTCAAGGACCCCGACGGCCTGAGCTGGACCCGCCAGTTCTCGATCTACGACGAGGGTGACGCCCAGAGCCTGGTCAAGGAGATCGTCACCCAGGAGCTGGGCCTCGATCCCAAGCGCTTCGAGCCCAAGAAGGTGCGCTGGGCGATCAGCAACGCCAAGAACCAGGGCTGGCTGCCGGACGAGATGGAGACCAAGGCCGAAGGCCTGCGCGATCGCAAGATGGCCGAGGCCTACCGCCTCTACCGGCGCGCCCTGGCCGCCAACAACGCCCTCGACTTCGACGACCTGCTGCTACTGCCGGTGCAGTTGCTTCGCCAGAACTCCCAGGTGCGCGCCTACTGGCATCGCCGCTTCCGCCACGTGCTGGTGGATGAGTACCAGGACACCAACCGCACCCAGTACGACCTGATCAAGCTGCTGGTCACCGACGGCCAGGATCCGGAGACCTACGACGACTGGACCGGCCGCTCGGTGTTCGTGGTGGGCGACGCCGACCAGAGCATCTACAGCTTCCGCGCCGCCGACTTCACGATCCTGATGGGCTTCCAGGACGACTTCGGCGACCGGGCCGCCGACGACGCCACCCGCACGATGGTCAAGCTGGAGGAGAACTACCGCTCCACCGCCACGATCCTGGAGGCGGCCAACGCCCTGATCGCCCACAACAGCGAGCGGATCGACAAGGTGCTGCGGCCCACCCGCGGCGAAGGCGAGCCGATCAGCCTGACCCGCTGCGACGACGAAATCGCCGAGGCCGAAGCGGTGGTGCATCGCATGCGCATGCTCGATGCCGCCCACCCCGACCTGCGCTGGGGCGACATGGCGGTGCTGTATCGCACCAACGCCCAGAGCCGGACAATGGAGGAATCGCTGGTGCGCTGGGGCATCCCCTACCTGGTGGTGGGCGGCCTGCGCTTCTACGACCGGCGCGAAATCAAGGATGTGCTCGCCTACCTCAAGCTGTTGGTCAACCCGGCCGACACCGTCAGTCTGAAACGAGTACTGAACACCCCCAAACGGGGCATCGGCAAGACGACTATCCAGAAGCTCAGCGATGTTGCTGACCAGTTGCGAATACCTCTCTGGGACGTGGTCAGCGACGCCGAGGCGGTGCGCTCCCTCGGCGGCCGCTCGGCCAAGGGATTGCTGCAGTTCCACGAGCTGATCTGCGATCTGCAGCGCCGCGCCCAGGAGGCGCCCCCGTCGGAGCTGGTGCAGCGGGTGATGGAGCAGAGCGGCTACGTGGCCGAGCTGCTGGCCGAGGGATCCGATGAAGCCGAGGACCGGCGCCGCAACCTGGGCGAACTGGTCAACGCCGCGCTCCAGTACCAGGAGGAGAACGAGGAGGGCTCCCTGGAGGATTTCCTGGCCTCGGCGGCCCTGGCCAGCGATGCCGACAGCAAGGACACCGAGCAGGACCGGGTGACGCTGATGACCCTGCACGCCAGCAAGGGCCTGGAGTTCCCGGTGGTGTTCCTGGTGGGGATGGAGCAGGGGCTCTTCCCCAGCTACCGCTCCCTCGATGACCCTGCCTCGCTGGAGGAGGAACGGCGGCTCTGCTACGTGGGGCTGACCCGGGCCAAGGAGCGCCTGTTCCTCTCCCATGCCTGCGAGCGGCGCCTCTGGGGCGGCATGCGCGAGCCGGCGGTGCCTTCGGTGTTTCTCTCCGAACTGCCCAGCGAACTGCTGCAGGGCGACATCCCCCACAGCGGTGGTGCCGCGATCCGCCGCGAGCAGCGCCTCGAACGCCTGACCCGGGTCGACCGCCCCGAGAGCCGCCAGGTGGAGAGCGGCGGCGAGGCCGGTGCCCCCAGCAACGCCGTGCGCCGCCGCAGCGGCAGCCGCACCTGGGCGGTGGGCGACCGCCTGCGCCATGCCAGCTTCGGCGAGGGGCAGATCACCCACCTGTTCGGCAGCGGCGAGAAGATCTCGATCGCCGTCAAGTTCGAGGGCATGGGTCCCAAGATCCTCGATCCGCGGCTGGCGCCGATCGAACCGCTGCAGCCATGAGCCTCCCATCGCCCCCTGCTGCGGCGAGCGCCCCGGCGGCAAGGCCCCTGCGGATCCTGGTGGCCACCGGTGGCCTGATCCACCTGGTGCACCAACTGGCCGTGATTGCGGCGGTGCCTGAGGTGGCGGCCAGGGCCGCCGGCCCCAACGGCAGCGGCCCTGGGGCGCCGCCCAGCATCGGCATCTGGCTCACCGGTGTCATCCGCAACGACCCTGGCGGCCTGGCGGCCATGGAAGCGGCGATCGAGCGCTGGCTGCAGCTGCTGCGTCTCCAGGGGCCTGCGTGCTTCGGCGCCATCGAACTGCTGTCCCAGGCACCCGAGACCGGCGGTGAGCCCTGGGACCTGCTCTGCCTCAACAACCAGTGGCAGCAGGGGCAACGCCAGGCCCTGGGGCTGCCCTCGATTCGCCAGCTGCTGGTCTGCGGCGATGGCCTAGGGGTCTACTACCGCTGCGCCCGGGAGCTGCGGGCGATCCTGCCCAGCCTGCTGAACCGGCCGATCGCCGAACCGGGCCGTCGGGTGCGCTACGTGATCAGCGGCCCGCAGCCCCTCTGGCACAGGCCGCCCCAGGCGCCGCTCCAGCCCCCCCTGGCCTGCCGCGCCCGGCTGTTTGAGCTGCTGGTAGACAGCCAGCGCGCCGCAGCCCAGGAGGTCCTGGCTTACTGCCTGACCGCCACGGCCCCCCAGCGTCCCCTCTGGATCTGCTCAGTTCCCAACCTCGCCCACCAATTCAGCGGTCGCCACATTCCCTTCGCCGTGCTGGTGAGCTGGCAGCGCCAACTGCAACGCCAGTACGGCTTCGATCCCTCCCGTGACCGGCTGCTGCTGCTCGACCATCCCAAGGCGCCGATCGACGGCAGCTTCGGCAGCATCGAGCTGCCCTGGCTGGCCGGTCCGGTGCGCTCGGCCGTGAGCCTGGAGGTGATGGTCCAGTTGCTGCAGGAACGGCGGGCGGGCGGGCGCATCGTCGTGGCGGGGCTCACCTCAGCGCTCTACGGCGTGCGCCAACTCACCGGCGCCGAAGTGAGCTGGCTGGGGCTCGCCCCCCTCTGGCGCCACAACCCCCTCTACCGCCGCCAGCCGCTGGAGTTCCTGCATCGCTGCCTGCGGGTGGCCCGCATGGCCCTGCTCACCGGGTCCAGCCAGACCAGGGCCGCGGGCGCTCAGTAGCGCACCTGCCAGGGCCAGCGATCGGGAATGCACAAAAACTCGTCGTTGCTGCCGCAATCCAGGGTGAACGAGCCCAGGAGGCGCAACACCAGCCAGTAGTGGAGCGTTACCACCAAGGCCGGCGCCGCAGCCCAGCAGCAACGCTGTCGCTGCAACCAGCCGAGCCAGAGGATCAACAGGTACAGGCCAACCGGATCCACCAGACGGCTGGTGATTGGTGCCATCAGTTGCCAGTGCAGGGATTGCTGCAGCAACCAGAAGAGCAGGGCAAAGAACGCCAGGGAGCGGCTGCGATCGCAAGTCAGCAACTCCCTCCAGCCCAAACTCCGTCGCCAGCACGCCAGCAGCACCCCCAGGGCCATGGCCAGCTGGAGCCGGATCACCTCAGGCCGCAAGGCATAGGTAGGGAAATAACGCTCCTGGGTGCTGTAGACCCGCAACTTCTCCAGGGCCTGGGGTGCCACCAGGAGCACCAGCAGCCCCAGGGCGACCACGACGGGCACCACCATCCGCCAGTGCAGGCGCAACACCGAACGGACCGCCAGCAGCCACGGCACCACGGCCAGAACCAGGGTCAGCGGAAAGGTGGTGTGTACCGTGGCGGCCAGGCCCGTGGCCAGGGCCAGGGGGGCGCGCCTGATCCTGGCCAAGTGAGACGCCCACAGCAGCAAGGGCAGCAGCAGAAGGGTCATCAGGGCCTGGCGGCTGACGCCGTTCTGCAGAAAGTTGCGCAGCAGCGGACTGCAGACGATCAGCAAGCTCCACCAGCCCCCCCAGGCCCGAACCCGCCAAAGGTGGGCCAACAGCAGCGGTGCGGCGGCATAGCCGGCCACCACAAGACCATGCACCAGCGCCATCCGGTAGGGCAGACGCACCACCAAGGGGGCCAACAAAACCCAGAAGGGTTCTCCCTGCACCCGGGACAGATCAAAGGACAGGTAATGGCTGAGTTTGGTGGTGTCGCTGTTACCCCAGCTGCCGAGGGTGAAGAACAGGGCCACCAGCGCCAGCAACAGCAAGCCAAGGCCACTCCAGAGCCTGGGGCGCTCGCGGAGGGCAGCCCAGCTCATCAGGGCGGCGATCAGCAGCTGGCCACAGAGCAGTGCCAGCATCAACACCGGAGCGGCCGTGACCTGATCGATCCGAAACGGGGCAACCGTGGGGAAAGGCAGGATCGCAGGGATCACAAGGAGAGCATCGCAGCGGCGGGATCGTGGCGAAGGCCTCAGACGGGGCTGGTCGCCGAAGGAGCCGTCGCCGGACCCTCAGTCAGCAGATCGTTGAGCTCCCCCGCCGGCCGCCAACAGTCAAACCCCCAATAGGGATCAAGCAGCTCCCGCACGGCTTCCATCGCTAATCCGTCATCGGCCAACGCCAACCGGCTCGTCAGCTCGGCGCTGAGCCGCTGGCGCTCGCTCCACTCAGCCGCCTCCTCCTCGGCCTTGGCAGCGCTGAGGCCGGAGAGATCCTGTTCGGCCGCCACCGGCAGCCAGTGCAGACGCTTGCCCAGGGCCACACCATAGCCCAGATGGGTGCCGAAGGCATTGCTGACCAGGCCGTCACTGAGCTCGAGCAGGGTGCGCATGGCATCGAGGAACCAGGGATTGGAACGATGGCCGTTGCAGGCCACGATCCAGCCCGGCGGCAGATCCTGCAACGCGGGATCCTTCCAGTGCCGCAGCCAGATCACCGAGCGATAACCACCACGGGCGGCTTGCTGGGCCACAGCCTCGATGCAGGCCCGCTGATCCATGCGGCGCTCCACCCGGTCCCAGCTGTGGGCCAGCACCACCAGCAGGGTGGGGCCGAGCTGCTGCCGCAGACCAGCGATCTCCGCCGCGGTCAGCAGGGGCTGGGCGTAAGCGATCCAGGGGCCGATCGCCTCGGCGGGCCGACCGAAACGCTCCTGCAGCCAGAGCGCCCTGCGGGGCCCCATGCAGAGATAGCCGCGGCTCCAACTCCGCGGACTCTCAAACGTGGCGCTGCGGCTGACCTTGAGCCCATGCTCCAGCAACCAGAACAGGGGCGAGCCGATCAGGGGAAGACCGGCATGACGCTTGATCTGGATGTCATGCCCGTAGTGATGGGAGGAGTCCTCCGGCTCGCGACGCCCTGGGCTGAAAAACGCTCTGCAATCCCCGGAGCGATGGAACGCGCCCTGGTCCCAGAGCACGGAGCTCACCCGGGGGGCGAAGGGACGCAGCTCGAAGGCCTGCTGCACCAGGCCGCGATAGGCGGCCAGGGCCATCCACTGATCGCGATCGAAACCTGCCAGGCGCGACAGCAGCGGCACCCGACCGGCGCGGATGGCCCCGCGCAAACCCTGGCCCAAGCGGCCCTTCAGACCCGGCTTGGCGTTTGTCATCGCAGCTCCTGCTGGCTGGAGGTCGGTCTGTTGAAAAGCATGTCAGTCATTGCGATCCCGCCAGCCCTGCTCGCTCAGCCGCTGCCAATCCCCCCGCGCCCGCAGCAGCTCCTCGGCCAGACGCCTGACGGCCCCATCGCCACCGTTGCGATCCAGCACCCAGTCGGCACGGCGCCGCAGGGGCTGCACCGCATCGGCGGTGGCAATCAGCAGGCCCACCGCCGGGCGCACCGCCAGATCATTGAGGTCATCGCCGACAAAGGCGCTGCAGGTCGCCGCAACCCCCAGGCTTTCCTGCAGCCGGGCCAGCGCCACCGGCTTGTCCTTGACGCCGGTGAGCACATGGCGAATGCCCAGGTAGCGGGCCCGCTGCTCGGTGGCGCCGCTCTTGCCGCCGCTCAACCAGGCCACCTCGATGCCGGCCTGTTGCAGCAGACGGATGCCGAGGCCATCCCGTACATCGAAGCGCTTGATCACCTCGCCGGATTCGGTCGTCCAGAGCCCCCCATCGGTGAGCACGCCATCGACGTCAAGCACCAGCAGATGGAGCGCTGCCAGGCGCGTGCGGCAACGGCGATAGCCCCTGCCATGGCGCCAGATCCGATACAACGACTGAATCACGACGGCTCGATCACGATGGCGGCAGCGCGGAGGAGAAACGGCTTCAGAGGCTGCTGACGGCCACACCCGGCTCCAGAGTCGCCCGGATCGCCAGCAGTTGTTCCAGCAGGGCCTCAAGGCGATGCAGGGGCACCATGTTCGGCCCATCGCTCAGGGCCTTGTCGGGGTCAGGATGCACCTCCATGAACAGGCCATCCACCCCCACCGCCACGGCGGCCCGGGCCAGGGGGGCGACAAACTCGCGCTGCCCACCGGTGGTGGTGCCGAGGCCACCCGGCTGCTGCACCGAGTGGGTGGCATCAAAGATCACAGGGCAGCCCAGATCACGAAGCTGGGGCAGGCTGCGGTAATCGACCACCAGGGTGTTGTACCCGAAGCTGCTGCCCCGCTCGGTCAACCAGACGTTTTGGGCGCCGGCATCGCGCAGCTTCTTCACCACCTGTCCCATGTCCCAGGGAGCCAGAAACTGACCCTTTTTGACGTTAATAACTTTGTCGGTGCCGGCGGTCGCCTCGACGGCGGCCAGCAGCAAATCACTCTGACGGCAGAGGAAGGCGGGAATCTGCAGCACATCCACCACCTCGGCCACCGGGGCCGCCTGATGGCTTTCGTGGATGTCAGTGAGCAGGCGCAGGCCGTAGCGCTGCTTCACTTCCGCCAGCAGGGCCAGGCCATCGCGGACACCGGGGCCGCGGAAGGAATGACCCGAACTGCGATTGGCCTTATCGAAACTGGCCTTGAAGATGTAGTCGACCCCGAGACGATCGGTGATCTGCTTGACCCTCTCCGCCACCTCAAAAACAAGATCTCGGCTCTCGATGACGCAGGGGCCTGCCACCAGAATCAGGGACATGACAAGACACATGGGTTCAAGGTTCCTGGGAGCATAGACGAAGGCGATCTGTGCCCCGCCTGTTCTTTAAATCCTCCTGCAAAGGTTCAACTTACCTGAAGGCTGTTGCTACGGCAGATCGGCTATCAATTGACCAACCGTCTCTCCAGGGAAGCAAGATCGTGGAAAGTCTCGGAATGGCGTTGCAGTTCTTCGAAGGTACCGAAGGCCTTGATGCGGCCACGCTCAAACTCATAAATACGATCACAGCGCATCACCGTGGAAAGGCGATGGGCAATCACCACGGTTGTGCAGCGGCGACCGATCACTTCCAGGGCCTGAATGATCTCGTTTTCCGTGCGGTTGTCGAGGGCACTGGTGGCTTCATCCAGCAACAGGAACTGGGAGCGGCGGTAGAACGAACGGGCCAGGGCCAGACGCTGCCGCTGACCACCTGAGAGCTGCAAACCGTTCTCGCCGATCGGCGTATGCAGTCCATAGGGGAGTTCACTGACGAACTCATCAAGCTGGGCCGCCTCCAAGGCCATCCAGACCTCGTCCTGCTCGACGTCCTCCTCGTTTTTGCCGAAGGCCACGTTCTCCAGCACGCTGGCATCGAGCAGATTGATGAACTGCGGCACCTGGGAGCAGCAGGCCTGCCAGGCAGGCACGTCCAGATCGGAGACCGGAATGCCATCGAGGGTGAGGGAACCGCGGCTGGGATCCAGCAGGGACAGCAGGATCTGGGCCGTGGTGGTTTTGCCACTGCCGGTGGAGCCGACAAAAGCCACGCGGGAGCCCACGGGAATCGTCAGATCGACACCGCGCAGCACCGGTTCCTCAGAACCCGGATAGGAATACCAGACATCGCGCAGGCCAATGGAGCGGCTTGGGAAGACCCCCTGGGGACTGGGGACCCCGGGATCGCCAAGAGCAGGCCGGCGGGCGGGCAAGCGGAGATACTCGAGCGTGGTGTCAATCACAGGCAAACCACCGCGCAACTGGTTCATCGAGGAGAAGAAATCCTGCAGCGGCGGAGTCAGGCGCAGTGCCGCCACGGCCAGGGAGGCCAGGAAGGGAAGAATCGCCCGAATGTCGGAGCGATCGCCACTGAGCAGGGCCGGCACTGCACCGAAGGCAAAGATCAGGGTGATGCCGAGGGGCTCGATCAGCGCCCGGGGAATGGTCGGCAGCAACTCGGTGGTCCAGGCGTAGCTCTTGGCCTTTTCGCCGGTGCGAACGAACGCATGACGGAAATGGTCTTCGGAAGCCGTGAGCTTGATGTCGCGAATCGAACTCAGGGATTCAAGCAGAATATGGGTGGCCCGCGATTCCAGGCGCAGCTTCTGCCTGGAGGCGTGACGCAGATAAGGAGTAATGAGCTGGGAGATGACCAAATAAGAGATGACCAGGCTGCTGATCAGCACCACTGCTGACAAGCGGCCGATCACAAGAATTCCCATCGAAAGCAGCACGATGGAGAAAATGCTGCCGACCATTTTTAACAATGGATTGACAACCGAATTCGAAGTCTTCTTGATATGACTCAACACCAGCGTCGACAACTTGGCCGTGCTCTTGGTCAGGTGATATTCATAACCCTGAGCCAAAACATTGGCATGGATCTGGTTGGAGAGATCGATCCACACCCGTGCCGTCAATCGCTGCTGCAGAAACTGAAGCCCAAACTTGCCGAACGAGGCAATCCAGGACAACAGGGCGAAGATGACGATCAGCCAAAGGCTCTGATCCACCGAGTCGCCCCCGAACACCTTCACACCGGGCAGCCGGTCTTCCATGTGCCCGCCCACAAGGGCGCTCATCAGCCTGGCAATCACGGCCACGGAGGCCAGGTCGACAAACCCGGGGATGATGGAAGCCGCCACAACCCAGTTGAGCTGGCTCAGGCGCTCTGGCGGCAGATAGGCCATCAGAGCGCTGAGCTGTCGGTAGGTTCGGCTCTTGGAGAGCAGATTCAAGAGCCTGGCTGACTCATCAGTCCAAAATCAGGTTATGGCGCCGGTCCCCCGAATCAGCCCGCTGCGGGCCAGCGCGGCAGCCGCACTCCCAGGCGATGCCGCAGCTTCCCCAGCGCCTGATCCAGCCGGATGCGCCAGGTGGGTCGCCGCCGCAGGGGCACCACACCGAGGCCGAACCAGCGATCCCAGTGGCCATCCAGGGTCTCCAGGGCAGCCCGCCAGCGCTCCAGCAGCACCGGCTCCGAGCAGGATTCCAGCAGCGGCGTCAGGCGGCTGGCCGGCGGTTGCCAGGCCCGGGGCTGGGCCACGGCCGCGGCGATGCGGTCGAGATCGCTCTCCAGGCTGCCGAAGCCGATCTGATGGCCGACCAGGCCGGGATCGAGGCTGTCGGCGAGGGCGTGGTTGAGGCTGCTGAACACCACACAACCGCAGGCCAGGGCCTCAATCGGCGGCAGACCGAAACCCTCGGTCACGCCGCAGGCCCGCCAGTAATCCGCCGAGTCATACAGCACCACCGTGGCGCTGTTGAACAGGCCCACCAGGTCCTCCACCCAGCCCTTCTGCACCTCCACGCTCAGCCCCCGCCGCCGCAGGGCCGGCACCAGCTGCTCCAGCACATAGCGGCTGCTCTTGCGCTGCTGCACCAGCACGTCAATCGGGCGGCGCAGCTGCTGGCCGTCACCGCGGGCGCCCCGCTCGAACCACATCGCTTCCAGGGCATTGGGCACCAGAAACAGGGGATTGCGGGGTGCCCGGTCACCCCAGTAGCCCAGGGTGTTGCGGCTCACCGCCAGCACCGGCACCCCGGCCGGCAGATCGAAGCCGTAGCCACTGCTGTGGGCGTGATAAGCCGCCGGTCGACCGCGCAGGCGGCGCAGCAGCCAGGGCACATCAAAGCCCCAGCTGACGATCCACAGAGCGGGGCCCGGTGCCGGCTCACTCCTGAGCAGATCATCAAGAAAGGGATGGCCCTCCTGGCGCTGGCGGTAGGTGACCACCTCGGCATGACGCAGGGAACCCACCAGCCGGGCGCACTGCAACTCCACCAGCAGTCCTCCGCAGCGGAAACGTCCACTGGTGCCGGGAACGAGGAAACGGACGGGGCGCAAGCTCAGGCGGCGACAGCCTCGGTGCTGCCGGCCCGCTGGCGGCGGGTGAGGAAGCCAAAGAGCACCTTGCCGATGGCGGCGATCAGATTGCCCTCTAACTCCTGGAACATCAGCATGTTGCAGTGGAAGGCCTGGTTCGCCTCCTCGACGATGCGATCGGCCATGGGCTGATCGATCGGCAGGGAATCGAGGGTGAGGCGATAGTTGGCCTTGAAGGCCTTCTCATCGGCAATGGCGTCGAACTCGTAAAAGCGCAGGCCGTCGTGCTCACCGAGGTTCATCGCTTTCTGGGCGATGTTCTTGAGGATCTGACCGCCGGAAAGGTCACCGATGTAGCGGGTGTAGTGATGGCCCACCAACAGTTCAGGAGCGTCCTTGGCCACGCGGCGGATGCGGGCCACATAGGCCTGGGCGCCGGGGGTCGCCCGGATCAGCTGGCGCCAGTCCCCACCGAAATAAAAGGCCAGATCCTGCTCCAGCGATTCACGCCGGTTGAGGGCTGGTGCATGGATCGGGCCCACCACGGGATGGTCGGCGAGCCGGCCGATCTCCTCCTCCATGGCGCTGTACACGAACCAGAGATCTGCTACCAGGGTGCGATAGCTCACCTTGTCAACCACCCCCTTGAGGAAGCAGCTCACGAAGCCGGTGTTTTCGGCCATGGTGTGGGCTTTCTTCGTTCCCTCACGCAGCTGGGAAGCCAGGGCGACAGGCATCGGTCCTCGAGATGGCACGGGCAGACGACCCAACGTAGAGGCCGGATTCGCAGCAACGGCGACAAGATTGCGAAGGGTTACGCGGCCGGCTGTCCCGGCTCGCGGCGGGGCCTGCGGCTCAGGAGTGGCTGCTGATCACATCGATGCTGCAGGCGGGATCAGGCCCGCCAGCGGCAACCGGCGCACAGAGGCGCAGGGGGCCCAGCCCCTGCAGGCGCTGCTTCCAGCGGGGGAGATCGATGCGGGGCGCCCCCTGGCTGGCTGGCCCCCGCTCCATCCAGGTCAGCTGGAACAGATCGCCCCGGCCATGCACGGCCACGATCAAGGTGGCTTCCGATCCTCCCCGGGGGGTCTGCCCGCAGGCCGCAACGGCCGCAAAACTCGGCTGCACCACGCCGGCCAACGGCCCGATCGGGTTGGCGGTGAAACTGCTGGGGCAGACCCGCTGCCGCAGGCTCATGGCCATGGCCAGCACCAGCCGGTCCGGCGGCAGGCTGGCGACCCGGGGGGGCATCGCCGAGAGCGGCCTGACGATGGCGGAGAGGGCCTGGCTCGGCAGCTCGCCACGGTCGGAGGCCGGCCGGTAGCTCTTAACAAAGGCCCCCTGGAACCGCTGCTCGCCGGGCTGGATCTTGAAGCCACGAGGCAGGGTGAACAGCAGGCCCTCGGGCTGGCCGGCAACCAACACGAACTCCAGCTGGCGGTGGCCGCCGGCCGCCCCGGATCCGGGGACCCGCTGGCAACCGGCCGCGGCCAGCAGCACCGCGGCGGCCAGCAGGCCCCGGTTCAAGAGGTGACGGACCTGGGTCATCGGAAGACTCTCCTGAACAACACCATCTTCAGGCGGCCTGGGCGGACGGGCCCGAAGGGGTGCCGCCATCGCGCTCCTCGGCCGGGGACTCGAACAACTCGAACAACTGACGGCAGAACTCACGCATCTTCTGCTCCACGGCCGCCGTGGGCGGATGGGAACCACTGGCGCGCCAATCGCCCACAGTGGCCAACGTCCAACGTTCACGCTCATAGGTGAGGCCCCTGAGGGTCACCCCCAGCAGCGGGGGCCGGCGGACCACCGCCAGCGCAGCGGCACCGGGAGGCAGCGCCAGGCGCAACTGCACCAGCACGGAGCGGCACTGGATGCGGGGGCTCCAACCGGGGAAATGGAACGAGAAATCCAGGGTCTCCCACTCGCCGTAGGCCCGGGTCAAAGGGTCGTCGCGCCAGGGGTTGAGATTGGCCCGGGCATCGGGGAACGACTCGCGAAACAGGCTGGCCGCCGAGGCAATGGCCTGGGCCAGCTCAAGGGATCGGGCCTGTTCGGCGGCATTCATGCGCCCCATCCTGGGGGCCCTGGCCCAGATTCGCAGCCCCAATCGGCAGTTGCGAACAAGCGTGAGAGGAGCCAGCCCCAAAAGCCAACTCTCCCAATCGGCCAGACCAAGCCTTGGAGCGACTCTTGCTTCGGTGCCCAAAAGCGCCTACTGCAGCCTAACCTCGGCGGCGCCGATGAGGACGAGTGCCGGCCTCGTCAACCAAGGCCCCCGCTGCATTTCATCGCCATCGTGATCACTCCTGCAGAGCGCCGCGCCCAATCCAGGGAATTAGCTGTGTTGATCCTGCTCTACCTGCTGCAGATCAGCAATGCCGAGATGCTGCGCCGCGCCGCCGGCGACGACATCGGCCGCATGGGAGGCACAGAAGCCGGACGCCTGGTGGACTGGTCCCTGCTGCTGGCCAACCAGGTGCACCCTGTGGCCATGGTGATCTTCGGCGTGTGGCTGACGACCATAGCGGTGCTGCTGGGGCGGGGGCTGCCGCTGCCCCGCTGGAGCTTTGATGGGCCCGGACTGTGGTTTTCGATCAGGCTGCTGCTGGAGTTTCTGACCATCAACGGCCTGGTCTTCGTGGGATCAAAAGTGGCGCCCGGCGTGCTGCTCGGCCAGATCATCCTGTATTTGCCCTATTTCGTGATCACCTGGGGCTGGATCTTCCAGCGGGTGGACTTGGTGGGCCGGAGCCAACCTGGCTTGGTCATCAAGCTCTGCGATGCCGATCCCAACAAAAGCATCACAAGTTTTGATTATTACCACACCTCGATCAACAACCTGCTGAGCAAGAGCAAACAACCCACGGTCGTGGGCGTCAGCCGTGCCGGCCGCGTGCTGGTGCTGACCTATCTCGGGATGCTGGTGGCGCTGTATGCCGTGGTCTTCACCCGCATCCTTCAGCTGACCCGGGCCGTGGTCTGAGCCCAGGCTTCGGCAATTGAATCGGAGATCTCAGCACAGCGAGCTACCGCCGTGCCGATCACCACAAACCTTCCGCAGACACCTCCAGGCATAGGCTCGCAGCCAGCAACGGACGCCCCGCATGGCCACCTACGACAAGCTCACCGACCCCAGCAGCGGCACAGCGATCCGCTTTGAGAACGGCCAACCGATCGTGCCCCACGATCCGATCATCCCCTTCATTCGCGGCGATGGCACCGGCGTGGACATCTGGCCCGCCACCCAGCGGGTCCTGGATGCGGCGGTGGCCAAGGCCTACGGCGGCGAGCGCCGGATCGAGTGGTTCAAGGTCTACGCCGGCGATGAGGCCTGCGAGCTCTATGGCACCTACCAGTACCTGCCCCAGGACACCCTCACCGCGATCGAGACCTATGGCGTGGCGATCAAGGGCCCGCTGACCACGCCGATCGGCGGCGGTATCCGCTCGCTGAATGTGGCCCTGCGCCAGATCTTCGATCTGTATTGCTGTGTACGGCCCTGCCGCTATTACGAAGGCACCCCCAGCCCCCACAAACGCCCCCAGGATCTGGACGTGATCGTCTATCGGGAGAACACCGAAGACATCTACATGGGCATCGAGTGGGAGGCCAGCGATCCGGTCTGCCTGGAGCTGATCCAGCACCTCAATGATGTGGTGATTCCCGCCAACGGCAAACTCGGCAAACGCCGCATCCCCGAAGGCTCGGGCATCGGCATCAAGCCGGTCAGCAAGCACGGCAGTCAGCGTCACATCCGCAAGGCGATCCAGCACGCCCTCAAACTGGAGGGTGACAAGCGCCACGTGACCCTGGTGCACAAGGGCAACATCATGAAGTTCACGGAAGGGGCCTTCCGCGACTGGGGCTATGAGCTGGCCACCAGCGAATTCCGGAACGATTGCATCACCGAACGCGAGAGCTGGATCCTCGGCAACCTCGAGGAGAATCCTGGCCTGAGCATTGAGGCCAATGCCCGCCTGATTGAGCCCGGCTACGACAGCCTCACGCCCGAGAAAAAAGCCGCCGTCGATGCGGAGGTCCAGGGCGTGATCGATGCCATCGGCGCCAGCCACGGCAACGGCCAGTGGAAGCACAAGGTGCTGGTCGATGACCGCATCGCCGACAGCATCTTCCAGCAGATCCAGACCCGCCCAGCCGATTACTCGGTGCTCGCCACCTTGAACCTCAACGGCGACTACATCTCCGATGCCGCCGCTGCCGTGGTGGGCGGCCTGGGCATGGCCCCCGGTGCCAACATCGGCGACAACGCCGCCATCTTCGAGGCCACCCACGGCACCGCGCCCAAGCACGCCGGCCTCGATCGCATCAATCCCGGCTCGGTGATTCTCTCCGGCGTGATGATGCTTGAGTACATGGGTTGGCAGGAGGCGGCGGATCTGATCACCGCCGGCCTCAGCGCCGCCATCGCCAACGGCGAAGTCACCTACGACCTGGCCCGCCTGATGGAACCGCGGGTGGAACCGGTGAGCTGCTCCGGCTTCGCCGAGGCCGTGGTGCGCCACTTCGGCGGCTGAAGCCCGGGCGGCAGGCGACCGCGGCAGACTGACCGAGAACACAGCACTCCATGAGCCCGGCGACCCAAGACCTTCCAGGCCCTCCCGACGCGGCCGAAGCCGATGCGCCAATGGGTCTGCTCGATCCCTGTGTGCACTGCGGCTTCTGCCTGCCCACCTGCGCCAGCTACCGGGTGATGGGCACGGAGATGGACTCCCCCCGCGGCCGCATCCACGCCCTCAAGGCGATCGCCGCCGGTGAGCTGCAGCTCGATGCCACCGTGGCCGGCCATTTCGACAGCTGCCTGGGCTGCTTTGCCTGTGTCACCGCCTGCCCCTCCGGCGTCCGCTACGACGAGCTGATCGAGGCCACCCGCCCCCAGCTCAACGCGCCCGAGCTGCGCAGCCCCGCCCAGCGGGCCTTTCGCCAGGCCCTGTTCGCCCTGTTGCCCTATCCCCAGCGACTGCGGGCCCTGCTGACACCCCTGCGCGCCTACGCCGGCACCCCCCTGCAGGCCCTGGCCCGCCGCAGCGGCCTCACCCGCCTGTTCGGCCCCCAGATCGAGGCGATGGAGCGGCTGCTGCCGCCCCTGGACGCCGAGAGCTTCAGCGATTCCCTGCCGGTGCTGGTGAGCGCCCGCGGACCCCGGCGCTACCGGGTGGGCCTGGTGCTGGGCTGTGTGCAGCGCCTGTTCGATCCGGCCGTCAACGCCGCCGCCGTCGAGGTGCTGAGCGCCAACGGCATCGAGGTGGTGATCCCACCGGCCCAGCAGTGCTGCGGCGCCGTCACCCATCACCAGGGCGAGCTGGAGCAGACCCGGGAGCTGGCCTGGGACCTGATCGCGCGCTTCGAGGCGGTGATCGGCCCCGGCAGGGCCGCCGGCCCCGAACCCCTGGACGCGATCCTGGTGGCGGCCTCCGGCTGCGGCCACACCCTCAAGCACTACGGCGAGATTCTGAAATCGCCGGAACCACAGCCCGCTTCGGGCTCCACGCCGGAGGCAGCCCACAGCAAATCCGAGGCCGACGCCACCGTCGGCACGGCAAGCCCGGCCGACTTCGCCGCCCAGGTGGCCGACATCCAGGAGTTCCTGGATCGGGTCGGCCTGGCGGAGGATTTCGTGCAGGCGCTCCAGCCCCTGCGCCATGAAGACGGCGCCGCGGCCAGTGCCGAGCGCCCGCTGCGGCTGGCGTACCACGACGCCTGCCACATGCTCCACGGCCAGGGCATCCGCGACCAGCCCCGCCAACTGCTGCGCCGCATCCCCCACGTGCAGCTCGTCGAAGCGGTGGAGGCGGGTGTCTGCTGCGGCAGTGCCGGCATCTACAACCTGGTGCAGCCCCAGGAGGCCGCCGAGCTGGGGCGCCTCAAGGCCACGGATCTGACCGAGACCGGCGCCGACATCGCCGTCAGCGCCAACATCGGCTGCAGCCTGCAGATCCGCCAACACATGGAATCCACCCCCCGGCCAATCCCGGTCCAGCACCCCGTGCAACTGCTGGCCCGCAGCTTCGCGGGGGGCTGAGTCCGGGCCTCCTGCCCAGGACAAAGTCCTCGCCGCCGAGGTGCCGCCGATCAACAATCCGGCGGCACCTCGGCTTCCATGCAGCGCCAGGCCGATCGCAGGGTGTCGTCATCGCCGAGATTGCCCGGAAAGGTAAGCACCGGCAGGGCAGCCTCCGTTGCGCCTGGCCGCTGGGCCGGCAGATCGGCCAGCACCAGCGACAACCCCGGCAGCAGCTGGCCCTGGAGCCGCACCGCCGCCAGCTCGAAGCCATCGGCCAGCAGGGTGTGGGTGGTGATGCCCCCCTTGCTGATCACGTAGCCCAGCTGCGGCGCCAGGGCCGCCACCACCCGGGCCTGGCTGGCCGCCAACACCTGCCCCAGCCGCCGGCGCTCGGCCCCATCGCGGCAGCGGAGCTCGCCACGGCTGGTGAACAGCACCGGCGTGCGACCCGCCGTCAGCAGCTGGCGCAGCTGCTCCAGCCAGGTGCTCTCCAGCGAGGCCAGCAGCTGCTCGGGCGCCGGTCCCTCCAGCAGCCGCTGCACCTTGGCCACCGCCACTTCGACACCGCCGCAGCGCTCCCCGGCCAGCAAACGCTCGAGCTGGCGATCCGCCAGCGGCACATGGGAGCCCACCAGCACCAGTCCCGGCAGGGGCCCATCCGCCCCCCGGCGCCGCAGCGCCGCCAGGGCCGTCCGATCGCGGGGCTGGGGGGGCAGATCGGCCAGGGCGGCGATCAGCCCGGCGGCGCTCTGAAACAGGAAGCGACGCGGTGGGCCGGCCTGGCCAACCTGCAGGGCGCGCACGGCCGCCGCCAGGGCACTGAGATGGCGGGGTTCGGTGGCATCCACCGCCACGATTCCGTTACCGGCCAGGCCCTCCAGACGCTGGCAAAGGGCCAGGACCGGCCCCTCCAACTCCGCCAGGGAAAGGCCCTGCACCGCGGTGGCCGGGATGCGCCCGCCAGTCTTCTCCGCCACCCAGTCCGGCAGATGGCTGCTGCCAAAGCCGAACAGGCCATCGCGGGCGAAGGCGGTCTCATGCACCGGCTGGCCGTGCAGGCGATGGATCCCCGCCACGGTGGTGCGCCCCCCCTCCAGGAAGGCCGGCACCAGAAACGTGGCCTCGAACGGGCCCAGTTCCTCGTTGATCACCTCCACCTCCAGGGGGAAATGGCCCCGCAGGGTGGAATCGCCACGGCTCACCACCAGCCAGCGATCGATCACCCCCTCGGCCTGGGCCGCCGCCAGGGCCGGGGCCAGGGCCCGGCAGATCTCCCGCACCCGCTGGCGCGCCTCGGGGGGCGCCAGGGCCCGGGTGTTGGCCAGCAGGAACAGCAGCGGCGAGGGTTGCCGCAGCGCCAGGGCCAGACTGGCAGGATCCCAGTGCAGCAGCAGCGGGCAGCCATGCACGGTCTGGGAGCCGGTGGGGTCGTCATCGATTACGACGATCTTGAGGGCCGGTTCAGGGGCGGCCGGGCCCGCGGGCTCCACCTGTTGCATGGCACCATCGTGGCGTGATCACTCCCGATGCCAACGACCTGCAGGATCTGGTGCGGCAGTTGCACCGGCAGGGAACGGCCTGGGTGCCCTGCGGTCTCGGTAGCCGTCTCGACTGGGGCGCGCCGCTCCAGGACTGCACCCCGGTCAGTTGCGCCCGGCTGCGGGGCATCATCGAACACAAGCCCGGCGACTTCACGATCAGCGTGCGGGCCGGTACGCCGCTGCTGGAGGTGCAGGAGGCCCTCGCCCCCCATCGCCAGTGGCTGGCGGTGGATCGGCCCTGGGGCAGCCAACGGCGCGGCGCCGGCAGCCTCGGGGGGCTGGTGGCTCGGGGTCTGGCGGGGGGCTACCGGCAGCGCTACCTGGCCGTCCGCGACCAGCTGATCGGCCTGTCGCTGCTGCGGGCCGACGGCACCGCCGCCAAGGCGGGCGGCCGGGTGGTGAAGAACGTGGCCGGCTACGACCTGATGCGCCTGTTCTGCGGCAGCTGGGGCTCCCTCGGTCTGATCACCGAGCTGAACCTGCGCACCCTGCCCCAGCCACCGATCCGCCGCGGCCTGCTGGTGCAGGGATCCCCGGCCGAGCTGGGCGCCCTGAGCCAGTGGCTGCTGGGCTCGAGCCTCAGCCCCGAGCGCCTCGACTGGTGGAGCGCCCCCCTGGCGACCCTCGCCGGCCTGGAGGCTGCGCCGCTGCTGCTGATCGGCCTGGCCAGCATCTCCGCCGAGAGCCTGGCCGAGCAGCAGGCCGCCATAGCCGCCCACAGCCGCCTGGCCTTGCGGCAGCTCGAGGCCGAGGCCCTCGAGAGCCTGCTGGCCTACGCCTGCGGGGACGGGGCGGTCCAGAGTGCTGGCCGCCATCAACCTGAAGCCTCCGACGACGGCCTGATCCCTGAACCGGCCTGGCTGCTGCGCCTGGGGGTCAGCCCCGATCAGGTGCCCCAGGCCCTGGCCAGCCCCGAACTGGAGGGCCTGGCGATCGAGTTGGCGGCCGCCAGCGGCCTCGGCCTGGCCTGGAGCCCGGCAGGCCCAGACGGCCGCGGGGATCTCCGGCCTGAAGCCGTGCTGCGGCTGCGGCAGCGATGCCAGCAGCTGGGCGGCTGGCTGACGGTGCTGCAGCAGCCCCCGGGCCACGCCGTACCCACCTGGGACGATGCCCCCTCCCGGGCGGTGATCGAACGGGTCAAGCGTCAGTTCGATCCCAAGCTGCAGTTGGCACCGGGCCGCCTGCCGGGTGTGGCCCAGCCCGCGTTGAGCCCATCGCCAACCCGCTGAACGAAGCCCACTGGATCGCCTGGCTGAGCGCTCAGGCCAGCGGGGTCACCCGATAAAAACAGCGCAGCTCCTGGCTCTGGCCCGGTTGCAGCTCCAGGCGACGATCGCCGCTCACCAGCGATCCGCGAGGCCCGGTCCAGGGTTCCAGGCAGACCATCGGCCGGGGCGGATCGCTCCAGACCACGGCCAGATCCCACGGTGCGCTGGCCTCCATGCTGAGGGCGTGCCCGGCCAATGGATCCACCAGCCGCACGGCGCCGACCGGTCCGGCCAGCAGATCCACCCCCTGGCCGAGGCGCTGCAGCTGCTCGGCGGTGCTCGCGGCCGCCATGGTGTGGTGATCCAGGCACTGCTCGGGCAGGCCCTCCAGACCCACCGCCGCCGGATCGACCACCGCCAGATAGGGATGGAGCCCGAAGCTGAAGGGCATGGGCCCGGAGCAGTCCTGGTCCCCGTCGGCGCTTAGGTGACGGAGGCGCACCGTGATCGCCAGGGCGCTCGCCTGCAGCCGCAGCTCCAGCTCGAGCCGGAAGGCAAAGGGGAACTGGGCGCGGCTCTGGGGGCTGTCCTCCAGCACCAGCACGACGCCATCCCCGGCAGCCAGCTCCTGGAGCTGCCAGGGCAGATCGCGGGCAAAGCCGTGCTGGGGCAGGTGAAATTCACCCTGGGGCAGGGTCAGGCGATCGCCCGGCAGGTTGCCGCAGATCGGAAACAGCACCGGGATGCCGCCCCGCACCGAAAGGGCCGGATCGGCGAAGCGCTCGGCGTCGAGATAGAGCATCTCGCGGCCACCACAGTTCCAGCCCGTGACGAGACCACCGCGCTCGGGAACGAGCCGCAGGCTGTCACCGCTGCCGGGATCGCGGAACAGCCAGTGGGGATAGGGCTCAAGGCAGCGCTGCAGAAGCATGGGAGGAAGCAGGGGCGGGCTGGCAACGGCCCACTGCCGCCGCCAGCCCCGACCGTAGCCAGGGGCAGGGAATTGGCTGGGTGATGCGGATGATCAGCAGGCGCAGCGATCCAGCCAAGACGACCAATCAAGCGATTGCTCGGCAGCCCCCCGAGCCCTCCTCACCGGCACGGCAGCCCGGGGCCCGGGGCGATCAGGCGATGACTGGAGCGCGATCCTGCTCGGGGGCCTGGGTTTGCCCTTGAATCTGGACGGGGGCTTGGGGCAACTGGTCCAGCCACTCCAGCAGTGCCCGGTTCACCTGCTCCGGCACCTCGTCGTGGGGGCAGTGGCCCGCCTCCAGCACCACCTCGATGGTGGCGGCGGGGGCATGGCGCTGGAAGGCCGCTCGCCGGCCGGCCGCATTGATCCAGGGGTCACGGATACCCCAGAGCAGCAGCAAGGGCGAATCCAGATCGGCGAACAGCAGGTCGAGGGGTTGGCCACTGGGGATGTCGAACACGGTGCGGAACACCCCGAAGGCACCGGGATCGAGGGAGGGGCGGCGGATGGCCTCCACCAGCTCGTCATCGACGTTGGTGCGGTCGATGTACACCTGGTTGAGGGTCTTGCGGATCGTGGACCGGCGGCGCAGGTTTTCGAACAGCAACCGCTGCAGCACCGGGCTCTTGAGCAGGGCTCCGCCGATCGTGCGGCGGGCGATGGCCCCCCAGCCGCCGGCCGGGGCCTGTTGCTCGGCGGCGAACGGGCCGGCCGCATTGAGAAGCACCACCCCGGCCGCCCGGTCCCCCAGGGCGGCCCCCGCCGCCAGGGCCGCATAGCCGCCAAGGGAGTTGCCCACCAGCACCGTGGGCCGGCCGATGCGCTCGGCCACATAGGCCATCAGCTGGTCGCGCCAGAGGGCGCCGCCGTAGGGCAGACCCGCCGGCTTGGCGCTACGGCCGAAGCCCAGCAGATCAAGGGCATGGACCTCATGCTGTGCAGCCAGCACCGGGATGTTGTGGCGCCAATGGTCGGTGGAGGCGCCGAAGCCGTGCACCAGCAGAATCGCCGGCCCGATCGGCGCCTGGGGCTTGCGGCAGAGGCTGTGCACCGCCTGGCCCTGAAAACGCCAGGGAGCCTCCGGCTCGGCAGGGGCGGCGGGCAGGGACACGCGATCATGGCTCAGGGTCGACGATGCTAAGGACCCCACCGCGATGGCGAGCGATCGCCGCGGGCCCAGCCCCTGCTGCGATGCCAACGGACCTGACCCCTTCCCTCTGGAGCGCGCTGCTGCCGGGCATCGCCCTCTGGGCCCTGGCCCTCTATCTGCCCCTGAGCGTTCCGATCGCCCGCTTTGAGGAGACCCTGGCGGAGGGACCACTCCCCGCCAGCACCCAGCAGATCGTGCTGGTGCTCGCCAGCCTGGTGCTCGCCCTGGCGGTGGGGGTGGTGGTCGAACTGGTGCTGTGCTGGGCCCTGGGGCCGGGGTGGTCCTCCAGCCTGGGACTGATGGCCGTGCTGGCGGGCCTGTTCTGGAGTGTGGCCAGCCGCCAGAACAAGGACTGAGTCGACAGACCGGCGAAGGGCTGGCGGCAGGTCAACGCCAGTCCAGCCAGGGCAGATGGGGCACGATCGCCGCCGTGCTGGCGCGATAGGCCAGATAGTCGGGATGCTCGCGGCAGAGTGCCCGCTCCTCGCGGCGGGCCTTGCCGCCGAGCACCGCCGCCAGGGCCAACACCAGGGCCAGATGCAACAGGCTGCCCAACAGCAAGGCCATGCCCAGGGCGCCGATCAGAATCGCCTGGTACAGCGGATGGCGGCAGCGGCCATAGGCCCCTTCGGTCACCAGAGCGGCCCTGGGCATCGGCTCAGGCAGTGGCGAAAGGCTGGGGCCAAGCCGCCACAGGGACTGAACCGCCAGGGCCAGGGCCAGCAGCACCAGGCCCCCCCCGACGCACCGGAGCCCCAGCGGCCAGGTCAGACCCAGCGCGATCGGCGGCGGCAACGGGGGTAGCAGCAGGGCGAGCAGCAGCACCAGCTGGGCCGCCAGCCACCACTCGCCATGACGGTTGTCCCGCCAGCCGGCCGCAGTGAATCCCCAGCGGCTCAGCAGGACGGCCAGACCGCCGCCGACAGGGCCTGGTTCAGATGGTCTGTTCGGCAACGGTCTCCTGGCCGGAGAGCACCAGTCTGAGCAGCACCGGTGCCAGGAAGGTGGTGCCAATCACCATCAACAGAATGGCGGCCTCCAGGGCCGGAGTCAGCAGCTTGGCCTGGGTGCCCAAGCCCAGGAAGATCAGGCCCACCTCGCCGCGGGGCATCATCCCCAGCCCCACCACCAGCCGGTTGGTCGGTTCGCTGCTGATGTAGGTCCAGCCGGCCGCCACCTTGCCGACGATCGCCACCGCCAGCAGAAACAGGGCCACCACCAGCCCTTCCTGGTTGGCG
Organism: Synechococcaceae cyanobacterium ELA739; assembly: GCA_037127935.1. Lineage (GTDB taxonomy): Bacteria > Cyanobacteriota > Cyanobacteriia > PCC-6307 > Cyanobiaceae > Cyanobium. The sequence goes on from JBAXXM010000005.1 coordinate 169,030, forward strand.
GGATCGAGGGGGTTCAGCACCGACAGATCCATGCCGGTGCCGATCAACACGAAGAACACGGTGGCGAACAGGGCCACCAGCGGCTTGACCGTTTCCTGAATCGCCTCGGTGTGGCGGGAGCGGCTGAGGATCAGGCCAGCCGCGAAGGCCCCCAGGGCCGCCTCCAGGCCGATCGCCTGGGCCAGGAAACAGCAGAGCGTCAGCACCACGAAACCGGCCACCACCGCCTCGCCGGGGGCCTTGAGCCGATCGAGCACCCAGTCGAACACCGGAGCGGCGGTGCGGCTGAGGATCAGGGCGGCGGCTACGAAGACGATCGCCGCCAGCACCAGCTTGACGATCGGACCCACCGTCAGCGCCTCGCCGCCGGCCAGGGCCACCACCACCGCCAGGATGACGATGCCGAGGATGTCATCGAGCACGGCGGCGCCGATCACGATCTGCCCCTCGCGGCGGCGCAGCCAACCCAGCTCGCCGAAGACCGAGGCCGTGATGCCGATGCTGGTGGCGGTCATGGCGGCCCCGGCAAAGATCGCCAGGATCAGGGGTACGTGAAACAGCAGCATCAGGCCGGCCGTGCCCAGGGCGAAGGGCAGCAGCACCCCCGTCACCGCCACGGTGGTGGCCTGCAGCCCCACGGCCATCAGTTCATCGAGTTCACTCTCGAGGCCGGTGAGAAACAGCAGGGCGTAGAGGCCCAGCACCGAGATCTGCTGCAGCCCCGGGAAACTCTCGTTGTAGAGCTGCTGAACCGTCGCCGGGGTGACATCGGCGATCCGGGCCACCAGATCGAGCAGCAGATGATTGATCTGGGCACCGGTTTCCGGCGGCAGCAGAAAGTGGAGGCCGGACACCCCGATCAGCACGCCGGCCAGCAGCTCCCCCAGGATCGTCGGCAGGGACAGGCGCACCATCAGCTCTGCCATAAACCGGGCGGCGATGAACAGAATCAGAAAGCGCCCGACCTGAATCAGCGTCTCGGCCACCTCGAGTTGGTGGTTGCCGATCGCCAGCAACAGGGCGGGAAAGGTCATGGATCTTGGCCTTTGTGGCCGAGGGGAAATGACCCTAGGCGGCAAGCCACGGGTGTTCGGTTGCACATGGCGCCTTCCGAACAGGATTGCTGAACCGCATCCGTAGCTACGGTTCGGCCTATTGCTTCGTGTCTGGAGCCACCCCCCGAGATGCACGAGCCCCATCCCATCGATATGCGCCTGCCCACGCCAGGTTGCTACGCCGATCCCGACCGCAGCGGCCTGACGGCCGTTGACCTCTTCGATGGGATGACGGAGCACCTCTTCTACACCCTGGGCAAGCTCGCGCCCACCGCCAGCCGCCACGACCTGTACATGGCGTTGAGCTACGCCGTGCGCGACCGGCTGATGACCCGGTACCTGGCGGGGGTGGAGGCGATCAACGCGTCGCCAGCCAGGTCGGTGGCCTATCTATCGGCCGAATTTCTGATCGGGCCCCAGCTGGGCAACAACCTGCTGATGCTCGGCATCCGCGAGGAAGTGGCCGAAGCCCTGCGCCGCTTCGGCATCAACGACATCGAGGAGATTCTCGATGTGGAAGAGGAGCCAGGACTGGGCAATGGTGGCCTCGGGCGCCTGGCGGCCTGTTTTCTGGAGTCGCTGGCCTCCCTGCAGATCCCGGCCACCGGCTACGGCATCCGCTATGAGTTCGGCATCTTCGACCAGCTGATCCGCGACGGCTGGCAGGTGGAGATCACCGACAAGTGGCTCAAGGCCGGCTGGCCCTGGGAGATCCCCCACCCCGACCAGGCCTGTTTCGTCGGTTTCGGCGGCCGCACCGAGAGCTACCGCGATGAGCGGGGCGCCTACCGGGTGCGCTGGATTCCCGCCGAGCACGCCATCGGCGTCCCCCACGACGTGCCGGTGCTGGGCTACCGGGTCAACACCTGCGATCGGCTGCGGCTGTGGCGGGCCGATGCCACGGAAAGTTTTGATTTCTATGCCTTCAACAGCGGCGATTACTACGGCGCCGTCGAAGAAAAAGTGGGTTCCGAGACCCTCTCCAAGGTGCTCTATCCCAATGACGGCACCGACGAAGGGCGCAAGCTGCGGCTGAAGCAACAGCACTTCTTCGTCAGCTGCTCGCTGCAGGACATGATCCGCAGCCTCGACATGCGCGGCATCCCGATCCGCGAGTTCCCGGATCACTGGGCCGTGCAGCTCAATGACACCCACCCGGCGATCGCCGTGGCCGAACTGATGCGGCTGCTGCTGGATGACAAGCATCTGGAATGGGCCGAAGCCTGGGACATCACCAGCCGCTCGCTCTCATACACCAACCACACCCTGCTGCCTGAGGCGCTGGAGAAGTGGGGTCTGAATCTGTTCGGCTCCCTGCTGCCGCGGCACCTGGAGTTGATCTATGAGATCAACCGCCGCTTCCTGCAACAGGTGAGGCTCAAATATCCGGGCAACGACCAGGTTTTGCGCAAGCTGTCGATCATCGACGACGACGGTTCCAAGGCGGTGCGCATGGCCCACCTGGCCACGGTTGCGGCGCACCACGTCAATGGCGTGGCCGCCCTGCACAGCCGGTTGGTGCAGCAGGATCTCTTCCCGGAATTCGCCGCTCTCTGGCCGGAGAAGTTCACCAATGTCACCAACGGCGTCACCCCCAGGCGTTGGGTAGCCCTGGCCAATCCCCAACTCTCCAACCTGCTGAACGAAACGATCGGTGAAGGCTGGGTCAGCGACCTCGACCAGCTCCGGCAACTGGAACAACACGCCGGCGACCACGGCTTCCTGGAACGCTGGGGGGCCACCAAGCTGTCGGTGAAACGCCATCTCACCCAGTACATCCATCGCCATACGGGCGTGCTCGTGGATCCGGCCTCGATCTTCGATGTGCAGGTCAAGCGCATCCACGAATACAAGCGCCAGCATCTCAATGCCCTGCAGGTGGTAGCCCGCTATCTGCGCATCAAGAACGGCCTCACCGATGGCATGGCGCCACGCACGGTGATCTTCGGCGGCAAGGCGGCACCGGGCTATTACATGGCCAAGCTGATCATCCGCTTCCTCAACGGCATCGCCGACACGATCAACGCCGATCCGGACATGGAGGGGCGTCTGCGGGTGATCTTCCTGGCGGATTACAACGTCAAACTGGGCGAACGCGTCTACCCCGCTGCCGATCTATCGGAGCAGATTTCCACCGCCGGCCTGGAAGCCTCCGGTACCGGCAACATGAAGTTCGCCATGAATGGTGCCCTCACCATCGGCACCCTCGATGGTGCCAATGTCGAGATACGCGAACAGGTGGGCGCCGAGAACTTCTTCCTGTTCGGCAAGACCACCGAGGAGATCAATGCCCTGCGCCAGACCTATCGGCCCTGGGATCTGATCGCCACCGTGCCGGAATTGCCCGAGGTGCTGCGACTGATCGAACAGGGACATTTCAGCAACGGCGATGGCGACCTGTTCCGGCCCCTGCTGGAAAATCTCACCGGCCGCGATCCCTACTTCGCCCTGGCTGACTTCCAGTCCTATCTGGCGGCGCAGGATGCGGTCGATCAGGCCTGGGCCAACCGCGAGCACTGGAATCGCATGTCGCTGCTGAATACCGCCCGCAGCGGTATGTTCTCCTCCGATCGCTCCATCCGGGAGTATGCCTCTCGCATCTGGCAGGCCGATCCCTTCCCGGTGACGATCACCTGCGAACTCGACTGAGACCAGCTCGCATCGCGAGCCTTGAGATCCTCCCCACCGGCCCGCTCAGCGGGCTGGCTGGGGCATGGAAATGCGGCCAGTTGCGTACCGCCTGGGGGCGGATGCTGCGCACCAAAGCAGTAAGCAGGGCTTCGATGGTCCCTGCATCAAGGCACCACTGACCTGAAGGAGAAGCAACAACCCGGCGAAAGACCTGCGGTCAGACCGAGCTCAGGCCCGGTGGTCGGGCAGGTCGGGGGTCTGATGCAGCAGGCGGTTCAGGCGCAGACGATCGGCATTGAGGGGATCGGGAGCCAGTTCACCGGCCACCTCGCGGAAGGTCTGCTCCACTTCGTCGGGCACCCGCACATCAAAAATGCGCTCCATCAAGGCCTCAATCGAGAACAGGTGGGCGTTGATGTTCTCCAGGTCGGCCATCGCCTGATGGACCGCATCGCCCTCGGTCTCGTTATCGGCCACGGCCCCGCGGCTGCCCGGCTCTGCCGAGGGCTGGGGAGCACCATGGCCAACCTGGGGGGAGGTATCCGCGTCGCCATGCTGCTTTTGCAGTTCCTCCAGCACGCGACCGGCGAGGGTGCGGAACGACTGAAGCGCAGCCCAGTTCAACTCCTGCTGCTGCCGCAGGCTCGGATTCTCGCGGATCAGTCGGTCGTGTTCCCGATAGAAGCGCTGGCAGTCAGGGCATTGGCAGGGCTCTTCAGGCACCGAATCCCTTAACGCTCGTCAACCTCCATCATGGCATTGCGACGAAGGGAGCAGCGGGCCAGGCGGCCAGGACCGCACCCGGCCACCCACAGCAGGCGCGACTCACCGGCGTCAGGCAACCAGGGGACCCTGCCAGGAATCGTCGTCGGGGAACTCCTCGCCGCCGGATTCGTCCTTGTCGATGGCGGCCGGCAGGGGAATCTCGATCGAGCTGACCACGTTGATCACGTCGCGCAGCCGCATCGAATCGGCGAACCAGCCCATAGCCTGCTCCACATCGCCCCGGCGTTCGGCGTCGGTGGCCTGCTCCTCGTGGGCTTCGGCCAGCAGGGCCAGCCAGCAGAGGCAGCGGGCCTGCACCACCGACAGATCCAACTCATCGGGCTGGCTGTCGGCGATGCGCTCGCTTTCCTGTTGCACCAGCAGCCGCAGCCGCAGATCGTGGAGCTGGGTCATCCGGTCGCGGGCGACTGAGTTGCACGCTAGCGGCGGAGGGCCATTTGAACAGGGCGCTACCGGTAGCGCAGGCGACCGTGGGGAGACGCATTGGTGGCCGCTGGCCCCGCCCCGATCAGACCCCATCGGCGTCCGTCACCGCGGCCTCCGGGCAGATCAGGTCCGCCGCCCGGCGGGCCTCGCTGAGCACCTGAAACAACAGGCGGGGGGACTGGCGCAGCATCCGCACCCAGTGAGCCAGGTAGGCGGCGTGATTGAGGCTGTCGCTGCCGATCTCAAGCCGATCGCCCAGCAGCACGGCCCCCAGCTCCGCCACCAGTTCTTCACGGGCATAGGCCTCCGAGCCGAAGCCACCGCCCAGGTCCCGGCTCAACCGCTGGGCATGGCCGGTGCTGTGGATGCCTTCATGGGCCCAGGTGGCGTAGTAGGCGGCCGCGGAGTGGAAGGAGCAGCGATCCGGCAACTGGATGCGATCGGCCTCCGGCCAATAGCAGGCCCGATCGCCGCCATGGCTGACGGGCACCGGCCAGGCCCCCAGCACCGCCTCGGCGGCGGCCAGCCGCTCGGGCTCGGATCGGCGCTCCAATCCTTCGCTGAAGCGGCGCCGCTCGATCAGCTCCTCCAATCCGGGTCCGACCAGATCGGCTGCATTGAACAGCGGCAAGGGCTTGTAGCGGATCCAGGTGCGCCCCTCAGCACCAGCCCCTTGATCCCCCGCCCCCGGAGCGTTGACCGGCAGATCGCCGCCGGGGCTGGGCTGGCCGGGGGTGTGCGGGCTGGATTCCCTGGGGCTGGAGCACGCCTGAACCTGGGGACGCACGATCGCGACCGCCCTGCTGCCCTTGCGGGGCACGAGCCCCCGGGCCTTGGCCTCAGCGAAGCCGCACCAGTAGGGCAGGGCCGAGCCACGCAAGTGCATGCCGAAGCTGAGCAGCACCGGATTGGCGCCGCGATAGTGCCGGCCGGACAACAGATTGACGTGATGCCCCCCGGCCAGTCCCTCCCAGGGACGCCGCCAGGGGGTGGTGCCGGCCTCCATCAGCTCAATCACGGCTGCGACGAGCTTCTGCTCCGGCGTGACCTTGCTGGACGCCAGCGCTCCGGCTGCAGCCGGGCGGCTTCGGCCAGCTTCGGAGGCGGAAGGGGACAGGGACACGGCGGCCATGGACAGCAGCGGGCACAGGGAGGAATGCGAGAAGGAAGGACGGGCCCGGCGGATCGCCAGGGCGGCGGCCGCCGCCGGGACGGCCCCGCACTCCCCTGCCTCACCAGTGCCACCCCCCGTCACACCTCGGGGCCGCTGGCCAGCTGATGCCGCGAATGCCATCGAGCCGCAGAACTGGCCCAGGGTGCCGTTCGCCAGGGACACTTTTGACAAGCAGAAGGCCCCGCATGGCGCAGGGCTACGACAGAGCCACACAGGCGTTGAGATCGACTGCCGCGACAGCAATGCTCAAGAACGGGGCTGGCGGGACTCGAACCCACGACCTACGGTTTAGGAAACCGTCGCTCTATCCGGCTGAGCTACAGCCCCCGAGCCCGACAGGCTGGTGCCAGGGCTGTGTTGAGAATAGATCGGCAGCTTTCAACCGGGGCTTCCAGGCCTGCAGGCCGAGCCCATCCCGCCTTGCGGGGCCAGGGCCCAAGCCCCAGCAGGGGCAGGTTCTAGCCTTAACCCTTGAAAGCAGGCGAGGTGATCGCGATCGGAGCGGATGTCTGGCCTTCGGGCCAGGATTCCGGGTCCGGTTGAGGAAAGTCCGGGCTCCCCAACGGCCAGGCTTGCCGGGTAACGCCCGGTGCGGGTGACCGTGAGGACAGTGCCACAGAAACACACCGCCGATGGCCCCCTCGGGGGCACAGGTAAGGGTGCAAGGGTGCGGTAAGAGCGCACCAGCGGCATCGAGAGGTGCCGGCTCGGTAAACCCCGGCTGGGAGCAAGGCCAAGGGACAACGGTTGGCCGACTTCCCCGTCCCGATTCAAGCGAGCCGCTCGAGGCCGCCGGTAACGGCGGTCCCAGACAGATGATCGCCCCCGCCAGCTCCAGGCCTTCGGGCTCCGGTTGGCGGAGAACAGAACCCGGCTTACGTCCTGCTTTCACCCCCATTCCCGCGCCATCTCCTCCCCCCCATGACCCCGGAGCGCCACCAGCTCCTGATTGCCTTCCTGGTCAGCCTCGGGCTCGATCCGAGCGCCGACGGCGGCCCCGGCGACGACGCCAGCGCCCTGGCCCCGATTGAGGAGGCCCTCAGCCACAGCTCCGCCGGCCTGGGCCGCAACCACGAACAGCTGGAGTTTCTGGGCGATGCGGTGCTGCGCCTGGCCGCCTCCGAATTCCTGGCCCGCCGCCACCGCCGGCTGGGGGTAGGTCAGCGCTCCAGCCTGCGGGCCCAGCTGGTCAGTGATCGCTGGCTGAGCGAACTGGCCGAACGCATCGGCCTCGAACCGCTGCTGCACCTGGGAGCCGCCGCCGCCGGCGATCGGGCCGGTCGCGCCACGGTGCTGGCCGAAACCTGCGAAGCCCTGATCGGCTCCATCTATGTGGCCTGGGGCGGCCCCCGGGGCGGCCTGGAGCCGGTGGAGCGCTGGCTGACGCCCCACTGGCAGGAGAGCTGCCAGGAGCTGCTGGCCGATCCCCATCGCCACAACTGGAAATCGGCCCTGCAGGAATGGAGCCAGGCCCAGGGCCGGGGCCTGCCCCGCTACGAGGGCGAAGAACGCAGTCGCAGCCACGGCGATCCCCGCCGCTTCCACTGCCGCGTGCACCTGGGCGAACAGACCTTGGGCGAAGGCTGGGGCGGCTCCCGCCGGGACGCCGAACAGGAGGCCGCCCGCATGGCCCTGGAAGCCCTCAAACCCCAGACAGCAGCTGAAACCCCAGGAGCGTCACCCCTGCCGTAGCCCCAGCCAGGACCAGACCCCACAGGGAGAGAAACAAGAACGGATCGGACAGGCGACTCCCGGCCGCATCTGATGCTCGGAACGAACCCATCAGCCGCGAAGCCGGCAGGGGCCTCGAGCACCACCCTGAAACCACCGATAAGCAGGGCTGCCCCAGGCCAGAAGCAGCCCTGAAAACAACTGGGGCCACGGCTGCCGCCGCAGGATGCTGACACCGGCGGATAGGCCCGGGAAGCCAGCACCCGGACCGTTCAGGCCTGCTCGAGGGTGGTGAGTGGCATGGTCACCAGCTTGTCCCAGTTGCCGCCTTCGAACAGCACGGCGGCCATCGAACCGCTGATGCGCTGCACAAAGCCCTTGTAGCCGTTGTAGATGGAGGTCTGGTCGCGCACCACCACGGTGGAGCCAGGCAGGATCGGCAGGCTGGCCATCGCAAACCGCCGCGGGCGGAACTGAAACCTCAATCCATTATCGGAGACGGCGCCAGCTGTTGGGCGGGCCAGCTGTTGAGCGGGCGGGCCGTATGCGGCGAGCACCATCTCCCAGCCGGGCGATCGGACAGATCGACCGAGCTGGGAGCAAGCCTGGCTTCGCTGCCGGCGGCGTTCGCCGGCCTGCTGGCAACCTGGCCCCAGGCCCGCAGCCCCTCATCGCCCGCCAGCAGGCTCCCTCCGCCTGCAAGCACCCCCGCCGGCATACCCACCCACTCCAGACGCCCCCGACACCTTGCCCAACACCCCGCCAGCCCCCGCCAGCCCCGATCCCAACCCGCCCGAACTGATGGCCGTCGGCAAGCTCGTGGCGGCCCAGGGGTTGCAGGGGGAGCTGCGGGTGCTGCCGATGAGCGATTTTCCCCAGCGCTTCACCCGCGCCGGCCGTCGCTGGTTGCAGGGGCGATCGCCCCTGCAGCAGCCCCGGGAGGTGGAGCTGTTGCGCGGCCGCCAGCTGCCGGGCAAGGAGCTGTTCGTGGTGCAGCTGGCGGGGGTCAACAGCCGCGAAGCGGCCGAAGCCCTGGTGGGGCAGGAGCTGCTGGTGGCTGCCGATGACCGGCCGCCGCTGCAGCCGGGCGAGTTTCACCTGCTCGATCTGGTGGGTCTGGAGGCCCGTCTGCTGGAGAGCGACGGCAGCCCGGGCGAGCTGATCGGCCGGGTGCGCGACCTGCTCCACGCCGGCAACGACCTGCTGGAAATCGAGCGTCCGGGCGAACCGGCCCAGGCCCCGCTGCTGATTCCGTTCGTGCAGGCGATCGTGCCGGTGGTGCAGCTCAAGGAGGGCTGGATCGGCCTCACGCCTCCGCCCGGCCTGCTGGACCTCTGAACGGCAAGGCTGGACCGGTGTCCGGTTGAATGGGTGGATCCAGTGGCCTTAACGGGTCGGCGACCGCGACCATGACGCAAGCACCGACGCAAGCTCCCCTGATTCCGGTGATCCTCTGCGGTGGCACCGGCACCCGGTTGTGGCCGCTGTCGCGGGCCACCTATCCCAAGCAGTACTGGCCCCTGGCCGGCGGCGGTGAAGACACCCTGCTGCAACAGACCCAGCTGCGGCTCAAGGGCCTGGACCGCCTGGCACCGCCGCTGCTGATCTGCAACGAGGACCACCGCTTCATCGTCGCCGAACAGATGCGCCAGATCGGCGTGGAACCGGCGGCGATCCTGCTGGAGCCGATGGGGCGCAACACGGCCCCGGCGGTGGCGGTGGCAGCCCTGCAGGCCACGGCCCGCGGCGCCGATCCCCTGCTGCTGGTGCTGGCCGCCGACCACGTGATCCGCGATGCCGAGCGCTTCCGGGCCACGGTGGAGGCGGGCATGGCGGCCGCCGAGGCGGGCCAGCTGGTTACCTTCGGCATCGTGCCCACGGCACCGGAAACGGGCTACGGCTACATCGAGGCCGCCCACGACCTGCCCGGCAGCGGCACCCAGGCCACGGGCCCCCAGCCCCTGGCGGGTCCCATCCCGATCGCCCGCTTTGTCGAAAAGCCCGATCGGGCCACGGCCGAACAGTTCCTGGCCAGCGGCCGCTTCACCTGGAACAGCGGCATGTTCCTGTTCCGCTGCAGCGCCATCCTGGCCGAGTTGGAGCGCCTGGCACCGGAGGTTGTGAGCGCCTGCCGCAGCGCCCTGGAGCACGACGCCGCCGACCTGGAGTTTCTGCGGCTGGATCGAGAGGCCTTCGCCAACTGCCCCAATGTCGCCATCGACGTGGCCGTGATGGAGAAGACCGACCGCGGCGCGGTGCTGCCCCTGGATGCGGGCTGGAGTGACGTGGGCAGCTGGAGTGCCCTCTGGGAAACCGCCGACCAGGACGACAACGGCAATGTGCTGCGCGGCCGGGTGATCAGCGAGGACAGCCGCAACTGCTACCTGCGCAGCGAACACCGCCTGGTGGTGGGTCTGGGGGTGGAGGATCTGGTGGTGGTCGAAACCGATGACGTGGTGCTGGTGGCCCAGCGCGACCGGGCCCAGGACGTCAAGACGATCGTGAACCTGCTGGAGCGGGCCGGCGCCCCCGAAAGCAAGGCCCACCGGCGCATCTACCGCCCCTGGGGCTCTTACGACGGCATCACCGAAGGCGAGCGCTGGCAGGTGAAGAAGATCGTCGTCAACCCCGGCGCCTGCCTGTCCCTGCAGAAGCACCATCACCGCGCCGAACACTGGATCGTGGTCCAGGGCACCGCCCTGGTCGAGAAGGACGGCCTCGAGGAGCTGGTGGGCGAAAACCAGAGCACCTACATCCCCCTGGGCTCGAAGCACCGCCTCAGCAACCCTGGCAAGATCCCGGTGGAGCTGATCGAGGTTCAGAGCGGCCCCTATCTCGGCGAAGACGACATCGTCCGCTTTGAAGACCGCTACGGCCGCAGCGACCGCCTGGCCACGACCCCCGGCTGAGCAACGCCAGCGACGGCCTCAATCCCCTGCCCTCACTCCACCGTGACGCTCTTGGCGAGGTTGCGGGGCTGATCGACGTCCAGGCCGCGGTGGGCGGCAATGTGATAGCTGAGCAGCTGCATCGGGATCACGGTCAGCAGCGGGCTGAGCAGTTCATCCACTTCGGGCACGGGCAGCAACACGTCAAACACCTCCGTGTCCGGGCCTTCCGGCGCCACGCCGATCAGCTGGGCATCGCGGGCCTTGGCCTCCTGGGCATTGGAGAGCACCTTGTCGAACACGGTTCCGGGCATGGCGATCGACACCACCGGCACCCGGGCATCGAGCAGGGCGATCGGGCCGTGCTTCATCTCGCCAGCGGGATAGCCCTCGGCGTGGATGTAGCTGATCTCCTTGAGCTTGAGCGCGCCCTCCATGGCGATCGGGTAGTTGATGCCCCGCCCCAGGAAGATCACATCCTGGGTATCGGCGAACAGGTGAGCCAGTTCGGCGCAGCGGCGATCGTGGTCCTCCACCAGGCTCTGGAGCAAGGCCGGCACCAGCCGCAGCTGCTCCACCAGGGCCCGCAGCCGGGCCGGATCCGGGCCGCCGGGTAGATGGCCGCGCCGCTCGGCAAAGGCCAGGGCCAGGCCGTAGAAAGCGAGCAGCTGGCCGAGGAAGGTCTTGGTGGCGGCGACCCCCACCTCAATGCCGGCGCCGATGTCGAGGATGTGGGGCACCAGCCGGCCGAGGGAGCTCTCGGGGCGGTTGGTGATGCCCAGGGAACGGGGGGCGTAGGCGGGATCAGCGATCAGCTGGCGGCGCTCCTGCTCCATCGCCAGGGCCGCGAGGGTGTCGGCGGTTTCGCCGGACTGGGTGACGCCGATGGTGAGCATATGGGGCACCAGCGGCGGCGGCCCGTAGCGGAACTCACTGGCATAGAAGACGTTGGTGGGAATGCCGGCGAGCTGCTCCAACAGGTAGGCGCCCACCTGGGCCGCATGGCGACTGGTGCCGCAGGCCAGGATCTGGATCCGCTCCACCCCCTCATAAACCGCCTCATCCAGGGGCAGCGCCACCAAGGACAGGCCCTCGGAGGAGGGCAGATCGGGGGACTGGGGCGAACGCGGCTCCGGCAGATGACGGGCCACCCAGAGGGCCGCCGTCTCCGGCTGCTCGTGGATCTCCTTGAGCATGAAATGGCGGAAGCTGCGCTTGTCCGCCACGTGCTCGGTGCCGCTGAGCAGGCTGGGGGTGCGCTGGACCCGCTGGCCTTCACCGTCGTAAAGCTCAATACCGAGGGGAGTGAGCAGGGCTACCTCACCGTCCTCCAGCGGCAAAATCGTGCGGGTGAATCCGGCCAGGGCCGGCGTGTCGCTGGCGCAGAGGAACTCCCCCTCCCCCAGCCCGATCAGCAGCGGCGCCTGGCGCCGCGCCACCACCAGGGCCCCGGGCACCTCGGCCCAGACCACCGCCAGGGCATAGGCCCCATGCAGCTGGGGCAGCACCTCCTGCACGCCCCGCAACAACAGGGCCGCATCGGCCCTCAGACCCTCGGCCTGCAGCTGGCCCAGCCGCCGGGCCAGCAGATGGGGGATCACCTCCGTATCGGTGTCGGAGAGGAAGGTGACGCCGCCGGTCTGGAGCTCCTCGCGCAGGCTGCGGAAGTTCTCGATGATCCCGTTCTGGACCACCGCCAGGCGGCCACTGCCGTCGAGATGGGGATGGGCGTTGCGCTCCTCCGGCTTGCCGTGGGTGGCCCAGCGCGTGTGGCCGATGCCGCAGTGCCCCGGGGCCCCCTGCTGCTCGTAGCGGGCCGTGAGGTTGATCAGCTTGCCTTCGGCCTTGAGGCAATGCAGACCCTCACCATCCACCGTGGCGATCCCGGCCGAGTCGTAGCCGCGGTATTCGAGCTGGCGCAGGCCCTCCAGCAACTGGGGCGCCGCCTCGCGCGAACCGATCAGGGCAACGATGCCGCACATAGGGACGGGTCAGCGGAGGGAGGCCACAAAAAAGCCCGGCGAGGGGCCGGGCCTGAGCTTATGGGAATCGAAGACCCGCGGAACAACCGCAGGCCGAAGACAGGCGATGGCTCAGTAAGAGAGACCCATGGAGCGGCTGGTCTCGTCACCGAGGTAGACGCGGATGCTGAGGAAGTCGGTGGGGCAGGCGGTTTCGCAGCGCTTGCAGCCCACGCAGTCTTCGGTGCGGGGGGAGGAGGCGATCTGTCCGGCCTTGCAACCGTCCCAGGGCACCATCTCCAGCACATCGAGGGGGCAGGCGCGCACACATTGGGTGCAGCCGATGCAGGTGTCGTAGATCTTGACGGCGTGGGACATGGTCCTCGTTGGAATGACGGGGTGCGTGAACGCGCACGGCGTGGAGCCCAAGGTACCCAAGGCCGCCGGCAGGCCAGCCCGGCCGCCGCCAGCCCGTCACCCTTGTTCATACGCCCCGGCGCCAACCCCTCCGCAACCGAGCCGGAGGGGACGCCTCCACTCGATCAGAAGGCCACGGCCGAGGGCGCTGGCAAGGGCGGGTCGGGGCGGACCCGTAGGATGCGACCTCTCTCAAAGCGGCCATGTCCCAGGAAGCGATCTTCGAGAAAGTGCGCTCGATCGTTGCCGAGCAGCTCAGCGTCGATGCGGGCGAAGTCAAGCCGGAATCCAACTTCCAGAACGATCTCGGCGCTGACTCCCTCGACACCGTCGAGCTGGTGATGGCCCTTGAGGAGGCCTTCGACATCGAGATTCCCGATGAGGCCGCCGAAGGCATCACCACCGTCGGGGATGCCGTCAAGTACATCCAAGAGAAGCAGGCCTGAGGAGCCCATGGTGGAGGGACTCCGCCGCGTCGTCGTCACTGGCCTGGGCGCGGTCACACCGATCGGCAACGATGTCGATACCTACTGGCAGGGGCTGAGCGGAGCGCGCAATGGCGTGGCTCCGATCACCCTTTTTGATGCCTCGCGCCATGCCTGCCGCTTCGCCGCGGAAGTCAAGGGTTTCGACCCGGCGGGCTGGTTGGAGCCCAAGGAAGCCAAGCGCTGGGACCGTTTTTGCCAGTTCGGTGTGGTCGCAGCCAAGCAGGCGGTGGCCGACGCCGGCCTCAGCATTGACGACAGCAACCACAAGCGGGTGGGCGTGGCCATCGGCTCCGGCGTGGGCGGCCTGTTGATGATGGAAACCCAGGCCCACGTGCTGGCCGACCGCGGTCCCGACCGGGTCAGTCCGTTCTGCGTGCCGATGATGATCCCCAACATGGCCACGGGCCTGGCGGCGATCGCCCTCGGAGCGAGGGGTCCGAGCAGCGCGGTGGCCACGGCCTGCGCCGCCGGCTCCAATGCCATCGGCGATGCCTACCGCCAGATCCAGCTCGGCCTGGCCGATGTGATGGTCTGCGGCGGCGCCGAGTCGGCGATCACCCCCCTCGGCGTGGCCGGCTTCGCCAGCGCCAAGGCCCTCTCCTTCCGCAACGACGATCCGACCACCGCCAGCCGCCCTTTCGACGCCGAGCGCAACGGCTTCGTGATCGGTGAGGGCGCCGGCGTGCTGGTGCTTGAGAGCCTTGAGCACGCCCAAGCTCGGGGGGCCACGATCCTGGCCGAGATCGTCGGCTACGGCACCACCTGCGACGCGCACCACATCACCTCCCCATCCCCCGGCGGAGTCGGCGGTGCGGAAGCCATGCGCCTGGCGCTGGTGGACGCCCGCCTGGAGCCGGAAGCCGTCGACTACGTCAACGCCCACGGCACCAGCACCCAGGCCAACGACAGCAACGAAACGGCCGCGATCAAATCCGCCCTGGGCGACCACGCCTACCGGATTCCGGTCAGTTCCACCAAGTCGATGACCGGTCACCTGCTGGGCGGCAGCGGCGGCATCGAAGCCGTGGCGGCGGTCCTGGCGATTGGCCACAACCTGGTACCGCCTACGATCAACTACAGCAATCCTGATCCGGCCTGTGATCTGGATGTCGTCCCCAACGAGGCCCGGGAACACCACGTGAACGTGGTGCTCTCCAACTCCTTCGGGTTCGGCGGCCACAACGTCTGCCTCGCCTTCCGTCGGATGACCTGAACTCCCCGCGCCCACCCGCGGTGATTCGCCCCATCCCCTGGAATCCCAGCACCCCTACCCCTTAGCCAAGCCCAGCCATGGTCGTCGCCCCCTCCACGTCCGTCGAAAGTCTGTGCATCAACAGCGTCCGCTTCCTGGCGGTCGACGCGATCAACAAATCGAACTCCGGACACCCGGGGTTGCCGATGGGCTGCGCTCCCATGGCCTTCTCCCTCTGGGACAAGGTGCTGCGCCACAACCCCAAGAACCCCACCTGGTTCAACCGGGACCGCTTCGTGCTTTCGGCCGGCCACGGCTGCATGCTGCTCTACGCCCTGCTGCACCTGACCGGCTACGACAGCGTCACCCTGGAGGACATCAAACAGTTCCGCCAGTGGGGCTCCCGCACCCCGGGCCACCCCGAAACCTTTGAGACCCCGGGCGTCGAAGTCACCACCGGCCCCCTGGGTCAAGGCATCTCCAATGCCGTCGGCCTGGCGATCGCCGAGGCCCATCTGGCGGCCAAGTTCAACCGCCCCGGCGCCACCCTGGTGGACCACTACACCTACGTGCTGATGGGTGATGGCTGCAACCAGGAAGGAGTCTCCTCGGAAGCGGCCTCCCTGGCGGGCCACCTGGGCCTGGGCAAACTGATCGCCCTCTACGACGACAACCACATCACCATCGACGGCAACACGGCCGTGTCCTTCACCGAGGACGTGCTGAAGCGCTACGAGGCCTACGGGTGGCACGTGCAGCACGTGGCGGATGGCAACACCGATGTGGACGCGATCACCAAGGCAATCGAGGCAGCCAAGGCGGTCACCGACAAGCCCAGCCTGATCAAGGTCACCACCACCATCGGTTACGGGTCCCCCAACAAGGCCAACACCGCCGGCGTGCACGGTGCCGCTCTGGGGGCCGATGAAGCCGAACTGACCCGCAAGGCCCTCGACTGGAGCTACGGCGCCTTCGAAGTTCCCGAAGAGGCCTATGAGCACTGGCGTCAGGCGATCCAGCGCGGGGCCGCAGCGGAAGCCGAATGGGACACCACCCTGGCCACCTACCGCAGCCAGTACCCCGCCGAGGCCGCCGAGTTCGAGCGGATGCTGCGCGGCGAACTGCCCCAGGGCTGGGACGCCAAGCTGCCCAGCTTCAGCCCCGAGGACAAGGGCCTGGCCACCCGCCAGCACTCCTACAACGCCCTGAACGCCTTCGGCCCCAGCCTGCCCGAACTGATCGGCGGTTCGGCTGACCTCACCCACTCCAACCTCACCGACATCAAGGGAGAAGCGAGCTTCCAGAAGGGGGGCGAGGCCAACCGCTACCTGCACTTCGGGGTGCGCGAGCACGCCATGGCGGCGATCCTCAACGGCATCGCCTACCACGGCAGTGGCCTGATTCCCTACGGCGGCACCTTCCTGGTCTTCGCCGGCTACATGATCGGCGCCATGCGCCTCTCGGCCCTGAGCGAGCTGGGTGTGATCTACGTGCTGACCCACGATTCGATCGGTCTGGGCGAAGACGGCCCCACCCACCAGCCGGTGGAAACCCTGGCCAACCTGCGCGCCATCCCCAACCTGCTGGTGATGCGCCCCGGCGACGGCAACGAAACCATGGGTGCTTACCAGGTGGCCGTGGCCAACCGCAAGCGGCCCACCGTGCTGGCCCTCAGCCGCCAGGCGATGGTCAACCAGGCCGGCTCCGCCGCCGCCCACGTGGCCAAGGGTGGCTACATCCTGGAAGACTCCAATGGCACCCCCGATCTGATCCTGATTGGCACCGGCACCGAGCTCGACCTCTGCGTCAAGGCCGCCGCCCAGCTGCGCGGCGAAGGACACAACGTGCGGGTCGTCTCCATGCCCTGTGTGGAGCTGTTCGAAGAGCAGGACGCCGCCTACCGCGAATCGGTGCTGCCCAGCAGCGTGCGCAAGCGCGTGGTGGTGGAGGCCTCCGGCTCCTTCGGCTGGCACAAGTACTCCGGCTTCGACGGCGCCACCATCTCGATCGACCGGTTCGGTGCCTCCGCCCCCGGCCCCCTCTGCCTGGAGAAGTTCGGCTTCACCGTCGAGAACGTGGTGGCGACGGCGAAAGGGCTGGGTTGAAGGCAGGGTCCAACCAAAACTTCAACCTTTCAAATCAACGCCCCGCCTTATGGCGGGGTTTTTTCATGCTCAAACGAACCCCTCCGGCGTCTGCAGCAGACTGCAAAATATGCCGCGACTCACACACGCGATAAACACTCCACGGCAGCAATCACCCCGTCTGCAGCGATTAGACTTGCAGTCAAGGCTGATGATGGAATCGACTGCCGTATCAACCCACAAACAGGAGCGACGGTGCTGCCGATGAAATCAGGGCATCCCAACGGCAGGCTGGTGTTCGTCACCACCTGCTTCAACGAAGAAGGGAATGTGCGTGAACTGCACAGTCGGTGCAGGGCCGTGCATCGCCGAATCGGCGAGGTAGTGCACGGGGCGGACCAGCTAGCGTTCGCGATGGTGGTCGCCGACAACTGCAGTCGCGACGGCACCCTGCTGGTGCTGGAACAGTTGGTGGCACAGGATCCAGACGTGGTGGTGCTCGCCAATGCCAGCAACTACGGCCCAGAGGCCTCAGCGGCAAATGCGCTGACGCACACCCGTGAGGGGGATCTGGTGGTTCTGCTGGCCTCCGATCTGCAGGATCCGCCAGAGCTGGTACTGAAAATGGTGAAGCGACTGATAGGCGAGGCGGGCTGCGATGGCGTGCTGGCGGTGAAGCGACGCTCCAGCGGGTCGACGATGCTTCGGCTGTGCAGGGATCTCTATTACACAGCGCTGGGTTACTCATCCCGGCTTCGCGTCGTGCCAAGTGGATTCCATGGGTACGGGGTCTATCGGGAGACAGCGATCAAGGAAGCTCTAGATTTCCGGGACGCGTCGGGGCTCAACCTGCGAATGTGCCTAACAAATGGATGCCAGTCGCCAGAGTTAGTGAGCTACCAACAACCACCGCGTCACTCGGGCAAAAGCAGCTACAACGCCGGAGGTTATCTCAGGGAGGCATTCATGGCACTATTGGCCGCAGATTCGACAGCGAGCTCGCTGGCCTTTGCACTGAGTGGAATCGGCATAGTCTCCGCAGCTGCACTTGGTATTTTCTTGCTGCTCGGCTGGCTAGCCGGCAATAGCCGCTACGAACCGGGCACGCCAACAGTAATGGCACTTGTGCTAAGCAGCTTTGCAATGCAAATGCTAATGGTTGCAGTTCTATCAAGACAAGTAGAAGAACTGAGACTTGCAAGGCATCGGCCGAAAGTGAGGTCAAGTGAAATCGGCAAGGCACCCGAGCCCCCACCATGCCGATGAAAGGCGATGAAACGGCAACTGAATCCTTGGCGACCTCGCTCGAAACAATCAAGCAGAATTCTATATACAGGTATCTCCTCGCATCAGGAATCAATACCGCTTTGGGCATTACAATCATCGCAACCTTATACCGAGTTACGCGGTCAGCCCAAACAACGCTTCTTCTGAGCACTTTACTTGGCTACTTATACAGCCTTGCAAGTTACAACCGCATTGCGTTCCGGTCAGAGAGAGGACATCCTCCATATCTTCGATATGCCTTGGTTTACGCTTCAGCTTTGACCTTAAATGCACTTATAACATGGCAGATCATGAGGGCCACGGGAAGCTTTATAATAAGCCAACTTGTGTCCATGCCGACAGTCTTAAGCTTGCAGTGGGCAGCTTCAAGGTTCTGGGCGTTTCGCCCGAACCGCAAGTTGTAAGAACTGGTGATCCGAACGAGGAGAAATAAGCTTCGCAAGATAATGCAGTCGGCAAAAGTCAAAACTAAACTCAGTCTCCATATGCGCCCTTGACAATACCTCCAAAGGCAAAAGCCTGCGGCCATGCCAAGGACACATCAGCACATTACCAGAATGGAGATTGCAGGAATCCAATGGCGCCCCTTCATGAGGGCAGACTAAGGGCAAAATCATTACAGAATCACGGTCCCATCTTATTCGAAGCAAAAGTTCCTCAACCATCAGATCACCGTCATCACAGATGAGAGCAACATGAGTGAGGCCAAGAGGAAGACAGAGGCCGCTAGCATCAAGATGGTTCTCGCAAATGTTGAGAGTATCAGAAAAGCCAATTAAGGGACTATGATCAAAATCAAACACGACCCCAAGCTGGCGGAGACGATGTCGCTGCACACGCATTGGCAGATCCTCACTCATGAGAACGCCATAATTACACTTTGTCGCGAATCTCGCCATCAATGCGGCAAGACGTCCTAGAAATCCTCTAAAATAAAAAGTGTACTGGGTGATAGTCAAGCAGCCACTATCAGACCGCTCATGACTAGTCGCGACTCGAACAACAATATTGAGGATAGTCAGAAGATAATCATGGACGCGGGCCTCTACATGGGAGACATGCAAAGATGCTGGCACCACAAATGGGCCCAAACGTTGCATAAAGAGACTACTCACATGGTTTTTTGACGTGAGGAGCGGACACCCTTCAACCCGAGCATGCACATAGTTCAGATGCGGGACATCAGAATAGTTCCACTCCGAGTCCTTGACTGAATAAAGGCCATCAGTAACCAAGGTACAACTCAAATAGCGGTATCCTGCTGCCAGCAGAAAAGAATCAACATCTTGAATCACGAGCTGCACCGCCTAAGAAAATAATATCGATTACCGAGAGGAGCAAGGCATGGAATACGTTTCACGAAGAAACCGGAAAGGTCAAAGTATCCAGTGACCATAGACAACGGGAAGTAGTTCCAAGTCCTACCCGTCTCAACCATGTTCATACCGAATCGATGCGCTAAGTGACGGACACCAGTAGTGGTGAAAAGCTGAGGATGTTGAGCAGAGTACGCGGGCCACGCACGCCCCATAACACGGGCCAAAACCGAGTAAGGATTATGAACGACAAAGAAGATTGACGCATTCTCTGAAAGGCGTGGAAGGACAAGATCAAACAACTCAGCCAACTCAAAAACATGATCAAATACATGAATGCCAATAAGCAAATCTAGGGGCTCCGACGTCGCCTGAATGCTTTCCTCCAAAGAAGAAAAGATGCGACAATGCGGTCCTATCTTGGCGAGCTCACTGGAAAGCTGCATTCCTACATCGGAATTAGGCTCAATGGCATCAATAGCAGACAAGCGTCCATGCAAAAACCTATTGAGATAATACAATAGAAATCCACGGTCCGACCCGAGCTCAACGACGCGCAACCCACGCTTTTCGGATGACAAAAGTGATCGCGAAATTATCCGAGCGTAGCTCCTCTGGTTGAGGCGCTGATAGCGATCGCTCACACAACCCTCCATATTCGCAGGCATAGATGAATAGAGGGAGCCGATGACTTGCGATAATGGATATTCCGAGATATTAAGTGTTCCGCAATTTGCACAGCGATAATAGGGAAAGAAATCGCGGTGTTCCATGCCGTCCCAAACAGGCCTTAGTCGCTCCAATTCAGTGTCAGCGGAGAGCCCCCCGGCAAAAGCAGGGGTGCGTGGAAGCACACAGTCGCAACATAGGCAATTTAGCCGCCTGCGGGACACGCTACATGGGAGAAGATGTCCTTATTATTGGCTTCGGTCGACCCGAGCAAAAGGAACAGAAAAGCTTCTTAACTGATTAACCGATGGGACAATTGAGCGGGTGGGCCGAAGGACCGACCAAAGTAAGAAATTCTAACGGCTTTGATCAACCACTAATGAGACGCTGGAGCAACACGAGAAGAGCATGTCACTTCTGAACGACCTTCACTAAGCTATAGCACCTTGTAGCCGGCGCACGACATGCCCAAAAGGTCACCCGTCCACGCTGCATGCCCGGTCTGCGGCTCGTCTCAGCTGCGCCGGCGCTTTGGCGTAGATGGCTTCGACATCAGCCGCTGCTCCTCATGCTCACTTCAGTTTGTGCTGCAACGACTTACAGACCAAGAGCTGGCCCCCTACTACCAGGTATCAGACTCTGTCTACGAGGACAGTTCAAATGTGGAGAATTTGGCTTATTATTCGCGCCGTCTAAAGCACCTACTTGAACGAAGATTCCCGTCCGGCGGGCGGCTACTCGATGTGGGCTGTTCACGCGGACAATTCATTGACGTCATGACGAGTTGGGATGCATACGGAATTGAGCTCAGCACCACTGACGCCAGCTTTGCGCGACTGAAGCATGGACCACGCATTCACCAAGGCACATTGGCGAACTTCCCTGAACCCAATGAGGGCTTCGACGTGATAACCCTGCTAGACACATTTGATCACATGCCAGCCCCGCATCAAGTACTCGCCCGCTGCCGCTCACTGCTACGCCCCAATGGCTGCATCGTGATCAAGGTTCACGACATCTCATGCCTCTACGCCCGACTCACCGGACGAAACTTCTATGCCATTCTCCCCCCATACCACCTCTTCTATTACTCACAAAAAACCCTAGCCCACCTATTCAAAAACACTGGGTTTGAGCTAGATTATACCAGCCATATCGGACACCGCCTTTTTTTAAAGACCATTCCATATCGCCTTGCGCGAGGGAAGAGCGAGGGATTCTTCTACTCAGCTTACCGCATATTGGAGTCCCTGCCGATCGGCCGATTAAAAATCCACAAGAACCTGAACGATATCATCACTGCATTCGCCCATCTTGGCCACGACCCGATAGACAAAACCGCAGATTGGGAGCCATGAATGCTGAAAAGGCGGGCAAACGGACACAACAGTCCTCGCCCAAAGCGACTACTGCGGGAAACGCTTGGAGATCATCTAGCTGCAGGAGTTAAACGGAAGATTGCAAGGTGCTGCACCAGCCAATTTCCGATAGCCTTTTCTCGTCAATTCATCAACAAAATGCCAGCGCAGTATCCTGGATCTGATGTATCAAACTGGGGGCAGACATTCCATGGCTCTGCAGAAGCTCACAAAACGGACCGACATCAGCTTGATAGCAGTCAGGCTCTAGACTTGGATCCAGTTCATACTCAGGCAAAGGCAACCTCCAGAGAACACTAATTTGCTCCGCAAGCTCCACAAGACTGAGCGTATCAGTGCAGGCGTCAACACGCTGGAAACCCTCAGCCGAAGGCTGACGCAGCATCAACCAGCATAAGCGCATTAAGGTGCCCACATGTACATAGCTACGGAGGACCGGGCGGCGACTAGAAATCTTTAATGCTTCTCCCGCAATCGCCTTCGAAACAAAGTCACCCAAGGCGAAGAGCTTCGGACTGTTCATAAATCGCCCCGAAGCCGCATACACTCTGAACACAAAGGCCATGCGGGTGGCCGACTCAATCTCGAGCGATCGCTCCTCCTCCTGCTTGAGGGTGGCATAGGGGTTGGCCTTGAGATCAGGGTCCTTACTATCAAGAATTGCCGCAGCACCGGAGGATGTGGCCACCACCGGCATTGTGGGGCACTGGCGCAAGACCTTAGCCACTCTGGCGCTGATCGACCGATTGATTTGCACATAGCGCCTCAAACCCAGCTCCTCCACCTTGTCGCGGGTCAGAAAGGCGAGATGTAACAGGCCACGGGGATGTGGCACTTCAGTGATCGCCGACAAGGGCTGGGCCCTAACGGGTCCATGGGGGCTGTCGAAATCCACCCAGCATTCCTTTGAGGAAAAGGGGAGAACATCACGACGCACAGCCGCCGGACCATGAACTTGCTCGTACTCCCAGAGAGCCGTTCGCCCGAACCAGCCGCTGGCCCCAGTCAGCAAAAATGGCCGGTGGAGGTTACTCACAAGGAAGCTCTTGAAAGGGAGATCACAACAGTCTGAGGCATGAATCAAGTGGATCGCCGCAGTGACCGAGAGGCTGAAGGTCACCATCAGAACACGAAGCCACACCAGAACAAAAACTCTGCATCAGTAAGGCTGTAGACGCCGCCGAATCACCAGGGGAGGGGTTCACATCTATGGATTTGCAATGCGGTCGGAGAGAACAGACAACCATAGAACTCGCTCAATCTAAGACAACCATACAAGAAACTCAGTATTCACCAATCTTCAAGCACACGCCAACGACTCTCCAGCATTTCGATGCGGGAGCGATCCTCACGGTGCATGAGCCCATAGTACTCACTCTTGTTCAATAACCACAACAACTCAAAATGGACAGCCTGGCGAAGCGCTTGCGGAAGACACGGCGACGCAAGAGCCGAACCACTAAATATCATCTTACGTGTCTCAAATCGATCAAGCAGAATATCTCTAAAGCGCCGGAGGCTAGATAGCGCATCAATAGAAACCGCTCCTCCTACAACGAATTGGAGGCCACACTCAAGACAAGCCTTTGCCACAGTTTCAACATAAGGAGTTACCCTCTCAGTTTCAATCGCTTCACGACCAGCTCCGATGGATCCACTGAAATCAACCCGTCCAAACACAACCCCGTCACAGCCAGGCTTTGACGACGCCAGCGCAAGCATCGCCTCGAGATTATTGAAAGCCGTGATTGTCTCTATATTAAAAAGAAAAGAAACATCCTCCTGCTCGTCACGCGAATAAACTTTATCCTTAGCCGCAATGTACTTCGACAGTGCATATGGTGTTTCCACCATTGGCGCTACAATATAACGGACCCCGAACTGCTTTGCCTCAAGCATATCGCGGATTGCCTCACATCCGCCCACTTTAAGGGCGAGACCAACATCGGCCTTATTGGCAATTTCAAGCAGGCGCAGCAGCTCATCGGTACGAGTACCCTCCGCTTCAAATTCAGCCTTGGTTGCGAGCACGCCGAACTCCTCTTTGCCTTGCCGGAGGATTTCAAGCATCTTTTTTTCGTATTGATTCATGACTTTACCCGCACCCTTCAAACCACTATATGCCAAGTCCATCATGGAATCAAGTGGATTTCTTTGGGAGGTAGGGCATCGCCAACTCGGCAGCAGCCGCGGACAAGTCAGGTGTCATGAGATGGAGGGGATTCGACTCCATACCGCCGGAGGAGCTGATACGGCTGCTGATCTTGGGGTAATAAGACTGCTCAGGGTGCAAAGGGACCATGAAAATTGCTGGACCCTTACTAATCCAGAGATCAAGAAAAGTCGAATTCTTGTGCCAATTTGTGGCAAGCCGGAACGAAGGTATGCCGTATGCGGCGCCAAGCAATGCCCAGTCTGGCAAGCCCAAGCCTGAGGCGATATCGCAGCCAATATAAGCCCCTCCAAAGTAGTTCTTTTGAGTCATCCTGATTGATGCATACCCCTCATTGCAGAAAAGAAATATCTTGAGATTGAGGCTGTTAACCGCCACAGTTCCAAGTTCCTGAAGGTTCTGCGTGAAGCCACCATCTCCCTCCACCAGTACAGTGCGGCGTAACGGATCGGCAATCGCGACACCGATGGCTCCGGAGAGTCCATATCCCATGCTGGCCAGCCCCTTGTCAGTGAGCATCGTCTGCTCAGGGCGCAAATCAAAGGCCTGCATCATGACGGTGAAGGCACCGCCACTGCTGCAGGGGACGATGTGATCACCCTGATCGCAGATAAGAGAGAGATTCGCCACCATGTCGTAAGGGTTGAGGAATCCTTCTGGGGTTGAGTTGCAGGGTTCCGAAAGTGGCAGGAGTGCTCGTACCTGTTGACTGAAGCTCAGCCATTCGATGTGTTTACCGAGTGGATGCTTCAGAAGGTCGGAGAGAAAGAGATTCGCATCGGCTTGGATACCGCTCGCAAGCTTAGGGTTGGGTTTGGCCAGCTCGGCAGCATCAATGTCGACTTGGATCACGTCGCCTAGGGGGACAAACTGTTGCCAATTGAAGCCTGTCTGCTGCAAGCCAAGTCGCGAGCCCACCGCCAGAACGAGATCGGCCTGTTGCAGAATCAAATTGCTTGACCGTTGGCCCCAAGTGTTCGGGCGGCCAGCATAGTTGGCATGGTGGGCTGGATAGCGATCGGCACCATTCCAGGTGGTCATGATCGGTAGTTCCAGGCTCGATAACCCGGACTGGAGCTCACGGGCGGTTCGATGGGAGAGACCGCCACCGAGCAGCAATACAGGCCGCTGGGACGCATTGATCCGGGCAGCAAGTCCAGCGACAACTTGTGGATCGGGCGGTGACACCAAAGCCTGCGACTGGGCATAGACAGAGTGATCCGAGGAGGTCCAGTGATCCGGCACTTGGGCCGCCTGCACATCAAGCGGCAGTTCCAGGAACACAGGGCCGGGCCGATCTCGCCAGCTTTCCGCCACCTCAGCGATCAGGTTTTCTGCTGACAGAGGTTCCTTGATGCAGAGGCTGCGTTTGCATACCGGTGACGCCATCGCCACCCCATCCACCTCCTGGATGCCGAGTTGACGAAGACCTGGAGGTGCCAGATCCTCCACTTTCACCTGTCCGCCCAAGAGCAACAGTTCGCGGCTTTCGAGCCAGGCACCGGCGAGGCCGGTGAGGGTGTTGGTGAGGCCAGGGCCTGCGGTGACAAGGGCCAGCGCTTTGCGAGTACCGGGTGCGCCGGCCCCGGCATTGACGGTGGCGTTGTGGTACTCCGTGGCGATTGCAGCGGCGACCTCATGCACCACCGGCACGCAAACAAGTGTCTGTCGAGCCGAATTGAGCAGGTGCATGATGTTGCCGCCGGCCACAAAGTAGCAATGGCTATAGCCGCAGGTCTTGAGCCAACCGATGAGCGCGTCGGAATACTTCATCGTGCGGAGATCGGAGTGGTACTGAGCGCACCGGCAAGCACAGCCAAAGCCTGCTGCATGGCGTCTAGTACCGCATCCAGAGAAGTCTGGTTCGCCGGAAGCCTGATTTCCCGCACCCCAAGTTCAGCCGGTTCAACACCGGCGGGCACGATCAGGTGGTAGTGGCCGGGAGAGTGTTTCTTATCAGCCTGGAAGGCGTGGAGGAAACTTCCGGGATCAAAAGCCTCAAGTTGTGGCAGCTTTAGCACCGGTGTCAGCAACTTAAGGCAATGCTTCCATAAACCTTCTGAAGTTTGACGATTTTTCGTGAAACAGATTGAGGCCATCATTCCAATCGCCACCGCCAGTCCATGGGCAATGGCGAAGGTCGTGGCCGATTCAAGGGCATGTCCCCAGGTATGGCCGAAGTTGAGCAACCGTCGTTCGCCCTGGTCAAATTCATCGGTCTCGATGAACCATTGCTTGACAGTCAGGGTGCTATGCAGCAGCTCGGCGAGTTGATGCTCTTCCCAGGCACCTTGCAGCACCGGGGCAGCGAGGCGTTCATAGCTCGCAAAGGCAGAAGCGCCTCGACAGAAGGCGATCTTGGCAGCTTCCGCCGCACCACCGACCACCTCAACCAGCGGAAGGGTCCGAGCAAAGACTGGCAGGATCTCAATGCGGCTGGGAGGATGAAAATTACCGATCAGATTTTTGTAGGTACTCACATTGATCGAGCTTTTGCCACCAAGGCAAGAATCCGCCATGCCGAGGAATGTTGTGGGCACATAGCTCCAGCGTATGCCACGCATGTAGAGCGAAGCTACGAAGGTGGCAACGTCCTGGATCACACCGCCACCAATCGCCGTGATTCGGGATGATCGGCCGAGGCCCGCCTCCTTGATGGACACGAAGACCGGCAGGGTCTGCTCGAGGGACTTAGCCTGCTCGGTGGCTTCAATCCAGATCACGGGCAGGTCGGCTGGAAAGGCGAGGCGGCCGCGGAAAAAGGCATCCACAAGCAGCAGATCAGCGTCCATTTGCCATTCGCTCAAATCCGTAAGGGATACAAAGACCACGCTGTAGTCACCCAGTGAGCTACAGATCTTGAGATCGGGTATTGGATCGGGCATGGGGTATTTTCAGATCTGCTTGAGGCCGATAAAACCGGCGTCCACGGTCAGGAACTGGCCGGTGATGGCGCGATTGGCGGAAGACACCAGGAACCCCACCGCTGATGCGATGTCGGCCGGATCGGGAAGGCGCCCCAGGGCCGACTGGCCGGCGATGGCGGCGATCTGTTCGCTGGTGAGACGACTGCGGGTCATTGGCGTATCGACCACCCCAGGCAACACCGCATTGATCAGGATGCCTTGGGGGCCCAGATCCAGGGCGCAGGACTTCACCAAACCCTGCAAGGCGGCCTTGGAGATGGTGTAGGAAAACTTGCCGGGCCGGCATTCAAGCTGCCAGATCGAGCTGACCACGGCCAATCGGGCGCCTGCGCATAGTTTGCCGGCGGCCAGAAGTGCCTGCAGCGTCGAGGCGATGAACAGCACATTGCCCTGCAGCAGGCCCTGAAGATCAGCGGTTTCAAACGAGACCACGGTGTCGCTGGCATTGAGCCCTTGTGCCCAGACGACCGCCTCAAGGTTGGGAAGCGAAGCGAACACAGAGGCGTTGACGGATTCCTGATAAGAGAGGGCCAGATGGCTGGTGCTGTGATCACAGCTGGATGATCCGGCAGTATGCAGAGCGAAACCCTGGTTGACCAGCTGGGCTCCTATTGCGGAGCCCAGCGCACCACTGGCACCGAAGAGAAGCACGTTCCGGCTCATTGAGGCACCTCAGTGAGAAAAGGCTGCACTGCCTCAGCAGCGGTCGTCTGGACCCCGCTGTACCTGATGGGGGCCGCCACAAAGCGAAGCATGTTCTCCGTCAACCCCGAATACGCAGCCAATAACAGCGTACTGTTCATCATCCCATCAGACCCCAGCATCTCTACCACTACCTATGATGAGTCGGGTTGCAGGCTACCAATTTTCGCCAGGGCCGGCTGGCGCAGCAGATTGCCATCCAAAAGCATGCGATTGCGGATCTGGTGGCGATCCAGCTCCCAGGGGCCAGGTCGGTGAGACTAAGCGGAGCCGTGGGCTTGACGGCAATCTTGAAGCCAAACCAGGAGCATTCGATGTGGGATTCGGATCAAGCCTCTATCCGGATCTCCAGCCACTTTCGATCAAACCTACTCAACCAGCGGGCTCTGGCAGCACCAACCGCCCCTGAGGACGGTGGTCAGGCGCTGTTGGCGGACGGTCTTGAGGCATCCGGCAGCACCTCCACGTCAGCCAAGCGACTGGCGGCGGGCAACATCGAGCTCGATTTCAGCCAGAAATCGCTGACGGCTGTTCGGCTTCAGGGCTGGGGCACGCTCGTCATCACGCGACCCCTGCGGCTTGTGCTATCCATTGATCCCATTCATACCTGTGGTCAAAGAAAACAACTTTCGCGTGCGTGAATCGGCAGCGACTTTCTGGGATCCCTACCTCATGCGACCCAATACCAATGCGAAAAAAATATTGCGAATAAAGACATTAGCAAAGCCGAGACCCCAACCGAAAGCTCAGCAGGAAGCCGCCTCAGGCAAAGCGCAAGCATGATATAAAGCGGGAAAACAGCAGACACGAACCTACCGCCACTGAACCACAGGCTTGAGGACGCAAGCACAGTCAGCAAAGACCACACCGAGAGGCTCAGGGGCAACCAACGCTTGAGAATACATTGAGCGACAAGAGCAACTGCGACGGCCAAGGAAGCGGAATTAATGATACCCATGACCTGGATATTGCCTTGAAGCACATTCTTCAAATCAAAGATAGGCTGCCAAGCGCCAACAAGTTTTGCGATTCCAGATTCAGTAGCCCAAGCTTTTTGACTCACTACAAACTGGAAAGCGTTGCCAAAGCGGACCTTAAGAAAAATTAAATACAAGGAGAATAACGAGATGCCGACAGATAAAGCAATTATAATTTCAAGCCTTAGCCTGCGTGGCTTGCCACATTCCTGACTTCCTACGGGAGCAGGGAGAGTGGCACTCAAGAGCACAAAAGGAACACAAAGGATACCGACTACCTTGGTAACAGAAGCAATTGAAGCAAGCAACATTGCCCATTGCAGGCGCCCCCTTATGCTCAGCCAAAAAGATGCCGTGGAAGTCGCCAAAAACAGCGACTCGGTATAGACAGCGCTAAAGAAAATAGAAAATGGACTGAAAGCCGCCAAAGAGACCGCCAGACGCCCAAGCCTTGGGCCCGAGAAGTGTTTGGCAATATCAAAAAGAAAGCAGAGCGCAAAGCAGAAAAATAAATTGGAAGCTATTATGCCCCACAAAGACATTGCTTGCCTGCCAAAAAAACCGACAATGGACAACAAGAGCGGAAAAGCCGGGAAAAATGCTGTATTCATTTGCTCCTTGAAGAGCGGCGCATTTGAATAGCCATATTCAGCTATGTTCAAATACCAACCTGAATCCCAGCGACCGAAGCCATCCAAAAATAAATTACCAGGAAAATCTCTCCACATGCCTTCTCCCGCCGCCAAAGGGACCACCACAATCCCCAGGTAAACAACCAGGAGCAAGGTCAGCCTACTTAAACAAAAAGCCAGGAGTGGATATCGATAAGCCAATACGAAGCGACGGACGCAGTGCAATACTTGCATGTTGGTCCCATGGAATTATTGATTTATTGCTTATTGTGCAGCCAGGCTCCCTTTCTGCTCGGCCAGCACCTGCTCCAACCCGGCCAGATCCTCATCGGTGATCTTGGTCTGCATCGGGCAGTGCTTGGGTCCGCACATCGAGCAGAACTCCGCCTGCTTGTAGATGTCGGCCGGCAGGGTTTCGTCGTGGTATTCGCGAGCCCGCTCGGGATCGAGGGACAGGTCGAACTGCTTGTTCCAGTCGAAGGCGTAGCGGGCGCGGCTCAGCTCGTCATCACGGTCGCGGGCGCCGGGGCGATGGCGGGCAATGTCGGCAGCATGGGCGGCGATCTTGTAGGCGATCAGGCCCTCTCGCACATCCTCGGCATTGGGCAGGCCCAGGTGCTCCTTGGGGGTGACGTAGCAGAGCATCGCCGTGCCGTACCAGCCGGCCATGGCCGCGCCGATGGCGCTGGTGATGTGGTCGTAGCCGGGGGCGATGTCGGTCACGAGGGGGCCGAGGACATAGAAGGGGGCCTCGCTGCACTCCTCCATCTGCTTGCGCACATTGAACTCGATCTGATCCATCGGCACGTGGCCGGGCCCCTCCACCATCACCTGGATGTCGTGCTCCCAGGCGCGGCGGGTGAGCTGGCCCAGGGTTTTGAGCTCCGCCAGCTGGGCGGCGTCGGATGCGTCGTGCTGGCAACCCGGACGCAGGGAGTCCCCAAGGGAGAAGCTGCAGTCGTAGCGCTTGAAGATTTCAATGATGTCATCGAAATGGGTGAACAGGGGATTCTGCTTGTGGTGATACAGCATCCACTGGGCCAAGATCCCGCCACCGCGGCTCACGATGCCGGTGAGGCGTCCCTTCACCAGCGGCAGGTGCTCAATCAGCAGACCGGCGTGAATCGTTTGATAGTCAACGCCCTGCTGACAATGCTTCTCGATGATGTGCAGAAAGTCATCAGCGTCGAGCTTCTCGATGGAGCCGTGCACACTCTCGAGCGCCTGATAGACGGGCACCGTGCCGATTGGCACTGGTGAGGCATTAATGATCGCCGTGCGCACCTCATCGAGATTGACGCCGCCGGTGGAGAGGTCCATCACCGTATCGGCGCCGTATTTCACGGCTAGGCGCAGCTTGGCCACCTCCTCATCGAGATCGGAAGCATTAGGGGAGGCACCGATATTGGCGTTCACCTTGCAGCGGCTGGCGATGCCGATCGCCATCGGCTCCAAGTTGGGGTGATTGATATTAGCGGGGATGATCATGCGGCCCCGAGCAACCTCCTCCATCACCAATGATTCGGGCAAGTTTTCCCGCTTGGCCACATAGGCCATTTCCTCAGTCACCACGCCCTGGCGGGCGTAATACATCTGGGAATAGTTCGCGGTGCCGCGACGCTTCTCAATCCAGGCGCTGCGCATGACGGGGGAGGCGAAGAATGGGCCGTCGAGCCCAAAGGCACGAACGGATCGTGGGGGCGCAGCCTGAGTTCGTTTCCACTTCCCTTGCGCCGGCATGACCCGGATCAGGTTCGGAGGGTGTGATCTCAGCCCAGGGCGCTGTGGTCGGTGGACCAGCGCCGGGCACCCCTAGTGACAGACGAAACCTAGCAAGAACGAAACAGCACAGCCGTTGTCAGGGCCGTTTCACCCCTGCAGCCCATCCAGTGCCGCCGCCACCACCCGGTGGTCCGTATCGGCCTGCAGCCCCTGCAGCAACTGCCTGGCCTCGCTCTGGGTGGCCCCTTCCCCCTCCCGGGCCAGCCGACCCAGCACCTCGGCACCTCCCACCCGCACCGTGCCATCGCCATCGGCGATCGCCAGCTGGGCCAGCTCCAGCAGCCAGGCCATCGGGATGGCGGGCTGCTCGGCCAGGGCCGAGAGGATGCTGCAGCGCACCAGCCACTGACCATCGCGCTCAAAGGCGGCCCGCAGCAGCGGCCAGGCCCGCTCCACCCCATAGCTGGCCAGGGCATTGGCGGCCTCAGCCCGCACATTGGCGTCCTCATCGCCCTCCAACACGGCCTCCAGCGCCTGCCAGCCGGCCTCGCTGCGCTTGACCCCCAACCCCGCCGAGGCGATCGAGCGGATCATGAAGGTGCTCTGCTCCAGGCCCAGCAGCAGCAGCGGCGTCGCCTGGTCCGCCTCCAGCGACCGCAACCCCACCAGGGCCGGCATCGCCCGGCTGGGATCACCGGAGGCGATCGCCTCCCGCAGGGCGGCCAGATCGGGGGCGGGGGAGGAGGAATCCATCAGGCGCGGCTTGTTTCAGCCGCTTTCGGCAGTGTGTCCATCGTCGCGCAGGGCGCGCAGCAGCTCGCGGCGGCGGCGACGACGGCGCACCCAGCTGGTGCTGAGCAGACCGATGCCGATGCCCAGGGCCGGCAGGGCCTGCACCCGTTCACTGGCGGGACGGTGCCACAGGGCCACCAGGGCCAGCAGGATCAACAGGGGCGAGGACAGGGCCAGCAGGGCCCTCCGACGGGAGGCGGGGCTCATGCCCAGGCCCTGGGCCATGGCGACGTCGACCGGGGCGGGCGGGGTCTTGCTCACACCGGGTGGGCCATCCAGCGCAGCAGGCTGAGGGTGAGCACCTGAATCCCCACCGCCAGGCAGCCCTCATCCGGACGGAAGGTGTTGCTGTGCAGCGGCGTGCAGCCCTCGGGGCCAGCCACCCCCAGCCGGAACATCGTGCCGCGGGTACCCTCCAGCAGCTCGGCGAAATCCTCCGCCCCCAGCGAGGGCTGCTCCAGCCACTGCACCTGGCTGCGGCCCAGCAGATCGACGGCGGCATCGGCCACCAGGGCGGTGAGCGCCGGATCGTTGTGCACCGGCGGCGAGATCGTGCGGTAGTGCAC
Source organism: Synechococcaceae cyanobacterium ELA739 (assembly GCA_037127935.1). GTDB lineage: Bacteria > Cyanobacteriota > Cyanobacteriia > PCC-6307 > Cyanobiaceae > Cyanobium. The sequence continues at coordinate 200,945 of JBAXXM010000005.1, forward strand.
CCGGGCGGCGCCGCCGTGCCCCTGGCAGAGGGCCTGCACCGTCTCCTCGATCCAGGCCGGCAGCTGGGCATGGAGCTCCAGATCCAGGCAACGCACGGTGCCCAGCAGGCGCACGTGGTCAGCGATCACATTGAAGGCCTTGCCCCCCTCGATCCGCCCGAAACTGACCACCACCGGGTGCAGGGCATCGAGCCGGCGACTGATCGCCTCCTGCAGACCACTGACCACCCGGGCGGCGATCCAGATCGCGTCAGTGCTCTGGTGGGGCCGGGCGCCATGGCCGCCTTCGCCGAGCACCTCCACCTCCAGCTCTCCGGCCGCCGCCGTGAAGCTGCCGCTGCGCACCCCGATCGTGCCCACAGCCAGGCTCGGAAAGACGTGCACCCCGAACAGGGCCCGCACCCCCTCCATGGCGCCGTCGGCCTTCATCCAGGCCGCCCCTTCGGCCGTTTCCTCCGCCGGCTGAAACAGCAACCGCACCCGGGCCGTGAGCTGCCCGGCCACCGACGCCAGCAATTGGGCCACCCCCAGCCCAACCACGGTGTGGATGTCATGGCCGCAGGCGTGCATCAGGCCCTGGCGACTGGAGGCGTAATCCAGTCCGGTGCGCTCCTCGATCGGCAGGGCGTCCATGTCGCAGCGCAGCGCCACCAGCGGGCCATCGGCAGGCCCCAGCTCTGCCACCACCCCCGTACGGCCGACCCCTTCACGCACCTGCCAGCCCCAGCGCCGCAGTTCGCCGGCCACCAGGGCGGCGGTCTGCTGCTCGTGGCCGCTGAGCTCGGGATGGCGATGCAGATGGCGCCGCAGCAGCAGCAGCTCAGGCATCGCCTGCTCCAGGGTCCGATCCAGGCCCAGCTCCTGCCAGAGCGGCGGCGGCGGCATTGGAGTGGTGGCGGCGGGGGCGGCGGCAGTGAGGGGCAGGATCATGGAGGGGCTGTGGGGGGATTCAGGTGGCCAGGCGCAGGAACTGGTCGAGAGCCTGAATCGGCACGGGGGGCCAACGTCGTATCTGCTGCAGCCATTCTCCCTGGCGATAGCGGGGATCGAGGCCGGAGGCGGCGGCCCAGTTGCTCTCCGCTTCGCCGCGGGATCCCTTGCTCCAGAGCAGGGCCGTCAGGCCGGCCCGGGCATCGGCGAACAGCGGGTAACGGCGGATCAGGTTGCGCAGCTGTTGCTCGGCCTCGGGCAGATCCCCCTGCTGAAAGGCGGCCAGGGCGGCACTGGAGCGGGCCATGGCGAAACCGGGGCGCGCCAGGGCCGCCTGCTCGAAGCAGTCGCGGGCGGCGGCCCAGTCGCCGAGGGAACCGGCCACATTGCCCAGGTTGTAAAGGGCCGAAGCGTCGGCGGGATCGCGCTCCAGCACCCAGTGGTAATCCGCCGCGGCCGCATCCCAGCGGCCCAGGGACTCCTCAGCGGTGCCGCGGTTGAGATGGGGATCGGGATTGGCCGGATCGAGCTGCATCGCCCGGTCCTGGGCGGCGATCGCCGCCTCGGCATCCCCCAGGGCCAGCAGCACATTGCCGCGGTTGCTCCAGGCGGAGGCGTCGTTGGGGGCCAGCTCCAGCACCCGATCCCACAGGGGAAGGGCATCGCCGAAGCGGCCGTCGCGGCTGGCGGTCAGGGCCTGATCAAACAGTTGCGGCAGGGGCAGCTCGCTGCCGGACGGGCGGGCAGATGGGCTGACGGGTGGGCTGGTGGACGGGGCCTGGGAGATCGGCGCAGCGGAGCTGTCCTGACGCTGCTGGCCGGTCTGGGCCAGAACCGAACTCGGAAGCACACGGGACACACCGGAGCGCGATGGAGTCCGTTCCAATGCGGCGACGGGGTCCGTGACCACAGAGGCGACGCTCAGTGCCGGCGGCTTGCCGCTGACCTGGTTCAGCGCCGGCTGAGCCCCCAACGCCTGGGCCAGGGCGACATCCGGGGCCAGCAGCAGAGCCACGGCGCACGCCACCGCCAGGGCCATGGCCAGCCAGGCCCGCCCCCCAGGCGCTGGGCCGTTCATGCCACCTGCTGGGCGGGCCAGCCGAGATGGGCGCGCCCGGCCGGGGTGACCAGCCGCCCCCGGGAGGTGCGCTGCAGCAGGCCCTGCTGCAACAGAAAGGGCTCGATCACGGACTCAAGGGTGGCGGGGTCCTCGCCCAGGCCGGCGGCCAGGGTCTCCAGGCCCACCGGCCCGCCGCCATAGCCCTCCAGCATCAAGGTCAACAGGCGCCGGTCGCTGGCATCGAGGCCGCGGCCATCTACCCGATGCAGGCTCAGGGCCTCATGCACCAGCTCGGGGCCGATGCGCTCCTGGCCCTGGACCGAGGCCACATCCCGCACCCGTCGCAACAGGCGATTGGCGATGCGGGGGGTGCCCCGGCAGCGGCGCGCCACCTCCAGGGCGGCGTCGGCCTCCAGGTGCAGCCGCAGCAGGCCAGCGGCCCGCTCGACGATCGCCCGCAGATCCTCCAATTCGTAGAACTCCAGCCGCTGCATCAGGCCGAAGCGATCCCGCAGCGGCGAACTGAGCGCCCCGGCACGGGTGGTGGCGCCCACCAGGGTGAAGGGGGCGATCGGCAGGCTGCGGGTGCGGGCCGTGGTGCCCTTACCGACGGTGAGATCAAGCCGGTAGTCCTCCATCGCCGGATAGAGCAGCTCTTCGGCGACGCGATTGAGCCGGTGGATCTCGTCGATGAACAGCACCTCGTGGGCCTGGAGGTTCACCAGCAGCCCGATGATGTCGCGGGGGCGCTCCAGGGCCGGGGCACTGGTGATGCGGCAGCGCACGCCCAACTCTTCGGCCAGCACCAGGGCCATGGTGGTCTTGCCCAGGCCCGGCGGGCCGTGCAGCAGCACATGGTCCAGCGGCTCGCCGCGGCTGCGGGTGGCCGCAACGGCGATGCCCAGCACCTGCTTCAGTTCGCTCTGGCCGATGTAGTCGGCGAGCCGGCGGGGGCGCAGGGTGTCTTCGCGGCCGGGAGTGTCGCTGCGCTCCCCCTGCAGCGGTTCCTCAGCAGATGCACTCGGATCCATGAGCCGGGGCTCATGGATGGACATGGCGCCCGGCGCCGTCTCAGCAACGACGCCGGAGGCTGCCGCTCGCCGGCGCCCCCCCGGCGGGATGGCAGCTCCTGAAGAAATGATCGCCATGGGTGGAGGGTACCGGCCCCTGCCTAGGGTCGGGGAACAGAGCGAAGACCGGGGGGAGGCCATGGCCAAGGGACCGGGCCGCAAGGGCGGAACCAAAGCACAGGATCCCGCCCACAAGCTGCTGGCGGACAACCGCTTCGCCCGCCATCAATACGAGATCCTCGAAACCCTGGAGTGCGGCGTCGAGCTGCTGGGCACGGAGGTGAAATCGATCCGGGTCGGCCAGTGCAACCTGCGCGACGGCTTCTGCCTTATCAGAAACGGCGAACTGCAGCTGCACAACGTCCACATCTCTCCCCACAGCCACGCCGGCCGCTTCTTCAACCACGAGCCCTTGCGCGTCCGCAAACTGCTGGCCCACCGCAAGGAGATCGACAAGCTGCGCATCGCCCTGGAGCAGAAGGGACTCACCCTGATTCCTCTCAATGTCCATCTCAAGGGCTCCTGGATCAAGGTGAGCCTGGGCCTGGGCAAGGGCCGCAAGCTGCACGACAAGCGCCACGAGGAGAAGCGCAAGACCGAAGCCAAGGAGGCCCGGGCTGCGATCGCCAGGCTTTAAGAAGCCTCTGAAACAGCCGCTCAGGGCGATGGGTTGGCCGGCGCCGGCGCCTCCACCGGGGGCGGTGGCGTCGCTGGCCCGCTGGAGGGAGCCCCTTCCTGGGTCGGTTCAGCCTGGCTGCCGGGGGTCGTCTGGCCGCCGGGACTCGCCTCACCTCTGGCGGGCGCCGTGGTGGCTGCGGGCGTCGCCGGGGCTGGCGGCGGATCAGCCCGCAGCGACAGACGGATCATCGCCGGCGCCACCCCCTCGTTGGTGATCAGCAGCTGCACCGGCGAGGCTTTCTGGGAACCGAGTGTCACCACCCGCAGGGGTCCTTTGGGCTCCAGCAAGGTGCCATCGGCCCCGTAGACGCTCATCTGCAGCAGCGGCGTGCCATTGACCCCGAGGGCCAGGCCATGGGCCTCCGGCAGGCGGATGGCAAACAGGCGGGCGCCACTGGCGGGCACATCAGCCGAGAGCACCTGGGTGTTGCCGGAAGCGGCCTCGATCGGATCGATCCGGACGTTCTCCAGCACCTGCTCGGCGGCGGCGTACCAGAGCTGTCGGTAGGGCTCCTCCGGCATGTCCTGGCCAGAGCGGCCCGGCAGCAGGTTCTGGGCGCTGGCGGAAACCAACTGCCTGAGCACCTCGGTGCTCAGGCCCTGGCGCAGCAGGGACTGCTGACGTTGCTGCCAGTCCGCCTGGCTGAAACTGCCCAGCCGGCGGCGCACCGCCAGGGGCAGCTGCTCGACCCGGGCCAGCCACTCCTGGGCCTGATCGTTCCAGACCTTGCGCAGCGGCGCATCCTCCAGGCTGTCCGTCGGCAGCCGTCCGCGACGCTCCGGGTACTGGGCCAGCAGGCTCGCATCGACCAGCTGCAGGAACCAGGTCCGGTCCACCTGAATCGCCCGCAGCCGATCAAGCAGCTGCTGGCGCTGGTCCACCTCGGCCGGCGGCAGGCTGGTCGGCTGCTCGCTGGTCTGCCGGCTGGGGGTCGTCGGCAGCTTGTCCCGCCCCAGCCACCACCAGCCCACGAACGTACCCACCACCGCCGAGAGCACCAGGGCGATCAACACCGGCCAGAGGCCTCCCTCCGCCGCCTCTTCGCGCTCCTCATCCCGGCGTCGGAGCTGGGAGGACGGGGAGCGGCCCGGGACCAGAGGTGGCAACTCCGGCCCCGCTGGCGACTGCTGCCGGTCCGTGGCTTGCGCTGCCGCCGGCCCGGCCGCTGATTCAGCCGCCGCCGAGACGGATGCCGGGTCAGGCTCCTCCCCGCTGACGCCCTGCTGGGGGGCTTGGGGTTGGGGGTCTTGCGCCGCGATGGCCCCCGCGGGCCGGGCATCAAGCGCGGGCTCGGCCGGAGTCGGCGCTGGGGCAGGGGGTACCGGGAGGGGGGGAACCGGGAGGGGGGGAACCAGAGCCACGGTGCGGTCGGCGCGGGCCACCGGGCCGGTGCTGTCCGGCATCTCCAGGGCCTGAAACGCCCCCAGGGCCTGGCCGGCCGAGGCGAAACGGCGGGCCGGATCGCGCTCCAGCAGCCGCTGCAGCTGGGCCAACAGGGCGGGCTCCGGCTCCAGGGCCACCGGCCAGCGCCAGGCCAGGCTGACCGGATCCAGCAGCTTGCCCGGTGGTTCGCCGGCCAGCAGCACCAGGGCCACCACCCCCAGGGCATGCAGATCCATCCAGGGCTGGGCCGGTTCTCCCCGCAGCAGTTCGGGGGGGGCGTAACCGGGGGTGGCCCCGGCGGCACCGCTCTCGCCGGCTCCTACGGCCGCCAACCCTCGCACCAGGCCAAAGTCCAGCAGCACCGGCAGGCCGTCGCTATCGCGCCGCAGCAGGTTGTCGGGGCTGAGATCGCCGTGCAGCAGCTCCTGGCTGTGCAGGGCCGCGAGCACTGGCAGCAACTGACGCAGCAACAGCAGCACCTCGCCGGCACCGAAGACCATCTGCCGCTCATGGCGCGCCTCCAGCAGCTGGCCGTAGGTGCGACCGCTCTGCCACTCGCGCACCAGCCAGAGCTGGCCGTCCTCCTGGATCACCGCTCCGAAGCGGGGCACCTGGGGGTGCAGCACCCCCTGCAGCCGGCTCCAGAGCTCCCGGGCGCGGGCCTGGTCCGCATCGGCCCCCAGCCGGCGCAGGGCCACGGGCGCTTCGGCCGCCAGCTGATCCCGGGCCTGCCAGAGCTCCCCCTGGGCCAGCACCCCGGCCGGGTCGCCCGCCGGCGCACTCAGGCGGCGCTCCAGCCGATAGCGCGAACCGATCAGCTGACCGGCCTCAGGCGTGGGGGTGCTCATCAGCCACCCACCGGCGGAATCCGCTCGGGCTGGTGCAATCCCCGCCCGGCCAGCCAGTCGCGGTCGTACAGGCGGGATCGATAGCGATCACCGCTGTCGCAGAGCACCGTGACAATGCGATGCCCCGGACCCAGGCGCCGGGCCGTCTCGACCGCCGCGGCCACATTGATGCCGACCGAACCGCCCATGAACAGGCCTTCCTTCCACAGCAACTGGTAGATGGTGGCCAGCGCCTCCTGGTCGTCAATGCGGACGGCGTCGTCGATGGGCACATCGGCAAGATTGGCGGTGACGCGGCTGTTGCCGATCCCCTCGGTGATCGAGTTGCCCTCGGACTGCAGTTCGCCCCGGGTGGCCCAGCTGTACAGGGCACTGCCATGGGGATCGGCGAGCACGCAGCGCACTGACTCGCGGCGCTCCTTCAGAAACAGGGCCACACCGGCGTAGGTGCCGCCGGTGCCGGTGGCCGCCACCCAGGCGTCGATGCGGCCGTCGCACTGCTCCCAGATCTCCGGGGCGGTGCTGTTGAAGTGGGCGCGGCGATTGGCCAGGTTGTCGAACTGGTTGGCCCAGACCGCTCCTGGGGTCTCGGCGGCGATGCGACCGGAGAGGCGCACGTAGTTATTGGGATTGGCGTAGGGCACGGCCGGCACGGTGCGCACCTCCGCCCCCAGGCTGCGCAGCAGGCCGATCTTCTCCGCCGACTGGGTCTCGGGGATGACGATCAGGGCGCGGTAGCCGCGGGCATTGCAGAGGTGGGCCAGGCCGATGCCGGTGTTGCCGGCGGTGCCCTCCACCACCGTGCCGCCGGGCCGCAGCTCGCCGGAGGCCTCCGCCTCCATCAGGATCCCCAGGGCCGCCCGATCCTTGACCGAACCGCCGGGGTTCATGAACTCGGCCTTGCCGAGGATCTCGCAGCCGGTGAGCTCACTGAGGACCCGCAGCCGGATCAAGGGCGTCCGACCCACGGCATCGCTGAACCCCTCGCTGATGGCGCCCATGGAGCCCGCCTGCCAAATCGACGTGTGTGGGCGGATCGTAGGGAACATCCCTAAGGTCGGCCCCAGAGCGAGGCGTGCCGATGGGCTTGCAGACCGATGCCGGCACGGATCTCGCCCCCCCGACCCTGATCACCAGCCTGCGGCAGCGGCTGCGACGGGTGCGCCAACACAGCGTCGATCTGATTGGGCCCCTGCAGCCGGAGGATCTCTGTCTGCAGGGCATGGCCGACGCCAGCCCGCCCAAATGGCATCTCGGCCACACCACCTGGTTCTTTGAAACCTTTCTGCTGGCGCCCCATCGGCCGGGCTGGCAGGGGGCGGATCCGCGCTGGGGCTATCTGTTCAACTCGTACTACGACGCCGTCGGCGCCCGCCATCCGCGGCCGGAGCGCGGCCTGCTGACCCGCCCGCCGATCGAGGCGGTGCTGGCCTGGCGCCGGCAGGTCGATCAGGGCCTGGAAGACCTGCTGGCGCAACTGGAGCGGCAGCCCCCGGCCCAGGCCCAACCGCTACTGGCCCTGCTGGAGCTGGGCCTGCAACACGAGCAACAGCACCAGGAGCTGCTGCTGATGGACCTGCTCGATGGCTTCAGCCGCAATCCCCTGGAGCCCGTCTACAGCGACGCCATCGAGGGCCCGGAGGTGAGCGACCTGGCGGCCAGGGTTGGGGCAGCGAGCCAGGGAGCGGCGAGCTTGGGGGCGGCGCACCAGCCGGGGGCCGTTGCGAGCGCTGCAGCCGCTATCCAGATGGCAACGGCTGCTGGCACTCCAGTCAGCAGCCCCTGGCGGGCCTTGGAAGGGGGGCTGGTGGAGATCGGCCACGACCCCGGCGATCCGGGCTTCCACTTCGACAACGAGGCGCCGCGCCATCGCCAGTGGCTGGAGCGCTTTGAGATCGCCACGGCCCTGGTCAGCAACGGCGAGCTGGAGGCCTTCATCGCCGACGGGGGCTACCGGCGGCCGGAGCTGTGGATGAGTGAGGGCTGGGCCGTGGTGCAGCAACGGCAGTGGCAGGCCCCTCGCTACTGGCGCGGCGACTGCGAATTCAGCCTGGCGGGTCTGCGGCCGCGCCGGCCGGAGGCGCCGGTGCGCCACCTCAGCTGGTTCGAGGCCGATGCCTACGCCCGCTGGGCCGGCGCCCGGCTGCCGAGCGAGGCCGAATGGGAACATGCCAACGGCAACGAACCGCTGCCCCAGGCCTTCGGCGCCCTCTGGCAGTGGACCGCCAGCCCCTACCGCCCCTACCCGGGCTTCAGCCCCGCCGCCGGGGCCGTCGGCGAGTACAACGGCAAGTTCATGACCTCCCAGTTCGTGCTGCGCGGCAGCTGCTACCTGACCCCCGCCGGCCACGCCCGGCTCACTTACCGGAACTTCTTCCCGCCGGCGAGCCGCTGGATGGCGGCGGGTCTGCGCCTGGCCCGCTGATGGCTGGCCCCCTCGCCCTGAGCGCCCCCCAGCTGATCGACCTGCATCCGCCGGCCGCCGACATGCGCCGCCTGGTGGTGGCCGGCATGGAGCGCCAGCCCCGCCAGCTGCCGGCCTGGCTGCTGTACGACGACGAAGGCTCACGCCTGTTTGACGCGATCTGCCAGCAGCCGGAATACGGCCTGACCCGGATCGAGACGGCCCTGCTGCAGGAGCGGGCGACCGAGCTGGCCGCAGCCCTCGGGCCCGGGGCCCTGGTCGAGTTCGGCGCCGGCAGTGCCCGCAAGGTCAGCCCCCTGCTGCAGGCTTTGGATCCCAGCGCCTACGTTGCCCTGGACATCAGCGCCGCCCATCTGCTGCAGGCCTGCCAGGCCCTGCAGCAGCGCCACCCGACGACACCGGTGCTGGGCATCTGCTGTGACTACAGCCAGCTGGACCAGCTGCCGGCCCACCCCTGGTTGGAGAGGCGGCGGCTGGGTTTCTACCCGGGCAGCTCAATCGGCAACTTCAGCCCCGCCGAGGCAGTGACCCTGCTGGGGCAGTTTCGGAAGCTGCTGGGCCCGGACAGCCGCCTGCTGATCGGCATCGACCAACCCAAGGCGGTGGAGCGGCTGGAGGCGGCCTACAACGACCAAGCCGGTTGGTCTGAAGCCTTTGCCCTCAACCTGCTGAAGCGCCTGAACCGCGATCTGGAGGGCGACTTCCACCCCGAGGCCTTCCAGTACCGCGCCTGGTGGGAAGCGGAGGCGAGCCGCATCGCCATGGCCCTGGTCAGCCGCGAACCCCAGACCGTGACCCTGGCGGGACAGCGCTGGAGCTTTGCCGCAGGCGAACCGCTGTTCAGCGAGTACAGCGTCAAATACACCCCGAACGCCTTCGGTCATCTGGCGCAACGGGCGGGCTGGCGCAGCCTGCAGCGCTGGAGTGACGCCGCAGACGACCTGAGCCTGCATCTGCTGGAGCCCGTCGAGCAGGGCCCGGCGGCCCCTGTGGAGCCAGACTCGCAACAACAGCACAGCGACCGATGAGCCGGGAGGAACAACGCCAGGCGATGCGCCAGGTGCGTGAAGGCCTGATCGAGGAACTGGAACAGCTCTACCGGGGGGCCTTTGATCGCATCGGCGACCAGGACCTGGGCGAAGGCGCCATCGCGCGGCTCACCCAATTGCTGCTGCGCTCCCGCGAGGCCGCCATCACGCCCCTGCAGCAGGAGATCGAAGCGCCCCTGATCACCCGGGCACCGGGCTGGGCCGAGGCTGCCGGAACGGCCGAGGCCGCCGCAGACGCCCCTGGCTCGGGCGCCAACCCGGACACCCCCGCTGCACCATGAGCTGGCTGGATGACCTGGAAAGCCGTCTGGACAGCCAGCTGGAGGCTTTCCTGCGCTCCAGCCCCGCCCAGGAGGCCCTGCTGGCCGAACAGGAACGGCAGGACCGGCTGAGCCAACTCAGGCGCCAGCGCCTGGAGCTGCAGCAGCAGGCCGAGCAGCAGCGCCAGGAGCTGCTGCAGCTGGCGGTGGAGATCCGCCAGTGGCAGGAGCGGGTGGAGCGCGCGCGCACAGCCTCCGCCACCGAGCTGGCCCACCGGGCCGAAAGCCACATCGCCGGACTGATGGAGCGGGGGCGGCTGCGCTGGCAGGGCCTGGCGGAGCTGGGGCAGCAGTTCAATGCCCTGGAATGGGAGCTGACCGAACTGGGCCGCCGCCCAACCAGCGGCGCCGGCAGCCGCCAGGAACCGAATCCGAGCGACGGCGCCAGCCCCGGGACCGCCGCCCCTGAACCGGCCAACCTCGACAGCGACTGGGCGGCCTTTGAGGCCCAGCAGGAGCTGGAGGCGCTCAAACGCCGCATGCAGCGCTGAGGCCCACTCCTCAGCGCTGATGGCCAACAACAAGCACGACGTCTCCCGGCCAGCCTGAGCGCATCAGCAGAAGCCCGAATCGATCCCTGAATCCCCTCAAATCCCTTGCATCGAGGGACCAGAGAATGGCGCCTCTGATGCTGCGGAGCGCATCCGATCGGGAGATCAGCGAGCCGCCGAAAATCTCTGAACACACCATAAAAAATAGGGCGAAAGCATCCCCAGGACGTATCGCGTCAAATACCCCCATGCCGCTGATCAGCACGCTGCTGAGCAGCAGTCTCAGCCCAGTCGCCAACGGCTGACGGGCGATCGCTCAAGACTGGGCCGCGGCACCGTGCCGCTTCCAGGCTCAGGCCTTGGGAGCCGGAGGCACCAGGCTGACCCCCTCGGGCGGCGGCGTCGGGTCCGGATCGGCGATCAGCATGTGCTGCAGCACGATCTCCGGCCGTTCGCTGTCACGCCAGCGGATGCGGTAGGCGGGCATCTTGGTGCCCCGACTGGTGGTCTGCTCCACAGGCTCCATCACCCAGCCGCGGCGCGAACGCCCTTGGGGGTTGCGCTTCACCACGGCATCAGCGTGTTGGAAGCGAAAACCGACGCGCTCGCCACTCATGTCAGGGGTGCCCCGATGGGGGAGATTTCCTACTGGCGTTCATTATCCCATTGCGTCGGATCCGGCCTCGCTGCGGCCCTCGGGACGGAGCAGGGGGAAGGCGATCACATCGCGGATCGAGGGGCTGTCCGTCAGCAGCATCGCCAGGCGATCGATGCCGATGCCGAGGCCGCCGGTGGGGGGCATGCCCACCTCCAGCGCGTGCAGGAAGTCCTCGTCGACGGTCTGGGCCTCGGGGTCACCGGCACGACGGCGCTCCTGCTGGGCCTCCAGACGGCGGCGCTGATCGACGGGGTCAATCAACTCGCTGAAGGCATTGGCGGTCTCGCGGCCGACGATGAACAGCTCGAAGCGCTCCACCAGGCCGGGCTTGCTGCGGTGGGTGCGGGCCAGGGGAGAGTTCTCCACCGGGTAATCGAGCACGAAGGTGGGCTGGATCAGGCAGGTCTCGACCCGCTGCTCGAAGGCCTCCACCAGCAGCCGGCCGACGCTGTCCGCCGCCTCAGGCACCACCAGATCGACCGCCGCCATCGCCGCGGCCGCCTCCGAGCGCGTGGTGTAGGCGTTGAAGTCGAGACCGGTGGCCCGCTGCACCAGCTCATGCATGGTGGCCCGGGTCCAGGGGGGCGTCAGGTCAATGCTGGTGCCCTGGTACTCGATCACCGTGCCGCCGCAGACCGCCTGGCAACAGGCGGCGATCAGGTCCTCGGTGAGGGCCATCATGTCGTGATAGTCGGCGTAGGCCTGGTAGATCTCCACCGAGGTGAACTCGGGGTTGTGGCGGGTGCTGATGCCTTCGTTGCGGAAGATGCGCCCCAGTTCGTAGACCCGCTCGAAGCCGCCCACCACCAGCCGCTTGAGGTGCAGTTCGGTGGCAATGCGCAGGGTGAGCGGCAGGTCGAGGGCGTTGTGATGGGTGGCAAACGGACGGGCATCGGCGCCACCGGCCTCGCTCTGCAGCACCGGCGTCTCGATCTCCAGGAACTGCCGGTCATCCAGCCAGCGGCGCATGGTGCTGACCAGCAGGGCGCGGCGGCGGAAGGTTTCGCGGGTGTGGGGCGAGACGATCAGATCGAGGTAGCGCTGGCGGTAGCGCTTCTCCACATCGGCCAGGCCATGCCATTTGTCGGGCAGGGGCTGCAGCGACTTGCTCAGCATCCGCCAGTCGCTCACCTTCACCGACAACTCCCCCCGGTCGGTGCGCTTGAGGGTGCCCTGCACGCCGATCCAGTCGCCGGCATCGGTGAGCGTGGTGATCTGGCTGAACAGCTCGGGGTTGTGCGGATGGGCCGCCTCGAGGCTGGCCTTGTCGATGTACAGCTGGATCGGGCCGCTTTCATCGGCCAGGGTGAAGAAGGCCAGCTTGCCCATCACCCGCCGGGTCATCAGCCGGCCGGCCACCGCCACGGATTCCGCCCGCTCCTCGCCCTTGCCCAGATCGGCGTGGGCCTGCTGCAGCTCGGCCGTGCGATGGCTGGGGACAAAGCTCAGGGCATAGGGGGGCTGGCCGAGGGCCTCGAGGGCCCGGGCCTTCTCCAGACGGGTCTCGCGCAGATCCGACAAGGCGCTCGCAGAACCAGAGGGTCGGCTCCATCCTGCAGGAACGCTGGTCTGGGGCTGTTGGCTTCAGTGCCGGTGGGCGGGCCCGCCTGGCGCACCAGCGCTCAGGCGCTGCAGCGGGTTGGGGCATCCGGGCTCCAGAAAGCCCGTTAGCGCGGCTTCCAGCCCCAGGCCCACTGGGCCAAGGAATGGCCGAAGACCTGACCGGCCCCATCGGAGCAGCTTCACGAGCCGGCGAGCCCGTGTTGGTGGGATGGCTTCACAGCCAGCCCAGGCTGGGCAAGTCCTCCTTGGAATCTTCCTTTGGCTCGTCTGCCTGTGCTCAGCCGGCGGCAGCAAGGGTGGCATCGCCCATGCGCTGGGAGGCGTAGCCGGTACCGCGCACGGTGAGGATCAGTTCGGGATTGCGGGGATCGGGTTCGAGCTTGCCCCGCAGCCGCGCCACGTACACGTCCACCACCCGCAGATCGGCGGCACGGCGCGGCGGATAGCCCCAGAGCTGCTCCAGGATCTCGGCCCGGGGCACAACGCGACCCGGCTCGCGGAACAGCAGCTCGAGCAGGCTGAACTCGGTGTAGGTCAGGGCGATGCGCTGGCCGTCGCGGCTCACCTGGCGGCGGTTGGTGTCCACCACCAGATCGCCCACCCGCAGTACCCCCGTACCGGAGGCCTGCTCCCGGGGCTCGGCCGCGGCCGAACCGCGACCCACCCGCCGCAGGATCGTGGCGATGCGAGCTTCGAGCTCCTTGGGGCTGAAGGGCTTGGGCAGGTAGTCGTCGGCGCCCAGGTCCAGGCCGGCAACCCGCTCGGCGATCGCATCGAGGGCCGACAGGAAGATGATCGGCACACAGGATTCGGCCCGCAGGCGGCGGCAGACCGCGAAGCCGTCGAGCTTCGGCATCATCACGTCGAGCACCACCAGATCGGGCTGCTCCTGATGGAACAGGGCCAGGGCCTCCTCGCCGTCCTCGGCACAGAGCACCCGGTAACCGGCCATCTGCAGACGCATCACCAGCACGCGCCGTACCGCCGGTTCGTCGTCCACCACCAACAGGGTGGCCCGGTGATCGGCGGCAGCGGAGGTGGGACTGGAGCTGCTGGGGAGTCCCTGGAACGGACTCAGGTCCGAAGACTCGGATGACTTGGACAGTTCCTCCAGGGGCATTGAGGCAAATCCGACGTACACGACCCCGGAGCCAGCCGGGTGAAGAATCGCAACCATACCGCCTGGCCACGCGGAGAGTCAGCCCCCGAATCGGCTCCGGCACGGTCGATCTGGGCAGATTTAAGGAATTCTGCGGAAACCCTCGGATCGCTGGATCGCTGCTACAGGACTCAGGGCCAGCGAGCCTCGGCGTAGCGATTCCATTGCCGCGCGGCCTCCGCCAACGCGCGATCGCTGTCGATCTCACCGAGCATGGCCCGCTGGAGCTGGGTGTAGACAATCGCCTGCAGCCGCTTCACCCCCGGCGTCGCCGGCACCAGCACCCGGGCGTCGCTGAGAGCGCTGGCGGACAGTCGCCGGGCTTCCTGCACCAGGGCTTCCCCCGGAGCGCCGCCGGGGCTCTGGCGCAGGCCCTGCTCCAGCTGGGCCAGGGCCTGACGGGAGGAGGGCAGCACCCGGGCCTCCTCAGCGAAGGCCAGCTGCTGGCGGGCATTGGTCAGGAACAGGGCGAAATCCACCGCCGCCGCGGCCTTGGCGCTCTGGCGGGGCACCACCAGATTCATCACGGCCACGTTGCTCTCGGAGCTGACCCCGGTCAGGGGCGGCCAGGCCCTGGTCTGGGCGGCGATGCCGGGGGCATTGGTCTGAAGATTGCGCAGGAAATCGGGTCCGGTGGCCACCTGGGCCAGATCGCCGGCCTGATAGAGCTCGATGGCGCGGCGGTAGCCCTGGCTGACCACCTCCCGGGGCAGCAGGCCGCGGCGGTAGAGATCACTCCAGAAGGCGAAGGCGCGGCGACCGGCCGGGGAGTCGAACGCCGCCCGCTGATGGCCATCAAGCAGCTGCACCCCCATCTGCACCATCGACTCCAGCAACTCGGCCGAGTCGTCCGGCACGACGGTGACGAACAGGGCATAGCGACCGGTGCGGCGCTTGACCGCCTCGGCGTAGGCGGGCACCTCCTGCCAGCGGCGGGGCGGGGCGCTGTAGCCGGCCCGCCGCAGCAGGTCCCGGTTGGCCATCGTCACCCGGGTGGTGAGATACCAGGGAATGGCGAACTGCAGGGAGCCCTGGCGGCCCGCCTGCCAGATGCGCGGCAGATAGGTGGCCTCGGCACCCGCGGGGAGCAACCCGCCCAGGTCACGCAGGCCCCCCTTGCTGGCCAGGTTGGCCGCAAAGGGGGGGTTGAGGTTGACCAGATCAGGGGCCGTGCGGGCGAACACCGCCGCCAGCAACTTGCGCTCCACCGAACTCCAGGGCACGTCCGTCCAGCGGACCGTGTAGCCGGGATGGAGCACCTGCCACTCCCGGATCACCCGCTGCATGAACGGGTTGAAACGGGGGGCCAGATCCAGGGTCCAGACACTGATCTGCCGGTCCTGGGCTCTGGTCTGGGCGGAGGGCCCACCGCAGGCGGTCAGAGCCAGGGCCAGGCCCAGCCCCGGCAACAGGGCCAGCAGCCGCCGGCGGCTCAGGCCAGGACGACCCGCCCCCTGACAACCGTTGCCGGAGCGCAACCGGCGCCGCAGCCCCAGGCCCTGCGTCTGGGGCGAAGAACCCTGGCGCCGGAACGGGTTCATACGGAGGAACCCCGCCAACCGGCCCCGACCTGGCGCCAGAAGATCAGCTGCAGCGAACAGAGCATGGGAGCCAGCAAGGCGGTCAGCAGCGTCTGGGCCAGCAGGATCTGCAGACCGACCAGGGACAGATCCTGCCAGCGCCAGATCGGCAGGGCCAGAAGCGAGGCCTGGGGCCCGGACTGCCGCAGCCCCTCGGCGGCGACGCCCGACAGGGCCTCCACGCTGGCCAGCATCGAGGCGGCCCCCCGCCAGGACAGCAGCGCCCACTGCAGCATCAGGCTGAGATTGAGCAGGGCGGTGCCCACCAGGGCCAGCAGTCCCAGGCTGAAACTGCGCTGAATCGGGGGGGCTTTGCGACCCATCCGCCCCCACCACCAGCCCAACAGCGCCAGCCCCGGCACCAGGCTGACGGGGCTGCCGTGGAGCCCATCGAGCAGCAGCCCCAGCCCCAGACCGGCCGCTCCGCCGGCGCGGCGCCCCTCGCTCAGGGCCCAGGGCAGCAGCCAGAGCACCGCCCAGGCCGGGGGCACCCCATCGAGTTTCAACCAACCGGGCGAGGCCAGCGTCAGCAGGGGCACCAGCAGACCCGTGGCCACGAGCCAGGGTTGGCGGGACAACAGGGCCATCAGGGCAGCAGCACCTGAACCCAGTCCACGGAATCGGCCGGCGCACTGAGCTGCACCAGGGCTTCAGGGGCTGGATCGGCGTCGGCATTGATCCGCTGGATCACCCCCACCGGCAGATTCGGCGGCACCAGGGTGCTAGCGGGGGAGGTGAAGATCACATCGCCGGGACGGACATCGGGGTCCTTTTCCAGGAAGCGCAACAGCGGCCGGGCCGTGCCGATGCCGCTGAGCAGTCCATGGTTGCGGCTGCGCCCCACCCAGACGCCGACCCGACTGCGGGGATCACTGAGCAGACGCACGGTGCTGGTGCTGGGGGTGGTGGAGGCCACCAGGCCGATCAGGCCGCCCGGAGCCACGACCGCATCGCCGGCACCGATCCCCTGCAGGCTGCCCTTGCCGAGCACCAGCTGCTGCCACCAACCCCCCGGTTCGCGGGAGATCACGGCCGCCTGCAGGCGGCGCCCCTGGGCTGCAGGCAGTTCCAGCAGGCCCCGCAGGCGACGGTTCTCGCGCTCCAGCTGGTCGAGGCGGGCGCGGTCCCCGAGGCGCTGGGCGGAGCTGATCCATTCCCGCTGGGCCGAGCCCGGCCAGAAGGGCCGGCTGAGCAGGCCATAGGCATCGGTGAGCAGGGCGCCCTTGCTGAGCCGCACGGCCGCCAAGGCCAGCAGCACCAGCAACCAGGGCCAGACCCGCAGCAGGGGCAGCAGGACGCCGATGCGCGGCAGGCGGACCGGCGCCATCGCGATCAGGAGACCGGGCGGGCGAAGTCGGGCGTATCGAGCACCCGCTGCAGGCGCGCATAGTCCTCGAGAACCATGCCGCAGCCGTTCACCACACAGAGCAGGGGATCCTCGGCCACGTGGGTGAGGATGCCGGTCTCGTGGCTGATCAGGTCGCAGATGCCCCGCACCAGGGCACCGCCACCGGCCAGCATGATGCCGCGATCGACGATGTCGGCGGCCAGCTCGGGCGGGGTGCGCTCCAGGGTGCGCTTGACCGCCTCGACGATCACGTTGAGCGGCTCAGCCATCGCCTCGCGGATGTCGCCGGCGCGGATGTTGATCGTGCGCGGCAGACCGGAGAGCAGGTGCAGACCGCGCACGTCCATCGAGGTCTCGTCGTGAGCGTCGTCGGGGAAGGCGGAGCCGATGCGGATCTTGATGTCCTCGGCGGTGCGCTCGCCCACCACAAGGTTGTGCACCTTCTTCAGGTAGACGGTGATCGCCTCACTGAGTTCATCGCCCGCGACCCGCACCGACTCGCTCAGCACGGTGCCGCCCAGGCTGAGCACGGCCACTTCGGTGGTACCTCCGCCGATGTCGACGATCATCGTGCCGACGGGCTCGGTGACCGGCAGGCCGGCGCCGATCGCCGCGGCGACGGGCTCGTCAATCAGATGCACCTGGCGGGCGCCGGCCAGTCCGGCCTGGTGCACGGCCCGGCGCTCCACGCCGGTGACGCCGCTGGGGATGCCGACCACCAGTCGGGGGGCGATCACACCTCGGCCTTCGTTGCCCTTCTGGATGAAGCTCTTGATCATCAGCTCGGCGGCATCGAAGTCGGCTATGACGCCATCCCGCAGGGGACGCACGGCCCGGATGTTGCCAGGGGTGCGGCCGAGCATCAGCTTGGCCTCGTCGCCCACGGCCATGGGAGTGCCCTTCTCCAGATCGATGGCCACTACGGAGGGCTCCTGCAGCACGATGCCCTTGCCGGAGATGTACATCAGGGTGTTGGCCGTTCCCAGATCGATGCCGATGTCACGTGAGAACTGGAAGCGACGAAAGAACACGGGGGGATTCAGCCGGCAAGGTCTGCGGATCTTAGGCGGGGTCCATCCGGCGCCCTGAGGGATCGAGCGACGGGGGAGTGTGACAACCGCGACGAAGGGTGGAACTGCTCTTTTGTGGCGCTCTGACCGGGTGCCGCATCATTGTTCCAACCGTTTCAGACCACCCCCCATGGGCGTCAACTCCATCACCCTCGTCGGCCGGGCCGGCCGCGATCCCGAAGTGCGCTACTTCGAATCCGGCAGCATGGTGGCCAACCTCACCCTGGCCGTGAACCGCCGCAGCTCGGGCGACGAACCCGACTGGTTCAACCTTGAGATCTGGGGCAAGCAGGCCCAGGTCGCCGCCGACTACGTCCGCAAGGGCTCCCTGGTGGGCATCATCGGCTCGTTCAAGCTCGATCGCTGGACGGATCGCGCCAGCGGCGAGGAGCGCAGCAAGCCCGTGATCCGCGTGGATCGTCTGGAGCTGCTGGGCAGCAAGCGCGACGGCGAAGCCGGCGGCAGCTTTGGTGGTGGCGGCGGCTACGGGGGCGGCGAACCCAGCGAGGAGGACGTGCCGTTCTGAATCGGGCAGCGACGCCACGAGCCAGGGGCTTGTGCCACTCGCCCAGCCGGGTTATCAAGTGGCACGAAGCCAGCCGAGGCGCCCTCCAGGGGGCGCCTTTTTGCTTGGAACCCCCTCGCCCCAGGGCCTGCAGGCGGCTGCAGGCTCAATCCGCCGACTGCCGCCGCTTCCAGATCCGCAGGCCCAGCCAGGCCACGAACGCCAGGATCACCAACAGCAGCAGCTTGTTGACCACCCCTTCCACCGGCTTGACCGCCGCCAGCACCCGGCTCCAGTTGCTGCCCAGGGCCCAGCCGGCTCCGGTCAGCGCCGCCGTCCAGATCAGACTGCCGGCGGTGGTCCAGAACAGAAACGAACCGAAGGGCATCAACTCGATGCCCGCCGGCACCGAGATCAGGGTGCGGATGGCGGGGATCAACCGGCCCCAGAACACCACCGCGGCGCCGTGGCGCTGAAACCAGCGGCGGGAGTTGGCCAGCTCATCGGTGGACACCCCCAGCCAACGGCCATGGCGGCTCACCCACTGCTGCAGGCGCTCCTCATTGACCAGGCGCCCGACCCCGTACCAGGGCAACGCACCCACCACCGTGCCCAGCAGACCCGCCAGCACGACGAGCACCACATTGAGCTTGCCCTGGCCCACATAGAAGCCGGCCAGCGGCATGATCACCTCCGAGGGGATCGGCGGAATCACGTTCTCCAGCACCATGGCGCCGAAGATGCCCAGGTAGCCCCACTGCTCCACCAGCCCCTCGACGAGGGTGTTCAGCGAACTGAGCATCGACATGGCAGGCCGGCGAGGAGAGAGATCGTCCAGCCCGTGAGCGTAAGTGCGCTGCTGGCAGCCCCATAACAGCCGAGGCGATCAGCGCTGCATCGAGGCCATGACGATCCGGGCCAGGGCGATCCAGAACGCCAACAGGGTGGGAGCCCAGTCGATGGATCTTGAGCGAATCTTTCGCGGGAAACAGATGGCGGCCCCCAGCGCTCCCAGGCCAGCTTGAGCCCGATGGCTCGCTGATCCAGCACAAGAAAAAGGGGCGGAGTCCGCGAAGACCCCACCCCAACAGTCGGCTTTGGAGCCAACAGCAACGAAGTAACCCGAATCAGGAAACGTCGCGCCAGCTAACGCCGGAGCTCAGTAGCGGTAATGCTCGAGCTTGTAGGGCCCTTCCACCGGTACGTTGATGTAGGCGGCCTGCTCGGCACTGAGCTCGGTGAGCTTGGCGCCGATCTTCTCGAGGTGCAGGCGGGCGACCGCCTCATCAAGGTGCTTGGGCAGCACGTACACCTGCTTGTCGTACTGATCACCCTTGGTGTACAGCTCGATCTGGGCCAACACCTGGTTGGTGAAGGAGTTGCTCATCACGAAGCTGGGGTGGCCGGTGCCGCAACCCAGGTTCACCAGGCGGCCTTCTGCCAGCAGGATGATGCGGTTGCCGCTGGGCAGGATCACATGATCCACCTGGGGCTTGATGTTTTCCCAGGCGTACTGCTTGAGCGACGCCACATCGATCTCATTGTCGAAGTGGCCGATGTTGCAGACAATCGCCTGATTCTTCATCCGCAGCAGGTGCTCGTGGCGGATCACCTGGAAGTTGCCGGTGGCGGTCACGAAGATGTCCACGTCCTGCACCACGTCGTCGAGACGCACGACGCGGTAGCCCTCCATCGCCGCCTGCAGAGCGCAGATCGGATCGATCTCGGCGATCATCACGGTGGCGCCGAGGCCCCGCAGCGATTGGGCCGAACCCTTGCCGACATCGCCGTAGCCCATGACCAGGGCCACCTTGCCGGCCACCATCACATCGGTGGCGCGCTTGATGCTGTCCACCAGCGATTCGCGGCAACCGTAGAGGTTGTCGAACTTGCTCTTGGTGACCGAATCGTTGACGTTGATCGCCGGGAAGGGCAGCTCGCCGCTGTTCTGCAGCTGATAGAGACGGGCCACGCCGGTGGTGGTCTCCTCGGTCACGCCCTGGATGTTGGCGTGGATGCGGGAATAGAAGCCGGGCTCAACGGCCAGTTTGGCGCGGATCGACTTGAACAGGGCAATCTCTTCTTCGCTGCCGGGGTGATCCAGCACCGAGAGATCCTGCTCGGCCTTGGTGCCGAGAATCACCAGACCGGTGGCATCGCCGCCGTCGTCGAGGATCATGTTGGGGGTGCCACCATCGCCCCACTCGAGGATGCGATGGGTAAAGGCCCAGTACTCATCCAGGGTTTCACCCTTGTAGGCGAACACCGGCACATTGGCGGCGGCGATCGCGGCGGCGGCGTGATCCTGGGTGGAGAAGATGTTGCAGCTGGCCCAGCGCACTTCAGCGCCGAGTGCCACCAGGGTTTCGATCAGAACGGCCGTCTGAATCGTCATGTGCAGGGAACCGGCGACCCGGGCCCCCTTCAGGGGCTGCTCGGCGCCGTACTTGTCCCGCAGGGCCATCAGGCCGGGCATTTCCGTCTCGGCGATCGCGATCTCCTTGCGGCCGAACTCGGCCTGGGAGATGTCGGCGATCACATAGGTCGACGTGGACTGAAGCGCGGCGAACTCAGTCGCAGGACTGGAAGGTGTTGCCACCATGGTGCGGACACTCCCGACTGGGAGGACGAATGGGATGAATGTGGACGGGAAGTTCTGCGGAGACGCCGAGGCTTCGGGCTCGCCTGAGCGGCAATCTACAAGGATGACCCCAGACGACGCGCCGAGGCTGCACCAGCTCAGCGACCCGGCCTCCACCAAGGCCCTGGGCCGGGAGCTGGCCCGGGAACTGCTGGCCCTGCGCGCCTCCGCTTCACCGGCAGCGTCCGTGCTGCTGCTGAGCGGCGATCTGGGGGCCGGCAAGACCTGCCTGGTGCAGGGCCTGGCCGAGGGCCTGGGCATCAGCGAGCCGATCACCAGCCCCACCTTCGCTTTGGCCCAGCACTACGAGGGCCAGTTGGCCGACGGCACAGCCACGGCCCTGGTGCACCTCGATCTCTACCGGCTGGAGCATGCCGCCAGCGCCGATGAGCTGCTGCTGCAGGAAGAGGAGGAAGCCCAGGCCCTCGGCGCGATCCTGGCGGTGGAATGGCCCGGGCGTTTGAGTGCCGTGCCCGAAGACGCCTGGCAGGTGGAGCTGGAGCTGGCCTGCCCCACCGACCCGGAGCTGGGCCGCCAGGTGCGCATCAGGCCGCCCCGGAGTGCGCCAGATGCTCCAGCAACGCCGCGATGATGCGGGCATTGGCGGCCGGAAAGGGGTAATCGGCCAGTTCGGCCGGCCGCACCCAGCGCACCTGCTGGGAGGCCAGAGGCTGGGGTTCGCCCGACAGCCAGCGGCAGAGATGCACCACAAACCGCAGGCGCTTGTGGCTGTAGGCGTGCTCGATCACGATCAGCTCCTGGCCCACCTCCACGTCGATCGCCAACTCCTCCACCAGCTCGCGCGCGATCGTGGCGGCGATCGCCTCCCCCTCCTCCTGCTTGCCGCCGGGGAACTCCCACAGGCCCCCCAGGAGCCCTTCGTTGAGGCGCTGATCGATCAACACCCGGCCGTCGCCGTCGAGCACCACCCCCACGCCGATCACCTGATACGGCACGGTGCAGGCGGCGTCCTTCACTGGGAAACGGGCGGGATCGCCGGCAGCGTAGGCAGCGCAGTGCCCCTGCCAGGGACAGGCGCCGCAGGCAGGGGAACGGGGGGTACAGACGCCGGAGCCCAGATCCATCAGAGCCTGGTTGAACGCCCGGGGCCGCCTGGGATCGAGCAGCAGCTCACTCCATTGCCAGAACCGGGCCAGCTGCCGCGCCGGGGGCCGCGGGCTGGCGATCAGGCGCGCCAGCACCCGTTTGACATTGCCATCGAGGATCGGCTCCGGCACATCGAAGGCCGACGACAGGATGCTGGCGGCGGTGCTGCGGCCCAGCCCCGGCAGGGCCTGCCAGCCCTCAAGACTGCGGGGCCACAGCTCAGATTCATAGGGGCCTGGAGCCTCCGAAAGGCCAAGGTTCTGGCTCAGGCGCAGGTTCGGATTCGGCTTCCGGCTTTCGGTATGAACAGCAAGCAACTGCCCCGCAGCCTGATGCAGGCGCCGGGCCCGGGAGTAGTAGCCAAGGCCCTGCCACAGCATCAGCACATCGTGCTCGGCGGCGGCGGCCAGGGCCTCCAGGCTGGGCAAGGCCGCCAGCCAGCGCTGCCAGTAGGGCAACATCACCTGGAGCTGGGTCTGCTGCAGCATCACCTCGGCCACCCAGCACTCCATGGCAGACAACTCTTCGCCTGGATCTGGCCAGCGGCCATCCGGCGTGAACATCCAGGGCTTCTGGTCGATGCGGCGCCGTCCATAGACTTCCCACCAGTCCAAAAGTTGCTGGCGCATGAGCGGAACCTGGGCCGTCAGCCTGTCCAGATCAAGGTCGGCCTTCGGTCGTTGCACGGCAGGTGGCATGGGCAGGGCTTCGGCAAAGACCAGTCGCAGCCGCCGCCCGCGATTTAGGCCTGGCGATCGCAAACGAAGAATGGATCACCAGTGCCGATGATGATGACTGGCGTTATCCACAGTCCATTGACAAACGATTACATGCCATCCATGCCCAGCCCGGTGCACGTTGGTCGGCGGGTTATTGCACGGATGGCTCCACGATCGACCCAGGCATCGCGCCAGCAGGCCCCTGCTCCCTTGGACATCTGGCGGGCCTGGCCCACACCAAAGGCCAGCATCCCCTTGGGGCCAACAACCTTGATTGTGGAAGCCAATCTGCTGAAGCGGGCAGGTGGCTGGATGGGCTTACCTCAAGGTGAAGATATTGGCATGATGATGGCCGCGACCTGCATGGCCCCCGGCGTGGTGATTGATGCCTATGTCTATCATGTTCGCTTACACGTGGGGCAGACGACTAAAACAACTTGGTTTGACGATTTAGAGCTTCTTTCGCGACGCTGTGCACGGGAAAGAGGCGAGCAGATCCTGTTCGAGCCTCCTCCGGAGATCCGCCGCTTTGACCCGTCTTTCCTCTCAGGCGATCAGCCCGGTTGAAAGGGATTCTCGTTTCTCTGCATCCAGCCTGGCCATCGGCTGATGCTGGCGGACCGCCCAGTTTCCAGTTTTATCGAAGCGCCAAACCGATCACCCCTGAAGGCGAAGTAAGTGATCAGTTGCGGCGGCTGCCGTCAGTTAAACAACTCAGGATCAGACTGGCTGATCTCCTCCCAGAAAGACTGGAAATTCAACCAGCCGGCCTGGGCACTGGCTGTATTTTCGCGGGTGAAGTTAGCCCATTCCGGCCGAATCTGTTTTGGGCTACCTACAGCCTCGGCCAGCAGCTGGGCCTGGCAGCAGCGCTCCATCGCCAAAAACCAGTAGGCCGCCGCATCGACCGTTTCCCCGACAGTGAACAGACCGTGGTTCTGGTGGATGGCGGCCTTGCCGCTGCTGAACTGGCTGGCAAAGGTGCGCCCCGATTCCAGTTCAAACACCACCTTGCCGCCATCGGCTTCGATCAAGACGTGGTCATTGAAAAAGGCGCAGGCATCCTGGGTGATCGGATCCAGCAGCCGTCCTAGGGAGGAAAAGGCCTTGCCGTAGGGGGAGTGGGCATGGGCGGCCGCATTGATATCCGGCCTGACTTCATGGACGGCGGCATGCAAGACAAAGGCGGCCCGATTGACGGGCCGGTGGCCATAGACCACCTCACCGGCATGGTTCACCAGAATGAGGTCGCTCACCCGCATTTGCCGGAATGACAGGGCAAAGGGATTGACCCAGAACAGGTCTGGATATTCCGGATCGCGCACGGTGATATGGCCGGCCACACCTTCGCAGAAGCCAGAGCGTCCAAACACGCGAAGGGCACCAGCCAGGTGGCTGAGTCGATAGCGCCGTTCCTCGGCAAGGGTTTCGAACCGGGGCGGACTCTGGTGGATCAGGGCCTGGGGAACAAGCTCTACACCATTGATCAGGCGCCTCTGGTCCGGGTTCGCTGGCGCTGCCATGGCTGCCTGATCCAAGCGATCGCAGCCTTGATTCTGGCAGCCCTGGCGGAGCGTGGACGTGGCCATGGCAGAGGCTTTCGGGAGCCTGCCCAGCGACCGGCGCCTCACCCTCACCCAGCCCCTAGCCGATCTGTCGAGGGCTGCGGCCCCCGGCTCAGAACCCACCGGGCCTGGGCCGGGCTGACGACAGCGACACATTCACCAGCGACGGAGCCGCCGCCGGCCGTGCCGGCTCGGGTAGCTGGGGGCCGGGGGGCGCAGGCCGGGGAGCCTGGGGGACGGCCACCACGTTGAACGCGATCGACCAGCGCTCTCCCTCACCGCGGAACGGCGCCACCGAATGGGGCTGCCAGGCCGGGAACACATAAAAATCACCGGGCACGGGCAACACGTACTCGGCCATACCGGTGCGGAAGCTCTGGATATGCCACTCCTCCGGCCCGTGGAAACAGAGCTGGCCATCAAAACTCTCGGCGTTGATCTGAGGCGGCACCTGCAGAAACAGCACACCCGAGAAACTGCCGCCATGGGTGTGGGTGGGGTTGTAATCACCCTGGCGCTGCACATTCAGCCAGAGATCGATCATCTGCAGGCCATAACGACCCGGAACCCAGGGGCCCCGGCCCTGGGGGGGCTGCTTGTCGATCACATGGCGGATCCAGCGCTCACATCCCGGCAGGATCACGTCGCGGCAGAGCTCGAGCACCGCCGGTTGATCCGGCCGCAGTTCCCGCTGCTGAAACAGCTGGCCGGCCAACTTGGCCGCCGCATTCGGACTGGCCTCCGGGTTGGCCGCCACCTGGCGGGCCAGGTTCTGCAGATCGGCCAGCAAAGCCTGGCTCAGGCTGCCCTTGAGCAAATAGCGAGGGAAAAGACTGAGCACCTCCATCTCTGCGCCTTGCCCCGCCGGAGTCATCAAGCCACCCATACCCACACGCTCGTTCTCGAGAGGCTATCCCGCCTCCAGGTGAATCCAGCGCCCGCTGGGAAGAAGCCCACCCAAGACGAGGTTCGCTATCTGATGCCAGCAGCCAACCAAGCTGAATACAGAAGTTCTCGCCCCCAGGCATGCCCCTCAGACCGGCAATGACTCCCGCAGCGAAGGTATCCGCGCCCCCACCCAGGCGAGGTCCTCGCTGCCCGAAGCCATCAGCCCATCACGCAAACAGCCAGGCTCGTCATTCCCAGGCGCAGTGACCAACCCGACCCCCAGGCGAGGTTCACAGCCTGATGAGGCTAAGCCGACGTGCCGCCAAGCCGAGGCCGTGCCACATCAGGCTGCGAACCGTCAGACGACCACATAGGCCTCGACGGCGTCGCTGACCCGGCGCAATCCGGCCAGGCCATCGCGCTCGAGATTGCGGACGCGATCGCGGCTGATCCCCAGGATGCGGCCGATGCCGGTGAGGCTCATCGGCTCCTCACCATCGATCCCGTAGCGCATCTTCAG
>JBAXXM010000006.1:0-201855 GCA_037127935.1 Synechococcaceae cyanobacterium ELA739
CCTGGTGGTTGAAATGGTCGGAATGGAGAGGCGTCATCTTTCCTGGCAGAGGGGGTGGTCAGCAGCTGTGCGTTGGCACCTTGGGCCGCCTAACGCTAGCCACCCCCTGCCCGGGGAAGAGGCCGCGTTCACGGTAGTAGGACGCAAGTTCGGCTCTGTTGAGCCCGGCAGTCTCCAGAACCACCGCTGATCTCTTCAGCCGCGCATGCCTGAGGGTGCGGATCAGTAGAGGCCGGGACCAATATTTGAATGGTGAAGAGGCACTAGATCTTCCGAATCAATAGTTGAAATAAGAATACGACCGGCAATCGCGGAGTCGCACACGACTCAAAAGAGTACTTTGCTAAAAATCAGGCAAAAGAGATATGCAATTAAGCCTGCGTGTTACTATGGTATATGTTGCAATCAAAAAAAACTACCGATTTTTTGCTATTCAAAATTACAGCACAATGCGCTTGGGGGCGGCACCATCAGCAGACTTCATTTGCTTAATCAGCGCCAGAAATTCTGCCTCTGTACCCGTTGGTGGCTCAAGGTAGTACTGCCAATTTCCCGTTTGAGGCTGATAAGCCTCCCCTTCAATCGATAAGTCGTAGATGCCGATATCTTTGACTGATGTTGCGGCATCAGGCGCCAAGGCGCGGAGAAAGACTAAGGTGCCATATTTGGGGGTTGTTAAATATTTCTTCGCTAATTCGTTGGTCCCAGGATCACCCATAAGCATGAATCGTGTGCGAAAATAGGATTGCACTAAATTCATTAGAGCGGTTGAGATTGGGCTGACATCAAAGCGGTCAGCAAATGCGGAAAGCAAATTTCCAAAAGGATCAATATAAGCGACTGCATTCGTTGCCTTTGGTGTCGAGGCTACCAACTCAGTCAACAGGTTTTTCAACGTTGAATTCGGCTGTCGGAAATCAGAAATGCGCAGCGAGAATGCATGCGGGGACGCCTTAACGAGGGCTGTTCTGAGCCTTGAATCGACTGGAAGCGTGGCTGGATCCTGCAGTTCGGAGGGAGAAAGACCTAAGACTCGCCGCTGCTGCTCAACTACATCACGGCTCTTCAGGAACACCTCAGAACATCCATCTGCAGTCGCTTTTGATAGGACCATGGGGGCAAATACAGGCCCGGTATCTGCACCTATACGCGGTCGAACTGCTTGGATTGCGTAGTAGGTAAACTTACGTTGCGCTTGCTTGCGCAGATTGAGGGGGAGGTCCGGATAACTGCAGTCAAGGGTGTAGTTAATTCCAGTCGGATCATCAAAAGCGACGACGCCGACATTGAATCCTGCTGCAAGCAGTGATCCTGCACACTGAGCACATGGATCTAGGGATGTCACGATTGTCAATTCAGATGGCTCAGGCAGATTCAGCGACGCAGCATTCTCGTAATACCAGGAAACTAGCTGCCGTTCGCCATGATTGGTGGGATCGAGCACAAACCGCTTGCTTACCAACGCTGATTGACCATTGGGAAGAAGTTGATAAACAGTGTTGTGCCATTGATGAATAACTCGGCCGGTGCGGTTTTCAATCATCGCCCCGCCCACAGCAAAAGACCCCTCGGCTAGCGCCTGTTTTGCTTGCTCAAGAACAACCATTCCTGCAGCTTCGGCCGTTTGGACTAGAGCTTGGTCGGGTTTGGCTTGTTCCAGAACCGAACGAGCACTGCGCGATCGTGCACCGTTGATTGGTGCCGAGACAACGGTCACCCCAGCTGCGCCAATGAGGGCGAGCACAGCACGACGACTGATGTGCGCAGAATCTGGTCGCATAAACGGCCATCAAGTGGTTTAAGTGCGTTAGTTTAGTCGCGTCGCAATCGAAATGCACAGGGAACGTGTGCGCATCAAGACAATTAGAGATCCAGGACTGATACTCCAGTATCAATTCTGTTGAGTTGTGGGGATCATATTCATCGGGGCCGGGACAACACAAGCCATCGTCAGGCGCAACACACTCGGCCTCATCAGTGGGTCCACGTCGTTGGCCTTGAGCGCACTGCGTTGCTTCATGGACGCCAGTCGCCGCTTCCTACAGGTGCGCAGAGGGTGGGACACTACGGCGGAGGGGGTGGGCGCAGAGCCTCCTTCAGCAGCTCCACCAACCGCCGCTGGGTTGCACCCCGGTGGCCTTTGCGAGCGGTGCTCGCGATAGCGATGGCGAGCCGGCAAGATCGAACTCCAGCTCACCCGCGAGTCGATGGTTTTTACGTTGTGGCCGCCGGTGCCCGGCGAGCGCGAAAACCGGCAGTGCAATTCGGCCACCGGAATCAGCAACGCCGGGCTCGCCCGTAGGTCGGTGCCGGGGCGCTCGGGGGCCATGGTTACCAACTGCAAGGCATCACCAGTCTGAGAGTGCAGCCTGTGGGCCCAGCCGCTGACTGGCTTGTCATCAATAGCTGCAGGGCGACCGGAAACAGACTGCAGTGCTGATAATGCCCGCCGCTAGCCTCTGATTCTCCACGTTGAAAACGGCAAGGCTTAGGGAGACCCTGGAAAACCCGGCCCACCCGCGCGACAATTCTTCTGTGACCATAGGTATGGACTGGGTTGATGGGCGGCAAGCAGCTCGGATTCGGTGACTACGAGCAGACCACGGCCAAAAAGCGCGCCAGTCGAGAACGATTTCTGCAGGAAATGGAGGCGGTTGTGCCATGGAAGGCACTGATCGATCTGATCGAGCCCTACTACCCCAAAACCAGCTCCAAGGGCGGTCGCCCGCCTTATCCATTGGCCACGATGCTGAGGGTCAATCTGATGCAGCAGTGGTATGACCTCAGCGATTCAGGCATGGAGGATGCATTGATCGAGGTGCCGACGATGCGCCGATTCGCTGGCATCGACCTGATCAGCGACCGGATCCCTGATGAGACCAACATCCTGGCGTTCCGGCACCTGTTGGAGAAGCACGATCTGGGCGATCAGATCTTTAAGGCAGTGAAAGCGTACCTCAAGGCCAACGGCATGGCCGTGAAGCAGGGCACGATCATCGATGCAACTTTGATCGCGGCTCCCAGCTCAACCAAGAATGAGAAAGGAGAGAGGGATCCTGAGATGCATCAGACCAAGAAGGGCAACCAGTGGTATTTCGGGATGAAAGTCCACATCGGCGTGGACAAAGACACAGGCCTGATTCACTCGGTGGAAACCACCGCCGCCAATGTGGATGACCTGACGCCAGCAGCGGATCTCCTGCACGGCCAAGAAAAGGTGGTCTACGCCGACGCTGGTTACCAGGGCATCGAGAAGCGCGCCGAGATGGAAGGCAAGGGCATCGGCTTCCGGGTTGCCATGCGACCAGGAAAGCGTCGCGCTCTACCCGATACGCCAGAGGGGCGGGTGGATGACCTCATTGAGACGGCAAAGGCTCATTTCCGCGCAAAGGTGGAGCATCCATTTCGCGTGATGAAGCGTCAGTTCGGCTTTCAGACGACGCGACTCCGGGGCATGCTCAAGAATCGCTGCAAGGTGAGCGTGTTGGCTGCTCTTGCGAACCTCTTCATGGTCAGGCATAAGTTGCTATGCAGGACATGATAGAGAGAGCAGTGTACTCATTGGGGGCCAGATAAGACTCAATAGGAGGGTAGATTCGCTAAAAATTAGTATAATCGGGCCAACTCTTCCTCAGTCTGCGCCAAAAACGTCCATCTCGAACAATTTCGAGCGCAAGCTTGACTTGATGTGCGGCGCATCGCCAGTGGAGCGATGCAGGCCAACAAGGTCAGCCATGGTCGGCATCGCCATCGGCAGCACCGGGCTGATCAAACCAGGCGAAATGGTTCTCCTTCCGCTTACCCGGGTCGCCAAGTCACTCCCGCCGTGTCCAGGGCAATCCGCACGCTTCGTGAGATCTGCTTGTGTGACCCTGCCATGACTTGACGGTTCAGAGCGTTTTCGGCCGCTTCCGCCCATCGGCACGGTCCTTGGAATCCCTTGTCCTGACTGGCTCAGATCCCAGTGTGGCTGCGGTTTCTGGCGACGCCCCCTGATGGATTCGAACCATCGACCGGCTGCTTAGAAGGCAGCTGCTCTATCCAGCTGAGCTAAGGGAGCAGGGTGATGTCTCCCGCCTGGGGCGCGGAAGCCGGGGCAGGTTGAGTCTGCCCTCCCGAATCCAATGATGCCTGTCTGCGGGGCAGGCAGGGGGCAGCGAAGCAGCCCGTACAGTGGAAAACCGTGCAGCGATCGCTCAATGGCGGCCACCCGGCTCAGCGATAGCCAGAAATCCGAGCTGGTGAGCGGCTTTCGCGCCGGAGAAAGCACCCAGGCCCTGGCCGATCGCTTCGGCTGCAGCCCGAACACCGTGATCCGGGTGGCTAAGGCGGCCCTTGGTCCGGACGACTATGAGCAGCTCAAGCGTCATCGGCTGCGGGGAGCTCCTGAGCCGGCCCCTGCTGGCCTTCCCCCCGATCCGGCAGCGATCGACCCAGCCCCACCCGCCGGCACCGATGCGGCTGAGCCGGTCGCTCAGGAGGCCAGTGACACCGAGTCCCATGAGTCGCTGGAAGCCGACGAGCAGGACCAGGCTCCAGACGACGAAAACGATGAACCCTCGTTGGTCGCTGAAGCCGATCTCGATGACGACGTGGCCCTTGACGTCGACAGTGAATACGGCGATGACGACGACGATCTGATCGATGACGACGAGGATGTCGTCGCTGACGATGGCGATCCTGACCTCGACGCCGATGCTTTCAGCTTCCAGCCGATCGCGGTGCTCGGATTTGGGGGAGACAGCGATGCTGCCCCGGCCGAGGTGCGTCCGTTGGCGACGGCCCAGCTTCCTGCCAGTGTCTACATGCTGGTTGATAAAGTCGTGGAACTTCAGGCCAGACCTCTGAGCGATATGGCCGAACTGGGCCAGTTGCCGCCGGAGGAGCACGATCGCCAGGCTCTGGTGGTCTTCACCAATCCCCGCCAGGCCAAGCGTGTCTGCGGCCGCAGCCAGAGGGTGATCAAGTTGCCGGATACCCGTGTGATCGAGCGCACCGCGCCCTATCTGCTCGCCCAGGGGATCAGCCGCGTGGTGATTGAGGGGGCGCTCTATGCCCTGCCTGGTTCCTGAGTCATCCCGGCTGAAGACGCCGACAGGCGACGCCTGACTTCTCTGACCGGACTGACAGCGAGGTCTTGATTCTTATTGGCGGATGCTCAGCGGCGTGGGCCAAGCCAGGGCTTCGCCAGAGACTTGCGCGGCAACGTTGCCTGGTAACGCTGATCCGATTGCCCTTCGGCGTCGCGGCCATGTCCCTCCTTCGCCCCTGGGGCTGGCAGCAACTCAGGGCTCGTCCCTCGGGCTGCGTCCAGCCAGCAGGGCGACGGCACTGCCGCCACTGGCCACCCCGATTGCCAGGGCAAGGCCGACCAGAAAACCGCTGGGCAGCGGCGCCGTACGGCCGAATCCCAGGTTGAGTTGGGGGCGATCCTCCAGATTCTGGGCCCCCAGGCAGAGGGTCAGCAGCAACAGGGCACTGCCCACCAGGCTCCCCAGAACAAGGCGCAGGCGCAGCAGCATGGCGTGGAGCCCCGGTGGCAAGGCCCCAGTCTGTCGCACCCATCTGCCGCCAGCGCCCCTGAAGCGGTAGGCGTCACCATGATCCGCGCAGACCCGCACCCCGTCGCCCGTGGTAGGCCCGTGAAGACCAAGGCCTACCGGGACCAAGACCGGTATCGCCGCAAGCCATCGGCCGGTGACCCCTCAACGGATCCAGAAGTTCTTGGCGATCAGCGAGGCCATCCAGCGGTGGCTGCAGCTCGCCGATCGGCTCCGGTCGATGCAAGCCGTATCCGGGCTGTCCGCTGCCGATTGTGCTCCTATCTGCATTTGCCTTTCCTGGATCCACGTCGCCGCAGCGATTGAAACCTGCTCTTTCTCACGCTTTTGGACCAGGGATCCCAGCCCGGGCGAGCGAGGCAGCACCCGGTAGGTGCCCCTCAGTCCTGTCGGTGCAACAGGGCGTACAGATCCCGTTTGGCATGGCCGCTGCTCTGGGCCAGCTGGCGGGCCGCCTCCCGGTTGCTCAGGCCGCTGGAGACCAGCTCCAGCAACTGGGCGTGCAGGCTGGCTTCGTCCCAGAGCGGGGCTTCAGCGGCGGCGGCTCCCCCCAGCACCAGGGTGCATTCCCCCTGGGGCGGCGTGCTCCGGAAATGCTCCAGGGCCGCGGCCACCGTGGGGCCCACCTGCTGTTCATGGCGTTTGGTCAGCTCCCGCGCCACCTGCAACGGCCGGTCCCCGAGCACCGCTAACAGATCCTCCAGCAGGGCCAGCAACCGATGCGGTGATTCGTAGAGCACGACCGTGCGCCGTTCGCCGGCCAGATCCGTCAGCTGCTGGCGCCGGGTCGAGGGCTTCGCCGCCAGAAAGCCTTCGAAGCAGAAGCGGCCGGTGGGCAGCCCGCTGCTGACCAGGGCCGTGGTCAACGCCGAGGGACCGGGGATGCAGATCACCTCCAGGCCAGCCTGGCGGGCGGCCGCCACCAGCTCCTCGCCGGGATCGGAGATGCCCGGCAGCCCCGCATCGCTGATCAGGGCCAGCGATTCTCCGGCGATCAGGGCGGCCAGCAGCTGGGGGACGCGGCCGCTCTGGTTGTGGGCATGGAAACTGGTCAGCCGCCTGCTGCCGATCCCAAGCCGTTGCAGCAACAGGCCGCTGTGGCGGGTGTCCTCACAGGCGATCCGATCGACGCCGGCCAGCACCCGCCGCGCCCGGGGCGAGAGGTCGTCCAGGTTCCCGATCGGGGTGCCCACCAGATAGAGGACACCCGATTGGGGTTCGGGCCGCTGGCCTGAGCAGGCGTCGGGTGAGGCAGGAGGGCCGGCGATGGGCTCGGGGGCGCCGGCTGGGCCTTCGGCCGGTGGGACTGCCATCGCGCGCGGGGAAGGGACCGGTGGCTCCTGCACAATGAAACGCCGATGGCTGAACGTGCAGTGACCATGATGACGGCTTCCCCTGCCTTGCCTGCTGGCATCGGCCTCGAGCCGCTGGTGGCGGAGCTGCGGCGGCTCAGCTGGGGTGCGGCCGACATTCTGCGCAGCTACGCCCGCGGTGAGACCCCGCCCTATGGCTTCCCGCCGCTGCTGAGCGTGGAGGAGGGCGGTTCGGGCCCGGTGTCGGCGGCGGATCTGGCGGTGAACCAGTGGTTGCTGGAGGGGCTGGAGCAGGCCTTTCCTGCGGCCGGCTGGAGCCTGCTCAGTGAGGAGACTGCCGAGGAGCTGCTGGTGCCGGGTGAACCACTGGACGCGGAGTGGCTCTGGATCCTCGATCCGCTCGACGGCACCAAGGACTTTCTGCAGGGTACGGGCGAATACGCGGTGCATCTGGCCCTGGTGCGGGGCGGCCGGCCGGTGCTGGGGGTGGTGCTGTTGCCGGAGCTCGAAGAGTTGTGGTTCGGACTTGTGGGGGCTGATGGTGGGGCCGGTGAGGCCTGGCGCGAAAATCGTGCCGGTCAGCGGTTCGCGCCGGCCTTGAGCGAGCGCCGCAACCTGGTCGATCTGGTGCTGGTGGCCAGCCGCAACCATCGCGATCAGCGGCTCGAACAGCTGCTGGAAGCCCTGCCCCTAGCCGATCGCCGTTCGATGGGCAGTGTCGGCGGCAAGGTGGCCACAATTCTGCGGGGCGAGAGTGATCTCTACATTTCGCTCTCCGGTCAATCGGCTCCCAAGGACTGGGATCTGGCGGCTCCAGAGGCGGTGCTGCTGGCCGCTGGCGGAGCCCTGAGCCATGCCGATGGCCGGCCGCTCAGCTACAACGATGGCGATCGTCAGCAGGCAGGCTGCCTGATCGCCAGCCATGGCCTGGCCCACCTTGAACTGTGCGAACGGGCTGGCGAAGCGTTGCAGGCGATCGATCCAGGATTTGCGGTGTGAATCAGCTCGTCAATGCCTATTTCGGACCTGGGCACCAGGCCTGGGCCTGGGGCACGATGATGGTGGTGACGCTGATATTCAAAGGTGAAGGCGCTGCGGTGGAATAATTCACCAACAGCCTGCCCTTATCGCTGTCCTGGGTGATTGTGCGGGTGATGCGAATGGCACTGATGGCCGTTGGGATGGGTACCCCAGCCGGTGCATTGGGTGCCCAGACCAGAGTGAAGGGCGTTGCCAAGGTGGAAGCCTGGTCGGTGAGCATCTTCTGGGCAACGCTGTTGCTGATGCAGGAGCTATAAAACTCCGAGCTGGCATCCGTGGCAGAGGCGGTCGAGTAGGCCAGGCAGTCGCCGCTGCTGGCCTCCATCGATGCACAGCCGTAATCCATGGCGGCCTTGCGCAGCTTGTCGGCATCCTCATTAATGCTGGTATAGATCGAATCTACCAAATTGCCGTTGCGTACGGCCACCTGGGCATTGGTGGTGATGCGGGTGACCCAGGCAACGCTCAACAGGATGAATGTCACTGAAAGCATCAGCTCAATCAGGCTGAATCCGTCACCTTGATGGTGCGATTTGATTTTTACAGGGGGATGTTCCCCGGATTCTCCTGGTTGATGATCCGTATCGATTGAATGATCCATGTTAGGGAACGGGATAGCGACCATCGGTGAACACCAGTTCTTCCACATTGCTCATCGTCACGGTTTTGGTCAGGCCGCCGTCGCTGGCGGTGACGGTGCAAGAGGCCTGGGTACAGCTGCCGATGGTGAAGTCAGAGGCTTTTGTGCCTGGGAAAAAGACGATGTCGTCCCCTGCGCCGCCTGAGATCACGGTGCTGCTGGTGGCCGAAACGGTGGCCTCGGTCCAGGGGTAAAACACGTCGTCGCCACCGGCACCGGAGAGGGTGTCATTGCCATTGCGGCCCACCAGGATGTCAGCCAGATCGCCACCGCTGAGGCTGTCGTTGCCGGCGCTGCCGAACAGCACGTCCTTGCCGCCGCCGCCACTGACGGTGGCTGAAGCGGTTCGCCCCGGGTCGATGGCCTGGTCGGAGCTGGATCCGGTGATGCGATCACCGCCGCCCCTGCCGCAAACCAGGGTGTTGGCGGCGACCTGAGCTGCTGAGATCGTGTCCGCATACAGCGTCCCCGCATACAACCCAGGTGTCGAGGTGTCGCAGGAGGTGAGGTTGCAGACCTGATCGCAGCCCGAATAGGACGAGGGATACGGTAAGGGCGGATTGGTATGGGAGGTCCCTCCGGCCTGGGCCAGATAGGTGGAAGGCGTGCCGACGGAGACCGCCAGCCCATCGAGCGCCAACAGAAAACTGACCGATTTGCTGTTTGAGCTGGGCAGCGAAAAGCCCCCGCCGCTTGCCGAGGCTGTCAGGTTGTCGACCAGTACGGTCCGGGAGTCGGCTGCGGAGGCCGGGGCCTGGTACGTGCCGTCCATGGCAATGTCGGGGCCACAACGGATCAGCAGGTTGGTGCCGTTCCAGTCATCGGCTGAGCCATAATCGGCGCTGGTGATCGAGGTACGTGCCTTGACGCCATAGATGACCGGGGCAAGGCCGGCGGGCATCTTCAGGCCGAATCGGAATTCGCTGGCAGTTAGACCACAACTGCTCAGATCAAGCCCCGTGGTACTGGTGATCACCCCTTGGCTATGGGCGATTTCCGACTCAATGAAGCTGGAGGTTCGCGATGCTGACTCCCGCTGTCGTTGCAGCGATTCGCTGGTGGCCATCGAACGGACATGGAACAGCAACGCATCACCGGCGACCGTCACCACCAAAACGCCTACTGCGGCAGCGACCAGCAGTTCAACCAGGCTGAAGCCTTTGACGCACTGACGGTATGCCGCCAGCTTGGCATATCTGATCGGGTGATTGAGATTTATCTGGTTCATGTTCACAACCCTGTGTAGCTACAGTTTGAGGATCCGCTTTTGATCCGGCCCATGCGGATCAGGCCCAGCGGGCGTGTGACCCGAACGCAGCGGCTGCTGCCCTCCAGGCTGATCTGCACTTCCATGCCATTGGGGCTGAGGCCGCGAAATCCGAACAACAGCGGGCTGGTGGTGGTGCCCAGCAGGGTCAACGTCAGGTTATTGGTGCCATTCTCCAGATTGCGCAACCGCAACACTGAATCCCGGGGCTGGCTGGCGGTGGAGCCGCAGACGTCATTGGTGATGCCGGTGTCATTGACAGAGGCATCAAACGTGGCCGTGCTGGTGTTGATGCTGATGGCGCAGGGACCCGCTTGCTGTATCGCCAGTCGCCGTTGTTCATCCAGCCAGGTCGCCAACCGCGCCGTGATGGCCTGCAGCCGATACTCTCTGACCTGTTGGCTATAACGGGGAACCCCGACCGCCAGCAGAACGCCGATGATGCCAACAACGATGATCAGCTCGGTCATGGTGAAGGCCCTCTGGGAGTGGCAGGCCTTGCGGAGTGATGGTTGGGGAATGTTGATAGCCATCAGTTCGAGAGCTCCCGCCAATTGGTGATGCCGGTGGCGGCGTATTCAAATTGATAGTTCGCTGTCACGTTGAACGTATTGCCGAATTGATCGACCACGCCGCCAGCCATGCCAGATGGCACATTGAGCGTGGCGGGACTGCCCGATTTGGCTTTATAAAAGAGCAGCCAGTAAGCACCGCTTTGGGTTGTACCGTCGAGGTCCGAGTAGGAGCAGGGGAAGTAGAAAAAGCCCTCGATGGTGGAAAAGTGAATTTCCAGTCGTGTTGATTTTGTGTAATTTGTGGTGGTGCCACTGGGATCGAACCAGCTGCGGCAAGCCGTCATCGGATCGACGCCTGCCCCTGTCGCGTTGGATCCCGTGGGTGGCACCCCTAGATAGGACACCAGGTCTTCACGTTTGCTGCCGGCAGGTACATTGGCGATGGCGTCTGCCCTGGTTGTGTAGTCAGCTCGGGCATAGAGGCCCGAGGTGTTCATGACATGGAATTGCCGATCTGAGCCCATGGTGTCACCACTGACATTCTTGTCGCATTTGGAGGCTCCCACTGAACTGGCCCTGTCGCAGGTGACCCAGATTCGCACATATTTGTTGCTGCCATTCGACCCATAGACCACCAAATGATTGTAAGCACCAGAGGGGAAGGCGATCCTCCAGACGGCGCAGTCCGTGATACCCGTACCTGCATCCACCTCGCAGATCTTGGTCTTGGCAGCCGTGCCGCTGCCAGCGACATCAGCCCCGCTTGGCTCACAGGTCGAAGTCTTGATGTTGTTGAGACATTGATATTGCCTGCCTGCTACAATCACGGAGTCGTCATAGATGGTCCAGCCCAGTCCCTGGTTGTTGGCTGTTGTCTTGCTGCAGCTCGATAATGGGTAGGCAAGCTTATAGCTATTGCATTCCATCTCCTCATTGAGTGTGCTGGGCATCGTCGGGAAGTCTGGAAAAGTCAGGGTTGAACCCTTCCCGCCGGTGAGCTGCAGATTGGTGGTCACCGCCGTATTGGAGAGACTCACGGCCGATTTCAGGGCGGCGCTGTTGGCGGCCAGGCTGGAGCTGCAGTCGGCATAGGGGCTGACGGCGCCTTTCCACATGCAGGTGACGTTGCCATTCACCGTGTCGTCGTACAGCTGCATGTAGTTGGCGGCCAGGCCGGCAAAGTACTGGCCCCCGAGGCTGCCCACGGCGCCGCCACAGGGTTTAGTCGCGATCCACACCTGGGTTTCGACATTGGAGTTGGCTCTGCCATTGGCAGACCAGCCGCGCATGCGGATCGTTGCCGGTCCGCCCAGCCGGGTCGGGTCACCGCTGAAGTCGTAGCTGATCAACTGGTAGCGGCCCGTGTTCGCCCCGGCGACGGTGTTGGCCGTGAGGGTTGCCGGTGGCGCGGTCTTGAGCCTGATGTTCGCGGGTGCCGGTGAGGTGCCGTCTCCACAGACCGTGGAGGGTAAGTTGCTGGTCCAGGTGCTAGGAGCGGCCGTGGTGGGTGACCAGCCGGCGGCCACATCGCGCACCAGCAAGTGAGGATACTTCTGATTGAGCTCTTTCAGGAGTTGGGCCGTTCCAGCCTGGGCCGCCTCCAGAGCCTGGCGATGATCACCCTGGCGCACAGAGCCTACCAATCCCCCTGACGCTCGGTAGAGAACCCCCATGGTTCCGGCCGCCAGAATCAGGGCGATGGCGATAACAACAACCAGGGAAAAGCCCTCTTCCTCCTGGGCAATGGGTTGGTGTGGTGATCGCGGCTGTTTCATGGCCATCCTCCGTCAAACCCTGCAGGAGCTGGGTCAAAATCACTTTGATCGCTTTCTGTTGCCGAGCTCAGTGGGTGCTTGCCGTACCACCGCCTGGTGGAGCTTTGCTTGGCAGACCGCTTGGCGCTATTCGCTGTGGTTGCCGCTGAGTAAAGAGCGGACGAATGGCCTTGTCTCTGACTCTTTCCCCCCTGAGTAGATGGCGCGCAGCTCAGTCTGAGCCGGACTTGTCGGAGCGTTATGGGAATTAGATGGTTTGTTGTTTCCATGGCGCTTCTCCCTCTCTTAACGATAACCAGGTAGCCCGTTTCCAACGAAACGAGGGTTCAGAACGCAACATTCGGAGGCTGGGGAACAGCTGTTCGGGACCGATCGCCCCAATGCGCTGCGCAGCAGCAACCCTTGTGCCCCAGCCGTTTCAGCGCGTCATCCGAGCGACCCAGAAGGTCGAGGCAGATGTGCCGCAAGTCCCCAAGACAAAACCCCGCCGCTTCGAGGAAGCTGACGGGGTTGGAGCGGCCCTAGACCTTGGCAGGCCTGTGGTTTGGTCGGAGTCAGAGGTTCACTGGGCAGCGGCCACGGCAGCCGGCGCTTCCGGTTCCTGCTGGGGCACGCCGCGTAGGGTGAGATTGATGCGGCCGCGGTTGTCGATCTCGCGCACACGCACGGTGACCTGGTCGCCGACATTCACCACATCTTCCACCTTTTCCACACGCGATTCTGAGAGCTGCGAGATGTGAATCATGCCCTCCTTGCCGGGCAGGATCTCCACGAAGGCGCCAATCGGAATCACCCGGGTGACGGTGCCCTGGAAGACTTCACCTTCGCTGACCCGGCGGGTCAGACCTTCGATGATGCGCTGGGCCTCCTCGGCGGCGGCACCGTCGTGGCTGGCAATCGTGACGATGCCACCATCCTCGATATCGATCTTGGTGTTGGTGCGCTCGGTGATTCCCTTGATCGTGCGGCCGCCGGGGCCGATCACGGTGCCGATCAGTTCCGGATCGATGCGGAAGCTGAGCAGACGCGGGGCATGGGGCGACAGGGTGTCGCGGGGGGCTTCGATCGCCTCCAGCATTTTGCCGAGGATGTGCAGCCGGGCGGGCCGGGCCTGGTTGATCGCGTCGGCCACGGTCTTGACCTCAAGGCCGGTGATCTTCATGTCCATCTGCAGGGCGGTGATGCCCTTCTCGGTGCCGGCCACCTTGAAGTCCATATCGCCAAGGAAGTCCTCAATGCCCTGGATGTCGGTGAGGATCCGTACTTCGTTTCCTTCTTTGATCAGGCCCATGGCGGCACCGCCCACCGGTGCCTTCAGGGGCACGCCCGCATCCATCAGCGCCAGGGTGCTGCCGCACACCGAGCCCATGGAGGTGGAGCCGTTGGAGCTGAGGCACTCCGAAACCACCCGCAGCACGTAGGGGAAGCTCTCCTTGCTGGGCAGCACGGGCACGATCGCCCGCTCGGCCAGGGCGCCGTGGCCGATTTCACGGCGACCGGGGGAGCGCATCGGCCGGGTTTCACCCACCGAATAGGGGGGGAAGTTGTAGTGATGCAGGTAGGTCTTCTCGCTGGCGGGGTTGAGGTCGTCCATCTCCTGGGCATCACTTGGCGTGCCGAGGGTGGCGGTGGAGAGCACCTGGGTCAGGCCCCGATTGAACAGGCCGGAGCCATGCACCCGCTTGGGCAGCACGCCGACGGCGGCACTGATCGGCCGCACCTCATCGAGGTTCCGGCCGTCGACCCGCTTGCCATCGCTGAGGATCTGCTGGCGCATCAGCTTCTTGGTGAGGCTCTTGTAGCTGTTGCCCAGCACCTTGCTGTTGCTGCTGACCGCCACCTTGATCGCGTCATCCTCCTTGAGGGCGGCGATCTTGGCGCTCACCTCGGCCTTGATCGCATCGAGCTTTTCGTCCCGCTCGGGTTTGGTCTGGGAGAACTGCTTGAGCACATCGCCGATGGCGGCCGAACACTCCTGCTCCAGGAACGCGGGCAGGGTGGGGTCATCCACCTTCTCTTCCGGGATCACCTGCTCGATACCAAGCTCCTTGAGCAGGTTCAACTGGGCCTTGATCAGCTCGCCCACGGCCTCATAGCCGAAGTCGATCGCCTCGATCACGTCCTGTTCGGGCAGCTGGTTGGCGCCCGCTTCCACCATCACCACGCCGGCCGGTGTTCCCGCCAGGACCAGGTCGAGGTCGCTGCGCTCAATCTCGCGGAAGCTGGGATTGAGCACGAAGTCATCGCCCAGCAGGCCGACCCGCACGGCCGCCATCGGTCCATAGAACGGCATCCTGGCCAGCAGCGCGGCCATCGAGGCGCCGGTCACGGCGAGCACATCGGGGGGCACCCGTTCGTCGAGCGACATGCAGGTGGCCACGAACTGCAGGTCGTCGCGCAGCCAGCTCGGAAACAGGGGCCGCATCGGCCGATCGATCAGCCGGCAGGTGAGGATCGCCCGCTCGGGGGGCCTGGCTTCGCGGCGGAAAAAGCTGCCGGGAATCCGGCCAGCGGCGTAGAGGCGCTCTTCGTAGTCGCAGATCAGGGGCAGAAAGTCGATGCCTTCACGGCCCTTGGAGCGGGTGGCGGTGACCAGCACCGCGGTGTCACCGCACTCCACCATCACCGAGCCCCCGGCCTGGGGGGCATACCGACCGGTGGTCAGCCGGATCTCCCGACCATCGAAGGAGATCGACTGAGTTTGTCCTTGCACTTGGATTTATGTCCTTTTGTTGTCAAAGACCATCCTGCCATCCGGACTCCACCAAGGGTTGGAAACCGGGAATTTTGTTGGGATGGGGCCAGCTGCAGGTTGTCGTCGAGCCAGCCGCGGCCTGGTCCCAGCCCACCGTCCGGCGCCGCCCCAGATGGGGGCCAGCCTGATGGGCCCTGTCAGCCATGATCGGACTGGCCCCGGCTGACTGCCCGACAGGCGAGCCGCTGTCGGGTTGGTTGGAGCTGGCGGGGCCATGGTCGGGACATCGCCGGATCAGAGGCCTTGCTTGCCATGAGCCTCGGCACCCGCCCAGCCTGGTGCTGCTGGGCCCGTCTGTTTCGGCTGGATGATTGCGGCTTGGGAGAGCCACTCCGAGGCCGTTCCAGGCCCAATTCGATCCAATGTCCAAGCGGGCTGCTGCGCCTTGTGTCCACACAAAAAGAGCGCCCCAGGGGACGCTCTCGTTGATGGCCTTAGAGCTTTGGCCTTCGTTGCTGGGACTGCGGGAAAGAGCCGCTCCTGGCAGGGACCGGCCCCATGCAATCAGAAGCCCGATCCGTCATTCTCCTCAGTCCTGGCCGAGCGTCGCTGTGGACTACCAGCTGGACTTGACGACGCCGGGCAGTTCGCCCTTGTGGGCCCGTTCGCGCAGCTGGTTACGGCAGAGGCCGAAGTCGCGATAGACGCCACGGGGTTTGCCGGTGGCCCAGCAGCGGTTGCGCACGCGCACCGGAGCGCTGTTGCGGGGCAGTCCCTGGATCTGGCGGTGGATCTCCAGGCGCTCCATCGGATCGGCGGCCGCATCAAAGGCGGCCTTGAGGGCTGCGCGCTTGGCCGCGAAGCGCTCCACCATTTTCTTGCGCTTGACGTCGCGCGCGATCATCGACTTCTTCGCCATGCGGCTGGGTTGCTCAGCATTGATAGCTTTCGACTCTACCGTCCAGGGTGACTGGGGCAGAGTTCGGCAATCGGGCACTCCATGCAGCGGGGTTTGCGGGCTGTGCAGACCGCCCGGCCATGGAAGATCAGGCGGATCGAGAGGTTCTGCCAGTCGGCCTGGGGCACCAGTCGCATCAGATCCGGTTCAATCGTGCGGGGTTCGCTGTGGCGGCTGAGGCGCAGGCGCTGGCTCAGCCGCGCCACATGGGTGTCCACCGTCACGCCGGCGTTAATTCCATAACACCAGGCCAGTACCACGCTGGCGGTTTTGCGGGCCACGCCCGGCAGCTGCAGCAGCTCCTCCATGGTGCGGGGCACGGCACCGCCGTGGTGCTCCACCAGCAGCCGGCTTGAGGCGACGATGTGCTTGGCCTTGTTGCGATAAAACCCCGTTGATTTGACGTAGGGCTCCACGGCGTCCGGCTCGACAGCCGCCGCCGCAGCAGCGTCAGGAAAGCGCTCAAACAGGGCCGGAGTGACCAGGTTGACCCGCTCATCGGTGCACTGGGCTGACAGCATCGTGGCCACCAGCAGTTCGTAGGGGTTGCGCCAGTCCAGGGAGCAGGTGGCGTGGGGGTAGAGCTCCCCCAGGCGCTCGAGCAAGTGCGGGGCCCGTTGGCGGGCGCTGGCGAAGCGGGGCATGGGGGAAGGTCGCGGGAACGGCTCTGGTGCCGCAGCAGGGTGGGGCGGCCGTGCCGGCACGGGGCCTGAGCCGGGCCAGCCTGACAGTGGCTCGGGACCCCCCGGAAACAGCGACTCCCGGGGGAGCCTCGCTCAAAGGTTGGAGTTTCAGACCAGTGCCGCTGGCTAGAAGTGAATCGCTTCGACGACGACTGTTGATAAGGAGCAGTTGCTTCAGCCCGAGGCCCCGGTTGGGCTGTCCTACCGGCTAAGCGAGCCAGGGGC
Source organism: Synechococcaceae cyanobacterium ELA739 (assembly GCA_037127935.1). GTDB lineage: Bacteria > Cyanobacteriota > Cyanobacteriia > PCC-6307 > Cyanobiaceae > Cyanobium. Next base: position 16,674 of record JBAXXM010000006.1, read on the forward strand.
CCGGGCGTCAGCGACCCAGCAGTTGCTGAACCGCCGGCAGCTGGCTGGTGTCCTTGACAATCAGCAGCAGGCTCAGGCCTACCAGAAACACGAAGCCGGACTGGAAGAAGGCCATCTGAAAGCGCTCCGGCATCGGCCGACCGCGCACCCCTTCCACCAGCAACAGCACCAGCTGGCCGCCATCCAGCAAGGGCAAGGGCAGGGCATTGAGCACCGCCAGATTGATCGAGATCAGGGCGGTGAACAGGTACAGGCTGCTGCCCCCCTGCTTGGCGAGCGAAGCGCCCATTTCGACGATCTTCACCGGGCCGGACACCTGGCCTGCGGTTTCGCCGAAGTGGGTGATCAAGGTGATGAAGCCCTCCACCGTGCGCTTGGTCAGGGCGATGAAATCGTGGTTGGCGCGGCGGATTGGCTCCAGGGGATTGCGGGCTGCCCGAAAGGCTTCGGTGCCATTGGGCTGAAGCTGGGCACCGATGCGGCCGATGCCCCCCACATCGTTCGGGCTCAGGGCCAGGCTGAGCTTTTGGCCGTTGCGCTCGGCCTCCAGCCGCAGGCTCTGGCCGGGGGCTTCGCGGATGCGCTCCACCAGTTGGGCCACCGCCTCCTGGCCACCGGCGAGTTTCTGTCCCTCCAGGGACAGGATGCGATCCCCCGCCTGCAGGCCCGCCGCGTCGGCGGGTTGGCCGTTCTGCACCACCGCCACCAGCACCCCTGGCGTGGCGCTGAAGCCCGAGGGGATGCCCACCACGAAGCCCTGGGCCACCAGCACCGCCCAGGCCAGCAGCAGGTTGGCCAGCACTCCGGCGGAGATCACCAGCGCCCGTTGCGCCAGCGGCCGGTTGCGCAGCAGATCGGGGTCCGAGGCGGGGATGGGGCTGTCCTCGTCGTCATCGGGAAAGGAGACGAAGCCGCCCAGCGGGATAGCCCGTAGGGCATAGAGCACGCCGCCCCGTCGCCGCTGCAGCAGGGCCGGCCCGAAACCGATGGAAAAGCCGCTGACCCGGATGCCCTGCCAGCGCGCTGCCAGGAAATGGCCGCTCTCGTGCACCACGATCAATCCCGCCAAGATCGCCAGTGCGGTGAGAACTCCCATGTCAGGCCTGCTCTTTAAGACATCCATTGTGGGGCTTCCCGGGCAAACTGCGGGTCGGGGCCGTCGTCACGGGCGGGAAGAGCAGATCCGGATCGTCATCTGGAGATCAACGGGACCTCAGCCTTCAGATGCCGATCTGGGCGTCTGGGAACACCAAGTAATTGATATTGTTGAGACTGATTTTTTCGTTGACGCCAGAGGTCAGATAGCAACTGGCACGGGTGCAAGCGGCCGTTGAGGTCGAAGAACTTTGAATTGTGTAGGCGCTTCTGAGGTTTGGCAGGTAGACAATGTCTTCAAACAGCGGCGAGCCGATGATCGAGATGGTGCCGGGGTTGGGGGCAATGTAGAAGTGTTGGCGCTTGTCTGTCTCGGTGTCATTGGCGTTATTGTAAATGATTTGGTGTGTGGTCATGGTTTGATAGCAAATGTTGTTGACGATATTGCTGCCGCCGCTGCTGGCGCTGGCGTCGTCACAGGCGCTGGGAGCGCTTGTCAGATAGGTGCTGCCATTGGCCACCTGATCGCCGAAGGCATAGAGCGGGTTGATCGCTGAGCGGGCACCGAAGATGTAGGGCTTGAGCGTGCCATTTCCCGATTGCATGTTGAACTGAACCCTGATGCCTCGCGACAGGGAATTGGCGAGATTGGCCAGGTCGCCACTGTTGATCACCGTGTCCCAGGGGCTGGTCTGGGCCAACTTGTCAAGCACAACTGTTTTGACAGACTGGCCGCTGGAAAAATTGAGGTTGCCGTTGGCGTCGTAGGGCGGACCACAGCGATAGAGCGTCATGGGGCCTACCCAGCCAGCAGGAGGATTCTGGGCGGCAAAACCGTAAACAATCGTCCACATCTTGCGTGGTCCCACAATGACCAGCGGGTCGTTCAAGCCGCAGCTGGTCGGATCGGTTGCTGGGACCGAGAGATCACTGGCATAGGAGATTTCTTTCTGCATCATCGCGGATACCCTGACGGTTGAATCCTTGATGTTGGAGTGTTCTTCGAATGATTGGGTTAATTTAACCTCGGAGACCATGATATGGGCCATGGCGTGAATCACGACCAAGCTGATGATCAAGGCCACCAACAGTTCAATCAAGGACAGTCCATGGCTGCTCTCACGCGCCCTGAGCGTTGTCATCTTCAGCAGCTCGCGTACCACCAGTGCTTGCCGAGACGGCTGGTAGATCGGGCGGCGCTTGATGATCATTGTGTGGTGTAGTCGCAGGATGTGCTGCCAGACTTGATCAGGCCCAGTCGGATGATGGCCGTAGGTATGGTCAGATTAACGCAGATCACCGTGTCCGATCGGGGATCGCTGAGTCGAACAGTTTGATCCGTGATCGAGCTATCAGCATTGGTGCTCATTCCCTCCGAACGAAAGGTGTAAACAGTTGTCTGGTCAACCGATAGATTGGCGGCGCCACTACGAGCACGGAGATTGATGGCATTCGGCAGCAGGGTCGTGCTGATGCAATTGGCCGGCGAAAGTGTCGTGCTGACGTCTGTCGTACTCTTGTTCACGGTTTGTATAATGCTGCAGTCGGTGTCTATGGTGATATTTTTGGCGGCTGTATCTCGCGCCTTGGCCATGGCGCCAGCCAGCTCAGAGCCGGCGAGCTTGAGTCTGCTGTAACCCACGAAAGTGGAGGATTGTGTGCTCAAGAATGCACCGCCGAGGACGCTGATCAAGATCACCACCATCAGCAGCTCGATCAGGGTGTATCCGGGGGCTTCGCTTTGATTGGCCTTCAGGTGCCATCGTCCGGTCATGTCGGGTTGCACCATGCCACCGACTCCAGAGCCACAGAGGCCTCACGCACGAAGTTGATGGGAAGATTGTTTGTCTATGTGACCTTGTAGATCACATAGACGCGATTAGAATTTGATGTATCGACTGATCGACTCAGTGTGTAGCCGGCACTGATATTGTTGACTGGGATTTGAGAGTTGGCTGCGGCGTTGAAGGCATAGGGAAGCTTGGGAATGACGTCGTTAGCCGTGCTGGCCACGCTGACCGCATCATTAATGAATTGTTGGGACAGGTTGGTTGTGGTCAAATCGCTGTTGGCGCATTCATAGTCCAACACTGGTGACGTTTGAAAGGCTGCTGTTGTCTTCGTATGGGAGCTGTCCAGCGGATAGGGGCCACTTTTCATTTTCCAGAACTTGGCGTAACGTTTAATCCAGCTCAAGTCCAATGATGTGGCGGCCTCAATGGCATTGCGATCCGTTGACTGGCGTCCGATCAATACCGACTCATTGAACAGTGGAAACAAAATCGTTGCCGCCACAGCGGCAATCACAGCCGCCAACAATACTTCAAGAATTGTAAAACCAGCTTGTCCTGATTGGTTGCCGCCCTTGGGCAGCATCAGCCGACTCTGAAGGGGTGAATGGGGGCTAGGCAGGGCAGAGCTGGCCATGATTAATAGGTTACTCCGTAGGCCCGGTAGTTGGTGATGTTGCTGGGGACGGCGCTTGGGATAAAGGAATCTGACAGGCTGGAGCTGAAGAAGTTGGGGAAAATCGTTGCCAAGCCTGCAACGGCATTGCCTGGGCCAATGATGTCTATGTTGGCAGAGTTCTTGGAGTCAAAGGCGCAAACCCAGCGCACGCCATAGGGGCCGCTGTTGCCGCCACCGCCACCTGGGCTTGGATAGATGATTTTGCCAGCCGGCATCCAGACGAACAGTCCGTCAAATTGCAGGACGCCGAGCTTGATGATCTGAGTGGTGCAATTCGAACCATCGCCACTGGTGCCATAAACTCTTAGCTTCGCCCAGTTCAAGGGGATCAAGTTGCTGAAGTCGCCCGTTTGAACATCAATGACCGTGCCGTCTCCCTTGACAAATACATTGACGGGCAGTCCAGCCGTATTGACCTTGATATTGGGGTTGTTCATCGATTTCACCACGCAATTGATCGCCGTCGATGCGGTGCTGTTCTGGCTGTTGCGGGTGCTGCCCGAGTTGTCAGGCTGATTGCTGACGTTGTAGTAGCAACCTTGCTCTAGCTGATTCTTGATGAACGACGTGGATCCTGCCGTGGCGGTTGTTGGGCAGCCTGTGGCCCCGTAGTAGGGGTAATTGCAAAGGGTTGAGCTGTAGACGATCTCTTTGTCGCTGTCATATTGAGCACTCGATCGCTTGTCGTTGAAGTAAGAAGGGCCCGAGGGAAAGGGCGGCAGATTGAGGCCATTGGCATTGAGTGGTCCGATGTTGGATGTGGCGGGTACGCACTTGGGGTTGCCGGAGCAAACCACATAGGTGGTTTGCAGGCCGGGACTCGGGCTGTTGCATTTGCGACTATTTGCGGTAATGCAGGCATCGGGAATCGAAGATAATCCAAATTTTTCTGATCCATCTTCGTAACATCGTTATTGCTGCTCGGGCCGGTGCCCGTGATCATCAACGGTGCGTCAAAAGGCTCACTGGACTCGGTAAAAGGTCCCTTGATGAACACGACTTTTTTCAGTCTGAATGTGGAAAGTTGTTTGCCATTGCGTGTCAGCGTTCCCACCACGGTGAAGGTGGCTGAGCCGCCGAATAAGTTGCCGAACTTGGTGCAGGTCGCTGGTGTGCTGAAGCTGATCGGGGGGTCATAGTTTTCCAGCTTGTAGGTGACGGTTCCGTTGAAGCTGGTGGTTTTGTAGAACGATGTGCTGCTTGGGTAGCCAGCTGGAGGGCCCGGCAGGGAGTTGGAAGAATGATAGATGCTGCAATTGTCCAGGTCCGTGCTGCTGACAATGCCGCTGCCCCAGTTGGCCAGCTTGGTGACGAGGAGATAGCTCCTCTCGTCCGTATTTAAAGCCGCCAGGATTTCATTGAAGCCGGTTTCAGCTGCTTCTTTGGCGGTCTGTAGATCGGAGGCATCGGATGAGGCACTCAGGGAATTGACGCCCTTGCTCATCAGGGTGGCGGCGCCGATCATGGCCACCAGAATCACCACCAGCGTGGTCAACAGGATCGAGCCAGCCTCCGCCTGATGGCCTTGTCGTTTCGCCGATGGGCGCGCTGTCTGCAGCAGCCAATGCAGGTTGAATGGTGACGGCTTGTTCATGGCGATGGACTCCAGCCCCGGGTCTCCCGGATTGCAAATCTGTTTGCATGCCGGGCTCCAGGACCTGCGATGGCTGGGCTGGCCAGGCGCAATCTGGGGCCGGCGATCCGGTTGTTGCAGGTGGTGGTGAGCTGGGGGCTGGGGACATCGCGCCCAGGGCTTGGCCCCGGATCACTGGGGGCACCTAGTCGCCAGCCTCTGGAGATGCGGTCATTGAGCCCTGGATGGGCTTCCGAAAGGCTTGCTGGATGGCGGTCGTTGGGTTCTGCCATGCGCCCAGCCCCCGCCCCGGATCGAATCAAATCATGCTATGCGGGCTGGGGCGATGATCCTGCAGCTCGGGCCGAAGGCCGTCGCTTCCGCTGCATCAAGGGCTGGTGATTCTGTCGGTGCCGAGATAGGGCACCAGTGCCGCCGGCAGCTTCACGCTGCCATCGTTTTGCTGGCCGTTTTCAAGCAGGGCCGCCATGGTGCGTCCCACCGCCAGGCCACTGCCATTGAGGGTGTGGACCAGCCTGGTGCCCTTGTCCGCTTTGAGGCGGATGTTGGCCCGGCGAGCCTGAAAATCACAGCAGGTGCTGCAGCTGGAGATTTCCCGGTAGGCACCGGCTCCGGCCAGCCAGACTTCCAGGTCATAGGTGCGGGCTGCGGAGAAGCCGAGATCGGCGCTGCAGAGCTCGATCCGGCGGTAGGGAAGCTCCAGGGTTTCCAGGACCGCCTCGGCATCGAGGGTGAGCTGCTCATGGGCCGCTTCGGACTCTTCCGGTCGGGTGAACCAGTAGAGCTCGACTTTGTTGAATTGATGCAGCCGAATCAGGCCGCGGGTGTCCCGTCCGTAGGAGCCGGCTTCGCGGCGGAAGCAGGGGGTGTAAGCCGCGTAGCGCAGCGGCAATTGATCGGCGGGAATTACCTCATCGCGGTGGAACGAGGTGATCGGCACCTCGGCGGTGGGGGTCAGCCAGAGATCGTCTTCAGCGCAGCGGAAACTCTCCTCGGCGAATTTCGGCAGCTGGCCGGATCCCATCAGGCTGGCACTGTTCACCAGGATCGGTGGCAGCAGTTCGGTGTATCCCCGCCCGGCATGCAGGTCGAGCATCAGGGCGATCAGGGCCCGCTCCAGCCGGGCCCCCATGCCCCGCAGGGTCACGAAGCGACTCTGGGCAATGCGGACCGAGCGTTCCGTGTCGATCAGGCCCAGCCGTTCGGCGATCTGCCAGTGCTCCTGTAGCTGCTCGTCGGGGCCTGGCAGCCGCGGTTCCCCCCAGCGTTTCCGCTCCACGTTGTCCGCCTCCGAGGCGCCATCCGGGGTGAGATCAGAGGGCAGATTCGGCAGGGCGATCAGCTGGTCGTGCAGCTGAACCTGAAGCGCTTTCTCCGCTTCCTCCAGGCCGGCCACCTGTTGCTTGATCCGGTTCCCCTCGTCCCTGAGGGCCTGGACCTCAGGGCCCTGGGGACTGGCCCCGGCCTTGATCCGTTGTCCCACCTCCTTGCCAATGCGGTTGCCTTCGGCCTGCAGGTTGCTGCGTTCTTCCTCGAGCTCCCGCTCTTTCAGGGCGATCTGCTGCAGGCTGTTGAGGTCGGGTCTGAGCCCGCGGCGGGCCAGCGGCCGGCTGATCTGCTCGGGGTTATCGCGCAGCAGGCGCTGGTCGAGCACGGCGGATTGAGACGGCTGGGGAGAGCCTAAGGGCTTGGAGGGTCTGGCCTTCGCCGGCCTGCGGGCGATGGGGGGCGGGATCCCTGGCCGAGCGCCAGCGTGGCCACGGTTCCGCCCCTGATTTCGGCTGATCTGTTCAACCCCGCCCGGCGTCGGCTTCAGGGTGCTGAGCTGCGGAAGCTTGGTTGTCGTGCGGTACGGCGCGGCCTTCGCCGCTGCCCTGCGGCGCCCCGAACGTTTGCATGAAGCCGTGGACTGCCGCCTCAATCCCGGCGGCCCTGGATCCGGATGGCATGTCTGCCGAACCCAGCTGGCCGGACCATGGCGATTGGAGGCTTTGATCTGTTGTAACGCTGAGACCTTGTAACGCTGAGGGCTTGCAATGGCAACACGATTGGGTGATGTTGTAAAGCGACCACCTGTTTGTCGTGACCTTGAGGCCCGATTCGTAGCTGTGATTGAGGCCTGCTTGGCTACGTTGCTTTAAGGATATGTCGGTTCTGCTTGCAGATCTGAATCGACGCCTTTGTGCGGATCACGAATTCGGCTCCTACAGCTTGCTGCCGCGACGTGGCAGGGGCCTGACGGCTGGTTGGGGTTGGATCAGACTCTCGCGTCCCTCACGCTCAACGGCTCCCTCGAATGGGCTGTAACCCTGGCCCAAGGCTCTGAGAGGCGGCTTCGCCAGTGCCGCAAGAAAATAGACACCGCCAGACCCGGTAGGACTGGCGGGAGGTGGTGGAGGCCTACGCCGACTTTTCCAGCGAGGTGACGGACCGGGACGGCCCAACACCCGGACTGAATCAGCGCCGCGGCTGCCAGCTCCTTAGGATCTAGAGCAGGATTCAGAGCACCTGGACGACTTCGCTGACCTCGGGGATGGCTTCACGCAGCTTGCGCTCGATGCCCATCTTCAGGGTCATGGTGCTGCTGGGGCAGGAACCGCAAGCACCCTGCAGGCGCACCTTGACGATCGGACCGTCGATTTCCACCACTTCAACGTTGCCGCCATCGGCCATCAGGTAGGGGCGCAGTTCATCGAGGGCGCGCTCGACGTTGTCCAAGGTGAGAGCCCGCGGATCGGAGGACTCGGCTGAGGCGGGGACGGGGCTTTCGACGGTAGAGCTCTCGGCAGTCGACATCGTTGGACCAGTGGAGTTGAACTCAGTGTAGGAAGTGGGCCGCGCCGCTGGCTGCCCGAAATCCCCCGTAGTGGTTGCCTAGGATTAATCAGCTTTGGCCAGGCCTGAGGTCGGGACCGGTACCCTTGCCATCCCTGCCTGGGATCCGGCTGACTGACGGCCGTGCCCCCCAGACCGCCCCGCCTTGCCTGACCCGACCGCCATGACCGAACCGCGATGACCGACGTTCCCGTTCAGCGGATCCGTAACTTCTGCATCATTGCCCATATCGATCACGGTAAATCCACCCTGGCGGATCGATTGCTTCAGGCCACCGGCACCGTGGCAGCTCGAGACATGCAGGAGCAGTTCCTCGACAACATGGAACTGGAGCGGGAGCGGGGCATCACGATCAAGCTGCAGGCGGCGCGGATGGAATTCAAAGCTGCCGATGGCGAGATTTATATTCTGAACCTGATTGATACGCCTGGGCACGTCGATTTTTCCTACGAGGTCAGTCGCTCCTTGCAGGCTTGCGAAGGGGCGCTGTTGGTGGTCGATGCCAGCCAGGGGGTGGAAGCCCAGACTCTGGCCAATGTCTATCTGGCTCTGGAGAATGATCTCGAGATCATTCCTGTTCTGAACAAGATTGACCTGCCGGGTGCCGATCCAGACCGCATCAGCGAAGAGATCGAAGCGATCATCGGCCTCGATACCTCCAACGCCATTCCCTGTTCGGCGAAAACGGGCCTCGGCATTCCCGAAATCTTGCAGGCCGTGGTCGATCGGGTCCCCGCACCACCCGATCGCCTGAGTGAGCCCCTGCGGGCCCTGATTTTCGACTCCTATTACGATCCTTACCGCGGCGTCATTGTCTATTTCCGGGTCATCAGCGGCACGATCGCGCGCAAGGACAAGGTGTTGCTGATGGCCAGCGGCAAAACCTATGAGCTCGATGAGGTCGGCATCATGGCGCCCGACCAGCGCCAGGTTGACAGCCTCCATGCCGGCGAAGTCGGGTATCTGGCGGCTTCGATCAAGGCTGTGGCCGATGCCCGCGTCGGGGACACGATCACTCTGTTGAATGCGCCCGCCAGTGAGCCTTTGCCCGGTTACACCGAGGCCAAGCCGATGGTGTTCTGCGGGCTGTTTCCCACCGACGCTGACCAGTATCCCGATCTGCGTGAAGCCCTCGACAAGCTCCAGCTCTCGGATGCGGCGCTGAAGTTTGAACCGGAAACCAGTAGCGCCATGGGCTTTGGCTTCCGTTGCGGCTTCCTGGGGCTGCTGCACATGGAGATTGTGCAGGAGCGATTGGAGCGAGAGTATGACCTGGATCTGATCGTCACAGCCCCCTCGGTGATCTATCAGGTCAACATGCTCGATGGCAGCACGATGATGGTGGATAACCCGGCCACGTTGCCGGATCCCCAGAAGCGGGAGTCGATCGAGGAGCCCTATGTCAAGCTGGAGATCTATACGCCTAACACGTATAACGGAACTCTGATGGAGCTCTGCCAGGATCGCCGCGGTGAGTTCATTGACATGAAGTACATCACTACCGATCGTGTCACCCTTCACTATGAGATGCCTCTGGCGGAGGTGGTCACGGATTTCTTTGATCAGATGAAGAGCCGGACCAAGGGCTATGCCTCAATGGAATATCACTTGATCGGCTATCGTCGGAATGAACTGGTGCGGCTGGACGTGCTGATCAACGCCGAAAAGGCGGATCCGCTCACCACAATCGTGCACCGTGACAAGGCCTATAACGTCGGCAAGGGCCTGGTGGAGAAACTGAAGGAGCTGATCCCCCGGCAGCAGTTCAAAATCCCCATCCAGGCTTCCATCGGCAGCCGCGTCATCGCCAGCGAGAGCATCAGTGCCATGCGCAAAGACGTGTTGGCCAAGTGCTACGGCGGTGACATCAGCCGCAAGAAAAAGCTGCTTCAGAAGCAGGCCAAGGGTAAGAAACGCATGAAGGCGATGGGCAAGGTCGAAGTGCCCCAGGAGGCCTTCATGGCGGTGTTGAAGTTGAATCAGTAGGCTGGATGTCATGTGCTTCTTGCTTGATTAGGCGATGCCGGAAACCATCACCGCTGAGTATCGCCGCCTCCAGCAGGAGTTGCACCTTAATCCTGGCTATGGGGTGGCGTCTGTTGCATTTGCCCCAATCATTGCCGCGATTCTGCAAATGAACGGGATTCGTGAACTTGCAGATTATGGATCTGGGAAGCAGAGATTGCGACCAGCCCTGGAGGAGCAGGGGGTCAACCTCGAATCTTATTATCCCTACGATCCTGCCTTCCCTGGCGATGGCAAGCCCACATCGGCGCCCATGGTCTGCTGCATCGACGTGCTGGAACATGTCGAGCCTGCTTGCCTGGATGCAGTGCTGCTTGAGCTGGCCGGGTTGGTTTGTCAGTTCGCGTTTGTAACCATCCATACGGGCCCTGCCGTCAAGCATCTGGCTGATGGTCGCAATGCCCATCTGATCCAGGCGCCGGCATCCTGGTGGTTGCCGAAAATCTGCAATGTCCTTGAAGTTTTGCACCTCGAGTGTCATGACCAAATGGGTCATGGATTCTGGATGTTGCTCGCACCCAAACAGCAGCAGGCGGCTGTGATTGACGGGCTTGTTGCAACCGGTCCATGACCGACCCGACCCCGATCCCATTGGCGTCCGTCCGGGAGCTGATGGCGGCTGGCAGACAACGGGAGGTGATAGCGCTGTTGGAGGCTTGGCCGGCCGGTGAGCCGGACGGACTTGAGGCCCTGCGTTGCCTGGCGGAATGCCAGATCCTTGAGGGGCAGCTGGATCAGGCGATCACCAGTCTGCAGTTCTCGCTGCTGTTTGATCCCGGCCATGGCCCCAGTCTGGTCAGCCTGGCTCGTCTGTTCTGGCAGTGCGATCGGCTGCCGGAAGCCCTATCGCTGCTGCCGGAGCTCCTGCCGCTGGAGCCCAGCAGCCTGCAGGACGGATTGCTGCTGGTGCGGATTCTGCATGACGCCGACCAGTTCGAGCCGGCGCTGCAGCTGTGTGAGCGGCTGCTGCAACGCCATGGCGATGCCGCCGAGGCCTGGTTCGCGCAGGCCATGGTGTTGCAGTGCCAGGGCCGCTACGCCGAGGCGATTGGGGCCTATGGCCGTGCGCTGGAACTGCAGGCTGACTGGCACCAGGCAGCGGTGAACCGGGGGCTGCTGCGCTTGCTTGCCGGTGACGCCCTCGGCGGCGGCGAGGACTACGAGCGGCGCTGGCTGCTGGGTGAGCTGACGGAACCGCCCCTGCCGGCCCTGCCGCGCTGGGATGGCCAGCCCTGTGCGGGCACGGTGCTGCTCTGGGCTGAGCAGGGTCTCGGTGACGAGCTGTTCTGGCTGGGCTTTCTCGCCGCCTGCGCAGCGCTTCAGCCGCAGCTGGCCCTGCTGCTCGATCCCCGCCTGGTGGGCTTGGTGCGTCGTCGCTTCCCAGCCATCACCGTGTTGCCGCGCACAAAGCAAGCTGCCGTTCCGGCGGATGTGGTGGCGGCTTTGCCCCTGGGCTCCCTGCCCTGGGTGCTGGCTCGCCAGCAACGGCCTTTGCCTTTGCCCTTTGAGACCTGGCTGGGGGTTGAGCGGCCAGAGCAGCCCGGACTCGGCGCCGGCCCTTGCCGCCTGGGCTTGTTCTGGCGCAGTTTTCAGCGCGAGCGCGGATCGATCAAGTCGCTCCAGCTCGCCGATCTGGCCCCTCTGGCCACCATCGAGGGCCTGGAGCTGCAATCGCTCCAGTACGGCGACGCCAGTGAGGCTTTGGCCACCTTTGCGGCAGCCACTGGGGTGACCATCCATCCCCCGGATTTTGACCCTATTCAGGACATTGGGGCCCTGGTGGCCGCCATCAGCGCCTGTGCCGGCGTCGTCACGATTCCCAGTGTGGTCGCCCATCTCTGCGGAGCACTCGGTGTGCCCTGCCTGGTGCTCTCCGGGTCCAGCCGGGGCAGGCCCTGGTACTGGGAGGGGGAAGGGGACCACTGCCCCTGGTACCCCACGGTTCAGGTGTGGCGCTGCGCCAGCCGAACCCAGTTGCCGCAGCGGCTGGCCCAGCTGCGGCTGTGGGCCAGCGCTTTGGTTCCGCGACCCGTTCCGCCTGGTTGAGGGCCTGGTCCGTTGCTGGGAACGCTGGGAAGGTCGTTCGCTGCACGTTGCTCCCATGGCGGGTCGTCCACGGCGATGGTTCGGCAGGCTTGGCCTCGGGTCCGCTCCTGCAGCGGCTGAGGCCGGCTTGCTGCTGCCGATCGCTTCCCTGGCCTCGCTGGTGCTGTTGCTCGGCTGCCTGTCGATGCAGTCGTTGACCCTGCAGAACGCCCGGCGGCTGGCCGCGCTTTCGCGTCTGCGGCAGGCGGAAGACAGCCTGATGTCGGCGGCCCAGCTGCTGGTGGCGACGCTGCAGACCCGGCACGCCTGCCTGTTGCCGCTGGCTCTGGAGCTCTGGAGTGGGGCCGGTTGCGTCCGTGCCGCCGAACTGCCGGGCCTGACCCAGGGCGAGGTGAATGCCGTGCCTTATCAGCTGCTGAGCTGGCAGCCCAAGGCGATGCCTGCGCTCAGTGAGACGTCTACGGGCGCCGAGCTGCTGCTCGAACTGCGCCCCCCGGATGGCCAACCCGCCCTGAGGACGGCCTTTGCGGTGGTCCTGCAGGGCAGCCCCTTCCGGGTCCGGGATCTGCGCCTGCTCGGTCTGCGGGGGATCGCCCCATGACCCTGACGGAAACGGTGGTGGCTTCGCTGGTGTTCAGCCTCACGGCAGCCGCCTCGGTGCACTTGCTCAATCTGGTGTCGGTTTCGGTGCTGGATCTGGAGAGGCGGCAGCAGCGCTTCGATCAACTGGAGGCCGGATTGGTGGCGTCGGAAAGCCTCTTGCGCAGCGAGAGCCGCCAGATGGCGCCGGTCGGGGATTGCCCGCAGGCGGCGGCCCGTCTGCTGGCGATCCTCCAATCCTCGTCGTCCAAATCTGGATGGAGCCGGGACCTGAGCCTCACCGCTTCGGGCGAGATGCTGCAGCTGCGGCTTGCGGTGGCGGGACTGGCTCAGACCCGTCAACGGATCTACCACCCCGCCGCCTTCGGGCTCTGCCCGGCCCTATCGACCCAGGAGGTGGCCCGTGGCCCGTCCTGAACGCCAGCTCCATCCCGGTTTCACCCTGGCGGAGCTGTTGGTGGTGGTGGCGCTGCTGGGCCTGCTCACCACGGTGGGCCTGGCGCAGGCCGGCAGGGATTTCGCCAGGGAACGGGTGGAGAGCGCCAGCCGTCGCCTGGCTCTGGGGCTGGAGTTGGGCCGGGTGGCCGCCAGCCGCCGGGGCAGCCCCTGTGGTCTCCGGCTCAGCGCCAGCGGTTGGCAGGCGCCCACCGGCGGCAATTTGCCCGCTTGTCAGGACGCGCAGCTGGATCTGTCGGAAGGCGTCGTCGATCCGGCGGTGCGGATTGATCACAACCTGCCCGATCAGGTGCGCTTCAGCAGCAATGGTTTGGTGCTCGACGGGGGAACCGTGCGGGTTGCGGCGGCCGGCACGGATCTGGTGCGCTGCCTGGTGATGTCCCTGCCCCTGGGGGTGGTGCGGCTGGGGCGCTGGCATGACGACAGCTGCCGACCTGACGCCGCTCTGTAAGGACGAGAAATGCCGATGACCACACCACACAACCAGAGGCGGCCACGTTCCGGGTTTTCCCTGCTGGAGCTGCTGCTGGCGCTGGGTCTGGGCCTGCTGTTGAGCTGCCTGATTCTTCAGATGTTGCTGGCCCATGGTTCCACCAGCGAGCGCCTGGTGCGGCTGCTGCGCGAGCGAACGCTGCAGCGTCGCACCCTGGAGTTGATTCGAACGGAGTTGCAGCTGGCCGACCGGGTGGAGCTGGGCGCGGCCGGATCCATCCCCACCGGTTGCCCCCTGGCAGGGCGCCGGCCCCTGTTGCGCCTGCTCACCGCCCAGGGATCCATCACCTATTCGCTGGGGTCTCCGCCGAGCGCGATCTGGCGGGGACAGGTGCTGATGCGATGCGGTCCCGCCTTTGGCCTCGATGGTCAGCTGGGGCTGGGCGAGCCCCAGAACCGTGTGGTAATCGATGGCCTCACGGCCCGAGGCCTGGACGCCACCCTGGCCGGAGTTGGGCAGCTGCACCTGCAGATGACCCAGCAATTTCAGCCGCCCAGCGGCGGAGCGCAGACCATCAGCAGCGAGGCCGATGTGGCAGCTGAGCTGGGCATGAAGGGGTGGCAATGATCGCAGGGGCTGATGTCACTTGGTTCGATAAAATATCCCCAAGCCAATCTCGGCACATCAGCTTCATCTTGCCGCCCCCAACGGACTTCATGGGATCCAACTCTGGGGGCGTTCTCCGTGCAGGTTTGACCTGATCTGATCAGGACGCGCTGAACAAGTTCCACCGTGCGTTATTGGCGTTGTATATCCGATTTGCAGATTCGTCCAGAACTGCTTTGGGGGCCAGGGCTGTCAGGCCGTAGGGCAAAGGCCAGCTTTCTGAACGAGCCCTGTCCATGCCTCTTGTCATCGGGTGCATGCGGATCCTGCACCCAAAAACCAGGCCAGGTCTATCGATGCCTGCTGGGGCGCTGTGCCAAGAGCGACCTCATTCGATTCAGATCAGGAAGTCGCAGCTGATCTTGCCGTCTGTACTGACGGTGAGGATGGCCTTGACCGATTCGACGGTGGATAGCTTGTCCAGGCAGCGGATGTTTTCGGCCCGAGCCAGACCCCAGTTGACTTCCAGGGTGGCACCGATGTTTTCCTGCTGAGACGAGCAGCCTTGGGTGATGGTGACCCCACCCCGCAGGCTATCGACTGCCCCGGTGGCTGGGCGATCGCCGAGACCGGTGGTGGTGATGATCGCGCAGGCCTTGGCGAAGCCCAATCCCTTGCTGATCATGCTGCTCATCAGGGCCGAATTGCGGGCTCGCAGATAACTAGGCATCACCACGGCCGTGAGGAGGAGAAACGCTGCCACCGTCACCATCAGTTCAACGCGCGAGTACCCGTCGCGAGTGAAGCGCTGGTTCCGATTCAGGCGCTTTGTGGGGTGGATGGGGTGCTGAGCGGCGCTCAGGCGAAGCAGACCAGCTTCGTGGACCGGCATACTCGCCTGAGACAAAACCCTGCTCAACGGTTCGACATGTTCAGATTAACCTGCACTCTAAAGGGCACCTCGAAAAATCGGTTTTGCCAAGATCATTGGCAACGGTCGACACAGGCTAGGAAATGAGTCTCAATCGGTGCTTCCAGGGTAAACCGGTATTATTCGAGGTGCCCTAAAAAGTACTAGTATTAACGTAAATGGGGCGCGCAAGGCGTAGCATAGCTTGGTTGCTGCCGATGGAACGAGTGTTGAGAAAAATATTCACAACTTTTAATCGACTCACTAGTCTACCCGGCTCCATTGCTTTGTGGTCATGCCTTTGGCGGCATTAGATTATTGTTTCGTTTTTAGGGCGGCGACCTTGCGCTATTGGTCTTGAGCCATGCACGACGAGTGGTAACTGATTTGGATTGATTTGTCCATGCTGCCCTTTGTTGATTGCCCAGCGTGAACAAGCAACGATTCAATCCAAAGCTGGGGGGGGGTGGGGGGTGGGGGGGCTATGCCAAGTTCAAAAACTCGATTGATTGATGGTCATCTTTTGTAGTTGCGTGCGATTGATCAGCTAAGAGCGACTACATCCGCTTTAAAGAATTAAGAATGCTGGGTTGATGGACGTTGCTTCCTGGCTAATGCCGCGATACTGTCTTGGGATGGATGCAAGATTGAGTTTTTTAAAAAGAGGTATATTTAGGATCCGGTTCACGTGCGTCCCTGTCTTGGTGTCACAGGCATTTGTTCACTGATTGAGATGCCTGCAATCGCTGTAGTCTGGCCTGGATTTACTGTTGCAGGAAACGTAGGCGCAGCCGATTGGACTGGCTTGTGTAATGCAAGCCATCGAGGCGACTGTTTGTTGGATATTATAATTAGCAGCTCACGATCAGAGTTAACTAAAAATTTTCAAATGATTGCCATCAAAGCGATTGATTGAACTGTCGAGCATCACTTTGTCACAAGTCTGGAGACCAATGAAAGCGTCGAGCAATCTTTTGGTTGATTGGCGCATGCCGGGGCTGACGATGGATCAAATCTCTGAATCCTTCGGCGTTGTCTCGCTCTGGCTTAACGAATGGTCTTATCGTGCGAAACGGTCAAGCTAATTTTGACCGGGTTGATCACGACATTGATGGGGGGGCAATGCCAGTGCATGGCACGATGGCTGCGCTGGCCGCCGGGGCCGCACGCACAAGCATCGCGCCACAGTTGGCTCAGGAGAACACGCAGGTGATCGAATCGCCACTGTTCACCGTTCGCTGCACGGTGATCGTGGCAGTTGCGGATCCCGTTGTGCTGGTGGCGGTGAGGCACTTCACGCCGCCTGCCCGGGCTGAGCCCCAGGTGGCGACCAGGGTGCCGTCGCCACTGGTCCCGCAGGTTTCACCGACGCCATCAGAGGCGGTACCGGTGCGCTGGGTCAAGGTGTTGTAAGGGGTGCCGATGTCGGTGGCGATGTAGACGGCGCATTCCTTGGCGAAGCCAATGGCCTCACCTACCCTGGAGCCGATCTTGGCGGCGTTCCTAGCGGCCAGGAAATTGGGCAGGGCAACGGCTGAGAGAATGCCGATGATCGCGACAACGATCATCAACTCGACCAGGGTGAAGCCCTGCTGGGCAACGCTGACCCCGGCTTTGCGCTGGGAGAGGTGCAGCAGCAGACGGGTCTGGAAAGAGGCGCGGGATCGTGCTTGGGCGGGGGACATGGGGTTTGAAGCTGCGGACGCTTACGGGTAGACAAGTTCCAGTGTAGAGGCGCTCAGCAGAATCTGGCAAATTTTAAACCGTTGGTGAACGCGGGCTTTGGGCTAGGTCAGCTCCAGTTGTTGCAGCTGCGTCAGCTGATTCGATCCATTTGCGGGGAGCTGATGGACAGCTTGATGGTGCGATTGATAAAGTTTGTGGTGAATTGCAAGCACGTCTGTTGTGATCAAGTCAATATTACAAGTCAATATTAAAAGCTTTTGCCTGGCCATGGCTGATATGGAGGCAGAAGATGGCTTTTGAGCGGAAATATGAAGTTGAATTTAGCTGCGAATCAAATGGAAATTTTACTGGATCGACGAAGTTTGAGTGTGCGGCAAGAATGTCGTTCCAGTACTTCGCTGCTGATCCCTGTGTTTAGAGCGCTGATGCCGCCCAAGACTTGGGGGTTGAAATAAAAACAAAGATGAATCTTATGCATCACCCAGCGAACGTTTATATTGAAATTTTGGCTGAATGTTGGTATTTAGGCCGTTTTCGCTTGAAATGCCGTTTGTTGCTCTGTCAGGTTTGCTTCTGACAAAATTGCAAGGCCCAATAGCTAGCGTTCTGGGCTTAATTTTGCTTGATGTTATCAAGGATGCTGCTTGTATAGAGAGACTGAACTAGGGGCGCCGCAATGAATTCTTGAGGACATGTGTGACGGTCTTCGGTTTTATTCACGCAGCGAACTCTGTACCGTGGACGGACATGGGTCGCCCTGTTTGTAGGCAAAAGGCTTGTGCTTGGCGCCGGGGCGCAAGCGCTATTGCACCAACGTTAACTTAGGAGAACACATAGGAGATCGCGTCGCCTGAAGCTGCCGTTCTCAGAACGGTGATGGTGGCAGTGGTTGAGGCAGTCGTGCTGCTGGCGGTCAGGCACTTCACGCCGCCGGCTCTCGCCTCTCCCCAGTTGGCCACAATGGTACCTGCAACGCCACTGGTCCCATAGACTTCACCGACGCCATCAGCGGCGGTACCGGTGCGCTGGGTCAAGGTGTTGTAAGGGGTGCCGATGTCGCTGGAGAGGTAGACGGCGCATTCCTTGGCGAAGCCAACGGCCTCACCCACCCGGGAGCCGATTTTGGCGGCGTTGCGGGCGGCCAGGAAATTGGGCAGGGCAACGGCAGAGAGAATGCCGATGATCGCGACAACGATCATCAGCTCCACCAAGGTGAAGACCTGCTGGGCGGCACTTAGCCCCGCCTTGCGCTGGGAGAGGTGCAGCAGCAGGCGCGTCTGGAAAGAGGCGTGGGAGCGAGCTTGGCTGGGAGACATTGGGAGTATCAGGAATTTTTTTTATTTTGGCTGGGGCTGAGCCTTTCATTACTGATGTGAAGAAGTCGCCGAGCCGGAGGATCGCTCGGTGGGGTCTGTTGCGGCGGCTTGCCGTCTTGTAAGGGGCCGGCAGGCCTGGCCTGAAATTGCATCGGGGTTCAGGCGTTGGGGCTGCGGCGGCGCTGCTAAGACAATTTCAGAAGATCATCAATTGACTTGATTGGGCTGTAATCAGCCCGGCTGATGGGGAATGGATGACCTGGTCACTATCCACGTGGCCAATCTGGTTTGGAGACTGTGACCGCGAGAACAGTGTGTGATCAGCCTCCCGATTGGGCATTCTGTTCGTTGGGGAGCGTGTCAGGTCCGGCAGGCTCGGCTGCTCCTCCGTCTCCTGAATCTGCTGGTCGGGCGCCAGCGGGGGGCGTTGCGAATCCAATGCCTGGCTTTGACGGCCTCCCGGAGGGGCCATCGCGATGCATGGATGGGCCATCGGAATGGATTGGAGCTCCGGACTAGATTCTTGACTTCTTGTTTCCAGCAGCGTCCGCCGCTGGAGCACACCCACGACGTGAGATTCGGTTTACGGTTGTACCAGTGGGTCTCACCGACCCGGCCAGCTGCATCGCTGCGGCTTTGGCTGCAGTCGACCACCATCCTGGCCGTTCTGGCGGGTTACACCGTGCTGGTGGTGCTGACCCTCAGCCTCAACCGCATCGAGCGGCGCCAGGCCCACCAGCAGCTCATCGATCGGATCAGTACGGCCCTGATTCAGCGCGTGCGCACGGCGGACCAGTTCACCCCCGTGGCGTCGGAGATGCTGATGCCTGGGTTGGAGGTGCAGTTGCTGCCCACCGGTTCGGAGTTCGAACCACGGCTTCAGTGGCAGGACAACGGCGTGATCCTGGAAAGTGCCAGCCCCCTGATGCTGCGAGACGGCCAGCTGCGCTCCCTGCTGCTGCGTCAGGACGTGACCGATTCCATCGCCCAGCAGAACCTCTCGCTGCAACTGCTGGCCGCCGCCGCCGGAGCCTCCGCCATGTTGACCGGCCTGTTGCTGAGGCCGGTCATGACCTACGGCCTGGTTCGTCCCCTGGAGGCCCTGGGCCTCCAGATCTCCTCCTATCGCTCACCTTCGCAGCCGCCGCCGCCCCTGGACGTGGACCGTCAACCGGAAGAGCTTCAGCCGATCGCCGCCACCTTCAACGCCATGCAGGAGCGGTTGACCTCCTCTTGGGAGCGACAGCGCACCTTTGTCGATGGGGTTGCCCATGAACTGCGCACCCCGATCACCCTGATCTCCGGCCATGCCCAGAGCCTGCAGCGACAGCCCGCAGCCGCCGGGCTCGGGCCCTCGCTGGCCCTGATCAGTGCCGAGGCCCGCCGCATGGGAGGGATGGTCAGCGACATGCTCGATCTGGCCCGCAAGGATGCCGGGCGCCTGCAGTTGCGGCTTCAGCCGATTGACGTCGAGGACATCGTGCTCGAGTGCTTTGAGCGCCTGGCGGCCGCATCCGACGGACGCCTGCGGCTGCAGCCGCCTCAGGACGAGCGCTCCCTGCCCCTGGCGGCCGGGGATCCGGAGCGGCTGGCCCAGTGCCTGGTGGTCCTCGTGGACAATGCGCTGCGCTATTCGCCGTCGCCCGCTCCTGTCCGCCTGTCGGCGGAGGCCACACCGGATTCTCTGGTGTTGCACGTGCGCGATCGTGGGCCTGGAGTGGCTCTTGCGGAGCGCAAGGCGATTTTCGGCCGGTTCGTGCGCGGTCAGGCTGCCGTGAACACCCGGGGCAGCGGCATCGGCCTGTCGGTGGTTCAGCTGCTGATGGAGGCGATGGGAGGGCAGGTCATGGTCACGGAGGCTCCCGGAGGGGGGGCTGATTTCCAGTTGCACCTGCCGCTGTTCCAGTCCGGTGTCGCGTCCTCCCAGGCGGGTAGCGAGGGCTAGAGCGTCAGCGGGGAGGCCCCTCCTTCACCATGAAGCCAACGCCGCGCACGGTCTGGATCAAGGTGGGCTGGCCGGCCGGCTCGAGTTTCTTGCGCAGGTAGCGCACATAGACATCCAGCAGGTTGTCGTCACCCATCCAGTCCTCGCCCCACAGGGCATCGAGAATGCTGCGCCGCTCATGCACCTGATTCGGCTGGCGGATCAGATGCAGAAGCAGGTCAAATTCCCGCGCGGTCAGGTGGATGGGGTGCCCCCCCCGGCTGACTTCGCGGCTGGCGGGGTTGACGAGCAGATCGCCCACCCGCATCAAGCCGTCTTCCGGATCGTTGAGGCCCGTGCGCCGCAGCCTGGCCCGGACCCTGGCAAGCAGCTCCTCGATCGAGAACGGCTTGGTGAGGTAGTCGTCGGCCCCGGAGTCGAGCGCCTCGACCCGTTCGCGCACCTCATCCCGCGCCGTGATCATCAGCACCGGTGTGCCAATGCCTCCCTGGCGCATCCGGCGGCAGACCTCGACGCCATTGAAATCGGGCAGGGTCCAGTCGAGCAGCACCAGATCCCAGGGTTCTGAGCGGATCTGGCCGAGGGCCTGCTGGCCGGTGGCCGCCTCTTTGCAGTTGTAGCCCTCCACGGAAAGTTCGGTGACCAGGAAGTTGCGAAGCTCCGGGTCGTCGTCAACGATCAACAGGCGGTAGGCGGTCATGGCATCGGTGCTCTGGGGGCTTTGCGCGACTCGGCCCGCTGAAGTCTTGACAGCTTCAGCCTAGGAGCCTGCTGCCCATGGGTCTCAACACGCAAGCCGAGAGATCTGGCGCCAGCAGGGAAATGCGGGCCCTCGTCCAATAGCAAAAGCCTTGCAGCAATTTCAAGGCGGAGATTGAGCCGATCCTGGGCGTCGTCATGGTGGCGGTGAGTCCGCTCGCTCCGCAAGGGCCGTTGCAGTGCAGCGGATCAGCGGCAGCCCAGCCCGGTTCCAGCAAAGACCGGTCGTGAGGCGGAGCGGACGGCGTCAGCTGGGGCCTGGTCTTGGGGGAGTTTGCGAAATAAGTGTCCAGGCCAGATTAGATCTTCCATTCGCCACCCCTGGGTTGATCGGCAGGGATCACCGCAGCTCAAGTCGCCCCGGCCTGCCGATGGTTTGTGGGCAATGTGTTCGGGGAGATCGATAGAGTTTTTACTGCAGGTCTGCTGTGCGGGCGAGAGTCCTGACAGGGGGCCGCGCCGGCAGGGCTGACCCGCTGGCTTTGCAAGGACGCCCGTGGACAGGACTGTCCCGGCTGGCGCTCCAGCTCCGGCGGTGGGTTCACGCGTCGCCTGGGTGCAACGGCTTCCTTGGGGAGGCGTTTCTGGGGCTGGGCTGAGGGGGCTTGAATGGGAGCCGTTCCTGCCCTGCCCTGGTGTTCCTGCGCTGGTCGTCCGCCAATCTCTCGGGCCGCATGGCCCTGTGGGGCATGGCCATCGTGCTGATCTATGCGGCCACGGCCCTGCTGACACCCCTGCTGATTCATCTGGGCCTGCTCAGCGATCCCAATGCCGGACTCGACAACCCCATCTATGCTTCCCCATCGCTGCTGCATTGGTGCGGCACCGATCGGCTCGGGCGCGACGTCTGCGTCCGCACCCTGGCGGGCAGCGGCGTGGCCCTGCAGGTGGTGTTGATCGCCCTGGTGCTGGCCCTGGCGATCGGGGTGCCCCTGGGCATGGTCAGTGGTTATCTCGGTGGCTGGGTGGATCGCACCCTTGTACTGCTGATGGACACCCTCTACACCCTGCCGGTGCTGCTGCTGTCGGTGGTGCTGGCCTTTCTGCTGGGCCGGGGTCTGCCCAATGCCGCCGCGGCGCTGTGTGTGGTCTACGTGCCCCAGTATTTCCGGGTGGTGCGAAACCAGACGGCCCAGGTCAAGGCGGAACTGTTCGTTGAGGCGGCCCGCTCCCTCGGTGCCGGTCCCCTCTGGATCCTGCGCCGCTACCTGCTGCGCAATGTGATCACGTCGGTCCCGGTCCTGCTGACCCTCAATGCCGCCGATGCGGTGCTGGTGCTGGGTGGCCTCGGTTTCCTGGGGCTGGGCTTGCCGGAGACGATTCCCGAATGGGGGGGCGATCTGCAGCAGGCTCTGACCGCCGTGCCGACGGGGATCTGGTGGACGGCTCTCTATCCCGGTCTAGCGATGTTCGTGCTGGTGCTGGGCCTCTCCTTCCTCGGCGAGGGCCTGGAGAGCTGGCTTTCGGTCCAGCCGGAACGCAGCAGTTGATCGGGCACCTCCAGCTCCATTCCAGCCCGGGTTGCACCCCCGATCCACGCCGATCGGTTCGGGGCCCAGGGCGGTGCTGCCCCCGCCGTTGAGTTCTTTGAAGCTTTGGCTGCCAACGGGCGTTCTCCCAACGGCGGTGCTCCCAACCCCCTGTCCCTGCAGGCCTGAACCTGGATGTGGGGATTGCAGAAGCCGAGATCTCTGGCCCATGGCACAACGGTCCGGCGGCGGCGGATGCGGTGGATGTTGGAGGCCTGGGAGGGTCTCACTAGGCTGGGTCTTCCATGGTCTGGTTCGGCGCCCGTCATGTCCTGGTGGTCAGTCCTGCTGTTTCTTGGTCTTGCCGCGCTGCTCTGGAGGCGGGGCCTCGCCCATCGCGATGACGTGATCGGCCTGTTCACCAAGTCCCTGGCGGGGTTGGTGGTGCTGGTGGTGGTGGTGGCGGGTCAGCCCCTGCTGCTGGAGCTCGGCCTGCTCGCACTGGCCCTCTGGCTGCCCAGTGCCCTGCAGTGCGAGCGTCAGAGCGGTGGCGGTCTCGGATCGTGAGTCAAGGTCGGCTGTCCAACCTGACGTTCCGGGTGTTCCGGATGCTGCTGATCGTCACCGGCTTGGTCGGGGCGATGGCGCTGGTTTTTCCCCTGATTCAGGAGTTGAATACCCCTGCCGCGGGTCGACCGGCACCCGGGACCTCCGCCCCACCGACTGCTCCGGCGGCGCCTTGATTCAGGGCTGGGGGCTGGGCGGCGGCAGCTGAATCTCCAGCGTGAACGGGGACGGTTCGTTCGGCCTGTCGGCGGGAGGCACGAGCCGCCCCATGGTGGTCGGCAGACCATCGCCGCCGATCAGCAGGGTCACCTCGATGGCGGTGAGGGTTCCGGGCTCGATCCAGCGGGTGATGTCGATCGCCGGATCCTGGCTCTGCAGCGTCACCCCATGGCAGGGCCTGCCTGCCGCGCGATCCGCTGCCGAGCTGAGACAGAGATCGACCTGCTGCAGGCCCGGGGGAAGCAAGGCCCTCACCCTCAGGCCCTGGGGATTGAGCAGGCGTCGGGTCGCCGCCGGCAGCCCCCCAAGCGGGTAGCGGTACAGATCCAGATTCGCGAGCGGACGGGCCCTGAGGCGCAGTCGGCCGTCCCCAGGGGTCAGGTCGGCTCTGGTGCTGGGCCACCACTGATTGGGCTTGCCGACCAGGCCTCCCCAGCGGGGGGCGGCGCTGATCTGGGGCAGCAGGGGGATGTTGCGCTCCTGGTCCTTGAGTTGGGCGATCCAGCCCGTTCTGCCGGCGTCTAGAGGGAACACGGCATAGGCATCGCCGCTGATCCGGCAGCCCTCACTGCTGCGGCAAAGCTGGGCGGCGGCCACGGGTTGGCTGATGGCCCCCAGGTCGAGGGCGAACTGGCGGTAGCCCAGGGACTGGGCCAGATGGGCTTCGGCGACCAGTCCCTGGCTCGAGGCCTGGGCGAAGAGGCTGTCCGCCGCCGAGAGGTTGAAGGCGCCGTAGTTGCTGCTGATGCCGGAACGGGGGAAGGTCAGGAAGGTGTCGTAGATGCCGAGCCGGCTCCGGCTTTCGATCACGCCCGTTTCGGGAAAGGTGGTGTAAGGCGCAAACCAGACCTTGCGGCTGGCGACGGGCATGGCCTCCAGCAAGGTGATCAGTTTCGGCGCGACGTGCTCCAGGCGTTCCTGATGGAGGCGCTGCCTCTCGGCGGTCCGGCGAATCGCGTCCAGGCGCAGCCAGCCGCTGCTGTACAGCAGTTCAATGGCAATCCAAAGGGCCAGCAAGCCGAAGCCCGCCACCAGGGGATCAACGGATTCGCGTTGTCGGGCGCTCACGCCGGAGCCTCCTCCCGTCGCCAGGGCTCAAGTTTGCGTCGGCTCAGCATGCGATCCAGCAGGGCCATCAGCAGCAGCACACTGGCTCCGTATTCGAAGGCCGTGAAGCGATTGAGGGATCGCAGGGTGGGATTCAGCAGCGCCACCAGGGTGCCGAAGCCGCCCATAGTCATCCAGAACAGCCCCAGAAACGTGCAGAGCGTCAGCAGCAGGGCGAAGAACCTGAGGTCACTGCACCCCAGTCCATCGGCTCTCGCTGCGGGGGCCTGACCGGGATTGCCGGCCAGGGTGCGAATGGCGACGACCCAGGCCATCGGGATCAGAAAGCTGCCGGTGGACCAGAAAAAGGATTCCGATCCCGTCGCGATGCCGGCGTTCTGCAGGCCCTCGCGCACCATCGCTACCCAGGGGGGCGGAATGATCCAGGTGAAGGGCAGCAGGCCGTACTGAAACTGTTCGCCCGCGTAGCGCGGGGCCGACCAGAACGCCGGAGGTTGGCCGGAGCCCAGGCCAACCGCGGCCAGTTTGTTGGCGTACATCGCCACCACCACCGCCAGAAATCCGATGGCGAACAAGGCTCCACGTGCGGCGATGGCGGCCAGACCTGGGATGGTGGTGATGCGCACGCTGGCGAGCAGCAGCAGCAGCGCGAAGCAACTGGCCAGCAGCAGCAACACAAAGACGACGTAGTACTCCTGGCTGGGCAGACAAAGCAGGGCCGCCAGGCCCCCGGCCCCCAGCAGGGGGAGGGGGCGCCGTCGGCCGGCCATCGCCCGCCAGAGGGCATGGCAGGCCAGCAACCCCGGAATCACCATCCAGAGCATGGCCAGCGAGAGGTGCCCCACCCTGGAAAAGGAGCAGGGGGCAGTGGTGATCAGAAACGCTGTGGCCAGGCTGGTCAGACGGCGGAAGCCCGCCAGCCGGCAGCTGAGATCGGCCAGCACGAAGGTGAGCAGCAGGCCGGGGATCAGAAAGGCCTGCAGTGGGTCCAGCTCCGTCAGCAGGGCGATTTTGCAGCTCAGCCCCTGCAGGGCCACTGTCGGCAGGGAGGCGGTGAAGGCGCCGCCGTTCTGCGCGGGGATTCCCTCCCCGATCCAGCCGAGCTGAAACTGCTGGGCCTGGCAGGCCGCGGTCAGGCCGAAACGCTCCCAGACCTGATCCGAGCTGGGCCGGGCCAGCTCCAGCAGGGTGGGAATCCAGGCGAGGGCGGCCAGGCTTGCCACCACAAGAGCCCAGACATCGGCGGGCAGCCGTGCCAGGAGCTGAGTAGGCGCCGGGGGACGTGCGGGGGCTGGCAACGACGCCGGGGAAACTTTCGGAGCACCAGTATGGGCCTGGCTCCTCAGCAGCGCAGCTTGAATGTGCGCGGCAGCTCCTCGAGGATGGTGCCTTCCCCGTTGAGCTCCGGGTAGGGACGCTGCTGCTGGCGGCACCAACGCGCCACGTCCGGGTACGCCCATTCGAAGAGGGTGCGCTGGTAGCGCTCCGGTGCAATGCCCTCGCCGCCGCTGGGGACCAGGCCGGCCTGCTGGCGCTGGCGCAGGGCTTCAAACAGCAGGGTGGCCGCCGCCACCGACACGTTCAGGGACTGCACCATGCCCTGCATCGGAATGAAGATCGGCTGGTCCACCAGAGCGGTGGTGGCCTCACTCAGCCCCCACTTTTCGGCCCCCAGCACGAAGGCGGTGGGACCGGTGAAATCGCAGTCGCGATAGTCCCGCGCCGTCACCCCCAGATGGGTGCCGAAGATGCGAAGGCCCCGCTCCTTGAGATGGGCCAGGGCGGTGGCGCCATCGGCATGGGGACGCAGGTCCACCCACTTCTGGCTGCCCTTGGCGGTGTCGTTGAGGGTGCGGGGTCGGCCGGCCAGGCTCACCACATGGGCCTCCATCACCCCCACGGCATCGCAGCTGCGCAGGATGGCCGAGAGGTTGTGGGGTTTGTCCACATGCTCCAGCAGCACCGTGAGATCCCCCATGCGGCGGTCGAGCACGGCCTTGAGGCGCTCAAAGCGACGGGGCAACAGGGGCATCGGGGCGGTGGCTCGGGGGGATCGCCGCGGCGGGCGGCTGGTGTCCGACCGGATCGTGGCTCAGGCTGGGGTGAACCAGGCCCCGCTTCCGCTTGACCCAGGTGGCTTCCAGTTTCGATCGGCAGGTCTACGCCATGGTGGCCCGCATCCCCCCCGGGCGGCTCGCCACCTACGGCCAGATCGCCGAACTGATCGGGGCCTGGGGCTGCGCCCGTCAGGTGGGTTGGGCCCTGCGACGGTTACCCCTGCCGTCGGAGCTGCCCTGGCATCGGGTGGTCAACGCCGCCGGACGCATCGCCCTCAGCCCGGGGCGGGAAGGCAGTGACTGGATTCAGCGGCAGATGCTGATCGGCGAAGGAATTGCGGTGGATGGCCGGGGCCGTCTGGCCCTGGCGCCGCATCGCTGGCGCCCCGATGCTCCAGTACATCTGGAGCCTGCTCCCTGTGAGCCTGTTCCGCCGCTGGACCCTCCCCTTGCCTGAACCCGTGCGATCCAATGGCCTGCCGGCCCGGGAGGTGGCCTGGAAGGTGCTGCTGGCGGTGGCGGCTGGAGCCTATGCCGATGCGGCCCTGGAGCGGGAACTCAGCCGGCAGTCACTCAGTGGACCCGATCGGGCCCTGGCCACGGAATTGGCCTATGGCGCCATACGCCAGCGCCGCCTGCTCGATGCCTGGTTGGATGCCCACGGCCGGGTGCGGGCCGAACAGCAGCCGCCGCGGCTGCGCTGGCTGTTGCATGTCGGTCTGTACCAGCTCCTGTTCACGGCCCGGGTTCCCGCCTCCGCTGCCGTCAGCACCACGGTGGATCTGGCCAAGCAGGGAGGCCTGGCGCGTCTGGCACCGGTGGCCAACGGCCTGTTGCGTTCGGTGTTGCGCCGCCGTGAGCAGGCCGGGGCCATGGAGGGACCTCGGGCTGGGAGCACGGCCAGCGCCGCTGACGGTTCGGCCCTGGCGCCGGCGCCGCCCTGGCTGGGTTTGCCGCTGCGTGAGGATCCGGGCGTCGAGGATCCAGGCGTCAGTTTTGGGCTGCGCCATTCGTTGCCGGAGTGGCTGGCTGCCGATCTGCTGCGCTGGTTGCCTGCCGATCGGGCCGAGGCCTTCGCCCGGGCCTGCAACGGTTCGCCGCCCCTGGATCTGCGGGTCAATCGCCGCCGCAGCGATCGCCAGAGCCTGGCGGCAGCGTTGGCGGCCGTCGGCATTCGCAGCGAGCCCTTGGCGGAGACACAGGACGGTCTGGCCCTGCTGGATCGCCCCGGGGACCTGCGGGGTTTGCCCGGTTTTTGGGAAGGACTCTGGTCCGTCCAGGACCGCAGTGCCCAGCGGATCGTGCCCCTGCTCGATCCCCAACCGGGACAGAAGGTGCTGGATGCCTGTGCGGCGCCGGGGGGGAAAAGCACCCAGATCGCCGAATGGATGGACGACCAGGGGGAGATCTGGGCGGTGGATCGCTCCGAGGCGAGGTTGCGGCGGGTGGCGCTCAACGCCGAGCGGCTGGGGTTGGCGTCGATCCAGCGGCTCAGTGCCGATGCGACCGCCCTGGCCAGCCTGCGCCCGGACTGGATCGGCTCGTTTGATCGGATCCTGCTGGATGCCCCCTGCTCCGGGCTCGGTACCCTCAGCCGCCATGCCGATGCCCGCTGGCGGATGCAGGCCGAGACGATCGAGAGCCTGGTCCAACTGCAGCGGCAGCTGCTGCACGCGGTGGTGCCCCTGCTGGCCCCCGCTGGACGGCTGGTCTATGCCACCTGCACGGTCCATCCGAGCGAGAACAGCGAAACCGTGGCCTGGTTCCAGCAACAGCAGCCGGAACTCACCCTGGTGCAGCAGCAGCAGTGGTGGCCCGCCCAGGAGCTGGATGGATCCTGCGCCGGTGATGGTTTTTTCGTCGCCGTTCTGGAGCGGCAGCAGCCCGGGGCTTGAGGGCTGGCTCAGCGATCTCGCCGCAACGGCTCCTCCACTCCGTTCGGATCGGGGCGCTGCGGTGGCAACGGGGTTGGCCGTGTCTGCGGGCTGCAGACGAAGGCCGCCAGCGAGAAACGTCTTGATGACCCCGAACGCTTCGCCCGTGCCGATCGAGTTCCATCGACAACGGCGCGGTGTCGAAGTTGGTCGCTCAGGGGACTGGCGGCGGTGCCGACACGGGAGGCGGAGCGCTGGCGGGTGCTGCCGGTGCGGCTGGCGGCGGCGCAGCCGCGGGCGCCTGCGGAGGGGCCGGAGCAGGGGCAGCAGGTTGTTCGGCGGGGCGTTGGGCCGGCGCCGGCATCGGTTCAGGGGGCCTGCTGGGGCCAGGGACTTCCGGTGGTTGCCAGCGGCTGGGTTCCTGCACCGGAGGCTCATAGGTGCTGTGGTTGCGTTCCGGCGGTGGTTCCCAGGTGTTCGTGCCGCCCTCGGGCAAGGCTGGAGATTCCCAGCTCTCCTGGCGTACGGCTTGCTCCCGGGGCGGTTTGGGCTTGTGCTTGGGTGGCACGTAGGGAATGAAGGAACCCGTCAAGGTGGGCTTGGGGGGGAATTGCTGGACAGGCAGGCCCTTGGTGATCTGGCCCATGTAGCTGGACCAGGCCGCGGCCGCCTGGGCACTGCTGCTGCCGGTCTTGAAGTTTTCGTCGTAGCCCAGCCAGACCGCCGTGGTGAGCTGGGGAATCGAGCCGATGAACCAGAGATCGCGGGCGCCCTCGGCGGTCCCGGTCTTGCCGGCCACGGGACGATCCGCTAGGCCCGCCGCGTAGCCGGTGCCATTGCGCACCACGCTCTGCAGCATCCACATCAGGGTGTCGGCGACATCGCTGCTGAGGGCTCGCTTCGGTTTCGGAGCATCGACACGACGGCTCCAGAGCAACTCGCCATCGGGTCCGTAGATCTCTTCGAATGGCACCGGTTTCACCCAGACGCCCCGGTTGTTGACGGCGGCGTAGGCCGCCACCATCTCCAGCATCGTTTTTTCATTGGCGCCCAGCACCATGGCCGGGTAATTGCCGATTTCACCGGTGATGCCAAGATCGCGGGCCACGCCGATCACCCGGGGGAAGCCCACCTTTTCGGCCGTGGCCACGGCGGCCGGGTTGATGGAGCCGGTGATGGCCTGCAGCAGGGTGATGCTGCCGGCCGTGCCGGGGATGCAGAAGCGTTTCGGTGGCCAGCCCTCCTGATAGCAGCGTTCCCGCGCCGAGATGGTGTCCTCGGGACGCATGCCGTATTTGATCGCAGAGGCGTAGGTGAACAGCTTGAAGGTGGAGCCCGGCGAGCGCAGTGCCTGGGTGGCCCGGTTGAACTGGCTCTTGTTCCAGTCCTTGCCGCCCACCATGGCCCGCACCAGGCCCGTGCCCGGTTCCATGGTCACCAGGGCACCCTGCATGCTGCCGGCGTGGCTGTTGATCGTCTCCTGGGCCTTCTCCTGCCAGTCCTTGTTGAGACCTGTGCGGATCGTCAGGCCGCCCACCTCCAGTTGCTCCTTGGTCAGGACGCCGGGGAGTTCCTGCTCCAGCCAGCTGGTGAACCATGGCGCCGGGTTGGCGAAGTACTTGGGCTCGGCCGGCTTGAGACCCAGGGGCGAGGCGTCGGCCCGATCCAGCTGGATGTCATCGATGTAGCCCGCTTCCCGCATCCGCCGCAACACGGTGCGGCGCCGACTGAGGGCGAGATCGGGATTGACCAGGGGCGAATAGACCGAAGGGGCCGGCGGCAGGCCCGCGATCAGCGCCGCCTCCGGCAGGGTCAGCTGGTCCGGGGTCTTGGAGAAGTAGATCCAGGCCGCATCGGCGACGCCATAGGCGCTGGAGCCCAGATAGACGAAGTTGAGGTATTGCTCAAGGATCTGCTCCTTGCTGAGCTGACGTTCGATCTTGCCGGCCAGCAGGGCTTCCTTGAGCTTGCGCATCAAGGTGCGGTCCTGGCTGAGGAAGACCGTGCGGGCCAACTGCTGGGTGATGGTGCTGGCGCCCTCTTCCACCGAGCCCTGGCGCAGGTTGCGCAACATGGCGCGACTGATACCCAGGAAGTCGACGCCGTTGTGCTGGTAGAAGCGGCGATCTTCGGCAGCGACGAAGGCGCGCTGGATCAGCAGGGGCATCTTGCCGCTGCTCAGTTTTTCGCGGGTGGCTGGCCCTTCCTTGACCACCACTTTCCCGTTGGTGTCGAGAATGGTCAGCGTGCCGGGGCGGTTGAAGGCGCTGATCCGATCGGCATCCGGCAGTAGGCTATCAGTGCCGGCCACCAAAGCGGTCTGTCCGAGCGCCAGACCGCCACCGATGGCTGCCGCCACCAGAGCCGGCACCAGCATCGGGTGGGAGAGGGGGCCGCGATCAGGCCGGGGGCCGCCGGATGGAGCCGGCCCCGTCGCCGTGGCGGGAGTGCCCGGGGTCAAAGCACCTGGGCGGCATCGCCGCCGATCCGGATCAGGTCGCTGTGGCCGATGGCCAGGGCCGTGACCAACATCCCGAGCACCAGGAAGGGCTGGGCACTGGCCTGGTACTTGACATCGAAGGCCACGGGATCACGCAGTAACCAGATGTCCTGGAAGGTGATCTGGGGAAGAATCAGCAGCACCAGCAGCACGGCGGCGAAGTTCTGGCCGATGGCGATCAGCACCGCCACCATCGCCAGTTGAAAGACATCAATCATCGCCGCACTGATCCAGCTGGCCTTCTCGATGCCGAAGACCACGGGTAGGGATTGAAGGCCAAGAGCCCGATCGCCTTCGACACTCTTGAAGTCATTGACAACGGCGATCCCCAGGCCAGCCAGGCTGTAGGCCAGGGTCAGCAGGGCGGTGGTCCAGGTGAGCTGGCCGAACAGGGCCTGGCCGGCCCACCAGGGCAGGGCGATGTAGCTCGCACCCAGGGCGTAGTTGCCCAGCCAGCCGTTCTGCTTGAGCTTGAGCGGAGGCGCGGAATAGATGTAGCTGACCAGGGATCCGCCCAGGGCCAGCAGGAACAGCACCGGCGTGCTGTGGCCGGCCCAGAGATCGAGGCCATAGGCGACGCCGAGGCCGGCGAGCAGCAGCACCACGATCTGCAGCCTGACCTGCCCCAGGGGGATGGCCCCCGAAGGGATCGGCCGGTAGGGCTCGTTGATCGCGTCGATCTCGCGGTCGTAGTAGTCGTTGATCGTCTGGGTGTAGCCGGCCAGCAGGGGGCCGCTCATCACCATGCAGGCCAGGGCTGCCAGCAGATCGCCGAGGCGCCAGTGGTAGTTGCCCGAGGCGGCCGCGCCGCAGATCACCCCCCAGATCAGGGGAATCCAGGTGACCGGCTTCATCAACTGCAGCCGAATCGCCCAGATGTTGGCGCTGCTGCCGCCATCCTTCATGCCCAGCAACTGGCGCGCGCCCCCAGCTTTGGAAACGACAGCGTTACCACCCTCTGCTGTCATGTCATTCACCGCTGGCGGGTCTTGGGGGGAGGGATCAGGCAGGGGTGATTTCATCGTCGAAGAACCAGCTGGTACCGCCAGCGTTCAGTTCAACGACGACGCCGATGCCCTTGCCGTCGGTGACGCGGAAATCCTTGACCGTGCCGGTGGCATCAGCCTTGAGGGCGGCAACCAGGTCGGCGGGAATGCGGTCGCGCACCCTGGTGACCCGCACCTTGGAGCCGATCGTGATGGCAGCCTGGGACATGGCCGACGCGTCGTCTTTGGTGGCGCAACCTTACCAGTGAGCCCATGGTCGCCAAGCGCATCATCCCCTGCCTCGACGTGGCCGATGGCCGGGTGGTGAAGGGCGTCAACTTCGTCGGCCTGCGCGATGCGGGCGATCCGGTGGAGCTGGCCTGCCGCTACAGCGCCTCGGGGGCCGATGAATTGGTGTTCCTTGACATCGCCGCCAGCCACCAGGGCCGCGGCACCCTGGTGGAGCTGGTCCGGCGCACCGCCGAGGCGGTGACGATTCCCTTCACGGTGGGCGGTGGCATTGGCAGCGTCGAGGGCATCACCGAGCTGTTGCGGGCCGGCGCCGACAAGGTGAGCCTCAACTCCGCCGCCGTGCGCAGCCCCGAGTTGATCACGGCCGGTGCCAGCCGCTTCGGCAACCAGTGCATCGTTGTGGCGATCGATGCGCGGCGGCGCCAGGGGGGCAGTCCGGGTTGGGATGTGTTCGTCAAGGGCGGTCGCGAGAACACTGGGCTCGACGCCCTGACCTGGGCCCGGCGGGTGGTCGAGCTTGGTGCCGGCGAGATCCTGCTGACCTCGATGGACGGCGATGGCACCCAGGCCGGCTATGACCTGGAGCTCACCCGGGCGGTGGCCGAGGCGGTGGAGGTGCCGGTGATCGCCTCCGGCGGGGCCGGCTGTATCGCCCACATCGCCGCCGCCCTGAAGGAGGGCAAGGCGTCAGCGGCCCTGCTGGCCTCCTTGCTCCACGATGGGGTGCTGACGGTGGAGCAGATCAAGCGGGAGTTGCTGGCCGAGGGGCTGCCCCTGCGGCCCCTGCTCGCGGAAGGGAACTCGCGCTAGCGGTTGGCCTGTCGTTACATTCAACAAAACTGTTCACATTTCTCGCAGCCCAGCATTGACCGCCCTGTTTGCCCTGCCTGGATCCCTGCT
Source organism: Synechococcaceae cyanobacterium ELA739 (assembly GCA_037127935.1). Classification (GTDB taxonomy): domain Bacteria; phylum Cyanobacteriota; class Cyanobacteriia; order PCC-6307; family Cyanobiaceae; genus Cyanobium. Next base: position 49,341 of record JBAXXM010000006.1, read on the forward strand.
CACCGTCATCGCTCTGCTGATGGTGGCCGCTGTGGTGGCGTTGGTGGCCTGGGCGCTGCAATTGATGCAGGCCGCCAGTGATCGTCAGGAGTTTTCATTGATGCTGGCGGGCTGCATGGTCTGCTCCGCCGCAGTCGGCCTGGCCACCGTGATGGTGCTGACGATCACCAGTCCGGCCCGGCTGGAGGCTGCCCGCGGCGTGATGCTCAGTCCCGAGCGCGACGGTGGCATCAGCCTCGATGCGATCGTTCTCCCCTGGGACGACAACCCAGCCCTGTCCCAGGCTCCCCCCCTTGAAACCCGGTGATCCTGAGGCAGTGCGCGAGCTTTTCGAGCACATCGCCCCCCGCTACGACCAGCTCAACGACCTGCTGAGTCTGGGCCTGCATCGACTCTGGAAACGTCAGGCCGTCGCCTGGCTCAGGCCTAGGCCCGGTCAACGGCTGGTCGATCTCTGTTGCGGCACCGGCGACCTGGCTCTGGTGCTGGCCGAAAAGGTGAGGCCCCAGGGCCGGGTGCTCGGACTGGATGCGGCTCAGGCGCCCCTGGCGGTGGCCCGGAGCCGGGCCGCCGCCAGGCCCTGGTTGCCCCTGGAGTGGCAGTGCGGTGATGCCCTCGCCACGGGCCTGGCCGATGGCTCCCAGGATGGGGCGGTGATGGCCTACGGCCTGCGCAACCTGGCGGACCCGGCGGTGGCCCTGCGCGAATTGCGACGGCTGCTGCGCCCCGGAAGCCGGGCGGCGGTGCTGGATTTCAACCGGCCCGATCCGGCGGCGGGACTGCCGGCACAGGTGACCGCACGGTTCCAGCGCTTCTATCTGCGGCAGCTGGTGGTGCCCACCGCTCGCCTGGTGGGCCTGCCGGAGCACTACGCCTATCTGGAGGAGAGTCTGGCTCGCTTTCCCCTGGCCCAGGAGCAGCAGCACCTGGCCCTGCAGGCTGGCTTCCAGCATGTCCGCCATCGTCCCTTGGCGGCTGGGCTGATGGGGGTGCTGGAGTTGGTGGCCTGAGGCTCAAGGTGGATTTCATGGTCCTTTTCGGAGCCGCTGCCTAGTCTTGAGTGCTCCATTCTCAATCTCTCGGTCATGGGTGTTCCCCTCTTCGACTTTGCCGCCAACATCGGTAAGAAGGTTTTCCATCGCGGCGAAGACAAAGCTGCCGACAAGCTCAAGCAACACATCGAAAAGAACAATCCCGGTGTCAGCGATCTCGCCGTCGCTGTCCAGGATGAAACGGTCACGATCAGCGGCAACGCCAAAGATGCTGCCGCCTTTGAGAAAGCTGTGTTGATCGCCGGCAATGTCGAGGGAGTGGCCAAGGTTGAAGCCGGCGCTCTCGGTGCGGCCGGTAACTCCACCTACGTCTTGGTCCAGTCCGGGGACACCCTCTGGGGCATCGCCGAGCGGGAACTGGGCAGCGGGGCGCGTTACACCGAAATCTTTGCCGCCAACCGTGAGGTGATTGAGGATCCGGATCTGATCTTCCCGGGCCAGAAAATCCGTATCCCCAAAGGTTGATCAGCTGGCGGGCGCGTCAGGGAGCCAACGACCTCCGACCGAAGCGATCGCTCAGGCAGGATCGGAGGTCTTGGCGGCCTGCTGATCACGGAGCAGCTGGAGCATGGTGTTGAGATCGCTGGGGCGACCGAACAGATACCCCTGGGCAAAGTGACAACCGAGATCGCTGAGGAGTCTGGACTGTTCAACGGTTTCGACACCTTCAGCGATCACCTGCAGACCCAGGGCCATCGCCATGCGGATCACGGCGGCCACGATGACATCATCCTGCTGATTTTCACCCAATCCAGAGGTGAAGGACTGATCAATTTTGAGGAATCCGACGGGCAGTTGTTTCAGGTAGCGCAGCGATGAATAACCGGTTCCGAAATCATCAATGGCCAGGCGGATTCCCAATTGACGCAGCTTTTCAATCGTTCGGGCTGCAGTGCCGAGATTTTCAACCAGCATGGTTTCGGTGATTTCAATAAAGAGAAGATCACTGCTGATGCCGGTGCTCGCCAGTGAGGCTTCAATCTTGCTGCCGATGCGTTGATCGTTCAGGCTTCTGGCTGAAAGATTGGCTGAGATGTGGAGATCCTTGGCCAATCCTTGTGCCTGCCAGTCCGCCAAGGTTTGGCAAGCCTGATGAATGATCAGGGCATCAATGTCGGTGATCAGGCTGCTGGTTTCGGCAATCGGGATGAAATCCGCTGGAGAGATCAGGCCTCGTTTTGGATCATGCCAGCGTGCCAGGGCCTCAAAACCGATGATCTGCTGGTCAGGCAGGTTGACGATTGATTGCAGATAGCATTGAATGTGTCCCTTGATGACGGCCTGTTTGAGGGATTCCTCAAGATGGGCTTTGGTTTTCGCTGTGGTGCGTAAATGAAGGTCGAAGTTTGTCGATCGTCCCCGACCCAGTTGCTTGGATTTGTACATGGCCAGATCCGCATTTTCAATCAGCGTTTCGGCCCGATCCATCGCGTCGGCAACGGCGATACCGATGGAGGCCGAGTGGCTGAGCATGGCGGAACCGATCAGCATCGGTTTTGAGATTTCCTCAATGATCCTGTCGGCTAAATGTCTGGCATCCCCCTCTTGTTGTTCTTCGGTGATGATGATGAACTCATCGCCTGCCAAGCGAGCCACCAGATCCTTGCTGCCGACCAGGCTTAGCAGGATTTTGCTGACTGTGATCAAAAAGTGGTCGCCAACGGCATGGCCATGGGCGTCATTGATCTGCTTGAAGTTGTCCAGATCGATGAACAGCACCGTCTTGGCACGCTTCCCGCTGCCAGCGCCGCTCTGGGCCAGTTGTTGCCGCAACTTCTCCATCGCCCGGATGCGGTTCGGCAGGCCGGTGAGGGTGTCACGCCGGGCCTCCTCAATCGCCTCATGCCTGGCCTGGCGCTCTTCCCGCAGGAACTGGCTGGTGTGGGCGTGCAGCTGAAAGGCCTGGCCGATCGCCTGCAGAACCTGCTTTTCCTCCGGATTGAAGGCCGGCTGGCGGCGGCCGATCACCAGGAGCGAGCCCGGGCCCAGGGGTTGCCAGTGGGTCTGCAACTCCAGCGCGTCCAGTCGCAGGCTGGCGGGCTGGCTGAGGGCCGCCTCGACCAGGGTTTCCGCTGCCTCAACCTGCAGGCCGATGGCGGCCTCGACGCCATCGCTATGCAGTAGGGCGCCGAGGTCGGCGTTGAGGGCCTCAACAATGCGTTGGAGTGCCTGCTCGCAGGTGCCTGCATCATGCGTGTTGAGGTCCGCAAGTACCGCACTCAGAAGACCCAGCCCGGTTCGCATGGATCGCTTCGGCTTCAATGAAGCTGCCCCTCTGGCTGGTCGGGGGGCAGTCGTCATCAGTGGCGGCGACCCGGATCAGCCCTTCACCCTAGCGGCACTGACCTGGAGATTGCCCGGACAGATCCGCCGGAGGTGAAGGCCGATGCCTGTGGACTTGTCTGCGGTTCTGACCAGGAAGCGGATGGCCCAGGAGGAATTCAGGGTGCTGCTGCTTGTCTGGGGTTGGCGCAAGCAGGGCGACTCGCTCGATCACGCTGCCCCTTCCTGGGTTGGTTTGGTCGATCCTGTGCTGGTTGTCCGCCGCAGCGGGATCGGGTCCCCAGGCCCGAGCGCCGTGGTTGCTGGGCGATGGCGCCAGGGGGCTTGGGAGTCGTTGGGTCCTGTTGATCGGGCGTGCGGGACGCTGGCCGTTGTCAGGCCCATCGGACTGGTGATTTCCGCCGGCATGGGCATGGGTTGGCTGCTGTCACGGCGATACCGGCAGCTTCAAGAATCGATCGGCTGTGTTCGGTATCAAGGGCTTCGCGTCAAGTGGGTGGTGATGAGCAGGTGGGGTGGGCGGGTTGAGCGCTTTGGGCTGTGATGTAAACCCTGGCGATAGAAATGAGTTGTTTCTTGGTTTTGTTGCCATCGCTAACGCTGAAGCCCATGTTGACCATGAACTTGTCGGTATGATCAGGGACTGATCTTGATTTGCCTTGAACTGATAGATTGACTTGGCCGGATGGCCTTCAGGTCGATCCGCGTCTTTGTATCAGCACAGCTTCGCTTTCGCCCAGTTTGGATCCCCTGAGACTTGCGGTAAGAAGGCTGTCACTGGAGTGGGCGGCCGTGGTTGCGGACGTGTCCGCTGGCACGATCACGCCTGCCGATTTCATGGTGCAGGCCGTGCAGCAGTTGCGCACAGCCATGCTGCCGATTGATCGGCTGTCTCTGGCTCTGGTTCCGGTTGAGTCCGGTTGCAACGGCATTCAATACTGGTGGCGACTGGAAGAGCAGGACACGGTTCGTACATTTCTGCGCATGGCCGAATTCTTTGAGGGTCAGGACCATCGCACCAGTGTGTTGCATCATGTTTGCTGTTCTGGTGATCCCGAGCGGGTGCGATTGCTTGATCTTGCTGCCGAAGACGTCGACTTTCCTCTGTTATCGGATCTGCAACGCGACCGTTTCACGGACTATCTGGCCTTGCCTTTGCCCTTGACGGGCTCGCACCGGGTGGTGGTCACCCTGGCCACCCGTCACCGCGATGGCTTCCGCTCCAGTCAGCTGCGCTGTCTCTATCGGTTGCTCAATCCCTTGGTGCTGCTGTTGCAGGAAACCGGTCATTTCGGCGGTGGCGACTGGCAGTCTCAGGATCCCCTTACCGGTCTGATCAGCCGGCGACGGTTTGAAGAGCAATTGCAGGCGGCGATGGCCCGGGGCGCCACCACGCCTGCTCACCTGAGCGTGTTGTTGCTGGATCTCGATGACTTCAGCGCGTACAACAGTGTCTTCGGTCATTTCTGTGCCGACGATGTCCTGGTGGCGGTCGCGCGGCTGTTGTCGGGGCGTTTTGCTTCCCCGGCCGGATCGCTGGCCCGCATCGGATCCGATGCCTTCGGACTGTTTCTGCCGGGCGTTCAGGAGTCCCAGCTGGAGGAGCTGGCCGAGGCGTTGTTGCGGGCGGTGCAGGACCTGCGGATCGCCCATCCCCAGGCCCCCGGACCTTTTCTGGGTTGCAGCATTGGCGTGGCCACGGCCCGGGTCCTGCCCGGCCAACCGGGGACGCAGGCCCGCCAGTTGATGGAGCGGGCCGAGCAGGCCCTGCTCAGGGCCAAGCTGCTGGAGGGGCATCAACACTGCAAGGGTTGATCCTGATGAGGGTGTTGCGTTGGCGGGGGGCAATCTCACCCCTCGCTCTGACTTGGTCCAGCTGCGCAGCCCAGGCTCCAAGGACCGTTCGTGGATCCGCCGAGCCGGATGGCCCACCCCATCGGTTGAGAGTCCCGTTGGATGCCTTTCGCCATCGGGGGCGACTCCGTCGACATCCCCACAACGCGCCATTGTTGCAACAGTGACAGTGGCGATCTGGCACAGGGGGCAGGATTCCCTTCTTGAGAGGGTGACCGACATGTCCGTTTCCTATCCCGCTTCCCCAACAGGAACCGCCTCAGCCTCCGTTCGGGCCAAGACCATCACCCTCCATTCCATGCGTCCAGCCGCCACACCGTCCCAGCGTTCCTACCGCCTGGTCGATCAGCAGGGGGCCCCCCATCCCGTGCTCGATGACCTCTACGACTCCCTCGATGCCGCCTGGGCCGAGGCCCAGAGCTGGTTGCAGGAGCACGCTGGAGTCGACCATGCTCCCGTTGGCATCGGTGTCGAGGTCAGCACCGCCAGCGGCGAATGGCGCACCCTGCGCCATCCCGGCATCTGAACAACCGAAGCGGCCGACTTTCAGGCCACCTGCACTCCCTTCCAGAACGCCACCCGACCTTTGATCGACTCAGCCGCCTGTTTGGGTTCCGGGTAGTACCAGGCCGCATTGGCATTGACCTGACCGCCGGCCAGCACGTCGTAATAGTGGGCCTCACCCTTCCAGCCACAGACCGTTCGATGCGCAGAGGGCCTGAAGCAGCTGGGATCCAGGGCTGAGGCGGGGAAGTAGGCATTGCCCTCCACCGTCACGATGTCATCGCTGCTGGCCAGCACCTGACCGTTCCACTGAGCCTGCATCGATGTCCACCTGACAGTCCCCCCATCCTGACGGTTGTTCCCCGTCCACCGCGCACAGCTGCCCCCAATTCACCAGGGAAAGCGGTCGTAGATCCGCAGTGTGGCCGGGCCGACCGGGCTGGCCACCGGCTGGGGGCCAGCTGGCCAGGCCGTGACCTGGAACAGATAGGTGTCGGCGGTGACCGGGTTGGTCCAGGGTTTGAGCACCACCGTCACGGTGCTGCCCGGAGCCACCGGCTCTGGGAAATCCATCGTGATCAGCCGCTCCCGCTGGGAGAAGGTGGCCTGAACCGGTACGGCTGCCCCCTCCCGGCGAGGGCGCCCCAGGAAGGCGCGGGTGCGTTCCGGCGCAAAGGGGAAGTCCCAGTCGGCTCCGCGGGTCTGCTGGAAGGTGAGCCGTTGCAGCGAAGCTCCAGCCTGGGGATCCAGGCTGATGGTGAGGTAGTAGAGCGCCGAGGGATCGCCGGTTTGGTCGTAGTAGGTGATCAGTTCCGCTTTCCACGGAGCCTTGACGAAGTAGGTGGACCCGCGCAACTCCAGGGCCCTGGCGGGGGGCAGGACTGCTCCTGGCATCAGGGTCAGCGAGCAGGCCAGCAGGGCGCCAGCCAGGGGCCGTGTCCAGGGGGATCGCGTCATGGACCTTCAGCCTTTCTGCTCCGGACCCTAGCCAGGGCGGGCCTTCCGGGTTCTTGGCGACTGAATAGGCCTCTGCCCAGCTGCTGGAGTGGAGATCCTTCGGCAGAGCCGATCCCGAGGCTGGCGGCCGAGTCGGACGACGATGGTTGGCCTGCCTTTGCTCAGGGCCGCGCGCTCAACGGCGCGCCTTGGGCCTCCTGGGTGCCTTCCCGGCTCAGGAAGGGGAGCGGATCCTGGTCGCGGCGATGCTGGCGGGGGATGGCAGGTCCTTGGCTGCCTGCCGCTTGTGGATCCAGTCGGGCGATGGATTCAATGGCCCCCCGCAGCCGGCGCGCCGCATGCAGGGGCATGTCGCGGGGCACGCTGATCCGGTCCCGCAGATAGCGCAGGCCAGGGGCTGAGCCGGCGGGCGGGCGGCAGAGGCCGCCGCCGATCAGGGCGGTCAGGGCGCAGCGCAGGGGCCTGTCGAAGGCCGCTCCGAGGGGATTGCGCTGCAGCAGGGCGGAGCGATGTTTCAGCACCCTGGCCAGGGCCCGGGCCGCAGCGTCCTCCGGTTCGCTCTGGCTGGTTTCCGGGTCGGGCCGGTCCCCATCGACGATCGGCCAGGGACCCGCGTCGATCCGGGCTGCCAGGAGCTTCTGCTCGGGGCTGCCATTGGGGTAGCACCCCCCCATCTGGGGCGGCAGGTCATGGGCATGGGTGTGGAAATCGCTCTGGGTGCCGAGGTAGGTCGACCGTTGCTCCAGGGCGGTGAACCAGCGATCAATGGCCGGATGCTGCTGACGCAGCAGATAGCCCTTCTCGTAGGCCAGGCTGGCGTTCATGCGCTCCACGTAGGGCACGAACACCACATCGGCGCTGCCCAGCTCCCCCAGCAGAAACGGACCGGCTCCGGTTTCGATCGCCTCGGCCATAGCGGCCGCGTAATGATCAAAGGCCTGCCTGGCCCGTCGTTCCCCCTCAGTCCCCAGGCCGGGCACACAGAGCCACTGACACCAGGCCCGGAACAGCAGGCGTTCCAGCTGCCGCAGCTGCATCACCCGAGGCTCCTGCAGGGAGGGGCCGAGGCTGCCGAAGGTCCGCTCCAGGGCTTCGAGGATGCGATCGCTCTCGGTGATCAGACGGCCATCGAGCTCCAGCGCCGGCAGCATGCCCGAGGGCACCAGGCGTTTGAACCAGGCCTCCTTCTCGCCGTAGCAGAACATCGTCACCTTGCGGATCCGATAGGGAATGCGGCGCTCTTCCAGCCACAGCCAGACCTTCTGGCAATAGGGGCACCAGGCGTGGTGATCGCGGTAAAGGGTGACCCGCACCGAAGCCTCCGGCTGCCCGAACAGCCGCAGGCGGGCCTGGGCGCTGGTGGGGCCCTGGATCAGGTCCGGTTCGGGCGCCGCCAGGCTTTCCAGGGCCTCCCAGCTGAGGGGCTCACAGCTCTCCAAGCAATCCGTTGAATCGATCAGCGGCGATCCTGGCGCAGTCTGGCCAGGTCTGGGCCGGGGTCCGCCATGGAGTCCCGACACGACACCGGCTTGGCCGCGCCACTTCCGCGGGAGAGCAAGCAGGACAAAGGCCCTCCACTCTCCTTTGATCACCTGGGTGCCTCCGCATCCCGGAGGACTCGGCCATCAGCCCGGCCCGAGTCCGCGACTCGGTGACGGTGTCCGGGCAGCGCTGCCGAACAGCGGGCGGAACCCGCCCCAAGCCAAGGCGCAGACAGCCTGCAGTAGCTGATGACCTTGACAAAGTCACCGCGTCACCAGGGCTTCCGCCCATTGGCCCAGCGCTGCGACGGCGGTGATCCCGAGCGCTGACGGCGGGTTATCCGGTCGCCAATGGGCCAGGGCCCCAGGTCTCGATCCCAGAGCGAAGGCCAAAAATGTTTCTCTTGTTACAGAGGGAGTCCCCCCTCGGGGCGCACCGTAGCGGGGTGAACTGTTGAGAGGTTTCCCCCCTCATGCCACGGACCTTCCCGTCCGGTGGACCCCCGTCCGCTGCGACAACCTTTGACCGCTTCCGCCTCAAGCTGCTGGCGGGTGTCCAGGACACCCAGCTTCGCTATTACGCCCTGATCCTGCTGGCTGCCGGCGCGGGCCTGTTGCCCCTGATGGCCGGCTCGGCCAAGGCCGCTTTGCAGAAGGTGCCCACCGACGGTGCTGACACCCTGCTGATGCTGATGGGTTCGGCCCTGGTGTTGCTGATGACCCCGGGTCTGGCGTTCTTCTACGGCGGCTTCACCCGCGCCAAGAACGTGCTCAACACGATGATGATGAGCTTCTTCCTGATGGGGCTGATCGGCGTCCTCTGGGTGGTGATCGGCTACAGCCTCTCCTTCGGGGTGGGCTTCAAGAGCCCCTTCATCGGTGGCCTGGAGGCGATGTGGCTGAACGGCGTCGGTGGTCCGTTGGGGGATGCTCCCCTGGCTGATGGCTTCTCCATCTCGGCCACGTCTTTTGCTCTGTTCCAGGGCATGTTCGCGATCATCACGCCGGCGCTCATCTCCGGTGCTCTGGTGGAGCGCATCAATTTCAAGGCCTGGTTCTGGTTCTGTCTGCTCTGGAGCATCTTCATCTACTGCCCCCTGGCCCACATGGTCTGGGGTGGTGGTTTCCTCGGACCCCTCGGTCTGGGTGCCATTGACTTCGCCGGTGGCACGGTCGTCCACATCGCCTCCGGTGTGGCAGCCCTGGTGTCGGCCGCCATCGTCGGTCCCCGCACCGGCTACCCCGAAAGCGTTCGTCCGCCCCACAACGTTCCCTACATCCTGCTTGGTGCCGGCCTGCTGTGGTTCGGCTGGTTCGGCTTCAATGGCGCCAGCTATTTCGCCGCCAAAGGTGCTGGCTTCTCCTTCATCACCACCTCCACGGCCGCCTCGGCTGCCATGCTCACTTGGTGCCTGATTGAATGGTTCAAGGATGGCAAGCCCACCGCTGTCGGTGCTGCCACCGGCGCCGTTGCTGGCCTGGTGGGCATCACGCCGGCTGCAGGATTTGTCTCGATTGGCTCCTCGATCCTGATCGGGGCTGTGGTGGCGACCGGCTGCTACATCGCTGTGCAATTCTCTGGTGCCGGTGGCTCCGGTGGTAGCTCCAAGACCAGCTTGGACGAATCCCTGGATGCCTTCTCCGTGCACGGGGTGGGGGGCACGATTGGTGCGCTGTTGACCGGATTGCTGGCGGTCAAGGAACTGGTGCCTGCCGATTATTTCCCCAACTCTGCCAAAATCCTGGAAGAAAGCGGCAACTTCGGCCTGTTCATCGTTCAGGTCAAAGCCGTCCTTGTTACCTACGGATTTGTGGCCATTGGCACGGTCATCATTCTGATGATCGTCAAGGCAACCGTTGGCCTGCGCGTCACCCCTGAGGATGAAGAGCGCGGTCTCGACTTCGTCTGCCACGGCGAAGAGGCTTACGATCCCATGACCAACTGAGGCTGACCAACCATGAAAATGATCACAGCTTTGGTGCGTCCTTCCAAAGTGGATGCAGTCAAGTCGGCCCTTGTGGCCCTTGAAATCATCGGCATGACCGTCTCCGACGCCCGCGGTTTCGGTCGCCAGAAGGGACAAGTTGAGCGCTATCGCGGCAACGAGTTCACCGTTGATTTTCTGCCCAAGTCCAAGATCGTTGTTGTCGTCGCCGATGACAAGGTCACCCCGGCGATTGAGGCGATCACCAAGGCCGCCCGAACGGGCGAGATTGGCGACGGCAAGATCTTCGTCGTCCCGGTGGAGGAGACAATCCGTATCCGCACCGGCGAGAGCGGCGAAATCGCCCTCTGAACCTTTCCTAACCAGGCCTGGATTCTTTCCAGAGCCTTGAGGACCTCGTCCCGCTTCGGGCGCAGCCTCCCAGGATTCCTGGGGGGCTTTTTTGTTCCTGGTTTGGTCGTTCCATGGCTGTCTCGCCCCGCTGCGTTGCGGTCGTGTCCCGTCGCTGTTGGGCAGGGGGCAGACTGAATCGGGCGCCAGGCCTGGATCCTGTCTCCAACCGCGACCCCTACCCGCCACCTGCCGACGCCCCCCATGGATGACCGTTTTGACCTGATCGTGATCGGCGCCGGCTCGGGCGGTCTGGCTGCGGCCAAACGGGCCGCTTCCTATGGGGCCAGGGTGGCGATCCTCGAGGGGGATCGGGTGGGGGGCACCTGCGTGATCCGGGGCTGCGTGCCCAAGAAGTTGTTGGTGTACGGCTCCGCCTGCGGTCACCATTTGGCGGATGCGGCCAGCTATGGCTGGCGGCTGGAGGGGGAGGGGGCCCATTGGCGCTGTGATCCGGCCCTGTTGCTGGCCAACGTGCGCACCGAGGTGGATCGTCTCAACCAACTGCACATCGCCGGCCTGGCCAAGGCCGGGGTGCAGCTGATCAGCGGTTGGGGCGGCTTTGAGGATCCCCACCATCTGCGGGTCACCGACAGCCAGGGGGGAGATCGGCGCCTGCAGGCTGATCGAATCCTGATCGCCGTCGGCGGCCGCCCCCATCGCCCCGCCATCCCCGGGGCGCAGCGCGGTTGGGTCAGCGACGACCTGTTCGAGTTGCAGGACTTTCCAGAGCGGGTGGTGGTGGTCGGCGCCGGTTATATCGCCTGTGAATTCGCCGGGATTCTGAGCGGTCTGGGGGTAGCCGTGACCCAGCTGGTGCGGGGCGATCACCTGCTGCGCGGTTTTGACCGGGAGGCCTCGACCGTGGTGCAGGAGGGCATGGAGGCCGCCGGCATCGATCTGCGCTTTGGTCTCAACCCGGTGGCGATCGAAGGCGAGCCGGGCAACCTGCAGGTGCGCACCGACGACGGCGCCGTCTTCGGCTGTGGTGGGGTCTTGCTCGCCACCGGTCGCCGCCCTTTCCTAGCCGGCCTGAACCTGGAGGCGGCCGGCGTGGCCCAGGAGGGTGGACGCATCCCCGTCGCTGCGGATCAGAGCACCAACGTGGCCCATATCCATGCGGTCGGCGATGTCACCGACCGGATCAATCTCACGCCGGTGGCGGTGGATGAAGGCAGGGCCTTTGCCGACACCATCTATGGCAATCTCCCCCGGCAGGTGGATCACAGCCTGGTGCCCAGTGCCGTGTTCACCCAGCCGGAGCTGGCTTCGGTGGGGCTGGGGGAAGAGGAGGCCCTCGAGCGTTACGGGAGTGAGGGGGTGAAGGTCTACCGGGCCCGGTTCCGCTCCATGGCCCAGGCTCTGCCCAAGAGCGGCGGTAGGGTGCTGCTGAAGTTGGTCACCGAAGCCGGGAGTGGACGCATTGTTGGAGCCCACATGGTCGGTGAACACAGCGCCGAGATCATTCAGATGGCGGCCATCGCCCTGGTGATGGGGGCCACCAAGGCTGATTTCGATCGCACCATGGCCCTGCATCCCTCGGTGGCGGAGGAGTTCGTGACCATGGCCAACTGAACGGGCACTGGGGCGGCAACAGCCACCTCGATCGATCAGTCCTGGGCTGGATCGGATCTGGCGTTGGCCGCCTCAGCTGCCGCAGGTTCAGAGGTCGTCTTCGACGCCGGTCTGGATGGTGCAGTCGGCCATGGGATAGCTGACGCAGAGCAGGGCAAATCCTTCGGCGATCTGATCGTCATCAAGGAAGCTTTGATCGGATTGATCAACACTGCCGCTGAGAATCTTGCCGGCACAGGTGCTGCAGGCGCCGGCACGGCAGGAATAGGGCAGGTCGATACCCTGTTCCTCGGCGGCATCCAAGATGTAGGTGTCATCGGCACAGCTGAAGCTGGCGCCGTCCTTGAGGTTGATCGTGTAGTTCGCCATGGCAGTGCTCTTGTGAGACCACCAAATTTTCAATCCAGCTCTGACCGTTGCTATGTAGCCTCGATCACTGGGTCATCGGCCGCTGACAGGAGCAGCCGAGGCCGAGACCTGGGTTCAGGTCTTGGCGGCTTCAGGGCTGACCCCGCACGGAAAGGGACGCCGTCGAACGAGCCATCTCCGATGTCGTTCAGGCGTGATCGGCCCGAGCCCGAGGGTGGATGGCCATGGGCTGGGGCGGATTCCTGGCTCGGAGCGGTTCCGGTGCTTCAGGAACGGGAGCCCCTGGATTTGCCAATGGGCGCGGCCATATTGACGAACGGCCTTGACTCGCCTGGCTGGCGGTCATGCCATGGCGAACCGATCGCTAGGGAGCCGTGAATCGATCGTGCGCTCTTCCGCTTGGTGCCGCGAACCCTTGCCCTTGCTTGCGAAGCTTGGTCCAGACCAGCAAGTTGCAGCCCCGGCTCCTGTGCAGGGAGGCTCTGGAGAACCCTGTGTTCTGACCTCAAGTGATGGTGATCGCGAGTTCCTAGGCGCGGCCTGCACTGAAACGACGGATCAGCAGGTTGACCAGCGATTTCCCAGGCGTCGGTTGGGTTGTCCAGAGATCCCGAAACTGAACTGAAAATGGTCCCGCCGCCGAGGAGATTCGGCCTGGCATCGGGTCAAGGTGGTCGCCGCGGAAACCTGGTTTGCTGGCGAGAGTCGATCTGCCCTGATGTCATCGATTCCGGCGAGAATCAGGCCAGGATCACGCTTCAGTCGAGATCAATCGGAATCGCGGTTGGATGTTGCCTGATGGAAGGTTCGGACGTCGGGGTCGCAACGGTCGCTGTGCAAAAGGCTCCAGACGCAATCGTGATCCATGCAGGATCGCCGTTCCCCCGCTCCCATCGACCGGTTCACCTGGTTGCTGGCGTTTCAGACAGCAGCCAGGCCCCGCTCATTGAAGACCCCTTCAAACAGCACCGAACTCAGATAGCGCTCGCCGGAATCGGGCAGTACCACCACAATCGTCTTGCCCCGGTAGGCCTCGTCCCGGGCCAGGCGCAAGGCCACCGCCGTGGCCGCACCACAGGAGATGCCCGCCAGGATTCCCTCCTCCTTCATCAGCCGCCGGGCCATCGTTACCGCCTCCTCATCGCTGGCGCTCTCGACCCGATCGAGCAGGGTCAGATCAAGGTTCTGGGGCACGAAGCCGGCGCCGATGCCCTGGATCTTGTGGGGACCGGGCTTGAGGGATTCGCCGCTGATCGTCTGGCGAATCACGGGGCTGTTGCTGGGCTCCACCGCCACCGACACCAGGGGCTTGCCCAGGGTGGACTTGATGTAGCGGCTGACGCCGGTGATCGTGCCGCCGGTGCCCACCCCGGCCACCAGCACATCCACCTCGCCGTTGGTGTCCTCCCAGATCTCCGGCCCGGTGGTGTCGTGATGGATCTGGGGATTGGCCGGATTCATGAACTGCTGCAGCAGCACGTAGCGGTCGGGGTCGGAGTCGGCCAGCTCGCGGGCGGCGGCGATCGCCCCGCTCATGCCCAGCCGGCCCTCGGTCAGCACCAGATGGGCCCCGTAGGCGGTGAGCAGTTTGCGCCGCTCCAGGCTCATCGTCTCGGGCATGGTCAGGGTGACCGGAATGCCCCGGGCCGCCGCCACGAAGGCCAGGGCAATGCCGGTGTTGCCGCTGGTGGGTTCGATCAGCTCTTTGCCGGGTCCGAGCAGCCCATCCTTTTCGGCCTGCCAGATCATCGCCGCTCCGATGCGGCACTTGATCGAGTAGGCCGGATTGCGCCCCTCGATCTTGGCCAGCACCCGCGCCCCACAGCCTTCGGTCACCCGGTTGAGCTGCACCAGGGGCGTGCGGCCGATGCTGAGGCTGTTGTCGGTATAGATGGAGCTCATCGGGTCACAGGGGGACGCAAAGGGGGGCGGCAATCCTGCCGGCACCCTAGTCAGCGACAGAAGAAATGCCAGGCAAGCCGGGCTGTCAAGTGTTGGCGACACAGGCCCCCGGGGGAGTGAACCAATACCATCTGACTCCTCGCACCAGGGCTGATTCACCCTTGAGCAACGCCTCCCAAGGACTTTTTCCCGGGGTGAGCGGGCCCATCGCGATCTTGCTGCTGCTGTTATCGATCGCTGTGCTGACGGTCTGCTTCGATCGCGGCCGTGTCTGGATTCAGTGGTGGAGGCGGCGTCAGGCTCGCCGGCAGTTGTGGCGGCGCCTGCTGGAGGCCGGACCCACCCAGGCCCGCCACCAGTTGGAGGACTGGGACTTGGCCATTCGCTCCGGGGAGTCGCTGCTCCAGGCCGCCGCGCTGATCGCTCCCCTGCTCGGCCTGATCGGCACCGTGATCGGACTGATGCGGGTCCTCTCCAGCCTGGGGCCCCAGCTGGTCCTGCCCGCCGGAGCCAGTCTGCAGGGCTATGGCCAGGTGCTGCTGAGCACGGCCCTGGGGCTGATCATCAGCCTGGTCGCCACCTCGGGCCTGTGCCTCAACCAGGGATTGCGCCACTGGCAGATCGACCGGTTGGCCCGGCAGCTGGCCCGACAGCTGGAGTCGGAGCAGCCATGAGCCTGGCGATTCAATCGATGGTGGGCCTCACCCTGCTGATCTGCGGGGCCGTCGCCGCCCTCCCCGAGATCGCCCACGAACGGCTGCCGCGATCCCAGCCCCTGGCCCGCGTCCAGGGGGGAGCGGCCCTATGGCTGGTTCAGGCGCCTGGGCAGCGCTGGTATCTGGCTGGCCAGGCCATCGAAAGTGCTCGGCTCGCCAGCCTGGTGCGCCGCCAGGCCGGGCCGGTGGCCTTGCATTACCTGCCCTCGTCGGCCTTGCCGATCGGCGAGATCTCCCGGTCGTTGGCCTGGTTGCGCGGGTTGAAATCGGGGCCGGTGCTGATCGAATTGCCGCCGGAGTTGGTTCGATGAACCCGCCCATTCGCGATGGCCGTCCCGCCGGCGGAGCCCGAAGGCTTGAGCCGCCCTGGGTTTTATCTCGCCCGATCGAGGCGGGGGCGATGGGATTAATGGCCTGCGCCCTGGCCATGGCCAGCCTCGGCCTGACCCTGATTCCTCAGCGGATTGTCCAGCGTCCTGCCAGAGACGGGGTGATCCTGTTGCGCCTGGATGCCGGCGGCCAACTGCGGCTCTGGAACCATCCGATGGCGCCCCTGGAGCTGGCGGCGGTGCTCAAGGGGCTGGCGGCCCAGCGTCCGGATCTGCGGCTGCGGCTGGTGAGTGATCCCCAGGTGCCCTGGGGGACGGTGCAGCAGCTCATGGCCTCGTTGGAGACCAGTCCGCTGCCCCTGGAGCTGCAACTGCCATGAACCGGTTCGCGCGCCTGGTGGCCCACTGGCCCCTGCCATGGAAGCGGCCCGGATCCTGGCCCGGGCCGCCCCTGTGGGTCCTGCGGCTGTGCAGGCAACGGCCGCAGGACGTGGGGGTTGAGGGCGAGGGGGCCGGCACAGCGCTGGAGCCTGTCTCGCCCCTGCTCTGGGCGTTGCTGGCGGCGGTGCTGCTGCATGCCCTGGCGCTGTCCTATCGCTCTTTGAGCCTCCGCCAGCGGCCCCAGCCGGCGGCGCCGCCGCTGGCGGATGACACCCCCGTCCTGCTGGAGTTCAGCCGCCGCCAACCGCTGGAGGAGGCCCTGCAGAGCGTGCCGATGGCGCCGCCGAACAGCCTGCCCCTGATGGGCAGCCTGCCGCCGCCGCCGGCCAGCCTGCCGCCGAATCTGGCCAGCACGGGCCGGCTGGCTTCCCCCAGGCTCGGTTCCGGGCGGGTCGCCTCCGGAACGGCCAGCTCCGGGAATCGTTCTCGTCGGGGCAGCCCGGAGCGCGGGCGGATCGGCGCCGCCAGCCAGCCACAGGCAGGCGGCGCCGGTGGGCAGGACCATGGCAGCACAGCTGGTCCGGGTGCCGGTGTTGTGACGGCCGCCCTGGCCAGGATCCATCGTCTGCAGGGGCGTGGCGAGGCCGGTGAGCCCCGGGCAACCGCCGACCTCGAGCCGGCAGCGCCAGCGGAGCCCCAACGACCGGAGGGCGAGGCCGCCGCTGCCTGGAGGCGGCTGTGGAAGCGGGCCATGGTTGTCCCGGCGCCCGCCACCCCCCAGGCTCTGGCCAGTGAGGCGATGGAGCTGCGGCGCCTCCCCCTGGCCCAAGCCCCCCTCGATGCCGGCAGCCGGGACGAACCGACGGCTTTGGTGCTGGATGAGCGGCTGCTGCTGCTCTGGCCCGATGGCCCGGTGCTGTGGTTGTTCTGGGCGCCGCTGCGGAGCGCTCCGGCCCCATCGGGCTGAACCCCACGCCAGGTCCCCAGAAGGGCGAGGAGCGGCGCCGCTGAGCGTTGACGGGGCGGCCCCGCCCTGAGGTGTGGCGATCGTGCTCGCCGTGTTCCCCCTGATCAGGAGGGCAGGCCAGTCAGGGGGATCAACGTGGGCGATGGGGGTTGGGCGACCCAGATCCTTCAATGGCCGTGGGGGCCCACCCCTGTCAGCAATCGGCCCAGCGCCTCCGCCAGCGTGGGCCCATCCAGCAGGCCATAGCTGAGTCTCAGAACCGCCGTTCCCGCTTCGGCCGCCAGCCCGAAACTTTCGCCGGGCAGGGCTGCCACGCCATGTTCGAGGATCAATTGCTCGACCAGAGCCTCGCCACTGCGGTCGGTCTCCACCGTCAGCAGCGCGTAGAAGGCCCCATCGGGCACGGCCAGCAGGTGGGCGGCGAGCCCCGGGCCCTGGGCGTTCTGCAGGGCCTCCAGCAGCTGGCGGCGGCGTTGGCGCAGGGTCTTGAGGCGCTCCTCCAGCCAGGTGGGGGCGCTACTGAGGGCGGCGATGGCGGCTTGCTGCACCAGCCTTGGCGGACAGATCAGGATCGTGTCCTGCACCTTGGCCAGGGCGGCCATCAAGGCGGTGGGCACCGTGGCGTAGCCCAGGCGCCAGCCCGCCATGCCATGGGACTTGGAGAGGGAGTGGAGGGTGATCGTGTGGGCCCCTGCACCGGGAGCTGCAGCTGGACTCCAGTGGGGTTCATCCCCATGGACGAACACCGCATAGGCCTCATCGCTGATGTGGAACAGGCCATGGCGGGCGCAGAGGGCATTGACCTCCGCCAGGACACTGAGGGGAATGACCACGCCACTGGGATTGTTGGGCGAGATCGTCACGATCGCCCGGGTGCGGGGGGTGATCGCTGCCGCCAGGCGATCGGGATCGGGGATCAGGCCGGCTGCGGGGGTGACGGGGACGCCCCCGGCCAGCTGGACCGCCATGACGTGGTTGAAGTAGTACGGCGCCGGCAGAATCACCTCATCGCCCGGATCGCAGATCACCTGGGCCAGGGCGTTGAAGGCCATGTTGCTGCCAGCGGTCACCAGCAGCGAGCTGCCCTCCAGGTCCAGGCCCCAGCGCTGCCTCAGTTCGGCCTCGATGGCCGCCAGCAGGGCCGGGTCCCCGACCACTGGGCCGTAGCGATCCAGGGCGACGGCCTGTTCGGGATCGGCCGCCGCCCTGTCCAGGGCTTGTCGGAGCGCCTGGTGGACCTCGGGCGGTGGCCCCCAGCCCACCATGCCCTGGGCCAGGGAGAGGCAGCCCGGTCGGCGGGCCATCAACTGACCCACCAGGGGGATCACGGGTGTGAGTACGGCGCCGAGCCGATCGGCGGCCTGCGGGCGCGGGCTTTGATCGGCTTCGGGCGGGGTTGGCATGCTCTGGGGCTGGGTGGGCTGGAGTTCGCTCGGCCTAGCCTCCCACCGGCAACAGCAGTTCCAGCAGCGCTCCCCCTTCGGGATGGTTGCCGGCCTGGACGCGACCGCCGTGGGTGAGGGCGATCTGTTGCACGATCGCCAGACCCAGGCCGCTGCCGCCCCGGCGACTGCGCACCCGGGAGGGATCGCCGCGGTAAAAGCGTTCAAACAGGCGCTCCTGGTCCTCCTCGCTCAGCCCCGGACCCTGATCCCGCACGGTCAGCAGGCACCACTGGTCCGTGGCCTGAACCCTGACCCCGATGGAACCCTGATCCGGGCTGAAGTGCAGGGCGTTGTCCATCAGGTTGAGCAGGGCCCGATGCAGCAGCGAGGCATCCCCCTGAATCCGGATCCCGCCATCCGGCTCCGTGTTGGGGCTGTCCGGGCTCAGGGGCCGCAGGATGGATGCCGGGTTGGGCCACGGGGTTGGTCCCTCTGGGGGCCTCAGGGTCGGCTTGGACAACACCTGCAAGTCAAGCCGGATCTGGCGTTCTTCCGCCAGGGGGCGCAGTCCGGTCCACACCGTTTCCACCAGGGCGGGCAGGTCGATGCTGCTGCGCCGCAGGCCATCGCGGGGCAGGGTGTTTTCCAGACGGGACAGCTGCAACAGGTCGCCCACCAGCTCCTGCAGCCGCAGCAGCTCTTTCTGCAGGCGCTCCACCAGCACCGCATTGCGGCTGTTGACCTGGGCCGCGAGGCTGTCACCGACCAGCAGCAGGGCTGTCAGGGGGGTCTTGAGCTCGTGGGCCACATCACTGACCCAGCGCTCCTGCTGCTCCAGCTGGGCTTCCAGCGAGCGACGGCTCTGGAGTTCCAGCGCCACCCAGCCCGCCTCGCCGGGCATGGCGTACACCACCAGCTCCTCGCCGGAGCGCTGCCATTCGAGCCGCTGGGTGCGTTGCCGCAGGCGGGCATCGCGCACCAACGCGCTCAATTCCTCCGCCGGGCAGACCCGCTGCAGGGGGGGCGTGTGCAGCAGCGCCGAACCCAGCGCATCCAGCAGCCGTTCGGCCCGATGGTTGATCAGGAACACCCGGTCCCCGGGATCGACGATCAGCCAGCCGCTGGGGCTGGCGTGGAGCCAGCGGATCAGCTGGGTGCGATCCAGCGGGCTGAAGGAGCGGTTGCCGGGGCCGCGGGGGCGGGGCAACAACAGGCCAAGGCCGAGGCCGACCAGGGCCGCCAGGAGAAGCGCCACCTCAACCGAACCGGTAGCCGAACCCTCGCACCGTCAGCAGGTGCACGGGGGCTGAGGGACTGGCCTCCAGCTTTTCACGCAACCAGCGGATGTGCACATCCACGGTTTTGCTGTCCCCGAAATAGTCCAGTCCCCAGACCTGCTCCAGCAACTTGTCCCGGCTCCAGACGCGGCGGGGGTGCTGCATGAACAGCTCCAGCAGCCTGTATTCCTTGGGTGAAAGATTGACGTCCAAGCCATCGCGGGTGACGCGACATTCCTCCGGGTAAAGCTTGAGATTGGCGTGTTCCAGCACCGGTGCCACGGCTTCGGCAACGGGCTGGGCGCGGCGCAGCAGCGCCCGGCAGCGGGCCACCAATTCGCGCATGCCGAATGGCTTGATCAGGTAGTCATCGGCGCCCACCTCCAGGCCCACCACCCGATCGGTTTCGCTGTCGCGGGCACTGACCACCAGGATCGGGGTGCGATCACCGGCACTGCGCAACTGGCGGCAGAGGTCGAGCCCCCCCAGGCCGGGCAGCATCAGATCCAGCACCACAAGGGCGAAGCCGCCTTTGGTACCGGCCCGTTGCAGGGTTTCGAGGGCATCGCGGCCATTGCCGCAGGCCGTGACATCAAATCCCTCCAGAGCCAGGGCATCGCGGATCGTCTCGCGGATCGTGTCG
This sequence comes from Synechococcaceae cyanobacterium ELA739, assembly GCA_037127935.1. GTDB lineage: Bacteria > Cyanobacteriota > Cyanobacteriia > PCC-6307 > Cyanobiaceae > Cyanobium. The sequence continues at coordinate 69,352 of JBAXXM010000006.1, forward strand.
TCATCTTCGACGACCAGCAGGGAGGGTTGCATCCCGCCATTGTTGACCGGGAGATGGTCCGTCCAGAAAGGAGGGATCACCGGGGAGGCAGATGGCTGATCACCAGGCGCCGCTGACCGTCAAGACTCAGCCAGCCCTCCTGGCGCAGCAAACCGATGACCCGGGTGACCGTGACCCGGGTGGTGCCCAGGGCACTGGCCACTTCCTGGTGGGTGAGGCGCAGATCCAGCCGCAGCCCCTGCTCACAGGCCTGGCCGTATTCGGTGGCGAGCAGCTCCAGAAAGCCCCGCACCCGCTCTTCAACCCGGCGCAGGCCCATCAAAGCCAGCAGGGATTGGGACTGGCGGTAGCGCTTGGTGACCGCCTGCAGCATCGCCACCGAGAGGCTGGGATCGGAGCAGATCTCCTCCAGGGTGAGGCACAGCAGGTCGGTGTCACTGAGGGTGCGGGCCTCAAAGGCCTCCACATCGGTCAGGGGTTCGCCGAACGGCTCACTGGGCCCGGCCAGTCCCAGCAGCAGGTCGTCGCCGTGGATGGTGATCGCGCCCAACTTGACCATGCCCCGCACCACCAGCCAGATGCTGTTGCGCAGCATCGGCACCTGGCTGCCCGCCGCCAGATGCACCAGGGTGCGCTTGCGATAGCTGGCTTCCAGGAACTGACGGAATGCACCGCTGCCGGCAGCGCCACGGGACGGCGTGAACACCATGGAAAGCCGGGCAAACGGGTTGGGGAAACTGTATGGACCGCCTGTGGAGGGCTGGCAAAGGGGCGATCATCATTCGGTTAAGAGCTGGCTAAGGCGGTGGCGGAAGCGTCCCTGCCCCGTCTTGGTCTGTCGCCTTTTATGGTGGCCCGAGCGACCGGGGGCCAGGCTGTGCCGGTTCTCTGCAAGCGCGACGCGGGATATCCGACTCGCCTGAGCTGCCCTCGGCCACCAGAGTGGAGACCGCTTGATGGAAGGAGCACCCTGCGTGTTGAGGAAGCAACCCCTTCGCCGGCTACGCAGCCGGCTGTATCGGCAACTGCTGAGCTGGATCCAGCGCCTGGAGCCCACTCCCCTCGATCCTGCCTCCCAGCCAGCCGGGGCCGATGACCGGGCTGGTCTGATCTTGGAAGCGGTGGGGGGCAGGGAGGCTGGCGGGGCTGAACAGCGGCGGGCCGAGGCCGAGGACGGGGCACGGCTGGAGGGAACACGGCTGGACGGGGCGATGCCGATGCCCTTGCCTTCGGTGGTCCCCACCGGTGGAGTATTGGCCTTTTCTGCCGATCGGGCCGCCCTGTGTCCGGGTCAGCGGGAACCGCTGAACGTGGAGCAGGCCGTGCTCGCCAGGGACATGACCCTGCTCAAGCGGGAGGCGGCCGATGCCCTAGCGGCCCTTGGCTCCGCCCACGCCCTGGTGACCTCCGCCCGCCTGGCCCAGGTGCAGCAGCTGAGGCCCCTGGTGGAGAAGGGGGAGGTCCCCGGCGAGGCGCTCAAGGCCCTTGCCGCCGACTACCAGGGCTGGCAGAACGACCAGGTGCGGCTGTTCGACGCCCTGGCTCTGGTGATGCGAATGGAGGTACCCGAGGGGATGGTGCTGGACCAGGTGGACCCGGCCCTGCAGGAGCAGGCCAGGCAGCATCTCTCTTCGCTTGCGGCCGAATACCAGCGCCGTCAGCTGCTGTATCAGATCAAGCGTCAGGGCTGAGATCGCCCCGTGCGGGACGGGGCCAGCCGCAACGGCGCGATCGGCCTGAGAGCAGTCTGTCCCCAGGTGACATTCAGTCCGGATCCACAGCCAGAAGCCTGCGAGTTCCAGGCTGACTCCAACGACGCTCGCCTGGTGGCGTGGTTGCTACCCCGTCGGATCAGCCGATGGCCAACCCCGAGGGGCCGAGGTGGTCGCCTGTCTGCTGCGGCTGGGCTGGACTGGCCGCCTGGCCCTGGAGGGGCTCCGTCCTGGCGCACCAGCCCTGGAGCAGCCAGCCGGCACTGAGGATGGAGGCCTGCAGCAGCAGGCAGGTGGCGATCGAGGCCAGCAGGGGATCGTCTTTGGGCAACACGATGCGATCGTCCAAGGAATGGGCCCATACCAGCGGCGGCTGGCCTTGGTCGGCTGTCGTCTGCGCGACAGCCGGAGGCCAGGAGCAAGACGCACCCCTGGTTGCCACTTTGTGGGTGATGGCGCCGTTTCGGCCTTTTGCGGTTCGGCGGATCGCCCTTCCTCCCTTGCCACCACTGCCATGACCCTTGTGCAGGCGCCCGCTCTGGGTTTGGCGCGCTATGCCAATGATCGCCAGAAGGAAAGTTGGTCCCGTGCCTCGGATAACGTCAAGACGGTGATCATCCGGGCGGTGTACCGCCAGGTCCTGGGCCAGCAGTACGTGATGGAGAACGAGCCCTGGGTGGGGCTGAATCCCTGTTCAATGGCGGCGCCCTGAGGGTGCGGGAGTTCGTGCGCACGGTGGCCAAGAGTGGTCTGTACCGCTCGCGGTTCTTTGATCATTGCAACGCCTATCGCTTCATCGAACTCAACTTCAAGCACCTGCTGGGTCGCGCTCCTCAGAACAAGGCTGAGATGCTGCAGGGCTGTGAAGTATCGGCAATCAAGGCCTGGCCTCTTTGTGTCAATCGCCGAAAATTCATTGTTATCTCTTTCTGCATCCAGGTCATCAACGATGATGGCTAGGCGCGTTGATGGCGCCGTAGTGCAATGCCGGCGACGGGTGTATCCGGGGGCAGTGCCGTTCAGGGTGGGTGCCCCTTGTGGTTATGAAGCCTTGGCGGCCAGCCCGGGCATGAAGCGGCGCTCGTGCTCGTAACCCTTGAGCATGCGGTTCCAGTACAGCCAGGGCAGCAGATTCTTCTTCACCAGCCACATGCTGGTGCGCTCCAGGGTGGGATCGAGCGGGAAGGACGGCATCGGTTGGCCGTCATAGTTGAACTCGGCCATGATCGCCCGGCCGTAGCCGGTGATCAGCGGGCAGCAGGCATAGCCGTCGTAGCGTGCGCTCAGGGGCTGGCCGTCGAGGAAGGCCAGCAGGTTGGCCACCAGCACCGGTGCCTGGCCGCGGATGGCGGCGGCAGTTTTGGAGTTGGGCAGCGACGACACATCGCCCAACGAGAACACATTGGGGTAGCGCACATGCTGGGTGCTGAACTTATCCACCTCCACCCAGCCCCCGGGGCCCTGCACTGCCAGGGGGCTTTCGGCCACCACATCGGGGGCGGCCATCGGCGGGGTGATATGGATCATCGCGAACGGGATCACCTCCTCGCGGCTGCTGTCCCCTTCCTTGACCTCAAACACCGCCTCCTTGCTGGCGGCCCGGATCTCCGTGAGCGTGTGCTGGAAGCGGGTCTGGATGCCGCGGCGGGCCACCACCTGCTTGAGCGGCTCGGCGAAGGTGGGGATCGCGAAGATCCCCGGGGTGGCGGTGCAGTACGTCACCGTCGTCTTGGCGGCCACGGCGGCGGAGCGCTGGAAGACGTCATCCGCCAGATACATGATCTTCTGGGGCGCCCCGGCGCACTTGATCGGCGTCTGCGGGAAGGTGAACAGGGCGTTGCCCCCCTGGAACTCCTGGATCGTCTTCCAGGTGTAGGCGAGCAGATCCTTGCGGTAGTTGCTGGTGATGCCCTGGCTGCCCAAAGCCTCAGGCAGGCCCTTGATCCGCTCCCAGCAGAGCTTGATACCCGTCGCCACGATCAGCACGTCGTAGCTGAGGCTGGCGCCGCCGCTGGTGGTCACCGTGTTGGCGGCTGGATCAAAACCGGCGGCTGACTCCCGGATCCAGTGCACGCCGGCGGGAATCAGCGACGCCTCGTCGCGGCGGGTCTGCTCCAGGCTGAACACGCCAGCCCCCACCAGGGTCCAGCCCGGTTGGTAGTAATGGTCGGTCGCCGGCTCCAGGATGGCGATCTCCAGCTGGGGGCGGGCCCGCTTGAGCTGGCTGGCGGCCGTGAGCCCGGCGGCGCCGCCGCCGACGATCAGGATCTGGTGGTGGGCCATGGCGCCTTGCAACAAGAACAGATGGGTCTCGATATCCAGGATCTAGACACGCTGCTTCGAGCCGTCAGCACCGGTGTGCGTCCTCTGGCGAACTGTTACGGAAGCCAGCGTCCCTAAGGGCGGGCTGTACGGGCCGTCCGCCTAAGCCTTCGGCGCCACTGTTAAGCCCTGCACCGGGGTTGATTCAGTCCACAGCGACGGCTCCAGACTGGTTCCATCCCCCGGCGGAGAACCCGATGTTTCTGACCCTCCATCAGCACGAAACCGAAGGCGCCGTGGTCGAAGTGCTCGATCTCAAGCAGCTGGTTGACCCTTTCGCTCCGGCGGTCGAGGCCCGCATGCACAACGGCGAAGAGCTGCAGGATCCCCATCACTTCAAAAAGGCCGAGCTCACCTTCCCCTCCGGCGAAGCCCTGCCGCGCTGCTGGCTCGATGCCCAGTACCGGGGCTGAGGGCGCTGGGGCTGAGCGACTTGGGGCGCGGATGTATCCCCAGGAGCACCCCTGGTTGGTATCAGCCACTTCACCCCATGGGGGCAGCGGGTGAGGGTGGAAGGACACCCTTCTGCCCGCCCGTTCGATGACCCTGCAACTCGGTGACACGGTCCCTGATTTCAGCCAGGACTCCCAGCTAGGCCCGCTCAGCCTGTATGACTTCGCGGGTGACAGCTGGGTGGTGTTGTTTTCGCACCCCGCCGACTACACGCCGGTCTGCACCACCGAACTGGGCGAAGTTGCCAGGCTGCAGCCCGATTGGGAGAAGCCCAACGTCGAGACGATCGCCTTGAGTGTGGATTCTGCTGAGAGCCATCGCGGCTGGATCGGCGACATCAATGACACCCAGAACACCTCGGTTGATGACCCGATCCTGGCGGATGCCGACTGGCGGGTGAGTGAACTCCTGGGTTTCATCCATCCCAACGCCAGCAGCACCCTGACGGTGCGGTCGGTGCTGATCATCGACCCCACCAAAAAGCTGCGGCTGCAGATCACCTATCCGGCCAGCACCGGCCGTAACTTTGACGAAATCCTGCGGGTGATTGACTCCCTGCAACTCACCGAAGATCACTAAGTGGCGACCCCGGTGAACTGGAAGAATGGCGACGCTGTGGTGGTGGTTCCCTCCATCTCCACCGAAGACGCCAGGTCCCGCTTCCCCCAAGGTGTCACCGAGGTCCGCCCCTACCTTCGTTTCACGCCCCAGCCCAACCGTTGATCGGCGCGCATCGCGGCCAGCTGCCACGGCTTAGGAGCCTTCTCCCCTTGGGCTGGCCAGCGGGCGCCAGGCCTCAGCTGTCCTGATCGAGCCGGGCTGTTTTTTTATCGTGCTCCAGCAATTGCTCCACCAGCAGTTTCAGTAGCAGTGACACGATCGCCACACCCCCCAGCACCATCGCGGCCCCGAAGGCCTGCTCGGTCTGATACTGCTTGTAGGCATCTTCCACAAACAGCGGCAGGGTCTGGGTCTGGGAGCGGATGTTGCCGCTGACCACCGAGACGGCGCCGAACTCCCCCAGGGCTCGGGCGGTGGTGAGAATCAGGCCGTACAGCGCCGCCCAGCGCACCGAAGGCAGGGTCACTTTCCAGAACACCTGCCAGTCGCTGGCCCCGAGGGTCTTGGCGGCCTCTTCCTGTTCCCAGCCCTCCTCCTCCAGCAGCGGGATCACCTCCCTCGCCATGAACGGGAAGGTGACGATGATCGTGGCCAGCACGATGCCGGGCCAGGAAAAGATGATTTTCCAGCCGAGGCTGTTGATCACTGGGGCCAGCAATCCGTGGCTGGGGCTGTAAAGCAGCACCAGCATCAGACCCACGACCACCGGTGAGATCGAGAAGGGCAGATCGATGATGCTGAGCAACAGGGCCTTGCCGCGGAAGCGTCGCCGTGCGATCGCCGTGGCCGCCGCCAGGCCGAAGACGGTGTTGCAGGGCACGGCGATCGCCGTGACGATCAGTGTGAGCCTGAGGGCGGAGAGCAGTTCTTCGGACTGGAAGTTAGCCAGGAATACCCCTACCCCCTTGGCGAAGGCCTGCACCACCACCGCCAGGGCCGGCACCAGGATCACCACGCCGACATAGAGGCAGGCGACGATCGGAATCAGCTCCGGCAGCCAATTGTTATCGCTGAAGTCAAACGAGTTCCTGACCCAGCGGGGGGGCTTGATGTCGCGCAGGGGAGGGATCGTGAAGGCCATGGCGGGAGTGGCTGGAGGACCGGAACTGGGCGGGAGGAGGGATTGGGGCGAGGTGGTGAAAAGCTGGGGGCCAGGTTGAAATGGATTCGGGACCTGGAGGGCTGAGGACGGGGTGGGTTTACAGGGGAGAGGCTTCGGCTGCGGCCGTGGCGCCGGATTCAGCGGCTCTCGGAGCCCTGATAACGCTGGCCCCAGACCTGCAGCAGGTTGATCAACAGCAGGCTGATCAGGGAAAAGATCAGCATGACGCTGCCGATCACGGTGGCGGCCTGGAAGTCGTATTCCTCCAGCTTCTGCACGATCAGGGTGGGGGTGATCAGATCGCGGAAGGGGACGTTGCTGGAAATCATCACCACCGAGCCGTATTCGCCCACGGCCCGGCTGTAACCCTGGGCTACGCCGCCGAGGATGGCTGGCATCAACTGGGGCAGCACCACCCGGAAGAAGGTCTGCATCGGGCTGGCGCCCAGGCTCCAGGCGGCCTCCTCCTGTTCCCGCTCCAGCGAGCGCAGCACCGGCTCCACCGTGCGGACCACAAAGGGCAGGGAGATGAACACCATCGCCACACCCACGCCCACCACGGTGAACGACACCTTGAGGCCGAACAGCTGCATCAGCGGCTTGCCCAGCCAACCCTCCGGCCCATAGACAAACGACAGGGCCAGGCCCGCCACGGCGGTGGGCAGGGCAAAGGGCAGGTCGATCAGCGAATCAAGCAGGCGTTGGCCGCGGAAGCGGCTGCGGATCAGGGCCCAGGCCACAAGCAGGCCGAACACCCCATTGACGAGGCTGGCCAGGGCCGCGACCCCGAAGCTCACCTTGTAGGCGGCCAGGGCCTCGGGGGTGGTGGCCATCTCCCAGAAGCCCTGGGGACCGACCCCGGCGGCCTTGAGCAGCATGCCGGCCAGGGGCAGGAACAGCACCAGCACCAGGTAGGCCCAGGTGAAGCGCCAAGGCCAGCTGGGCAGCTGCAGCCGGAAGCGAGTCGGCTGGCGTGGCTGTGCAATGGCCATGGCTGAATGCAGGCTTGCATCCTGAAACTACCACCATGAACCGGGGGATTGTCCGGTTTTACGCCGTGCTTCCGTGTTAAATGGGTGGGCACGACACTCCGGTCCGTGGCGGCAGCCGGGGGTAGGGGCGATTCGTGTCAGTGATCACAATGGGTCAAACGGTCTGAGTCGATGGGTATCCGCGTCGCCAACGTCAGCAAGCATTTCGGCGACTTCCACGCCGTCGACGATGTCAGCGTCGATGTGGAGACCGGCTCCCTGGTGGCCCTGCTCGGGCCCTCGGGGTCGGGCAAGAGCACCCTGCTGCGTCTGATCGCCGGCCTGGAGGAGAGCGACAGCGGCCGCATCTGGATCACCGGCGAGGAGGCCACGGAGCGCACCGTGCAGGAGCGGCAGGTGGGTTTTGTGTTTCAGCACTTCGCCCTGTTCAAGCACCGCACCGTGCGCCAGAACGTGGCCTTCGGCCTGGAGCTGCGCCAATGGAAGAAGGAGGCGATCCGCCGCCGCGTCGACGAACTGCTGGATCTGGTGCAACTGCGGGGCTTCGGCGGCCGCTACCCCTCCCAGCTCTCCGGGGGGCAGCGCCAGCGGGTGGCTCTGGCCAGGGCTTTGGCGGTTCAGCCGCGGGTGCTGCTGCTCGATGAACCGTTCAGCGCCCTCGATGCCAAGGTGCGCAAGGAGCTGCGGGCCTGGCTGCGCAATCTGCACGATGAAATGCACGTCACCACCGTGATCGTCACCCACGACCAGGAGGAGGCGATGGAGGTGGCGGATCGGATTGTGGTGATGAACGAGGGCCGGATCGAACAGATCGGCACGCCAGCCGAGATCTATGACCATCCGGCCACGCCCTTCGTGATGGGGTTCGTCGGCGCCGTCAACGTGTTGCCGGGGGGCACCCTGCCCCAGGGCAGACCGACGTCCCCCGACCTGCAGGTGGGCGCCGCCGCGCCGGAAAGCCCGCTGTTCATCCGCCCCCATGACGTGGAGGTCCTGCATGAGGCCCAGGGCGACACGGTGCCCGCCCAGTTGCGGCGCCTCAGCCACCTGGGCCGCGACGTGCAGGCCGAACTGGTGCTGGCCGATGGCCAGGTGATCACGGCCCAGATCCCGAGGGAGCGGATGAACCTGGCCGCCTTCCAGGTGGGCGATCGCCTGCACATCCGCAGCCGCGACGCCCGCACCTTCGTGCCCGACTACAGCATCTGAAGCAGCTGGCCGGCGAGAGGAGGCGGGGAATCGGAACGGCTATGGCTGTGAAGGCATGAAGTGAAGGAAACCAACTGGAGCGAATTGCTGTCAATGGTTTGGGATGGAGGGCTCTGGAATCCCATGACTTGCCGGTCACGGATATCAAGCTTGCAGCGTTGATCCGTCTGCGCTGATTGGTGCGGCCCTGGATGAACTGACCTGCCGGATCATTGGTTCACTTGATGCACACGGCTGCCATCGGCCAGGATGCGAGGACCACTGCGCAGCCCCACTTTGCCGATCCGACGGGAACCTGAAGCTGCTTGGCGACGGATGAACCGCCGGCCATCGGCGTTGAGGCAGTGAATCTGGCCATGGCCGACTAGGGGCTGTTCAGGCAGGCGGTACTGCGGCAAGTCGTGCGTCTTGACGGTTAAAGACCGGTAGGCCGAGCGGAATAGCGGTGCTAAGCTTTTGTGGTCCAGGCGGTGTCGGTCGACGGCGATCGGATGCCAATGTCGGGATAGCCGTGTCGGATAGCCTGTGTTTTCAACCACATTTCGCTACGCGTTGATCAGCCTGATGGAGCTGTCGCGCAGCCAGGGCCTGATGCAGGCCAGTACGATTGCCAGTCAGTTCAATTTGTCTCAGCACTATCTCTCGGCTGTGCTCAGGGAATTATGCAGGCTTGGCTTGGTTGATAGCCAGAAAGGGAAATATGGTGGTTACCGGCTAACTTGCCAGCTTGATCAGGTCAATCTGCTGATGCTCTATCGCTCCCTGGCCGGTTCCGCCCAGGTGGGCGACGGTGAATCGGAAACCAGGTCGGAGATCGCCCAGGCTGAGATCTGGTTGCAGCAAGTCGCGGAGCGCTGGTCCCAGGAGTTGGCTGCCACCACGTTGGCCGACCTGCAGCGCCTGGATGTAACGGGGGGTGTCTGATCGCGTTTGATGGGAAGCCCGATCCCTGATGACAGCGGCTTGTCCCGGGGATGGCTTGGACGCTGAAGACCATGGGAAAGCCCCTCCGCAGAGGGGCTTGTGTGTGGCGAATTGAGGCGATTCAGCTGGAGTGGAGCTCCTCGGCCTGCACATGGGATAGGCGGGCATCCTGTTGGTATTGGGCAACATGGAGGGCGTCCTGATGGCGCAGAAGCTCACCATTTTTGAACACAAGCGTATAACGCTGCTGTTGGGGCTGGGACAGGCGTGAACGAACGTATTGGGCGGCCATGGGTTGGATGAGGTGCAGATGGTTAGGGGGGAAAGACCTGGAGCGTGTCCCTGGATCAGCAGGGAATGGGCGAAGCGTTGTTGTCAGAAGCCAGCGACCAGAGGCTCAATCGGAATCAGAAGATCGGCGTCGCTGACGCGTTGCAGCAGGCCCAGCGCCTTGTAGCGATTGAGATTTTTGGTCACCGTCACCCGGGTCAGGCCGCAGATGTCGGCCAGGGATTTGTGGGTGAGGTTCATGTCCTTGAGCGACAGTCGATAGCCCTTGCTGCTCACCTGGCCGAAGCGGGTGCCGATCCAACGCAGCAGCATCAGCAGGCGATGCTCGGCACTGCGGATGCGGTTGATCTGGAAGATCTCTTCGGTGTTGCGGATCTGGTGGCGCAGAAAGGTGAGGATCTCGTCTTCGCTGGGGTGGTATTGCTCCACCACCACGGTGGAGAGGCACTGGATTTCCACCGGTGCGAGGGAGGAATAGGAACTGGTCACCCAGTCGCCCGGGCCCCAGAGGCCCAGGGTGATCGATTCGCCTTCTTCATCCCAGGCGGCTGAGCGGATGTAGCCGTCCTGGATCTTCCAGTTCAGCCCCTCGGGCAGCACGTCATTGGGCAGCAGGGTCAGGCGCAGGGTCTGTGGTTGGCGGGAGGTGGTCATGGGAATCCAAGCGGGGCGGAAAGGGGTGGGTCATGGAGGGGATGTGGCCGGCCAGCGCAGCGCTGGCGGAGGGCATTCGGCGACGACAGCTGTTCGGGCCCGAACCGGCGCTTGGGCGACTACAGGTCATGGGCGGCCCCGCAAGGTCCCGGAACTATAGCACTTAAAACCCATCGGGCAAGCGTGCTTAAGCGACGGCTGCTTCCTGCTGCGTGTTTCTGGGGTTGGGCTCGGGCCTGAATCGCTTCAGCGTCGGCTTTTGCCCTAAAGCCCACCGGGTTTGCGTGTTTTCCTGTTGGCGTCGGCTGCGGGCCCGGGCAGGCGGCGCGGCGTCGTTCCCGTCCAGCCGTTGCCACGCCCAGCTCCCGCCGCGCCGGTGTCGCCTTCGCTGGGCCCGCTGATCTCAACCGGTCTCCGCCCCGTTGGAGCGCTCCCTTGCCAGTCTTCAGCGTTGGCGTCCTGGCGTTGCCCATCGCGACCAAAGCGCTGGTCGGCCTCTCTGGTGGTCGGAGTTTTTGGGGCTCTGAACGCGCCAGGGCTCCATTGCCTGAGGCCCTCCTTGCCGGCGGTCGCGGGCTGTCGGGGTGGTCGCCTCGGCGCCTCGGCGCTTCGTTCGCGATCTTGCCTCGCTCTGGGGCGGTGGGCAGCCGTGCCGGGTCGCCACGCCGTCCTCAGATGAAGTACATCGCCTGGGCCTGGATCCGCTGATCGCGCTGTTCGAGCAGATCCTGCAGGCTGGTGCCCGAAAGAATGGCGGCGCGGGCCTGATCCAGGCGCTCCTGCAGGGCTGAGAGCACATCGAATTCGGGCGTGTCGCGGGAGGCGGCGGCCCGGGCGGCCTGGTCCCCCTCCAGGCAGCCGACCACGTCGGCGATCGTGACATCCGCCGGTGGGCGGGCCAGCTGGTAGCCGCCCTTGGGGCCGCGGATGCTGCGCAGGATGCGGGCCCGGCGCAGGCTGGTGAGCATCTGCTCCAGATAGCGATCGGGGATGCTCTGGCGATGGGCGATCTCGGCCACCTGCAGCACGCCGCCCTGCTCGTAGATGGCCGCCAGCTCAACCAGGGAGACGATCCCGTATTCGGTCTTGGCGCTGAAGGCCACGGAGTTCCCCGGCAGCAATGCGGGGATTGTGGCAGCCGCTGCCTCCATCAGGGAAGAGAAAACCGGATCCCCATCGATGTAGTTGGGAATACGCCCCCGGGCCGGGGTGCTGCATAGATTTGACGAGTACACCAATCGGTTAACCGTGGTTTTCGTTGTTTACCGTCCCGGCGGACGCGCCGCCGCCGGCCTGGCTCTGGCGGGCCTCGCCACCGCCCCGATCGCCCTGTTCGGCGCCCAGGCCCTGGCACCCCAGCAGGCGGCGGCCCAAGGCGCTCCCCAGTCGATCCTGCTGGTCAGCTACGCCGTCACCAAGGCGGCCTATGACCGGATCATTCCCCAATTCGAGGCGGACTGGAAGAAGAAGACCGGTCAGACGATCGATGTGAAGACCAGCTATGGCGGCTCCGGCAGCCAGACCCGGGCGGTCCTCGATGGCCTGGAGGCCGACGTCGTCGGCCTGGCCCTGGGGGCCGACGTTGAGAAGATCGAGGCCAAGGGACTGATCAAGAAGGGCTGGGAAAGCAAGTTCCTGTACCGCTCGATCATCACCAACTCGGTGGTGGCGATTTTCACCCGTCCCGGCAACCCCAAGAAGATCAACGGCTGGAATGACCTGGACAACAAGTCCGTCGACGTGATCACCGCCAATCCCAAGACCTCCGGTGGCGCCCGCTGGAACTTCCTTGGCCTCTGGGGTTCGGTGACCCAGACCGGCGGCAGCGAAGCCAAGGCGAAGAGCTTCATCACCAACGTCTACCGCAACGTTGACGTGCTTCCCAAGGACGCCCGCGAAGCCACTGACACCTTTGTCAAGCGTCGCAAGGGGGACGTGCTGCTCAACTATGAGAATGAGGCAATCCTGGCCAAGAAGACCGGTGAGTGGACGACTCCCTACAAGGTGCCCAGTCCCAACATCCTGATCGAGGGGCCGATCGCGGTGGTCGATCAGAACGTCGACAAGCACGGCACCCGTAAGGTGGCCCAGGCCTTTGCCAAGTATCTGTTCAGCCCCACGGCCCAGAAGATCTTCGTCGACGAGGGCTTCCGTCCGGTGACTCCCCAGGGCAAGGCCTATGCGGCGGGCAAGTTCCCCGAGGTTCAGACCTTCACGGTGGCGGATCTGGGCGCCTGGAAGGATGTCTCGAAGAGGTTCTTCGACAAGGGTGGCCTCTGGGATCAGATCTTCTCCCAGAGCCGCTGAGCCCGCTGTCACGGGGGCTGGCTGCGGCGTCTTCCACTGCGGGGGGCGCCGCGTTCCAGCGCTCCCTCGGGTCTAGGATAAAGACTAGTTGTCAATCGACATTGCGTGGTTAAAGCCGTTGTCGTCGCCCCTGGCCGTCGCCTGCCCCAGGCGCTGGTTGCCGTTGCACTTGGGGCAGGGCTGCTGGGGGGCTGTGCCCCTTCTCCGAAAACAGGGGCGGACATCAAGGCCGGTGGCGGGCCCCAGCAGCTGCTGTTGGTCAGCTACGCCGTCACCAAGGCGCCCTACGACAAGATCCTGCCGCTGTTCGAAGCGGACTGGAAGGCCAGGACCGGCCAGGCGCTGACGGTTCGCGCCAGTTATGGCCCTTCCGGCGTCCAGACCCGCGCCATCATCGATGGCATCGAAGCCGATGTGGCCACCCTCGCCCTGGCCGGTGATGTGGAGAAGCTGCAGGAAGCCCAGTTGGTGCAGCCCGGTTGGCAGCAGGAGTTGCCCTACCAGAGCACCATCACCGAGTCGGTGGTGGCGCTCGTGACGCGCAAGGGCAATCCCAAGGCCGTCAAAACCTGGTCCGATCTGGCCAAGCCAGGATTGGCCGTGATCACCGCCAATCCCAAGACCTCCGGCGGCGCCCGCTGGAATTTCCTCGGACTCTGGGGTTCGGTGACCCAGAGCGGCGGCACGGAAGACCAGGCCAAGTCGTTTGTCAGCAACGTCTACCGCAAGGTCGACAATCTGCCCAAGGATTCGCGTGAAGCGGCGGATCTGTTCCTGAAGCGGGGCATCGGCGATGTGCTGCTCACCTACGAAAACGAGGCGATCCTGGCCAAGCGCCAGGGCCTGCTTGAAAGTCCGTTCGTGGTGCCGTCCCCGAACATCCGCATCCAGGGGCCGGTGGTGGTGATCGATCGCAACGTCGATCGCCGCGGCACCCGCAAGGCCGCCGAGGCCCTGGCCACCTACCTCAGTGGTCCCCAGGCCCAGAAGATCTTCGCCGAGGAGGGCTTCCGCCCCGTCAATCCCGCCGTCTGGGCCCAGGTGCAGGATCGCTTTGCGCCCGTGTCCAAGATCTATGGGGCCTCGGCTTTCGGGGGCTGGGCGAAGATCAACAGCACGTTCTTCGGCAAGGGCGGCATCTGGGAACAGCTGTTCGCCTCCACCCGCTGACGCCCTGCACCCATGTGTGAACTGCTGGCCCTCAGCGCCAACACCCCCACCGACATGCGCTTCTCCTTCCACGGGTTGACCCGTCGGGGAGGGGTCACGGGTGATCACGCCGATGGCTGGGGCCTGGCCAGCTTCGATCCCGATGGCTGCGGTGTGCGTCTGTACCGCGAAGACCGCCCGGCGGCTTTCTCGCCGATTGCCGCGGAAGTGGCGGCCCTCGAGCTCAAGGCTCACTGCTCGATCGCCCACATCCGCAAGGCCACCCGCGGCGTGATTGCCCTGGAGAACTGCCATCCCTTCCACCGGCGCTGGCAGGGGCAGGAGTGGATCTTTGCCCACAACGGTGATCTGGAGGGCAGCTTCGAGTTGTCAGCCGCGTTCCGGCCCGAGGGCAGCACCGACAGCGAGGCTTCCTTCTGTTGGTTGCTGCAGCAGTTGGAGAGTGCCCGCACCGCGGGCCGGCTCACTCCCGAAGACGATCGGGCGATCTTCGACGAACTGGTGCAGGGCGCCGATGCCCTGGCCCGGCGCGGCATCTTCAACGGCCTGATCAGCAACGGCCGCTGGCTGTTCGCCTACGCCGGGACCAAGTTGCATTGGCTCACCCGCCGCGCCCCTTTCCGCACCGCCACCCTCGCCGACGACGATCTCAGCGTTGACTTCGCCCAGCTGGCGGATCCCCAGGATGTGGTCTCGATCATCAGCACCGAACCGCTGACCACCGATGAATCCTGGTCCCGGTTGCAGGTGGGTGAGGCGGTGCTGCTGCAGCGGGGAGAGGTGTTGCTCCACCACCTGGCCGACATCCCCGTCGATCCCCCGGCCGAGCCTCGGGCCGTTGATGCCGCTCGGACAGCCGCAAGCGCCAGACTTAACGCCCATCGGTCCGCCAATCCGCCCCTGCCGAATCCCGCTGCATGAGCGCCGATTGCCCTGAGCCGCAGACCTTCGGCCGGACCGTGCGCCGCCACGGCGGTTGGCGGCCTGGGGATCCCGTCGGCCAGCGCCGCTTCAGCCGGCTCTTCGCGGAGCAGCCCCTGCGGCTGGAATCGGGCCAGAGTCTCGGCCCGATCAACCTGGCCTGGGAGAGCTGGGGCGAGCTCGATGCCAAGCACAGCAATGCCATCCTGCTGCTGCATGGCTTCAGTGGCGACAGCCACGCCGCAGGCCCCGCCGGAGCTGGACATGCAGAGTCCGGCTGGTGGGAGCGGCTGATTGGACCGGGCCGGGCGATCGACACCGATCGCTTCTGCGTGATCTGCCCGAATGTGCTGGGGGGCTGCCAGGGCAGCACCGGCCCCGCTAGTCCGGCGGCCGATGGCCGGCCCTACGGCAGCCGTTTTCCGGCGCTCTCGATCCGCGACATGGTGGCGGCCGAGCGTGCCTTGGCGGACCAGCTGGGCATCGGGAGCTGGTATGCCGTCATCGGTGGCTCGATGGGGGGCATGCGCGCCCTGGAGTGGGCGATCGGCTCACCCCAGCGCGTCCCGAGCCTGTTGCTGATGGCCACAGCCGCCAGCTGCAGCCCCGACAACATCGCCATGCACACCTGTCAGATCGAGGCGATCCGCCTGGATCCGCACTTCTGCGGCGGCGACTACCACGACGACTCCACCGGGGGGCCCCGTCAGGGCCTGGCCCTGGCCCGGAAGCTGGCCCTGCAGACCTACGTCAGCGAACGGGAGTTCGAACGGCAACTGGACGGTGCAGTCGCTGCTGGTAGTGATGGGGCCGGAGTTGGCGACGGTGGTGCTGAGCGCGATCGGCGTGCGATTGGCGATGCCGATGGCTGTGGTGATGGCGGCAGTGACCGGGATAGGGCTGGCAATGGCGACCCGGTGGCGGCGATCGTCTCCTTGCTCGAGCGCCAAGGCCAGGAGCTGGTGGAGCGTTTTGATGCCAACAGCTACATCACCCTCACCCGGGCGATGAGCCGCCACGATGTCGGTCGCGATCGCGGTGGTCTGGCGGCGGCCCTGGCCCGGATCACGGCGCGTGTGCATGTTGTCTCCGTGAGCTCCGATCGCCTTTTCCCCCCGATCCGCCAGCAGCAGCTGGCCGACGCCCTCCCGGCCGGGGCCGCCTACACCAGTCTGCAGAGCGACCTGGGCCATGACGGCTTCCTGGAGGAAATCGCGCAGCTGCGGCCGATCCTGGACCAGCTCCTGGGCTGAGTGCGCTCGGAAGCCGAGCGAACCCTGACGGACTGGGGATGGTCTGATGTCCAGGGGGGCAGGCGCAGGTTTGGCGCGCTTCGCAGCCGGGGCGACGATCACCAGGGGGACGCCAACTACCAGGGGAGACGACAGCAGGCCAACGGCGAGCAGCAGGGTCGGTCCGAGATTGTTCGGCGGGGGTGTGGCGTTCATGGGTCTGGCGGGCCGGTGGGATGCCCCTGTCCTACCGGGGTTGATCCGGTGCCCCTGTGGTCTGAACCACCAGGGGGTGTGAACGGAAGCCCGATGATGAGTGCGCTCTCCACGGCTGTGACGCCAACCCTTTTGCCACCGTGCCGGACGCCTCCCCTTCCCTGGCCAACGCCGCCCGCTTCTGGCTCCAGCTGGGACTAGTGAGCTTCGGCGGGCCGGCAGGGCAGATCGCCCTGCTGCACAGCGAGCTGGTGCAGCGGCGGCGTTGGCTTTCGGAGCGTCGCTTTCTGCATGCGCTCAACTACTGCATGCTGCTGCCGGGACCGGAGGCCACCCAGCTGGCCACCTATCTGGGCTGGTTGATGCATGGCAACCTCGGCGGCCTGATCGCCGGCGGTCTGTTTCTGCTGCCCTCGGTGCTGCTGCTGCTGGGGCTGTCCTGCCTCTATGCCCTCTGGGGGCAGCAACCGCTGCTGGTGGCGCTGTTCTGGGCCCTGAAGCCGGCGGTGCTGGCGATCGTGCTGCAGGCCGCCTGGCGCCTGGGACGGCGCACCCTGCACCAGCCGCTGCTGCTGGCGATCGCCGTTGGCGCCTTTCTCGGCCTGGTCTGGCTGCAGCTGCCCTACCCGCTGCTGGTGGTGGCGGCCGCCCTGATCGGCTGGATCGGCGGGCGCCTGCGGCCGGGCTGGTTTCAGCGAACGAGCGCCTCAGCCTCAGGCCCAGTCAAGCCAGGCCCCGGCGCGCCAACTCCCGAACAGTCAGCTCCCGAACAGTCGGCACCGGAGCGGCCGGCCCTCCACGACGACGACACAGCCACGCCCGCCCATGCCCTGGTCAGTAAGCGCCGGCTGGCGCTCAGCCTGTTGGTCAGTGGACTGGCGTTGGCGGTTCCCCTGGCCGCGCTCAGCTGGCAGGGGGGATGGGATGGGCTGCTGGCGACGATGGCGCGCTTCTTCACCCGGGTGGCGCTGATCAGCTTCGGGGGCGCCTATGCCGTGCTGCCCTATGTGGCCCAGGGGGCGGTGGAGACCCACGGCTGGCTCAGCGCCCACGAGATGCTCGATGGTCTGGCCCTGGGGGAGACCACCCCGGGCCCCTTGATCATGGTGGTGGCTTTCGTGGGTTTCATGGGCGGCTGGAACGGCAGCGGCTCCCTGGCGCTGGCGTTGCTGGCCGGCTTGGTGGTGGTCTGGTTCACCTTCCTGCCGTCGTTCGTGTTCATCCTGGCCGGGGCGCCGCTGGTGGAGGCCAGCCGCGAGGACCTGCGGCTCGGGCCGCCGCTGACGGCGATCACTGCCGCCGTGGTGGGCGTGATCGCCAGCCTGGCGGTGCTGTTCGCCCGGCCGGCCCTGTTGCCCGGCGGCCGCCTCGATCCGGCGGCCCTGGTGATCCTGCTGGTCAGCCTGCTGCTGTTGCTGCGCTGGCAGTGGGGGGTGATGCGCCTGATCGGCGCGGCGGCCCTGGTGGGGTTGGGGAAGGCGCTGGTGGGTTGATCGGGCGAGGGTGGGGCTGCGAGGGCCGGGCCGCGAATGGATGGTGGAGCTGGCCAGCCCCAGCGCCCAAGGGCGCGACAGCGCAGGGGCCGCCGAACCGCACACCCCAGGAGCATTCATGTCCCAAGTATTCCGCGGATACGCGGTTTGCGCGTAATCTCCAAGTATTCGGAATGCGAGTGCCGCCATGGTCGCTGAGGGGATGGTTGCCGGGAAGATGGTCTCCGAGGAGCAGGTCATCCATGCCCCCTCCCAGCTGGCCCAGCTGCTGGTGGGCCTCAGGCGCCAGCGGGGCCTCAGTCAGAAGTTGCTGGCGCAGAAGGCCGGTGGCCTCAGCCAGGCGCGCCTTTCGGCCCTGGAGCTCAATCCAGGCCGCTTCACTCTGGAGCGGTTGCTGCTGATCCTGGCCGCCCTCGATCTGGAGCTGGTGGTGCGATCGCGCCGAGGCGCCCCTGAATCGGCGGAGTGGTGATGGGCCGGCCCAGCCACAGGCGGCAGCTGGCCGTCTGGATGAACGGTGAGCGGGTGGGTCACTGGAGCGTGCCGAGGCGGGGCCCGCAGGACTTCCGCTATGACCCCGCCTGGCTGGCGTCGCCCCAGTTCCGGCCCCTGTCGCTCTCGTTGCCGGTCGGCTTGGGCAATCCCGAACTGCGGGGAGAACAGGTGGAGCAGTGGTTCGCCAACCTGCTGCCCGATAACGACGCCATCCTGCGTCGCCTGCAGAGGGGCTTTGCCCTGCGGAGCACCAGCGCCTTTGATCTGCTGGAGGCAGTGGGTCGCGACTGCGCCGGCGCGGTGCAGCTGCTGCCCCCCGAGGAGGATCCCACTGGGCTCGATCGCATTGAGGCGACCCCACTCTCGGAATCAGAGATCGGCCGTCTTCTGCAGGGGGTGGTGGCCGAACCGCTGCCGGGTGTCGCCGCCGCAGCCAACGGGGAACTGCGCCTCTCGATCGCCGGAGCCCAGGAAAAAACGGCCCTGCTCTGGCATCGGAACCAGTGGTGCCGGCCCCAGGGCAGCACCCCCACCACCCATCTGTTCAAGCTGCCGATGGGCCGGGTGGGCAGCGGCCAGATCGATTTCTCCAGCTCGGTGGAGAACGAATGGCTCTGCGGCCGGATCCTGGCGGCCTACGGCCTGCCGGTGGCGGCCAGCAGCCTGGGCTCGTTTGTGGATCAGCGCTGTCTGATCGTCGAGCGCTTCGATCGGCGGCTGCATCCGAGTGGCAGCCACTGGTTGCGGCTGCCGGTGGAGGACTGCTGCCAGGCCACCGGCACCCCGCCGGAGCGGAAATACGAAAACCAGGGTGGTCCTGGCATGGTGTCCATCGCCTCCCTGCTCGCCCAGTCCGCCCAGGCGGCCGACGATCTGCGCACCTTCTTCCGCGCCCAGGTGCTGTTCTGGATGCTGCGGGCGATCGACGGCCACGCCAAGAACTTCAGCTTCTTCCTGCTGCCGGGCGGCAGCTACCGGCTCACCCCGCACTACGACGTGTTGTCGGCCTGGCCAGTGATCGGCAAGGCAGCCGGCCAGTGGCCCGAGCAGGAGCTGCGGTTGGCGATGGCCTGGCATGGCAACAGGAGCCGCACCAGCAAGCCCCTGCAGGTGCAGCGCCGCCACCTGATCAGCACCGCCAACCGCATGGGCCTCGGCGCCGAGGCCGACATCCTGGTGTCAGATCTGGTGACCCGCACCTCTGGAGCGATCACGGCAGTGCGAGCGCAACTTCCACCCGGATTCCCCGAACAGCTGGCTGCCACGATTCTCGGCGGGCTGCAATCCTCCGCCGATCAGCTACAGCGGCATGCCAGCTGAATTGCGGTCTGCTCCCTGCAGGCTGTTCGCCGCTAGGGCCTGCCAGGTGGAGCACCTTGACCTGGAGGCCTCCCGGCTTGGGGTGACGCGCCAGTCAATCATCAGGGATTGGTCGGGTGTGGTTGGTGTGGATTCTTCGTGGTGCGCGCCATGGCCGCTCCATCGGCTTCTGGCAGATGGCTTCCAGCAGAACAGCACCTCTTGGGCAGCCAGCTGTTCCCAGTCATGAACGGCGTTCCGGCGATGGGTGTGGTCGGGGCAGGCCAATGCCAGCCAGACATGGAGATCCGGCAGGTCGGCTGTGGTGCTCCTGCGTCGAGCAGCTCAAACAGGGCGGCATTGCTGAGCTGGTGGTCCTCAATCGCCCATCTGTCGCATGCAGGCGCCTGCCTGGTTTCAACGCACGAAATAGACCACTGCCACCACCAGCCCCACGCTCACCACCACGGCGCGTAAGGCCTCGGGATTGATGCGGCCGGCCAGCCGACCGCCGAGGGCGCCCCCGACCACGGCACCGCTGGCCATCACCAGCACCGCCGGCCAGGACAGCTGGCCGGACCCCAGAAACAGGGCGGCCGCCGCCAGGTTGGTGACGAAGGCGATGGCCTGCTTGAGGCCATTCAGCCGGGTCAGGTCGTCCTCCAGGGTCATGGCCAGCACCGCCAGCACGATCACACTCAGGCCGGCGCCGAAATAGCCGCCGTACACCGCCGCCGCCAACACCGGCAGGCTGGCCCAGCGCTCCGAAGGGCTGCCGCCATGGCGCCCGGAGCGCGCCACCACCCAGGCCCGCACCCGCCCCTGGATCGCCAGCAGCAGCGAGCCGCTGAGGATCAGCCAGGGCACCAGCTGGTCAAACAGGCGGCTGCTGGTGTGGAGCAGCAGCAGGCCACCCGCCAGGCCCCCCAGGGCGCTCACCGGCAGCAGTTGGCGCAGGCGCCGGCCCTGGCCGGCCAACTGGCGGCGCTGGGCCAGGGTGGCGCCCAGATAGCCGGGGAACAGGGCCACCGTGTTGGTCACATTGGCCAGCAGGGGTGGCAGACCCACGGCAGTGAGGGCCGGAAAGCTGATCAGGGAGCCGCCGCCCGCCAGGGCATTCACCAGCCCGGCGGCCACGCCGGCCAGGGTCAGAGCGAGCAGATTCAGTCCGGTCAGCGCGGTCATCGCCTGGTCAGCGAAGGGCCTTGGTCCTGGGGTCTAAAACACCTCAAGGCTTGCCCCGTCAGCTAGCTCGCGGCGACGCGACAGGGATTCGGCGCAGCCTGCGGGGGTGGGAAACAACTTGCCGGGATTGGCGAGGCCCTGCGGATCAAATGCCTCGCGCACCAGGGTCATGGTGGCGAGATCGTCGGGGCTGTACATCCAGTCCATGTAGCAGCGCTTGTCGATGCCGACGCCGTGTTCGCCGGTGATGCTGCCGCCCGCATCCAGGCACAGCCGCAGGATCGCGCCGCCCAAGGCCTCCACCCGCTCGTTCACCCCCGGCTCGCCGGCCCGGTAGAGGATCAGCGGGTGCAGGTTGCCGTCGCCGGCATGGAAGACATTGGCCACCGGCAGGCCATGGCTGGCGCTGAGCCGCTCGATCGCCGCCAGCACCTGCGGCAGGGCGCCCCTGGGCACCACCCCGTCTTGCAGGTAGTAGTTGGGGAAGCGGCGCCCCAAGGCCGAGATCGCCGACTTGCGCCCCTTCCAGAGCTGGGCCCGCTGGTCGGCATCGCGGGCTTCGCGGATCGTGCGGGCGCCGGCCTGGCGGCACAGCTGGGAGGCCAGGGCCACCGAGGCCGCCACCTCCTGCTCCTGGCCATCGAGCTCGATCAGCAGCACGGCCGCCGCATCGCTCGGGTACTCATTGGTGCCGAAGTAGGCGTTGAGCGCCTCGATGCAGAGGCGATCCATCATTTCCATGCCGGCTGGCAGTACCCCCGCCGCCGTCACGGCCGTGACCGCCTGCCCGGCGGCCTCCATCGAGGTGAAATCGGCCAGCAGCACTGCCACGCTCTCCGGGTTGTGCAGCAGCCGCAGGGTCACGGCGGTGGTGATGCCCAGGGTGCCTTCGCTGCCGATGAACACGCCGCGCAGATCCAGGCCGGGCATCTCGGCCAGATTCCCCCCCAGGGTCGTGATCTGGCCATCGGGCAGCACCACCTCCAGTCCCAGCACGTGGTTGCTGGTGACGCCGTATTTGAGGCAGTGCACGCCGCCGGAGTTTTCGGCCACATTGCCGCCGATGCTGCAGGCCACCTGGCTGGAGGGATCGGGGGCGTAATAGAAGCCCTGACCGCTCACGGCCCGGGTCACCCAGCTGTTGATCACCCCGGGCTGCACGGTGATGCGCCGGTTGGCCAGATCCACCTTCAGGATCGAGCGCATGCGGCTGGTGCCGATCACCAGGGCGGGGTTCTCGGCCATGGCGCCGCCGGAGAGGCCGGTGCCGCTGCCCCGGGCCACAAACGGAATGCCCTGGTCGTGGCAGAGACGCACCACGGCGGCCACCTGCTCGGTGGTTTCCGGCAGCACCACCAGGGGCGGCTGATAGCGGTGCAGGGTCAGGCCGTCAGAGTCGTAGGTCAGCAGCTCCTGGCGGGCGCTGATCACGGCCCGCTTGGGTAACACCCGGCGGCATTGCCTGGCCAGATGGTGCCAGTCGATCGTGAGACCCCCGGAAAGGGCTTCGGAAGCGGCCAGGCTGGAGGCCATCAACCCACGCCATTGCCACACGAACTTACAGAGCGAAAGCGGATCCGCCCGCTTCTGCGTCAGGATGGGCCACTGTTCAGTCCCTCCGTCCGCGGATTCCGTCTTGTCGGCTTCTCCCACAGCGCCCGTTTCGACTCCTGTGCTCAACACCACCCGCTCCCAGGAGATCTTCACCGCCGCCCAGAAGCTGATGCCCGGGGGCGTCAGTTCACCGGTGCGGGCTTTCAAATCGGTCGGCGGCCAGCCGATCGTCTTTGACCATGTCAAGGGCGCCTACGCCTGGGACGTGGACGGCAACCGCTACATCGATTACGTCGGCAGCTGGGGCCCGGCCATCTGCGGCCATGCCCACCCCGAGGTGATCGCCGCCCTGCACGGGGCCCTCGACAAGGGCACCAGTTTCGGCGCCCCCTGTGTGCTGGAGAACCAGCTGGCGGAGCTGGTGATCGCGGCGGTGCCCTCGGTCGAGATGGTGCGCTTCGTCAACAGCGGCACCGAGGCCTGCATGTCGGTGCTGCGCCTGATGCGCGCCTTCACCGGCCGCGAAAAGATCATCAAGTTCGAGGGCTGTTACCACGGCCACGCGGACATGTTCCTGGTCAAGGCCGGCTCCGGGGTGGCCACCCTCGGCCTGCCCGATTCCCCCGGTGTGCCCCGCACCACCACCGCCAGCACGCTCACGGCCTCCTACAACGATCTCGAGGCCGTCAAGCAGCTGTTCGCTGAAAACGCCGGCGAGATCGCCGGTGTGATCCTCGAGCCGGTGGTGGGCAATGCCGGCTTCATCACCCCGGAGCCTGGCTTCCTCGAGGGGCTGCGCGAGATCACCCGCGAGCACGGCGCCCTGCTGGTTTTCGACGAGGTGATGACCGGCTTCCGGATCAGCTATGGCGGCGCCCAGGCCAAGTTCGGCATCACCCCCGATTTGACCACCATGGGCAAGGTGATCGGCGGCGGTCTGCCGGTGGGCGCCTACGGCGGCCGGGCCGACATCATGGCGATGGTGGCCCCCGCCGGGCCGATGTATCAGGCCGGCACCCTCAGTGGCAATCCCCTGGCGATGACCGCCGGCATCAAGACCTTGGAGCTGCTCAAGCAGCCCGGCAGCTACGAGCGGCTGGAGTCGATCACCAAGCGCCTCAGCGACGGCATCGGCCAGGCGGCCCGCGATGCCGGCCTGCCCTACTGCGGCGGCAGCATCAGCGCCATGTTCGGCTTCTTCCTGTGCGAGGGGCCGGTGCGCAACTTTGAGGAGGCCAAGGCCACCGACAATGCCCGCTTCGGCAAGCTGCACCGGGCAATGCTGGAGCGGGGTGTGTACCTGGCCCCCAGCTCGTTCGAGGCCGGCTTCACCTCCCTGGCCCACAGCGACGCCGACATCGACGCCACGCTCGAGGCCTTCCGGTCTGCCTTCGCCCAGATCGCCTGATGGCCCCTCGTCCCAGGCCCCAGGTTGGCGCTTCCCCCCGCCGGCTCCGCACGGGCCGCGCCAGGTGGATGGCGGTGGGCCTGGGGGTGCTGGGCTCCGCCTGGGGGCTGGCCGGCTGCGGCAGTCCCGACCTGGCCCAGCAGCCGGTCAACCTCAGCCAGGGGGTGCCCCTGGGGGCGGTGCTGGCCCTCAGCGGCAACGCCAGTGCCTACGGCCAGGACCAGAACACGGGGCTGACCCTGGCCCTGGCGGAGTTCAACGGCAAGGGGGGCATCAACGGCAAGCCCCTGAACCTCAAGATTGAGGACAGCGGCAGCGATGAACCCGGCGCCAATGCCGCCTTCACCCTGCAGATCAACCGGGGGGTGATCGCCCTGATCGGCCCCACCCTGTCCCAGCAGGCCTTCTCCGCCGACCCGATCGCCCAGCGCCACGGCGTGCCGGTGGTGGCCCCCTCCAACACCGCCACCGGCATCCCGGAGATCGGCCACTTCATCAGCCGCGTCTCCGCCCAGAGCTCGGTGATCGCGCCGCTCTCGATCGCTAAAGCACTGCAGCTCCATCCCCAGATCCGACGGGCGGCCGTCTTCTACGCCCAGGACGACGCCTACAGCACCGCCGAGACGACGATCTTCCAGAAGGCCCTGACGGCCAAGGGGCTCAAGCCGGTCACGGTGCAGCGCACCCAGCTCAACGACCAGGACTTCCAGAGCCAGATCAGTGCCGCCCTGCAGCAGAAGCCCGATCTGGTGGTGCTCTCCCTGCAGGCCGTCGATGGCGGCAACATGATTCGCCAGCTGCGGGAACTGGGCTACAAGGGCGCGATCGTGGTGGGCAATGGCATGAACACGCCCAACATCTATCCGATCTGTCAGAAGTACTGCGACGGCATCCTGATCGCCCAGGCCTACAGCCCCGAACTCCAGTCCCCGGCCAATGCCGCCTTCCTGCGTCGCTTCAAGGCCAGCCAGGGCGGCGCCATTCCGCCCCAGCTCACGGCCCAGGCCTGGACGGCCCTGCAGGTGGTGGCCGAAGCCCTGCAACGGCTGGATCGCCGCCAGCCCCTGAAGGGCACCATCCTCGCCGAGGCCCGCCAGGCGTTGATGGCTGAAATCCTCTCCGGCACCTATCAGACGCCCCTGGGCACGATTCGCTTCACCCCCAGCGGTGAGGTGATCCAGAAGGACTTCTTCGTCGCCCAGGTGCGCATGAACGCCGATGGCAAGAGCGGTCGTTTTGCCCTGCTCCCCTGACGGCATGGCCCCGGACCGTGGGCATCGCCGGCCATGGCATGCGGGCCTCGCCAGGCCAGGCCCAGCTGGGCCCTCCGCGACCTGCCCTGCGCTGGCGAGGGCCAGGCCGTTCGCCGGAACCTTGGCCAAAGCCACGGCAACGATCCCAGGGAGTCGGCGATGGATCTGATTCAGCTGCTGCTCAATGGCCTGTCGCTGGGGGCGGTCTATGCCCTGTTCGCGCTGGGCTACACCCTGGTGTTCTCGGTGCTGGGGGTGATCAACTTCGCCCACGGGGCCGTCTTCACCCTCGGGGCCTACTTCACCTATCTGCTGATCGGCGGCCAGGTCGGCGCCAATGGTCTGCTGGCCGGGTTGCAGCTGCCCGTGGCCCTGCCCTTCGCCCTGGCCCTGCCCCTGGCCGGCCTGGCCTCGGCGCTGGTGGCCCTGCTGATTGAGCGGGTGGCCTTTCGCCCCCTGCGCCAGCGCGGTGCCGATTCCCTGCTGGCCCTGATCTCCAGCCTGGGGGCCGGCGTGATCCTGGTCAATCTGATCCAGCTGCTGATGGGGGCCGAAAGCTATGCGATCCCTACCAACACCCTGCATTTCCTGCCGGCTGCGCTGAACATCGCCGGGGCCCGGGTGCGCACCGTGCAGGTGCTGCTGCTGGCGATCGCTACCGTGTTGCTGGTGCTGCTGAGTGTCTGGCTGGAGGGCAGCCGTAGCGGCAAGGCCCTGCAGGCCGTCTCCGAGGATCCGGTCACCGCCCAGCTGCTCGGCATCGACAGCGACGGCATGATCCGCCTGGCCTTCGGCATCAGCGGCTTCCTGGCCGGTGTCTCCGGCGGCCTGGTGGGCCTGAGCGTCAGCATCGCCGGGCCTTACTTCGGCATCAGCTACGGCCTCAAGGCCCTGGGGGTGCTGGTGCTCGGCGGGCTCGGCAGTGTGCCCGGCGCCATGCTCGGCGGCCTGATCATCGGCCTGGCCGAGGCATTCGTTCCGGCGGAATGGTCCGGCTGGAAGGACGCCGTGGCCTACGGCTTCCTGTCCCTGATCCTGCTGCTGCGGCCCCAGGGCCTGCTGGGACGCCCCCTGGGCACGAAGGTCTGAGCCATGGCGATCGATGCGGGCCTGTTGGAACAGATGCTGATCGGCGCCCTGCTGGCCCTGTCGGTGTATCTGCCCCTGCGCTGCGGCCAGCTGTCCTTGGCCACCCCGGGCTTCTACGCCATCGGCGGCACCGTCGCAGCCCTGCTCTCCACCCGGGTGCCGGCTTTCGCCGGAACCGGTGCCACCTCGCCGTTGCCGGCCCTGCTGCTGGAAATGGGACTGGCCGCGCTGCTGGCCGGTCTGCTGGCCCAGGGGATCGGCGCGGTGGTCCTGCGGCTGCGGGGCATCTATCTGGCCATCGCCACCATTGCCCTGGTGGAGATCCTGCGGGTGTTCAACCTCAATCTCCCCTTCACCGGCGGTGCCCTCGGCATCTTCGGCATCCCCCAGCCCTTTGCGTCGGCCTCCGGTTACGACGGTTTCACCCTGGTGCTGCTGGCCCTGGTCTGCTGGCTGTGCGAGCGGTTGGAGCAGCTGCGCCTGGGCCGGGCGATGGCGGCCATCCGCGACGACGAACTGGCCGCCGCCAGCGTCGGCATCGACACGGCCCAGGTCAAGTTGCGCGCCTTTGTGTTCAGTGCGGTGCTGGCCGGATTGACCGGCGCCCTGGCGGCCCATTTCCTCAACTCCTGGAACGCCAAGCTGGGCAGCTTCGACGCCAGCATCACCACCCTGGCCTTCGTGGTCTTCGGCGGTTCGCGCACCTGGCTGGGCCCGGTGATCGGGGGCCTGGCGCTGACGGCCCTGCCGGAGCTGCTGCGACCGGTGGGCGATCTGCGCCTGATCGTCTTCGGCCTGGTGATCCTGCTGGGCCCGGTGCTGTTCCCCCAGGGCCTGATCACGCCGCAGCGGCTGCATTGGCTGGGGCAGCGGCTGGTCCGCGCCAGGGGAACGGGGCGATGAGCGGCACGCCGGCGCTGCTGGAGGTGGAGGGGCTCAGCTGCCGCTTCGGCGGGCTGCTGGCCCTGAACAACGTCTCGCTGGCGGTGCGCCCGGGGGAGATCTTCGGCCTGATCGGCCCCAACGGCGCCGGCAAGACGACCCTGTTCAATGCCATCTCCGCCCTGACACCGGCCAGTGCCGGCCGGGTGCTGTGGCACGGCCAGCCGATCCAGGCCTCCCGCCCTGACCAGCTCAGCCGCCTCGGCCTGGCCCGCACCTTCCAGAACCTGCGCCTGTTCGACAGCCTCTCGGTCCGCGACAACGTGCTGGTGGGCCTGCACCGCTGGGCCGCCAGTCCCCTGGTGGACGCCCTGCTGGGCAACCCCAGGGAACGGCAGCACCAGCGCCAGCTCCGCCAACGGGCCGTGGAACTGCTGGCCCTGGTCGGTCTGGCGGATGAAGCCGACCTGCCGGCGGCCGGTCTGCCCTACGGCGAGCGCCGCCGCCTGGAGCTGGCCCGCGCCCTGGCCACCGAGCCGCAGTTGCTGCTGTTGGATGAGCCCGCTGCCGGCATGAATCCGGCGGAGAAGAACGACCTCTGCGACCTGATCCGCACGATCCGGGCGCGCTTCGATCTGACCGTGATGATCATTGAGCACCACGTGCCGCTGATGATGCGCCTCTGCGATCGGCTGGCGGTGCTGAACTTCGGCGAACGCATCGCCCTGGGCACCCCCGAGATCGTGCGCCACGACCCCAGGGTGATCGAGGCCTATCTGGGGAGTTCGCGATGACGGCCGCCCACGCCCTCGCCGCCGCGGATGGGCCGCTGCTGGAGCTG
Organism: Synechococcaceae cyanobacterium ELA739; assembly: GCA_037127935.1. GTDB lineage: Bacteria > Cyanobacteriota > Cyanobacteriia > PCC-6307 > Cyanobiaceae > Cyanobium. The sequence goes on from JBAXXM010000006.1 coordinate 96,977, forward strand.
CGCCGGGTCACGGTGCGCTACGGCGCGATCACGGCGCTGCGGGGCGTGGACCTGAGCCTGCGGCAGGGGGAACTGGTCACCCTGCTGGGGGCGAACGGTGCCGGCAAGAGCACCACCCTGCGGGCGATCTCCCGCCTGGTCAGCCCCAGTGCCGGCAGCATTCACTGGCGCGGCGCCGACCTGGCCGGCCTCAGGCCCGAGACCACGGTGAAGCTCGGCATCGGCCACTGCCCGGAGGGGCGCCGGGTGCTGGCCCGCCAGAGCGTGGCCGCCAACCTGGAGCTGGGGGCCTGGCTGCGTCGGGACCGGGACGGCATCGCTGAGGATCTGGAGCGCTGCTACGGACTGTTTCCGCGGCTGGCGGAACGGCGCCTGCAGTTGGCCGGCAGCCTCTCGGGGGGAGAGCAGCAGATGCTGGCGATCGCCCGCTCGCTGATGGCCCGGCCGAGCCTGCTGCTGCTGGATGAACCCAGCCTGGGCCTGGCCCCGAAGCTGGTGGCGGAGGTGATGGGCACCCTGGCCGCGTTGCACGCCGACGGCCTGACCATGCTGCTGGTGGAGCAGAACGCCCATGCCGCCCTGGAGATCGCCGATCGGGGTCTGGTGCTTGAAGCCGGTGCGGTGCGTCTGGCCGGCACGGCCGGGGAGCTGCTGACCAACGCCGAACTGCGGGCGTCCTATCTGGGAGATGGCGACGGTTTCTGATCGACGGCCAGCACGTCGAACCGGGAGCGGATGGCGGGGGCAGGCCAGCGCAACAAGTCGGGCCGTAGTGGCGCTGTGCAACGCCCTGACGCGGTGGGATCCGTCTGTTCCCTGGCGCCGGCTGGGCGAGAGGCAAATGGGATGGCCCGACCCAGGCAGTCACGCATCCGTGGTGGATCTTGAGGTGTGGTGCTGAGAATCAGCAGGTCCATCGCCGGACACCGGTCAGGACTACGCAGAACCGGCCACTAAGCTGGTTCCAGGCTCTGATGACAGGGCCAGCGTCAGCGCCCTGGCGACAGGTCCAGATAACGTCCTATCCACCGGTCCAAACCCAAAAGCCCCAACCCAAAAGCCCCATCCACAGGATCCAATCCAAAGACTTCAACCCAAAGAACTCAATCCAAAAGACTCCATTCTTCAGATAGCACGCCAGATCATGGGACAGCATTCGAAGCTCTATGCCAAGGGTCTTGAGGAGATGAGGCGCCATCTCGGCCCCCAGGCCGATCAGCTGATCGGGCGAATTGAGGCGATCTCTGCGGAGTTCGCCAAGGTGAATGTGGAGTTTCCCTATGGTGAGCTCTACACCCGCCAGGTTCTCGATCCCAGGGTGCGCGAGCTCTGTACGGTGGCGGCACTGACGGTGCAGGGCTTCTCCAGTCCGCAGCTGAAACTTCACATCGCCGCCGCCCTCCATTGCGGTGCTTCAAAAGAGGAAGTCATCGAAATCATCACCCAGATGATTGCCTATGCCGGCTTCCCCGCCGCCACCAACGCCCTGCTCGCCGCCGGCGAGGTGTTCGATCAGCTCGAAGCTGCAGCCTGAGCTGGTCTCGATCCAATCACTGGTGTCGATCCCATCAAGTGTTGGCGCTTGGACCGTAGCGGCCATCAGCCTTGTTGTCCTCAGCTCCGATGCCGTCGCGTCGATGCCGGTGAGGGAATGCCCGCGGTGATGCAATGGCGCCGAGCATCAGCGTCGATGATGGGGTCCCGTTGAGCAACGCCCGCTGATGCCTGGCCCTCCCGCGCTGAAGGCGGCCCTGGCCCGCCTGCTGCCGATCGTGGTGGTGGCTCTGGCGGTCGCTCTGGCCTGCTTGCCCCTCAACCTGCTGGATCGGGCCCAGGATCAGTTGCTGCAACTGTTGCCCCGCTTTTCCGGCGGCGGCTGGCAACCGATCACGCGGGCGATGGCCTGCTCCCCGGTGCTGGTCATGCCCGTGCTGCTCTGGCTTCAGTCCGGGATCTGGTCGCAGGCGGCCGGTTCCGGCATCCCCCAGACCATGGTGGCCATGGAGCATCCCCAGCGGGCCGCCGCTCTGCTGGCCCCCAGGGCCACCGTGCAGCGCCTGATGCTCTGGTCGATCGCCACCCTCGCCCTGCTGCCCCTGGGCCGGGAGGGGCCGGTGGTGCATGTCGGAGCTTCGGTGGCCTACCGCCTACAACAACGCTTCCCGCGCTGGTTTCAGTCCCTGGGCCGCACCGATCTGATCGCCCTGGCGGGCGGCGCCGGCCTGGCGGCGGGCTTCAACACGCCCTTGGTGGGCCTGGTGTTCGTGGCCGAGGAGCTCACCAGCCGCTTTGACGCCCGCCTGATCTGGCCGGCTCTGCTGGCCTGCGTCACCGCCGCCGGCTTCAGCAACCTGGGCGGCCAGCCGGAGTTTGCCCTGGGTCTGTTGCAGGACGGCAGCGTCGAATCCTGGCAGCTGCTCTGGGCCCTCCCCCTGGGCCTGGGCGCCGGCCTGCTGGGCGCCGGGTTCGGCCGCATGCTGCTGGAGACCACGAAGCGCCTCACCCCGATGGTCCGCCGCTATCCCCTGCGCCTGGGGTTGCTGCTGGGCCTGCTGCTGGCGGCTCTGACCCAGCTCACGGGCGGCGGCGCCAATGGCGATGGCGAAGTGCTGATGGCCTGGATGATCGGCCATCCCGATGCCGATCTGCCCACCGCCGGCCTGCTCCTGGCCCGGATGATCGGCCCCTGCCTGGCCCTGGGGGCGGGTGTGCCGGGGGGATTGATTGATCCGGCCTTTGCCATCGGCGCCGTGCTGGGGCAGGGCGTCAGCCATCTGCCGGGGCTGGGGCTGATGGGTCTCGCCCTGGGCATGGCGGCGGCCCTGGCCGGAGCCACCCAGTTGCCCGTGTTGAGCGTGGTGTTTGCCCTGCGCCTGGCCGGCGACCAGCAACTGCTACCCGGCGTCGTGCTGGCGGCGGTGATCGGCGCCTACTGCAGCCGCCTGCTGATGAAGAAGCCGGCGTATCACGCCCTGGCGGCAGGGCTGGAGTGAGGGGGCCGGCCCCGGGCCCCGTCCGGGCCGGGCACCGGCTTCGCGGTTGTGTTTGCCCCTGCCCACAACCTCCCCTGCGGCCGACCAACAGGTGAGACCCGGATTAGGTTGAGCCGACCTTTTCTCAAAATCCCAGTGACCGCACCGGCCTCCCCCACCATGCGTTGGATTGCCGCCGGCCTGCTTGCCGCTGGTGCGGGCCTCTCCCTGGCGCTGCCGTTCGTGTCGGCCACCCTGTTGACGATCCTGCTGGGCAGCGCCGCCGTGGTGGCCGGCATCTCCCAGTTGCTGCGGCTCAGCGGTGCGGCCGACACCCGCGGCAAGATCTTCCGGGCCCTGTCTGGCGCGCTCTACGTGGTGGGCGGCCTGTGGTGTATCGCCTTCCCGATCGAGAGCACCATCAGTCTCACCCTGTTCCTGGGCTTCCTGCTGGTGGCTGAAGGGGTGATGGAGCTGGCCTCGGCCGCCTCCGGCCCGATTCCCGCCCGGGGCCTGGTGCTACTCGACGGCATCGTCACCGTGGTGCTCGGCGGCATGCTGGTGGTCGAATGGCCCAGCGACAGCATCTGGGCGATCGGCACCCTGTTCGCCATCGGCCTGGGCTTCTCGGCGGTCAACGTCCTTAGCGCACCTGCCCCCACTGCCCCTTCCGGGGCCAACTGAACAGGGTCCTTTCCTGCGGCGCCCAGCGGCTCAATCGGCTGGGCCATAGCCACCGCCACCGGGGGTCTCTATTCTGAGCAGATCGCCCGCCGCCATCGCCAACTGGAGCGAACAGCCCAGCTCTTCGCGGCTGCCATCGGCCCGGTCGACGCTGTTGCGGCCCGCCTGGGCGGGACATCCACCGGCCAGGCCGAAGGGAGCCACCCGGCGGCAGCCGGAGATGATCGCCGCCGTCATCGGCTCCAGGAAGCGCAGCCAGCGCACCACGCCATCACCGCCACTCCAGCGGCCGGCGCCGCCACTGCCGCGGCGGATCGCGAAGCGCTCCAGCCGCACCGGGTAGCGATCCTCCAGGATCTCGGGGTCGGTGAGCCGGGAGTTGGTCATGTGGCTCTGCACGGCACTGGCGCCGGCAAAACCGGAGCCATCGGCCAGCACGCCGGCGCCGGTGCCGCCGCAGATCGTCTCGTAGTACTGGCAGCGGTCGTTGCCGAAGCTGAGGTTGTTCATCGTGCCCTGGGCGGCGGCCATCACCCCCAGGGCGCCGAACAGGGCATTGACCACGGCCTGGGAGGTCTCGACGTTGCCCGCCACCACCGCCGCCGGTGGATCGGGTCGGAGCAGGCTGGCCGGCGGCACCACCAGGTCGATCGGTTCGAAACAGCCGGCATTGAGGGGAATCGCCCGGCCCACCAGGCAGCGGAACACGTACAGCACGGCCGCCTTGGTGATCGCCAATGGGGCATTGGCATTGCCGCTCTGCTGGGGGGAGGTGCCGCTGAAGTCCACCAGCGCCCGGCGGTGCCGGTGGTCGATCCGCACCGCCACCTGGATCCGGCCGCCATCGTCCAGGTCGACGTGCCAGGCGCCGTTGCTCAGCCGATCGATCACGCCGCGGACCGCCTCAGCGGCGTTGGTCTGGACATGGCCCATGTAGGCCCTCACCTCCGCCACGCCCTGGCGGGCCATCAGCCGCTGCAGCTCCGCCACCCCCAGCTGGTTGGCGGCCACCTGGGCCTGCAGATCGGCGATCAGCCTGTCGGGGTTTCGCACCGGATGGCGACCCTGCTGGAGGCGTTGCCGCCAGGACGTCGCATCGAACCACCCGGCACTGATTAGCGGCACCTGGTCGAGCAGCAGACCCTCCTCGCCGATGTTCCGGCTGAAGGGGGGCATCGATCCCGGGGTGATGCCGCCCACATCGGCGTGATGGCCGCGGCAGGCCACATAGAACAGCGGTTCGGCCGCACGGTCCTGGCTGCCGGCGGCGAACACCGGCGTGATCACGGTGATGTCGGGCAGGTGGGTGCCGCCGTTGTAGGGGTTGTTGGCGGCCACGGCATCGCCGGGCCCCAGGGGTGGCAGCTCCTCTCGCTCGACGGCGGCCATCAGGGCCACCACGCTCTCGCCCATGGAGCCCAGATGGACCGGAATGTGGGGCGCATTGGCCACCAGTTGGCCGCGGCTGTCGAAGAGGGCGCAAGAGAAATCCAGGCGCTCACGGATGTTCACCGAACGGCTGCTCTGCTGCAGCCGTACCCCCATCTGCTCGGCGATGGCACTGAAGCGATGGTTGTAGAGCTCCAGCGTCACCGGATCGGCGCCGAGCGGTCCAGGTTCGTCTGTGCGCAGCTTTGGTTCGGCCACCGCTGGCTGCGGCTTCAGGGGGTTGGCTGGCGGTGGCTCCAGGTTGCGGGTGGTTGCCTCCGGCCCGTGACCTGAGGGCCGGCGGTTGGCGACCGCTGGGCTGGGCTGGGCCCCCGATGCGGCGATGCGCTCCAGCAGTAGCTCGCCGCGGGCCAGCACCCGGGCGCTCCAGCCGGGCTCCAGCACCGTGGCGCCCGTGCCCTCCAGCACCAGGGCCGGCCCCTCCAGCTGCTGATCCGGCCTGAGCTGCTGCCGTTGCCACAGCGGCACCGGCTGCCAGACCATGTCCCCATCCTGTGGCAGGCACAGGCGCGTGGTCCGGTTGCCGGTGGTCGACGCCTGGGCCCGTGACGTCTGGGCTGGTGCGGCCTGGCCCATGCCCGGCGCCGAGCTCGCCCGGGGCTGCGCTGGCTCCTGTTCGTCCCCAGGCATCGGCTCACCAGGCTCGGCGATCAGCTCCACCTCGATCCGCTCCAGCACCAACGGCTCCCCCGCCACCACGTAGCCGAAGCGGCGGCGATGCAGGGCCTCAAACTCCTGGCGCAGCGGCGCCAACCAGGACATTTCGTCCACGGCCGTTGCATGGCGCTCGCTTGCCTGCAGCTCGTTCACCGGGCCGGACTCCAGGCCGTTGCCCATCCCGTCCTGCAACAGGGATTCCGGTAGGCCCAGCTCCAGGCCGCCATCGCTGGCCGGATAGCGCAGCTCCACCCGCACCAGTTGCCGCACCGCGGTGCCCGGGCCCAGGTCGCCGGCTTCGGCCAGGGACTTGCGGGCTTCGGCGCTGAGGTCGGCGATGCAGGTCAGCAGATCGCTGCGGCAAACCGTCTCCAGGGGCTGGCGCAGGCAGCGCTCGAGCCGTTGGCTCTGGCGCGCCAGGCCGATCCCCCAGGCGGAGAGCACACCGGCCAGGGGATGGATCAGCACCCGCTCGATGCCCAGGCTGCTGGCCAGGGCACAGCCGTGCTGGCCGCCGGCGCCGCCGAAGCAGACCAGCACAGCGCCGCGGATGTCATGGCCCCGTTGAATCGAGATGCGCCGGATCGCCTCCGCCATCCGCTCATTGGCGATCGTCAGTGCGCCCTGGGCCAGCCGTTCCAGGGCCAGGGGCTCCGCCGCGCTGCGGTCCTGGCCCAGGGCCGCCGCCAGCTCGCCGAACCGCTGGCGCACCACCGCCGGATCGGCCCCCTGGTCGCCCCCGGGGCCGAAAACGGCGGGCAGCGCCCTCGCCGGCAGGCGCCCCAGCAGCAGGTTGGCATCGGTCACCGTCAGGGGGCCGCCGCGCCGATAGCAGGCCGGGCCGGGGTCAGCCCCGGCGGAGTGGGGCCCCACCTGCAGCCGCTGAGCATCGGCCCGCAAGATCGAGCCCCCGCCTGCGGCCACCGTGTGGATCGGCAGCATGGCCGCCTGCACCTGCAGCCCGGCGATCTCGGTCGTCGCCATTCGCTCCCAGGCGTCTTCGCCGCGGGATCCATCGAAATGGAACACATCGGTGGAGGTGCCGCCCATGTCGAAACCGACGATCGGCCGATCCCCCAGGCCCGCTGCCTGGGCCGCGGCCACCGCTCCCACCATGCCGCCGGCCGGGCCGGAGAGGATCGTGTCCTTGGCCTGCAGCTGGGCGGGCGCCTGCAGAGCGCCGCTGGAGGTCATCACCCGCAGGCGCGTGGCTGGCCCCAGGGCGGCGCCCACCTGGGCCAGATAGCGCCGCAGGGTGGGCCGCACCGCCGCTTCGACGATCGTGGTGTTCAGGCGCGGCACCAGGCGGGGCTGGCGACTGAGCTGATGGGACAGCAGCACCGAGTCGAAACCGAGCTGCTCCAGCCAGTCGCCGAGGGCCAGCTCGTGGGCCGGATGGCGGTAGCTGTGCAACAGGGCCACGGCGACGTGGTGGTAGCCGTCCGCCTCGGCCTGGCGCAGCAGGCTTTCCAGGGGGGGCCCCGTCTCCAGGGGCACCAGTTCGCTTCCATCGGCGGCCAGCCGGGCCTCCACCTCGATCACCCGCAGCGGCGGCAGCTCGGGGCGCTCGATCCGCAGGGCGAAGATCTCCGGGCGATGTTGATCGCCGATGGCGGGCAGATCGGCGAAACCGCGGTTGATCAGCAGCAGCACCGGCTCCAGCTGGCGCTCCAGCAGGGCGTTGGTGGCCACGGTGGTACCCAGGCGCACCTCCTCCACCAGACCCGGCCGCAAGGGCTGATCGGCGGCCAGCCCCAGCACCCCCCGCACGGCCCGGATCGCCGGATCGTCATCGCGTTCGGGCTGCACCGACAGCACCTTGCGCACCACCAGCTCGCCGTCTGGCGAGCGACCCACCAGGTCGGTGAAGGTGCCGCCCCGATCGATCCAGAAGCGCCAGCCCGCCGCCACCGGGAACCGAGGTGCGCTCCCGCAAGCTTCAGCCTCTGCCACGGTTGGTTCCCCTGCCTCAGCCCCTGACGCGGGCCTTGCCAGGGGCCGTTCGATCGGCCCGGAGTCCTTCTTCGGCGCAGCGGCTTGCCCTCCCCCTGGTCCCTCCCGGGTGAACGCCATCGCGCTGTCCCTGATTAGGTCGCTGGCCGCGCCCGGACCTGGCTCCGCTCCGCCGGTCAGCCTCCCGTCCTGCGCCATGCCCATCCCCAACGACTTCCAGTCCAGGCCCAGCCCCCCAACTTCCAAGGGAATCAGCGGTAGTTCTCGAACTGCAGTGGCACCTCCAGGTCCTCGCCCTTGAGCAGCTGGATCACCTGCTGCAGATCGTCCTTGCTCTTGCCGGTGACCCGCAGGGTGTCGCCCTGGATGGCCACGGTCACCTTCTTGAGCTCGTCGCGCACTTTCTTGGAGAGCTTCTTGGCCAGCTCCTGGCTCAGTCCCTTGCGCAGTTTCACCACCTGTTGCAGCCGGTTGCCGCCCACCGGTTCGGCGGTCTGGAAGTCGAGGATCTTGAGCGACAGGTTGCGTTTGGTCAGCTTCTGGCGCAGCACATCGGCCACCGCCTCCAGGGTCATGTCGCTGGCGGTGGTGATCGTCAGGCTGGCCTCCTCCAGATCAATCTCCGTCTTCGAGTCCTTGAGGTCGTAGCGCTGACCCACCTCCCGGCGCACCTGATCCAGGGCGTTGACCAGCTCCTGGCGATCAAAGTCAGACACGACGTCAAAGCTGTAGGTCTCAGCCATGGGGTGGGCTCCTGGGGCGGCGCCCGGCCAGCCTAGAAAAGAGGCCTCCGGATTTCGCCGTCGCCATGCTGTTGTCGCTGCCGCCCCTGGCCCTGCTGGCCGCCCTGTCCCTGCCGGTGGCCTCGCCGGTGGCCATGGGGGCCGCCTACGGCTGGTCGCTGGTGCTCTCGGGTGCGGTGGTGGTGGCCAGCCTGATTCCCCTGGGGGCCGCCCGCTCCCAGGCGGACTTCACCCCGGCGGACCTGGCCGCACCCCGGGCGATGTTTGAGCGCCTGCCGGCCTGGGGCAAGCGGGCCAACTGGGCCCACCAGAACTGCTTCGAGGCCTTCAGCCTCCATGCTCCCGCCTGCCTGTTGGCCCTGGTGGCGGCCCAGGGCGGTTCGGCCCCGGCGGCCCTGGCCCTGGCGGCCGCCTGGCTGCATCCGCTCTTGCGCCTGGGCTACATCGGCGCCTACGTGGCCAACCTGCCGCCGTTGCGCAGCCTCTGCTGGGCGGGGGGCATCCTCTGCACGGCGATTCTCTACAGCGAAGGTCTGCGCGGCGTGCTGGCGGGTTGATCGGGGTCCGCAGGTCCCCTCGCTGAACAGCCCCCCTGGGGTGTGTTAGTCAGCCACCGAGTCTGCCGAGCCTGCCGGGGGCGTCCCGAGTCCGCACTCCGGATCGGGCCATTCCCAGATCGCTCGGACCTGGGGCGGTCCGATTGGTGTCTGGATCCTGTCCGAGTCCAGTTCAGAGGCTGACACCGCCGCGTTGTCTGCATACAACAGGCCCGTGCCTCCTATCAGGATCCATGTCCTCCAACGAGCTCCAGCAGTTCCTCGCCCGGGTCTTCCAGGATCCGGAACTTGAATCCCGACTGCAGGCCCAGGGTGCTGACCCGGAAGCCATTGCCGCTGAGGCCGGTTTCTCGATAAGCGCCCAGGACTACGTCAATTCCCAGGCCGGTTGGCAGGACTGGCAACGCTCCAGCACCTTCGACGAGGACATCTGAACAGCCGGGGGCGATCGGAGCCCTGAGGGCAGCAATTCCACGCCTGGGTTGCTGCCCTCCCCCTTTGCTTCAGCTTCCGTTCTGCTCGAGGGCTGGGCTTAACCCTTCTCCTGCAAGCCCTTGAGCGCCGCCAGCAGCGAGGCCGGGCTCTGGGGATCCACCATCAGCACGCTGCCTCCCTGCGAGCGGGCCATCTCCTGCCCCATGGCCATCCAGTCCTTGGCCAGCAGCAGCCGCAGTCCCTCGGCCGCGGCCGGCTCGGCGCTGATCACCCGGGCCAGTTCGGCGGCGGCTTCGGCCCGCGCCTTGGCCAGCACCGTCTGCTGGCGAGCCTGGGCATCGGCCTCCAGCAGCAGGGCCTCCTGCTTGGCTTTGGCATCGAGCACCAGGGCCTCGGCCCGGCCCCGGGCGGCGTTCACCTGGGATTCCCGCTCCCCCTCCGAGCGCAGAATCGCTGCCCGCTTCTCCCGTTCGGCGGTCATCTGCTGCTCCATCGCCTGCTGCACCCCGATCGAGGGCTTGATGTCGCGCATCTCGACCCGGGTCACCTTCACACCCCAGGGATCGGTGGCCTGATCGAGTTCGCGCAGCAGCACCTCGTTCACCTCCTGGCGGGTGGTGAAGGTCTGGTCGAGATCGAGCTTGCCCATTTCGGCGCGGATCTGGGTCAGCACCAGGTTCACCATCGCCGATTGCAGGTTGTCGAGGGCGTAGTAGGCGCGGGCGTGTTCCAGCAGCTGCCAGTAGACGACCGCATCCACCTCGATCGAGACGTTGTCCTTGGTGATGCACTGCTGCGGCGGGATGTCGAGCACCCGCTCCTTCAGCGATTCGTGGCTCACCACCCGCTCCACCCCCGGCAGCACCAGCGAGAGGCCGGGCTTGAGCTGGCGGTTGTATTTGCCGAGGCGCTCCACCAGCATCGAGCGGCTGCTGCTGGTGACCTTGACGCTGCTGACGCCAACGGCCACCAGTGCGGCCAGGACCGGCACGATCAGAAACTCCATCAGCTTTTCCCCGGTGTCTGCAACTTAGACAGGATGGACACTCCGGTCAGGCGCGGCCCCCAGTGATGTTCACACCCCCCCTGATCTGGCTGATTGTCGGTGCCGTGCTGCTGCTGCTGGCGCTCACCGGCTTTGATTCGGACGGCCTGTTGCTGATCGCCGGCCTCAGTGGTCTGGTGCTCACCCTGGCCAGTGTGCTGCTGGCGTTCCCGGTGGCGTTGCAGGTGGTGCTGTTTGTGGCCCTGGTGGGCCTGGGCTACGGCTGGCTGCGGCGCTGGGATCGCCGCCAGCGGGACCGTGCGTTGCATGCCAGCCCCCGGGCCGAGTGGGCCGAAGTGATTGAGGCCTTCACCGCCACGGGTGCCGGCCGGGTGCGCTGGCAGGGCCAGAGCTGGGCGGCGGTGAACCTGGAGCCCGGCCAGGCCCTGGCGGTGGGCGCTGCGGTGCGGGTGATGGGCCGGGACGGCACCAGCCTGCAGGTGTTGCCTTCGGCGTCCCTTGCTTCGCCGCCCCTGTCCTCCCAGCCGCAGGATTCCGAGCCGCTTCTGTAGACGCCACTGTTGTCCCGGCCTAGCTTTCCCAGGTGGCCCGGTGGACGGAGCGGCGGCCGGGGCGAGGGGATGTCGGCGACCGGCCAGCAGCTGGTGCGGCCCCGAGCTGGGCCTCAGTCGAAGAACATCAGGCTGACCACCTTGCCCATGTCCTCGGCGGTGCGGCAGCTGCTGAGCAGGGTTTCGCTGTCGTGGAAGGCGTAGCAGATCAGCTGGTCACAGCGGCTGATGATCTCCTGGTTGCAGAGGCTGCTGGCCATCGGCAGGGGCAGTTCGTCGTGCTCGGGCTTCTCCACCAGATGCAGCACCTGCTCTAGTTGGTCGCGCGATTCCAGGGGTTGGCGCTCCATGCTCTGGGGCAGCAGCACGGTGAGCCGTCCCGGATCCACATCCAGAACGCTGCGGATCACCGCCGAGTTCACCCCCTGGGCGCCGGAGGTGATCAGGTTGTGCCCCTCCTGGGCCAGGGAGCGGGCCACCAGTTCCACCAGGTGGATCGAGACCACTGGCACGTGGCGACTGCCCAGGATGGCAATGCGACGCTTGCCCCGGTCCTGGAGCATGGCCAGTTCCTGGGCCAGGGTGTCGATCCGGTCGAGAGCCGGAAGATCTAGGGACCGGGTCACCCGTTGCCGACCTGAATTGTCCTCGAACCTAGCAGCGTTGCCGGGATCTGGGCACTCAGGCGCGCACCGGCAAGCGGAGCCGTTCGAACAGGCGCTCAAAGCGGCAGCTCTCTTCCACCAGGCGGATCGCATAGGTGGCCTTCACCGCCTCATGCAGGCGCACATGGCCGATGGCCGCCTCAATCACCTCGACGGTGGTCAGGGTGTCGTGATCGACTTTCAGCACGGGCACTTCCAGCTCCTCGGCCCGGTTGATCAGCTGGGGCAGGGGTTCACCCGCACCGGTCAGGATCAGGCACTGGGTGGAGGCCTCCAGGGCCGCCAGCTGGATGTCGGTGCGATCGGCACCGGTGACGACGGCCATGTTCCGGCGACGGCGGAAGAACTCCATGGCCGAGTTCACATTCATGGCGCCGATCGAGAGGGTTTCAACCAGCAGATCGGTGCGGTCCTGGCAGCACAGCACCCGGGCAGCCAGTCGGCGCCCCAGCTCACTGACGGTGACGCTGCGCAGCAGGGGACTGCGGGGCATGATTCCGAACACCGGCAGGCCGAGGCGCTCCAGGGCCGGTTCCACGTCCTGGCGCAGCTCGACCACCTCCTCGGGAACGACGGCGTTGAGCACCACGCCGGCCAGCAGGTCCCCCAGCTGCTGGCGGGCCTCCAGCAGGGGATCGACGCTGCGGCTGTCAACCCAGTTGTGCACGAGCACCACGGGGGCCTGCAGGGCCCGGGCCATCTGGGCCAGGCCCAGGCCGAACAGCTGCCCTTCGCTGAGGGTGCCGGCGGCCTCCAGCAGCACCAGCTGGTCGCTGGCGGCGGCGATGCGCCGCTGCAGTTCGGCGAAGGCCGCCCCGGGAGCCAGCTCGCCGCTGAGCAGGCGCCGGTGCACGGAGCCGGGTTCCTGCACCTGCAGCGAGGGCAACAGCTGGCTGGCAGGCAGCCCGAGGGTGGCGCCGATGAAGCGCACGTCGGCATCGAGGATCCCGGCGCCGTCGGCCCCAGCGCCGCCGTTCGCGGTCGTCTCCGATCCGTCCATGCCGGCCTGGCTGCCGGCGGGATCGGCATCCGTGTCGTCGAGACAGGTGGCCAGGGGCTTGCCGAACAGAATAGAGACACCCTGGCGATTCAGCTGGTGCGCCAGGCCCAGCACCACCGCTGACTTGCCGCTGAAGGGTTCGCAGGAGCCGATCAGCAGGGGGGGCTGGGCGGAAGTGGGCATGGAGCGACCTCGCCGGGGCCTGCGGATTGCCGGCCAATCTAGGCAGGTTCAATCCCGCAGGCCCATGGTGGAGCAACCCCAGCCGACAATCACGGTGGCCATCACCGGCGCCAGTGGGGCCCTCGGCCAGTCCCTGCTGCGCCAGTGGCACCGGCGCGGGGCCCGCCTGATCGCCCTGACCCACAGCCCGGCCCCTTTGCTGCTGCGGCAGAGCACGGGGGAGCTGATTCCGCTGGAGCAGGTGCGCTGGCAGGTGGGCCAGGAGGCCGATCTCCGGCCAACCCTGGAGGTGGTGGATGTGCTGGTGATCAACCACGGCGTCAATCCCCATGGCCAGCGCAGCGCCGCCGCCACGGGCCAGGCCCTGGAGGTCAACGCGCTCAGCGCCTGGCGGATGCTGGAGCTGTTCGCCGAGCTGGTGCAGCAGCGCCAGTCGCAGGCCCCAGCAGCTGGCGATGGGACTGGCACCGTCCCTGGGGGGGGCGGAGGACGCTCAATCGCAGACGCCCGGCCCCGGGCGGAGGTCTGGCTCAACACCTCGGAGGCGGAGATCCAGCCCGCCGTCAGCCCCCTCTATGAGCTCAGCAAGCGGTTGATCGGCCAGCTGCTGAGCCTGCGGGCCCTGGATCTGGCCGGCACGCTGCGGCTGCGGCGGCTGGTGCTGGGGCCGTTCCGCTCGGCCCTCAATCCGATCGGCGTGATGACGGCTGACTGGGTGGCCGGCCAGGTGCTCCGGCAGGCCTTGGACTGGAACTGCTCGCTGGTGATCGTCACCCCGAACCCCCTCACCTACGTGCTGATGCCGCTGACCACCCTGAGCCGCTGGGCCTATTTCCGGCTGACGACGCGCCCCTGATCGGCGATCCCGGATTCAGAAATCCCGATCGGTGAGGATCTCGCAGCCATCGCTGGTGACCACGATCGTGTGCTCCCACTGGGCCGAGAGGGAGCCGTCCATCGTCACGACGGTCCAGCGGTCCTTGAGGGTGCGGCAGGCCTTGCTGCCGGCATTGAGGATCGGTTCCACCGCCAGGGTCATGCCGGCCCGCAGGGCCATGTTGGGCAGGTCGCGGGTGCGGAAGTTGAACACCGAAGGCTCTTCGTGCAGGTTGCGGCCGACGCCGTGGCCCGTGTAGTCCTCGACCACGGCGTAGCCATGGGCCTCCACGTGGTCCTGCACGGCCCCGGCCAGCTCCAGCAGGGTGCTGCCGGCCCGAATGGTCGCCAGACCCTTCATCAGCGATTCCTGGGCCACCCGACTGAGGCGGTGGGCCTCGTCGCTGGCTCCGGCGCCCACGGGAATGGTGACGCAGCTGTCGCCGTGATACCCCTCGAAGTAGGCGCCGGTGTCGATCTTGACCAGGTCTCCGTCGCGGATCACCTGGCGATCGCTGGGGATGCCGTGCACCACCTGGTCATTGATGCTGGCGCAGATGCTGGCCGGAAAGCCGTGGTACCCCTTGAAGCTGGGGGTGGCGCCCATCTCGCGGATGCGTCGCTCGGCGTGGCGGTCCAGGTCAGCGGTGCTCATCCCCGGCGCGGCGATCTCGATGATTTCCCGCAGCACCGTGGCGACGATGCGGCTGGCCTGCCGCATGATCTCGATTTCGCGGGCGGATTTGACCTCGACGCCGCGACGGCCCTTCTGAATCCGGGGTCCGGTCTGGGTGACCACGCCGCTGGCGCCCTGTCCTGACTGGGCATGGGCCAGCAGATCGGCAAAAAGATTCATGCGGCGGGCGCTGGGGGGAAGTTGGGTCGGCCAGATTCAAGTTATCAATGGCGTCACCCCGGTTGTCGTCTCCGCCGTGTCCCCCGAGTCCTCCCCAGTTGCGGCCCAGCCCCTGGCCGCCAGGCTGCGGCAGGCGCACGCCAGCCTGGCCCCCTTCGTGCTGGCCCCCCTGCTGCTGACGGTGATCAGTGGGGTCAGCTACCGGCTGCTGCGGGACTGGGCAGGCCTGGACAGGGATCAGGCCCACCTGTTGATGGTGCTGCACGAGGGGGAATGGCTGCGGGGCTGGTTCGGGCCCAACGGCGAAACCCTGTATGTGCTCTTCAACGGCCTCGGTCTGCTGTGGATGCTGGTCAGTGGGGCCTCGATGGCCTGGCAGCGGCTTCAACGCCAATGGCGGCGGCGCTGAGGAGGGGGGTCACCCAAGCCGGTACACTGGTGGTTTGGCCAGGCGTCGCGGAACTCGGGATGGCAGCGGAAACAACAGAGCAGAACATGTCCGAGCAGGACAGCCCAGTGCTGGAGAGCGATCCCCAGGCTGCGGTCGAGCAGGTCAGCGCCGCTCCGGCGGTGAGTGTCACCACCGGCAAGCTGTGCGCCCACGACTTGATCAAGGCGTTTGAAGCCGAGCAGCTCAAAAATGATCTGCCGGAGATCTACGTCGGCGACACCGTCCGGGTTGGGGTGCGCATCCGCGAGGGCAACAAGGAGCGGGTGCAGCCCTATGAGGGGGTCGTGATCGCCAAGCGTCACGGCGGCCTCAACGAGACCATCACCGTGCGCCGCATCTTCCAGGGCATCGGCGTTGAGCGGGTGTTCATGCTGCACAGCCCCCAGGTCGCTTCCGTCAAAGTGGAGCGGCGCGGTAAGGTGCGCCGGGCGAAGCTCTTCTACCTTCGTGACCGGGTGGGTAAGGCCACTCGGGTCAAGCAGCGGTTCGATCGCTGACTTGAACGTCGAAGCCACGGCTCATTTGTCGGTTCCCCAGGAACTTCCACGCTTGAGCCGTGCCCCTATGTCCCTGGGGCCATCGCCTTGCGCCGTTAGTTCAGTTGGTAGAACGCAGGTCTCCAAAACCTGATGTCGGGGGTTCAAGTCCTCCACGGCGCGTTCGATGGTCTCAATTGCAATTTTTGCTTCCGAACATGGAGTTGGATCTACAGCCCGGTGACGTCGTGAAGGTGCTGGAATCCGCGGCCCTTGGCTGGGTGCGGGCCCGGGTGATCCGGGTCAAATCCGGTGGCCGGGTGGTTGTCCAGAGCGATCAGGGTCGGGAGTTCACCGCCCGCGGTAATCAGGTGCGCTTGATTGAGCCCGCCGGTTTCCGTCCTTAGTTCAGGGCTGTAAGCCTGCGTCGGAACCCCCGCACGAAATTTCGATCTGCTTTGCCGCCGATCGCAACCTGCTCACCTGGTTCTTCGGAACAGGTGAGCTTTTGCTTGGGATCTTCAGTGCCAGCAAGGCCCCTGGCCGGCCGGTTCAACGAACGGTCCCGCCCCGTTGACGGGGGGACACGTCGCGTTGGATACTTCATGAGTCGGCGGCTTACGCCTTCACGTCCGTGCCTTCGGCCCGGTGGGTTCGACCTTTACAGGTTGGCCTGGGACTGTAGTTCAATCGGTTAGAGCACCGCCCTGTCACGGCGGAAGTTGCGGGTTCGAGCCCCGTCAGTCCCGTTCAGATCACCAAGGAGCAAGCAAGATGGCCGTCGCCGATTCGGTGCGTGTCCGTCTCGCGCCCAGCCCCACTGGCACCCTGCACATCGGCACGGCGCGTACGGCGGTTTTCAACTGGTTGTTCGCCCGCCATCTGGGTGGCAGCTTTTTGCTGCGCATCGAAGACACCGACCGTGAGCGCTCCAAGCCCGAATTCACCGCCAACATCCTGGAGGGGCTCCACTGGCTTGGTCTGGACTGGGATGGGGAGCCGGTCATCCAGAGCGAGCGCATTGAGGCCCACCGGGCCGCCATTGGCCAGCTGCTGGCCAGTGGCCACGCCTATCGCTGCTATGCCTCGGAAGCGGAACTGACCGCCATGCGCGAGTTGCAGCAGGCCGAGAACCGGGCCCCGCGCTACGACAACCGCCATCGCGACCTGAGCCCCGAGCAGGAGCAGGCCTACATCGCCGAGGGGCGCCAGGCGGTGATCCGCTTCCGCATCGATGACAATGCCGTGATCACCTGGAACGATCTGGTGCGCGGCGAGATGCGCTGGGCCGGCAGCGATCTGGGCGGTGACATGGTGATCGCCCGTCGGGCCGCCGCCGATCAGATCGGCGATCCCCTCTACAACCTGGTGGTGGTGGTCGATGACGCCGCCATGGCGATCAGCCATGTGATCCGCGGCGAGGACCACATCGCCAACACCGCCAAACAACTGCTGCTCTACGGGGCCCTCGGCCACACCCCGCCCGTCTTCGCCCACACGCCGCTGATCCTCAACCAGGAGGGCAAGAAGCTCTCCAAGCGCGATGGCGTCACCTCGATCAGCGATTTCCAGGCCATGGGCTACAGCGCCGAGGCCCTGGTCAACTACATGACCCTGCTGGGCTGGTCCCCGCCGGAGGGCATGGGCGAGCGCTTCAGCCTGGAGCAGGCCGCCGCGGTCTTTGATTTCTCTCGGGTCAACCGGGCCGGAGCCCGTTTCGACTGGGACAAGCTCAACTGGCTGAACGGCCAGGTGCTGCATGGCCTCGGGGCTGAACCCCTGCGGCAGCAGCTGCTGCCCCTCTGGGCTGCCCAGGGCTGGGGCGCTGAAGGCGCCTGTGCCGATGCGGATTGGCAGCGCCAGCTCTGTGAGCTGCTGGCCCCCTCCCTGACCCTGCTGGCCGATGGGGTTGCCCAGGCCGCCCCCTTCTTCACCAGGCCCGAGGCCGATGCCGCCGCCCTGGCCCAGTTGCAGAGCGACGGCGCCCGTCCCGCTCTGGCCGCCCTGCTGGCCCTGTTGCCCCCAGCCAGCGAGGCGATCAGCCCCGAACGGGCCCAGGAGCTGTTGGCCCAGGCGGCCAGCGATGCCGCCGTCAAGAAGGGCGTGCTGATGAAGAGCCTGCGGGCCGCCCTCTTGGGCAGCCTCCAGGGCCCGGATCTGGTCAGCACCTGGCGGCTGTTGCATGGCAGCGGTGAAGACCGCCTGCGGCTTCAGTCGTCGTCCACCGTGCCGTAGTGGGGTTCCACCCGGATCCCCATGACGCTGCTGGAGCGGATCAGCAGATATTCGCCCTCCAGCTCGCTGATCGGCACGTTCACAAAGGCATCGGGTGTGGCCGCGGCGTGCAGAACCCCCGTGTACCACTGATGAAAGGCGTCCAGGGTGTTGAAGTGCACCACCTCCGTGTGGCCGCCGGTCAGAATCAGATAAATCGCGTAGCGACGCGGAATACGGGTCATTGAGGAGCGGCCATGGCGTTTCGCTGCCCCCAGGATGGCGTAAAGGGCTGGAGCCGGCCTGTCGCCGGCAGATAGAGGGGATGGCGGGGCTGGCCGCCGGCGGTCGCCCCCAGGCACAGGCCGCTGATGTTGTACTGCTCCAGCAACGCCAGCAGCTGTCGATCCCGGCCCCGCCAGCTGCCGCCACGGCCCCAGCCCAGCCAGACGTCCCCTGCCAGCCCCGCTCCCGCCAGCTCCCGCAGGCGCCAGCGGATCCAGGCGTCGGTGTCCGCCCCCACCGGATCACGGCAACGGCGCAGGGCCGCCGGATCGGCCGCCACCCGCGAGAACAGATTCAGCACCTCCAGGCTGCCGTAGCCCCAGCCCGTGGCGAAGCGCACCAGCCGCCGCAGGGTCGGATCGTCCCGCTGGCCATCGGCGCGGGAGGGATTCAGCCCCAGGAACAGCAGCGGTGGCGCGCCCGACTGCCACTGCCGCCGCAGCCACCAGCGGTAGCGGCCGCAGGGGCTGAACACGGCGGCGCCGCCGCTGGCGCCGGCCTTCTCTGGCAGGCTGTGCCGATCGCAGAGGCTGAGGCGCAGCGGATCCATGGCGGAGGAAAGGCCCCTGTTGCTGTTGGTGGATGGCCATTCCCTGGCCTTCCGCAGTTTCTACGCCTTCGCCAAGGGCGGTGACGGCGGCCTCAGCACCAAGGACGGGGTGCCCACCAGCGTCACCTACGGCTTCCTCAAGGCCCTGCTGGAGAACTGCAAGGGCCTCTGCCCCCAGGGCGTGGTGATCGCCTTTGACACGGCCGAGCCCACCTTCCGGCATATCGAGGACGCCAACTACAAGGCGCACCGGGATGAGGCGCCGGAGCACTTCTTTGAGGATCTGCGCAACCTGCAGTCGATCCTGGCGGAAGCGCTCGATCTGCCCCTCTGCCTGGCCCCGGGCTTCGAGGCCGACGACGTGCTCGGCACCCTGGCCAACCGGGCCGCCGGCGAGGGTTGGCGGGTGCGCATCCTCTCGGGGGATCGGGACCTGTTCCAGCTGGTCGACGACGAGCGCGACATCGCCGTGCTGTACATGGGTGGCGGCCCCTACGCCAAGAATTCCGGGCCGACGGAAGTGCGCCGGGACGAGGTGATCGCCCGGCTGGGGGTGCCGCCGGAAGACGTGATCGATCTCAAGGCCCTCACCGGTGACAGCTCCGACAACATTCCCGGGGTCAAGGGGGTCGGGCCCAAGACCGCCATCACCCTGCTCAAGGCCCACGGCGATCTGGACGGTGTCTACGCCGCCCTTGATCAGGTGAAGGGCGCCCTCAAGGGCAAGCTCGAAAACGACCGCGACAACGCCTATCTCTCGCGCAAGCTGGCCCGGATCCTGGTGGAGATCCCCCTGCCGAGCGAGCCGCGCCTGGCCCTGGGCCGTGTCAAGGCCGAGGCCCTGGGCGAGCGGCTGCAGGAGCTGGAGCTGTTCAGTCTGGCCCGGCAGGTGGAGGGCTTCGCCCGCACCTTCTCGGCCCCACCGCCAGCTGGAGAGGCCGCCGCTGATGGGTCGGCCCCAGCTGCCGCAGACGGGGCAGCCCCGGAGACAGCGACTGCGGCGGGCGCCGGCGGCTCCAGGGCCAAGGGGGCCAGGGCCAAAGCGGCCAGCACAGCGGGCTCGGGCGGGGCCGTGGCTACGACCCGCGGCAACCTTGGCCCGGCCGCGGCTGAGGCCGCTGGCGACTCCGGAGCAGGCGGTGCCGCTCTACCACCTTTGGAGCCCCAGATCATCGCGGAGACGGCCCAGCTGCAGGCCCTGGTCGAGCGGCTGATGGGCTGCACCGACGCCGACGCCCCGGTGGCCCTCGACACCGAAACCACCGATCTCAATCCGTTCAAAGCCGAACTGGTGGGCATCGGTGTGGCCTGGGGCGACGGCCCCGCCGATCTCGCTTACATCCCGATCGGCCATCGCCCCCAGGCCGCCGCCGACCTGCTCTCGGAGCCGCCGCCGCCCCCCCTTCAGCTGCCGTTGGAGCAGGTGCTCACGGCCCTGGCCCCCTGGCTGGCCAGCGACGCCCACCCCAAGACCCTGCAGAACGCCAAATACGACCGGCTGATCCTGCTGCGCCACGGCCTGCCCCTGCTCGGGGTGGGGATGGACACGATGCTGGCCGACTACATCCGCGATGGCGGCGACAAGCACGGCCTCGACGCCATGGCCGAGCGCTGGTTCGGCTTCACGCCCACGACCTTCAGCGACCTGGTGCCCAAGGGGGGCAGCTTCGCCGATGTCTCGGTGGAGGCCGCCGCCCTCTATTGCGGCATGGATGTCCATCTCACCGTTCGTTTGACCGCGCTGTTGCGCCGGCAGCTCGCGGAGCTCGGTCCGGCCCTGCTGCCCCTGCTGGAGCAGGTGGAGCTGCCGCTGGAGCCGGTGCTGGCGGCGATGGAGGCCGCCGGCATCCGCATCGACATCCCCTATCTGCAGGAGCTGAGCCAGGAGCTGGCTTCCACCCTGCAGCGCCTCGATGGGGAGGCCAAGCAGGCGGCGGGGGTGGACTTCAACCTGGCTTCGCCCAAGCAGCTGGGGGAACTGCTGTTTGAAACCCTGGGGCTGGATCGCAAGAAATCGCGCAAGACCAAGACCGGCTGGAGCACCGATGCGGCCGTGCTCGAAAAGCTCGATGGCGACCATCCGGTGGTGCCGCTGGTGCTGGAGCACCGCACCCTCAGCAAACTGCGCAGCACCTATGTCGAGGCCTTGCCGGCCCTGGTGGAGCCGGAAACCGGCCGGGTTCATACCGATTTCAACCAGGCCGTCACCGCCACCGGCCGGCTGTCGAGCAGCAATCCCAACCTGCAGAACATCCCGATCCGCACCGAGTTCAGCCGCCGCATCCGCAAGGCCTTCCTGCCC
Organism: Synechococcaceae cyanobacterium ELA739; assembly: GCA_037127935.1. Taxonomy (GTDB): domain Bacteria; phylum Cyanobacteriota; class Cyanobacteriia; order PCC-6307; family Cyanobiaceae; genus Cyanobium. The sequence goes on from JBAXXM010000006.1 coordinate 117,842, forward strand.
CAGGCGGGCTGGCAGCTGATCAGCGCCGACTACTCCCAGATCGAGCTGCGCATCCTCACCCATCTCTCCGGGGAGCCGGTGCTGGTGGAGGCTTACAACAGCGGCGACGACGTCCATGCGCTGACGGCGCGCTTGCTGTTGGAGAAGGAGGAGGTGAGCGCGGCGGAACGGCGCCTGGGCAAGACGATCAACTTCGGCGTCATCTATGGCATGGGGGCCCAGCGCTTCGCCCGCGAAACCGGCCTCGGCCAGGCCCAGGCCAAGGAGTTCCTCAGCAAGTACAAGCAGCGCTATCCGCGGGTGTTCTCCTATCTGGAGCTGCAGGAGCGCCTGGCCCTCAGCCGCGGCTACGTCGAGACGATCCTGGGGCGGCGCCGCACCTTTCACTTTGATCCGGGCGGCCTGGGGAGATTGCTGGGCAAGGATCCCCTGGACATCGACCTGGAGGCGGCCCGCCGCGCCGGCATGGAGGGGCAGCAACTGCGGGCCGCCGCCAATGCGCCGATTCAGGGCTCCAGTGCCGACATCATCAAGCTGGCGATGGTGCAGCTGCACCAGGCGCTGTTGGCGCAACATCTGCCGGCTCGGCTGCTGCTGCAGGTGCACGACGAACTGGTGCTCGAAGCCGAGCCGGAGGTCCTCGAGCAGACCCTCGCCCTCACCCGTCAGATCATGGAGGCTGCCGTGCAACTGGCGGTGCCGCTGCTGGTGGAGACCGGCGTGGGACCGAACTGGATGGAGGCCAAATGAATGGACGCCCCAGGGTGAACCTCCAGGCAGGCCATGGCCAGCAAGGCGAGCCGATCGGCATGGCCAAGCAGGCACAGCAGCGTGCTGGCCAAGAAACGCAGGAATGATCTCAATCGGAGTGAGAGACTGACTGTCAACGTGCGGTCTCCCCAGCCCATCGTGATCCTCGAAACCGTGGCCACCAGTGAGCGAAGGGGCATCATCCTGGCCGGAGGCAACGGCACCCGGCTGGCTCCCCTGACCGGCGCCATCAGCAAGCAGCTGATGCCTGTCTATGACAAGCCGATGATCTACTACCCCCTCTGCACCTTGATGCTGGCGGGGATTCGCGAGGTGCTGATCATCACCACCCCAGGCGATCAGAGCGCCTTCCAGCGCCTGCTCGGCGATGGTTCCGCCTGGGGCATGTCGATTGCGTACGCCGTTCAGCCGAGCCCCGATGGTCTGGCCCAGGCCTTCCTGATCGGCGCCGAGTTTCTAGGCGGCCGGGCCGCCGCCCTGGTGCTCGGCGACAACCTGTTCCACGGCCATGACCTGGTGCCCCAGCTGCAGGCCAGCAATGGCCCCGCCAGCGGCGCCACCGTGTTCGGCTATCCGGTTCGCGATCCGGAGCGCTATGGCGTCGTCCAGTTCGATGACCAGGGCCGGGTGATCAGCCTCGAGGAGAAGCCCAGCAAGCCCCGGTCGCGCTATGCGGTCACCGGGCTCTATTTCTATGACGAAACCGTGGTCGAGCGGGCCCGCCAGGTGCGCCCTTCCCAGCGGGGCGAACTGGAGATCACCGACCTCAACCTTCTCTATCTCGACGATGGCCTGTTGCGGGTGCAACTGATGGGTCGCGGCATGGCCTGGCTCGACACCGGCACCCCGGATTCGCTGCATGAGGCGGCCAGCTACATCCGCACCCTGGAGCATCGTCAGGGCCTGAAGGTGGGTTGCCCGGAGGAGGTGGCCTGGCGGCTGGGCTGGATCGATGACGGCCAACTGGAGCAGCTGGCCCAGCCCCTGCGCAAGAGCGGCTATGGCTCCTATCTGCTGCAGCTGCTCAGCGAAAACGGCGGGATCGTCAGCTGACCATGGAGATCGAACGCTTCGACGTCGAGGGGCCGCTGCTGCTCACCCCCCAGGTCTTCGGGGATGACCGCGGCTTCTTCTTCGAGAGCTGGAATCAGCGCCGCTTCGCCGAAGCGCTCGGCGTGCCGGTGGAGCAGGCGCCGGTCTTCCACCAGGACAACCATTCCCGCTCCAGCCGCGGCGTGTTGCGGGGCCTGCACTACCAGCTTGAGCCCGAACCCCAGGCCAAGCTGGTGCGCTGCGTCGCCGGTGAGGTGTTCGATGTCGCCGTCGATCTGCGCCGCTCTTCGATCAGCTTCGGCCAGTGGCTCGGCGCCCGGCTCAGCGCCGAAAACCACAGCCAGCTCTGGGTGCCTGTGGGTTTTGCCCATGGTTTTCTGACCCTAAGCCCGAGCGCCGAAGTGCTTTACAAGACCAGCGGTTTCTGGAACAGGGGCTGTGAACGCTCCCTTCGCTGGGATGACCCCAGCCTGGCGATCGCCTGGCCCCTGCAGGAGCTGGACGGTATCGAACCCCTGCTGGCGGCCAAGGATGGGGCGGCTCCCAGCCTGGCTGAGGCCCTGGCGTCTGGAGGGGTGTTCCCGTGAGCCCGGCGCTGAAGGTGCTGCTGACCGGCAGCGCCGGCCAACTGGGCCAGGCCCTGCGGGCCAGCAAGCCCGAGGGCATCACCCTGATCGCCTGCGGCCGGGCCGAACTGGACCTCGCCGATGCGGGCGCCTGCGCCGCGGCGGTTTGCCAGTACAGGCCCGACTGGGTGCTGAATGCCGGTGCCTACACCGCCGTCGATCGGGCCGAACAGGAACCTGAGCTGGCCATGGCTGTCAATGCTGGCGCTCCGGGGGCCTTTGCCGCTGCCCTGGCGGAGAGCGGCGGCCGTCTGCTGCAGGTCAGTACCGATTTCGTGTTCAACGGTGAGCAGGGCCATCCCTACCGGCCCGAGCAGCTGGCGGATCCGATCGGCGTCTACGGACGCACCAAGGCGGAGGGAGAACGGCGGGTCCGGGCCGCCCTGCCCGCCGATCGCTGCTGTGTGCTGCGGACCAGTTGGGTGTACGGGCCGGTGGGCAAGAACTTCTGCCTGACCATGCTGCGGCTGCATGGGCTCAAGGCGGCGGCCGGCGAACCGTTGGCGGTGGTGGCCGACCAGGTGGGCTGTCCCACCGCCACCCATACCCTGGCGGCGGCCTGCTGGGCCGCCATCGGCCGTCAGGCCAGCGGTGTCCTGCACTGGAGCGATGCCGGCGCGGCCAGCTGGTATGACTTCGCCCAGGCCATCGGTGATTTGGCGGCGGCCCGGGGGCTGTTGGCCCAACCGGCCCAGGTGCGGCCGATCAACACCGCCGACTACCCGACCCCGGCGAGGCGACCGAGCTATTCACTGCTGGACTGCAGCGCCTCCAGAACGCTCCTGGGTCTGCCCCCCGTGCACTGGCGGGAGGCGCTGGCCCAGGTCCTGGACTCTGTGGAAGCCGCCGGTTGAGCCGAGCGGGGGGGACGTGAATGCAACCAGCCCAGCCTGCCAGGGGTTGATGGACCTGTCCTGAAGCCTGGATGCAAGGCAGGAACCGGGATGGTCCAGTCCTGGTTTTTTTTGATTCGCCCGGGGGATTGCGGTGGGTGGGGCTGGGTGGATGGCAGCCAGAGCTGAAGGCCGAATGGCAGGCCGAACCCAGCGGGCGGATGCAGGCGCTGACGGATTACGGGATCTGCAGAAATCGATGCCTTAGGCAGCCAACGCCAACGATCTGCTGGGCGCATGGCCCTGGCTGATCGCCCCTGTCTGATCAGGCCGCTCTCTCTTGCCAGCACCCACAGCGAACCCATAAAAAAAGCCCCCTCAGAGAGGGGGCTGAGAAGCCTTGGGGCCACCGGGTTCGGCTTATTTGCCGATGCTGTTAACAGCCTGGCGGGACTGGCTGAGGATTGAACCCTTGAGGGGGATAAAGCCAAGGACTTCACCGCGGAACTGGGTGGAGTCGTCGAGCAGATGCTCCATCGCCTGCTGAATCGCTTCAGCCTTGTCACCGTTGCCGGTTTTGTAGGCCAGGATCCAGGAGAGGGTGGAGATGGGGTAGCTGGTCTCGCCAGCGGGATTGGCGTCTTCACCGGCCAACATGCTGTCCAGCCGGATGTTGTTCAGGGCGGCGGCACCGCTCTTGGCGCTGGGCTTGATAAAGCGGCCAGCCTTGTTTTGAACAGCGGCAGCCTTGATTTTGCCCTTGACGAAGGCGTCGCTCAGATAGCCAATGGAGCCAGGGGTGTTGGTGATCGTGCCGGCCACACCCTCATTGCCCTTGCCACCGACGCCGACGGGCCATTTGACGGACTTGCCTTCGCCGACCTTGCTCTTCCACTCCGAGGAGAAGGCGGAGAGGGAGTTGGTGAAGGCGAAGGTGGTGCCGGAACCGTCAGAGCGGTGCACCACTTTGATCGGGCCGCTGCCGCACTTGAGCTCTTCCCAGGTGCCGATCGTGCCCAGGAAGATGCCGACCACCTGTTGCTGGGTCAGCTTGAGGGCGGGGCAGCTCGGGTTGTTGAACGCCACGGCAATCGTGCCGCCGGTGGCCGGGAACTGAACCACACCCCGCTTCACCTTGGCCGCCTCGGAGGCCTTGATCGGCTCATCGGTGGCGCCGAAATCGACGGTGCCGGCGACGAACTGCCGCACACCGGCGCCCGAACCGACCGACTGGTAGTTGACCTTGATGCCCTTGTTGGCGAGGCCGGCAAATGAGGCCTGATAGAAGGGGGCAGGGAAGGTGGCCCCGGCACCGTTGATGGTGGCGGCCGCCAGTGCTGCGGCGGAAATGGCCAGACCGCCGCCGAAGGTGACAGTGGTGCCGAGGATCAGGGCCTTCTTCGCGAAGGTCATTGCAATGCCAGGGATGGAGCAATACCTGGATAGCTGGTTGGCGCCCCCCGGGTCGTTATGGCTTGTTTAAGAGCCGCTCAAGATCCGCTCACGGCGCCGGAACGCTGCTCCCTCCACGGCGGCTGAGCGGCCCAGGACCAATCGGGCTCCAGATCCCCAGGTGCGCAGGGCCGCAACCGTTCCCGCCGTCGGCAGTGCCAGCAAAGGCTGACGTTCCGCTCCAGCAGCTGCTTCAGCACCGGCATTCGGCCAGGTCGTCTGCTGGGCCGTTGGATCTGGGCCCGGGCGATGTGAATCGTGTTGGGGCGGGGTGGGTTGCAGGCAGCACGGCCCAGCGGGGGTCTTGGCCACGATCCCCTTGCGGCATGGACTCGGCGCCTGCCATCGCGATCGGCGTCAACAGGATTGTGGTTGTCCACAACGGGTTCGCGGGCGCCTTGACCTGTTCTTAACCAGCTTGAGTCGGGCGGAGTACTAGTTTGAACTTCTAGATGTATCGCCTGTCTTGGCAAGTGATGAGAACGGGGTCCGCTCTCCGATGGAGGCCCATTCCGGTTACCGCGGCAGCGACTGGTCACCGGAGCGGCTGCTGTTCCATCAGAACCTCGAATCTTTCGCCGAACGGGTGGGGCTGATCGTCGGCTTGCAGGGCAACGGCAAGCTCAGCCAGGACCAGGCTTACGACCAGATCCGGGCGATCTGGACTGAACTCAAGGACAGCAAGGACGCCCTGTTCGACGGCAAGGGAACCAGGGACTGAAGCCTCGCGCCTATTGGGGCGGCGGCGCGGTGGTGATTCAGCCTCCGCCCCGTTGCTTCGGTTGTGCTTCAGGGCATGCCAGTCCCTGCGTCCAGCCCGCAGCGGTAGAGGGTGAGTGGGGCCTGGCTGCCCAGGGCCTGGCAGCGCAGATCGGGGGCCTGGGGCGGCTCAAGGCTGAGCAGCAGGATCTTTTGCGCCGGAGCCAGGGTCAGATGGTCCTCGCCGCGCAGGCGGCGGCACCCATACCAGTTGAGGCTGGGGCGCTCCTGCTGCTGCCAGAGGCGTATCGGCTCGGATTCGTGGCCCACCAGCAGCGCGGCCAGGCGCGGCACGGGCCAGGTCTCATGCAGCTCCCACAGCCACTGGGGGCTGGCCAACAGCAGCAGCAGGGCCAGCCAGGTGCCCAGCCCCAGCACCAGGCCCCCCAGGCGGCGTTGGCGCCGTTCCCCCTGGCTCAGCAGCCAGGCCCCGACCACCAACGCCGAGCCGAACACCAGGGCGATGGCGGCGGCGGGCCGCAGCGGCGGCACGAACCCCAGCAGGGAGCCCAGGGCCGCCGCCAGCACCACCGCGCCGAGCAGGCCCCAGCAGCGGGGCAGACGGATCAGCCAGCCGGAGCCCGGGGGGCGGTCCTGGGGTTGGCGATCCAGCAGCCAGGCCAGGACGGGCCCGCAGACCAGGGCGAAGGGGGGCCAGAGCAGCAGGCTGTACCAGGGCAACTGGGTGCGCAGGGGCAGCACCATCAGGCTCATCGCCAGGGTCAGCCCCAGGCACCAGAGCCCGGCCCGGCCGCGGCGCTCCCGCCAGGCCAGGGCCAGGCCGAAGGGCCAGAGGGGCAGCCAGGGCCAGCCCCCCTCCAGCATCTCCAGCGCGGCGCTGAGCGGGCCATCGCGATGGCCCTCGATGGCGCTGCCGATGCGGGCATAACCCTGGCCGAGCCACATCTGCAGCGCCCCGTCACCGCGCACCAGCCAGTGGCCCAGATGCCAGGCCAGGCCGGGCAGCAGCCCGAGCAGCAGGGCCAGGATCAGCGGCAGCCATCGCCGGGGCCGCAGATCCCGCTCCAGGGCCCGCAGCACCAGGGCCGACACCAGCACGGGCAGGGCGGTGGGTGCCTTGAGCAGCAGCAGGGCACTGCCGGCCAGGCCGGCCAGGAGTCCCCAGGCAGCAATTCGCCGCCAGGAGCCCACGGCCCCGAGCACAGCCCACCAGAGCAGGGCGATGGCCACCAGCTGCACCCCGTCGAGCATCACCCGATGGCCGTGGCGGGCCAGGGGCAGCAGGGTGAGGGCGATGGCGGCCGTGGCCAAGGCGGAGGTGCGTTCTCCGGGCCGCAGCCGCCACTGGATCAGGCCCAGCAGCGGCACCAGCAGGGACGACAGCCCCGCCGGCGCGAGGCGCAGCACCCATTCCGGTGGCAGGGCCGCGGCGGCAGTCGCCCCGGACAATGCCGCAGGGATCGCGCCCGAGACCACACCTGGGACCGCACCGCCAGCCATGGGGCCAGTCCCGCTGCCGGCCACGGAGCTGAACTGGCGCCACAGATCGATGCAGGCGGCGATCAGCCAGTGGATCAGCGGAGGCTTGTTGAGATAGGGCTCACCCCAGTAGGTGGGCCAGAGCCGCTCCGGCCAGGGGAGGCGGCTGGTCTCCAGGGCCACCCGGGCGACGATGCCCTCGTCCCAGTCCACCAGGGGCACGCCGCCGAGGCCGGTGAACGCCAGGATCAGGGCCAGGAGCCAGAGCAGCAGCAGGCCGGTGGCCAGCGGGCGGTCCTGGTTGCCCATGCCCCGCAGTCGGCCCCTGCCCATCCCAACCCCATCCGATCGCGCCCCATCATCCCCGCGTCCGCAGCACTGGCTTCAGTTCTGGCACTGGCGGAAGGGCTGCCGCAGCAGAAACAGGGCTTGGCGGCCTTCGAGCCGGATGCCGCCGCGTCGCCAGCTGCCCCAGCGGGTGACGTATTTGTGGCCATCGCCGCGGCGCTCGATCGCCACGGTCAGCGGTTGATCCAGCGCGACGTAACAGCCCTCCAGCCGGGTGAGGCTCAGATCCAGCACCGGCTGATCGATGGGGGCGGTGCCCTTGTTGATCAGCACCAGGCCTTCGGCTCCCCGCTCCAGCATTGCCAGCAGCGGATTGTCGATCACCCGCAGGAATTGCTCCGAGACGTTGGCACCGGCCCTGGCGCGCTCGCGGATCGCCCGCCGAAAGCGCACGCCGCTGCGGATCACGGCCGAGCGGCGGTGGTCGTCGCCGAAGATCAGCGGTGTGCCCGCTTCGCGGCCCAGCACCACGGCCGCCGCCAGCCAGGCATCGCCCACGTCGCTCCAGGGGTCGAGGGCGGTGCGGGGATCGTCGCGCAGTTCCGCAATCGTGTCGTGGTTGCGGGCGAAGCTGACGCTGCGGCGATCGTTGACGGCCGCCGGCGGCAGGCTGCGCAGATCGCCGCCCCAGCCGAAGGCCCGCCGCAGCGAGCGATAGAGGACAAAGTCGGTGACCGGCGCCAGCTGGTTGTAGTTTTCGGCGCGGGTGTCGGCGTCTTCGATCACCTCCAGGTAGCTCCAGGCCCGGCCGCCGCTGCGGCGGGCGATGAAGGCGAGGTGATCGGCCAGCACCGCCGGTTCCAGGTGCTTGGCCGCATCGAAGCGGAAGCCGTCGACCCCCAGCTCCAGCAGCCGGCTCAGATGCTGGCGCTGGCGGGCCCGCACCCGCTCCGTGAAGCGCAGGTCCGGCAGCCCGCCCAGCCAGCAGAACAATTCGCGCTGGCGGTTGCCATCGGCGTAGCCGTTGCCGGGGCCGCCGCCATCGGTATCAGCGCAGGGGCGGCGGCCGGGAGCCTCGGGCGGGGTGCGGAAATCGGCAGGGCCCAGGCCCGGGAAGGCGCCCAGATCCTCGTGATCATCACCACCGCTGAGGTTGGCCATGTGGTTGAACACCACATCGGCGAGCACCTTGACGCCGCAGCCATGGGCGCGCTGGCTGAGCGCCCGGAGCTCGGCTTCGCTGCCCAGTCCCTCGATCACGGTGCTGTCGATCGGCTGGTAGCGCTTCCACCACTGGGGCCCCGGGGTGGAGCGCTGCAGGGGGGAGAGCTGCACGTGGCTGTAGCCCGCCTGGCCCAGGGCGCAGACCTGGGGGGTGATCTCCTTGAGGGGCACCTGAAAGGCGTGGTAGATCGCCAGCGGCGGCTCCGGCTTTGGCGGCAACGGGTGTGCCGGTACCGGCAGCAAGACCAGGCCGGCCAACGGCAGCCGCCGCCCGAGTCGGCTCGCGGAGCCCGGGCCTGAACGTGGTGGTCGTGGCCGATGCCAGGTGAACAGAGCCAGGGGTGCGACCTGCTTGAGAGTTTGCTGAACAGCGCCCCCGGACTGCGGGCGTGGGAGGGGCAGGACTCCGGAGCGGTGCAGGGATCGAGCAGATCCCGGCGAGTGGCGGTTGAGTTGCGGAGCAGTTGTTCGCGCGTCGCTCAGGAGAGTGCTGGCCCAAGCCGCTGGTGACAACGACTCTGAAGACAAAAAACCTCTGAACAGATCTGCTGGAGGATTCGCTGAGCCACCCCGCACTGCTGCCGGCAGCAGTGGTCGTCGATGGAATGGGATTGCCCCCGTCCTATGCAGTCGAGAACAAGATCCGCGGCAATGGCGATCTCAGGCACGGTTGAAGGGACTGTTGCTGGCCGCGGCCGATCAGCTCCATCGCTCCAGGCTGGAAGCTGATGGGCCCGCCAGCGGGTCTTGAGCCGCGAACCCATCCGGCGCACTTGGGATGACTTGGCCACTGCCGTCATCAGAATCTTTAAAAAGTGCACGCTTGCCACGATCGCGAGGCTTGGCGGCTTAACACCTGACAAGAATCCAGGTCCTGTCCGCCAGGCGGGTGACTGCGTTTTTGAGCCAATCTCCCTTCGGATTCCTCGCCGCTGCCTGATTCAGGCCGTCAGGGTGCCGATGGTTTTCGGTTAGATCCAGCCCGATTCCCCAGGCGACTGGAACTGGAGCTCTCAGCGGAGGCCCACGATCGGTTGTTGCAATGGGCTGAACGCTCAGGCCGTTCACCGGGGGAGTTGGCCCAGCGTCTGATCAGCCAGTCCCTCCATCAGGGCGTTGATCATCGGGACAACCCGGACGATCCCCAGCAGCTGGACGCTGTCGGGCCTTCCTGAACCAGCAGCAGCACTCTCACCCCATCGGCGTGGTGGGCGACCGGCAGGATCTCCATCTCCACGGGGTGGAACCTGCCGTCCTGGCTGCGGAGCGCCAGCAGACGCCGTTGCAGGGCATCGCTGCCTTCCAGCACGCTTTTCAACGTCGCTTCCAGATTTTCGCCCGGCCAGGCCTGGCCATCGGCTTGCGTGGCCAGCGGCCCCGCAGCCAAGGCAGACCCAGGCAGGCCCACAATCGCCTGGGGGCTGAAGCCCACCAGCGCACAGAAACGGGCGTTGGCCATCACCACCTTCAGATCGCCATCCAGGCCGGCCATCGCCAACAGGCTGGTCTCGGCCAGGGACTCCAGGATCGCCGTCAGCTGCTGGGCCTGTTCTTCCAGGGCCCGCAGTTCGGTGATGTCGGTGAGGGTGCCGACCACAACGTGATCGCAGCCTTCCTGCAACACTTTGGCCGCTTCCTGCACCCAGTGCTCGCGGCCATCGCGACTGTGCAGGCGATAAATCACCGACCAGGTGGCCAGGGGCAGCTTCAGCCGCGGGGCCATCGCCGCCGCCACCCCGCCCCGCGGCAGGGCCAGCAGCAGGCTGTCCGGCCCCAACTCCAGCTGGTCGACGCAGGCCTCCGCCAGGGCCAGTCCCGCCTGATGGCGGTTGAGCCAGAGGGGGGGGCTGGAGGGGCATGGGGGCCTCTGGGGAAGACAGATTGGCGTCAGGCCATCGTCGGCCCAAACTTCTGCAGCCACCAGTGCGGCTGCGCTTGGCGGCCTGCCGCAGGCAGTCGGGTGCCTCGAACAGGTGGCTCGCCGCCTGTCTCTTCGACCAGGTCAAACTCGGCGAGGCTCATTGAGCGCTGCAGAGCCGGTTCTGCACCGCCGCCGCTCAGGCCAGGGCACGCCCAGAGGTTTGCCCCGCCAGCGTCTTGTCGGCCTCAGGATCCCTGATGGGGCCAGTGCGGCCTCCATGATCCCAGAGCCACCATGAGCCCACGCCTCTCGGACGGGATTCGAGTGCCGCCAGCCCCGCGGCAACGCCAGCCTGGACGATCGATCACAAGCGGCATCGCGGCCACAGGCCAGGCCTTTGGCCCCATCCGCCGAACCCGCCATCACCCCGGCCGCTGACTGGTCAGCTGCCGCCAGCGGTTTCGTCCAGGGCTTCGGTCGGCCCCGGGTTCAATCCTCGGCCCAGATGTACTTGGTCAGCTCGCTGCCATCGGGCTCGGGAGCGGCCAGGGCGAACTCCACGCAGTCGGCCACCACGGCATCGATCTCCTTGTCGATCTCCTTGAGCTCGGCCTCGCTGGCGTGGCCATCACGGGTCAGCCGCGCGGCCAACTGCTTGATCGGATCGCGCTTGGCCCAGAACTCCTTCTCCTCGGCGGCCCGCAGTTCGTCCGGATCGGCCAGGGAATGGCCGCGGAAGCGGTAGGTCAGGCACTCCAGCAGGGTCGGCCCCTCGCCGGCGCGGGCGCGCTCGATGGCGCGCTGGGCGGCGCCACGCACCGCCAGCACGTCCATGCCATCCACCTCTTCACCGGCCATGCCGAAGGCGGCGGCCTTGCGCCAGATCTCCGGATCGCTGGTGGCGCGGTTGTGGTCCATGCCGATCGCCCAGCGGTTGTTCTCGACCACGAACAGGATCGGCAGCTTCCAGAGCGCGGCCATGTTCAGACATTCGTAGAACTGGCCCACGTTGCAGGTGCCATCCCCGAAGAAGGCGGCGGTGACCGCATCACTGTCGGCCTGGCCGAGGGCATCGCGCTTGTAGCGGCTGGTGAAGGCGGCGCCGAGGGCCACCGGGATGCCTTCGCCGATGAAGGCGTAGCCGCCGAGCAGGTGATGCTCCTTGGAGAACAGGTGCATCGAGCCACCGCGACCCTTGCTGCAGCCCGTCTCCTTGCCGAACAGCTCACTCATCACCTCCCGGGCGGGCACGCCGCAGCTGAGGGCGTGGACGTGGTCGCGGTAGGTGCTGCAGAACCAGTCGTGCTGCAGCTTCATCGCCTTGATCACCCCCGTGCTGACGGCCTCCTGACCGTTGTAGAGGTGCACGAATCCAAACATTTTGCCGCGGTAGTACATCTCGGCGCACTTGTCCTCGAAGCGGCGGCCGAGGGTCATGTCGCGGTAGAGCATCAGCCCTTCATCGCGGCTGATCGCACTGGGTTCCGAGGGGTACAGGCCCTGATGACGCAGGGCGTGACTGCCGGCTTCAGCGGGCACGGCGGCGGCGGCAGCGGCTGCCTCGGCAGCGGTGCGTGCGGCGGTCAGTTCCTGGGTCATGTCAGGAGACCATGGCGAATCATGCCCGCGACTGTACGGGGTCCGTCCCCTGGGTACGGTCAAAATTGCTGCTCCTGACTACAGTCACGCCCCAGTGCGCCACTGTCGGTTGGACCTGCCGCTCGATCATTTCCGACTTCTTGGCGTGAGCCCGGCCAGTGACGCCCATACGGTGCTGCGCACCCTGGCGACCCGGCTCGACCGCAGCCCCGACCAGGGTTTCACCACCGACACCCTGCAGGCGCGGGCCGAGTTGTTGCGGGCCAGCGCCGATCTGCTCAGCGATGAGGGGCGCCGCGTCGCCTACGAATCCGATCTCACGGCCCTGGCCAGCGCTGAGGGCACGGTGGTGGCGGCCCTGGAGGTGCCCAGCAGCCGCGAGGTGGCTGGCCTGCTGCTGCTGCTGGAGGCGGGCCAGGCGGCCGATTGCTTCGAGCTGGCCTGCCGCAGCCTGCAGCCCCCCCAGGCGCCCACCCTGGGCAGCAGCCGCGAAGCGGACCTGACCCTGCTGGCCGGTCTGGCCTGCCTGGCGGCCGCCGAGGAGGCCAAGCAGAGCCGCCATTTCGAGAGCGCCGCCGGCATCCTCCGGCAGGGCCTGCAGCTGTTGCAGCGCATGGGGCAGGTGCCGGAAATGCGCGAACGCATGAGCCGGGAGCTGGAGCGCCTCACCCCGTACCGGGTGCTCGATCTGCTCAGCCGGGATCTGGCGGCCAAGGGTGAGCGGGCCGAAGGCTTGGCCCTGCTGGAGCAGCTGGTGCAGCAGCGCGGTGGTCTGGAGTCCAACAGCGATCCCGACTTCAGCGCCGAGGAGTTCCAGGCCTTTTTCCGCCAGATCCGGGGCTTCCTCACTGTTCAGGAACAGGTGGACCTGTTCAGCCGCTGGGGCGATGACGGGTCCGCCGCCGCCAACTTCCTGGCCAGTACGGCCCTGACCGCCTCCGGGTTCGCCCAGCGCAAGCCCGAGCGCATCGCCGCCGCCCGCGATCGACTTCAGGCCAGTGGCCGCAGCGGCATCGAACCGCTGGTGGCCAACCTGCACCTGCTGCTGGGGGATGTGGACACGGCCCGTGCCATCTTTGAAGGTAGCGCCAACAAGGATCTCAAGGCCTGGGCCGCCCGTCACAGCGACGACCCCCTGGCCCAGCTCTGTGCCTACTGCAGCGACTGGCTGGGTCGCGATGTGCTGCCGGGATACCGCGATCTCGATGCGGATCCCGACCTGGAGGCCTATTTCAGCGATCGCGACGTGGTGGCCTGGGTGGAGCGGGAGGACCGGCGCCATGGCCGCAGCTTCGGCCCGCCGATGGCCCCCGTCCCCGGCGAGGTGACCGCGATCAGCTCCAGTTCTGCCGGCGACGGCGATCTGGGCAGCTTCGACTGGAGCCTGCCCCCCGCCAGCCCTGACGCCGGCGAGCATGCGTTCAGCGACGCCGACCCCGAGGACGAAGAAACCCCCCTGTCCTGGGGGCTGCCTGAGCTGAATCTGCCCCGGATTCCGCTGCCCGCCCCACGGCTGCTGGCAGGCGCCGTCGTGGTGCTGCTGGCGCTTCTGGGTGGGGCCTGGCTGCTGCGTTCGCGGCCGGCTGCGCCGCCGTCGCCGGGGGGGGCTCCAGCCCGCGGCGTGGTGGAGATTCCGGTGCAGCCGTCCGGCTCCAAACCGGCTGAACCCGGCTCCCCGTCCGCTCCCGCCAGGCCGGCTGAGCCGTCCACGCCCGCTGAACCGCCCAAGCCCAGCGAGGGCCAGGCTCAGACCAAGCCCAGCGATAGCCAGGCTCTGACCAGGCCCAACGGCGAGCAACCGCCGGCCACGGCCTCCCAGCCCAGCGCCACGCTCACCCCCACAGCCTTAACCGCCTCCGAACCCAGTGAGGCCCAGCTCCGCAGCCTGCTGGAGACCTGGCTGGCCATCAAGACCAAGGTGCTTGGCGGCGCCAGCCTGCCGCCCGACCTGGAGATCATCGCCAGGCAGAGCATGGTGGATCGACTGGCGGGCGAGCGCCGCCAGGATGCCGCCGGCGCTGCGGTGCAGACCATTGAGGTGAGCATCACCGACCTGGCGATCCAGGAGCGCACGCCCAACCGCATCGCCATCCAGGCCACCCTGCGCTACAGAGACAGCCGCCGCAACAGTGCTGGCAAGGTGGTGGAGACCACCCCCGCGACCACGCTGCGCAACGTGTATGTGTTCGGTCGTGATGGGGATCGCTGGCGACTGGCCGCCTCCCACGCCGCTGGCTGAACCGGCTACCCCTGAACTTTTTCCGCAGAGACGCCCCCACCGCTGATGTTCGACGAGCTTTCCCAGCGTTTTGAAGACGCCGTCAAGGGCCTGAGGGGTCAGGCCACGATCTCCGAGTCGAATGTCGACGACGCCCTGAAGCAGGTGCGTCGGGCGCTTCTGGAGGCGGACGTGAGCCTGCCGGTGGTCAAGGACTTCGTCGAGGAGGTGCGGCGCGAGGCGATCGGGGCCGAGGTGGTGCGGGGCGTCAGCCCGGATCAGAAGTTCATCCAGCTGGTGCACCAGCAGCTGGTGGCCACCATGGGCGGCGAGAACGCCCCCCTGGCGCGCGCCGATCAGGGTCCGACCGTGATCCTGATGGCGGGCCTGCAGGGGGCGGGCAAGACCACCGCGACCGCCAAGCTCGGTCTCCACCTCAAGGAGCAGGGGCGCAAGTCGCTGCTGGTGGCGGCCGATGTCTACCGGCCCGCCGCCATCGACCAGCTGCGCACCTTGGGCCAGCAGATCGGCGTGGAGGTGTTCAGCCTCGGGGCCGAGGCCGCCCCGGAGGCGATCGCAGCCGCCGGCATCGCCAAGGCGAAGGCGGAAGACTTTGACACCGTGCTGGTCGACACCGCCGGTCGCCTGCAGATCGACACGGCGATGATGGAGGAGATGGTGCGGATCCGCGAAGCGGTGAAGCCCGACGAAGTGCTGCTGGTGGTCGACGCGATGATCGGCCAGGAGGCGGCCGAACTCACCCGTGCCTTCCACGACCAGGTGGGCATCACCGGTGCGGTGCTGACCAAGCTCGACGGTGATTCCCGCGGCGGCGCCGCCCTGTCGATCCGCAAGGTCAGCGGCGCACCGATCAAGTTCATTGGCACCGGCGAGAAGGTGGAGGCGCTGCAGCCGTTCCACCCGGAGCGCATGGCCAGCCGCATCCTCGGGATGGGTGATGTGCTCACCCTGGTGGAGCGGGCCACCAAGGAGGTGGAACTGGCTGATGTGGAGCAGATGCAGCGCAAGCTGCAGGAAGCCAGCTTCGACTTCTCGGACTTCGTCAAACAGATGCGCCTGATCAAGCGCATGGGCTCGCTGGGGGGACTGATGAAAATGATCCCGGGCATGAACAAGATCGATGACGGCATGCTCAAGCAGGGCGAGCAGCAGCTCAAGAAGATCGAGGCGATGATCGGCTCGATGACCGAAGCCGAACGCCGTCAGCCCGAACTGCTGGCCTCCCAGCCCAGTCGCCGGCGCCGCATCGCCGCCGGCAGTGGCCACACGCCAGCCGATGTGGACAAGGTGCTGGCCGATTTCCAGAAGATGCGCGGCTTCATGCAGCAGATCAGCAAGGGGGGCATGCCCGGAGTGCCCGGGATGGGGGGAATGGGTGGTTTCCCCGGCATGGGTGGCATGCCCGGCATGGGTGGTATGCCGGGGATGGGCGGCATGCCGGCCGGCGCCCGTCACGGCGGCGGCAATCCGCCGAGGCCGCCCAAGGTGAAGAAAAATCGCAAGGGCTTCGGAGAGCTCTGATGGCAGCGGCGCTTCGCGACGCTGGCTCCACCGGCAAGCTGGTCTTGCGGAAACGTCGGCGGCGCCAACACAAAAGGTCCACCGTCCTGCGGCGCCTGCTGGAGCCGGTCTGGATCGAGATCCGCACCATGCTGCGCACGCCGCTCTACCGCTGGAGCCTTGGCACGCTGGCCAGCCTGGCGTTGCTGTACTGGCTGCTGGGGGTCGTGTTGCCCTCCAGCAATCCCGACCGCTTCCGCCCGAGCCAGCAGGGTCAGCTCACAAGGTAGAGTCTTCGTTTGGAAATCTCATGTCAGGGCCACGATGATCAAGCTCCGCCTGAAGCGGTTTGGTAAGAAGCGGGAAGCGAGTTTCCGCCTCGTGGCCACCAACAGCACCTCACGCCGGGACGGCCGTCCCCTGGAGGAGCTGGGCTTCTACAACCCCCGCACCAAGGAAACCCGCCTCGACACCGAGGCCATCCGCGCCCGCCTCAGCCAGGGCGCCCAGCCCACCGACACGGTGCGCTACCTGCTCGAAAAGGGCGGTCTGATCGAGAAGACGATCCGTCCGGCTGAAACGGTCGGCAAGCTCAAGCAGGCCGCCGCTCGCGAAGCCGCTGCCGCCGAGGCCAAGAAGGCCGAAGCTGAGGCCAAGGCCGCCGCCGCAGCGGCCGCCGCTGCCGAAGCCGAGGCCGCGGCAGCCGCCAAGGCCGCTGCCGAAGCAGCTCCTGAGGCCGAAGCAGCCCCCGCCGAGGCCGAAGCCTGAGCGAGCCGTCCCCCTTGGGATTCACGGCGGACCCGCTCGACAGCAGCGGTGCGGGTCCGACCCCGATGCCGAATCCAGCCACATCCGTTGAGTCGGACGCTGTCCCCGAATTGATGGGGCAGCCTGTCGGCGTTGATGGCACCGCCTCGGCTGGATCCAGTCAGCAGGGTTCCAGAGTCCTGGCCCTGCCCGATCCCGGCGCCGCCCTGGCCTTGGCGGGAGAGGCCGAGGCCAACCTGCGCCGCCTTGAGGCGCTCACCGGAGCCAAGCATGTGTTGCGCGGGCTGGAGCTGGTGATCCTGGGACGTCCGCCCCAACAGGAGCGGGCCATGGCCCTGATCGAAGCGGTCCGGGCCCTCTGGCAAAGCGGTGAACGGGTCAGTGCGGTGGATCTGCAGAGCGCCCTCACCGCCCTCGATACCGGCCGCGCCGAAGAGCATGGGGCGATGGGGCGTCAGGTGCTGGCCAGCAGTGTCAGCGGTAGGCCCTTGCGGGCCCGCACCCTGCGCCAGAAAGGTTTCATCGAAGCGATGGAACGCCACGACCTGACCCTGGCGATCGGTCCGGCGGGCACCGGCAAGACGTTCCTGGCCACGGTTCAGGCGGTGCGGATGCTGCAGGAACGGCGCGTCGAGCGGCTGGTGCTGACGCGACCGGCGGTGGAGGCTGGCGAGCGACTGGGTTTTCTGCCCGGGGATCTGCAGCAGAAGGTGGATCCCTACCTGCGGCCCCTCTATGACGCCCTACACACCCTGCTGGGCCGGGAGCGCACCGAGGCCCTGCTGGAGAAGGGGGTGATCGAGGTGGCTCCCCTGGCCTACATGCGCGGGCGCACCCTGGCGGACGCCTTTGTGATCCTCGATGAGGCCCAGAACACCACCGCGGCCCAGATGCGCATGGTGCTCACCCGCCTGGGTGAAAACTCCCGCATGGTGGTGACCGGGGACATCACCCAGATCGATCTGCCGGTCGGGCAGTTGAGCGGCCTGGTGGAAGCCCAGCAGGTGCTGGCGGGGGTGGAGGGGGTGGCCATCTGCCGGTTCAGCGATGCCGACGTGGTGCGCCATCCCCTGGTGCAGCGGCTGGTGCAGGCCTACGCTCGCCTGGACGCTCGATCGAAGGCGACAGCAGCCAGGCCGTGATGCGCTACCAAACTGGCTTCTCGCCCTGGAGAAAACGGGCTGAGCGGCTGCACGTTCCTGCCCAGATTGCACTGGCGGCCCTGCTGGCCTACGCGTTGGGCTTCGCTTTCACCAGCCTGTTCCCCGGCTACCTGCCCAAGATCGGCGGGCTGTGGTCGGCCATCTCGGCGATCGTGGTTACCCAGGGCTCCCGCAGGGACACCGTTTCCTCGGCCTCGTTGCGGCTGCTGGGTTCGGCGATCGGGGCGATCACCAGCGCGATCTACCTGTCGCTGCTGCCGTTCCACCCCGTCGGCATGGCGGTCACCATCTTCGCGACGGTGCTGATCTGCCACGCCTTCAACGTCCCCAGTCACGCCCGCCTGGCGGCGATCACCGTGATCGTCATCATGGTTACCGCCAGCCTGGCTCCCGCCCTGAGCCCGGGTCTGAACTCCCTGCTGCGCTTCGTCGAATCCAGCATCGGGACGGGCGTGGCCGTGCTGGAGGTGCTGCTCTGGCCCGCGGCGGCGGCGGCCGCCCCCAGCGCCTCGGCCAGGCGCCCATAGGGGGATCCACACCAGAGCGGCCGCCGTGCCCCCGCTGCCGCTGGCAGGATGGGTGAAGTTTCAACACCTTCTGAGCCATGCCGGCCAGCAGCAATTTTCAGCAAGCCATCCAGGAGGCCCAGCGGGGCGCTCTGGTGGGCCCCAATGTGGTCAACAGGGCCCTGCCCTATGTGGGAGGCGGCATGGTGCTGACCGCCGCCGGGGTTCTGGGGGGCATCTCCCTGATGGCGTCCAGTCCAGCGCTGTTTATGCCCCTGTTCTGGGTGGCCCTGATCGGCAATTTCATCCTGTTCTTTGTCGCCCAGAACGCGGCAAGCAAGGGCAATAACGCCACAGCCCTGCCGATCCTGACGGCCTACAGCCTGATCACCGGCTTCACCCTCAGCGGCATTGTCAGCTACGCCGTGGCGGCCGCCGGCATCGGCGCCGTTGGCACCGCGGCCCTGGCCACCGGCCTGACCTTTGTGGTGGCCTCCTTCTTCGGCCGTCGCATGAGCGACAACGTCGGTCAGGCCCTGGCCGGCGTGGTGGGTCTGGGCATCATCGGCCTGGTGATTGCCATGGTGGTGCAACTCGTCGGCAGCATCTTTGCTCCTGGTGTGTTCAGTGCTGGCGGTTTTGAGTTGATGATCGCCGGTTTCGGCACCGTGCTGTTCGTGGGAGCGGCTTTCGTTGACTTCTACACCATGCCCCGCACCTATCGGGATGACCAGTATCTGGCTGGTGCGCTCGGAATGTATCTCACCTATATCAACCTCTTCATCTTCATCCTGCGCCTGGTGATCGCGCTCCAGGGCGGCGGCCGTCGCGACTGAATTTCCAGCATCAGCCATTGTGCTAGTTTAGTTTTTTGCTCAGCAGCTCCACCGGGGCTGCTTTTTTTTGGCGAGACGGACTGCCTGCGGATCAGCTGCATCCTGTGACCACGAATATGTGCTAAAGTGGGTTTGAGAAGTTCGTCCGACGCTGGCGACCTCTCCCTCTGCCGCAATCGGCCTCGCCACCCCGCGAAGCCTGTCCTGGCAAGGGAGCGGGTCATCTCCGGACAGCTTCAGAACAGGTTCCCCCATGGATTCTGTTCATCTGCTGCCCATCCGTGTGACTTGTTGTGACATCACCCGATTCCATCGCCAAGGAGGTCAAATCCACCAGCAGGGCAGACCACGGCGGTGGGATTGATGATATTGCCAGGCCGCGCAAACGTAAGCGCTCCAAGCGCCGCGAACTGCTCTGTCCTCGGCACCCTGAGCAAAAGCTCTACAGCGTTTCGGCGAAATATCATCTGTATGTCACGGAGGTGTGCCAGCTGATGTTGCGGGGCCTCAGCAAACGCAGATCTGACGAGTTGTTGGCAGCCTTCAATCGGGTTCTGCCGCTGAATGGTGAATGGCTGGAGTGCTTCTGGTGTGACCAATGTGAATGCTCTTCCTGGTGGCACGTCAAGCGCCTCGATCCACAGGACTACACCCTCAGTCCCGTTCCCCGGGAACTGTGGGAGCAGGCCACGGGCGTGATCCGCGCCGAGGGCAATCCCACGGTCAGTGACTTCAGTCGCCGCCAGGCCCGGGCCACCGGCGTCACCGGCCTGCGCCAATATCGCTTTCTCTAGGGGCTGCCGCTTCTCTAACGGCTGCCCCTTCTCTAAGGCCGCCTCGCCGAGATTCAGACTGATTCACAACACGCAGGTATGACCGGCGTGTCAGCAGCACGAACCGGTCAGTCCCTGGAGGCGAACGCCTGGATGGTCCTGCGAATGCCCATTCCATCCCCCATCAACGGCATGGTTGGGGTCAAAAACTCTCAACTCCTGCGGAACCAGATGTCCCGCGCCACCTTTGAGGCTCTAGCGAACTGATGACCAAGACGGCCCTGATCACCGGCATCACCGGTCAGGATGGCTCCTACCTGGCTGAGCTTCTGTTGGAGAAGGGCTATGTCGTGCATGGCATCAAGCGACGGGCCAGCAGCTTCAACACCGATCGCATTGATCACCTGTACCAGGATCCCCATGAGCGGGATCCGCGTCTGGTGCTGCACTACGGCGACCTCACCGACAGCAGCAACCTGATCAGCATCATCCAGCAGGTTCAGCCCGATGAGATCTATAACCTGGGCGCCCAGAGCCATGTGGCGGTCAGTTTTGAAAGCCCTGAATACACCGCCAACAGTGATGCCCTCGGCACCCTGCGCGTGCTGGAGGCGGTGCGCATTCTCGGCCTGACCGCCAAAACCCGCATTTATCAGGCTTCCACCTCTGAGTTGTACGGTCTCGTCCAGGAGATTCCTCAGAAAGAGACGACCCCCTTTTATCCCCGCAGCCCCTACGGCGTCGCCAAGCTGTACGCCTACTGGATCACGGTTAACTACCGCGAAAGCTATGGCATGTATGCCTGCAATGGCATCTTGTTCAACCACGAAAGCCCCCGGCGCGGGGAGACCTTCGTCACCCGCAAGATCACCCGAGGCCTGGCCCGGATCGATGCGCATCTCGACCAGTGCCTGTACATGGGCAACCTCGATTCCCTGCGTGACTGGGGCCATGCCCGCGACTACGTGGAGATGCAGTGGCGCATGCTGCAGCAGAGCGGTCCCCCCGAAGATTTCGTGATCGCCACCGGTCGGCAGGAGTCGGTGCGTCGCTTCATCGAACTGTCCGCCGGCGAGTTGGGTTGGGGCGGTATCGAATGGATGGGTGAAGGTCTGGCAGAAACCGGGGTTCGGCGTGACACCGGGGCCACGGTCGTGCGTATTGATCCCCGCTACTTCCGTCCGGCTGAAGTGGAAACCCTGCTGGGTGATCCCACCAAAGCCCACCGGAAGTTGGGTTGGCAGCCCACCACCACCCTGGAGCAACTGGTGGCCGAAATGGTGGCCCATGACAAGGAGGAGGCTGCCAAGGAAGCCCTGCTGCGCCGCGAGGGCTACCAGGTGGTTGGATCAATGGAGAATCCGCCCCAGGTGCTGGTCCCATGAGCCCCAGCCCCTTGATTGCGCCCGGCGATCGCATTTACGTCGCCGGGCACCGCGGCATGGCCGGCTCGGCGATCCTGCGGCGACTGCAGGCTGGAGGCTATGGGCTGGCGCCGGCCCCGGACGGGCGCTTCGGGGCCCTGCTGACCGCCAGCCACCAGGAGCTCGATCTCACCGATCCGGTGGCCACTCGTGCCTGGTTCGAGGCCCAGCGGCCCGACGTGGTGGTGTTGGCGGCGGCCAAGGTGGGCGGCATCCTTGCCAATTCCAGCTATCCGGCTGATTTCCTGCTGGACAACCTCAAGATTCAGCAGAACGTGATCGAAAACGCCTGGCGCCATGGCTGCCGGCGTCTGCTGTTTCTCGGGAGCAGCTGCATCTATCCCAAGTTCGCCGAGCAGCCGATCCGCGAAGAATCCCTGCTCACCGGCTCCCTGGAGCCGACGAACGAGTGGTACGCGATTGCCAAGATCACGGGCATCCAGCTCTGCCGGGCCCTGCGGCTGCAGCACGGCTTCGATGCGATCAGCCTGATGCCCACCAATCTCTATGGCCCGGGCGATAACTATCACCCCACCAACAGCCACGTGCTGCCCGCCCTGATCCGCCGCTTCCAGGAGGCCGGCGAAAGTGGTGCTCCGGCAGTCGTCTGCTGGGGCAGCGGCACCCCCAGAAGGGAGTTCCTGCATGTCGATGACCTGGCCGATGCGGCGGTCTTCTGTCTGGAGCATTGGCAGCCAGGCGATGGGGAGCCCCAACATCTCAATGTCGGCACCGGCTGTGACCTGACCATCCGGGAGTTGGCGGAGCTGGTGGCCCAGGCGGTGGGCTACAGCGGGGCGATCCGCTGGGACGCGAGCAAGCCCGATGGCACGCCCCGCAAGCTGCTCGATGTCAGCCGTCTAGGGAGCCTGGGCTGGCAGGCCCGCATCCCCCTGGAGCAGGGCTTGAACAGCACGGTCGCGGACTACATTTCCAGCCGGGAAGCCGGTATCGGGGTACGACTGTGAGGGTTCTGGTCACCGGTGGAGCGGGCTATATCGGCAGCCATGCGGTGCGGGCCCTGAGCCGGGCCGGCCACCAGCCGGTGGTGCTGGACAACCTGGTCTACGGCCATGCCGAGATCGTGCGCCAGACCCTGCAGGTGCCCCTGGTGGTCGGCCAGGTGGGTGATCGCCAGCTGCTCACGGACCTGCTGCGCGGCCACCATCCCGAGCTGGCCGGCACGGGCCTGGAGGGCAAACCGATCGAGGCGGTGCTGCACTTCGCCGCCTATGCCTATGTGGGCGAGTCGGTCAGCGATCCGGCCAAGTACTACCGCAACAACCTGGGCGACACCCTCACCCTGCTGGAGACCCTGATCGCGGCGCCGCAGCAGGGCGCTGGAGCAAGCCAGAGCCCAGGCCCGATCCCGATCGTCTTCTCCTCCACCTGCGCCACCTACGGGGTGCCCCAGCTGGTGCCGATGACCGAGGACCATCCCCAGGCGCCGATCAATCCCTACGGGCGCAGCAAGTGGATGGTCGAGCAGCTGCTCAGTGATTTCGCCAGCGCCTATGGGCTGCCGAGCGTGATCTTCCGCTACTTCAACGCCGCCGGCGCCGATCCGGCCGGTGATCTGGGCGAGAACCACGATCCCGAAACCCACCTGATTCCGCTGGTGCTCGATGTGATGGGCGGCCGGCGCCCCTACCTGCAGATCTACGGCGACGATTACCCCACCCCGGATGGCACCTGCATCCGCGACTACATCCACGTCAGTGATCTGGCCGATGCGCACGTGCTGGGTCTGGAGCGCCTGCTGAGGCTGCGGGAGCGCGACGAACCGGTCAAGGCGCCACTGATCTACAACCTGGGCAACGGCACCGGCTATTCGGTGCAAGAGGTGATTGAGACCGCCAAGGCCGTCACCGGCCGGGGGCTCCTGGCCCATGTGGCCCCGCGCCGCGGCGGCGATCCGGCCCAGCTGGTGGCCGGCGCCAGCAAGGCCCATAGCGAACTGGGCTGGCGGCCCCGCTACCCCGAGCTGGCGACGATCATCGAACACGCCTGGGCCTGGCACCAGCGCGCCCACTGATCTGCACTGTCCGCATGGCTCCCTTCAGCCCGCCGCCCTCACCCGAGCGCTTCTGGTCGGTGGCCAAGAATCTGCCCAGTGATCCGGATCTGGGTCAGGGGCTTGACCCTGAAGCGCTGGCATCAGGCCTGCGCCAGCTGAGCCACAGCGAAGGTGTGCTGGCGCTGATTGTTTTCGGCTCCAGGGCACGAGGCGAGGCTCGGCTCAGCTCCGATCTCGACCTGGCAGTGATCTGTCGGGAAGCCAGCCTGAGTCCTGAGATGAAGACCAGTCGCTGGGCTCAATACCGCCAGGTTCTGGGAGCAGTCGGTCAAGATGTGGACCTTTTGGTGATGGGTCGGGCCGATGCGACGCGCATGGCTGGTTCCCGCTGGCATGTGATGGGCGATGTCGCAAGGGAAGGACGAGTTCTCTATGCCGCCTGCTGAAGATGCCCAGCTGTTGCTGAGGCTTGTGCAGCGCCATCTGCTGGCGATGGAGCTTAATCTTTCATCTCTTTATCCTGAAGAGGAGTGGGGCTTTCAAGCCCAACAGGCTCTGGAAAAGTTACTGAAGGCCAGCATCGTCCTCAGTAACAGGCAAGCGCCTCGAAGTCATGAACTTCAAAAACTCGCCAGCGATGCCGGCATCTGTCTGGCTGATGAGCTTCTCCAGCTCCAGGTGTTCGCGGTTGAGGCGCGCTACGAAGAAGGACCGTTCACTCTGCCTGCCAGCCGTGAGCATCTGCTGGCAGAACTGGAGTCGATGCTGGCTGGGCTGAAGAACGAAATCAATCAGACGTAGGAAACACAAGAAGCCGAGCTCATCGTTTGTGGATCCAAGGCCTGGCCAGCGGCTCACCGATGAACACCCCCTGATCCGGCATGGCGACGCTGCGCCAGTAGCTCTCGATCAGGGTGTCACCGCGGCGGTAGTAGCTCAGCAGCAGGCCCGGATCGGGGAACTTGGCGGGGAGGTTGCAGGGTTCGACCACGGTGCCGTAGCTGCCGGTGGCCCCGGCCTCCAGCCAGCCCAGGGCACTCATCTGGCCGTCGCCGCCATCGCCAGAGCGCCCCGAAGGACCGGTGAGCATGCCGCCGGAAGACGTGAGGTGATCAGCGACCGCGCCGGGACGGTAGTGGTTGCTCTGGATGCCCCGCACCACGGTCAACCCGGTGAAATAGGCGATCACATCGGGGGCAGCCTCCAAGGAATCCCCCCAGAGCCGCACCACCCGCAGGCGCCCGGACAAGGCCGAAGCCACGCCGGAAAAACCAGCTGCGCGGACGTTGCGAATCGGATCGGAGGTGCTGAGCATGTAGGCAGTGCCCGGTGGTCTGGTGCCATCGGCGGCAACGCCCCGATCAATCAAGGCTTGACCGGCTGCAACGCTGGTGGCCGCCAGCAACATCGAAGGCCGCAGCCGCAGCTGATCCCAAGGCCGCCGTACATCGCCGCGGGCGAAATAGGGGCTCAGGTGAGCCGTGCCGCAACGGCCGCCACAGACCTCCGGCCGGTAGCCGAAGCTGAAGGCACTGGTGATCGACTGGCAGCCCACCCGCCAAGGCGCAGCCCAGGCCAGGGCATAGGCCTGCACCCGCTCCGGCGTCTGGCGCTCCACCTGGCGGCGGATGCGGCGAAACTCCGCCACTGGCATGGAGGTGCGGCCCGGCGCAAAGCGCACCCGGATCACCTGGTCGGCCTGGATGTGCCGGGCCCGTTGGTAGTAACGGCCGATCGCCTCGCTGAGGGGATCGGCGCTGTTGATCACCAGGGCCAAGTGGCGGGCATCCAGCCCCCTGGACTCATCCTGTTGGCCTCCCCGTCCTGGCCAGCCAGACATCCCTTCCAACCCAAGTGGCCGGCAGCCCCCCAGCGCCAGGGTGCCAACCCCCAGCAACAGCCTGGCCCAGGCACCGAGCCGAGTGATCCCCGTTCCGCTGCCCGTTGCGCGCTTCATGGCTCCATGCTGACGCGGCAAGCTACGCCTGCCTGTTCAGGTCCCGGTGGAGACCAACAATCGATCCACCGCTAATACAACTGCTACCCATATCAGTATCAGTTACCTGCCCTGTTTCCAGCAGCTCCGATCGCGACTGGAGCAGCGCCAGCAAGCAGAGCAGTCATGAGCACGACGACCGCCTCAGGAGCGCCCATTCCCGGTATCCCCCAATCTCGTCAGAGGCAGCTGGAACTGCTCTTTGCTGCCCAGCCACGGCTGGAGTCCGTCTGGTTGTTCGGCTCCAGGGCGATGGAACGTCATCGGGAAGGATCCGATATTGATCTGTGCCTGGAAGGTGATGCTCTCGCTCCACTCGATCGTCTCCGGTTGATGGTCGCCGTTGACGAGCTGCTGCTGCCCTGGCAGGTGGATCTGGTGCTGAAGCAGGAACTGCCCCAAGAGCTTCTGGATCACCTGCAGAGGGTGGGCCGACGCATCTGGTGGAGGGCTTGAAGTGACAGGCCAACGCACCATGGGAAAACAGCAACAATGAGCGATCGCTTGCCTGTAGAGAACTGGGTCCTGGAACTGCTGCAGTGTCCAGATTGTGGCCACAACTTGAATGGCAAAGACAGCAGCTGGAGCTGTTCAGCCTGTGGTTTTGCATCGCTCCATGCCCGCGATCTGCATGCGCAGTCTCCTTCGCCCATGACCCTCAGCCTGGCCAGAAAAGCCAGCTTTGCCCCACAGCAATGGCTTCTCGAGCGACCCACTTCGGCACCAGAATCGACCTATCGCGGCCCGGCCGCACTCAGGGACTCAACCGCTTTCCTTTCGGTGATGCAGGAGCAGCTGCCAGATCCAGCAAAGATGCTGGATCTGGGTTGTGGACCGAAGGATCAGAAAGCACCGATCGAGCATCTCGGTCATCAGTATCTCGGCGTCGACTTCGATTCGCAGCAGGCTGATCTGTTGGTGGATGCCCATGCCTTGCCGTTTCAATCGCAATCCTTTGACTGCATCTTTTCCTATGCCGTGTTGGAGCATCTGCACAACCCGTTTGTGGCGATGACTGAAATCGCCAGGGTGCTCAAGCCCGGTGGCCTATTCCTGGGCACGGTGTCCCAGGGAGAGCCGTTTCATGCCTCCTACTTCCACCACACGGCCTGGGGTCTGCTTTCGTTGCTGAGCCAGGTGCCGCAATTGAGTCCGAAGCGCCTCTGGCCCGCCATCGACACCCTCGACTCCCTGGCCAGCATGGGGCGCTATCCCAAGCCGATCCGCCAGGGCTTGGGGGCATTGGCGCGTCTGCACACGTCAGTCCCGCAGTTAGCACCCCGCAAAGCGCGTTGGCCAGAGAAGGAGCGGGAGATTGATGCGATCCATCGCGCTGGATCCATCGCTTTTGTGATAAAAAAGGTGGAGGCATGAAGAGGAAGAACGTCTCAGCCTGGCCTGCGCTTCTGGTGCTGAAAAATACTTTGCGCCCCTTTTTGGCGCCGGTTTTGGATTCCTCCCCAGCGGCTCGCCTGATCCGCCAGTCGGCCCGCCGCCAGTGGAAGTTGCTGGTCACCAGCGTGGGATCGGGGCTGCTGGGTTCGCTGAGTGAAGGCGGCACCCTGGGGGTGATCTTTCTGGCCGTCGGTCTGATGACCAGCAAGACGACGGTCACCCTGGCCAAGTTGCCGGCTCTGCAGGGGATGCCCTGGCTGAAAGGAGTGCTCGATAGCCTTGGCCATTGGCCCAGCGAACTTAGCTTCCTGTTGTTGCTGGCCCTGGCGGTGGGTTTGCAGGTGCTGGTGAGCCTCTGCAATTATCTTAACGGTGTGGCCAGCGGCTATTTCGGTGCCAGGCTTAGCCGCGAGGTCACGGCACTACTGAATCGCAGGATCCTCAGTTTCAACTATGCCTGCGCCAGCAGTTACCGGGTTGGTGATCTGCTTGATTATGCTGCGGGTGCAGGTCAGACAGTCCAGAACCAGATCAACCTCGCCAATGGGTTGCTGCTCAACATCATGATGTTGGCTGTTTACCTCGGCATTTTGATCACCATCTCGCCCTGGCTGCTGTTGGTGGCGATCCTGCTGGCCGGTGCGCTAACAGCTGTACAACGGGTGCTAATACCACGTATTCGTACGAATGCCTACGAGCGCCAAGTCGTAGCGGTGGAAATCGGCAGTCGCATCACCGAAAACATCCAGGGTTTGCGGCTCTTGCATACAAGCGGTGGCTTAAAAGCGGCAGCCACTTATTTTGAATCTTTGCTTGGCGAGGACGAACGGGTCAAGCGCCGCAGCGCCCGGCTGGAAACCATCATCTCCCCGCTGTCTGCCTTGCTGCCGATCGTGGCCATCGCCCTGATCGCAGCTTTCAGCGTGGTGGTGTTCGCTAACCGGGCCAGTGGGGTTCTGCCAAGTCTGGTGACCTTTGTGTTGGCGCTCCAACGCCTCAACGTGCGCCTCAGCGCTCTGGCCAACCTGGCCACTGGCTATGCGAGCAGCACGGCCCAAGTCAAGCGGCTGAATACAATTCTTGCCGATTCGGACAAGCAATTCGTACGTCAAGGGGGGCTCTCATTCAAGCGGTTGCAGGGCGACATCCGGCTGGCCAATGTCAGCCTCCGTTATTCCTCTGACCTTCCCTATGCCCTCCAGGGCATTGAGCTGGTCATCCCCAAAGGTCAGACGGTGGCTTTGGTGGGGGCTAGCGGCGCCGGCAAAAGTTCAATCGCCGACCTGCTGGTCGGGCTCTACGTGCCCAGCCAAGGGGCAATTCTTATTGATGGGATGGACCTGCGAGAGCTGGATCTGGCCAGTTGGCAGCAGCATTTGGGCGTGGTGAGTCAGGACACGTTCCTGTTCAATGCCACCATTGCCCAGAACATTGCCTACGGCAGCCCCCACGCCGATCCCCAGGCCATCGAGGACGCGGCTCGCATGGCCCAGGCGGCGGGCTTCATCGAGGCCCTACCCAATGGCTACGACACCCTGGTGGGAGAGCGCGGCTACCGGCTCAGTGGCGGCCAGCGGCAGCGGCTTTCTTTGGCAAGAGCCCTGCTGAGGCAGCCTGAACTCCTCATCCTGGACGAGGCAACCAGTGCCCTGGATTCCCAAAGTGAGCGCCTGGTGCAGGAGGCGCTTGAGAGCTTTGAGCATGGTCATACGGTCCTGGTGATCGCCCACCGGCTGAGCACGATCGTCAATGCCGATCTGATCTGTGTGATGGAGCAGGGGCGCATCGTCGAGCGGGGTCACCATGGCCAACTACTGCAGCAGGGAGGTCGCTATGCATCGCTCTGGCAGCAACAGATCAGCCAGCGAAAGTCGCTGGAAGTTTCCAACCAGGCCTAGGTTCATCCAAGACAGGCCGACCGCAATACTCAGTCATGGGCTTGATCCGAGGCGTTTTTATCCTCTCCAATCCCTCCAAGCCCGAGTTGGCCTCGGTTGAGGTGTCTGCTCTGGCGGATACTGGAGCTGTCCATCTCTGTATCCCCGAGCACTTGGCGATTCAGCTGAGCCTGGCGGAACTGGAGCGGCGCGAGGTGGTGTTGGCCGATGGCCACAGGCGCAGCGTTCCTTATGTCGGTCCGGTGGAGGTTCGCTTCAAAAATCGCCGCTGCTTCACCGGTGCCATGGTGCTTGGTCATGAGGTGTTGCTAGGCGCGATTCCGATGGAGGACATGGACTTGGTGCTGCGCCCCCAACTGCAGAGCGTGGATGTGAATCCGGAAAGTCCCAATATCGCTGTCAGCCTGGCGAAGACAAGCGGCGCTGGTTGGTTGCTCTAGGGTTTAGTTCTGATCAGGAGAGGGTATGACGCTTGCTAGCAATCCATCTCCGCCCAGTTCAACTGAAGCTGCCCCTGCAATGGGCCCTCTGCTCCTTCCGCAGGAGCTTCAACTCACGCCTGAGCAGTTCGTGTTGCTCTGCGCTGCCAATCCAGAAGCGGTTCTTGAACTCGACGCCCAAGGCCATCTGATCAACATGACCCCTACCGGCGGTGACACCGGATCTCGCAATTCGCGTCTGTTGATGCGTCTGCTGCTCTGGGCCGATCGAACGGGCGGCTGGAAGGTGTTCGATAGCTCTACCGGCTTTCGCCTTCCCGATGGCTCCGTCCTCAGCCCCGATGCCTCTCTGGTAAGCCTGGAGCGCTGGCAGGCCCTGACCCCCGAACAGCAACGCGGCTTCCCTCCTCTCTGTCCTGATCTGGTGGTGGAGCTGGCCAGCCCCAGTGACGAAGGTCCCAGAGGAGTTGCAGCCCTGCGGCGCAAGCTGACCGCCTATCAACTCAATGGCGCTCAGTTGGGCTGGCTGTTGTTGCCGCAGGAGCAGGTGGTGGAAGTCTGGCTAGGTCGTCAGTCCCCAGAAGCACCCCTACCAGAACCCCAGCGGCTGGAGGGCGTCACAGAGCTGGATGGCGGCATGGTGTTGCCTGGTCTGCTGCTGGATCTTGAGGAGATCTGGCGGGGGTGAGTCTGGAACCTGTGAAATGTTGTCGTCATCACCGCTGTCTCTGGGCTTCATGTCTTCTCTGTCTATCCCTACTTGCCAACAACATCGCCTATTGAACCGCCAGCGCTGATCGCGAGGCCATCGAGTGCGTTGCCCGCTTGGCCCAGGCGGCGGTGTTCATCGAGGCTTTACCCATTGGCTAGGACACCCTTGTTGGGAAGTGCGGCTACCGGCTTAGCGGCGGCCAGAGGCAACGGCTTTCGTTGGCAAGAGCTTTGCTGAGGCAGCCAGAACTGTTGATCCTTGATAAAGCCACCAATGTCCTGGATTCTCATCGTGAGCGCCTAGTGCAGGAGGCGATCAAGCGCTTTGAGCCGGTCCATACGGTGCTGGTGATCGCCCACCGGCTGAGCACGATGGTGAATGCAGATCTGATCTGTGTGAATGAGCAGGGTCGGATCATTGAGCGTGGCAGCCATCAGGAGATGCTTGAGCGGCATGGCCGCTATGTGTCGCTCTGGCAGCAGCAGATCCAGCAGCGCAAACCGGCGCTGAAGGCCTGAATCCGTTGCCCATCCTCTTGTCAGCCAGCGCTCGCCGCTTCAGTAACCGTCGCCTGTGAACACTGACCGCTGGTACTACCGGGTCTTCCAGAGTGCCCCCGACCTGATTCGCGCGCTGCTGCCCGGCTCAGCCGCCGCCTCTACCGCATTCAGCCTCGACCCGGCCGCTCCCGGGGATCGCCTCTACCGCTTTGAAGCCCTCGAGATCAAAGAGCTGAGCCACCGCCTCGACGGCGTGCTCTGGCCGAGGGAAAGCACCGGCTGCGCCGAAACCGGCAGCCCCGAATTCCCAGTGGTGCTGCTTGAAGTGCAGATGCACCCGGATCCAGGCTTCCACCACCGCCTGGCAGCGCAGACCTATCGGTTTCTGCAGCAGCAGCCCCAAGTGGAGCACTGGGCGGTGCTGGTGATCACGCCCCACAGCCGCCTCAGGCTCGGGCCCACCCAGGCGCTGCAGGTGTTCCTGGATCAACAGGTGGTGTGGCTCAACCTGGAAGAGCTGAGCCAAGAGACCAACCTGGATCCGCTGCTGAACCTGCTCACATTGCCAGTGCGACCTGAGAGCGAGCTGCCGGCTTGCAGTCAGCAGATCCTCGCCAGCCGCCCGGATCTGGACTCGGTAGTCCTTCCTATGCTGGTCCAACGTTTTCCCCAGCTCAGCGAGGCAGAAATCATGGTGATCGCCGGTATTCCCCGCGAAGAGATTCGCCATACCAGGGCGGTGCAGGACTGGTTGGCAGAAGGCCGCCAAGAAGGCCGCCAAGAAGGGCTGCGGGAGGGCGAAGCCCGTGGCGAGGCCCGCGGCGAAGCCCGTGGCGAGGCCCGCGGCGAGGCCAAAGTCACCCTCCGCCTCCTCAACCGCCGCTGCGGCCCCCTCACAGGCACCACCACCGCCCAGATCCAGGCCTTACCAGTGGATCAGTTGGAAGCCCTGGCCGACGCGCTGCTCGACTTCCAGGGACCGGCCGACCTGGCGGCCTGGCTGGCTGCGAACACCTGAGCCACCACCGACTGAGGCTCCCTGCCCCGCTGCCTCCCATGCGATATTCAACTGAAGCACCGGTCGCGCTGCCGTCTACATCACAGGTGTGCCTCCCTGGTTCTGAAGAGCCGTCAGGGTGATCAGCTGATCGCAAGGCTCGGGTGCTGCTGCGCAATCCGGAGCTGCTGATCCTTGATGAGGCCACCAGTGCCCTCGACACCCACAGCGAAAGGTTGGTGCAGGAGGCGATCGATCGTTTTGAGAAGGGCCATACCGTCCTTGTCATTGCCCACCGCTTGAGCACGATCGTGAATGCTGATCTGATCTGTGTGATGGACAAGGGCCAGATCGTGGAGAGGGGACGCCATGATCAACTGCTCCAGCAAGGAGGCCGCTATGCCTCGCTCTGGCAACAGCAGATCAGCCAGAGAAGGCCGCTGGAAGTCTCCAACCCGGCCTAGATTCATCCAATAGATCGTTCTCGATAGTCAGTCATGGGCTTGATACGAGGCGTTTTTATCCTCTCCAATCCCTCCAAACCCGAGTTGGCCTCGGTTGAGGTGTCTGCTCTGGCTGATACCGGCGCCGTGCACCTCTCCATCCCCGAGCACCTAGCGATTCAGCTGAGCCTGGCGGAACTGGAGCGGCGGGAGGTGGTGTTGGCCGATGGCCACAGGCGCAGCGTTCCTTATGTCGGTCCGGTGGAGGTTCGCTTCAAAAATCGCCGCTGCTTCACCGGTGCCATGGTGCTTGGTCATGAGGTGTTGCTAGGCGCGATTCCGATGGAGGACATGGACTTGGTGCTGCGCCCCCAACTGCAGAGCGTGGATGTGAATCCGGAAAGTCCCAATATCGCTGTCAGCCTGGCGAAGACAAGCGGCGCTGGTTGGTTGCTCTAGGGTTTAGTTCTGATCAGGAGAGGGTATGACGCTTGCTAGCAATCCATCTCCGCCCAGTTCAACTGAAGCTGCCCCTGCAATGGGCCCTCTGCTCCTTCCGCAGGAGCTTCAACTCACGCCTGAGCAGTTCGTGTTGCTCTGCGCTGCCAATCCAGAAGCGGTTCTTGAACTCGACGCCCAAGGCCATCTGATCAACATGACCCCTACCGGCGGTGACACCGGATCTCGCAATTCGCGTCTGTTGATGCGTCTGCTGCTCTGGGCCGATCGAACGGGCGGCTGGAAGGTGTT
The DNA here is from genome assembly GCA_037127935.1 of Synechococcaceae cyanobacterium ELA739. GTDB lineage: Bacteria > Cyanobacteriota > Cyanobacteriia > PCC-6307 > Cyanobiaceae > Cyanobium. Next base: position 150,105 of record JBAXXM010000006.1, read on the forward strand.
CGATAGCTCTACCGGCTTTCGCCTTCCCGATGGCTCCGTCCTCAGCCCCGATGCCTCTCTGGTAAGCCTGGAGCGCTGGCAGGCCCTGAGCCCCGAACAGCGACGCGGTTTCCCACCTCTCTGTCCCGATCTGGTGGTGGAGCTGGCCAGCCCCAGTGACGAAGGACCCACGGGTGTGAGTGCCTTGCGCCGCAAGATGGCTGGCTATCAAACCAATGGCGCTCAGCTGGGCTGGCTGTTGTTGCCGCAGGAGCAGGTGGTGGAGGTCTGGCCCGGTCGTCAGTCCTCAGATGGACCGCTACCAGAACCCCAGCGGCTGGAGGGCGTTTCGGAGCTAGATGGCGGCATGGTGTTGCCTGGCCTGCGGCTGGATCTTGAGGAGATCTGGAGGGGGTGACTCAATATTGAGTGAAGTGCTGACGTGTTTTCGGTTGTCGGTTTATGTATGAAAAACTCACGCTAGAGCCTATCGCTTCGCTTGTCCTAGAGGTAATTTAATTCGATGAAGGCAGTGATTTTGGCCGGCGGCCTAGGCACCCGCATCAGCGAAGAAACCCACCTCAAGTCCAAACCGATGGTGGCAATCGGTGGCAGGCCAATTTTGTGGCACATCCTGAAGATCTATAGTAGCTTCGGCATTAATGAATTTGTGATCTGCTGTGGCTACAAGGGCTATGTGATCAAGGAGTATTTCGCCAACTACTTCCTGCACATGAGTGATGTGACATTCCACATGCGCACCAACTCGATGGAGGTGCATCAAAAAAACGCCGAGCCCTGGGAGGTCACGCTGGTGGATACGGGTGACTCAACCAATACCGGCGGTTGACTGAAGCGGGTGCAGCGCTATGTGGGTGATGAAACCTTCTGCTTCACTTATGGCGATGGCGTTTCCGATGTGGACATTGGTGCCGCCATCGCTACCCATCGTTCCGCAGGAAAACTAGCCACCCTCACTGCGGTTCAGCCACCTGGCCGCTATGGGGCGTTGAACCTCGTGGAGGGTGATCAGGTGGGTGGGTTTCAGGAAAAACCGCAGGGCGATGGCGGCTGGATCAACGGGGGGTTCTTTGTGCTGGAGCCTGGAGTTTTCGACACCATCAATTCCGATGCCACTGCCTGGGACGCCGAGCCCCTGCAGCGCTTGGCCGTCGATGGCCAGCTACAGGCTTATCGCCACCACTGCTTTTGGCAGCCGATGGACACCCTGCGGGATCGGGTGCATCTCGAGGAGCTCTGGGAGAGCGGCAAGGCCCCCTGGAAACGCTGGTGACCCCTGACCCTTCCTTCTGGCTCGGCCGACGCGTGTTGCTCACGGGCCACACCGGCTTCATGGGCAGTTGGCTGGCCCTGTGGCTGCTGGAGCTGGGGGCACATGTCACCGGCCTGGCGCTGCCGCAGGAGACCGAGCCCAGCCTGTTTGCCCAACTGGAGCTGGATCAGCGGCTCGATCACCGCATCGGCGACATCCGCGATCCCGCCCTGCTTAGTGAGCTGGTATCCGAAACGCGCCCGGAGCTGGTTCTGCACCTGGCCGCCCAGCCGCTGGTGCGCCGCAGTTACGCCGAGCCCACGGCCACCTGGGCCACCAATGTGATGGGCACGATCCACCTGCTGGAAGCCCTTCGCCGCCTGCAGGAGCCCTGCACGGCGGTGCTGATCACCACCGACAAGGTGTATCGCAACAACGAGTGGCTCTACGGCTACCGCGAAAACGATCCCCTCGGCGGCCATGACCCCTACTGCAGCAGCAAGGCGGCAGCCGAACTGGCGATCGCCAGCTGGCGATCTAGTTTCTGCGGCTTCTTGCCCCACCAAAGCCCCCATCTGCGCATCGCCAGCGCCCGCGCCGGCAACGTAATCGGCGGTGGCGACTGGGCGGAAGACCGGATCGTGCAGGATGCGATGCGGGCGCTTGCGATGGGCGAGCCGATCGGCGTGCGCAACCCGACCGCCACCCGACCATGGCAGCACGTGCTGGAGCCCCTGGGGGGCTACCTGCTGCTGGCGGAGCGGCTAAGAGCCGATCCATCCCTGGCTGATGCCTTCAACTCCGACCCCCGCTGGAGGCCATCCGCAGCGTGCGTGAGCTGGTGGAGCAGGCCCTGCGCCACTGGCCCGGAAGCTGGGTCGACAGAGCGATCCCAACGCCCCCCACGAGGCCAGCCTGCTCAACCTGGTAACCGACAAGGCCCACCACCTGCTGGGCTGGAGCCCCCGCTGGGATTTCACCACCACCGTGGAGCGCACCGTGGGTTGGTACCGGCAGGTGCACCAAGGGCAGGCGTCAGCCCTGGCCTGCTGCCTGGCGGATCTGGAGGCGTTTTGAGCAGGTGAAATGCAGGCTCTAGCGGGAGCCCTCAATGGGCAGTTCATCCAAACCCCGTTCAACACCGCGATCGGAGACGGCCTGAAACCGGTAACCATGGACCCCAGCTGCCTGGAGAGACGCCTTCTGTTGGCCAAGCATGCTGCTGCGGCAACTCCGGCCCTGTTTCTCGATCGTGATGGGGTGATTATTGAGGATCGCCACCACATCAGCGATCCGGCCGCCGTGGAGCTCTGCCCCGGTGCCCGGCCGCTGCTTCGTCACGCCAGCCAGGCAGGCTGGCCGGTTGTGGTGATCACCAATCAATCCGGTATCGCCCGAGGCCTGCTGAGTTGGCAGCAGTACGAGGGGGTCACTGATCGGATGTTGGAGTTGCTCGGTCCCGAAGCGCCGATCGCCGCCATTTATGCCAATGGCCATGGGCCTGAGGCACCGCCCCAGAGCTGGCGTAAGCCCAGCCCCGCCATGCTGTTCGATGCCGCCGGGGCACTCCATCTCGATCTTGCACGCTCCGTGCTGATCGGCGATCGTCTCAGTGACCTGCGGGCCGGTGCCGCGGCTGGGGTGGCGATGGTTTGCCATGTGCTCAGCGGCCATGGGGAGCGCGAGCGCCCTGCGGTGCGGCGATGGCGCGAGGAGCTGGCTCCTGTAGACCTTCACGCCGATGTTCCTGAGCTGCTGATGCTGCCCAGCCTGATGAGTTTCCCCCTGCAACGACTGGCTTGCCTGACCGCAGATCGCGTATGAGCAACCAGACCTGTGAGGTGTTGATCGTGGGGGGCGGCATGGTGGGCCTGAGCCTGGCCCACCAGCTGCTCGAGCGCGGCATCGCCAGCGCAATCACGGTGCTCGAGAAGGAGCCCGAACTCGGCCTTCACAGCTCCGGCCGCAACAGCGGCGTGCTGCACGCCGGCCTCTATTACAAGCCGGGCTCGGTGAAAGCCAAGGTGTGCGTTGGTGGTGCCCGCCGCCTCAAGGCCTGGGTGCAGGAGAGGGGGCTGCCGCTGAATGCCTGCGGCAAGCTGATCGTGCCGCCCCGCCCTGAGCTCGACCCCCAGCTCGATGTGCTGGCGGAGCGGGGCAGGGCCAATGGCGCCCAAGTGGAGTTCTGGGACGAACAGCAGCTACGGGAGCTGATCCCCGAGGCGCGTAGCGCCAGCGGTCGTGCCCTCTGGAGCCCCAACACGGCCGTGGTGAAGCCGATCACGGTGGTGCGACGGTTGCAGCAGGAGCTGGGCGAGCGCGGCGTGGTGTTTCTGGAGGGCCAGGCCGGCTGGACGGTGGAGCCGGAGCGCAGACAGCTGCGTCTGGCCGATGGCGGCACGATCGCCTACGGCCATCTGATCAACTGCGCTGGTCTGCAGGCTGATCGCGTCGCCCATCGCTTCGGGGTGGGCCGCCAGTACAGCCTGCTGCCGTTTAAGGGGCTGTACTGGCAGTTGAAGCCGGATTGCCCGATCCAGCCCCGCTGCAATCTCTATCCGGTGCCGGATTTGAATGTGCCCTTCCTAGGGGTGCACTTCACCCCCAGCGCCGATGCCACCCCGGTGGTGAGCATCGGCCCCACCGCCACCCCGGCCTGGGGGCGCGAGAACTACCGCGGTCTGCAGGCTGTGGAGCCGGCGATGGCGGTGGCCAACCTGGCCATGCTGGCCCGCCAATATCTGGCCAATCGGGGCGGCTTTCGCCGCTATGTGCACGAGCAGGCGTTCCTGGCCCTGCCACCGCTGCTGCTGCGGGCGGCGCAGCAGCTGATCCCGGCGGTGCGGGCCGAGCATCTGCAGCTGAGTGAGAAGGTGGGCATCCGCTCGCAGTTGTTTAACCACACCACCCAGGGGCTGGAAGACGACTTTCTCTGCCTGCCGGGGCCCCACAGCACCCACGTGCTCAACGCGATCTCCCCCGCCTTCACCGCCAGCTTTGCCCTGGCCGATCTGATCCTCGACGAGGCCGCACCACGGTTGGCCCTGGCATGAGCCGCCCCCGGCGCGCCTTGCTGCTGGCCGCAGGCCTGGGCACCCGGCTGCGGCCTCTCACCCTGCACACGCCCAAGTGCCTGGTGCCGATCCACGGAGAGCCCCTGCTGGGTCGCTGGTTGCGGCAGCTTGAGGCCGCCGGATGCGAGGCGGTGTTGATCAACACCCATTACTTGGCCGATCAGGTTATGGCGTTTCTGGCCGAGCGGCCCATCACCGCCATGGCCGTGGAAACCGTGCATGAGCCAGAGCTGCTGGGCACCGCCGGCACCCTCCTGGCCAACCGCTCGTTTTTCGAAGCCTCCACAGGCCTCCTCATCCATGCCGACAACGCCATGGCAGGCGATCTTCATGGCCTGCTGGCCGCCCACGCCGCCCGCCGCGCCGACTGCCTGCTCACGATGCTCACCTTCCGCACCGACCAGCCGCGCAGCTGCGGCATCGTGGCCACCGATGCCCAAGGCGTGGTGACCGCCTTCCACGAAAAGGTCGCCGATCCCCCCGACAACTGCGCCAATGGCGCGCTGTATGCCTTCAATCCTGAATTTGTGGAGGTTCTGGCCCGGATGCAGCCAGCACCCAGCGACTTCAGCACCGAAGTGATTCCCCCATTGATGGGGCGCATCCAGACCTGGCATACCGAGCAGCCCTATCTCGACATCGGCACACCGCAGGCCCTCGCAGCCGCCCAGGAGCTTTTGGGCAAGGGCTGAAATCGTGATAACAGAAGAAATAGTGTGGGGATGTGGTTCAGCTGTTGGTGCGTCAGCTGGATGGGGCCGTGAAGGAGGCCCTCCGCCGCAATGTCCGGCGCCATGGCTGCTGCATGGAAGAGGAGGCTCAGCCCTGGGCACTGCCGGGCTAGGCCAACGGATGGCAGCACTCTTTGCCGATGCCGGGCTGGTCGAACCGATCAGCGAGTGGCGCTGCGTGGATGCCATTCCGACCTCCTTTGAGGCGTGATCCAGCTCGACAACAATTTGGTGTCGTCAGTGATGCTGCAGTGCCCCGATGCCGCCGTGGTGGCCTGGCGCACCAGGCCCAGCTGGCCACGCGCAACAGCCGCGCCACCAGTCAGCAGATCCTCGCCAGCCGCCCGGATCTTGACACGGTTGTCCTCCCTATGCTGGTGCAACGATTTCCCCAGGTCAGTGAGGCAGAAATCATGGTGATCGCCGGTATCCCCCGAGAAGAAATCCGCCACACCCGCGCCGTGCAGGACTGGCTGGCCGAGGGCCGCCAGGAGGGTCTCCAGGAAGGCCGCCAGGAAGGCCGCCAGGAGGGTGAGGCAGCCGTCACCCTCCGCCTCCTCAACCGCCACTGCGGCCCCCTCACTGGCGCCACCACCGACCAGATCCAGGCCCTGCCGCTGGAGCGACTGGAAGCCCTGGCTGACTCCCTACTCGACTTCCAGGGACCGGCAGACCTGGCTGCCTGGCTGGCAGCTAATTCATGACGCGCCAGACACACCACATATGGTGTCTCTTGCGCTCGAATCCACCCCAAATCGAGAAGCATCCCGGGAGGACACCTCTCCCTCTCCCCCCCCCCTTGGGCCGCGAGCCCCCAAGCCCGCACAAGTTCTGATGACCAAAGCATGGGTCAGTGTCAGCTCCGGGAGCTGCGAGGCTTGGAGCCGGCGTCTTCCATGCGAGATTGCGCCACAGCACCGGCTGCGGTGGTGAGCGCCGCTCCCACCCGCCGCGCTGCCGTCTACAGGACAGGTGTGCCTGCAGAGCTTTGTTTGTCGGCCTCCATCCCTTGGCCCCCACCCCATGACCCTCACCCAGAGCAGCTTCGCACTGGCCGCCGGCGCCTACCTGCAGCGGCTGCAGGGCTGTTTCAGCGCCGAGATCCTCACGGCCGTGGAGCAACTGGCCAACGAGCTGCGCCAGGCCTGGATTGATGGGCGCCAGGTGTACATCTGCGGCAATGGCGGCAGTGCGGCCAACGCCATGCACATGGCCAACGACTTCCACTACGGCATCGGCGCCTGTGGCCCGGGCCCCTCGCTGCCGGGGCTGCGGGTGGATGCGCTGCCGGCCAATGCCGGTGTGATCACTTGCCTGGCGAACGACACCGGCTACGCCAATATCTATGCCCACCAGCTGCAGGTGAAGGGCCGGGCTGGTGATCTACTGATCGTGCTCTCCGGCAGCGGTAATTCTGCCAATGTGGTGAAGGCCCTGGAGGTGGCCGCGGGTCTTGGCATTCGCACCTTCGCGATCCTGGCCTTCTCGGGCGGCCGCTGCCTGGAGTTGGCCGAGGTGCCGATTCACTTCCGGATCGATGATATGCAGATCGCCGAAGACACCCAGCTGGTGGTGGGCCACCTGTGCATGCAGTGGCTGAACAGCAACAAACCCACTGAGCTCGCCTCGCTCTCTTGATCGCTGATCCCAATGGCTGATTTCCATGGCTGAAATTGACTTCATGAGCGTGCTGCACAAGAGCACGCAACGGGACTATCTGGCCCGGGTGAATGATCCGGAGTTTCCAAAGGCCAAGGCTGCCGAGCTAGCGAAGAAGTTCGATTTTGATTACTGGGATGGCGACCGCCGCATCTGCTACGGGGGCTATCGCTACCTGGAGGGCCGCTGGGAGAAGGTGGCGCGGGCGATGGTGGAGCATTACGACCTGCCGCCCAAGCCGAAGATTCTCGACATCGGCTGCGGCAAGGCTTTTCTGCTTTACGACTTTCTCAAGGTGATTCCCGATGCCGAGATCCATGGCATCGACATTTCCCCCTACGCGATCGCCAACAGCAAGGAGGAGATCCGCGATCGCCTGAAGGTGGGCACCGCCACCCAGCTGCCATGGCCGGATGATTACTTCGACCTGGTGATCTCGATCACCACCTTGCATAATCTGCACGCGTATGACCTGGATCCAGCCCTGCGGGAGATGGAACGGGTGGGCAAGGCCAATAAATACCTGTGTGTGGAGAGTTATCGCAACGAGCAAGAAAAGGCCAACCTTCTCTATTGGCAGGTCACCTGCGAGGCCTTCAACACCCCGCAGGAGTGGGATTGGTGGTTCGGACACACCGGCTACAGCGGTGATTATTCCTTCATTTGCTTTGAATAAAAGCATGTATCTGCGCCATAAACATAGATTCTAATCCCAATTTTTTATTGATATAAATCAACAGATTTTATTGTTTGCTCTATGTTTCATAGTCTATGACGCTCCTAAACAGCCAAATTCTTAAAAAAGAAGGCTTTCTCCACCTGCACTCACTCATTGACACTGATGCCGCAGATCGAGCAAAAATCTATCTTATAAACACTTATAAAGATGAGCATTCTCGCCTGGTCGCTAGCAAAATACTTCCTGAGTACACACAAGATTCTCCTTGGCCTGCAGATGAGGAGACTGTTCAGCAAATCCTGTCTCATGTCCCACAACTTGATGTACTCAATGTCGTGACGGCATACGGATCGCTTTCGCTACAGTCACGCCTGCATAGCGTTATACTTTCTCTATTGACCAATGGTTCAAACCTAATTAAAGCTGTCGAGCCAATATTTGGTACTAACCAAGAGCTTTTTTGCCATCTTGCGCCTGCCGTAAGAATAATTTACCCTGGGAATAAGGTAGCATACGTCCCGAATCATGTGGATATAGGCTACAATTCACACATCCGTTTGCGACACCCTTTGCAAAATGAGTATGAAACTCCGCCTTTCGTCACGGTCTGGATTCCCCTCCAAGGTTGTTCATCTACTCATGGAGGCCTAGGTGTGTATCCCGAAATTTTTGTTGAACAAACTGAGATCAACAACCATTCAGAATCCCTTTGGATTCCTGCCCTTGGTCAGGATGCTAATCAGTTTATACCTGATTATACCATTGGAGACATCATCATCTTTCACCCATTTCTTCTTCATGGTAGCGTTCCAAATCTCTCTAAAAGATCTGAGAAAGGGTTCCCAGATACGGCCTTTAGGGTTTCAATGGATGTCCGAGTCTTTTCTGGTCAAAGTATAACAACAAAGCATTATATGAATCTGCGGACAGGCGAGCGATATGGGCCACGAGATGGACCATGTGGCTGATCTTGACGTGTGGACTCTGTTGCCCCAAGAAGGCACTTTTCAGATTAAATTAAAACTAACCAATTTGGCCCTTCATTATGACTATTGAAAAAGAAGTCTTACTTCAATCTTCTCGGATTTCAAGTCGTGAGAAAGATGCCTGCATCAAAGTGCTTAATAACTTCAATTCGACCTCTATGCCGGTTTCGGATAAGGCCGCTAATTTTACGAATTGGGCCCGTACTAGAGATGTGGCAAGGTTCTTGGCGAGGTATCAACTTTTTAATCTAATAGAAAAAGTGCCCGGCTGTATTTTTGAGTGTGGTGTTCATTATGGAGGTGGATTTAGTTCTTGGCAGCATCTAAGTGAGATTTACGAGCCAGTTAATTTTACCAGGCGGATCTATGGCTTTGATACATTTGAAGGATTCCCTGCTGTTTCCGATGCTGATAATACCACATTAGGAAATCGCCATGCAACCGGCGATTTTACTGTAGCGAGTGAAGAAGCGTTGATTGTGGACACACTGAAGAACGTTGAAGAAACACGTAAGGTTTTTGTTCCTGAACGTTTTAACATAGTCAAAGGCGATATCAGCCACACTCTTCCATTACTTCTTGAGAGAGATTCATCGATATCAATTGCTCTGCTTTATCTTGACCTTGATTTATTTGAGCCTACGGTTAATGTCCTCAAGGCCTGCTTGCCGCGACTAACTAGGGGAAGTGTAGTTGTGTTTGATGAATATGCGGATCCCAATTGGCCAGGTGAAACAAGGGCACTTTCTGAAGTTCTTGGTATTAACAATGTTGCATTGCGATGCTTCAACCAGGTACCCCGTATATCATATTTTGTCTATAGCTAGCTGCCTTGTTCTGGTAAGTTGCGATACTTTAAACTATCTAATAATATAAGTGAAAGTTATCTTGACTCAGGCAGCAATTCTCGTGGCCCAGCAGCAGCCCCTGGTGGTCGACACGATCGAGCTGCCCGCAGTGCTGGAGGTGGGTCAGGTGCTGGTGCGGGTGCACGTGAGTGGCATCTGCGGCTCCCAGCTGGGCGAGATTGATGGGGTGAAGGGCACCGATCGCTACCTGCCGCACCTGATGGGCCATGAGGGCTTCGCCACGGTGCTGGCGGTGGGCCCCGGCGTGAAGCAGGTGCAACCGGGCGACAGCGTCGTGCTGCACTGGCGCCCCGGCGCCGGCATCCAGGCGGACCCGCCGAAATACCGCTGGCGGGGCGAGCCGCTCAATGCGGGCTGGGTCACCACCTTCAACCGCCATGCGGTGGTGAGTGAGAACCGCTGCACCAAGGTGCCGGCGGACACCAACCCCGATGCCGCCGCCCTGTTTGGTTGCGCGATCACCACCGGCTTCGGGGTGGTGGAAAACAATGCTCGCCTGCGCATGGGCGAAGCGGTGGTGGTGTTCGGCGCCGGGGGGATCGGCCTGAACATCATCCAGGCCGCCGCCTTGCTGTCGGCCTCGGCGATCGTGGCGGTGGATCTGCACGACAGCCGGCTGGCGCTGGCCCGCCAACTGGGGGCCACCCACACGATCAACAGCCGCGAAGGCGACGCCGAAGCGCTGATCCAGCAGGCCCTGGCGGGGCAGCCCCTCGATGTGTTCATCGACAACACGGGTGTGCCGGCGTTGATTGAACTGGGCTACCGGCTCACTCACAGCCAGGGCCGGGTGATTTTGGTGGGGGTGCCGCGCCTGGGCAACACCGTGAGCCTGTACACGCTGCCGCTCCATTTCGGCAAGCTGCTCACCGGCTCCCATGGCGGCGAAAGCCAGCCGACGCGCGACATTCCCCGCTACCTGCGCCTGCTCCAGCAGGGCCGGCTGCAACTGGATCGCTTCGTGAGCGCCCGTTATCCGCTGGAAGAGATCAACGACGCCATCGCCGCCATGCGCGACGGGGCCACGGCCGGCCGGGTGATGGTGGAACTGTGAGCACCTCCCTGCTGACCCTGGAGCAGGCCGCCGACCTGCGGGGCTGCGTGCTGGGCTACGGCCATTTCACCACCATCCACCCGGGCCACATCCGCTATCTGCGCCATGCCCGCAGCCTGGGGCCCACCCTGGCGGTGGCGCTGGTGGGCGATGGGCCCGCCGATCAACCTTCTCCCTATCCGTTTCGGCAGGAGGAGCGGGGTGAAGCCCTAAGCCTGCTCGGCATCGCCGATGCGATCGTGCTGCTGGAGGCCGATGAGCTGAGCCGCGCCATCGAGCAGCTCCAACCGGCAGTTCTGGTGCTCGGCACCGAGCTGCAGGGCGCGCCGCGGCTGGAGGCGCCCCTGGCGCTGTTGCGGGCCCAGGGGGGCAGCGTGCAGTTCCACGCCGGCGAGGTGAGCTACGCCAGCGCCGATCTGCTCAACAGCTCCGAGCGGGATCTGCGATACCAGCGCCGCCAGCAGTTCGCCGCCGCCTGCCGGCGCCAAGGGCTGAGCCGCGCCCAGCTGCTGGCCTCGATGGAGCCCTGGCCCCAGACCCGCCTGATCGTGCTGGGCGACACGATCGTCGATCAGTACGCCGCCTGCGAGGCGATCGGCATGAGCGCCGAGGCGCCGGTGGTGGTGGTGCGCGAGCTGGCGCGCCGCAACTTCATCGGCGCTGCCGCCGTAGTGGCGGCCCATATTCAGGCGCTGGGTGCCCACTGCGATCTGGTGTCGGTGGTGGGAAACGACAGCACGGCCGATCTGGTGCAACAGGAGCTGAAGGCCCAGGGCATCGGTGATGCGCTGACGCGGGATCCCTCGCGGCCCACCACCTTCAAGAAGCGCTATGTGGTGGAAAACCAGAAGCTGTTTCGGGTGAGCCGGCTGGAGCAGCACAACCTCGATGCGGCGATCGAAGAGCAGGTGATTGCCCGGTTGGAGGAGTTGGCGCCTGATGCCCAGGGGATCGTGGTGTCGGATTTCGTCTATGGCGTGGTCACGCCACGGGTGCTGGCGGTGGTGCAGGACCTGGCCCGGCGCCACGGCCTGCAGCTGTTCGGCGATCTGCAGTGCAGCAGCCAGGTGGGCTCGATCACCCGCTTCCAGCACTTCTCGTTGCTCTGCCCCAATGAACGGGAGCTGCGCCTGGCGTTGCAGGACAAGGACAGCGGCCTGGAGAGCCTCAGCCAGAAGCTCCTGCATGAGAGCCACTGTGAGCGCCTGGTGGTGAAGCTGGCGGCTGATGGCTTCATCGCCTACGACCGTGATGCTTCGGGTCAGATGCTGAGCCAGCCGTTCCCGGCCCTGAGCGTGAACCCTTTGGATGTGGCCGGCGCTGGTGATTCAGTGCTGGCGGTGATGGCCACGGGCCTGGCCAGCCGCCAGGCGATGATGCCCACCGCAGCTCTGGCCTGCTGCATGGCGGGGCTGGCAGTGGAGACGATGGGTAACACGCCGATTTCAGCAACGGCCTTGCGAAACAGTCTGGAGGAGGTGCTCCCTGCATGAACAAGCCAGCGATTTTGGTGATCGGCAGCAACAGCTTCAGTGGCTCCCACTTCGTGGCCGAAGCCCTGCGCTCAGGCCATCCGGTTTGGGGTGTCAGCCGCTCGGATGAACTTGACCCTGTCTTCCTCCCCTATCGCTGGTCATATTCGGCCACAGGTCAGTCTCTGGCCACAGCCGAGAACTTCAGCTTCCACTCCGTTGATCTCAACAGCCAGCTGCCCCAGCTGCTGGAGCTGATCGATCGAGTGCAGCCGGCCATCGTGGTGAACTTCGCCGCCCAGGGGATGGTGGCCGAAAGCTGGCTGAACCCAACCCATTGGTATCAAACCAATGTGGTGTCCCAGGTGGCGCTGCACGATGCACTGCGGCAGCGGCCCTTCCTGAAGAAATACGTGCATGTCACCACACCCGAGGTGTACGGCAGCACCGATGGCGGCTGGATCCGCGAGCACAATTACTTTGCCCCGAGCACCCCCTATGCGGTGAGCCGGGCCGCCTGCGATCTGCATCTGCACAGCTTCCACAAGGCCTATGGCTTTCCCGTGGTGTTCACTCGTGCAGCCAATGTCTACGGCCCAGGCCAGCAGCTCTACCGCATCATCCCCCGGGCGATGCTCAGTGCCCGCACGGGCAAGCCGATGCAACTGCACGGCGGCGGCTATTCCGAGCGCTGCTTCATCCACATAAACGATGTGGTGAAGGCCACCCTCCAGCTGGCTCTAGAAGCCGAGCCCGGCACCACTTGGCACCTCTCTACGCATGTCCCAATCAGCATCCGCGCCCTGGTGGAGCAGATCTGCGACCGTTGCGGCGTGCCGTTTGAGGCGGTTGTGGAAGAGAGCGGCGAGCGCCTGGGCAAAGATCAGAGCTACCTGCTCGACAGCACCTCCATCCGCGAGGCCTTCGGCTGGAGCGATCAGGTTGACCTGAAACAAGGTATCGAAGAGACCCTCGCATGGGTTGATACGAACCTTGAACTTCTTAAGCAACAACCTTGGCACTACATCCACAAGACCTGACCAGACAGATCTTCACGCCAGCCTCTCGAAACTCACCACACCTAAAGACCCATGGGCATTGCCAAAACAGGCTTTAACACTTTACTGGAATTGACCAAAGATACTGAATTGGGTGGATGCTGTATTCAGATCGGTCGGCAATCTATAGCTCTCGACCGAGAACAGGTCCTGGACTGCTCTCGACGCTGGCATCGGGAGGCAAGGGCAAATGAGCTCCTGTCATCCGGCCTGAAGATCGACGATGAACTGATTTTCAAGATCTTAGGTTTTGATGATGTCGAGAGCATCGACTTCAGCGACTATGAGAGTCCAACTCATATTGCCGATCTCAACAAGCCCTTGCCTGTATCACTGCATGGCAAGTTCGATTTTGTCTATGACGGTGGCAGCTCGGAACACATCTTCGACTTTTCGCAAGTCTTGCGCAACTATCACTCCATGCTGAAGGATGGCGGCATTATTGCTCACGCCATACCGTCAACCAATCACCTGGATCATGGTTTCTACATGTTCAGCCCAACACTGCTTTGGGATTACTATCTTGCTAATAACTACAAGATTATTCGCTCTTACATTGTCGAATATAACTATCATGCTGCGATGAAAGGCGCCCCATCACGGATTTGGCAATATCATCCAAGCAATATCTGCAACCAGTTTGCAGGATGGGATGGCAATAACTTGCTGCTCTGGTTCGTGGTTCGCAAGCTTCCTAAGTCAACATGTGACGTAGTGCCACAACAGGGAGTATATCGAGGAATATGGGGCTGGGAAGAAAGCGACTCACGCTCCACGGAGATAGCTCAACTTCTTCCTTCCCACATGTCTGGCCCCGAAATAGAAGCAGCGCTCCCTGGAGCAAAGAGTAGGGATCTTTCATTGATGGGATTGGCACGGAAATATAAGCTCACTTCGTTAGCCAGGAAACTCGGCATTCGAGACCTTCTGCATCGGCTTGGCGTCTTGGTTCCCAAGCCAGACCACGGAACACTCGGCCATTCGATGCGCCAGGTCGGCTACTTCTGATGGGCGAGAACTCTGCTCTCAATCTAATTCGCGAAACGCCGCCACCAACAGAACCTGGCAAGGTTCGCTAGGCGATGATCAGGATCGATCGTGGATCACTGTTTGAGTGAATCCACCAGGCCAAGCTGTTTTCTAGTCTAATTTTGTTCCCTGAACCATGAAACTTCTCGTCACCGGCGGCTGCGGCTACAAGGGTTCCGTCTTGGTGCCCCTCCTGCTGGCCGATGGCCACGAGGTGGTGAGTGTCGACACGCAATGGTTCGGCAACCACCTGCCCCAGCATCCCAATCTCACCAACCTCCAGCTTGATATCCGCGACACCGACGCCATTCCCCTAGAGGGCGTGGAAGCGATCATTCACTTGGCGAACATCGCCAATGACCCGGCGGTGGAGCTCAACCCCACTCTCAGCTGGGAGGTGAATGTGCTGGCCGGCCAGCAGCTAGCCGATCGGGCCGTGCGAGCGGGGGTGAAGCAATTCATCTACGCCAGCTCCGGCAGCGTCTACGGGGTGAAGGACGAACCCAACGTGACCGAAGACCTCACCCTGGTGCCGATCTCGGTGTACAACAAAACCAAGATGGTGGCCGAGCGGGTTTTGCTTTCTTACAAAGATCAGATGCAGGTGCACTGCATCCGGCCTGCCACCGTCTGCGGCCTTTCCCCGCGCATGAGGCTCGATGTGAGCGTGAACATGCTCAGCTACCAGGCTCTCAAAAACGGCAAGATCACCGTCTTCGGCGGTGACCAGACCCGGCCCAATATTCACATTCAGGACATCGCCAACGTCTACCGTCACTTCCTGGCCCATCCGGAGATCGCCAGCGGTTGCTACAACGCTGGCTTTGAAAACATCTCGATTCTTGATATCGCCGAGCGGGTGAAAAGCAAAATCGGCGCCGAGATCGTCGTCAGCGAATCCAACGACCCCCGCTCCTACCGCCAGGATTCGAGCAAGCTGGTCGCCACCGGATTTCACCCCAGCCACAGCGTGGCCGATGCCATCGCCGAAATCGCCGAGGCCTTCGCCCAGAACGCCCTGCCCGATGGGGATTCCTGCTACACGGTGAAGTGGATGCGGCACCTGGACTTGGCAACGCCCGTCGAGAAGCCATGATCGCCGCCCCCCCCGCCCAGCTCAGCCCGGCGGCACTCGCCGCCACGGCCCTCACCCTGCGCCAGCGGCTCGTGTCCACTTCGGCGGCCGCCAAGATTCCACACCTGGGCTCCTGCCTCTCTTGCGTTGATCTACTGGTGCAGCTCTACTGGCAGGAGCTGCGCCTTGACCCCGCCAACCCGGAAGATCCAGACCGCGACCGCTTTTTGCTCAGTAAAGGCCATGGGGCGCCGATTCTGTTTCAGGTGCTGGCGGAGCGAGGCTTCTTTCCGCTGGAACGGCTCGAAGATTTCGGCAAGGCCGGCAGCGTGTTCCACGAACACCCGCCCAAGCCGGGCTACATCCCCGGCATTGAGGCGGCCACCGGCTCCCTTGGTCATGGACTGCCCATGGCCCTGGGCATGGCGTTAGCCGCTCGTATCCAGCAACGGCCCACACGTTGCTATGCCCTGCTCAGCGATGGCGAATGCAACGAGGGCAGCATCTGGGAGGCCGCCCTGCTGGCCGCCAGCCAGAAGGTGCATACCCTCACGGCGATCATCGACTTCAACAAATGGCAGGCCACTGGCCGCAGCCAGGAGGTGATGGCCCTCGATCCCCTGGCGGCGAAATGGGAGGCCTTCGGCTGGCATGCCCAGGAGATCGACGGGCACGATTTTGTGGCGATCGGGCAGGCCCTGGCGGCCGCCCGGAAGGAGGGCGAACGGCCCAGTGTGATCGTGGCCCACACGGTGAAGGGCAAAGGGGTGTCGTTCATGGAAGACGACAACAATTGGCACTACCGCACCCCCAACCCGCAAGAACTGGCCGCTGCCCTCACTGAACTGGAGCCGGTCTGATGCGTGATTCCTTTGCCCGCGAAATGACCGCCCTGGCGGCCCAGCGCCTTGATGTGACGCTGCTCTCCGGCGACATTGGCAACCGCATGTTCGATCGGTTCAAAGAGGTGGCGCCAGAGCGTTTCTTGAATTGCGGCATCGCCGAGGCCAACATGATGAGCCTCGCCGCCGGGATGGCCCTCAGCGGTCTGCGGCCCGTCATCTACACGATCACCCCCTTCACCACCACCCGCTGCCTGGAGCAGATTCGCGTGGGGGTGGCCTATCACCAGGCGCCGGTAGTGATCGTAGGCACCGGTTCCGGGCTGTCCTACTCCGAACTCGGCCCCACCCACCATTCGCTGGAGGACATGGCGATCCTGCGCACCCTGCCGGGCCTCAACGTGGTGGCCCCCGCCGACAGCGCCGAACTGGTGGCCCAGCTGCGCGAAGCCCTCGATGCCCCCCATCCCACTTACATGCGCATCGGCAAGAAGGGGGAGCCAGCCCTGCACGGCGAAGGAGCACGACTTGGCATCGGCAAGGCCAACCTGCTGCGCGATGGCAGCGATCTGCTGGTGGTGGGGGTGGGGCCAATCCTCGGCGAAGCCCTCCAGGCCGCTGAAGCCCTCGCCCCCACCGGCATCTACGTGGCGGTGGCCAGCCTTGGTGGCGTCAAGCCGCTGGATGGGCCCTTTTTGGCCGCGATGGCGGAGCGCTTCCCCCACTGGCTGAGCCTGGAGGAGCACGGCATCACCGGCGGTCTGGGCAGTGCCCTGCTCGAATGGCTGGCAGAACGGGATGGTTCACCCATCCGCCTCAAGCGGCTGGGCGTGCCCGATGCCTTCTTGCATGAGCTGGGCAACCAGGCCTACACCCGCCGCCAGCTGGGGCTCGATGCCGGCGGCCTGGCCCAGACGATGCGCCTCGCCATCGAGGAGCGCCCGCAATGACGCTGCTCCCATTGACGGCGCCCGCAATCACGCCATCGGGCCCGATCAAGCTAGGGCTCGACTTCGACAACACCATCGTCTGCTACGACGCCGCCATCGCGCTGTTGGCCGAGGAGTTGTTCGACCTGCCGCCCGAGGTGCCCCGCACCAAGCTCGGCCTGCGTGACCACCTGCGCGGCGCCGGCCGCGAACCGGAATGGACCGCCTTTCAAGGAGAGCTGTACGGCCCAGGCATGCGCCATGCCCAGCCCTTCGAGGGGGCGATTGAAACGATGCTGCAGCTGGTGGCTGCCGGCCACGAGCTGGTGATCGTGAGCCACCGCAGCCGCCGGCCCTATGCGGGCGAGCCCCATGATCTGCACGCCGCGGCGCGGGGCTGGGTGGCCGAACGGCTGCAGAGCACCGGGCTGTTTTCCGCAGATAGTTGTAGTGTGAATTTCCTCGAAACACGCCAGGAGAAGGTGGCCCGCATCGCCGAGCTGGGCTGCCAGGCTTTTCTTGACGACCTGCCGGAGGTGCTCGCAGACCCAGGGTTCCCAGCCAGCGCGGAGGGGATTTTGTTCGATCCGTCCGGTGGCAGCGTCACGCTCGACGGACACCGCCGCATCTCAGCCTGGGCGGACCTGAGCGAGCTCTTGGAGTCGTAGCCGTGATTGAGGGAATGGAAGACGCTCCAGGCTTTGCCGTGCATTGGGCGGGCCAGCTAGGGGCCCGCGTCCGCAGCCTGGACCGCCTGCGGGGCGGCATCAACAACCAGGTGTTCCGCTGCAGCGACGGCAAACATCACTGGGTGATCAAGGGCTACGCGCCGGCCAAGCCCGGCCAGCGCGACCGCATGCAAGCCGAAGTCGACTTTCTGCGGTTTGCGGCCCAGGCGGCACCGGGCTTCACGCCAGCGCTCCTTCAGGTCGACCCCGAACGGCGCTGCGTGGTGCTCGAACACCTGGAGGGGGAGGCCTTCCCTGAGGGGCTACCCCCCTCCGAGGGGGAGGTGGGCGAAGCGGTGGAGTTCTTCCGCCAACTGAACGCAGAGCCCCGGCTCGCTCGGGAATCCATCCAGCTGGACGCCGCCGAAGGCTTCCTCAGCCTGCGTGAGCACCTCGGGAACGTACGTCAGCGGCTGGAGGGCATGGGCTGCGCCCACCTCGAAGCAGCGCTCCGGCCCCAGGCCGAAACGCTGTTGCAGCAGCTTCATACCGAGCTGGCCCACACAGAAGAGCGCACAACCAGCCTGATCGATCAAGGTTTGGTGGCGGATGCGATCGCTCCTGAGGCTCGCTGCGTCTCCCCCAGCGATTTCGGATTCCATAACGCTGTTCGTACACCACAAGGTTCTGTCTTTCTGGACTTTGAGTTCTCAGGCTGGGATGATCCTTGTAAGACATCAATAGATTTCATCCTACAGCCACGTGTTCCGTTATGCCGTGAATCAACATACCTTTTATCGGTTTTACCCATAGACAGGCACTCGCATACTGAAAGAAGATGCAAATTTCTGGAGCCAATTCTACGACTGAAGTGGATTGCGATCATCGTTTCTATTTTTAACCCCTGCCGTTTGGATGCTATCCTTCTAGCAACTCCCACCCTAGATCCTCAAAAGTTAACATGCGATCGAATTATTTCAGCTCAAGTTGCTATGAAAGTTTTCTCTGATTTTTCAGATCCGGTAAAAAATCTCTGATGTGTCATCATCTCCCAACGTAGCGCCAAGCTTGCATGCTAAGCTTGTTGGGGTTGATTCTTTGGCCTCATCAGTTTGTCACTCGCCATTCTCTAATCTATTGACCCATGAGTATACATGAAATTAATTCAGAGACTTCATACATCAAAGATAAAGTATCTCCTGCAGCATCCAAGCGAGACTTATCCCTTCTCCTCCAAAAGTACAAGCAATCACCTCGCAATAGGCATCGTTTTTGTTTCCACCAGGGCCCAAATGTTGACTTGCATGATATTATTATATGTTATGATCACAAAACCTACATTCCGCCAAATAAACATATTGGCAAAGCCGAATCTTTGCTAGTAATCAGCGGCACATTAGATTTTTTCCTGTTTAATGACTCAGGATTGGTTTACGACTATAGAAGATTGTCCACCTGCGATTCTGAATATCCATTTTACATTCGAGTGCCACCTAATACTTGGCATGGTTTGAGGGCAGTGGGACCTGATCCCTGCATGATTAAAGAAACTATTTCCGGCCCTTATGATAAGTCTACCCTGCATTGGGCAGCATTTGCACCATCCGAGGCAGATGGTCACCGTGTCGGTTTTGAGTGGTATGATTCTGTCTATCGAGAATGTGAGACAAGGCACATCTCCGCCCCATCTGATGAGGTCTTTGAAAAAGTAACTGAATTAGTATTTAGGTCATCGCGTCAATTGGTAACTGTCTCTCTCTCTCAGTTGAAACCGATTTTAGAAGCTGCTTCCAAGTCCTCACTCAAACGAGCGCGGGTATGTTGCCACGGTGGCTCCGAAGAGAAGCTCCAAGAAATGTTTATAGCTCTATTTAAAGATGTAAATATTGAGGAAAGCATGCACTTAAGAAAGGATGAAAGCCTTACAGTCATTAGCGGTTCAGGCAGGTATGTCTTCCCGAATGAGGATGGCTCTGTTCGGGAGACAGTTAGCCTGACATCGCTTGCTGACAATGACAATGATAATGATACTTCTCATTTTTATGCTCGTATCAACAGATATGTTCCTCATAAAATTATTGTTGATAGCGAAGTAATGATTATTCACGAAGCGACTACTGGTCCATTTAGCCGATCAGATACAGACTTCCGAATCAAGAGGTTCGATCAATGATTCATAATTGCCTGGCCTGTGGGGGTATATTAGGAGAGCCTTTTTTTTCTATTCCTGACCTGCCCTTAGTCGATTCATTTAGTTTCACTAAAGTCCAAGCCCTCAGCGTTCCTACTTATACGATAGATCTATGTCAGTGTGTCACCTGTAAAACTATTCAAGTAGCATCACCCCCTGATACAAGCGCCATTTACCAGAACTATATTTATGAATCAAGTTCATCGCCAGATCTCCTTAACCACTTTAGCTCATATGCACAATTTGTTAGTTCGATTGCCTCTTCTCTTGATAAGCCGATTCTTGAGATTGGAGCTAATGATGGTTTATTGATTTCACAGCTTTTGAAAGTTGGCTTTAAAAACGTATATGCTGTAGATCCCTCCCCGCAAACAGCTTTAATAAGCTTTCCTGGTGTTACTGTTATTAATAATTTCTTTTCACCTGAAGTGGTTGATAACTTAGAAAATAATAGTTTTTCTGTTATTATTGCTAATAACTGCTTTTCACACATCCCTAACCTTTCATCCATTCTCTCCTTGTGCAAAAACCTGCTTACACACAATGGAGTTTTGATTGTAGAGGTTCAGTCAACCCTTGATCTGATCGAAGGAGTTGTATTTGACTATATATATCATGAGCACTATTTTTATCACACTATAATTTCTTTTGACCTGCTTGCAAGCGTAAGTGGTCTTGAGATTTTTTCAGTGCAACACGTGCCCACTAAAGGTGGATCGTATAGGCTTTTGCTCGGACGTCCAGGTTTTCATCCTATTGATGGTTCTGTCTCATATTGGAAGTATAGGGAAAAAATTTCATCTGTGAACACGATTGCTCCATGGAAAGAAATGCAAGATTATCTTGCATCCACCAAACAACGTCTTCAGAAGTTTATCATCGAATCTAAACTACCTCTTTTTGGTTACGGTGCCTCTGCGACTGGAACTGTCTTTCTAAGATATATGGGTATTGAGGATTCTATTCACTCTATAGTTGATGATAATACTAAGCGTCAGAATACCTTTGCTCCGGGTTCGGGATTGCCTGTAGTTTCTCTTTCATCCATACCTTCTTCTCAGCAGGCTATTATCCTTGCTTGGCGCCATGCCAGTCTAATTATTCCTAAATTAAAATTAGCTGGTATACCTTATTTAGTCCCACTACCTTACATGGTAACACATGGTTGACGTAATCCTGGTTCTAGGTGCTACTGGTATTGTTGGTCGTCAGCTACATGATCAATTATTGAAGAATAGCAAACCTATAATTGCTGTGTCAGCGGCAGAGCTTGCTAGGCTTGATTCATGTGACTTTGATTCAAGGGTATCCGATATTATTTCTGAAATTAATACGATCGCTGCTAATCCTGCGAAGATTGGAATTGTATTAGCACACCGAATACGGAACTTAGATTCAAAAAATGCCGTAGTTTGTGAGTTAAAGATATCAAAAGACTTTATCTGGAAGCTCAGCGGCAAATTTAAGTTCATTAATGTTGTTGTTCTAGGATCTGTAGCGGGGAAGCTCGTTGACATGAAAACTCCTGATGCCTATCATCTTTCAAAGGATGTTCAGAAAACCTGTGCACGCCTATCCTTGAAGCTAACTAATGTAGCCATGAATGTACTGGAGCTTGGGTGGTTTGAAAAGTACCCTGAAGATTGCTGGAGCGCTGAATATCGTAAGAATATGTTGTCAATTAAACAACATATAGGCCCCTATGGACTGCCTTCCCTGGTGGATTTGGCAAAATTTGTTTTGCTACTTCTGGATCTAGACATCCCTCCTCGTGGGCAGACCATCACTTATGATGGTGGCTACTCTCTACTTCAACACTGACAAGATGACCCAGTACTACGAGCATCAGTACAAAATCCTTGACGAATCGCTTGATGAAAAAGGCCTTGCTAAATTTGGCCCGATGGCTTCTTTCACATGGAACTCAGATCCTAAGCGATTGCTGTTTGTATTATCAAGATACAAGTTTACAGCACGCGTCCTAGAAGGGAGCACGAGAGTCATCGAAGTTGGTTGCGGTGATGGTTTTGCTTCTCGAATCGTTCGACAACACGTAGGCTCTTTGTTACTTACAGATGCTGATCCACTTATGATTCAATATAGTCAGCAAATCCAATCACAAGATTTTCCAGTTGAAGCAATCTGCCACAATTTTTGCGTTGATCCACTTCTCAATAGCGATACTACCTTCGACGGCGCTTATTTACTTGATGTGCTTGAGCACATCGATCTCGACAAAGAGCCTGCTTTCCTCAGTAATCTTTGTAAGTGTCTAAAGCCTAGTGCAAAAGTTGTTATTGGCATGCCATCCATCGAGTCTCAAGCTTATGCATCAGAGGGTTCGAAAGCAGGTCATGTCAACTGTAAAACAAAGGAGAATCTTGCATCCTCCCTTAATCCATACTTTAGTTCAGTAACCTGCTTCAGCATGAATGACGAAGTTGTCCATACCGGTTTTAATCGACTAGCAAACTATCTTCTAGCAGTTTGTGTGCTTTAATATCTAGGCTTTGATTATTGATGCCCTTTTAAAATCATCCGAGCCTTTCCTTGCTCTTTTGTATCCATCAATTAAGGCCATCGCAGTATGCCCCCCACTCTTCCGTTAGTCTTCATCCTAGCTTGTGTGAGTATTCGCATACTTTAATTGGGGACTCCTGAAAAAGCCAGATCGACTGCAGCACAACTTGTTTCAGCGATCGAAACCCGTTAAACTGGCCGCGTACAGAGCAATTGACGATTGCTACAACTGCTGAACGCTGCAGATGTACCGAAAACACCATAACGGCCAGCTCTCAATCGAAGAATTCCATGTGCCTTTTGGCGGCACGTTGGACCCGGACAATCGCTGGGTGCTCTTCTCCAGGCTGATGCCATGGGAAGAGCTGGAAGAAACATATGCCCCTCAGTTCAATCCCACAACTGGCGCCCCTGCCAAGCCTGTGAGGTTGGCGTTTGGCGCGCTATTCATCAAACAGCGGCTTGGCCTGAGCGATGAGGAAACCGTCGAGCAGATCCGAGAAAATGCTTACATGCAGTTTTTTCTTGGCTTTGCGGGCTATTCCAGCAAGTCCCCATTTGATCCATCGATGATGGTTCATTTCCGAAAGCGATTCTCGGAGGAGGATCTCAAACGGATCAACGAACTCATTGCCGAACGAGGTAAGGCCATGGTGATCGAGGCTATGTCCTCACTCCCAGATGACGACGACTCTGACGACCCTGGTGCTGCTGCTGTCAACCAGATATCACTGGACGACTTCGTGAAGCCTGCAGATTGGCCAGAGGACAAGAACTGGGGAACACTCACCATCGATGCCTCTTGCACGCCAGCCGACATCACCTATCCGACTGATCTGAAGTTGCTGAACGAAGCAAGGGAGTCGACCGAACGAATTATTGATGATCTGTGCGACCAGCACATGGACTTTCGCAAACACCGGCCCCGATACGACCGAGGCAAGGCACGTGCTGTTTTCCTTAATGTCGCCAAACAGAAGAAGCCACGCCGTCGCAAGATCAAAGCTGCAATACGCCGCCAGCTCGACTATTTGCAGCGAAATCTTGATGCCATTGATGCCTTGATCGCTGCTGGGGCAGGGCTTTCGGGCCTAAAGACACATTGGTGGCAGAAGCTTCTCGTGATCAGCGAGCTGCACCGCCAACAAAGCATCCTGCTGTACGCCAAGACGCGCAGCATCCCCGATCGGATCGTCAACCTGGTTCAGCGACAGGTTCGTCCCATTGTTCGCGGCAAGGCAAGAGCTGCTGTTGAGTTTGGCGCCAAGATTAGTGTTTCCGTGCGCAATGGCTTTGCCTTCCTGCACAGGATCAGTTGGGATCCATACAATGAAGGTGAAGACCTGATTCCACAAGCCAAGAAATATAAGCACGAACATGGCTGCTATCCCGAGCGGATCTGCGCCGATCGCATCTATATCACTACCAAGAATCGAAACTTCTGCACCAGGAACAACATACGCCTATCTGGTAAGCGATTGGGCAGGCCGCCGAAGGATCCCGAGATCAATGCGGCTCATAAGCAACAGCTCAGTGCAGACCAACGGAGGAGAAACGAGGTGGAGGGCGTCTTTGGATCAGGGAAGCGGAAGTATTCACTACGGCTGATCATGGCTCGGCTGACTAAGGGTGCAGAAACCTCGATCTCCATGGCCTTCCTGGTCATGTGTGCTGAGAAGATCCTGAGGCTGCTCCGCCTCTTTTTTGTCTTTCTTTGTGGCTGGTTTTGGTGTTACCTGCGGTCCTATGAGCCATGCAGGAGAGTCAGGCGCTATTCATCCACTGGCTGGAAAGATGTGCTGCTGACCGCATAGAGAAGTTGATTGGGTCCGTGATCCCCGATCTCGGCGGCTGATTGGTCCTGCCTGGCAAGAAACCTTTTTCAGGAGTCCCTAATTGCCAAGCCACTATTGGTTGCCTTCTTTATTCGCGCGGCTGATCTTCCCTTTGATTGGGTTCCAGAATCAATTAAGGGCACCTCGAAAAATAAGAGCTTTCCAGTGCTTCTGTGGAAATGAAAAAGCCGCTAATCGCGTGGCATAGCAAGAAGTTTTTATATCGACCACTGACGATATCACTTGACCCATCGCACCTTCTCAACAAGGGTCATGCAACCACTGCAATATGACCAGAGCGCTGCAGAAAACGCAAGAAGTTAAAGGTTAAGTTCTTTAGGCCCCACCAAGCCTCGTTCCGTTCAATTCCGATCTTTCTTGTCAGCTTTCCATCCATGGACATTGTCATGCAGGCAAAGACATGTTCCACACAAGCTTTGATTGCCGACTTGATCCGATTTAGTTTCTTGGCCTCGTCGCAAAGCGGATGATTGCAAGCGCCTTTTTCGTGGATCCGGCTATCGAAATCTACCGAACCTTAGAAGTCCTCAAGTCATTCACCTGAATACGCTGAATCTTCCTAGGCATAGTAATGTTCATTTCTGGATCCATTAGGCGAGGGAGCATCTGCATGTCGTGAATATTGGCAGGTGTAGCAGTTTATCGGCAGATGAACCCATGTTCGATATCGATAATCTTACAATTATAAACCCTAATCGCTGAATGTGGAACTCAGCGACCGAGGAGATTCGTATAGATCGAGCAAGGGGCTGGTGCGTTTCAGCTGATGGTTGTTGACGCCTGCTCCGACGGAACGCGATCAGTGAGCTCCAACAGTTCCTCATTCTGGGTGATTTTGGCCATGGTGGCCTCGGAGAATAAGCCTCGGCGCTCCAGCTGCCATTCCACATGCTGCTCCTGCAACTGGTTGTCAACCAATCGCACGATCGCCGCACCGTTGGGAAGATGCCGACCACGTTGGTGCTTCGTTTGATCTCCTTGTTAAAGCGCACGAGCGGGTTGGTGCTCCAGTTCATGCGCCAGTCCTCCTGCGGAAAATGCAACAATGCCAGTACGCCGTCACGGGCGGCTTCCATCAGGGGCACAGCACCGGGGAACTGCTTGCGCAGCATCTCGGTGACCTGCTACCAATGGGAGCGCACCTGATCCGGCTCCTAGATCACGAATACTGCTTATGGCCTCCGGCCGGCTTCGTCTACATGGCGGCCGCCACTATGTCCTGGGCTCCTGAGTTACACCACTCCACGAGACGCTGCTATCATAAACCTAGAGAAAAAGAGCCATAATTATCATAAAATTACAAAAGACTGCGATACCTTCTCAGAAACAAGGCCCCACAGCGCGATGCAGTCCCATAGCTATAGTTGCCTGGCCTAAGTTGCTTGTGCAGACTTTGCTGCAGGGCTTGATCCTCAGCGGTTTCCTCCCAATGCCCATCTTGCCTTAGCATGCACTCTTCCACTACCTCCTTAATCTCGGTGGGGGTATTGTTGATCAGTTCATAGTCCGCATAGTCTCCACCCTCTAGGAAGTCTGGTGAGTTACGTGCGTCAGCAGCTCCATTGGAAAGAATTTCATCAAACCGAACGAGTTCCCCAGTAGAGCGCCGACGAAACAATTTGGGGATACCAATCTGATTTGAAGAGCCTGTTGGTGAGAAGCTGAAAGGAAGGCACATGTTAACACAGACCACTGGCCTATCGAAGATGCTTGCCATATTGTATGCACCGGAAGAGCCTGATACGAACATCAGGCAATTGCCTGCTAAATATAAATCCATCCACCCCGCCCTGCAGGGATGATGGGCATAATCAATTAAACCAGGCTGGCTAGGAGCCTTGGCCATTCCGGGATGGCCCATATAAATTGAATATATTCCGTTAAGATATAGATACTCAATCGTGTCTCCATAGTCAGAAAAGCTATGATTACGTAAACTGTGATAGGATTCATCATCCGGGGAATAAAGCCCATCGCGAGCATGCATGCAGACAAAGGCAGCATGCGGCGGGATCCCCAAATCTTCTAAATCATTCTGGCCCGATGCTTGCCAGCGTGGTGGAAGGCGGGCGATGGGTTTTCGATTTCCCCACTGGGCATTAACCTCGCAGCACATCGCTGTCTTATTCATGGCAAGTACATAATGAGACGTTGGATGAATCAATAGTCTATGCCTTGAAAGTGGAGATAAATGTTTACCTAGCAATCCGCCAATGAACGTTATTCTTCGCCCGAGGATACATGGTACTGCTGGATTGGCTAAATTGTTCTGGTGTAAAACCACCCAGCGCCGACTTGGGATTTGACCCAGGTCTGCTTGTTTGATAGTTGTATCACACTCCATGAGGAGGTGACCAATCCTGTCAACTGCAAATATTTCAATTACACGGACATTAGCTGCGGCGGCAGCTCTGGTAATCGTTTCATAGTAAAAATAAATTAACCTCTTCTTGTAAGATGATAGCCTGTAAGCGAAAGCTATCGCCCAGCCTTTTGCGTATTGAATTTCTCGCCGCAATCCGAGTGAATCAATGAGCATAGACGACACTTTCGCAAGAAGAGGAGTGTGTTTGTGTGTCACGGTGATTTGTGTAAAATAGAATCCTGAGAATCATCTTTACCATCTTAACCTTTTTTATGTCGCCATTAAAGCCGCATCGGTGCCAGCTCCTAGCTACCGACCTTACGGCACCGGGGGGGGGCGGGGGGCCTGCGTTGGCAACACCACCACTCGCTCTGTCTGTCCATGGCGCGGGTATTGCAGGTTACGATCTCGGGCCCCGCAGCAGGTAGGTGTGGCCCAAGCCGGAAGGCTGTTGCTGTTGCTGTTGGCATGTTCTGGTCAAATTTAATACGCTCAGCCGTCATGGATGCCTACCCCCTATCCGATGCGAAGGCGCGCTTCGCCAAGCAGCTCAAGGCAGTGTAAGCTTGGCAAATAGTCCATATTTCGAGACACGACACACCCTTGGCGGTGTTGCTCTCGGAGCAGGTCTACGCGGCCTTGAAACAGCTAGAGCCCCGCCAGCCGTTAGCGTCCCGTGAAGTGCTATATTTTTTATGGTACTACTTCCCAAAACGGCTAGCTTTACGCGGAAAGGACCTGCCTATTCCGCGCTAATGTAGCCTACATTGAAACGATTTACAATGCTGGGGTGATGACCCTCTCTGCCGCACCGTAAATCACCTCTGGCGCCGATGGCTTTGCGCCTCTGCGGTTTGCGCCTGAGCCGCGGTTCACACCCGAGCAGTTCGCCCTGGTCTGCGCCGAGAATCGTGAGGCGGTCATTGAGCTGGCTGAAGACGGCAGCCTGGTCGTGATGACGCCCACAGGAAGTGAAACAGGAGCCCGCAACACTCGGCTCGACATGCGCTTGCTTCTCTGGGCTGATCAGCACAGGGGATGGAAGGTATGCGGCAGCTCCAGTGGCTCCATCTGCCCGACGGTTCGGTGCCAAGCCCCGCTGCCTCTTAGATAGCCCTCGATCGCTGGCGGAGATTTTCAGCGCTTCGAGGGGAACGCGGTTTTGGAAGGGTTCCCGGAATTCCCAGGTCTGCTGGTTCAGCTCGATGAGATATGGGCGGGGTGAGCCGGCGGAACGGCTCTGCAGCTGCACCCTTAAACCAGCTGAATGCGATGAGCAAGCTGCTGAAAGTAGCTTCGTGACCAGATCTCCAGCGGCTGAGGATCTACGAAGAAGCGCTCAATGTCCTGGCGGGCGTTCAGCACATCGAGTCCAGCGATTCTTTTCGTGAGCAGCATCTGCAGGTTTTCAGCACTGAAGTCCTCTTCCTTCGGCCAGTGGCCACTCTGCCGCATGCGCTCCGCCAGGTGCTCCAGATGCAATGGGATGCCGCCGCGCACATACCACTCGAAATCAAACCAATCGCGGCCTTTCACGCGTTGCTTCCACTGGCGAAAAAGCAGCGCCTGCATCTTTCCTGCAAACAGACCAGTAAGTGAAAAGCACTTCACGTAGCAGGAGAATGGCTGCAATAGCAGCTGCTCTTCCGTCTGAAAGCCAAGGGGTGGGTCAGTGTCTTCCTCCAGCTTGATCTTCACTGAGGCAGAACCGGCAAAGGATATCTGCACCATCGTGGTGCTGGGCTTGAGAAAGGCAGACACGATTGCAGTTCGGATCGTTTTTTGTTTCTCTCGGATTTCCACCGGGATTCCCAGCGCTGCAAACTCCTCGGCAAGACCCTGCAGGTAGGGCTGCATGGCAAGATCTGGATCCGGTTGCAGGGAGAGGTGGTGCCTTCATCCGAAAAGGAGCCAGAAGGCTGGAGTGCTGCCGACAAGTTCACGGTGGTGTTGGAGACGGCAGGGCTGAACGCCACCGAGCTCAGTGCCTACTGCCGTGAGCGGGGGCTGTTCCCTGAGCAGGTGAGCCGTTGGCGGCAGGCAGCCCCTACCTGGCCTTGGCCAGCGTGCCGGAGGCACTTGATGCCAACGCCAAGCCGGTGCTGACGATGGCCGAGCAGAAGGAGCTCGAAAAGCTCCGCGCCCAGGACCAGAGAGAGATCAAGGCCCTCAAGAAGGAGCTGCAGCGCAAGGAGAAGGCCCTGGCTGAGGCGGCGGCATTGCTGGTCTTGCGAAAAAGTGGGATGACTTCTGCTCGGTGGACGAGGAAGGCTGACCAGCGCCGCGCACCGGCGGAAGGTGATCGAGCTGATCGGCGAGGCGAATGACGCAGGCGCCGGCCTGTTGAGCGCCTGCGTTGAGATCGGCATCTGCCTGCGCACCCTCAAACGCTGGCGGCGTGCCTTTGTGGGTGATGGAGATGGCAAGGATCGCCGTAAAGGCAGTCCTCGCCTTGTCGTTCACCGTCTGAGCGAGGAGGAGCGCCAGCGGATCCTGCTCACCTGCAACCAGCCGGCGTACGCCTCGCTGCCGCCGGGACAGATCGTGCCGGCCCTGGCGGATCAGGGGCTCTATATCGGCTCGGAGTCCAGCTTCTATCGGGTCTTGCACCAGGCGGGACAGTGCCACCGGCGCGGGCGTGCCCGGCTGCCGCAGGAACCTCGCGCCGTGCCGCGCCTCAGGGCGGATGGCCCAAACCAGGTTTGGAGCTGGGATATCAGCTTTTTGCCCACCACGGTGCGGGGTGTGTGGCTGTACCTCTATCTGGTGGTCGACGTCTGGAGCCGCCTACCTGGCCGTAGGCCAGCGTGCCGGAAGCACTAGGTTGTGGCTTGGGATGTGGCTGAGGCGGAGTCGGCTGAGATCGCGGCTCATCCGGCGCAGCGAGCGTGTCTCAGGGAGCGCTACCGCAGGCCCAGCGGCTTTGGCAGCCACCAGAGCCACCAGCCGCCACTGATCCTCCACGCTGACAACGGCAATGCCATGCGTGGAGCCACGCTGGAATCGCGGCTGGAGGAAATGGGAGTGCTCAGATCCTTTTCCAGGCCAAGGGTCTCAAACGACAACCCCTACTCAGAATCCCTGTTCCGTACGGTCAAGTACCGGCCCGACTACCCCAGCCGGCCGTTTGGCAGCAAAGGCGAGGCATGCGAGTGGGTGGGGGCCTTTGTCGATTGGTACAACCACCGGCACCGCCACAGCGGCATCAAATTCGTGACGCCCCATCAGCGTCACAGTGGATCCGCCACGGCAATTTGCCAGCAGCGAGCTGATGTCTACGAGAAAGCACGCCAGGCAAATCCAACGCGCTGGAGCCGAAGCACCCGCTGCTGGCGTCAACCCGGAGAAGTGTGGATCAACAAGCCAACAGAAGATCCGGAACCGATCCTGGCGCTACCATTGATGCAGATCGCCTGAGTGGCAGCCAAGCAGTGACATCTTCCCTGAAAGTCTCCGCCGTTGCGGTAGCCCCTGCGCACCTTGGTGCGCTCATGGCACTCGGCACCGAGCACAGCGGCAACCTCCAGCTCGATCAACTGCTGGAGACCGTGACGCACCAGCTACGGGATCAGCTCGCCAGACCTCATGCCATGGAGGAGTAGCGCCTAAGAGGGATCCTTTTCTGATCCGCAATTTGTATCCTTATCAGTGTTTAATCGTTTAGTGAAGCCAAAGCTCCTAGCTCTCCACCTCCCCCAATACCACCCGATTCCTGAAAACGATGAGTGGTGGGGCCCTGGTTTCACTGAGTGGCGCAACGTCGCCCGCGCCACCCCTCTCTTCCCAGGCCATTACCAGCCCCATCTCCCCGCAGACCTCGGTTACTACGACCTGCGCCTCCCGGAAGTCCGCCAGCAGCAGGCCGATCTCGCCCGCCAGTACGGCATCCATGGCTTCTGCTACTACCACTATTGGTTCAGCGGCAAGCAGCTGCTAGAGCGCCCCGTCGCCGAGATCCTCAGCTCTGGCCAGCCCGATTTTCCCTTCTGCCTCTGCTGGGCCAATGAAAACTGGACCCGACGTTGGGACGGCCAGGATCAAGAGGTGCTAATCGCCCAGCACTACTCCCTCGCCGACGACGAATCCCATCTC
Organism: Synechococcaceae cyanobacterium ELA739; assembly: GCA_037127935.1. Lineage (GTDB taxonomy): Bacteria > Cyanobacteriota > Cyanobacteriia > PCC-6307 > Cyanobiaceae > Cyanobium. The sequence continues at coordinate 180,506 of JBAXXM010000006.1, forward strand.
CTCTCCCTGCTCCCCTTTTTCCACGACCCGCGCTACATCCGCATCCACAACAAGCCCCTCTTCCTCGTTTACCGCGCCTCAGCGTTGCCAAATCCCCGCGCCACCACAGCCCTCTGGCGCCACCTTGCCCAGCAGCAAGGCCTGGATGGGCTCTATCTGGTGAAGGTGGAAAGCTTCCCCACCGAACGCAACCGCCACCCGGAGCTCGACGGCTTCGATGCCGCGCTCGACTTCCAACCTGATGGGACTGCTGCTCCAATGCGTATAAAACCACCGAGAAGCGTGCGAACTCTTCAGAAAGCCGGCTTTTACCAACAACATCATTTGTCAATTAATAGTATCTTCTCCTACAATCAATTCGTCACTGCGATGCTCGTCCGAGAGCAGCCTGCCTACCCTCGTTTCCCAGCTATATTTCCTTCATGGGATAACTCAGCACGAAGAAGAAACGGCGGCGCAAATATCATTCACGGCTCAACTCCTCAGCTTTATGCAAAATGGTTGCGCAGCCTACTTTCGGATAGTCGTATATTTAAATATCTCCCAGAGCCCATACTCTTTATTAACGCTTGGAACGAATGGGCGGAAGGAAATCATCTAGAGCCATGTCTTAGGTGGGGTCACCAGTATCTAAATGAAACTCTCAATGCACTAGAAGAGCTTTGATCAAAATATATTTTCAATCCGCATCGTCTTTCTACTAATGTTTTTTCTAGCTCTCAGCTTTTCATTAAAATCACTGAATTGATCTTTCAAGCACCAGTCATGGTTAATGGCAAAAGTTACCAATAAGCTCAAATTATGATCAAGTCCTATAAATTTGTTTTCTCGGCCGACTCGCTTACTGCACCAGTTCGTTCGGATACAGGCTTATGCGCTGTCATTCCAGCATGGGAAAAGTTGAATCACCCGGTTGTGGACCAACGTATTCTGCAAGAACACCCTTCAATCGATATCGTTAGCCCTCCTAGGCTTGCTCTAATCTGTCATGCTTATAATACTGCTCCAACCTTTTTAGAGATTGTCGCTAATGCAATTGATTTGTGCCGGCCAACAGCGATTATCTTTACAACTGATAGCATTGAAAAGGAGGCTATTCTTCATGCCTTCTTGGAGGAGATACCATATACTCCTGCTATAGCAAGAATCATTATCTTGCCAAACATCGGTCGTGATGTCATTCCTTTTTGGCGTTCAATCAAGGAAATTTCAGCCTACTCTGATGTTTTCTTGAAGCTCCATTGGAAGGGCAATCCTCATCTAGATAGGTTCTTTCCACAAGAAGAAGGCCTTAAAGCCAGCGATGTGTGGAGTATTGATATCTTTAAAACTTTATTGCCCTCGAGTAGTAGCGAGCTCGATGAAATTCTTAGTTTATTCGACCAAAACATATGCTGTATTTTTCCTAGGCCGTGGCCTGCTGTTTCTGCCATACATTGGCATTCCATAGAGAATCTTGAGCACTTTTCTCATTTGCTGGAAGACTTCTCTTTGCCCTACTCTCTGTCCATTTTGCCTCTAGTATATCCTTTAGGCAATATGTTTTATGGCTCTGTATCGTTTTTTGCGAAATTTGCAGACTTTTTCCTTGAACGCTTAACCCTACCTCCTGAGCCAATTGATGATGATGGTACGGTGCTGCATGCTATTGAACGAATCTATACGTTTCTAGCAGCTAGTCATGGTCTTGACGTCGCGGCAATTTTTCCTGAAAATTTTTCTAGGAGTTTTGATGGTGTGAGTCAGCCTTTGCCTGATGTCCGCAAAATTGTTGTTTTTCCTGTATCTTGCTTAGCAAACCCCTTAGTCGGTCAATATTATCCATCTCTTCCAGTTCTCCATTTTTCCACTGTTGCTGCCTCGATTCGATCGTTAACCGCAGAAAACTTTTCTAGAGTTCAATCGTCATCCAAAATGTCAAGTTTATTCTCGCGTTACTCCGCAAATGTATATTTTCAAAAATTTCGTCATTTGATGAGCCGTTTGGTCTTGAAATTTCTTAAATAGCATCATTTTTACCCCAAGCCCCTTCTGTTGTATCATTTTTGTACGAAGTACATTTTTGCTATTGTGAATCACTCCTTTCCCTGCACTTAGTATCTCTTTATGTCCGATGCTTGAATATCTGTTTTTGCCTACCCATCGAGAATTGAGCGTTTATATTTCAAGGCTAGTTTATATTTAAGCCTTTAACTTTCTTGTGATGGCTTGCAAGATTTTTGCTATCGCTTTTCAGGTCTGGCAACCAGAATTAATTTTTTGTCTTACATCTTTAGGTTAGTTCTGCAATGCACTATATTTATTGCTCCAATGTGACTCATTGGTGGCTGACGCCAGCCAAAACCTTCTTTTCCCAATCAGGTGCATGGTGATCTGTACTTGCCCAAGCGTCTTCATGTGAACTACATCGCAACTTCCCTCAATGGCCGGAAAGATTTGCCTTGGCTCTTCATTTCTCATTTAGGCCATCCTGGCTACTGGTGCGTTGACGAATGGTGAATCCCGGAAATTTACGCTGGCACCAGCATCTCTGTGTCCCAGTTTTTGGCCAACGAACTGCACTACACGCCAGGTGACACCGCTTGTCATATCACTCCAGGCCTCTGCTGCTATCGCAGCCGAGCGGGATGCCTAGGATCACTATTTACAGCTGCTACCACTTTTGGTAACCCTGCCTTTTGGGGTTACGCCTTTGTGGCGGGGCCTGTAGGAATGCGCTCTGAACGGGATTTGTTAAAAGCTGTGGCAAGAGTTGAGAGCAGTTGCGACAAAGCCGGCACCAGCATGGCCTAACCAGCATTCTTGCTCCTCACGTTTAGTCGCCTCTAACTGTCGCTCTTGCTCCTCACTATAATTACGTGCCGGCATTATTCTTGGGATTGAGAACGAAGTATCTAATCCTATCGTCACTACCAAGCTTGATGGCTGTATATGACAATCACTCAATCTGATTTTTTAGTTGCTAGTAGTTGCGTATCTATTGTGTTTTTTGGTTCGCCCCAAAGTCCCATTGTATGTTGTTTATGGTTAAGTGCACTCATGATGCACTGACTTCTGCGCCCACTTGTACGTACCCCCCCCCTTTTTTCGCCTATATCAGCTAATCTACTTTTCCGTTTTCTTTGTTCCACGTATATCCTCCTGCTTCTTTCTTGTCTCTTACTTTTTTTGATTCTAAATTTCCAGTGATCTTTAATTTACGGTCTTCGTCAATCTGTGTCGTGTTTGCGGCATTCTATGTAGATCATTCTTTGATCACCATGGGCATGCTTGATTTGTTTTCTGCGTCTTTCGCGAATGTGGTCAAGATAGTTGTTGCCAATAATCCTGATGTTCTCTTCGCTCTAATGCCCTATATCCAGTCTGGATGGATTGTCATCAAAGGCTCAAACCTTCATCATGAGTTTTCTGCTTGGCAGGAAGGACTTGCCTATTACCTTCTTCACCTTGATGTTGTTGCCGACTACTTTGTCTTTGTCAATGACACAATCGCAAGACCTAATGGTCACCTCCATGCTGCTCATCTCAATAAGCTTCGGGCTCTCATGAGTCGAAAGAGATCTGGTTGTGCACTTGGGCTTGTCCATTCTTCACCACTAAATAATTTAAGCATGAGTATTAGTGGTTATAATGCGTCACCGTGGATTTCTTCCGGCTTGTTTGCTCTTGATTGCGAAATTATAAAACTATTAAAATTCAAGGTTGATTACGTTGACAATGTTGCCCATTTAGTTAAGAAAAACACCAGTGGTAGAAGTCTTTTTACAGAAGCCATAGATCCTCACCTAGAGAACCATATACTCTCATGGCTATTTGATGGTTATGCTGGTGGTTGGAATCAGTTGCGTGGCTCCGTGGACTCTACTGTTGATTCCAAAATTATTAGGAACAAGGCATTAATGATTTTAGCTGAAAAGTTTCTTTCAATTAGGCTGCGACAGGTTAATGCTCAAATATTGTCCTTGTAGATGTTTCTACCCTGTTCCGCTTCTTCTCTTTTCTCCTTAGTTGAAAACCCTTATCCGCTCCTCCTCTTTTGAACCCTTGTCGCATGGACATGGTGGAAATAGAAGGTCTTTGCAAGTCATAGAACTCTTGTCTGCAGCAAAAATTTTTGCAAAACCAATACAGGATATCTATACTTTTTCGCCGCCTCTCTTTCGCCTGCTTGAGTATCTTAAGGGCTTTCCAGCTTCTTTTTCTCAATCTGGTTTTTATGGCTGGAGCTCTGTTAATAACTGGGCATTAAATCGAAATCTTGTTCAGCTTTTTAATATTTGTGACGTTAAGACTCACCCCCTTCCTTATCTTTGGGAGTCCACAGGTGACTCGGCCCAGTTGAAACTGATTCCCGAACCTGTACCTATTATCGCTCTGCCCCATAACATTGAATGTTTTGCTGGATCTATTCCACCATATCAACAAAGACAACAGATCTTAACGAATCTCGCCTCTGAAATCTCATGCCTTCAAAGGGCTTCGGAAATATTTGCAATTTCGACCTATGATCAATGGCTACTTGATAATTTAGGTCTTCCCTCTCAACTCCTTCCATATTGGCCTCCAAGTTTAATTGAAGACTGGTGCCTCGGTATTGCCGCGCGTAGAGCCCAAGCTCAATCCGTTGTTAATCCAAGATTGCCACTGATCTTGGGAACGACCAATAATCCGCCAACCTGGCAGGGTATTTCTAATCTAACCAAGGTCCTAAGCTCTCATCTCAATTCTAATACATCCTTCAAAGCGAATATTGCTGGTTATGGAACTGAGCGCTTGGTCGGCGAAGTTAATCCTGTTCACTTTAATATCTATGGATCGATCAGTAATCAGGAGCTAACCGATCTCTTGGTTGATTGTCATTCAGTAATTGTCTACCAAGATTATGGTAGTGGATCTTTGACCAAGATTCCCGAGCTTTTGCTGTCTGGTGTCCCTATTTTGTCCAATTTTACCGCAGCTAGAGGTTACGTAGGTTGTCAAGGGATTCATATCTATAATTCTGTATCCGAGCTCGTTGCGCTTATTGGCTCTGATTTAGATCATGTTTTTTCTCCCCCCCAGCGGAGTAGATGGCATGAGCAGGCTTTTGTTTCATGTATTGAATCTTACCTGTAACTTTTCAGGAAGACCTTCCTTTCTTTTTGTGAATCATGAGATTGGCTATATGTATCTCTGGTCAGGTTCGTGACTTTGTCTCAACCCTGCCTAGTCTAAGAAAGCATGTCTTGTCTCGTTTGTGGACGCATGATGTCTACTTCTTTTGTCATACCCCAGCATGCAGTTTCCAGCCATTCACGTCGGGCCTCAACTTCTCGGACGTCTTGGTAGAAGATTCTGAACCCGAAACTTTTGATTTTCTACTCGCTCTTCCACTATCTCACGACGTTGAAGCCCGGCCTTGGAACAGATCCGATCCCCTCCTTGGCTATGTACGCCAACTCAGAAGCATTCATCTCGCCAACCAACTCCAACACCAGTTCGCTGCTGCCCACGGCTTCAGCTTTGATCTTGTATTTCGCCTACGTTTTGATAACCTTTACATCTTTCCTCTTGAACCTTTGGAGACGATTGATCGCTCGTGTCTCTACCTTCCGGCCCACGACAGCTGGCGCGGATACAACGATCGCTTTGCCTTTGCAAGCCCTGAGGTTATGGACGTGTACTGCAACCGTTTTCTTTGCTTTGCTGATTACTTGAACGAGGGCCTCTTCATCCATCCCGAAACCCTGCTTGCAACCCATTTGAAAAGATTTCATGTTCCCGTGCGGCATACTACGGTTGTGCACCACCTATACCGTCATGGCAAGCTTGACAAGGCCTGTTTCAAGCTAGAACAGGGTGATGACCCTACCTTTGCCCCTCCCCAGCCCTACATGCGCTGGCGCTTCCAGGCCAAAAAGTACCTAGGAGAGCATCTCTACAACTACCTCGCCATTCTCTGGTGGAAACTCGGCCTTTAAGTCCCTCCGGACACTCCTATGTGTCAGGTATTTGTATCCTTTTTCTCTGTCATCAGCCTGCTGATGCCCAGCTTGCTTTTTATGGCCAGTTTGAAAGTTATGGTTATACTGTTAAGGTGGTTGTAGATGATTTTACTTGGCAAGTCCCCAGCGTACCTGGTTTAGAGATCCTTTCGATTTCCGATGAGGCCTCCATCGTTTCGGGTTTTCTTGGTGTCAATCCAGCCATTCGAAAGCCCCTACCGGTCAGCGCCTGGGATAAAGCTCTCCATGTTATCCACCAAAGCAATTATCCATTTTCCCACTATTGGCTGATTGAAGACGATGTTTTCATCCCCTCCCCCGAGACTCTTGTACGCATAGATGTCTCCAATTCCAATGCCGATCTGCTTACTGCTTCATCAACATTGCTGACATCTTCAAAAAATAAGTCCAGTTCCCAAGAGGAATGGCTCTGGTCTCAGCACATCCCGCACCACCTGCTTCCTTTACCGTGTGCCCATGGCATGGTCTGTGCCGTACGACTGAGTGCCCATCTCGCCAAGGAGTCTGCACACATCGTGCAGTGCCATGCCACCGCCCTTGAAGTTCGCAACCGCCAGCGCCGACTCCTCGCCTCTGCACTTGGCCGTTTGCATGTCCCCTGGTCTTGGTTGCAGCGAGTTGAACGTCCTTCCTATTTTTTTATTGAATATCTCTTCCACACCCTGGCCCTGCATCTCGGCTTAGAAGTGCGGACACCTGTTCAGCTCTCCACCATTCTCTGGCGTCATGAATGGCATCCCGACTCCATGTTGCCAAGTCACATCTATCACCCTGTGAAGGCCATCGCTGACCACCCACGTTTACGCGAACAGATCGCCAGCAGGCTGTCATAAGCTATGACCATTTGCCGTCGCCTTTCCTTTGTAGCCCCTGCTGCCTACACCCTCGGGGGCATGCAGGTTTGGCTTGCCGATCTGGTCGCCTCTCTTCAGTCAAGCTCTGATTGGCAGGTTGATGTTGCCCTGACCTCCGGCGCTCACCACGATGACCTGGCCTATCAACAGGCCTACCCGCATCTCCCCATCACTCCATTGGTCAACCCTACGGGGTCTGCGGAGGGCCGTCGCCGTGCCATCAATAGCTACTTACATCGCCATCAGCCCCATTTGGTGATCGGTGTGAACATCGCCGACCTTTATCCGGCAGTGCGCCGGACCCGCCGCCAAGGCTTCAAGGGCAAGGTGGCCCTCAGCCTCCATGCCATTGATGGTGATCTTTTGGCTGACTGTGCGGCCCAGGCCGATCTACTCGACGCCGTTGTTGCCACGAATCAGCTCAGCTGCTGCTTAGTAGCTCGCCAGACAGGTGTGCCGGCGGCTCGTGTGCTTTATGCCCCCTGTGGCGTCAATATTTCCACTCTCCCCTTACCATCAGGAGCTCCACCTCCCTTGCGCATTGCCTGGGTTGGCAGATTGGAGCAAGCTCAGAAGCGTGTGGATGATCTACCTGCGATCGTCCGGAACCTGGAGCAGGCTGGTGTTCCCTTTCAGCTCACGATTGCCGGTGATGGCCCTGAAGCAGCCTCGCTGTCCAAAGCCCTCGCCCCCTGGATCCAGTCCGGAAAGGTGGTGATGGCAGGTGCCCTCTCTAGCTCCCAACTGGCTAGTCAGGTTTACGCCAACCACCATGTGCTCTTGATCACCTCAAGCTGGGAAACAGGGCCGATCGTGGCTTGGGAGGCGATGGCGGCCGGCTTAGTGGTCGTGAGCAGCTCCTATGTGGGCTTTGGCAGGGAGGGTGCTCTGGTTGAGGGTCGTACCGCCCTGCTTTTCCCTGTTGGCGACGCTTTCGCTGCTGCCGTAGCTCTTGAGAGAGCGACGAATCCTGCACTCGCCGCCTCGCTCCGGATCGCCGGCCATGAGCTGGTGGCACGCAGGTATTCCGCGCAAGCCTCGCGGCAATCCTGGGTTACGGCTTTTGAGCAGGTGTTGGCCTTTCCTGATCTTCCAATGCCTGCCCCCGAGGCAGCTCTTCCTCCTTCCGGCCGGCTTGAGCACCTGCTTGGCGTAGGTCCTGCGGAATCCCTTCGCCGTCGGCTCGGGGTGCGCTTTCAGCACACCTCCCCTGGTGGGGAATGGCCCCATACAGCCCATGGTGGCACCGATGAGCAGTCTTTATTGAGCCTGGCTGCTCAGTTGGATACCCATGCGTGAGCAGCTTGGTGTTTGGTTAAAGGACCGTTGGCGCTATGAGCGTGCCCTTTGCGGACCTGAGGAGCGTCTACTTGGACTCTGCAATCGGCTGGAAACATTGGATCCAGCTCCAGAGGGCCTTGGTTACTCCTGTCGCTGGGCCTTCACCTCCCAGCTGCACGCCCCCAAAGTTCAGCCCCGGCTGGGTCAGCGCCTGCTCCAACGTTGCCTTGAACACGCCCCCATTGTCCGCTCGACCATCCCTCCACTGTCCCAGCGGGATCCCCAGATCAGTGTTCTGATCGGTCACCGTGGTTTGGAGCGGTTGCCTTTGCTGTCGATCACTCTTGAATCATTGGCGGCACAACTCCATGTCCGTTTCGAATGCCTGGTGATTGAACACGACACCTCTGTCACCATCGCCGATCACTTACCAGCTTGGGTACGCCATGTGCATGATGTCACGGAACCGGATACGCCCTACAACCGATCGCAAGCCTTCAACGTTGGTGCGCTGCATGCCAAGGCTCCTGTGCTCCTCCTGCATGACAATGATATGTTGGTTCCAGCGGAGTACCTCTACCGTATTCTTCACAGACTCTCACTGGGCTATGCCGTAGTCAATCCAAAACGTTATGTTTTTTACTTGAGTCAATCTCATACTCAGGCCTTACTAAGCGACGAGACCGACCTCTCCCTGTACCCACCGGAGTCGATTGTGCAGAACCTTGAGGCCGGTGGCAGCATGGCCATCACCCGTGTTGCCTATAATGAGCTAGGCGGGATGGATGAGAGCTTCGTTGGCTGGGGTGGTGAAGACAATGAGTTCTGGGATCGTTGCCTCACCCTTCCCACCTGGATCTGGGGCTATGAGCCCATTGTACATTTGTGGCATTCGAGTCAGCCTGCTAAAAGCCAATTCAAAAATCCAAATCTAGATCTTCTTTCGGATAAGCTTAAGCTGCCAGTCGCGGTGCGAATAGCTAGTCTCATAGGCAAGAGCCGAACAGCAAGCTTCTGAACTCTACATGCTGATTCACACCTTTTCTAGTTCTTCTTCTGCGAAGCGACTCTTGGCGGCTAGCTTTGTGACAGGTAAGCGTGATCTCCGTTTCGCTCTCCAGTCACTGATCACTCCCAACCATCGCTATCTCCTGTGCAGACCGCGTGGCGGCTTTAATGATAACCTTGTCCAGATTAGTCGCTGCTTGCTATACGCTTTGCGTTTTCGGCGTGTGCTTTTGATTGACATGTGCCATGCTGGCCAATGTCAAAATTTATCGTTGTATTTCCTTTCGCATCCCAGAAGTTTTCGCCTTGTTGAGATTCACGATGCCGAATTAAACTATCCTTTTTCTGATCCTTTTTTAGTTTATCCTTCCGCCTTGTCTTCTCCGCTAGGGAAATTTTTCCCTGTTTATGACTCGGTGACAAATTGTCATGTCGACCCTCTGACCTTGGTTCCCACGACTTTTGATCATAACCGCGATTATCCACAGCAAATACTCCTGCATGAGCAATGTGGTGGTGGTTCCGGCTGGCCTACTTTGGAGAGGATGAGGTTGCAGCCAGATGTAGCAATGAAAATTGCCTCGCGGATCAGTCAGCTGCCCACCCCTTATAATGCCGTCCACATTCGACATTCCGATGTGTCAACTAATGTCCATTTATTTCTGGAGTCGATAAGGCCGCAGCTGTTGTTGTCTGCACTTCCGGTCTTGATAGCCACTGACAATAGTTCTGTCCTTCAAATTGCTATAGGTATCTTTAAGGGAATTGAGGTCGTTACTCTTTTTGAGTTTCCTGAAGGCTTGTTACCTGGGAAGTCCCTTCACTACTCGACTTCTACTTCAGATTTTGCTGGGGGTGTCGCGGTTTTGACAGATCTTTTTGCTTTGGCTTTTGCTCAAAAGCTTTTTCTCTGTTCGCTCACAAATGGCTCACTGTCAGGCTTTGGCAACCTCGCGGCAGACCTTATGATGAGGCCCCACCTTTTGCGCCGTCTGTTTGGGTCTCGTTTATTCAGTCTTTTGAGTCCTCGGGGGTTGATTCGGCATTGATGAAACTTCAAGATAGTATACATAGGAAATCATTGCACGTCGCCATCCTTTGCCGGAGTCTTACCCCTCCCAATTCGGTGGCCAATGTGGCCTTGCACCACGCCAAGGAGTTGGCCGCGCAAGGGATCCAGGTAAGCCTCCTCTCCGACAGCCTCCCTAAAAAGGGTCTCCTGAAAAAGCTGGCTGCAGGTGTTACTGGCCATGAGTTTCACACCTTTCGCTTTGATGCTTTGCATCGCTTCGGCCACCTGCCCACTGTCTTTGCTTTTTCGATCACTGGCCTTCTTGCCTTACGCCGCCTCGATCGCCGGCAATCCATTGATGCACTGATTGTTCATAGCCATCCCGATGGGGCTTTGGTGGGCCGATGGTGGAATTGGCGACGTCGGCGGCCTTATGCCCTGGTATCCCACGGAGTGGTCTTTGATCGCCCTCCCGGCACCTACGATCCACTCCTCAGCTGGCTCTACCGCATCACCACTCGCCCTGCCTTCGCTAGTGCCGATCTGGTTGTAGCCCTCTCCCCTGCCATGGCTGCGCTGGCAAAAGACTATGGGGCGAGAGCCTCGAGAATTCGGTTGATCCCCAACGGCATCGAAGCCTCGGAAATCGGCCTTGACCAGAGTCCCTCTTCAGCCCAGGCGCCCACTGAAGATGTCTTCCGCCTCCTGTTCATCGGCACTCTGGCGCCGGTCAAGGGTCTCGATGTGCTGTTGCACGCCTGCGCTTGGCTGCACCACCAGGATTTTGCTTTCTCCCTCTCTCTCATCGGCTCCGGATCTCCGGCTGCTCTTGCCAGCTACCGCAGTTTGGCTCTAGAGCTTGGCCTTGCCGATCGGGTCGATTTTCTGGGCCTGATCCCACGTCAGCGGCTCGGCTCTCACTACCAACAGCACCATCTGATGGTGATCCCCTCCCGTAGCGATCCACTTCCCACCGTGGTGCTGGAGGCGATGCTTGCCGGCTGCCCAGTTCTGGGAGCTGCTGTCGGGGGGATCCCCTTTCTTCTTGAGAACGGTGTTGCCGGAACTCTGGTGCAACCGGAATCCGCTACGGCCCTCGCGCAGGCCATCACCGGACTTGCCGCCGACCCCCATCGGCGCCTTCAAATTGCTGATCGTGCGCGCTCAGTTGCCCAGCAAAAGTTCTCCTGGGGACAGTGCGGCCTTCAGTTGGCAGATGGTTTGTATGAGCTCTTTAACTTGAAATGACACTTCTATAATCTTGAAGACTGGCTTTTGCCTGACACTCTGAGCCTAATTTGATGTTGCCTTCTGCTGGTGCCCCTGATGCTATTCTAAGGCTCAATATCCGAGAATTCTTGAACTCTTGTGATTCGCGTTTTGCTTATCCGTTTGGCCTTCGTCCCCATATGGGTTTTGGAGCGGACTACATGGGGCTTCTGAGCCGTTTGATGTCATGTCTCGAATGTGGCATTAAACTTTCCCTTTGTAGAATTCGTCATCCTCAAGGTTTCTCCGTTGCCAATGGTTGGTCTGACTATTTTGAGCCTTTTTTCGACGAAGTTGATTGCCCGCTGATGGGTCTTTTTAACCGCCATGAATTCCCCTATCAAAAGAAGTTTCCCCCCACCCGGATCTTGGCTGGAATCTGGCTTCGTAGGTTCACCCAACCGCAAACTACTTTTTTTGCTTTCGATACGCTTCGCCGCTTTGAGAATACTAGTCTTCCGGTTTTGTTTGATCCCAATGTCGATTGGGTTCAAGCTCGTTCCTTAATCATGAATTCTCTTTGGAGGTTTAATGATCAAACTTATGACGAGCTGTCATGCGTCCTAAGTCGTATGCATCTTCCAAGGCGCTTCTTTGCAATGCACATTCGTAGAGGAGATAAGCACAAGGAGTTTGCTTTCGTTTCGCTTGAGAAATACATTGATGCTGTCAATTCTCTTTCTGAAGAGTGCCTTCCCCTCTTTATCGCTTCTGACGATTTCTCCGTTGTTGATCACCTAAGGGGAGCTTTGCCTAATAGGGAGATTTTTTCTTTTGCTGACCCCTGTGCAAGCGGTTACGACAATCCTAGTTTCAATATGTTGCCTCCTCAGGTTCGAAGAATGCTTACTGTCGCCCTTTTTGCGGATCTTGAGATCCTGCGAAGGGCGGAGGTTTTTATTGGTACTCAGACCTCCAATATAGGATGGATGATTAATTCGTTCCGCGGTGGAGAGGGGATCGTTTGGGTTTGAGCTGACTCTCGTAATCCTGATTCCTTTCATTTGCTTGTTTGTTTGAGTGGCCAAGTTCCTACGCTTCTCTGGTTCTGAGTATCTTCTGTCCTCCTTCCTTGTCGCTTGGAACTGATGAATATCTTTAACGCTGCTGACGTCTGTCGCGGTATGCTCTCATGCCATTTCTCTGCTTCAAAGGTGAAGCTTGATGGATATGGTCCTTTCAATGGTCAGATTCTAAGACAGTGCCTTGTTGTCTCAATCTTAAATCGTATTCCATTTGTCGCTGTTGTTGAAACAGGCACATTTCAAGGGTGTACAACTGAGTTCATTTCTTTGTTAACTTCATCTCCTGTCCATTCCATTGAGCTCAGTTCCAGAAATTATGGTTTTGCGATTGCTCGTCTTCTAGGTCGCCCGCATTGTCGGCTGCACCTCGGCAGTAGCGAAGCCGTGCTCCCCAGAATTCTCGCCCAGTACTCCAAAAGTTTAAAGCCCCTCTTTTTCTACCTTGATGCCCACTGGGATGACTATCTACCCTTACGTGATGAAATTATCTTAATTGCCCGGGCTTGTCCCAATTTTATTATCCTGATTGACGATTTTGAAGTGCCTGGTGATCCGGGCTACCACTGGGACAACTACGGGGACAGTGGACAGTTGACTTTCGGGTATATCTCAGACCTGGTGTCTCAGTTTGGTCTTCATTGCTGGTATCCCCAGATGTCATCGTCCCAAGAGACGGGTGCCAAGCGCGGGTCTATTTTGATCTCATCTGGCTCCATGGCAGAGGCTGTTCAGTGCTTGCCCGGTTTGCGTGCTCATGTCTAAATTCCTGCGGTGGTTGAAATTTTGACCGTCCCATCTCCAGACTTGGTCAGCACCCTGATCCCTGTCCGCAACCGTCCTGGTTTATTGGCTGAGGCAGTGGCCTCTGTCCAGGCGCAGGATCATCCTTCGACAGAAATCATCATCGTCGACGATGGCTCCAGCGATGAGACTGCGGCGTTGGCGCAGGACCTGGTGAATCGCCACCCGGGCAGCATGCAGCTGATTCGTCACCAGCGACCAGGTGGCCCAGGCTTTGCCCGACAGCAGGCCCTTCGTCTGGCTCGCGGCGCCTTCATTCAGTACCTCGACAGCGACGACCTTCTCCTGCCCGGTAAGTTTTCGGCTCAGGTGGCAGCTTTGGCTCGCCATCCCGAGGCCGACATCTGCTTCGGTCGCAGCCTTCAGGAGAACCACCGCATGCAGCCTCCCGGCTGTAGTGGCCCCATCCGTGGCACCGGTCAGGCGCACACGGCCCTGTTCCCCCTGCTGCTGCGGGAGCGCTGGTGGACCACCAGCACCCCTCTCTATCGCCGCAGTTTGGTGGATCGGATCGGCCCCTGGCTGCCCTTGATTAATGAGGAAGACTGGGAATACGACGCTAGGGCCGGTGCCCTCGGCGCTCGTCTGGTTTGGATCGATCAGGATGTTTCGCTGCGGCGCATCGGCATCGATGCCGATCACCTCAGCGATGCCGGCGACCGCGATCCCCGCAAGCTCCGTGATCGGAGCCAAGCTCGGTTGGCGATCCATGCCAGTGCTCTGCAGGCCGGCGTGACGGCCGACGCTCCTGAGATGGAGCATTTCATCAGCTCCGTCTTCCTGCTCTGCCGCCAGTGCGGCCTTGCCGGTCTGGAAGAAGAAGCCCGACTGCTGTTCGACCTGGTGGAGCGTGGTGCCAGCCCCTCCCTCCGCAGACGCTCTCCAATCCGCGCTTATGCCGTTCTGGCTCACCGCCTCGGTTGGGCTCGCACCGCCAGGCTTGGTACGCACCTCTACAGCCTGCTGCACCTCTTCGGTGGCGGTGAGCTCCGGCCCGTATGAGTACCGAGTGGTCCAGGCAGGAGCCCTTGGTGTCGGTGGTCATGGCCGTTCACAACGGCGCCGCCACCCTGGCCTCCACGTTGAGCTCGATTCTTCACCAGCAAGAGGGCGTGCCCTTGGAACTGCTGGTGCTCAACGATGGTTCCACAGATGCCAGCACTACTCTCCTTGATCAGGCCGCTGCCGCTGACTCCCGCCTGCGGGTCTGGCACCGGCCCCAGCGAGGTCTCACTGCATCCTTGATCGAGCTTTGCGAGCAGGCTCGCGCACCCTTCATCGCCCGACAGGATGCCGGTGATCGTTCCCTTACCGGTCGCCTGCAACGCCAGCTCAGTCATCTGCAATGCCATCCGGCTGCCAGCCTCTGCTCCTGCCATGCCCGCTTCGTCCTTAGCGCAGCGGAGAGCGATGGCGCTGGACTGGTGCTCCATCAGGCCGGGCCCAGCGCCGAGCAGCTTCGTGATGGCCTCACCGGTCCAGCCCATCACGGCGCCGTGATGATGCGCACCGCCGCCTACCGCCAGGTCGGTGGCTATCGCTCGATGTTCCGCTTTGCCCAGGACATCGACCTCTGGAGCCGTCTCGTCGAGACCGGCACCCATGACGTCATTCCTGAGATTCTCTATGAGGCCGAGGTGAACGCCGGTTCGATCAGCGGCGTGCAGGGGCCGGAGCAGCGCCGCTTCCATCACGTCATCCGCTGTGCCACGCGAGCCCGTCGCGCCGGGCGATCCGAGCAACCCTGGTTGCAGCGCGCCGAGCGGCTCTCCCAACGTTGCCGCCGCCGGCCTGCCGGTTTGCGGCGGCGTGCACGCGGCACCTACTTCATCGCCTGCTGCCTCCTGCCCGCCCATCCCGATCTGGCCCGTACCCACCTGCAGTCAGCACTGGCTCTCGATCCCACCCACCTGCGCGCCCGGGTGCGCTTGGCGCTGTTGGAGAGCCGTTGACATGACGGCCGAGCTCAGCGTGGCGATCGTCAGCTACAAACGCGAGCAAGTCTTGCTGGACACCATCAGCGCCCTGCTCTTCCTCGACCCGCCACCTGAGGAGCTGCTGCTCGTCGATCAGACACCGCAGCACGAGCCCGCCACCGACCAGCAGCTGCATCAATGGCAGCGCCAGGGGCGTCTGCGTTGGATCCGACTGAGCCAGCCCAGCATCACCGCGGCCATGAACCGGGCGTTGCAGGAGGCCCAGGCTGAGCGGGTGTTGTTTGTCGACGACGATGTGCTGCCCAGCCCCCAGCTGTTGACGGCCCATCAGCAGGCGGGCCGTGAATGGCCCGCTGCCCTGATTGCCGGCCGTGTTCTGCAGCCCTGGCATCGGGGTGAAGTCGACTCTGAAGCGTTTCTGCCCTTTCGTTGGAACACGCTCATACCACGGGACTGCACCGAGTTCATAGGCTGCAATTTCTCGGTCCCTCGCAGGTTGGCACTGGATCTGGGCGGCTTTGACCAGAACTTTGTCCGTGTCGCCTATCGCTTTGAAGCCGAGTTTGCCCATCGCTGGTCTGCCGCCGGACACCAGCTGCGCTATGAGCCCGCAGCTCTGCTGCATCACCTGCACACCGCTCGAGGGGGCACCCGCAGCTACGGCGAGCACCTCACCACGATCCGGCCGGACCATGCGGTGGGTCGTTACTACTACTTCTTGCGCACGTCCCCTTTTCCCCAGGCATTGCTGTTGAGCTTCAAGGCGTTGGCGGCTTCCGTCGCCAGCCGCCACCATCGGCGTCATCCCTGGTGGATTCCGCTCACGTTGCTGGCCGAGTTCAGGGGGCTGCTCTGGGCCTTGCGCCTCCACCTTCTCGGTCCTCGGCTGCTGCCGGAGCGCCGTCGTGATCTGCTGATCGTCACCACTCACCCGATTCAGTACCAGGCGCCCTTGTTTCGCGCCTTGGCCGCCGATCCCCAGTTGCGCAGCGAGGTGCTTTTCCTTTCTCTGCCCGATGAGCGCCAGCAGGGAGCTGGCTTCGGTTTGCCCTTCCGCTGGGATGTGCCGCTGTTGGAGGGCTATGCCTGGCTGCAGGCCCGCAGTTGCCGCGGTTCCGGTGCATTGGATCGCTATTTCGGCCTCTGGCTGTTGCGGCCCCTGGCTGAACTTGGCTTTGGGCCCGGGCGGAAGCGTCCGGATGCGGTGTTGATCACCGGTTGGCAGTGCTTCGGCATGTTGCAGTTGCTGCTGGCCGCGCGCCTGCTGGGATTGCCGTTGCTCCTGCGCACGGAAGCCAATGATCTGCGTCATCGGCCCTGGTATCTGCGCCTCTGGCATCGGCTCCTGGTCCACCAAGCCCGCTTCTGCCTGCCGATCGGCAAGGCCAGCGCCCGCTATTACCGCCGCCTGGGCGTGCCTGGCGAACGGTTGCGGTTCTCCCCCTACTTCGTCGACAACGATTTCTTTCAGGCTGGCCTTCAGCGCCTTGATACCTCCCGCCAGCAGCTCCGAGAGCAATGGGGCATTCCGCAGCAGGCCTTCTG
The DNA here is from genome assembly GCA_037127935.1 of Synechococcaceae cyanobacterium ELA739. Classification (GTDB taxonomy): domain Bacteria; phylum Cyanobacteriota; class Cyanobacteriia; order PCC-6307; family Cyanobiaceae; genus Cyanobium. Next base: position 197,243 of record JBAXXM010000006.1, read on the forward strand.
CTTTCTGTTCGCCGGCAAACTGCAGCCCAAGAAGCATCCCCTGGAGTTGCTGGAAGCCCTGCGCTTGCTCGCATCCGCTACCCCTTTGCCCACCATCCCTGTCCACCTGTTGATCGTGGGCAGTGGCGAACTGGAGGAGCTGTGCCGTGCGTTCGTCAATCGCCATCAGTTGCCTGTCAGCTTCGCTGGCTTCCTCAACCAGGGCCGTATCGCTGAGGCCTATCGGGCTGCAGATTGTCTGGTGCTTCCCTCCGATGCCGGTGAGACCTGGGGACTGGTGGTCAACGAGGCCATGGCCTGCGGTCTGCCGGCGCTGGTGAGCTACCTCGTGGGTTGCGCCGAAGATCTGGTCGAACCCGGTCTCACCGGCGAAGTCTTCCCATGCGGCAACACCATCGCCCTCGCTGCCGCCATGACCCGAATCGCCGCCGACCCCGAGCGCAGCCGCAGCATGGGTCGCAACGCCTGTGAGCGCGTGAGCAGCCAATACACCGCAGCAACCAGCGCCGCCGGCATCCGCGAGGCGGTGCTGAGCCTGGTCTCCTCTTAAATCACCACCAAAGATGACCTTGATTCGCCAGCTGTATCACTCCTTGCTGCCACCTGATCTACGCGGCCGGCTGGGGGTGGGCCTCCAGCTCAGTTACTGGCTGCGCCGCGATCAGCATGCTCTGGTTTCGGCGCTGCTGTGCCATTCACCCTTTTCCGCTGGTGACGTGAGCCAGCGTCATGCGCTCACCCTGGCGGCGGCCGGAACTTGTTACACCACCCTGTTGCAGTTTCTCAAGGCCAGCGATCCGGCATTTTTCGATGATCGTCGCCTGCAGCTTCAATCCAGTCGGCCCGGCGGCAAGGAGGCCGACAACGAGCACAAGCTCAAACAACTGCTGGATCATTACGGCAGTGATAAAGCCTCCAAGCACCGCTACCACCTGCTCTACGCCCGTGCGCTGACCAAACCGCAGGCTGTCGGGCGAATGCTGGAGATCGGCATCGGCACCAACAATCCGCGGGTGGTGTCCAACATGAGCGAAACAGGTACTCCCGGTGCTTCGCTAAGGGCTTGGCGTGCCTTTCTGGCCAACGCCACGATCCACGGCGCCGACATCGATCGCGACATCCTGTTCACGGATGAGCGCATCCAGTGCCACCACGTCGATCAGCTCTTGCCCGACGCCCTTGAGCAGTTGCGCAGCCAGCTGGGTCAGCCCATGGACCTGATCGTCGATGACGGCCTGCACTCGATCCAGGCCAACCTCCACACCTTGCAGATGGGCCTGCAGTTGATCCAGCCTCGGGGCTGGATCTTCATTGAAGACATCTACGAACCCCAAGCAGATTTCTTTCTGGTCCTCAGCTGGATCCTCCAGCAACAGGGAATTGCCAGCCGGCTGTACGGATTTGAGACGCCTGGCATGGTGTTTGCCACCAGTCCAGGACGAACTTTGGCGGATTTCCCCGGCTGAATCGACCCGAACGGGTCCGGTTTCTGATAGAGTAAACAAGTTAAGCATTTTGCGTTTAAGCATTTTGCGTTATGCTTATATTGCATAACCCGCCTTCCCGCCTTCCCGCCTTCGCCCTTGAGTAGATGTGCGGTATCGCTGGTTGGTTGATTCCCGCGGGTCCAGATCCTGGCCTTACTGTGCTTGAGGCGATGGCCGTTTCGCTGCGTCATCGCGGCCCGGATGATTCTGGTTTCCACTTTGACTCCCACGCTGGTGTTGCCCTGGCGCATCGCCGCCTCAGCATCATCGACCTCTCGCCTGCCAGTCACCAGCCCATGGTGGACAGCAGCTCTGGCGTGGTGCTCAGCTTCAACGGCGAGATTTATAACTTTCGCCAGCTGCGTGATCAGTTGATTGCCCTGGGGCATCGTTTCCAATCCACAGGCGACACCGAAGTCCTGCTTCGCAGCTACCTGCAATGGGGGCTGAGCTGCCTGCCTCGATTGGCGGGTATGTTTGCCTTTGCCATCTGGGATCCCCGCAGCAGCGTGCTGCATTTGGCCAGGGATGCCATGGGGATGAAGCCTCTGTATGTCTTGCCGTATCGCGGCGGCCATGCCTTTGCCTCAGAGATCAAAGCACTGCTGCGTCTGCCGGGTTATCAGCCCAAGCTTGATCCCATGGCACTTCAGCAATATCTGGAGTTTGGTTATGTTCTTGAGCCTACGCTCACCATTCTTGACGGTATTGGCCGCTTGGCACCCGGTGAGTCCGTCAGCTTGCACCAAGGTCGTATCAGCAACCGGCAGCGATGGTACATACCGCCGAACCCACAAGTCGGTACGGCCACCCCGTTACACCAGCGCACCGATGAACTCCTGAATTGTCTGGATCAGGTCGTGGCCGAACATCTCGAGGCTGATGTTCCGGTTGGGCTGCTGCTCTCGGGCGGCCTTGATTCCAGTCTCCTCGCGGCTCTTGCCAGCCGCCATGGTCCTCTGACCACCGTCACCATGGGGTTCGAAAACTCCAGCATGGATGAACGGCCCCAAGCCCAGCTTGTTGCTGATCACATCGGCTCCGATCACCATGCCCTCAACATCGGCGCTGATGAGATTCGCGCCGAAATCAGCAGCGGCGCCTGGGTCTTTGATGATCTTTTTGCCGATTGGGGCACAATCAGCACGCAGTTGCTTTATCGCCGCTGTCGCGAGATGGGGCTGAAGGTCGTGCTGGTGGGCGAGGGGGCCGATGAGCTCTTCGGCGGCTATGACATCTTCACCGGCTTACCAGAGCGGCTTGGGCTGCGTGCGCAGTTTCGGCTCTATCAGAACTATGCTGGTCGTCGTTTTGGCAAGCTGTTCGGCTCTTTTCATGAGCAGATGAACACCTATCTTGATTCCGTCCATGGCAATCCGATGGATGCCGTTCGGCTGTTTGAGAGCCGCAATCAGCTACCCGCCAACTATGTCATGAAGGTCGATAAAGCCAGCATGGCAGAAAGTGTCGAGGCTCGCGCCCCCTATCTGGATCGACGCGTGGCTGACCTGGCCTATGCCACATCAATTCCAGCCACGCGCAGTGCCGATCAGAAAAAGCAGCTTCTGCGCGAGGTGGCCCGCCGCGACAATCTCCTCCCAGCCTCAATCATTGATCGCCACAAATATGGCGGTCCGCTTCCTTCCGATTGGATGGACAACGATCCATCGTTTCGCCGCTTTGCTGCCGATCACATCCTCGCTCTCGGTAGCGTCACTGAGCGAATAGGCCTGCGGCCAGCCATGCAGGCCTATTTTGAACGAGGTCGTCAGGGGGCCATGTGGCCGTTCCCGATCTCGATCTATCGCAACCTTGCCTGGCGCTTGTTGCTGCTGGAACTCTGGGCTCCTTATTACCTCTACTCCCCCGTCTCGGCTTGATCCCCAACCTGGTCAGCACGATCATCCCCGTGCACAATCGGCCAGAGCATCTGTCTGATGCGGTAGCCAGTGTCTTGGCCCAGGATTACCGTCCGATCGAGATCCTGATTGTCGATGATGGTTCCAGTGATGGTGTGACACCAGCCCTGGCCCGCAGCCTGGCTGATCAACATCCCGATCTGGTGCGTTATTTGCGTAGGGCCAACGGTGGGCCTGGCTTGGCACGCGAAACGGGTCGGCTGGTCTGCCGTGGGGAGTTTCTGCAATATCTCGACAGCGATGATGTTCTTCTGGAGGGCAAGTTCACAGCCCAGGTTTGGGCTCTGCGTGCTTGTCCGCAGGCCTCTGTGGCCTATGGCATCACGCTCTTTCGCGATGCTTCTGGCACGCTTCATCCCCAGCCGCTGAAGGCCACAGGCGAGTACATCACCTCGATGTTTCCCCGTTTTCTCAACGAGCGCTGGTGGGAGACGGCCACACCCCTGTATCGCCGCAGCTGTTGCGACCAGGCCGGCCCCTGGAGTGATCTCTGTCTTGAAGAGGACTGGGAGTATGACTGCCGGATCGCAGCGACTGGTGGACATCTGGTTTGGTGCCCGATTCCGGTTAGTGAACATCGGGACCATGCCGGTGTTCGCCTCAGCCGCAACCCTGCCGTGACCGACCCCCTGCGCCTCAGCCAACGGGCTCGAGCCCAGGCCTTGATTCACGACCATGCGCGCCGCTATGGCCTGCCAGCGAACCATCCCGCCATGCAGCGATTCAGCCGTTCACTGTTTCTGCTCGGCCGCCAGTGTGGTTCAGCTGGTCTGCATGAGCAGGCAGCCCAGCTCTGCATGTTGGCTCTGGCCATCATGCGGGATTCGGGCAGAAGCGGACGCGATCTGCGCCTTTACCGGGCTGTTGCCAACAGGATCGGCTGGCGCCAAGCCGGTTGGCTGGCGGGGATGCGCTGAGCGTCAACGGCAATGAGATTCATCCATGCCTTATCAGATCTCATTCAGCAATGGCAGCACCTCAGATCATCCCCCGCTTGAAACACTCAAATCATGCTTTGGAAAAAAAACTGAATGTCTGCAGAATCTATTCCCCTGTAGCGTGGTTTGTTCATTGTGATTAGCCTAACTTTGCCATGGATCTGGAAGCATCCGCTGGCAAGTCGTCACCGCTTTGATGCCTATCGAAACTATCTAGGGACTCCTGAAAAAGCCAGATCGACTGCAGCGCAACTTGTTTCAGCGATCGA
>JBAXXM010000007.1:0-166909 GCA_037127935.1 Synechococcaceae cyanobacterium ELA739
TGCCAGGTCGAGTGGCCTGGATCGGGGACGGGATGGAAGGGCGGAATCCCGCCAAGGCAAATGTAACGGAAGTTTGCGCCGTTTGTAAAGCGACCTTCATGAAGAAAAGCTGAGGGGCGGGGCTGGCGGCGAGACCTCCGGCGCCGGCCGAGGGGGCTGCGGCCCACCGGCTCGGGGGGCCGGTTCAGGGGCCTGCGGCCCGGGCTGGCCAAGGGCTGGTGGCACTGCTAGGAGAAGGCCAGCCGCGGCCCGCTTCGCCGATGCCCATGCGCCTTCCCCTCCGCCAGCGACCTGGAACCGGCGCCGACCGGCGCTTGAGCCCCAGGCCCCAGATCTGGCCGACGGCCCTGGCCCTGGGAGCGGCGCTGCTGTTGGTCGGCTGCCAGAAGAAACCCAGCCTGGAAAGCCAGCGGATCGACCAGCTCGAGTTCAAGATCCAGCAACTCGAGGGCCGCCTGAACAAGCTGGCCACCCAGCAGCCCGCCCCCAGCAATGGCAAACAGCCGGCCGGGCGGATCAAATCGATCACCTATCGCACCGGCAGCAGCGAGAATCGCCTGCGCATCTATTGGGCTGATGGCAGCCAGAGTGATCTGGAATGCACCCAAGAACAGAGCACCCTCGCCTGCGGCTGACGATGACCTCCACCCATTCCTGCGGCGCCAAGCGCCTCCACCGGCTCCGGGGCCTGCTGTTGACGGCCCTACTACTGGCACCGGCTGTCCCGCTAGCCCCGCTCGGGCTCGCCCCTGCCCAGGCCCAGGAGCAAGGCGCCCAGCAACCCTTCAGCACCCTGCGCGCCGTCAACCTGGCCCGCATGCGCGCCGAAAGCATCAACGGCGGCTTGATCGTCTACCGCGCCCAGCGCTGCATGTTTGAAGACAACGGCGGCCCCTGCCTGATCAGCCGGGATGCCAATGGCCTGCTGTTCCGCTTCCTGGGAGGTCCCCCCGGCTGGCAGGAGCAGAACCAGCCGCCCACCCTCGAGACCGAGATCCTGATCTCCCCCGATGGCCGCCAGGTGCTGAACGTCGTTTACAACGGCAAACCCCGCCCAACCAACTGAGTGGTTCCACGAGCCCTGGCTCCTGCGGCCAGGGCCCAACGGGGGCTCGGCAACCCTCGACCGACAACGGTCAACCGTCGGCGCACAGCCTGGCTGCGACCTGCTGCAGGGCCTGGCCCCAGCTCGCCTGCACCGGACAGCAGCGGCGTCGGGTCAGGCTCAGGGCGATGCCCTTCTCGCCGTAGGCCGCCTCGTTGATGAACACGGGCCAGACCGCATCGGGCCCCAGACCTGCCGGCGGCTCGTAGGCCAGGGTTTCGCCGGCTTCGCTCAGAAACAGGGGATCACCCGGGTGCAGCGGCTGCCAGTCCCTGCCCTGGCGCCGCGGATGGATCACGCCCCGCGGCGCGCCATCGCCATGGCGGGGCAGATCGAGGCTACAGAGGTGGTGATGGAGCACCAGCTGGCGCGGCAGCCGCAGCTGGCCGGCGCGGGCCTCGATCAGCACGGCCAGGGCCGCCTCCAGGGCCAGGTGCGTCTGCTGCAGGATCGCCGGCTGGACAACCCCCTGGGGTACCGGGCCCACCTCGATCACCAGGCCGCAGGGCCAGCGCTCCACCAGGTAGCCCGTCTGGGCCGCATCGGCCTCGTGCAAATAAATGGGCAAGCCCAAGCGCCCCTGCAGGCCGGCGGACAGGGCCAGATCCGCCGGCCGCTGGCCGTAGACCACCAGGCTGTTGCCCATGCTGGCGGTGGTGCTGTGCAGATCGAAGGCCACCAGGCAGGGATCGGCGCCAGCGGGGCCGTGGTCGGCGAGCAGCTGGCGAGCCCGGTCCATCTCCAGCTCCCGCGCGCCGGCATCAGCGAGCCGATCCGGATCAAAGCTGCGGTTGAGATCCCGCTCCAAGTAGCGGCGCCCGGCAGCCCGAGCCGCCGGATTGCCGATCGCCAGCACCAGCTCCAGGTCACAGGCGGGGCGTCTGGAGGGATCCCGCCGCCAGGCATCGAACAGCCAGGGGGCATTGAGCTCGTTGCCATGGGTGCCCGCCACCAGCAGCACTTTGCCCTCGGCCGCCTCCATCGATCACTCAGCCGCTCTGGCCCTCCAGCCTGGCGCAGGATCAGGCCGACGGCGGTCGTACCGGTGTGGTGGCGGGCCAGAGTGGGCAGATGCGACCTCCCGCCGCCCTGATCCGAACGGCCCGAGGGCTGTGGCACTGCCAGTGGCAGCAGCTGATGGGGGGCCTGGCCCCGGCCGATGCCGCGGGCCGCTACCGGCGACCGGCGGGGGCGTTCACGGCGTTGCCGCCGCTGCCGGCCGACGCCGCCACGGCCGGTGGGCACGTGCTGATCGTCGGGCGGAGTTGCCCCTGGGCGCATCGGGCCTGGCTGGTGCACAGCCTGCGCCAGCTGGGCAACAGCATCGAGCTGCTGGTGGTGGAGCCGGATCCGGCGGCCGGCCGCTGGCGCTTCGTCGAACCGTTCGAGGGCTGCCGCACCCTGGCGGAGCTGTACCGGCGCAGCGGCGGTGACCGGCGCCAGCCCGCCACCGTGCCGGCCCTGTGGTCACGGCAGGAGCAGCGGATCCTGGTGAACGAGAGCGCCCGGCTGATCGAACTGCTCGATCTCTGGCCCTCCGGCCCGGAAGCCCTCCGGCTCGCCCCTCCCGAACGGCTGCCAGCGATCGAACCCTGGCGCCAGCGCTTTCAGGACGACGTCAATGACGGCGTCTACCGCTGCGGTTTCGCCCGCAACCAGGCCGCCTACGACGAGGCCGAATCGGCCCTGTTCGCCGCCCTGGAGCAGGCCGACCAGGCCCTGCAGGAGCAAGAGCAACGGGGCGAAACCTGGCTGTGCGGTCCCGAGCCCAGCCTGGCGGACGTGGTGCTGTTCCCGACCCTGATCCGGCTGGAGATGGTCTATGCGCCCCTGTTCGGCTGCAGCCGCCTGCCCCTCAGCCAGCTGCCGGCCCTCTGGCGCTGGCGGGCCCGCTTCTACGGGCTGGAGGGGGTGAGCCGCACCTGTTGCCCGGAGGCCTGGCGCGCCGACTACTTCGGGGCGCTGTTTCCCCTCCATCCCTCCGGCATCGTTCCGGCCGGGCCCGATCTGGCCAGACTGATGGCGAGCGAGATGGCCCGATGACCACCAGTGAAAGCCCCAGCCGCGGCCCCGATCCCATTTTCGAAGGCATGTTCGGCACCTACACGATCGACGGGCGGGACCGGCGCGAAGTGCTCGGTTACCGGCTGGCGCTGACGGCGGTGGCCGTGGGCCAGCTGGGGCTGCTGTGGCAGTGGCACCAGTTCGGTCCCGCGCTGCTCTGGCCCTGGCTGGTGCTGATGGCGGCCGGTCTGGGTCTGGCCCTGCAGTGGATTCACATCTATCTACGGCCCCTGCATCTGGCCCTGAAGCTGTTCTGGTTGCTGGGCTGCGCCGGCGGGCTGCTGCTGGCCTGGCGCCTGGGGCCAGCCGCCATGCTGCCCGCCCTGGCCGCCCAGCCGCTCTGGATCCTGGCGATTGGCCCCTTTTTCGCGGCGCTCTGCGGCATCGGCTTCAAGGAGTTCTTCTGTTTCCGCCGGCCGGAGGCGATCGGCGTGACCCTGCTGCTGCCGGTGGCCCTGCTGGGCCGTCTCAGCGGCCTGCTCGACCCCGGTTTCACCCTCAATCTGCTGGCCCTGGAAAGTGCCCTGCTGCTGGTGCTGTGCCTGCGCAAGTTCCCGATGGCCGCCGCCGCTGATGTGGGGGACAAGAGCGTGTTCACCTACCTGGCGCGCCAGCGTGCCGGCCTGGCCGTCGAGGGATCGTGAGTCTGATCAGCCTGGTGGGAGCGGCCAAGGACTTCGGCCTGCGCACGCTGTTTGCCGATCTCGACCTGCATGTGGGCGAGCGCGATCGCCTCGGTCTGATCGGCCCCAATGGCGCCGGCAAGAGCACCTTGCTGAAGGTGCTGGCGGGCCGGGAACCGCTTGATCGGGGGGAACGGCGCTGCTCAAGCCGCCTGAATGTGGTGCTGCTGGATCAGGAACCCGATCTCGATCCGAAGCAGACGGTGCTGGAGCAGGTCTTCGCCGGCAGCGGCGAGCGCATGGCCCTGTTGCGCGAGCACGGCCTGCTCAGCCATGCGCTGGCGGAAACGCCGGAGGACGAGCGGCTGCTGGCCCGCTTCAGCGATCTGCAGCACCGGATGGATGCCTGCCAGGCCTGGGATCTGGAGCGGGAATGCCATGAGGTGCTCGAACGGCTCGGCATCGGCGACGTGCACCGGCCGGTGGGAGAGCTCTCGGGCGGCAACCGGCGCCGGGTGGCCTTGGCGGCGGCCCTGGTGGCCCAGCCCGAGGTGCTGCTGCTGGATGAACCCACCAACCATCTCGATGCCGACGGGGTGGAGTGGCTGCAGGGCTGGCTGGATCGCTACCCGGGCGCCCTGGTGCTGGTCACCCACGACCGCTATCTGCTCGATCGGGTGACGCGGCGGATTGTGGCGGTGGAACGGGGTGAAGCGCGCCGCTATGAGGGCAACTACGCCACTTACCTGGCCCGCCGCGCCGAAGAGGACGAGTCCGAAGCCGCCACCGCCGCCAAGTTCCGCGGCGACCTGCGCCGGGAGTTGGCCTGGTTGCGCCAGGGCCCCAAGGCCCGCAGCACCAAGCAGAAAGCGCGCTTGCAGCGGATCGAGGCAATGCGGGAGCAGCCGGCGCGCCAGGCCCGCGGCGCCATCAGCATGGCGGCCACGGCCCGGCGCATCGGCAAGAAGGCGATCAGTGCCGAGGATCTGGCCGTCCATGCCGGCGAGCGGCCGCTGCTGGAGGCCTTCAGCTACGACTTCAGCCCCGAGGACCGGGTGGGAATCATCGGCCCCAACGGCGTCGGCAAATCCAGCCTGCTGGAGGTGATCGCCGGCCTGCGGCTGCCCAGCGGCGGCAGCCTGGAGCTGGGCAGCACGGTCAAGCTCGCCTACTTCGATCAGCACAGTTCGGTGCTGCTGGGGGACAGCGGCAGACGCGACGCAGACCCGCCCAGCGAGCGCCAGCTGGCGGAACGCAAGCTGGCCGAACGGCGGCTGCTGGACCGCAAGGTGATCGATGTGGTGCAGGAGGCCGCCAGCCGGGTGGAGGTGGACGGCCAGGAACTGAGCGCCTCCCAGCTGCTGGAGCGCTTTCTGTTTCCGCCGGCCCAGCAGCACCAGCCGGTGGCCAAGCTCTCCGGCGGCGAGCGGCGGCGGCTGCACCTCTGCCGCCTGCTGATCGAGGCGCCGAATGTGCTGCTGCTCGATGAGCCGACCAACGACCTCGACGTCCACACCCTGGGGGTGCTGGAGGAGTTTCTCGAGGACTTCCGCGGCTGCGTGGTGGTGGTCTCCCACGACCGCTGGTTCCTGGACCGCACCGTCGATCGGCTGTTCTGCTTCGAGCAGGGGCGGCTGCAGCGCTTTGAGGGCAACTACAGCGCCTACCTGGAGCGCCGCCAGGCCTTGGCGGCCGAGGCCTCGCGCCGGCCGGCCACCAGTGCCACTGCCGCCGCGGGGTCCCACCGCACCGGCTCCAGCCCAGGTCAAAACGCCGAGGCAGCCACAAGCCAGGCCGCCCAGCCGCCAGCCAACCAGCGCCAGCCGGCGCCGCGCCGCCGCAGTTTCAAGGAGAGCCGCGAGCTGGAGCGCCTCGACACGGAGCTTCCCCAATGGGAAACCCGGCGCGGCGAACTGGAGGCCCTGCTGGCCAACGGCGGCGGCGACTACACCCGCATCGAGGGCCTGACCCAGGAACTGGCGGCCCTGCTCGAGCAGATCGCCGCCGCCGAGGAGCGCTGGCTGCTGCTCAGCGAACTGGCGGAGTGAACCGGGGGCTGGAGGGCCTTAGGGCCGTTGGCTCGCTGCACCCAGGACAGGCGCGATCAGGGCGTGGGAAGCACCCGTTGCAATCCCTGCCAGGCCATCAGCCAGGACCGTCATCCCAGCGCCACCGGATCCCCGGGCGCCGACATCACGCTGACCACGGATTGCTCCATGCCTGCGCTGGGGCCGACGACCTGGCTTCAGGGCTGGTCCAGCTGCCACTGGCCCTTAGCGACAATCGGACCCGGCGGCGCCAACACTGCCATTTGTCAACGGTGATGAGCGCCAGCAGACATGGACCCGCCTGCCCTCGTCCAGGCCCCGTATGGTGGGCCCGGTAAATTCCGGCACCTCGGGTCCGGTCTCTCCATGAAAAGCATCGACGAGCACATCGAGAAGGACAAGGTCGAGATCGAAGCCGCCCGCGCCGCTGGCAACGAAGGCAAGGTCCGGCACCTCGAAGAGGAACTGAAGGGTCTGGAGGAGTACAAGGAGCACCACCCCGAAGACAACCACGACCCCAGCCCCCTCGAGGTCTACTGCGATCTCAACCCGGAAGCCCCCGAGTGCCGGGTCTACGACGACTGATTGTCAGCGCTCTGGGGTGGTGAGGTCCTCGCTGCTGCTCTCCTGCAGCCGGGGATCTCCCGCCTCACCCTCACCAACAGCCCCAAAAGCTGAACCCGCCCCGATCAGCACGCCCTGGGCATCCCTCCTGACGGCGGCATCATCGACACCGAGCTGGTCCCACACCGCGGCTTTGAGCGGTTCGAGACCCTGGGCCATAGCGGCAGAGATCGCCAGGGTGGTGGTCACACCGACGTTCAGAGCGTGGTGCCGGAGTTGCTCCAAGGCCTCCGCCAGCTCTTCTTCATCCAGCAACTCAATCTTGTTGAGCACCAGCAGCCGCGGGCGCTGGGCCAAGCCGTGGCCGTAGGCCTGCAGCTCCTGCTCCACCACGGCCACATCGGCCAGCAGATCCTCGCTGCCGGCCTCCACCAGGTGAATCAACAGCCGGGTGCGCTCGATGTGGCGCAGAAAATCGTGGCCCAGGCCCGCCCCCTGGGCGGCGCCGGCGATCAAGCCCGGGATGTCGGCGAACACCGTGCCATCGCCACTGGGGCGGCGCACGACGCCAAGATTGGGCACCAGGGTGGTGAAGGGGTAGTCGGCGATCTTGGGACGAGCCGCTGAGAGCACCGAGATCAGGGTGCTCTTGCCGGCGTTGGGCAGGCCGATGATGCCCACCTCGGCCAGCAGCTTCAGCTCCAGCTGCAGCAGCCACTCTTCGCCGTCCTTGCCCTCGGTGGCTTTTTCCGGGGCGCGGTTGCGGTTGCTGAGGTAGTGGGCGTTGCCAAGGCCGCCGCGGCCACCGGCGGCCACCAACAGCTCATCGCCGGGCTCGGTCAGATCCCCCAGCAGGATGCCGGTGCGGCAGTCGCGCACCTCGGTGCCGCAGGGCACCCGGATGATCAGGTGCTCGCCGCTGGCGCCACTGGAGCGGTTGGGGCCTCCCCGGCGGCCGTCCTGGGCCGGAAACAGGCGCTTGAACTTGAAATCCAGCAGGGTCTGGAGGTTGGCATCGGCGCGCAACACCACGTTGCCGCCCCGGCCGCCATCGCCGCCGGAGGGGCCGCCGGCGGGCACGTACTTCTCGCGCCGGAAGGCGACGATGCCATCGCCGCCGCGGCCGGCGCGCACGGCGATTCGGGCCTGATCGATGAACTGCATTGGTCCAACCCTAGGATCCACCGGTCGCTGAGCCCGTTTGGCCGAGGTTCGCTTTCAACAGGTCGGCAAGACCTACCCACCCCGCCAAGGCGGCAAGGGCGGTGGCGCCCCGGTGGAGGTGCTGCGCCAACTGGATCTGCAGATCGACGACGGCGAGTTTCTGGTGCTGGTGGGGCCTTCCGGCTGCGGCAAGAGCACCCTGCTGCGGCTGCTGGCCGGGCTGGAAACCCCCAGCAGCGGCGAGATTTTTGTGGGCGAACGGCCTGTCAGCCAGCTGCGGCCGGCCCAGCGCGATGTGGCGATGGTGTTCCAGAGCTACGCCCTCTATCCGCACCTCAGCGTTGCCGACAACATCGGCTTCGGTCTGCGGCGCAGCCGCCCCCGCAGCCCCCTGCAGCAGCTGCAGGACAGCCTGCACCGCGGCAGCCGCGGCCTGCCGGCCGGCCTGAGGGTGCCCTCGCAGCGGGAGGAGCAGGTGGAGCGGCGCATCAGCGAGGTGGCCGCCACCCTGGAACTCGAGACGCTGTTGCAGCGCCTGCCCAAGGAACTCTCCGGCGGCCAGAAGCAGCGGGTGGCCCTGGGCCGGGCGATCGCCCGCAACCCGGCGGTGTTCCTGATGGATGAACCACTCAGCAACCTGGACGCCAAGCTGCGCACCGGCACCCGCGCCCAGATCGTCGAGCTGCAGCGGCGCCTGGGCACCACCACCCTGTACGTGACCCACGACCAGGTGGAGGCGATGACCATGGGCCATCGCATCGCCGTGCTCAATGGCGGCCATCTGCAGCAGCTGGGCACGCCACTCGAGCTGTATCAGTGGCCCTCGAACCTGTTCGTGGCCCAATTCATCGGCAGCCCGCCGATGAATTTGCTGCCAGTGCAGGTCTGCGCGCCGGGCCAGCTGCTGCTGGCGGGCCTGCGCTTCCTGCTGGAGGGGCCGATGCTGACCGCCAGCGCCAGCCGGGTGGGTGAAACCCTCACCGGCGGGCTGCGGCCCGAACACCTCAAGCTCGCCCCCGCCGCCAACCGCAACCTGGCGGCCGAGGTCTGCCATGTGGAGGCCCTCGGCAACGAACAACTGGTCACCTGCCGGTTGCTGGAGGGCAGCCAGCTGCTGCTGCTGCGGGCCAGCCCCGAGCAGGCGGTCAGCGTCGGCCAGAGCGTGCATCTGGCGGTCGAGCCCGCCGGCTGGCGGCTGTTCGATCAGGCCGGCGAGGCCCTGGCCCTGCCCCCGGCCCCGAAGGAGCGGGGGGAGCTGCAGCTGCCGGTGCTGGGGTGAGGGGCACAGGTCCCCCTGCCGCCCAGCGGATCAGAGCGTGGGGGGGTCGCCGCGGATCCGCCCAGCGCCTGCGCTTGATCCTTGACCACCGGCGCGAATGGTACTGAACACCAAGGCTCTCGAAGCCTGGCCCATCAACGCTGGACTGCGATGTTTAGACTGACGTATCAACACGGGTCCCATCGATGGCTGCCGCCAGCTCCCGCCAGTCCCTGCGCCGCTGGGGGAACTCCCTCGGCGTGCGCCTGCCTGCGGCCATCTCCAGGGAGGCAGGCCTGCACGACAACCAGACCGTCGCACTGAGAGTCACGGCCGAAGGAGTGTTGATCACGCCGGTGGAGCCGCGTCTGTCCCTGGCGGAGCGCCTAGCCGCCTACAAGCCCATGGAGGGTGAGCCCACGGAGGCGATGGCCTGGAAACGGGTCGGGGCTGAAGCAATCGAATGACAGACGAGCGCTCCCTGCCGAGCTGGGTTCCGGATCGGGGAGAGGTGATCTGGATCGACCACAATCCCCAGGCCGGTCGGGACATGAAGCACCACCATCCCTTCGTGGTGCTCTCCACCGCCGATTTTCACAGGACGGTGGGCCTTGTAGTTGGCTGTGCGATGACTTCAGCCGCGTACAACCGCGGCTCGAGCCTGGCTGTCGATCTGGGGCCGATCGCCGAACGGCCGGATGCCCACAGCTATGTCCTCTGCCAGCAGATCAAGTCGTTCGACTGGAAGGCACGGGGCGCCCGCCCCCACCCCATGGGTCAGATCGAGGCCGGCAAACTGGATCAGGTACTGGAGATCGTGGGGCAGATCCTGGGATTGGTTCCCTGAGCGTCGGGCCGCCTCCGAACAGCAAGGCACCGAGGCGCTGCTCCCGAGCGGACCAGCTGACCAGGATCCGCCAGCTCAGCGGTGAGAAGGACCGATCAAAGCGGCGTGCACTGCGCCTGCAACGCTTCTGAAACCTCCCCCAGCCAGCGCGTCTCCTGACGCAGCACCTCCGCCAACCTGGGGCCACTGCGGCAGGGTGCGCCACTCCGGCAGGCTGTACACCAGCAGATCGCAGGCCAACGGCAGCGAACTGGTGTCCCAGCGGCGCAGGCGTTCCCAGATCGGCTCGTCGCAGTGCTTGAGGATCAGCAGCAGGTCAAGATCGCTGCCCTCGCCGGCTGTGCCGCGGCCATAGGAGCCGTAGCCGCCAGGCTTGCGCGAAGCGGTGATCACCCACCGCCACGAGGTCGGGATGGCCGCTGCGCTGCAGGGCGGCCCAACGACCAGCCTGCTCCAGCACCTCAGCGGCGGCTAGCCAGCGCCGCACGAATCCATTCGGTGATGGCACAGGCATGAAGGAGGGCCTGCTCACTCTGCAGTCTGCCGTAGCCGTCAGGCTTCTGCGCAGCAGTGATGCTCCCCCGGTGTGCCCTCCGGGTAGCTGTCGGGATAGCGGGTGGGGATAGAGAAGCCATCCAATAGCCGCAGCCGGTCTTCGAGGCCTTCGGGCGGCGCCGGCTGCCAATCCTGCTGCGGCAGCACCGCCCAGAGCCGGGTGAGGGTGTGACCCCAGGCCTGCTGGCCCAGGGCCAGATTCAGCCCCTTCAGCGCCTTCTCCACCGCCTGATGGGCTGCGAAACAGGCCCATTCATGGCGGTCGGCCTGCATCGACTGCTCCGCCTGCTCCAGATCCCGCAGCGCCTGATCCACCCAGTCCGCCGATCGATCGGCCAAGGCCAGCACAGCCAATCCTGAAATCCAGGCTGGAGTCCTGCCTTGGCACCACGCTTCGGCATCGTGGTGACGCTGATCCAGCCAGCCAAGGCAGAGCCAAATCAAGGTGGCCCCTGCCCTGGCTTTGGAGCCGCACCAGGGTGATTCAGCTTGAAGGGGATGGGGCGACACCCACGAGCACGGGGCGCTTTGAGGTGTCTCCCACCCGAAAAAGCCCCTACCGAAAGCCCGGAAAAGATTCGTGCATGTGCCAATCACCTAACCGGCCCCCAGGAGCGCCTATTTTTTGGGGGGCATTATTGCCGCAAATTTGCCTACCCATGAAGTGAGCATGACGCTTCTCACTCTCGCCACACGCTGCAAGTGCCTAACCCCTTTGCTGGCCGCACCGGCTGCCTTGCTACTGAGCCAGGGGGAGGCCAAGGCGATTCTCACCTACAACATTTTTGAATCTGCGGGGAATGTTGTTGTTCAAGCGAGTGGCAGCCTGGATCTCACTGGGGCAACGCCA
The DNA here is from genome assembly GCA_037127935.1 of Synechococcaceae cyanobacterium ELA739. Classification (GTDB taxonomy): domain Bacteria; phylum Cyanobacteriota; class Cyanobacteriia; order PCC-6307; family Cyanobiaceae; genus Cyanobium. Next base: position 11,079 of record JBAXXM010000007.1, read on the forward strand.
TTTCCTATTACCGGTCAATGTGGAGCAAATGGAGCGCTCATTTCCTCTCCCGTTGCGCTTATTTGCACTGGAACTAACATCGGGTCGGACCAACCCCTCATCAGCATCACTGGCCCCAGCAATCTCACAGGATCCGCTGCATTTTATCCCGCCTCCAGCGTTACTGGCTTATATACCTTTTTTGTCGGAGGCTTTGATTTTGGCATTGATCCTACATATGTCTCTAACGCTCCAATCGCAGGCAGCGCCACATTTAATGGCACAAGCCTCGCAGCCCTTGGCTTCACCACAACGGGCCTGATCGGCACCTGGACCCTCGACGGCACCAGTGAGTCAATCCAGGTTGTCCTGGTCCCACCAGTCCCCGGTCCCCTGCCCCTGCTCGGTGCTGGATCTGCCTTCGGTTGGAGCCGCCGACTCCGCAAGCGCATCGCTGCTCCTCTGATCACCCCACCCCAGGCCTGATTGCAGCCTTGATTGCCTTCACAGCCCTGCCATCGGCGGGGCTTTTTCGTGGCCGCCGCGCATCGTGTTGGTACCTGCTCCGGCCTGCATCACCCTTCGGCCTCTGCCCACGGTCCCTGCATCCTGCCCGCTCTCTAGCCCCTGAGTTCTGCCATGCCCCCCAGCTCCGAATCCTCCCGCTCCGGCGCTCCGGTGCTCCTCTCCGCCCCGGGGCTGGGCGTGGTGGCGCTGGTGCTCTTTGTGCTCTTCGCCTCGCTGGTGGCCCCAGCCCTGTTCCCGTTGCAGCTGCTCGATCCTGCCTGGCAGTTGCGCTTCGCTGGCACCTTGATCAACAGCGCCCTCTTCCCCCTGCTCGGTCTGGCCCTGCTGCAGATCGCCGTGGAGCTGGGGCCCCATGACCCGCGGCTCAAAAGCCGCCAGAAGCTCTGCAGCCAGTTGTCGGTGGCCGTCGCCCTCGGCTTCCTGCTGCTTTTGCCCCTGCAGACCATCGCCGGCCTGCAGACCAGCCGCTCGCTGAGTACCGCCCAGGCCACCCGGATCCAGGGCGCCGAACGACGCTTGGTGGCGTTGCGCCAGGCGGTGGCCAGTGCCAACAGCAACGAGGAAATCAACCAACGGCTGCAGCGCCTGCAGGGCCCGGTGCTCGGCCCCGCCGACATTGCCCAGCCCTTGCCCCTGCTCAAGGCCCAGGTAGCTGCCGTGCTCGATCAGGCCTCCCTGCAGATCGCCAGAGAACGCCAGGCCACACCTCCGACCAATCCCTGGCGCTTGCTACCCGAGCTGCTCCGCAACGGCATCGCCTGCCTGGCGCTGGCACTCGGCTTTGCCGCCCTGGCGGTGCGGCATGGCTCGGAGCGTTCGTTGCTGCAGGAGTGGCAGAAGGGCTGGTCAGGCCTGCTCAAAAGCCTGCGGCAGCGCCGGGCCGCCAGTGGCTCGGGTTCCACCTCCGATGCGGAGTACTTCCGCCAGATCCGGGGGGAGGAGCATGAGTGAACGTGAGGGCGAACTTCGCCAGGGGTGGGTGGGGCGGGGACGTTCGGGCCCAATCGACGACGCGTTGGTGACAACCAGCAACGCCGAACCCAATCTGGGGTTCTCCCAATCCCTGGCCGCAGGAGCTCGCGATCGGGGCAGCCTGACCAGGGATGTCAAGCGCTTCAAGACCGTCAGCCCTGGTCCCCATGAAGACTCTCCATGGCCGGGGCGATCCGCATCGTGGCTGCCGACCACCGCGATGGCAGCTGCCACAGATCGCCCAACCTGAAAGGTCGACAATCGCGATCCCGTCCCGGTGAAGCGGCCTCTGGCTGGGGCCTGGCCCGAGCGTCAGCGGTTGTTGCTCCGACCCTGCGGCAGACCCCAGAGCGGTACCCCGTACGACGCGATGTGTTGGCGGAGCCCCTCATGCCGAAGGCTCTCCCAATGGGTCACATCGACCCGGTAGGGGATGGGCAGCTCCTCAAAGGCGCCCGCCAGGGCCGCACTGCAATCTTGCGGAGCGCTGAAGGCCAGATCGATGTCGGAGCCAGGCCGCTGCCGCCCCAGGGCCCGCGAGCCATAAAGCTTGACCCAGCGGATCTCAGGATGAAGCCGCAGCACCGTCGCGATCTCCGCCAACGTCCGCGGCGGCAGCCCCCCCGCTTCCATCGCCCGGCTCATCGCCGCCCCTCCAGGTCGACCGCCAGCGCCAGCAACGCAGGGGCATAGCGCTCCCGGATCAGGGCCAGGGCCAGACGGGCGCGGTCCACGTCGTAGGTATGGGCCATCAGATTGCGCTGTTCCAGCATGTCGATCCAAAGCTGGCCGTCCGGCAGCAGGCCATAGGCGAAAGCCTGGCGCAGCACTTCGCGCGGGAGCAAGGCATCGATGCCCTCGTGGCTGAGCAGATCCTTCAAGGTTTTCCAGCCCAGCTCGAAGCTCAGCTCATAGCCCTTGATCACCGCCATGCCGATCACCTCATTTGTGGGCTCGGCTGCCAGAGCCGCCAGAGCGGCCTTCAGCTGGTTCAGAGCGCGCTGCAGGCTCTCGAGCCGTTGGCGCCAGCGCAACTCTGAATCGCCCATGGCATCGCTCCGGTCTCAGAACGCTATGCGGGAAAAGGCTGGCCTGGATTGGATTCGCCGATCAGGGCCTGGTTCGGAAACAGAGCGGTGCAGCTCCGACGATGACCTCGCCCCCTCACTTCACCCACACCACGCTGCAACCCGGGCCGCCGTCCCCTTTTTCGGCATCCACCACCCGCTCCACGTAGGGCACGGTCTCCAGCCACTGGCGCAGGCCGCGCTTGAGCTTGCCGGTGCCGATGCCGTGGATGACCCAGAGGGGGCCGTTGGCGGCGCGCAGCTGCTCCTCGACCAGCGCCTCGGCCTCGTGCACCCGCAGGCCGCGCACATCGACCGTGTTGGCCTCGGTGCGCATCTGGGGGCCGCGGCTGGCGGGATTGCGGCGGCTGCGGATCTGCACCTGGGGCTGGGCCGGCTCGGGCGGCGCCGGTTTTTCGCCGTTGAGACCCTCGATCGCCGCCAGCTCCACCGTGGTGCGCAGCACGCCGCAGCGCACGGTCAGTTCGCGGCCATCGGCCGCGATCGCCAGCACCTCGGCCGCCTTGCCCAGGGCCAGCACCCGAACCCGCTCGCCCACGGCCGGCCGCCAGCCACCGTGATCGCGGCGCTCCGGCTGGGGCCGGTGCTCCGCCTCCAGCCTCTTGAGCCGCTGGCCCGCCTGGCGCGCCGTTTCGGCTGCCTCGCGGCCGCCACTGCGCCCCCCCTGGCGCAGGCGCCTGATCAACCGCCGCACCTCCCCCTGGCCGTCGCGGATCGAGCGCTCCAGCTGCTGGCGCCGCTGCTCCTGGATCTCGGCGCTCTGCTCCTTCTGCTGCTGCCAGCGGGCCAGCAGTTCTTCATGCAGCAGCTCCGTGCGGGCCAGCAGCTCCACCGCCGCCTCGGCCGCCTCCTGCTGCTGCTGGCGCTGGCGCTCCAACCCCTCGATCACCCGATTGACGTCGCCCTCGCCGCCCGGCTCCAGCTGGGCCGCCGCCGCCTGCAGCACCGCCGGCTCCAGGCCCAGGCGGGAGGCGATCGCCAGGGCGTTGCTGCGGCCCGGGATGCCCCACTGCAGGCGATAGGTGGGCGACAGCGTGGCCTCATCGAAGGCCACCGAGGCGTTCTCGAAGCGGGGATCGCCGTACTTGAGCGCCTTGAGCTCACCAAAGTGGGTGGTAGCGATCGTCAGCCGGGCCCGATCGGCCAGCCGGCGCAGCAGGGCCGCCGCCAGGGCCGCCCCTTCGGTCGGATCGGTGCCGGCCCCCACCTCATCGAGCAGCACCAGGGAGGCGCCGCGCTCCTCCAGCTCCGGGGCCTGGGCGTCGGGCAGGGCCGCCAGGATGCGAGCGATGCGGCGGATGTGGCCGCTGAAGGTGGAGAGGTTCTGCTGCAGCGACTGTTCATCGCCGATGTCAGCCAGCACCTGGCCGCACCAGGGCAGCCGGGGCGTGCCGCTGCAGGGCAGAAACAGGCCGGCACGGGCCATCAGGGCCGCCAGGCCCACGCTCTTGAGGGTCACCGTCTTGCCGCCGGTGTTGGGGCCGGTGATCGCCACCACCTTCAGCTCCGGGCTGACCCGCACCGTCACCGGCACCACCGCGGCGCCCCCCTGGCGGCGCTGCTGCCAGAGCAGCAGGGGATGGCGCAGATCGCGCAGCTCAAAGGCCGCCTGGGCCGACTCGGCCAACTGGGGCCGCACCGCCCCCAACCAGGCGCCGTAGCGGGCCCGCGCCAGGGCCCCGTCGAGGCGCACCAGCACCCGCTGCAGCTGCTCCAGGGCCGGCGCCTGCTCCCCCACCAGCCCACTGAGCTCCAGCAGCAACGCCCGCTCCAGCTCCCGTTCCTGCCCCTCCAGCTCCCGCAGCCGGTTGCCCAGGCCGATCACCGCCTGGGGCTCGATGAATACGGTGCTGCCGGAGGCGGAGCTGTCGTGCACCAGGCCCCGCACCTGGGCCGCGGCGCCGGCCTTGACCGCCAGCACGGGCCGGCCAGCGCGCTCGGCCACCACCGTGTCCTGCAGCAACGGCGCGTAGCGGCGCAGCAGCTCCTGCAGCCGATCCCGCCGCTCGGCGCGCACCGTCAGGGACTGGCGCCGCAGACCCGCCAGGGCGGCGCTGGCCCGATCGGCCACCCGGCCCCCTTCCTCCAGGCAAAAATGCAGCCGCTGCTCCAGCTCCGGCAGGGTGCGCATGGCATCCACCAGGGCACTGCAGACCGGCCGCAGCAGCGGATCGTCGATCTGGCGACGCAGCCGCCGGGCCGCCGCCAGGGTGCCGGCCAGGGCCAGCAGCTCCTCGCCGCCGGCGCAGCCGCCCTTGGCGCAGAGGGTCACGGTGGTGGCGATGTCGGCCGCCCCCTGGAAGCTCAATCCCCCCTCCACCAGCCCGTCGAGGCCGAGCAGCTCGGTGGTTTCGGCCAGCAGGGTTTCGCTGGTCTGGCGATCGCCGGGCAGGGGCAGGGCCCGGCAGTGGCGCTCGCCGGCGGCGGTGCTGGCAAAGCTGGCCAGGTGTTCCGCCAGCCGCGGCCACTCGAGCAAGACCATGGTTTCCGGCTCGATCGCGGGCTCGCTGCTCAGATCCAGGCCAGGCAGGGGCGGGAGCGGCGGCGATGGAGCCGGGATCGCGGCCTCCGGGGCCTCAACGGCACCAGCAACAGAGCCCTCAGGCGAGCGAGCCCCTGCGCCATCAAGCGAGACAGCCACCGAAGCCTGAACTGGCGCCTCGAGAGGGGCTCCCAGGGTGGCGGCGACTTCGCCAACGTCAGGGTTGTCGCGAGAGCCTGGAGTTGGGTTCGCGTCTGAAACGTCGCCGGAGCTGGGGGCTTCCGCGGAAGGGTCGACCTCACCCCGGCTGTCAAGGTCAGCTGGGACTGGGGCCTGCAGCGAGCTCGCCTCCTGGCTTTCGATCCAGGCAGCGTCTTCGGCCAGCCCAGCCCCAGGCCCGGCCTCCAGGTCGGCGGCCAGCGGGAACACCGGGGGTTCGCCGCTCCCCGCCCTATCGACCAACCCCGGATTCACGCGGCAGCGGGCGAAGGGGGCGGCGGGATCGGCTGCTCACCCACATTGGAAGGGATGCCCGTGGCCGGCTCATAGAGCAGCTCCAGCCAGTTGCCCTCCGGATCCTGCATGTAAAACGAGGCGGTGCCATCGCGATGGTCATGCACCGGGCCGACGAGGTGGCCCGCCGCAGCCAGTTGGGCATGCACCGCATCCACCTCGCTGCGCTGGTCGTAGTGGAAGGCGAAGTGGGGGCCGGCGGCGGTGTAGGCAGGGCTCAGCAGGGCGATGCCATCGCCGTTGACGGGCGATTGCAGATAGGCCCAGTCGTCCGCATCCCAGGTGAGCCGCAGCCCCAGGGCCTGGTAGAAGGCCTTGGCGCGCTCCATGTCCTGCACCCGCACCGCCACATGGCCCAGCCGGCTCGTGGCCATCGCATTCGCCCCATCGCTACCGCCATTCAAGCGGTTCCCGGCTCTCCCCCGGGAGCGGCTGTCGTGCCACCGCCATCGCCGCCGCCAGGATCCGGGCCCGCCAGCGCCTCCTGCAGCGCCACCACCAGCAGCAGCCAGAGGCTGCCGGCCATGGTGAACAGCGGGTAGCTGAGCGGCGGATCGGGGATCACGAAGGGCAGCAGGGCCAGGCCCAGGGCCGGCGGAAAGGGCAGCCGCGCCAGCTTGAGCAAGGCCAGGGTGGCCAGCACCGCCAGGAAGGTCGCCAGAGGCGTCACCCCCAGGGTCTTGACCAGCACCAGGCCAGCGGCGGCGGCGCCATTGGCCACCAGCCAGACCCCGACGTAGCGGCCGCGCCAGGGACAGTGCCGGCGGTGCACGACCATCTCGAAGGTGATCACCAGCAGCGGCGGGAACAGCACCAGCGGCGAGCCGATCAGCCGCACCAGCAGCAGGCCGCCCACCAGAAACAGCCCGAACGGCCCCAGCCAATCGCGCAGCGGCGGCAGCGGCTGGGTTCGGCCCCGGAGCGCCCACAGACCCGGAGCAGGCTCGGTCGCGCCCGCAGGCTGGGGCGATCCGCCCCGGGCCCAGCGTGCCCGCAGGCCGATGAACAGGGCCAGGCCGCCGGTGCCGATCAGGATCGAGAACGGGTAGGTCCAGGTGTGGATGCCGAGCGCCAGCGGCAGCAGGCCGGCCGACAGGGACGGCACGATCGGCGAGCGCAGGGCCGCGATCACCAGCAGGGTGAGCCCCACATCCAGCAGCACCGCCGGCGGGCCGTAGGCGAGGTGGCGGGTGAGCCACAGCCCCTGCACCGCCGCCAGAAAGGGCGTCAGCATCAACAGGGCCGGCGAGCGGGCCCAAGAATGGCGCGGATCGCTGAAGATCACCCAGCCCAGGGCCCCGAGCTCAGGGAAGAGCACGTAGGGCATGCCCGTCGCATTGGCGATGACCGTTATCAGCGCCAGGAAGCCGGCGATCGCCAGGTCGGCGCGGCGGGGTTTCAGCCGGCCTTCAACCACTGGGCGGCATCGCAGGCGTGATACGTGAGGATCAGATCGGCGCCGGCCCGGCGGAAACAGAGCAGGGTTTCCAGGACGATCGCCCGTTCATCGATCCAGCCGCGCTCAGCGGCCGCCTTGACCATGGCGTACTCACCGCTGACGTTGTAAGCGGCGATCGGCAGCTCGGTTTCGCCCCGCAGGCGATGGATGATGTCGAGATAGGCCAGGCCCGGCTTGACCATCAGGATGTCGGCCCCCTCCTGCTCATCGAGCAGGGCTTCGGTGAGGGCTTCGCGGCCGTTGCCCGCATCCATCTGATAGGTGCTCTTGTCCCTGGGGATCGGCTTGCCGGCGGCGGCCCGGGGGGCCGAATCGAGGGCTTCGCGGAAGGGGCCGTAGTAGGCGGAGGCGTACTTGGCGGTGTAGCTGATGATGCCCACATGCTCAAAGCCCTCCTCATCGAGGGCCTCACGGATCGCGCCGACGCGGCCGTCCATCATGTCGCTGGGGCCGATCAGGTCGGCACCGGCCCGGGCCTGGGCCACGGCCTGGCGGCAGAGAATCTCCACCGTTTCGTCGTTGAGCACCACCCCCTCGTCCGAGACGATGCCGTCATGGCCGTCGCAGGAATAGGGGTCCAGGGCCACGTCGGTCATGATCGCCATGCCGGGGTGCACCTCCTTGAGCCGGCGGATTGCCCGCGGAATCAGGCCATGCTCGTTGAAGCACTCGGCGCCGTCCTCGGTCTTGAGCCCATCGGCCACCTTGGGGAACAGCACCACGCAGCGGATGCCCAGATCCCAGGCGCGGCCCACCTCATCCACCAGCCCCTCCAGGCTCCAACGGTTGGCCCCGGGCATGGCGCCGATCGGCTCGTTGGTGGCGCCCTCATGGACGAACAGCGGATAGATGAAATCGGTGGGGGCGAGGTGGTGCTCCCGCACCAGGTCCCGCAGCGCCGGAGTCCGCCGCAGCCGGCGCGGGCGGTAGGTGAGTTCCATGGGGAGATTCGCTCTGGCTGGATCCTACGGAGCCCCAGCGCTGGCTTCAGGTGAACCAGCCGACGGTGGCCACGAAGGCGAAGCCGACCACCATGCTCACTTGCACCACGGTGTCGATCCGGTTGACCCGGCGGCCGACCCGCTCACGTTCGCTCTCGGGTGCGCGGGCAACGAGATTGGTGCCGACGAGGAACAGCAGAAAAATCGCCAGGCAGACGATGTAGCTGTAGACGTAGATCTCATCGAGATAGGTGAGATAGGGAGCGGGCGGAAAAATATTCTTGTAGGTGTCCTGCATCACCACCAGCGCCAGCAGCGCCGAGGGGGGGGGATAGCGAGTCGGATATCACCCAGAGCGCCTTCAATCGACGGGGATACGATGACGATCGCCATCACGATCAGAAGGGGGAAGATCCATTTCAGAAACATCGCCCATTCGTTCTTGCCATACAAGAGCACAGCCGTGACACGACTGAAGCTCATCCGGGGGAGAAATTCATGGGGATAGATGATCTGCGAGCGCTCCCATGCCACGGAGTCAAGATCGAAGCCAGGGATATCGATACTTTCCCCGATAATATTCGCAGCCTTATTCATGGGCTCCAGGCGCAGGCTATCCTTGCCGAGGGCAAGGATTTCAGGCTTGATCTCCAGGGCGATCGTCAGGAGCTGAGGATCGAAAGGAGCGAGGCGCTGCGGCACATCTTTGAGAAAAAATTTACCCGAGAAACGCACGATTCTGGCCTCTCGACCAGACGACATCAGTTCCTTCGGATAGGCTGAGGTCTTCCGGCTTTCGTACTGCCCCAGCTCAATCTCGTTGGCCAGCTCGAGCAGATCATCCGGATCGATGCGACGGCGTTCAAGAATCGCCTGCACATCGGCCCCCCCACTCGAACCAGTACCAGCCCTCAGCCAAAAAGCTCTGGTCGACGAGGGAGAGGTCATAAATGTTGCGGAGGTGCAGACCGACGAACACCACCGGACCGGGTGCCGTCGGAGCGACGGCCGGCTCGATCTGCACCGTGGACGGGACGGCGACGATCGGCGGCGCCTGGCCTGAGGCCATGCGCCCTGCCGCCGCGGCGACACCTGGAAGCACCAGCGCAAAAACGAGGGATGCCAGCACCAGCGTGCGGCCCATCAGCCGCCTGGCGGGTCTCCTCCGGAGGAGATCTGGCATCACGAGCTGTCGAACAGGCCTTCAGAGTCTGGCCGCCATCAGCCATTCGGCACGGGGATCCTGAGCTCGCAGCGATCGCAGCTCCTCCAGCAGCTGGCGTTCACGGTCACTGAGGCTGTCCGGCAGCTTGATGATCGGCGTCAGCAGCAGATCACCGCGGCCCTCCTTCAGGGGCCAGCCCTTGCCCTTGAGCCGCAGGCTGCGGCCCAGGCTCATGCCGGGGGGCACCTGCACCGTGGCCTCGCCATCGGGGGTGGCCACCCGCACCTCGCCACCGAGGGCCAGTTCATCGAGGCTCAACGGCAACTCGGCCCGCAGCTGATCGCCATCCAGCCGCCAGACGGGGTGGCTCTGGAGCTTGAGGGTCAGGTAGAGATCACCGCGGCGACCGGTGCCCGGCTGGAGATTGCCCTTGCCCTTGAGCCGCAGGCGGCTGCCATCTTTGACCCCGGCCGGGATGCGCACCTGCACCCGCTCCTCGTTGACCGCCAGGGTGCGCTCGCAACCGCGGAAGGCATCGCCCAGGGGCAGATTGATGCTGGCCTCGGCATCGAGATCGAGGGGAGCGCCGCGACCGCCGCCGGCCCCGGGACCGGCAAAGCCCCCGGGGAAGCCGGAGCCGAAGCCGCCGGGAGCACCACCGCCGAAGCGGCCCAGCAGATCGTTGATGAAGTCGTCGAAGTTGCCGTAGCGGCCGAAATCCACATCGGCGCCGGCCCCGCCGCCGGGGCTGCCCATCTGATTCCAGTACTGGCCGAACTGCTCATAGCGCCGACGCTTATCCGGATCAGAGAGGACTTCGTAGGCCTCACTGATCTCCTTGAAGCGGGACTCGGCCCCTTTGTCGCCGGGATTGACGTCCGGGTGGCACTGACGAGCGAGCTTGCGGAACGATCGCTTGATCGTGTCGGCATCGGCGCCACGCTCGACCCCGAGCACCTTGAAATAGTCGCGGTAGCCGTTGACGCTCATCAGCCGTGGCCCTGTGGCTGCATTGTCTCAGCCCCGGGGGACCGGAACGGGCGCCGGCAGGGGGCGGAAGGCCGTACGGGTTAAGGGTCCTTAGATTTAAGCCAATTCTCAGATCCAGAGTCGCCGCCATGGGCTCAACACTCCGTTCCGGGCATCCCCTGGTCAAGCTGGCCCTGCTGCCGCTGCTGGGGTTGACCGGTCCAGTCCTGGCCGCCAACGCCGGCACCGCCCCGGCCCAGTCGGCAGCGCCGGCAGCGGTGACCCAGCCCAGCAGCGCGCCGCTGCCGGGACCCAGCTCCACCCCAAGCCTCGGCCAGGCCCTCAAGCCCTCCAGCCCGGAACAGCTCGCCCTGGCGGACCACCTGCGCCAACGGGGCGCCATCTTCTATGGCGCCTACTGGTGCACCCACTGCTTCCGCCAGAAGAACCTCTTCGGCCAGCAGGCGGGGGATCGCCTGCCCTACGTGGAATGCGCCAAGGATCAGGCCGGCGCCGACAAGTGCAATGCGGCCCACGTCGAGGCCTACCCCACCTGGGTGCTGGGCACCGAGCGGCGCGAAGGGGTCCAGACCCTGGAAGAGCTGGCGATCTGGAGCGGCTTCAAGAGCCCCGGTAGCTTCACGGCGCCCAAGGGCAACGCCCAAGGTGGCACCGCACCGGCGGCCAGCCAGCCCTGAAGGGGAGAGCAGGCCGCCGGCTCAGCGCACCATTGCCGCCACGTTGCCGCCATCGACCGTGAGCAGGGCGCCGGTGCTGCGCTGCAGCCGGGCCAGGGCGACGAAGGCGTCGGCCACATCGCTGGCGAGCACCTCCTGGCCCAGCAGGTTGCCGGCCATGTAGACGTCTTCGCTGACGCCGCGGGCGGCGGCCCGCTCGCGGATCATGGTCCCGTCCAGCAGACCTGAGCGGATGCGATCCGCGTTGATCGCGTTGACACGGATGCCGTTTTCGCCCTCTTCGAGGGCGTACTGGCGCACCAGGGCCAGCAGGGCCGCCTTGCTGAGGCCGTAGGCGCCGAAGTTGGGGCCGGGATTGAGCGCCTGCTTGCTGACGTTGAACAGCAACTGCCCCCCCAGCCGTTCGCCCGGCTGGGAACCGGCGCCGCCGGCGGCACCGTCCTGGAGCCGCCAGATCGCCACCGCCGCCTGGGCCACGGATTGGTGGGCGAAAAAGTTGAGCTCAAACGCCGCCCGCAGATCGGCATCCGCCAGGCTGGCGATGGCGCCGGTCCAGGCGGCGCCGGCGTTGCTGACTACCACGTCCAGGCCGCCGAAGTGTTCGCAGACCCGATCGAGGGCGTCGCGCACCTGCTGGCCATCGGTGACATCGCAGGCCAGACCCAGGGCCCGCGGGCCGCAGGCGGCCGCTGCGGCCCGGGCGGCCTCCCCATCGAGGTCCAGCAGCGCCAGTTCGGCCCCCTGGGCCGCGAAGGCCCTGGCCGTGGCCGCGCCGATGGCGCCGGCGCCACCGGTGACCAGCACCACCTGGCGAGCCAGGGGCTTCTCGGCCGCCTTGCCGAGCTTGGCCTGCTCCAGGCTCCAGTACTCCATGTCAAAGGTGTCGTTCTCGCCCACGGGCTCAAAACGGCCGATGCTCTCGGACGCCAGCAGGGTGCTGGCCCAGGCCTCGCCGATGTCGGCGGTGACGGCGGCCTCGGCGGCGCTCTTGCCGACGCCGATCACCCCCAGCCCCGGCACGGCGATCAGCCGCGGCAGCGGATCGAGCATGGTCTTGTGGCCGCCCACCCGACCGTTCTGGCGCTGGAAATAGTCCCGGTAGTCGCGGCCGTAGCTGGCGATGGCGCTCTCAATCGCCGCCGGGGTCGCATCGGCGGCCAGCAGCAGGGGCCGGGCCTTGGTGCGGATCACGTGGTCCGGGGTGGCCACGCCACGGCTCAGCCAGTCCGCCAGGCGCTGGTCATCGACGACGGCGCGGGTCAGGGGCGTGTCCCGCAGGGTCAGGATCCAGCGGCGGGGAGCGCCGGCGGCCTCGGCGGCCCGGCTCAGGGCCCCGCGCAGTTGCGGCAGCAACGCCGCCGCAGGGGTGGGGCGCTCCGGCATGGCGACGCTGTGGAGCGAGCGCTCCCCTCGGCCCAGGCGCGCTTCGGCCTGCCCCACCAGCTCGATCATCCGCCCGTAGCTCTCCTGGGCCGTGGCCCCGAAGGAGAAGAGGCCGTGCTTGAGCAGCACCATGCCCTCGGGCTGCTGGCCCCGGGCCACCGCCACCTCGTAGGCGTCGGCGCAGGCCTTGGCCAGGGCGAAACCGGGCATCACGTAGGGCACCAGCACCACCCGCTCGCCGTAGACCTCGCGGCAGACCTGTTCGGCGTCGGCCTGATCGGCCAGGGCCAGCAGCGCCGTGGAGTGGGTGTGATCGACGAAGGTGTGCGGCAGGAAGGCGTGCAGCAGCGCCTCCACCGAGGGATTGGGGGCCGCCGGATCGATCAGGTTCTGGCGCTGGGCCGCCACCATCTGCTCATCGCTGAGGCGCTCCAGGGCCCGCAGCGCCTGCAGGGGCTGCAGCCGCACCGCCGGGTGGCCCGGCGGCTCGATCGTGGCCAGATCCCAGCCGGATCCCTTGACGCACAGCACCGGGATCGTTTCGCCCAGCAGGCCGGTGACCGTGGTTTTCACCGAGGTGTTGCCGCCGCCGTGCAGCACCAGATCGGCATCCGCCCCCAGCAGCCGGGCCGAGTAGGTGCGCAGGGCCAGGGCCTCACCCACCCCCTGGGCGCCGTAGCGCTCGATCGCCTCGCGGGCGCCTGGCTCCGACCAGCGGTTCTGCACGGGCATCGGCGAGGGCGAGAGCTCAGGCAATCAAGCTTGCCGGATCCCGCGGCAACATGGCCCGATGAAAGCGATCGTCGCCGAGAGCGCCGCCGGCCCGGAGCTGGCCCCCAGCCCGCTTCCCCTGCGGGAGATCGAACTGCCCCTGCCCGAACTGCGGCCCCACGACCTGCTGGTGCGGGTGGAGGCCGTGGCTGTCAACCCGGTGGACACCAAGGTGCGGGCGTCCCTGGCGATCGGGGCGCCACCGCGGGTGCTGGGCTGGGACGCCGCCGGCCGCGTTGAAGCGGTGGGTGCGGCGGTGCAGCGCTTCCGGCCCGGTGATGCGGTGATGGCCGCCGGCGACATCACCCGCGCCGGCTGCAACGCCCAGTGGCTGGCGGTGGATGAGCGCATCAGCGGCCGCCGGCCGAGGGGCTGCTCCTGGGCCGAGGCGGCGGCCCTGCCCCTCACCGGCCTGACCGCCTGGGAGGCCCTGTTCGAGGGGTTGGGCCTGGATCCCGATGGGGCCGACACAGGCCGCTCGCTGCTGATTCTGGGCGGTGCCGGCGGCGTCGGCTCCCTGGCGATCCAGCTGGCCCGCCGCGCCGGCCTGCTGGTGCTGGCCACCGCCTCCCGGCCCGAAAGCGCCGCCTGGGTTCGGCAGCTGGGCGCCGATCACGTGCTCGACCACAGCCGGGAGCTGGCGCCCCAGCTGCTCGCCCTGGGCCTGGAGACCGTCGATCGCATCGCCAACTTCGCCGACACCGACGCCTACTGGGACGTGATGGCGGAGCTGATCCGGCCCCAGGGGGCGATCGTCGCCATCGTCGGCAACCGGGCGCCGCTGGATCTGGACCGGCTCAAGAGCAAGAGCGCCAGCTTCCACTGGGAGTTCATGTTCACCCGCGCCCGCTACGGCACGCCGGACCTGGCCCGCCAGGGGGAGATCCTGGAGCGGCTGGCCGATCGAATCGAGGCGGGCGAGCTGCGCTCCACCCTGCACACCGAGCTGGGGGCGATCACGCCCGAGACCATGGAGCGAGCCCACGCCCTGCTGGCCACGGGCCGCAGCATCGGCAAGATCGCGCTGAGCAGCTGGGGCTGAAACCTGGCGACTGACAGGCGCTTGAGCTGGGCCCACAGCGCCATCGCCGCAACCATGGGCCGTTCTGACTTTCGGCCACACGCAGGCTTGTGGGTCAGGGGGTAAGGCAACAAAAGCCCACGCAAGCTGACAATCCGACAACACCGGCAACAGTGAAATGGCTATTCCGCGATCGATGAATTAGAACATCTGCGCGTCCAAATTGCCGTTTCACCAGGCCTTCGCAGGCCGGAATCGCCACCGTTCCCCGCACCGCCGATGAACACCAGCCCCGTTCCCCAATCCGCAATTGCCTTAATTCAGGAATTCGAAGGCTGCCAGGCCACCTGCCGCAGCGATGACCTGATCCACGCCTATCCCGACCCCGGCAGTGGGGGCGATCCCTGGACGATCGGCTGGGGCAGCACCACCTACGCCGATGGCCGCGCCGTCGGTCCCGGCGATGCGATCAGCCGCCAGGAAGCGGATCAACTGTTCATCAGCAGCCTGCAGCAGCACTACTGGAATCCCATCAGCGGAACGATCCCGTACTGGCAGGCGATGAATGACGCGATGCGCTCGGCGCTGTGCAGCTTTGCCTACAATCTGGGTGCGGGTTTTTATGGCGCCGAAGGCTTCAACACCATCAGCCGTTGCCTGCGCGACAAACACTGGAGCGAGGTGCCCAGTGCCCTGATGTTGTATGTCAACCCCGGCAGCTCGGTGGAGGCAGGTTTGCGTCGGCGCCGCCAAGCCGAAGCGAAACTCTGGCAGCAGGGACTGGATGCGCTCGGTGCTCACCCAGTCGTGCAGACGGATACCGGGGTCAAACCAGGACCGGAGACGACGCCAGACCCGGTAGCACTGGCAGGCAGGGATAGAGAAGAAAAGTCGCCAACAGAATCACCAGCCGACTTGCAAGCAGGCCCGCAATCAGCGCCAGAACCAGGGGCGCAACCTGACTCAGAAATCAAACCAGGTGCAGGGGCGGAGCAAAGCCGGAAGCCTGAAGCGACGGACCGGATCTACGAAGCGATCTCCGACACCTATCTCAAGAAAGACAAGGTTGATTCCAGCCAGCTCCATCCCAACCAACTGGTCCCCGTCGAATCGGGACGCCAATACAAGATCAGCCAGGTTCTGCAACGCCAGGACAACTCGATCCAGGTGCGACTGGCCTATGGAGCCGGCGATTGGTGGCTCTACTTGCCCCACTGGCACCTGCTGCCGCAGGGCGCAGACAGACCCGGAAGCGAATCAGCCAGCCCGGCCCCACCAAGCCGACCAAGCACCACGGAGACAGCCCCAGTCCCACCGATTCCAGCGGGACCAGCGCAAGCCAAAGTTCTGAAGGTTCCCTATTTCTGCCAGCTCGACAACCGCCTCAATCCCACGGGCAGCTGCAATGTCACCTGCGTGGCCATGGGCCTGGCCTACCTGGGGATGCCCTATCACTCAGGCCCCCAGCTCCAGGAAGAGCTATATCGAAAAATGGAGCAACTGGGCTGGGACCGCCATGATCCCAACCACCTCAAGGCCCTGATCGAAAGCTATCCAGGCTACCGAGACAGCTTCCGAACCAATGGCACCTTCCAGGACATTCAGACGTCAATTGACTGTGGCCGCCCCGTGATCATCCACGGTTACTTCACCCGAAGCGGCCACATCATCGTGATCAAGGGCTACGACAGCAGCGGCTTCATCGTCAATGATCCCTACGGCGAATATTTTTCATCGGGCTACGACACCAACCGCAGCGGCGCCGATCTGCACTATTCCTGCAACCTGATCGCCCGAACCTGTTCCCCGGAATCCTGCAGCCAGCCCGCCAATCTCTGGATCCACTCCCTGTTCCGGCTCTGAGCTTTTTGCGCCGTTGTGGCTTGCTGGGCCCTGGTCGACGCCGGCGAGCGGCTCAAGGGGGCAGCAGCCGCTGCCGCAATTCCCCGGCCATCAGATCACAAGCCTCCCTGCCGGCGGCTATGGCGGAACTGAACAGCGGGAAATCGTGAAAGTGATTCTCGTAGTGCTGCAGGATCACCCCGGACCCTGCCGCTTCCAGGCGGTCAGCCAACACCACGCCGTCATCGCGAAGCAGGTCCTGGCCGGCGGTGATCACCAGGGTGGGTGGCAGTCGACTGAGGTCGCCTTGCAGGGGTGAGCCCCGCCAATGCTGGGGATCGGGGGCGTAGTGCTTGTAATACCAACCCATGTCGGCGGCGGAGAGAAAGGGCGCGGCGGCGTGTTCGACGTGGGACGGCAGACCCATCAAGGGATCAAGGGCCGGACAGACCAGCACCAGCACCCGGGGCTGGCACGGGCCGCCATGGCAAGCCGTCATCGCCGTGACCAGCGCCAGATTGGCCCCGGCCGAATCGCCCATCACGCCCAGCCGAGCCGGATCCAGCCCCAGATCCTCCCCGTGCGCGAGCAGCCACTGCAGGGCTCGGGCGAGATCATCGGGGGCCGCAGGCCAGGGATGCTCCGGCGCCAGGCGGTACTCCACGCTCAGAAAGGCACAACCAGAGCGGGCGCAGAAATCGCGGCAGAAACCATCGTGGGTTTCCACACTGCCGATCACCCAGCCACCGCCATGGGAAAACAGCACGACCGGCAGCCGAGCCGTACCCGTGCTGGGCGGTCGGTAGAGCCGCGCCTGCAACCCCGAGCCCAGATACAGCGTCTGCGTGGTGAGTCGATCCGAGGCGCCCTGGGGCACGGGAATGGCATGGGAGGGGTCCGCCAGGCGATTCATCAATCCCCGATCCTGCAGGGTGCGCCGTTTCTGGCTGATGCGCGTCGACCAGGTGACCAACCCCGGCTGGCGTTCCTGCCGGAACAGCGCTCCCGAGAGATACAGCCGATCGAGCCGTTGCTCCATCTCCGCGCCCGTCGTGCCCATCAGCTCCGCCAGCTGGGTGCTGCTGGCGGATTTCAGGCGCATCAACTGCCGCAGCAGCGAGGCCTCTCCCTCCGCGCGCTCCAGGTCATAAAGCCGCATGCCCAGGCGCCGGGCCGACTCGGGCGAGAGCTCCGACACCGGCCGCACCCCGGCCCGCTCCAGTCGCTGCAACATCGCGACGCTCTCCGGATGGAGTCCGCTGACCGGTGGGGAAGCTGGGATCGCCCCGTCGGGGGTCGGCCTTGACGGCGCGTCAGCCATCCTCAAGAATCCGTGCCGCCAGGCAGCGTAACTGTTGCGACCAGAGATGGTCGGGGTGGCTGACGGCAAAAGGATTGCGGGAAGCATTCATCGCCATCTCCTCATTCAGGGGCAGCACGGCACCCACGGAAGCGTCGTAAGCCGACTCCACCCGGGAGCGCACCTCATCGTGGGCCATTAACAACGGCACCTTGTTGATGGCCAGCACCAGACTGGGCACCTCCAACCGGCGGGCGATGTCCACCGTGACGGCCGTGCCCTGAAAGTCCTGCTGGTCCGGTCGCAGCACCAACAGCAATACATCGGAAAGGGTGATCGAAAGCAAGGTCTCCTCATTGAGGCCAGGGTGGGTGTCCACCACCAGCACATCGAGATCGAGCTCATCGATCAGGGTCTGAAAGCCGGCATTCAGCAGGCCCACGTCATAGCCCTCCCGCAATACTCTGGTGATGTCCTTGGCCTTGATGCTGGCCGGGATCAACAACAGCTGGCCACCATCGGCGACCGGGCCCGCGACATCGGTGACGTCATAGACAACCTCCGTGATCGTCGACTCACCGTGGAGGTAGTCATTGAGGCAGCGGTCCATGCTGCCGGCATCAAAGCCGAACAACACGTGGATACCAGGTGACTGAATATCCGTGTCCACCACACCCACCCGTTTGCCCTGCTGGGCCAACACAGCGCACAGGCTCGCGGTGATGTTGCTTTTACCCGTGCCACCACGGAACGAATGCACGGAAATGATCAGGGTCATGGAGTCAGGATGTGGAGCGTGACCGGCGCTGGGGGCTGCGCCGCTGCTGACGCAACTCAGCTGCGGCCGCCTTGAGGTCGTTGAAAAAATCACTTTCCACAATGACGGCGACATCCCGATCCCGCCGCCCCTGATCAATTTCGATATGAAGGGCCGCAACCTGGGCCTTGAGGCTGGCCTCCCGCTTGCGCGACTGACGACAGGCCTCCAGCAGTCGCGTGGCCAGCACACCCAGATCGTCGCGGCGGCGGCTGACCCGGATCAGGCGGGTCTGGTCGACCGCGGCGTCACTCTCCAACTGGGTCGCCGCCTCGGTGAGAATCCGCAGGGGCCCCGAAAGGGTGCGACTGGCGGCGACCGCCGCCAGCATCGCCACCAGGCCCAGCAGGGAGGCCAGCAACACCACCCGATGCTGCACCTTCTGGGTGGGACTGGTGAAGTTGGCCGACGGCTCCATCACAACCGCCGTCCAGCCACTGGTCTCCAGGGGTTGCCAGGCCGCCACCATCGGCTTGTCATCCAGCTCTCCCCGGCCGAAACCCGGTTCAGACGCGGAGAGCAACGGCAGCAGCGAAGCCGAGACCGGGTGATAGCTGAGTTGGCGCCGAAAGCGCTGGCCCCTGTCGATCGTGGCATTCAGGCTCACCCGCCTCTGGATCGGCCGGGCCTGGGCTCCGGCGGGACCCAGGATGCCCAGCCGCATCGCCGGATCCTTGGCTGAGGAGATCAATCCATCGGCTTCCACCACCATGGCCTGGGTGCCGCTGGTCACCTGCAGCGCCGATGAGTGGGCCAGCGTGTGCGTCGCGACCACCGCCACGCCCACCACGTCGTTGCCGCGGCGCACGGGACTGGTGATCGAGATGGCTGCAGAACGGTCGGTGGTGCTGATCGGCAGATAGGTGCCACTGACATAAAACGGCTGGAGCAGACCCCGCTGGAAATAGGTGCGGAAGCTGTAGTCGTGGCCGATCAGCTTGCGATCCGATGCCGCGATACAGCGGCCTTGACGATCCAGCAGATAGGTGAACACCGCCTGCGGATGGGACTGTTGCAGGCGGTCAAACAGGGCAAGCACCGGTTGGCCCAATGCGGCCTGCTGCGCCTCTGGCGCCCCTGCCATCGCCACAACCCCTGGATCCTTGGCGACAAAGCGGATCAACTCCACGTAGCCCGCGATCTCCCGGTTCAGCCCACCCGCCACCGACCTGGCCAGGCCGGACAGCTGTCGTTCGCCGCTCTGCTCGGCCTGTTTCTGAGCCATCAGGGCCCCGACATTGCCCACCAGCAGGGCTGGGAACAGGGAGAACAGCACCAGCAGACCGCCGAGTTTGAGCCCCACCGGCCAGGTGGCCAGATCCAGCCAACGGCGCCGCTGCTCCGCTGGGGCCGCTCGGTCGGAGACGGGGGGAATGGCCAGGGGGGCTGGCCTGGTCTTGGTGGCCTCGGCTCCGGCTTCGGGGGCGACCGTGTCCAGGGAGGTCTGCGACGCCACGGACACCCCCTGGGGCGGTGGCACGGGAGCGGCGGGCGCCGTCACGACCTCTGGCTTATCGGCCGAGGAGCCAGGCGCGAACAGGCGGGCAAGCTCGCTCCTGTGGGCCGGCGTGAAGGGAACGGCCTGCTCAAGCTGGCGCAATAACTCGGCTCTCAGAGACGGATCGGTGGGAATCAACGGCTGCCAGCGAGCCCGCTGCTCCAGCAGCTGGCCCCCGTCCAGGGCGTTAGGCCTGGTGGTTCTGCTCCGCAGCTGCCGCAGCTGCTCGGTCAGGGCATCCTCAGGGTCAGCCGCCGGGGATGCGGGCTGGGCATCAAGAGCGGCCAGCAACCGCTGCAACAGCAAGCGGGCTCTCCGCTGACGCGCCAGCCCACCGGAGAGGATCTCCTCGCGGCTGATCGCGCCATCACCCATCGGCTGCCGCCCACCTGCTGAAATCCGATGCTACGGGCCGCGACCTGAATCGGGCCCGACAGAGCGGCGTGTCTGCAAACCGGCGAAAGTGCCGCACGCCATGCAGCACCCAGTCGCCGCCGCCAGCAGCGCACCGGACCGGGCCATCAGCCGCCGTACAGCCCCCGCAGCCCCGCCTCACTGGCCGCCGCCACGCCCCGCTCGGTGATCAGGGCGGTGACCAGCCGCGCCGGGGTGACATCAAAGGCGGGATTGAAGCCCGCGCTGCCATCGGGCGCAAGCTGCACGCTGGCGATCTCACCGGCTCCCGATCCGCTCAGCACCCGCCCCTGGATGGTGGTCACCTCGGCAGCAGAGCGGGCCTCGATCGGGATCTCGGCCACGCCGTCGTCGATCGTCCAGTCGATGGTGGAGGCGGGCAACGCCACATAAAAAGGCACGCCGTTGTCGTGGGCGGCGAGGGCCTTGAGATAGGTGCCGATCTTGTTGCAGACGTCGCCGCGGCGGGTGGTCCGGTCGGTGCCGACGATCACCGCGTCCACCTGGCCGTGTTGCATCAGGTGGCCGCCGGCGTTGTCGACGATCACGGTGTGGGGCACCCCTTCGCAGCCCAGTTCGAAGGCGGTGAGACTCGCTCCCTGGTTGCGGGGGCGGGTCTCATCCACCCAGACGTGGATGTTGATGCCGGCGCGGTGGGCCTTGTAGATCGGGGCCAGGGCCGTGCCCCAGTCCACCGTGGCCAGCCAGCCGGCATTGCAGTGGGTGAGCACGTTCAGGGGTTCGCCCTGGCGTGCCGCCGGTCGGGCCGCCGCCAGTTGCCGAAAGAGCTCCAGGCCGTGGTCGCCGATCGCCTCGCACATCGCCACGTCCTCCTCGGCAATGGCCGCCGCCTCCTGCCCAGCCGCCTCGGCCCGCTCCGCCGCAGGCAGCGGCAGCACCCGATCCCGCACCCGCTCCAGGGCCCAGCGCAGGTTCACCGCCGTGGGACGGGTGGCATTGAGCCGCTCAAAGGCCTCTGTCAGGGCCCCGTCGGAGGGGTCGGCCTGCAGGGCCAGCATCAGGCCGTAGGCACCGGTCACCCCGATCAACGGAGCGCCCCGCACCACCATGGTGCTGATCGCAGCCGCCGCGTCGTCCAGACAGCCCAGGGACCGGGTCTCGAAGCGATGGGGCAGCAGGGTCTGGTCGATCACCCACACCGATCGACCATCCTCCTCAAGGCCGATGGTGCGCCAGGGGCTGCCGTGGATGTTCATGGTCTGCCGGACGTGAAAAAGGGAGCTGGTCCGACACCCATCCTGCGACCCAAGGGGCGGAACAGGGCCCGAACCATTCGCCAACGCTGCCGCCATGGCAAAGCTGGGGCGGAGCACCTGACCGTTGAAGCCTCAGTCCTGAGGGAAACGAGCGTCCCTCAGATCGTCGCCCTTCCCCGGTCCAGACCCGTGAGGCCACAGCGCCTGGCCGCCTGGTGCCAGGCCGCATCGAAGCGTTCCCACTGGAAGCTGCGGGGATCGCGGCGGCTGTGGCTGCGGTCCACCGCCTGGTGGGTGGTGACGCGGCTGGTGGGGATGCCGTAGGCCGCCTGCCAGAGCAACACCTGAGCCGCCGCCGCCCGATATTGCTCGGCGGTGTAGCCGGAATGGGCATCGCCATCGCCGCGGCCATCGGCTGGGGTCTCCAGGCTCAGATGCAGGGCCACATTGTTGAGCGAGCCCACCGAGGCGGGGCGGATCCGCACGGTGAAATCGCCGAAGGCGGCCATGCCGGCCCCGAAGGCGCGGCCCTCGTCGCTCACCAGCCGCAACCTCTGGCCGCTGCGATCGATCAACAGGTGATAGCTGGCCTGGTCCTCATCCCTGGGGTGGGGCGTGGCGAAGTGTTTGACGGTGTCGGCGGCGGAGAGCACGGTTTCGTGCAGCACGATCAGTTGGGGCCGGTGCGGCACCGCGCGACCGTAGGCATCCCGGGGCTGGCGCAGGCCGTAATTGCTGCCATCGGCGGGGCGGGCCCGTTCGGGGGGCAGTTGCAGCAAAGCCGCGCAGGCCGCCAGCTGGTCGACGGGCAGGGGCTTGAGGCCCGCATCGGCCAGGGTCTGCACCGGGAACGGTGCCTTCGCCACCCGGGGGGCACAGGCACTCAGCAACAGCAAAGGAACCAAGGGCAAAAGAGCCCCGGCAAGAGTCTCCACCCGGAAGCGGCGCCGGGGGACTCCCGGGAGCGGGCCAGCGGCGCCAGTCCGCAGCCGCTGGGGCCTGCGCAAGGGCTGCTGGATCGCCCCAGAGCGCTGAGCAGCGGCGGCGGCCTGGAACCGGCCCGCTGGCCATCCCGTCGTCACGGTGTTTTGGCTCAGCTGCAAGAACAGGGATTGATCACTTGAGTCATTCAACTGGCTCATCAGGGCAAAGGCGACAGCCGCAGGAGCTGGGGGCCTCAAGAACAAGTGAGGTGTTGACCCGCCCGCTCGTTCTTGATGTTAGGCGCTGCGGTCATTGGGTTACAAGGAGAACGAATACACAACAATTCTTCCATCAGGTGCAATACCGACCCAGCCAATGGAGGGCCCGGCAAGGGAAAAGGATTGGATCATTCTAAAACAACGCAATCTTCCTCGCTGAATCACCATGAATGCGCCTTCTTCGGTGCCGCGCGGATGCTGTCTTCGTCGTCTTAAAAATGATTGCAAGGTTTCGACTTTGACAACTGAGCCCGCCATGTGGCGAGATTGGCGGAGACTACGGTTAGAGCATAGAACGCTTCAAAGCCCGAAGAACCGACACGGCCATCGCCCGCCTGCAACTCTCAGAAGTGGACGTTTAAAAACGAATTTAGCAGGAGAGCAGCCTTACTGAAGAGTTTTGAGATCAAAGCAACGCGCTCCGACATCGTCCCGTTAAATGTGTAGGATGATTTAGGAGGCTTTGAACTGCAAGCGGCTAACGCCGGCCATCACCTGGCCGCAGAGTGCAATCAGCAAAGATCCCAAGAGGGCATCGTGAATCATCGGTTGAGGGTCAGTGCATGGCCGTACTAGAGAATTGCAGCATTGTCAGGAACAAGCAAGGGCAAGATCCTTGCAGTAACCATCGCCAGCACATCAGACGAAGCACGCACAATCAGCTTCACCTTCCTGTCACGCCAGTCAAGGCTCTTCAGCTGATCGGCAAGAACGACGCCGTTCACCCCACTACCCTCTGGCAAGACAACCTCAAACGGATAGCCCTTCACGCGAGAGGTCACAGGACAGAACAAAGCCAGGCCAACCTTTGCGTTGTAGACCTTCGGAGACATCACCAATGCAGGACGCCTTCCAGCCTGCTCACTACCTGTCTGCGGTGTGAATTCAAGCCACACCAGATCTCCTCGATCAGGCACGTATGCGGCTGTCACTAGAAGATCTCCGCCCCGACAGCCGATCCCGTATCAACAGACGAATGAATATTACTCTCTGATACACCTGCCAAGAGATCATCAAGACTGAGCCGGGTAGGAAGAACTGGCTTCACAACGAGCTGGCCATCCTTGGAGCTCAGACAGACTTCAGTGCCAGCGACCAGGCCAACCTCCTCCGCCAGTCCTCGCGGGATCCGCACCCCGAGACTGTTTCCCCATTTTTGGACCCGCGTCTGCATGGCAACCTGGCGGCTATACTCTGAGTATACCAGCTTCGGGCTGCAGCCGCTTCGCGCCCATCTCCCTAACCGTGGCCCTTGGGCGGCAGGCAATGAGCTGGGGGTGGCAAAGCTAAGAACTGAGGGCAGCCAATCCACTCCAAGTGATTGTTTCAAGCGTCACTTAGCGGAGGAAATATCCTCCATAGTTCACAGCCCAAGTGATATTAACAAGAGAAGCCACAGCATGGCAAATGCCCAAGGCAGAACAATGTGCGGCAATGAACCATGATACAATGTCCATGGATTATCACGGAGGGCCTTAGTTGATCCAAGCCTTGGAACCAGCATTGGGCTTTTAATTCTATCATTAATAATCATTGACAAGAACGCACGCCGATTTCCAAGCGGCTTACCTACTCGCTCAGCAGCCCTAATAGCCAACGCCACAGTTATGCAACAAAATAAGCCTAAAAGAGGTAGCGCAAATCTCAACAGATGAGCAGCGGGAGAATGGTTGCCTGAGCTCAAAAGAACGACAAAAGCAGTTAGCAGAAAAGATTGAGAGGTAAAAAGCCACGACAAACGGTT
Source organism: Synechococcaceae cyanobacterium ELA739 (assembly GCA_037127935.1). Taxonomy (GTDB): domain Bacteria; phylum Cyanobacteriota; class Cyanobacteriia; order PCC-6307; family Cyanobiaceae; genus Cyanobium. Next base: position 35,082 of record JBAXXM010000007.1, read on the forward strand.
GAGAATCCATTGCTGCTCAGTCATGAGCAATTGCTCTATATACGCAGCAAGAGCCAGCGCGTCCTTTAGCTCGATGCTATCAATCGGCTCATTAAACTCTTCGTCAGGCAATAACATGATTGAATCCTATACAGGCACGAAGCTTTCTCTTAACAAGATCCAGCAGGAGCACGGGTCTCTTTTGGAGGTCGCCGTGGCGCATACGAAGCTTAACATTCCACGGCGATGAGCTTGCGAGATTTAATTATAGCAGCCGCAATGATATGATGACAAAGCTGTAGTTATCACTAGCAGAGCGCACCGAGGCTGGTTACCGAAGAATGGATCAGCTGATGTTCTGATCACTGCGGCTTGTACTACAGCCATGTCGCTGATCATTCCTGCTATGTACCTGAAAAAAGTCGCTTACTGGATTCTTCGAACGCCTGAATTAAGCAGCGCCGCAAAGCGGCATCGGCTTGAATGAATTGTCAGCCCAAAATCAAGCTTACGATCACCACTTTACAATGCCAAGAGTTACCTTGATACTCCCAACAAGCGCTGAGCCTCCATAATCTTTCGCAAGGCGTATCAATGAGTCATGGAAACCTAGGTTTGGGAACGACGCTTCGACTTCTGCTATCGCACCTCTGCTCATGCCCTTACGGAGCATTCCTTTCGAGGCATCAATCCAGTCGGCCTTACGGCAGGCCTCGACAATTTCTCTATGCGGACCTGTACAGGCAAAAATCTTGTGGTGCCAATGAATAGCGTCGCGAAGCAAATCAGAATCCAATCCTAGCCCCAACTCCTGGTTGTCGGCTATTGCCACAGCCTCAGAAGGCTCTAGGTAAGCTAATTTGTGATCTGTCCAGAGACCGATGTCATGATAGACAAACGCAGCTTCGACAAGCCTCTCATATTCTTTGGCATTGCCTAGAAAATGCATGGCATAAGTAATCGCGCGATAAACATGATTGCGATAGCCGGGAAAATCTCTGCCAATCAGCGTCTCGTAACGCGCAAATAGCTCCTCGACGAAGGGCCTTTCCGTTTTGATCATGATTTCTGGCATGAAAGATGGCTCCTAAGATGATACAATTGCTGTCGAGAGTCCCGAAGAGAAAAGAGCTAACGCTCAAGATCAGCGGCGGGCAGCAGCCCAATGCAATCCTCAGGCAATCCTGGCCCAGCCGCTGGATCTTGATGTTAGGCGTTACTTTTACTCGCCGACTGGCGAACAGAGTTCAATGAGACATCCATCCGGGGCTCGAACATACGACACTACCTGACCCCATGGTTTCGTGACAGGTGCACTTAATTCAATGGCGCCATCCCTCAATGCATGAGCATGGGCAGAAGCGACGTCAGGGGTCACCAGGCCGATTTCCATCCCCAGTGGTGCTTTTGATTCATTGGCACGAACATGGCCACCTGGAAAATTGCCATCGGCAAGTTCGTGCGCAGCAAACGAAAGCGTTGTTTCTCCAGTCTCAAGTTCTCCATAAGTTTCTGATTCATGGAGAAAGCGGCGCTTAAACCCAAATGCCCGCTCGAAGAAATTCAGGGATGATGCAACATCAGGGACATACAGAATCGTGTATCCGAGCTGCATTGTCAAAATCCAAGAATGGTATTCCACAAATTACCCCTAATACCAGTAGGAGCAAACCGTGGGGTTGGACATCCGCCTAACGCTGCTCCTGAGTGGCAGGCAAGGAGCTGGGGTGGCGAAGCTCAGAGCCTTATGGCGGCCTGGCCACTCGAAGGGCTTGTTGGCCGGCCTCTCCGCCTAAGCAAGCAACTCTTCAAGTTCACTTCTCGTCAGCTCAATATCACGAAGTATCTTTGCGAGTAACCCAGGTCCGAGTGATTCACCGGAATGGACCGGAACAACGGTTGTCCTTCCATCTGGATGCCGAAGAAAGTAATGACTTCCCTTCACCCTCTGAACTAGAAAGCCAGCATCCTTAAGTGCTGCAATCAGAGCTTTCCCCGTAACAGCAGAGAACTTCGACAAGCCTAAACCGTGACCCTCTGAACACCAACAAAGGCCAGTTCCTCTGTATCGTATTCTTGGACTTCAAGGCAGAGTTCAATCGCTTCCTTAACGCGCACCATCAGTTCATCAAGTGAGCTGGCCTGTGTGTGACAGCCAGCAAGAGCGGGGACACTCGCGACAAAAAATCCCTCTGAGTCTTTCTCCACAACGACATCAAACTGTCTTGCCATAGCATTTTCCCAATCCTCTTCATACTAGCCCAATCTACACCCACAGGCAGCCTGGCACTTGGACCAGCCAACGCTGGCCATCATCTGCCCGCAGAGAGCAGCGGGTTTCGAGCCTCATTGGGCTCACGAAATTGAAGGAGGCTGGTCAGGTGTATGGCGGGGTTGGAACGTGCTCTCGGCCCTCAGAGGAAACCTTTCTGGGTGGCGTATCGACTCGACAGACAAATCAACATCTAGCTCCGGCCAATAAAGATGGTCCGCGGTCGGACGCAGCACGTTCAGGATCTGCTGAATCGTTGCCGCCTTGAACCAAGGAAACTCTGAATAGGGAAGCGCCAGCTCTTCATCATCGATAAGCATCCAAACACAATGTCCAGAGACATTGGTGACCTCAGCCTCTAAAATGGTTGTTCCAGGCATCGATGATCTCCTGTTGTCGTGTCTCGACTAAGCGTTCTGCTTCTTTAATCCTTGTGGAGCTTAGCCCGATGTTGCGAGCGAGTTCAATGGTCGGGCTAATCCAGAACTTCGCCTCACCATCAGGATGACTGACATGGACGTGAGGACGAGGCTCCTCCCGTGAAAAGAAGAAGAAACGAAATTCCCCTTCCCGGAAGACGGTTGGTGACAAGCGAAGTATTGAACGCCTCTCTCAGCATAGCCTCGCCTGCTCCGGCTGTTGGCATCTTTCCAACGCTGCCTCTGAGTGGCAGGCAAGGAGATCGAGGTGGTGCAGCAAAGAGCTGGTGGAGGCCTGTCCACTCAAGGGGCTGGTTAGACAGCCATCTTCGCGTCGTCAACAGCAGTGACATGCAATTCCAAGCCCAGCGCCGCAATCACCTTCAATACTGTTGCTAGCTCAGGATTGCCCGAAGAGGATAAAGACTTATATAGGCTTTCCCTGCCAAGTCCAGCATCACGTGCAACTTGGCTCATGCCTTTAGCTCTAGCTATATCGCCCAAGGCAGCTGCTACAAGCCGAGGATCGCCATCCTGAAGTGCAGCCTCCAAATAAGCCGCGACATCATCAGCAGTGGCAAGATGTGTGGCCGGGTCCCAGATTGTCGTGGTGGTTTTGGTCATTGCATTCTCTTAGAGGTTTCGAGCAATTTCTTTAGCGAAGCGAATATCCTTCTCTTGAGAACTCTTGTCACCGCCTACAAGAAGAATGACGACAGCATCTCCTTGCTTTGTCAGATAGATCCGATAGCCGGGGCCGTAATGGATCCGCAGTTCTGAGACGCCATCTCCTACAGGCCGGATATCTCCTGAGTTGCCAAGGGAGAGCCGTCTGATCCGGATATCGATACGAGCCCTTGCAGTCCGGTCACGCAGGGCAGCAAACCACGCGGCATAGGCAGGCGTCTCCCTGATTTCAAGCATGCCTCAGTGTATCCCAAGAGATACGAGCGTGCAACTGGCTGCTTGGCCTGTCTAACGCTCGTCATCACCTGGCCGCAAGGTGTACTCAGCGAAGAAGACAACCTTACGGCGGCGGCTCAGGTGCATGGCGCTGTTAGGCAGATGAAAATCACCTCGGCGGTTCTCCTGTGGTAAGACGAGAAAATGTGAAAATGCAAACAGCCTGAAGAAAATATGCTACCCCGCGAAAATCATACTGATTGAATGCGTGCCCTTTTCGCTTTGTGCTCTTCTGTGAAAAGTGAGCCAAGTTGCCCCGAACCTGGACGATCAGCTCGATTACTCCATCAACGGTAAACTGCTTCCGTTCCTCTTGAAGGAAAAACATTACTTGGCTCAGGTTCTCCGAGGGACCAGGCCTTGCCAGTTCCTCAATGGCTTTTTTAACTGCAGCTTGGACATGTACCGACTGTTTAAAGCGTTCTTCGACTTGCTTATTCTTTGTTGCTCCAGCTCCATACAGATCATCAAGATAGAAATAGAAGTTGACGAAAGCATTGGCATAGCACCCACGCTTAAAGTCATTGCAGCCTTCACGGTAGAAGGACATTGGCAGAGTTAGATTTGCGTGCAGACTGCGATTGGCAATAATTGAGCCAAGTATCTCAGGAGTTACTTTCAACTTAAGATCTTTCTCGCTCCTTGTCTCCTTCCACTCATTGGGAAGAGCTTTAAGCAAATCTAGCTCCTCCGGTGTATCTCCGACCCATCTCCTTGTCGGACTTTCCCAGTATACCTTGCTTATTCCAAGCCAGAAACTGCCTATAGACTCAATATGTTGCGCCATATCAATAAGGCGATAGGCTAGCTCGCCATCCCTCAAGCTGAAGGTGAGCATATCTGTGGACGGATCGCGACCGACTGTGGGCAAATAGCTGGTATAGTCTTGCACAACAGTTGAAAGCAATAATGCTCTTAGCTTGCGATTATCGTCAACTAGTGGCTCCACATGATATTCATTGATTCTAACTTCAAACAAGCGATCGCAAAAGGCGTCTGCTTCTACTTCAACTTCGATCTGGTATTTCATTTGGTCTATTACTGATTTGGTCGGGGGGACAGCTAGTGGCCGCAATTATACGTGCTTCATTTTGCCTAACGCCCGTCATCACCCGCCCACAGACCTTTGGAGCCATTAGTCATAGCTTCCCGGACGGGTCGGATGGATGACGATGTTAGGCACTAAACTCAATGACCAGGATTATGCAGGCAAATGCTTGTACTCCAAAAAGCCTTTTAGAAGACTGTCGAGAGACTTGGGGCGATAGGACTTAAACGAAGCCTCGTCAACAAAAACGAAATCAAAGGGTTGAATCAGTTGTAGGGCATTCACATCTTCGATCCACTGGGCGAGTCGCCGCATTTTATAGGGAACATCGACATCGACCAGGCCTTTGGTTTCGACAATGACAATCGTGTCGTCTGCCGATTTCACAATGAAGTCGGGTGTGTAGCTGGAAAGGTCGCCATTGCCTTTGGCATAGTCCAGCTTGAACCCGATGGACTGGTAGTTCTTTGCAAAACTGACGACATCAGGACACTGCTCCAGGAATTCGGCGAACTTAAGCTCAAAGCCAAGGTCGCCAATGATCCGGTTGAAAACGCTGCGCTTGGGAACCAGGAAAGGCTGCTGTTTGGCCATGAAAGGACGCGTTTCCAGCAGACTGATTGAGCCTACGATTTCTGCTGAGCCGCGATCTGATATCGTGACGTCGTTGATAGCCTTTGTGAACGCATCGAGAATGGTCTTTGTCGCAGCTAGCTCAGACAGATTGCGCAGTGTGTTTGGATCCTCCAGATCAATCTCCCGTCCGAACAGATGAGATTGCACAAACCGCTTGATGTGCCCGTATAGCGTCGCCTGACTACTGAAGAGGCTGGTCTGTTTGCACAGCGTTTGAGCGAAATAGCCGATGACGTTGCGATAGTCACCGACGCTTGCGGCATCGAGAACTGTTGTATGGGTGATGTCACCAGAAGCGATATCACGGAAGATAATCTCCCGCAGCTCTTCTTCGGGAAAGTCTTGATATGTCAAGACATTAAAGGGAACCTTTAGCGGATCCAGATCGGCTAAGGCGTTCGGCTGCCGGATCACACGCGCGCTGAGAATCGGAATCTCGAGATTCAGACTCGCAAGATCCTTAAGTTCATTGTCGCGATCGACTTCGATGGCCAGGAGTGGATTGGGGGATCCATCAGGCCCCATAGGCGCCCGCTCAAGCGTCACGCCCTCCGCCTGGATCGACTCGACGAATGACATGAAGGCTTCCGTACCGATGACACTCAATCCCTCTTCTAGCCCACCGGCATACATCTTTCTCAATCCGCGGCCTAGCGTCTGCTCCGGCAAGATGCTGCTCCTTGAGGTGAACGCACGAAGACCAACAATGGTGGTGACATTGCGGACATCCCAGCCCTCCTTGAGCATCAGGACAGAGACGATTGCTTTGTAGCGGCTCTCAGGGCTATCAATATCATTAGCCAGTGCACGCAGTTGTTCCAGTTCCTCCTTGGCTCTGCTTGTCGTGGCCTCAGAGATTTCACCATTCTGCTTGGTATGAATGACCAGCACAGCATCCTGGAGGTCGGCATACATCGCCTCCAGATAAGCCGCGACTTCATCACAATTCCGTGTGTCATCGGTCATCACGAACAGGATGGCCTTCTTGCCGAGCTTGTTGTGCTCCTCATAGGCCTTGCGCCATTCGATCACACCGAGATCAAGGTAGTCCGCATATCGCTCTGTATAGATTGCGCTTTGGCGCTCAACGAGACGATCGCGGCTGGCTTGATCGGGTAGGCGGGGATGCTTGACAACATTCTGAGCGATCGCTTCCACCAGTGGGTAGTCCACCACGGTCTGAGCGAAGATGGAGCCGTTGGTGTGCCGCGGTGTCGCCGTGACATCGAGTTGAAGGCTCAGCGCCGCTTCTTGTTGGACTAGGCGGTTGTGAATATCACCAATGGATTGAAACCAAGCTTGCTGAGTATTATGAATGTGATGGGCTTCATCGTTGAGCACGACAAGCTCATCGATATCGCGAACGATCATCCCCAAGTCGATCTTGGAGTCATTGGTCGCACCTGTTGGTTTCGTTCCGAGAAAGTAATCGCGGCTGTCATCGTCATCCGGAGACGGGATCGCTTCATTGCCGGCATAGACGCGATGGATGTTGGACAGGAACAGATTGCCCGTCGGTTGGTTGACCTGGATGTCATCCTGCAGGTGAACCGTGAGTTGGAAGTCGTCCTGCCAGGAGCGCCCCTCGAAACCATTGTGAGGGATGACGGGATCTGAGAAGAAAATGCGAAGCCCCTCGAAATCACGCGCCAGACGATCCAGGACGATGATGTTGGGAGCGATCAGCAGAAAGTTGCGAGCGAGGCGCGACTCTGGCTCATAGAGTTTGTGAAAGAAGCACCAAGCGATCACCAGGCTCAGGACCTTGGTCTTGCCGCTGCCTGTCGCCATCTTGATGACGAGCCGGAGCCATGACTCATCGAAGAAGCTGGCCGAGAGCTCACCACTCGAATCAAAGCGAATGAGATCGTGTTTGTCCTTGGCTTGGACAACGTCGACAAGGTAGACGATCGTTTCGAAGGCCTCCCGTTGGGCAAAGAAATACTCAAACGGGGTGAGGATTCCCTCCGCATCCGGTAGCAGTTGCTCTCCAACAAACCACCAATGCAGCAAGGCGCGACTGGTGGGGCTGGCACCGCTATAGGCATTGTCGCGAAACTCTTTGACCTTCTGCCGCAGCTCAGGCACCAAGGGAGGGAGCTGAAGTTGATTCACCGTCCCATCCACCATGGGAGCGTCCGGAAGCCAGCGCTGCGCTGGATCAAGCACCACATGGGGCGAAGTTGGGAAGTCAGGAGGGAGTGCCATGGGTTGAGATTCAGATCGTCACATCGAGGATGGTCATGGTGTCATTGCCGAAGATATCAACCACCTTCACCGCGACCTTGCGGGGACCAGGGGTGACATCATGCGCCACGGTGATGAGTTCCAACGTGCGGTCACGACGTGTGCGGAAGCTCTGCCATTCATTCTCGAAGATGTAGTCACCCGTCCAACGCTCTTCGTACGTGCTCAGCGGCAGTTGGCCTGCTTCCAATCCCTCCAATGATCCTTGGGATTCGGGCTCAATCGGCACACGAATGATCTCGCGCTTGCTTTCGTAATTGAAGTCGACAGCCCAGTAGTCAATCCAATCCGTCCAGTGTTGAGTAAGGATCTCTCGCTGTGTTTCTCCCCGATTATTTTTACTCAATTTGACGATCTGCCCCATCTCCACAATGATGCGTATTGCTGATCGCCTGCCGCTGCCTGAACCAGTACCTGCATAGGCACTCGAATCCTGCGAATAGAAGACGGTGAAATCGGTGAGTTGCACCACCAAAGTGTTGTCCTTGATGATTGGTGCCGCTTCAATATAAGCGACGTCATGAAAGACAACCTGATCCCTATCGACAGCACGCTTGTCGAACACCTCAGCGGGAATGTACTTGGGAGCGATGTCAATGCCTTTAGAACGAGCCTCATCAAGTGCGTTCGGGAACAATCCCATCTCGAACTCGAAGCCAAGTAAGTCTACTTTGCTGATGTGACCCTTTCGACATTCGAGGATGACCTCCTCGACGAATAGTCGTGAAACAGGAAGATTGACAGGTCCAACGGCAATCAGTCGGCCAGCGCGTTTGCCCTGGAAGCAGCCAAAGTTGCTGACGGGCTCGGCTTGGTATGCCTTGAGGATCAGAGCCAGGAAGTCAGATTCCTTCTGGCGCAGCTGCGCTTGTTGCTCCTCTTCTCTCAGATTTGGATTGACGCCGATGTAATGACTCCGCTCATAGCGGCCGAGGTTGAGGATTTCAAAAGCGCGATAATCCTTTCCTTCTTCGTTGAGCTGGCGTTGCACCCCGATCATCCGCTTACGAGTTGTATGTATGGCAAACTTGCCGAGGTCAGAAGCGATCCACTTACGACCAAGCTTTTCCGCAACGGCTAGAGATGTACCTGAGCCGCAGAAGAAGTCCGCAACAAGATCACCTTCATCAGTCGTTGCCAAAATAATTTTTTCCAAAAGAGGCTCAGGCTTCTGCGTTGGATAGCCAGTCCTGTTGTTAGAAGATGGAGCCTCTATGGAAATCATGAAAACATCCTCGGGGTGCTTCCCTTCTGGATTCAGCGCCTGCTCTCCAAAATCGATGCCATCGCGAACGTTTCTTACTGTGTTTGCAAAGCGCTCCCTTGTAGCTTCTGCGTATTCATCTCTTACCCGGCCGGGGAAGAACTTCCAGGTATCAGACTTGGAATACCAGTAGATATTGTCGTGCTTGCGGCCAAAGTACTTTTTGCCTAGCCTCCCACCAGAGTATTTCCAGATAATCTCATTTTTGATTTGGCTAGCGCCAAAGATTTCGTCTAGACATAGCTTGATATACGCATTTACCCTGTAGTCGCAATGAACGAAAATGCTGCCGTCTTCTGCCAGTAGGTCCCGCATGAGGGCAAGGCGCTCAAAAATCATGGAAACAAATGAATCGGCTCCTTTCCCCCATGTGTCACGGTAGGCAATCTCTTCGAGGATATTCGGTTTCTTGGTAAAAGTGTTCTCGCCCACCTCGATGTCCATCGAGAAGTCTGCGCCCACATCAAAGGGTGGATCAATGTAAATCAGCTTGAGTCCGCCTTGAGCTTCGATCTGCTGCCGTATAGGGCCGTTCTTCAGAGAACTGAGGATTAGTTTGTTGTCTCCCCAGATGAGCTTGTTCGTCCAGCCCTTCAGTTGCCTGCCGCGCGCATCGGTGCTGAATAAATCGCCTTGCTGAGCTCTTTGGGTGTCTGATGGCTGCTCTGCACGCGGTTCGTCGACCTGTTCGATCGTCTGGAACGGCAGGACAACATTGCAAACTGCGTTGGTTTTGCCATTCCAGACCAGCTCTACTTGTCGCTTGTCTTCGAACAGAAGAAAGCGGTATTTCTCCGGCAAGGGTTGATCCGCATCCAGATAGCGCTGAACCTCTTGTCGTTCCTGGTCGCTGAGGCGGGGCATGTTTACCGGGAAGAGACGATACCTATACGAGGAACTCTACCTTCTCTGACACCAGCCTGCACTAGACACAGAACAGCCAAGCAGTAGGTAGATAGATACTGGCCTCACATTTGCCTAACGCTCCAGATCAGAAGCGGGCAAGAATCTTTGCATCGCCCCTATCCCGCGCACCCGTCTTCTGTATCTTGATGTTAGGCCAAACACTATTCCTCCTGGATAAAGTAAAATCTAGTGATTGCAAACCTGACAGAAGTCCGACGGTAAACAATATGACTCTACTCAATACTCTTATCCCTGTTTACATCTGACATAGTCTTCTGGTGAATCCATTCCCGCGATACACCTTTACTGACGACAAAGTCTTCAAGTTCTTCTGCAATCACTCTTTGCAGCCTCTTGGCATCCTCAGAAAACTTGGCAAGCCTCTCTAGAAGCTTGTATCGATCACTGTCGAGATACAGATCGTCGCCGTTTTCGTGCAACGACCTGTGCACTAGCCAATCTCGTTCTAGCTTGAAAGCCTTGACCATGGTTAGCAGTTCTGGATTAAGAACATGTCTATCTTCTGCAAACCGGATGGAACTTCCAAGTGTATTTCTTCGATGCTTGGAAAGCAGAAACTTTGCATTATCAGCGCTAGTTCCACCCCTTTTTTTGATCTCAGCCTTGACAGTAATGTATGTGCTTAGGGCGTCTTCGACATGCTGAAGATACCAAATACCCGAACCAATGAGCCCAAAGAAGACTTGAAGCTCATCTGCGTTAATTTGTTGCCGGTTATTGATCATAAGGTCCTAATGTTCCACATCAGAGGGAGGCGAGAATGGATGATCATGATTGGCATTTGTAGCCACCAGGCTGTAGATTCTGGGCGGCAGGCGCTAGGAAATTGTTGATCGGATGAAAATGGAATTGCTTTAAAAGTATGCACTCCAGAACTCTGTCTGAGGTTTAGCTTTGGTTATTTGATTTAGCCACGTAATGACGACCTGCAATTCAGTATTCACTGAGTCAGCTTGGATATCTCCGTTACGCCAGGATGTCCAAAGGTACTCAATGAGATCTTGGAGAATGCTGGGTGGGTATATGGAATCATTGCGAAGGATCTGCTCAAACTTCTCGCCGGACCATTCAGGGTAACCATTCTCATGCCACTTGCAGGTAGCAATCCGAGGAGGAAACTTAATCGTTAGGGTGTCACGCTCAAAGTCAAATACGTAGGTGTCGTTATTTCCCCAGCGAGGGGAGTAGATCTCCGCCGAGAAGGTGGGCATGGCAGCCTAGAGAAAAGACTCCTCTAGCCTAACCCCTCAGTCATGCACGGCCGTTGGTAGTACTGCGGCTAACGCTCAATCTCAGCTGCGGGTTTGTCGTAGCGAAACAGGTGCAAGAGTGTTGGCAGGAGTGCCTTGTTAGGCATTGAAATTGACCACAACACCTTGCCCCAAAGCTTGCTCCTGCTCTTGAGCGGAGACGAACTCTGTATTGCAGGGATTCTTTACCACCGCGATGGAGTCTGTTGCGTCTAACTTGGCAAGTGCTGAGCGCAGTCCTGAGACAAGCGCCCCGAAAGCATCAATTGCGTTCTCGCCCTTGGCAAATGGGCCGAACGTGGCATCGGCCGGCAGCTGTGGGCCGAGATTGAGGGCAGCTAGCTTACACTCATAGTGAGACTCAGACCATTTTTCTAAATGAACAAAGAACACGCGCCCGTTATTGGTGCTGATTTCAATCTCTTGGATTGGCAACACGAGTTACACCTTAAAAGCCTGAGTAAAGCTAGCATGCCTGTTTGCCGGTTGCCTAACTCGTTATTGGACGGTTCCGCGAACCCTGGCCCACCCGCCGTTTCCTTCCGAGAACCACTACTGGCTCTCATGGGCAGGGCCTCGAAAACCCCTACCCTGCATCGGGTCTTTCAAGGCTGGTCCTCAAAATAGCTTTGGTTCACGGGTCCGCAAACCACCTGTTCGAACCATTACATCATCGTTGGAAAGCTACCTACCCCAGCCGTCCTGGATGAAGCCCATGGTGTTGCATTTTGGTCGTGCTCACATCCAGATCCCCAGAAGTTCCTGGCTGGTTTGGATCTCCTTGCACGCTCCAGCAGCAGTGCCGCGCAGGGATAGTGGGTGGCGGCAGGGTGCATGGGGAGGGGACAATCCCATCAAAATGGCCACTTCAGATCGGCCGATAGCCATACCAGTCAGGGACCTGGGGCTGCTGACGTCCATCGGCGATCAGATGCAGCCACAGCCTCGGCGCATCCTCGAGCACCAGGCAGGACTGCACCGCCCGGCAGTCATCCACCTCGGCCACGGCGTCTTGCCCCCCCGCCCGGTGCTGCACGGCTCCGTCCAGGGCCTGCTCCACCCCATGCAGGTCATCCTTGTGGCGCTGCTGGCCCCCCGGCAACAACTGCCGGCGGGCCGCAGCACGGGCCGCCTCAGGGCTGCTCGCCACGAACAGGCCGAAGGCGTGCAATTCGGCCAACTGCAGCGGGTCATAGCCGCCCATGTTCACGAACCACAGCTGCTCCGGTCCCTCAAACGGTTGCGGCCGCAGCTCCAGCCGGTAGCCATCCACAAAGCGCACCAGCATCCAACTGTCGAGATGGAGCCCTCGCCGGGCGCCGAACCATTGGCGGCGAAGGGCCGGCAGGGTGTCCTCGATCGTGCTGCCTACCACGAAACGCACGTCGTGCAGTTCGATGTGGGCCTGGGCCACGCGACCGCCAAGCACCACCAGAAACAGGCTGGGACCCGGCGACAGATCAGGTGAGAGGGGAGCCTCCATCGAACCGCTCGGCAAAGCCAGGTGGAGACGCTTCATCCTGCCTGGGGACAACGCTTTCAGGGAGCGGCGGTGATCTGAACCAACCGGGGAGGCGGTTCCTGGCGGCCTCGAAGGTCTGGACCCGTTGCCTGAACCCTGCCTGCGCCTGCGGCACTCCCGTCCACCTGTCTCCCAACGGGGCCTCGGGACAGGTCCGATCACGGCCCACAGCTGGCCTAACTTGAACCCCTCGCCCCATCCACTTTTGCTCAATCCCAGCCGGATCCGGGTGCTCGCGGTGGGCAAGGTGCGCAAGCGTTGGATTGAGGAGGGCCTGGCCGTCTATCTCAAACGGCTGCCGGGACTGAGCATCATCGAGCTCAAGGATTCCAGCCCCCAGCGCGAGGCCGAGGCGATCGCGGCCCAGCTGCGCAGCGATGAGCAGCTGGTGGTGCTGAGCGAGGAGGGGCAGTTGTGGGGCTCGGTGGCCTTCGCCGAGCGCCTGCAGGGCACGGGCTCCCAGCGGCTGGCCTTCGTGATCGGCGGCGCCGATGGGCTGGATCCGGCCCTCAAGGCCCGGGCCAGCTGGAGCCTCAGCCTCTCGCCGCTCACCTTCCCCCACGAACTGGCCCGGCTGCTGCTGCTGGAGCAGCTCTACCGGGCCCTGACGATTCAGCAAGGTGGCGCCTACCACCGTGCCTGAGCCGGGCCAGCCATCCCTTGCCAACCTGGGGGCCTCCCCCGCCAGCGCTCGTTGATGACCTCCGCGATCGATGTGCTGATCGTGGGCGCGGGCCTGTCGGGCCTGGTGGCCGCCCGCCGGCTGGAGGCGGCGGGGCTGGCGGTGCTGGTGCTCGAAGCCCGGCCGCGGGTGGGGGGGCGCATGGTCAGTGGCACCACCCAGGACGGGGCCGTGGTCGATCTGGGCGGCCAGTGGGGCGGCGCCAGCCATCACCGCTTGGAAGCCCTGCTGCAGGAGCTGGGCATCGGGCGCTATGCCAGCTACTACACCGGCCAGGGGGTGTTCCACTGGCAGGGCCGGCGGCTGGAGGCGCCCCTGGCCCACCGGTTCGCGGACAGCCTGCTGTTCTTTGAACCTGACGCCCTTGATCTGAAGCCGGCGGAACAGGCCGCCACCCGCGCGCTGCAGCGGGCGTTTGCGCAACTGGTCGCCCAGGTGAATCCTCGCCAGCCCTGGCTCACGCCCGCAGCCGAGCAGCTCGACCGCCTGACGGTGGCGCAGTGGGCCGCCCAGCACAGCGACCTGCCCCTGGCCCAGCTGCCGCTCGACTGGCTCTGCCGGCTGGGGGGCTCCGGGGGCTTTGAGCCCTGGGAGGCCTCGATCCTGCATCTGGCCTGGACCCAGGCGGTGGCCCCCCAGGCGGAAACGCCCGAGGCCTGGCTGGTGCGCGGCAGCGCCGGCGCCGTGCCCCCGAGGTTGGCCGCCGAACTGCAGGCCCTGGCCCCCGGCAGCCTGCTGCTGGGCCGAGTGGTGCGGGCCATCAGCCAGGACAGCCTGGGGGTGACGGTGGTGGATGGCACCGGCCAGATCCACCGGGCCCGGGCCGTGATCGTGGCGGTGCCGCCACCGCAGCGCCTGGCGATCCAGTTCGATCCGCCCCTTGGCGCTGCCCATCGGGCCCTGCTGCAGCGCTCGCCGATGGGGGCGATGATCAAGGTTCTGGCCAGCTATGGCCACCCCTTCTGGCGGGATCGGGGCCTGAACGGTCTGGGGATCGGCGATCGCCCAGCCCTGGAACTCACCGCCGACAGCGGGCCACCGGAGGGGTCTCCGGCGGTGTTGGCCAGCTTTGTGGCCGGTGAACGGGCCTTGAAGCTCGGCGCCCTGCCAGAGCAGCAACGGCGCCGGATCCTCCTGGACGACCTGGCCGCCTACTGGGGCCCGGAGGCCGCCGAACCGCTGGACCTGCTGGAACAGGACTGGAACGCCGAACCGTTCAGTGGCGGCGCCTTCACCAGCTTTCTCACCCCAGGCAGCTGGACCGGCCCCGCCCGACTGGCGGCCGGAGCCCAGGGCGGGCCTGGTCCCGCCGACCACGGCCGGGTGCTGTGGGCCGGGACCGAGGTGGCGCCCCGCTGGCCCGGCTACTTCGAGGGCGCCATCGAGGCCGGTGAGCGAGCCGCCACGACCGCCATCACCCTCGCTAGCGGGGGCACCTGAGTCAGGGCCTGGGCCTCAGCTGTGTTCCCGCAGGAAGCCGATCGTGCTCTGCAACTCCTCGGCAAAGCGATCGATCTCCTCGGAGGTGGTGGTGAACCCGAGGCTGGCGCGGGCCGTACCTGAGAGCCCGTAGTGGCGGTGCAACGGCTGGGTGCAGTGGTGGCCGCTGCGGATGCAGATGCCGGCCGAATCGAGCAGGGCGGCGAGATCGTTGGCGTGCAGCCCCTCCACATGGAAGGCGGCCAGGGCGGCGCGGTCAGGTTGCTGCTCAGGGGTGGGGCCGAGGATCGTCAGCCCGTCGATGGCCTGCAGGCGATCGAACAGCTGGCGGGTGAGCTGCTGCTCCCAGGCGTGGATCCGGTCCATGCCGATCGCCTGCAGGTAGTCGATGGCGGCGCCCATGCCGATCGCCTCGCCGATGGCGGGCGTGCCGGCCTCGAACTTGTGGGGCAGATCGGCCCAGGTGCTGGTGTCGAGGCCCACGTCCTGGATCATCTCGCCGCCGCCCAGAAACGGAGGCATGGCCTCCAGCAGGGCCTCCCGCGCCCAGAGAAAGCCCATGCCGGTGGGGCCGCAGAACTTGTGGGAGGAGCCCACCAGAAAATCGCAGCCCAGTTCGGGCACGTTGACCCGCTGGTGGGGCAGGCTCTGGCAGGCATCCACCAGCAGCAGGGCGCCGGCGGCATGGGCCAGGGGCGCCAGCTCGGCGATCGGATTGAGGCAGCCCAGGGTGTTGCTCACCTGCACCAGGCTCACCAGCCGGGTGCGCTCGTTCAGCTTGCTGCGCCAGTCGTCCAGATCCAGTTCACCGCTCGGGGTAAGGCCGGCGTGGCGCAACACGCAGCCGGTGCGGGCCGCCAGCAATTGCCACGGCACCAGGTTGCTGTGGTGCTCCATCACCGTCAGCAGCACCTCGTCGCCCGGCCGCAGGTTGGCCTCGCCCCAGGTGCGGGCCACCAGGTTGATCGCCTCGCTGGCATTGCGGGTGTAGACGATCTCGCGGGCGCTGGCCGCCCCCACGAAGGCCGCCACCTTCTCGCGAGCGTGTTCAAAGCCCTCGGTGGCGCGGGCGCTCAGCTGGTGGGCGCCGCGATGGACGTTGGCGTTGTCGTGGCCGTAGTAGTGCTGCAGCGCCTCCAGCACCTGGCGGGGCTTCTGGCTGGTGGCGGCGTAGTCGAGATAGATCAGCGGCTGACCCAGGCAGGCGATCTGGCTGAGCAGGGGGAAATCGGGCCGGGTGAGGGCAGCCAGGTTGGTCTCCGTCTCCTCAGGTGCAACAGCTGGAGCCGCCGTTGAAGTCTGGGCACCAGCAGGGCTGGGATCGCCTGAGCCTGGGGCCGTGATCACGGCGTTGGTGTCGGAGGCGATCGTCATGGCGCCGGATCCTCGCCCATCAGATGCGCCAGGGGCTGCCAGCCGCTGGCGGGCGCCGGCAACTCCGCCAGCACCTCCTCACAGAAACCGCGCAACAACAGCCGCTGGGCCTGGGGCGCGGCGATCCCCCGGCTCTGCAGATAAAACAGCTCGTCCTGCTGCAGGCGGCTGACGGTGGCGCCATGGGCGCATTTGACGTCGTCGGCGACGATCTCCAGCTCGGGTTTGGTGTCGATGCGGGCCCGATCCGAGAGCAGCAGGGAGCGGCTGAGCTGGGCGGCGTCGGTGCGCTGGGCCTGCCGCGGCACGATCACCGCGCCGTTGAAAACACTGCGGCCGGCCCCATCGGCCAGAGCTTTGTGCACCTGATCGAGGCGGCCCTCCGGACCGGCGAACAGCACCCGGCTGTGGGTGTCGGCCACCTGACGGCCATCCACCCGCTGCAATCCCCGCAGGCGGGTCAAGGCGGCGCCGCCGCTCTGCACCACCTTTGGCTCCAGGCGGGCCAGGGCCCAACCGGACACGGCGGAGATCAGCTCCAGCTCGCTGCCGGGATCCTGAACGGCGGCCAGATGGTGCAGCAGCACCGGAGCAGCCTCGACAGCGCTGGGCTCGCGGTCAGCGGCGTGCCCAGCTGGGCTGGCCACCGGGCCCTGGGCCAGCAGGCCATGGCGCAGGCGGGCCCCATCCCCCAAGCGGGCTTCCAGCACCACGCTGGTCAGACTGGCTCCCCGGGAGCGGTGCACCTCCAGCAGCTCCAGGCTCGCCCCCGGTTCAAGCAGCAGCAGCAGCCGCAGCCCCAGCACCCCAGTCGCGGTGGCCGTATCGCAGACCAGTTCCAGCACGGTCGCGAGCGGCTGAGTGACCCTCAGGCCCAGCACCTGGGAGGTGACGGCTGCGTTGAACTGCACCGGCCAGCAGGAGCTGCTGCCGGTCTGCTCCAGGGCCTCCCCGAACAGCTGCTCAAGGGCCCCAGCCTCCAGTCGCTCCAGTCCTGGCGGCAAACTCTGGCCGGCGAGCGGATCCCCCTGGCCATCGAGCACCAGCCGCAGAACCGGAGCTGCCGCCGCGTTGGCGGGCTGGACTGAATCAACCGCCGGCGCCTGGGGGGCTGCCGGCAGGCGAAGGGCATGGGCCGGAATCGCCGTGATCGCAGCGATCTCGGTGAAACGCCAATCTTCCTGGCGCCGGGAGGGCAACGAGGCCGCCGCCAGCGCCTGACGGGCCTGTTGCTGGCGGGCCGTCAGCAGCGCCTGTTCAGCTGGCGGCAGGTTGGCGAGCAAGGCAGCCAGCCAATCCTCACCTGGGGTGGTTCGGACCGGCAGCCGCAGCTCGCCCACAGGAATGGCCACCATCACCCCACCTCCACCGAGATCGGCTGGGCCTGGCCGGCCTCCAGTCGCTCGATTTCGGCATCGACCCAGTCGTAGCCGATCTCCTCGAGCTCCAGGGCCAACTCCTTGCCGCCCGTGCGCAGGATGCGGCCCGCCGCCATCACATGGACGTAGTCGGGGGTGATCACATCCAGCAAGCGCTGGTAGTGGGTGATCAGCAGGGTGGCGTTCTCAGCGCTGGCCAGATGGTTGACGCCGCCAGCCACGATCCGCAGGGCGTCGATGTCCAGACCGGAATCGGTTTCGTCGAGGATGGCCACCAGGGGCTCGAGCAGCGCCATCTGCAGGATTTCATTGCGCTTTTTCTCTCCACCGGAGAACCCCTCGTTGACCGAGCGCTCCAGGAAGGCGGGATCCATCTGCACCACCTTCAATCGTTCCCGCACCAGATCCTCGAAGGCAAAGGTGTCGAGCTCCTCGAGGCCCTGCTGCTGACGGCGGGCATTGGTGGCCACCCGCAGGAACTCGAGATTGCTGACGCCCGGAATCTCGATCGGGTACTGGAAGCCCAGGAACAGACCGATGCGGGCCCGTTGCTCGGGCTCCAGCGCCAGCAGATCCTCGCCGCGATAGAGGACACTGCCGCCGGTCACCGTGTAGGCGGGATGGCCGGCCAGCACTTTGGAAAGGGTGCTTTTGCCACTGCCGTTGCGGCCCATGACCGCGTGGATTTCGCCGGCGCGGATCGTCAGACTGACGCCCTTGAGGATCGGCTGGTCCTCGACGCTGGCGCGCAGATCACGGATCTCGAGCAGTACGGGAGCGTCAGGACGAATCACGGCGAGGGAAAGGGGAACAACGGGGAACGGTGGGGCGACGGAGCCTGGGCTGATCCACTCAACCAAGGTCCTGCGGTCAGGGGTGGGAACTAGCCCACCGAACCCTCCAGCTTGAGCGCCAGCAACTTGTCGGCCTCCGCCGCGAACTCCAGCGGCAACTGGTTGAAGACATCGCGGCAGAAGCCACTGACCATCATCGAGACAGCCTCTTCAAAACCGATGCCACGGCTCTGCAGGTAGAAGAGCTGGTCAGCGGAGATGCGGCAGGTGCTGGCCTCGTGCTCAATGCTGGCCTCCGGCTGCTGACTGCGGATGTAGGGATAGGTGTTGGCGGCTGCCTGATCGCCGATCAGCATCGAATCGCACTGGCTGTAATTACGGGCGCCGACCGCCTTGGGTCCCATCTGCACCAGACCGCGATAACTGTTGGACGAATGGCCAGCGCTGATGCCCTTGCTGACAATGGTCGAGCGGGTGCGGGGGCCGACATGAATCATTTTCGTGCCGGTATCGGCTTGCTGACGGTTATTGGTGAGGGCAACGGAATAGAACTCACCGACCGAATCGGCCCCCTGCAACACACAACTCGGGTACTTCCAGGTGATGGCCGAGCCGGTCTCCACCTGGGTCCAGCTGATGTGGCTGCGATCGCCGCGGCACTGGCCGCGTTTGGTGACAAAATTATAGATGCCACCAACACCATTTTCATCGCCAGCATACCAGTTCTGAACCGTGGAATACTTGATCGAGGCGTCTTCAAGGGCCACCAGTTCGACAACGGCAGCATGAAGCTGGTTGGTGTCGAACATCGGCGCCGTGCAGCCCTCCAAATAGCTCACGGAGGCCCCTTCTTCAGCCACGATCAGGGTGCGCTCAAACTGGCCGGTGTCACCGGAGTTGATGCGGAAGTAGGTGGACAGGTCCATCGGGCAGGCCACCCCTTTGGGGATGAAGACAAAGGACCCATCACTGAAGACGGCTGAATTGAGAGCCGAAAAATAGTTGTCATGACTGGGCACCACACTGCCCAGATAGCGCTCGATCAGTTCAGCGTGCTCCTTGACCGCTTCACTGATCGAGCAGAAGATGACGCCATGTTCCGCCAGCTTCTCCTTGTAGGTGGTGGCGATGGAAACGCTGTCGAACACCGCATCCACCGCCACATTCGATAGGCGCTTCTGCTCACTGAGCGGGATACCGAGTTTGTCGAACGTCTCCAGCAGCTTGGGATCGACCTCATCCAGGCTGGCCTTCTTGGCCTGCTGCTTGGGAGCGGCGTAATAGATGATGTTCTGATAGTCGATCGGCGGATGGCCGATGGCCGCCCAGTCGGGCTCTTCCATCTGCAGCCACTGGCGGTAAGCCCGCAGACGGAAATCGAGCAGGAAGGCCGGCTCCTCTTTCTTGGCCGAGATCAGGCGAACGACATCTTCACTCAGACCCTTGGCGATCTTTTCGGTTTCGATATCAGTGACAAAACCGTACTTGTACGGTTGACTCACCAGATCCCCAACGGTGGCTGCAGAGGTCATTCAGAACGACGGCAATCAGCCGGAGACAAGGGATTTGACGTCTTCGAGGGAAATGGTCTGGCTCTCGCCGCGGAAGGGGTTGTCCTCCGTGAGGAAGAGCATGCAGTGGCATTCCTTGCGCTCCCGCATCGGCACGCAGGGGCAGTTCCAGAACGCCTGGGCCACTTCGGCCTCCTTGTCCTCGTAGTGACGGCAAGGGCAGAGGGCACCGCCGAGCTCATCTTTGTGGCGGGCCAGCCCCTCAAGCACCACGGCCGTCACACCCGGATCGCTGCAGAAATAAGTACCCGTGCGCTTGGCATAGGTCTCGGCGAACTTGCGAATCACCTCCAGGCTGTCAGCGGGCTTGGCCGCCGCCTCGGAGCCCGTGGAGTCGGCAGGCGCTGCGGCGGTGGCGGGATGGGCGGCGTCGGACATGAAGACAGCAGCGGCAGAGTTATCGCACCGGAGACCGATTGCGAAACAACTCTGTTTCGTTATCGATCGAGCCTAGGGCACCGAAGCCGCCCACGGGTGCAAGTCGCCATTGTGCCTGCAGCCCGTCCGCCCCGCGGGCGACGCCCCCCCCGAAAACTTGTGCGGTTCAGACGACCGTCGCTCCTCCGGGGTGGTCGTCAGCTCCGGAACAGGCGTGGCATGGTGTGCTGAGCACTCGAGCATCATGAGCGCCCCGCTCCCGGCCCCAGGTTCTGCGACGGATCCCGCAACGGGTCATCCGCCGTCCTCCCGCGAAGCGGCGCTCCATCAGCTGCTGCGACGGGGCGAGGCCACGGCCGCGGATCTGGCCCTGAGCCTGGGCGTCTCCGTTCAAGTGATGCGCCGCCATCTGCGCAGCCTGGAAGAGGAGCATCTGGTGGAGGCCAGCCCCAGCCCCGACGGACCCGGGCGTCCCAGCAACCGCTGGCGCCTGAGCGCCGCCGGCCACAGCCAGTTCCACGATGGCAGCGAGCACTTCGCCCTCGGCCTGCTGCAATCCCTCGCCCAGACCCTCCCCCCCGAGACGATCCAGGGCCTGATGAACCAGCAGGCTCTGGCCAAGGCCAGCGATTACCGCGGCCGGATCGGCGATGGTCCCCTGGCCCAGCGGCTGGAAAGACTGGTGGAGATCCGCCGGGCCGAGGGCTTCGTGGCCGAACTCGATCGTGATCCCGCCGATCCGGCCGCCGAAGCCTGGGTGATCAGTGAGTTCCACTGTTCTGTGATGCGCATCGCCGAGGAATTCCCGATGGTCTGCGACCAGGAGCTGAAGCTGATCGGCCAGACCTTCCCCGACTGCCAAGTGGAGCGGGTTCACTGGCGTCTCGAGGAGGGCCATTCCTGTGGGTTCCGCCTGCGGCCCCGGCTGCCCGCCAGCGGCGCCCCGGCCCCGTCCGATCGCTGATCCGGTGCTGAGCCCAGCCGAACTGGCCGAACTCGAGGGCACCCTGCTGCCAGTCCTGGAACGGCATCACCTGCGCCTCCTGGCCCACGGTCTGCGCACCCTGCAACAGATTGCCGGCCGCTGCGGTGGGCCCGCCCCCGATCAGCCAGCAATTGAGACCTGGATCCTGGCCCAGCCCCAGATTGCGAGCGATCCCGCCGACACCGCCTTCGCCGCCGCCTTCACCAGGGAGCTGGGGGCGGCGGCGCGCCAACTGGAGGCGATCGCTCCGGCACCGGAGCGGGCCCTGGAGCTGGACCTGGCGGATCTGATCCGCTGGGCCCGACGTCAGGCGGACGCCCGGGTTGCGATCATCGAGCCAGTTCGCGCGCCCCAGGGCGACCCAACCCCGTGAGCGGATCGATCGACGACGCCCTCAGTTTCTTCCGACTCAGCTGCGGTCACTGGCGCTCCCAGCGCAGCAGCCATCACCTGCTGCACCGCCGCGCCGAGGCCGGTGGTTCATTCATCGAGGTGGTGGAACTCCAGGCCGTAGATCCACTGCTGATCGCCATCGCCCAACTGCACAGCCAGGACCCGGCGGGCCTGGTGGGCGGTTGCCGGGTGCGCTGGAGCGGTTCGATGGCCTGGGACAAAGCCGGCGAAGCCCATGAGGGGGAGAGCGTCTTCGGGCTGATCCCCAGCGATGAACGGGGGCGGCAGGGGCTGCTGCTGCGGGATCGGGGCTATGCCGAAACCGCTCCAGTGGCGGGGCATTTCGCCATGGACGGGCGCGATGCCCTGGTGCTCACCACCGACTACGAGACCATGAGCAGCCTGGAGCGCTTCAGCTTCGCCGGACCGAACGTGCGCCTGCGCACCAGCACGGTCGAAGGGCTCTCCAACACCGCCTCCTTCTGCGTCGAAACGCGGCTGGACGGAGGCGAAGCCCCCAGCAGCACCAGCGAACCGGATCGGGCGACCTCCCCCCTGTCACCCCTGGGCTGGTGAGGGCGATGGCGGCGGCTGGGTCATCCGGTCGCCAACGTTACGGTCTGTGAGCCCTGGCCTGGCTGGGGGAAGCCTGCTGGGGCCGCACTTCTACGATCGCCTGCGACGGATGACCGGACCACGCGTGGCTCTTCCACTCCTCAAGTACGCCCCCACGACCCAGAACTCCCGGGTGAAAGCCCTCAGGGTCGGCTCCGATGAGGACCCCAAGGCCGCCTCACTGGACAAGGCCTTCAATCGCGAAGATCAGAACTTCGTGATCGAGTCGGCCTATCGCCAGATCTTTTTTCATGCCTTCAAGGTCGACCGCGACCGCACCCTGGAAAGCCAGCTGCGTGACGGCCAGATCACCGTTCGGGATTTCATCCGTTCGCTGTGCCTGTCGGACACCTTCAACCGCAGCTTCTACAACCTCAACAGCAACTACAAGGTGGCCCGCCACCTGGTGGAGAAGCTGCTGGGCCGCACCACCCACGGCAAATCCGAGGAGATCGCCTGGTCGGCGGTGCTGATGACCCGCGGCGTCCGCGGCATGGTCGACGACATCCTGAACTCCCAGGAGTACCTCGACGCCTTCGGCTACGACACGGTCCCCTACCACCGCAATCGGGTGGTCGGTTCCCGCGAGATCGGTGAAACCCCCTTCAACCTCACCTCCCCCCGCTACGACGCCTACTACCGGGGCATCCTGGGCTTCCCCCAGATCGTCTACACCGGCCCCACCCGGAAGTTCCCGGAGCGGGCCCAGCAGCGTCGCGGCGGATTCCCCTCCGACTACCTCCCCTGGGTGCGTTCCATGCCCGCCCTGCGCGGTGTCGGCGGCGCCCAGGGCAACGCCAGCATCGACTACATGGCCAAGGTGCCTTACCGCAGCATCGGCCGCTGATCAGCCGATCCAAGATGCAGGGCTGGATGGAGGGCCTCGGACAGCCGGGGCCCTGACCATCCGATTCCTTCCCCGGGGGCGGACGTCGCAGGACGTTCGCCCCCTTGCTTTAAGAGGCATTGCAGTCAGTGGATCCTGACCACCTGCGGTCGGGTGCCGTCGCTGGGCCGGAAAGTCGGGCACACTGATCCCAAACGAAATCTATTGCTATGACCCAAAAGCCGCTTTCGTCCTTGGCAACGCAGACCCTGCGTCAACTCCGCCAGATCGCGAGCGACCTCGGTGTCACCCTCTACAGCCGCAAGTCAAAAGAAGAGCTGGTGGAGGCGATCAGCTGCCGCCACGAGGACGACGGACCCAGCCTGGCGGCGATCGAGGCCGAGATGGCTCCCCCCAGCCGTCCCGCCGCCGATACCCGCGTCGTCTTCCTGCCCCGCGATCCCCAGTGGGCTTATGTCTTCTGGGACATCTCCGAGGATGACCGCGAGCAGGCCATGGCCGCCGGCGCCTCCCAGCTCTGTCTCCGCGTCGCCGACGTCACCGGCCTCAGTGGCGGCTCCGCCCATCCCCACACCCTCCAGGAGGTCGTGGTCGATTCCCATGCCACCGAGTGGTACCTGCCAGTCCCCCTCTCCGATCGCGACTACCGCGTCGAGCTCGGCTACCGCAAGGGCGGTGGCGCCGCCGGCGGCTGGATCTCCCTGGCCTTCTCCTCGATCGCCCGCGTCCCGGCCCTGCACCCCTCCGAGCAGATCCTCGATCAGTTCGTCCCCTTCTCCCTCGACACCGGCAGCAGCACCACCGCACCCTCCCACGAAATCCTGCCCCAACCTGCCGATACCGGGCTGCACGAGCGCCTCTACCAGAGCGCCACGGCCGGCTGGCGGCGTCTGGGCCGCGGTTCGGAGGCCTTCCATGAGTTCGACCACGACGATCTCTCCTCCTCCTCCCTCTCCGCCTCCGGTGCCGGCATCTGGGCCTCCGGCCGCACCGAATCCGGTGCCGGTCTGATGGCCCGTCAGCGCTCCTTCTGGCTGGTCGCCGACGCCGAACTGATCGTCTACGGCGCCACCGATCCGGCAGCCCGCCTCTCCATCGGCGGTGAAGAGGTCCCCCTCTCCCCCGATGGCACCTTCCGCATCCAGGTGCCCTTCCGCGACGGCCAGCAGCTCTACCCGATCGAGGCCCTCGCCGCCGACGGCGAGCAGCGCCGCAACATCACCCTGGAGTTCCAGCGCAGCACCCCGGAAGACAACAGCAATCCCGCCAGCCAGGCTGTGGCCGAGTGGTTCTGAACATGACGGCGACCCCAACCGATCGCACCCCCCTGCGGGCCTTCGTCGCGCTGACACCGATCGCCGGCTCGATCCTGTTTCCGTCGGTGGTGCCCCTGTTGATGGTGCGCGTCAGCATCGGCGCCGGCGTCATCGCCGCCGTTCTGATCGGCTCGCTGTGGTTTGTCGCCATGCTGCGCACCTCCGAGATGCCCGGCCACGGCTAAATCCCTTCGGGAAGGCTGCCTCGCGGGCTCCGGTTGATGGGCAAGGATCCATGGACCCCGTCGCAGGCTGGGAATGCTGAACGGGAGACTTCGGCCTCCGTTAGGGACGGCTTCGACCAGCGATGCCCGTGCCCCTGCCGCCGAGCCGCTCAGCGCGGACTGATCGCAGCGCGGGCGTTCTGACCAGCCTGGTCGCCGCCCTGCTGCTGACGGGCTGCGCAGCCGCCCCGGCCCAGCGCCTGGGCCAGGCGCCCCCGGAACTGCCGCTGCCGGCCGGCATCCGGGTCGGCTTCAACCACCGGGCCGAGCATCGCTACCGCAGCCCGATCAGCGGCCAATGGCGCCAGGGTGACGACCTGGAGGCCCTGGTGTTGGAAGCGATCCAGGAGGCCCGCACCGAAATACTGGTGGCCGTCCAGGAGCTGTCACTGCCGCGGATCGCCACGGCCCTGGTGGAGCGACAACGCCAGGGGGTGAGGGTGCGGGTGGTGCTGGAAAACACCTACAGCACCCCCTGGAGCCTGGAGAACCCCGCCCTCCTGCCACCCCATCAACGACACCGGGTGGAGCAGTTGCGGGCCCTGGGCCTGGGGGACGCGGTGCTGATCCTGAAACAGGGAGGCGTACCGATGCTCGATGACACCGCCGATGGCAGCGCCGGCAGCGGTCTGATGCACCACAAATTCCTGGTGGTGGACCAGCGCCTCGTCGTCACCGGCTCGGCCAATTTCAGTCCCTCCTGCATTCACGGAGACCCCGACGATCCCAGCAGCCGCGGCAACGTCAACCACTTGCTGCGCTTCGAGAGCCCCGCCCTGGCCCGGTTGTTCGCCGCCGAGTTCGCCCGGATGTGGGGCGATGGGCCCGGTGGCAGGCCCGACAGCCGTTTCGGCGTCGCCAAGCAGGAGGGCCGGTCCCAGCGGGTGCTGGTGGGCCAGACGCCGGTGGAGGTGCTGTTCGCGCCCCATCGCCGCAGCGATCCTCAGCAGGGACTGCTCTGGCTCGACCGGCAACTGGCGCGGGTCCAGCGGCGCCTGGATCTGGCCCTGTTCGTCTTCTCGGCCCAGAACCTGGCCAACCGCCTGGCGGATCTGCAGACCCGCGGGGTGAAGCTGCGGGTGCTGGCCGATCCCGGCTTCGCCAACCGGGCCTTCAGCGAAGTGCTCGACCTGCTCGGGGTCACCCTGCCCGATCATCACTGCCGCATCGAGGCCGGCAACCGGACCTGGTCAAGCCCCCTGGACGGGGTGGGCATCCCCCAACTGGCGGGCGGCGACAAACTGCATCACAAGATCGCCGTCCTGGACCGTCGCTGGGTGATCAGCGGCTCGTTCAACTGGAGCCCATCGGCGGCCTTTCAGAACGATGAGACCCTGCTGCTGATTGACTCCAGGGCCCTGGCGCAACATTTCGAGCACGAAATCGACCGGCTCTGGCGCGGAGCCGACCTGGGGGTCAACGGACGCCTGCAACGCAAGCGTCTCAAGCAACGGCAACGCTGCGGTCCGGGACTACCGCGGGACAACCCGCCTGCTCCGGCCCCAGCCACCACCAACCCATTCGCGAGCGGTCCCCTCGCGGTCCGTTCCACCGGGATCAGTCCCAACGGGATCAGCCCCGCTGGGGTCCGCCCAGGGCGCGACTACGATGGGACTGCGCCTTCTTTGAACGTCAGGTCGTCCGATGGACCCGGTACCCCCCTCCCGCGGCACCACCCCGCGACTCGACGCCATCAATCTGATGCTGCGGGATCTGCACACCCGCCACGATGAGATTCGGCATCGCGCCGCCTTTCGCGGCTGCACCCGCGAGTTGTTGACCCTGCAGCAAGAACTGGTCGACTACCTGCTGAACAAAAAGCACGGGCTGCTCGGCGTCACACCACAGGATTCGGCCCAGAACCCCAACTACAACTCCTTCACCTGAGCTCCTCCACCGCCGCCACGGGGGTGGTCATCGCCGGCGCCGGTCCGGCTGGAGCCGCCCTGGCACTGTTGTTGGCCCGCCAGGGGGTGACGATCACCCTGGTGGAGGCCAGCCCCAACTCGGCGCGGCAGTTCCGAGGAGAGGCCCTGATGCCCAGCGGCCTGGCGGCCCTGGCGGCGATGGGGCTGCTGCCCTTGGATGGGACGATCCACCAACGCCCGCTCCGGGGCTGGGCGTTCTGGGCCAACGGCCGGCTGCTGTTTCAGGTGGCCGAACCCATGGGCAGCGGGCATCCCTGCACCCTGATCGATCAGGAAGCCCTGCTGATCTGGCTGCAGGAGCAGGTGCGCCTTCAGCCCACCGCTCGGGTGATCAAGGGCCGACCGATCGTGGCACCGCTGCGCGATGGCGAGCGGGTGGTCGGGGTGGAGCTTGACGATGGCACCCAGGTGCGGGGTGAACTGGTGGTCGCCTGCGACGGCCGCGCCTCGCTGCTGCGCCAGAAGTCAGCCCTGGCACTCCGCCCGCTGGGTGAGCCGCTGGATGTGCGCTGGTTCCGGCTGTCATCGGCCGCTGCCGAACCGGTGGCCGACTGGCTCCAGGGGCAGTTCGTGACCGTGCTGGGGGGCGGCGACAGCTTTGCCCTCTACGCCTCGGTCTATGGAGGGGTGCAACTGGGCTGGCTGCAGGATCCTGCCGGCACCGCTCCCGCCACCAGCGCCGACTGGCGGGAACGCTGGGCCCTGGCCAGCCCGAGCGAACTGGCACAACGGCTGCGGGCCGTGCCGCTGGCGGCGATCCAGGGGCCGGTACGGCTGCCGGTGCAGGTGGGCCGACTCGAGAGCTGGTGGCGGCCCGGGCTGCTGTTGCTGGGGGACGCGGCCCATCCGATGAGCCCGCTGCGCGCCCAGGGCATCAACATGGCCCTGCGGGATGCCCTGGTGGCCGCCCGAAAGCTGCTGCCGGTTCTGAGCCAGGGAGACCCAGAGGCCCTCGATCGGGTCCTGGCCGCCATCAGCGACGAACGGCTGCAGGAGATCCGCCCGATCCAGGCCGACCAGGCCCGGGAAGTGGGGCGTGCGGACCTGCTGCGCCACAACCCCTGGCTGCTGCACCTGCTGACGGCCTCAGCCAGCTGGAGCGGCCCCCTGCTGGCCCAGCGCTGGCAGGCCAGCCAGGTGCTGCTGCGGCAGGGAAGCGCCACCGCCGACCTGACCCTCCCGGACGCCGCCATGATGGGATGAATCCCCGCCTCACCATGGCCCGGTCCACCCCACGCCTGAGCCCGCCGATCTGGTCCCTGAGCGCCCTCGCCAGCTGTGGCCTGAGCCTGTTCAGCGGAGCCCCTGGGCTGGCGGCCCCCCAGCCCGAGCTGTTCCCGCCGAGCGAAACCTTCCGCACCCTCCAGCTGATCGTCTTCAACTGCGGTCGCGAAAACACGGTAGCCAGCTGTGACAAGGCCCGCAGCCAGGCCGATCCCCTGCTGGATCATCCCCGCCTGCCAGCCAGCTGCAAGGACGTGCTCTGGTCAATCAGTCAGCGGGCCCGCGTCGCGGCCAGCAACAGCCAGAGTCGGCGCGACAGTCTGGATAAGGCCGCCAAGGATCTGACGACGTTCTGCAAACCCCAGATCAAACCGAGCGCCAACAGTGACAACAAGCCGGCTGGAGCCCTGGGCGGCATGAACTTCGGCTTCGGTTCCCCACCGCCGGCTCGCTGAGCCAAGGGGCTGATCCCTACGGCTCGACCGTGGACTCAGGCGCCGACGGCAGCGGGCCGGTGGCCGAAGGCGCCACGACACCGGTGCCACCGGCGATCAGATCCAGCAGTTGCCGGGAGGTCAGATCCATGAAAGCCAGGCTCATCGGCGTGACGATCACCGCCTTATCGGCCAGACGGCAGAGCGGGGTGGTCATGCGGGCGGCCTCACAGCTGTTGGACAGACCCAGCAGCGCCTTGGTGAGCTTGCCCCGCAGACAGGTTTCCCGCCCCGCCCGGGCCAGCACCGCATGGGCACTCTTGTCCGCGAAGGCCAACGCCTGCGGGTAAGGCAGCGTCTCAGCGGCCACGGGCAGGCCTGCCAGCAGGGTGACACCCAGGCAGGACAGCAGACCCAGCCGGGTCAGGGCCGTGGCACCGGCAGCAGCGGAATTTGACATGGGTACAACTTACCGAGGCAGCCCGGGCCCGTCAGCGCTTTTAGCCACGGAAGGGCGTAATTTGGTGCCGCCTCCAGCGGACCCGGCGACGGGCGATGCCGATGACCAGCAGCGCGATCCGTCAGGTCACCCTGGCCCAGCCCTTCACGGATCAGAAGCCCGGCACCTCCGGCCTGCGCAAGAGCAGCCGCCAGTTCCAGACCCCCCACTACCTGGAGAGCTTCATCGAGGCCTCCCTGCGGGTGGTGCCGGGCATCGCCGGCGGCACCGTGGTGGTCGGCGGTGATGGCCGCTACGGCAATCGCGCCGCCATCGATGTGATCGCCCGCATGGCCGCCGCCCACGGGGTGAGCCGGCTGATCACCACCACCGGCGGCATCCTCTCCACCCCGGCCGCCTCGAATCTGATCCGCCAACACGGCGCCGCCTGTGGCGTGATCCTCTCGGCCAGCCACAACCCCGGCGGTCCCGACGGCGATTTCGGCGTCAAGATCAACGGCGCCAACGGCGGCCCGGCTCCGGAATCGGTCACCGATGCCATCCATGCCGCCACCTTGAGCCTCGACGGGTACCGCATCGTCGACGCCGATCCCCTGCCCCTGGACGCCCCCGGCAGCCACAGCATCGGCGCGATGACGGTGACGGTGATCGATGGGGTGGACGACTACGTCGCCCTGATGCAGCAACTGTTTGATTTCGACCGCATCGCCGCCCTGCTCAAGGGCGACTTCCGCGTCGCCTTCGATGCGATGCATGCGGTCACCGGCCCCTACGGCAGCCGCCTGCTGGAAGGGGTCCTGGGCGCTCCGGCCGGCACCGTGCGCAACGGCACGCCCCTGGAGGATTTCGGCGGCGGTCACCCGGACCCCAACCTCACCTATGCCCATGAGCTGGCCGAGCTGCTGCTGCAGGGCAACAGCTACGACTTCGGCGCCGCCTGCGATGGCGACGGCGATCGCAACATGATCCTGGGGCGCGCCTGCTTCGTGAACCCCAGCGACAGCCTGGCGGTCCTGACCGCCAACGCCACCCTGGTACCCGGCTACGCCAAGGGACTGGCGGGGGTGGCCCGCTCGATGCCGACCAGCGCCGCCACCGATGTGGTCGCCCAAGCGCTGGGCATCCACTGCTACGAGACACCCACCGGCTGGAAATTCTTCGGCAACCTGCTCGATGCGGGCCAGATCACCCTCTGCGGCGAGGAGAGCTTCGGCACCGGCAGCGACCACATCCGCGAGAAAGATGGGCTGTGGGCGGTGCTGTTCTGGCTCAACATCCTGGCGGTGCGCGGCTGCTCGGTGGCCGAGGTGATGGCGGAGCACTGGGGCCGTTTCGGCCGCCACTACTACTCGCGCCACGACTACGAGGCGATCGCCAGCGACGCCGCCCACGGCCTCTACGACCGCGTCAAGGCCATGCTGCCCCAGCTGGTGGGCCAGCCCTTCGCCGGCCGCACGATCGCCACGGCCGATGACTTCGCCTACACCGATCCGGTGGACGGCTCGATCACAAGCGGTCAAGGTCTGCGGCTGCTGCTCGACGACGGCAGCCGGGTGGTGCTGCGCCTCTCCGGCACCGGCACCCAGGGGGCGACCCTGCGGGTGTACCTGGAGAGCTATGTGCCCCCCGGCGGCGATCTCAACCAGGATCCCCAGGCGGCCTTGGCAGCGATGATCACCGCGATCGACGAGCTGGCGGAGATCCGCAGCCGCACCGGCATGGAGCGGCCCACCGTGATCACCTGATCGGCAACGAGGCTGGCGGTGGCCCTTGCCGCGGACCTGCCAAGGCCAAAGATGTTCAGGCTTGCCCCCTGGCCTGGGTAGGTCCGTATCCGAACAAGGGGATCAGGAACTGTGGCTGCCGGCGGTGACCTCCGATTCTTCGGGCTGCTCGGGGAACCAGCGGGCCTCGAGATGCTTGATCACGACATAGAAGGGTGGCACCACCCCGAGCGACAACACGGTGGCCACCAGCAGGCCACCGAAGATGACGGTGCCCAGGGACTGCTGGCTGTTGGCGCCAGCGGTGCTGGCCACCACCAGGGGCAGGAAGCCCGCCAGGGCGGCGATGGCGGTCATCAGAATCGGCCGCAGGCGCGACTCGGCCGAGGCGATGGCGGCCTGGGTGGCGGTCATGCCGGCGTGCATGTGTTGTTCGGCCACTTCGACGATCAGGATGCCGTTCTTGGCGGCCAAGCCGATCAGGGTGACCAGACCCACCTGGGCGTAGATGTTGAGGTCGATCGAGCGCAGGGCCAGAAAGGCCAGGGCGCCAAGCATGGCCAGTGGCACGGTCATCAGAATGATCACCGGCGTGACGTAACTCTCGTACTGGGCTGAGAGCACCAGATAGACCACCAGCACGCCAAGACCGAACACCAGCACCGTGGCATTGCCAGCAGAGAGCTGCAGGGCGGCTAGACCGGTGAAGGCATAGCCGATGTTATTGAAATCGAGATTCTTGAAGACCGACTGAATCGAAGCCAGGGCCTGGCCAGAACTCTTGCCAGCCGCCTCCACACCCTGGACGAGGATGGTGCGGTAGAGGTTGTAGTGGCTGATGATCGGCGGTGCACTGGTGAGCTCGGCCTTCGCGAATTCCGACATCTGTACCATCTTGCCCTGGCGATTGCGGACATAGAAGCTGAGGATGTCCTGAAGTTTGCTGCGATTGGCGGCCTGGGCCTGCACGTAGATGTTGCGGACCTGACCGCTTTCGTAGGTGAGCCCCGAGTAGTTGCCACCGGCCAACACAGCGATGGTGTTCATCGCCTGCTGGAAATCAACGTCAAGGGCGCCGATGATGGCGCGATCGATCTTGAGGCCGAAGGCCGGGGCACTAGGAATGAACTGGGTGTAGAGGGAGCCGAAGTCACCCGTGGCCTTGCCGGTGGACACCAGCTTGTTGGCCAGGTCGTCCAGTTCGTTGAAGGAATAGCCGCCGTTGCTGAGATCGTTGAACTGGAAGTAGAAGCCACCCTGGCTTGAGAAACCTGGCACCGCCGGGGGCTGACCCGCGACCGCCAAGCCGCTGCTGAGCTTGCTGAGCTTGGCGTTGAGGCGGGCGACAATGGCCGGGGCCTTCTGATCAGCACCCTTGCGCTCTTCGAGGGGCTTGAAGCCGTAGAAGAACACCCCTTGATCAGGACTGGAGCCATTGAATCCGTAGCCGCTGATCACGGAGCCGGCGATGATCTCGTGCTCCTCATCCAGAACCTTGGCGATTTCCTGGCCCATCTTCTCGGTCTGACTGAGGGAGGCGCCGTTCTGGAGCTGGTAGATTCCCAGCCCATAGCCTTGGTCCTCCTCCGGAATGAAGGCCGTGGGCAGGGCGCCGAAGGCAAAGACCGTCAGCACGATGCCACCGGCCAGGCCGGCCATGATCAGGCGGCGCTTGCGGATCAACAGCTCAACCAAGCCGGCGTATCCCTTCTCAATCCGGGCGAAGAAGCGGTTGAACTGATCAAAAACGAAGGAAAGGTTGGCCCCACCCAGCACACCCAACCCAATCCCGATCACCCAGGCGATCGGGCCGAAGGAGGCGACGCTGAAGCGGCCGAAGGCCAGGCCGACGATCAGGCCGGCGATGCTGCCCAGCAGTCGCCCCGGTGGTTTGGCCTTTTCGTTTCTGAGCAGCAGGGCCGAGAGCATCGGCGAAAAGGTGATGGCGTTGAAAGCGGAAATGGCGATCGAGAAGGCGATCGTCAGCGCGAACTGGCGGTAGATGATGCCGATGCTGCCCGGATAGAAGCCCACCGGGACGAACACGGCCATCAACACCAGAGCCGTAGCAATCAGGGCCCCGATCAGCTCCCCCATGCAGTCCAGGGCCGCCATGCGGGGGCGCATGCCCTTCTCGAGATTCTTGGAGACAGCTTCGATCACGACGATGGCGTCATCGACCACCAAGCCGGTGGCCAGGACCAGACCGAGCAGGGTGAGTTGGTTGATCGAAAAACCGAACGCCTTGACGAAGGCAAAGGTGCCAACAAGTGAAATCGGGATCGCCAGGCTGGGCACAACCGTGGCCCGCCAGTCCTGAAGAAAGATATAGAGAATCAACAACACCAACACGATGGCGAGTCCCAGGGCATCCACCACCCCTTCGACGGCCGATTCGATGAACTGACCGATGTTATAGATCTCCTTGACCGTCACACCCGGTGGCACGGTCTGGTTGAACTGATTCATCACCTTCACCACCGCCTCCGAGACATCGAGGGCATTGCTTTCCGGTGTCTGGAACACCGCCACAGTCAGGGCCGGCGCGCCCTCCTTGCTGACGGCCGACTGGCCAAAGCTGTTGAAGCCATAGGTGGCCTGGCCCACATCGCTGAGATGGAGCAGGTTGCCCATCGGGGAACGACCGACGATCAACTTGTTGAGTTCCTCGACCGAAACCAGGTTGCCGTTGTTTTGGACCAGTATCGGATAGGCGAACAGCTGATTCCCCCCAGCCGGCGGACCACCGACGATGCCACCGACGGC
This sequence comes from Synechococcaceae cyanobacterium ELA739, assembly GCA_037127935.1. Classification (GTDB taxonomy): domain Bacteria; phylum Cyanobacteriota; class Cyanobacteriia; order PCC-6307; family Cyanobiaceae; genus Cyanobium. The sequence continues at coordinate 68,143 of JBAXXM010000007.1, forward strand.
CACGGAATTCTGGGATTTGACTGCCGCCACCACCTGATCGGCCGTGAGGTTATTGGCGGTGAGCTTGTCCGAATCGACGAACAGCCAGAAGGCCGGATTGCTGCCGCCCAGCAAGCTGATGTCGGCGACCCCTGGCACGCGTCCCAGCTGGTAGTAGAGATTCTCGTAAATCAGGCCATTGAGATAAGCGGAGTCAAATTGTCCCTCGGTCGATGACACCTGATACGCCAGCAGGATCGAAGGGGTGCTCTGGGTGACCGAGACGCCCGTGGCCTGAACCTGCTGCGGCAGCTGCGGCATCGCCAGGGAAACGCGATTCTGCACGTTCACTTGGTCGATGTTGATGTCAGTGCCTTCATTGAAGTACACCGAAATCACACTGTTACCGGTCATGTTGCTGGTGGACGAGATGTAATTCGCCCCCGGCACACCATTGATCTGCTGCTCGATTGGATTGGTGACCGCCTGCTCGGTGACCACGGAGTTGGCGCCGCCGTAGTTGGCCGTGACCTGAATCAGAGGTGGCGCGATATTCGGCAGATTTTCAATCGACAGGCTGGGAATGGCAATCAGACCCACCAGCACGATCAGGATGCTGCAGACGGTCGTCAGGACCGGCCGCTTGATGAAATTATCGGAAAGCGACATGGTGGTCTCAGATGCTGGGGCCGCTGCCGGCCACCTGGACAGGAATTCCCGAACGCAACAAGGCCGTGTTGCTGACCACCACCTGATCCCCCTTGCTCAGCCCCTCCAGCACCGGGAAGGCATCGCCCTGCATCGTGCCAAGTCGCACCGCCACCTGCACGGCGATCGGGGTGCTGCCGGGCAGCTTCTCAAGAGCCTCCTTCTGGGCCGGCAACAGCTGGGGCGAGGCCTTGATCTTGGGCAGCACCTGGCGCAGTGGATAGAGCTTGAACACAAACGGCTGAGATGCCTTCATCTGCACGGCCTGGGCGGGAATCGCCAGCTCCTCGGACATGCCGGTGATGATGCGGTTCTTGACGAATTGGCCGGTTTTCAGCTCGCCGCTGAGGTTGGGAAACACGGCCTTCACCAGCACCGTGTTGGGGGACGTGTTGCCGTCATTTTCACCGTAATAGGGGGAGATGAAGACGACCCGACCCACGCCCTGAATCGGTGGATTGCCCTGACTCGTAACCGTCACCGGCAGCCCCAGGCGCACCTGGCTGGCCTGGGTGGCGGGCACATCCATCAGGGTCCAGAGCATGGAGTTGTTGACGATCCCGGTGATCGCCTGGCCCTTCTGGACAAAATCGCCCAGCTTGACCGTGTCGAGATTGCCGAGGATGCCGTCGATCGGTGCGGTGACGAACTTGTAGCCGAGGGTGGCGGCATTGGCCCGGACCCGATCCCGGCTCTGCATCGCCTGGGTGACGTAGTAGTCGCGGTCCTTGGTCGACACAGCCCCCTGATCATTGAGGAAGATGTATCGCAGGGCATTGGCCCGGTCCTTGAGCGCCTCCGAACGGCTGGCATCCAACGTGGCCGACTCCTGGACGTTGTCGAGCACCAGGATCGGCTGGCCCGCCTTCACGCGCTGGCCCTGGCTGGCCAGGATGCGCACCACGCGGCCATCCGCCTCGGGCCGCATCACCACGTTGCTGGTGGACTGGATGCGGCTCACCACCTCAAGCCCGGGGGCGAAACGGCCCGGCCCGATGGTGATGGCCTGCACCGTCAGCGGTTGCTGCGCCTTGGGGGCCTCTCCAGAGCAAGCCGTCAGCAGGACCAGCAGCGGCAAACTCGCCAAAGCCAGCGTTTGCCATCGCCCGGGAATGGCAGAACGGGGCTGGGTAGCCGGCCGGCGCACAGGGTTTCAGGAACGTACCGCAGGCAAGTTACCGGAAATCCCTGACTTGTCCCGGCCTGGGCGACCAATCCAGGCATTGATCAACGCACCTGCACCGGCAGGCCGTGGCGCAGGCTCAGCAAGTTGGCGGAGATCACCGTTTCGCCCTCACCCGGACCCGTCAGCAGCGGGTATCGGTTGTGCTGCAGGGGACCGAGCCGCACCGGTGTCTGCAGGGCGAACCGGGTGCGGGCGGGCAGCCGGGCGGCGGCGGCGAGATCGGCCTTGCCCGGGCGTTGCCGCAACTCCGCCAGCGTGCCGACCACAAAGACAAAACTCTGTCCCGACATCTGGGTGACCGCCGTGAACGGCACCGAAGGCAGCAGACGGTCCTCGAGGATCAGCCGTGTCCGGGTGCGCAGGCCGTTGCGCAGCCGTTGGCCGGGGTTGGCGAACTCAGCCTTGGCCAGCAACGACTGGCTGCCCGGCACCACTCCCGGATCGATCGAGCTCAGCGGTGCCTGGGCCAGCGGTCGGTTGCTGGCGGGATCCATCAGGATCACGGTCTGGCCCAGCCGCAGGCGTGGGGCGTAGAGCGCCGGCACCTCCACCCGGGCCCGCAGGCGATCGTTGCGGATCAGGTTCGTGAACGGCGCTCCGGCCTGGATCACATCACCCGCTTTCACCTTGACATCACCCACCGTGCCGTCGATCGGCGCCCGCAGATCCCGGAAGGCCAGATCGGCGCGACGGGCAATCAGATCCTGGCGCGACGAGAGGTAGCGCTGGCGGAACTCATCCCGCTGGAAGGCACTGGCCGCTCCCTGTTTGACCAGATAGTCATACCGTTCAAAGTTGAGCCGATTGGTCTCGACCTCCGCCCGCAACCTGGCCACCTCGGCCTGGCCCTGGGTCTGATCGAGCACCAGCAGCAGCTGCCCCCGCCCCACCCGGTCCCCCTGCTGCACCAGCAGGCGCTCAATCCGGCCACTGGCCTGGGCCGCCAGATCCACCTCCTCGATCGACTCGAGGGTGCTCATCGTGTCGATGCTGTCCTGGAAGGCACTGCGCGACACCGGAGTCACCTGCACCTTCGGGATCCGCTCCGGCGGGGCCTTTTCGGCCCCACAGCCCAGCAGCCCCAGGCAGAGGGCAAGGGTGAGAGGGGCGGCGAGGGCGGCACCAGGGGGGCAATGCCAGGCGGCCCTGGGCGCTGGGGCGGGCAATCGCAAGGGACAAGCCTGGGCCGGTGAGCCCGATGATGGCATCCGAGGCCGTTGGGCTGATGTGCGGCCGCGTCCTGGTTTCGGACCGACCGAGCGGCGCCAGGTCGTGCCGTGGTCGAGCCCGGCCCCATCGGAGCCGGCCATCAGGCACCGATGATGGCTTGGCCCGTGAGCCCAGCCTGAGGGCCGGCGCCCCACCTTGAGCGATCTGTTCAGCCACCGCCGCGAGCAGGCCCTGAGCCGGATTGCACCGCTGGCTGATCGGCTGCGGCCCCGCAGCCTCGAGGACTTCGTCGGCCAGACGGCAATCCTTGGACCCGGCAGGCTGCTGCGGCGCGCCATTGCCGCCGATCGGGTCGGCAACCTGATCCTGCACGGCCCGCCGGGCACGGGCAAGACCACCCTGGCGCGGATCATCGCCGGCAGCACCCGCGCCTCCTTCCGCAGCCTCAACGCCGTGCTGGCGGGGGTCAAGGATCTGCGCAGCGAGGTGGATGCCGCCCGCGAACGCCTGGAGCACCACGGCCTACGCACGATTCTGTTCATCGATGAAGTGCACCGCTTCAACGCCGCCCAGCAGGACGCCCTGCTGCCCTGGGTGGAGAACGGCACCCTCACCCTGATCGGCGCCACCACCGAAAACCCCTATTTCGAGGTCAACAAGGCCCTGGTCAGCCGGGCCCGCCTGTTCCGGCTGCAGCCGCTGGAGCCGGAGGACCTGCGCCAGCTGATCGATCGGGCCCTGAGCGATCCCGAACACGGCTACGGCCAGCGCCGGGTGCGGATCCTGCCCGAGGCCGCCGACCATCTGCTCGATGTGGCCGGAGGCGATGCCCGCAGCCTGCTCAATGCCCTGGAGCTGGCGGTGGAGACCACGCCGCCCGAGGCCAGCGGCGAGATCGTGATCGACCTGGCGATCGCTGAGGAGTCGATCCAGCAGCGGGCGGTGCTCTACGACAAGCAGGGGGACGCCCACTTCGACACGATCAGCGCCTTCATCAAGTCGATCCGCGGCTCCGATCCCGATGCCACCCTGTTCTGGCTGGCCCGGATGCTGGAGGCCGGCGAAAACCCGCGCTTCATCCTCAGGCGGCTGCTGATCTCCGCCGGTGAGGACATCGGCCTGGCCGATCCCCAGGCGATGGTGGTGGTCGAGGCCTGTGCGGCGGCCTTCGACCGGGTGGGACTGCCCGAAGGGCTCTATCCCCTCGCCCATGCCGCCCTCTATCTGGCCGGCAGCGAAAAGAGCAACAGCAGTCTGGGGCTGTTCGATGCGATCAAGACCGTCCGCGCGGCCCAGAAACAGCAGGTGCCCTCCCATCTTCGGGACGCCAACCGCGATGGCCAGGCCTTCGGCGATGGCGTCGGCTATCGCTACCCCCACGCCTACGCGGAGCACTGGGTGGCCCAGCAGTACCTGCCCACCGCCCTGCAGGGAGAGGTGTTCTGGCAGCCCGGCCAGCTGGGCTGGGAAGGGGCCCTGCGGCAGCGGCTGCAACAGCGCCGGGCCGCCCAGCTGGCCGCCGCGGCCGAAAGTGAGAACGACCAGCCGGAGCTGTTGAGCAGCAGTCCCGACGACCCCCTGCTGGGCCGCTGGCTGCAACGCCAGGCCGCCGCCGAGGGAGAGCGGCTGGACCGGCTGCGCCAGCGCTTCTGGCAGGACGCGCCGATCCGGCGCCTGGATCGGGTGCTGGTGCTGGAGGCCCGTTCCCTGCTCTGGTCCCTCGACCCCCTGGAAGCCGCCAGCGAAGGGGAGGTGGTGATCACCCTGGCGGCCGAGGCCGACCGGGAGCGGCTCCAGGCCCAGCTGCAGCTGCTCGACCACCTGCGCCGGCCCCGGCTGCTGACCGTGCCACCCGAGCAACCCGCGAACCTGGCCGAACAGCTGGAAGAGGGCTGGCAGTTCGACTGGCTGGCCGCCCGCCAACCCTGGCGGGGCTACACGGGCGCGCGACTTCAGGGCTGCCTCGACGCCCTCACCGCCGTGGCGGCCCCGTCGGCACGGGCCAGGTTGCTGTTCAGTGAACCGTTGCTGGGGCCAGTGGGCAGCCTGCTGGCCCACGACGGAGCCCTGGCCGGGCCGGGGGAGCTGGCGGAGGCCCTGAGCCAGGCCCAGGCGCTTGAACGGGACTGGCTGACGGGTCAGGGGCCCGGACCGGGGGCCGTGCAGGCCCAGCTGGAACAACGGGGTTGGCGGCTGGAAAACCAGAGCTGGCAGGAAAACCTGGGCCTGCCCCTGGATGGCCCCATATTGCGGCGCTGGTTCGATCCGGAGGCGGAGTACCGGCGATTGCTCAGCCGCCAGCTGGACACCGCAGTGATCGAGGGACTGCATTCCCTGTTCAGCCGACACCTGGGGGTCCGCCTGCCCCAACCCCTGCGCCACAGCCTGCTGCTCGGTCAGTCCCCCCCCTGAGCGGGCCCCATCGGTGCCTGGGTTCGGCGGGCTGAAGGGATGGATTGGGGTGGGCTGAGGCAGGCCGGCGGCCCCGAAGCAGCGGCTGTGTCCCCCTGAAGCTCTGACCGGTCAGGCCCCCAGGCTGGTGTTGAACCTGAAACCAGCAAGATGATCGGCCCCACACCTGAACCCAACACGATCGGGCCCTCTCCAGCAGTGGATGGGGCGGCGCGTTGGATGGATCAGCCCGAACCACGGTGGCGTTGGGCCACAAAAAAGCCCCGCCGGAGCGGGGCATGGTCAGGGCCCCGGCAAGGCCGGGGCTCAAACAAAGCTGGGATCCGTTGGCCCGGGAGAGGGCCGTGGGATCACCAGAGACCGCGAATCGGCGCAGGGGAAGGGGCGGGAGCAGGAGCGGGAGCGGGACGCTCAACCACGGCGGCGACGACCTGGTTGGCCTGGATGCAGGCGGGCAGGAACACGTACCAGGAGAGCAGGGAAGTGCACTGGGCGGTTCCGGGCTGGCAACGGCCTTCGGCGCAGATGTTCTGGGCACCGGTGTAGGTGTTGCAGAAATCGGCGAGGCGGAAATCGGTGGGCAGGGCGCGCATGATGCCGGCCGAGGAGATGCTGCCGTCGACGGCGTCAGCAATGATGGCGCCACGCAGAGCCTGAACCGCGTAGGTGTTCATGCTCCAATACGGGAAATAGCTGGCGGTGGCGTTCTTGAGGAACTTGACTCCGGCGTCGGAATACAGGAAATCAGAAACGCCGAGCAGATTGACCGAATAGGTCTTGGTCATGCCGGTGCGCACCTCATCGGCGGTCCAGCCGGAGCGCTTGAGACCACCCTCAAGACCGCGATCGGTGACAGCGCCGGAGGAGAAGAAGGTGTCGAAGGCGTCTTGGTGGGTGGACCAGACAGCACCGCCGGTGTTCCAACGCACAGGCAGGTTGTTATCAACAGCAGCGGAAACAGGCAGAGCGGCGGCGGTCAGAGCCGTTCCAACGGCGAGACCAGCGACTAGACGCTTGAGCACGGGACTGGTGACAGGGGAATCGTTTCGATAATACCAAACCCAACGGATTTGGCAGCAAAAGATTGTCTTCGAATTGGCACCGCCCCAGCTCGCCTTTGGTCTCACTGCGACAGAAACGACACCAACGGGCCGGGTGTCTAGGCTCACATCCCTGTTTGCGCGAACCCCGCCATGGCCCTTGAGATCGGCGATGCAGCACCTGATTTCAGCCTGCCGGATCAAAACGGTGAAACCGTTACCCTTGCGGCCCTCAAAGGCCAGAGGGTGGTCATTTACTTTTACCCCAAGGACGACACCCCTGGCTGCACCAAGGAAGCCTGCAACTTCCGCGACCGCTGGAGCGCCTTTGAGAGCCATGGCATCCGGGTGCTGGGCATCAGCAAGGACGGGGCGAGCAGCCACGGCAAGTTCATCGCCAAATTCGAGCTGCCCTTCACCCTGCTCAGCGATGGCGAGCCCTGCCCGGTCGCCACTGCCTACGGCAGCTACGGCCTGAAGAAATTCATGGGCAAGGAGTACATGGGCATGATGCGCCACACCTTCGTCATCGATGCCGAAGGCAGGATCGAAGCCGCCTACACCAAGGTCAAGGCCGAAACCATGGCCGATCAGATCCTCACCGATCTGGGCCTGGCCTGAGCCGGGGCATCCCCGGCAGCGTTCGGCTGAAGCTGCACCAGCGCCTCCAGGGCCAGATCGCTCTGGAGCTCCACCGTCACGCCCTGGCCGGCAAGCAGCACCTGGAGCCGGGGCAGGAGCAGGGCGCCATCGCCGCCGCTGACCACCAGATGGCAGCCGGTCTCCAGCCCGTGGGCCTCCCGAGCAGCATCGGCCACCGCCGCGGCCAGGCCGCGCACCACGCCGGTGACCATCGCCCGGTGGGTCTCCGTCGGCCAGTCCAGATCGGGAGATGGGGGTCCTGCGGGCGGGTCCGTCAGCGGCAACTCCAACCTGGGCAGGGCGGCGGTGCCGGCCGCCATGGCCTGCAGCTGCAGGCCGACTCCGGCCAGCAGGCGGCCACCGGCAAAGCGACCGGAACCCTCCACCCGGGTCAGGCTGAGCACCGTGCCCGCATCGGCCACCAGCACCCCCCGCCCCTGGCGGCGCCAGGCCAGCCAGCCGGCCAGGGCCCGATCCAGGCCCAACCAGGGGGGTAACGCCGCCAGGGGCACCTGCTCCAACAGCAGTTGCCGCTCAGGCGGCAGCGCCACCGATGCCGGCAGCGGCCCCACCGCCGCCCAGCCCACCAGATCGTCCAGGATCCCGGGCTCCAGGGCCCAGGCGGGAGGCATCTGGTGCTCGATCCGCAAGCCTGCGGGGCCGGCCAGGGCCCAGTGCCAGCGGCTGTTTCCGATCAGCAGCCAGCGGGGCGGACCGCCCGCCACCTAGATGCCCTCGCCCATCAATCCCGGCAGATGGATGCCGCACTCCTGATTGATGCCGCCGAAACGGGTGGCACGGCCGCTGATATCGCCGTCATCAGGAGCGCTGGAGTGCCAGTCGCCCACGGTCGAGTAGCCCTGGTCGAACAGGGGATGTTGGGGCAGACCATGCTCCTGCATGTAATAGAAAACATCGCGGCTGGTCCAGGCCAGCAGGGGCCTCAGGGACCAGATCCCGCGCACCGGATCCAGGGGGCTCATGCCGCGGCGATGGTCGGTCTGACGCCCGCGCACCCCACTGGCCCAGCAGCGCACCTGCAGGTCAATCAGGGCCTGATCGAGGGGCTCCACCTTGCGCAGGCGGTTGTAGAGCTGGAGATCCTCCAACGTGCCGGATTCCCACAACCGGCCGTGGAGCGCCTCCATCCGGGCCGGACTCATGGCCGCCTGCACGACCCGCAGATCGAGGGACAGCAGCGCGCTCAGCTGCTCGGCATAGCGATAGGTCTCAGCGGGCAGGTAGCCGGTGTCGACCCAGATCACCGGAATGCGCCGGCCGGAAGCCACCTCACCCAGCTGGCTAACCATGTGCAGCAGCACCGCCGACTGGATGCCGAAGCTGGTGGTCAGCACCAGGCCTTCGCCGAAGGTCTCGGCAGCCCAGCCCAACCGGGACCTGGCATCCAACGGCTCCAGCAGCGTTCGCGCGGCCTCCGGATCCAGCGGCTGCCCCTGGCGATCGCAGGGCAGCTCAGCCTGCGTAGATGGGGGGGCTGAGGCCTGGAGCGAAGACAGGGGCAGTGAAGGCAGGGGCAGTGAAGGCAGGGGCAGTGAAGACGGTGGCGGTGAAGACGGTGGCGGTGCGGCGTTTCCCGTGGCCGGAAGGGCAGGCATCGAGCCATCATCACCCTTGACGGAATCGCTGGGTAGGGTTCGCGCATGGACAGTGATCGGGCTTTGGGCGATTCGACCAGCGCAGCCGCATCTCCCGTCGTGATCGTCGGGGGGGGCTTTGCCGGCCTCTACACCGCCCTGGCCCTGGCCGAGAGCCGGCGCCATCCCCCGATCCTGTTGATTGAACCGCAGGAACGCTTTTTGTTTCTGCCCCTGCTCTACGAGCTGCTCAGCGGCGAACTGCGGCGCTGGGAGATTGCCCCCCGCTACGACGCCCTGCTCGCCGGCAAGGGGGTGGGCTGGCTGCAGGACAAGGTGGATCGCATCGATGCCAGCCAGCGGCTGGTCCACACCGCCAGCGGTCGCAGCCTGTCCTACCGCCGCCTGGTGATCGCCTCGGGCGGATGCCCGGAGTTCTTCGGCGTCCCCGGTGCGGACACCCACAGCCTCGGCTTCCGCACCCTTGACGATGTGGAGCGCCTGCAGAACCTGCTGGAGAAGCTGCGCCGCTCCGCCCGCCCGCTGCAGCGGCTGGCGGTGGTGGGGGCCGGCCCCACCGGTGTGGAGCTGGCCTGCAAGCTGGCGGATCTGGCCCAGGGCTGTGCGGTCATCGAGCTGATTGAGCAGGGCCCGACCCTTCTGCCCCAGGCCCGCTCCTTCAGCCGCGAACAGGCGGAAAAGGCTCTGCGACAGCGGGATGTGCGCCTGCGCACCCACACCGCCGTCACCCGGGTGAGCGCGGATCGCCTGCACCTCAGCTGCCCGATCGCCAACGACGGGGCTGGAGCGAAGCCAGCCCCCGAGGAACTGCTGCCGGTCGACGGGGTGATCTGGACCGCTGGGCTCGGCTTCCGGCCGCCGCTGATCCAGCCGGAGCCCCAGCGCGATCGCCGGGGCCGGCTCTGCTGTGAGGCCGATCTCAGCTTGGTGGGGCAACCCTCGATCTTTGTGGCCGGCGACCTGGCCCACCTGGAGGGTCCTGAAGGCCAACCCCTGCCCGGTACGGCCCAGGTGGCATTTCAACAGGCGCCACTGCTGGCGGCCAATCTGCTGCATTCCCTGTTGGATGAACCGCTGGAGGCCTTTCAGTGGAAGGATCTCGGCGAGATGTTCTCCCTGGGCCGGGGCGATGCCTGCCTGACCGCCTCGGGCCTCACCCTGGCGGGCCCGGCCGCCTTTCGGTTGCGCCAGCTGGCCTATCTCAGCCGCATGCCGGGCCTGTCCCACACCCTGCGGGTGGCCGCCGGCTGGCTGGCGGACTGGAGACCATGACCGCCAGCCCCTGCTCCCGCACGAGCTGGCCCCGGCCCAGGGCCCTGCTGCTCGATGCCATGGGCACCCTGATCGGGCTCCGCCAGTCGATCGGCAGCACCTACGCCGCCGTGGCGGCCGGTCACGGACTGGCGGTGGACCCGGCGGCCATCGACCGCGCCTTCCCGGCCGTCTATCGCGCCGCTCCACCCCTGGCTTTCCCCGGCCTGCAGGGCGAGGCCCTGGAGCTGGCCGAACGGCACTGGTGGGCCCAGCGCATCGATGCGGTGCTGGTGGCGGCCGGGGCCAGTCCGGCGCCAGCGGCCCTGCACCGCGATCTGTTTGACCATTTCGCCGATCCCGGGCTCTGGCGGGTCTTCGACGACGTACCCACCCAGCTGCAGGCCTGGCGGCAGCAGGGGCTGAGGCTGGCGGTGGTCAGCAACTTCGACCAGCGGCTGGACGGCCTGCTGGCCGGCCTGGACCTGGCCCCCTGCTTCGACCACGTCGTGATCTCCAGTCGGGCCGGGGCGGCCAAACCCTCAGCCCTGCCCTTCCAGCTGGCCCTGGAAGCCCTCGATCTGTCAGCCGACGAGGCCTGGCATGTGGGTGACAGCCCGGAGGATCAGGCCGGCGCCGCGGCGGCGGGCATCCGCTGTCTGCTTGTGCAACGCTCTTGAGACAGGGTGTCCTGGCGGGCCGCACGGCCGGGCTACGCCCCGCGGAGAAGCGGCGACTGGAGCGGCTCTGCCACCGCCGCCATCCCGCCGATGCCACCGCCGATCTGCTCACCCTGCAGCGGCTGGCGGCCGAATCCCATGGTCTGGAGTTGCCCCTCAGCCTGGTGCTCGACGGTCGCGGGCTGTGCCGCCTGCTGTGGGTGGGGGACCTGGAGCAGTCGGGGCGGCTGATCGAGAAGCTGCCGGGCTCCGAACGCCGCCAGGGCCATGACCTGCGGCTGATCACCTGCCGACGCGGCAGCCGCTCCACCCCGCTGCTGCCCGGCCCCCAGGAGGCGGTGGTGGCCCTCGACCTGGCCCCCTGCCTGTGGTTGCGCTACGGCGATCAGGCCAGTGCCGGAGGCCAGTGGCCGGCCCTGCTGCTCACCCCCGGCGACGGCGACAACCCCTGGCACCAGGAGGCGGAGGGCGACCTGGCGGACCTGTGCGTGCAGGATCCCGCCAGCCTGGTGCCGGAATCGGCGGCGCCCCAGGGCGGCGTTGCCCGCCAGGGTCCCGAACGGGTGCTGCTGCTCTGCCTGATGGGTGGGGATCCCCAGCTGGCCCAACGCGACATGGCCGAACTGGAGGGACTGGTGCGCAGCGCCGGTGGGATTCCGGTGGGCATCGTCGAGCAGAAGCGCCGCAGCGGCGAAAGCCACCTGACCATCTGGGGCGAGGGCAAGCTGCAGGAGGCGGCCCTGGAAGCCCGCCGGCTCCAGGCCGATCTGGTGGTCACCGACCGGGAACTGACGCCGGTGCAGGCCCGCAACCTGGAGCGGCTCCTGGATCTGCCGGTGAGTGATCGCAGTGAGCTGATCCTCGACATCTTTGCCCAGAGGGCCGCCAGTGGCGCCGGCCGCCTGCAGGTGGAGCTGGCCCAGCTGCGCTACCGCCTGCCCCGGCTGAGTGGTCGCGGCCTGAGCCTGTCGCGCCAGGGGGGGGGCATCGGCACCCGCGGCCCCGGTGAAACCCAGCTGGAAAAAGATCGGCGCGCGATCAGCCGCCGGGTCGAACGGCTGCAGCGGGACGTGCAACGGCTCGGCGACCACCGGGCCCGACTGCGGCAGACCCGCACCGGCCTGCGCCGCCTGGCGCTGGTGGGCTACACCAACGCCGGCAAGAGCTCGTTGCTCAATGCCCTGACCCGGGTGACGGCCGCCGAGGCGGTGCTGGCGGAGAACAAGCTGTTTGCCACCCTCGACCCCACGACCCGCCGCCTGACCCTGCTCGACGCCGAAGGCTGCTCCGATCCACCCCTGCTGATCACCGACACCGTCGGCTTCATCCGGGCGCTGCCGGCCCAGCTGATGGAGGCGTTCCGCTCGACGATCGAGGAGGCCCTCGACGCCGACGGGCTGCTGCTGGTGGTCGACCTAGCCGATCCCGCCTGGCCCGAGCAGCTGCGCACGGTGCGCGCCATCCTCGAGGGGCTCGGCTCGCAGGCGCCCCAACTGGTGATCGGCAACCAGATCGACCGCTGCCCCGCCAACGAACTGGAGCGGGCCCGGGCCCTGGAGCCGGGGATGGTGTTCATCTCGGCGACGGCCGATCTCGGAATGCAGAGCCTGCGGGAGCGGCTGCGCCACTGGCCAGGCGAGGCAGGCGACAGCGGCGAAGGAGCTGTGCCAACATCAGATCTCTGATTCTTTTCCTGGTCCATGGTGCTGCAGCTCGGCGATACCGTCCCCGATTTCACTCAGGACTCCCAGCTCGGTCCGATCAACCTCTACGACTTCGGCCAAGACAGCTGGGTGGTGCTGTTCTCCCATCCCGCTGACTACACCCCCGTCTGCACGACCGAGCTCGGCGAGGTGGCCCGCCTGCGCCCCGAATGGGACAAGCGCAACGTCAAGACGATTGCCCTGAGCGTCGATACCGCCGAAAGCCATAAGGGCTGGATCGGCGACATCAATGAAATCCAGCAGACCACGGTCGACTACCCGATCCTGGCGGATGCCGACAAGAAGGTCAGCGACCTCTACGGCATGATTCACCCCAATGCGCTCAACAACCTGACAGTGCGCTCGGTGTTCATCATCGATCCCGCCAAAAAATTGCGCCTGCAGATCACCTATCCCGCCAGCACCGGCCGCAACTTCGATGAGATTCTGCGGGTGATTGATTCTCTGCAACTCACCGACCACCACCAGGTAGCAACTCCAGTCAACTGGAAAAACGGCGACGATTGCGTCGTGGTGCCTTCGATCCCCACCGAAGAAGCCCGCACCAAGTTCCCCAAGGGCGTCACCGAGATCCGCCCCTACCTGCGCATGACCCCCCAGCCCAACGCATGAGGGCCACCGCCTGGTCGATCGCCCTGGCCCACGGGACCCGCCCAGGCCAGGCCTGTGACTGAACCGGCCGAGACTCGCTGGTGGAAATGGCAGGGCGGCCAGGATCGGATCGCCAACAGCTTCTGCGTCATCGGTGTCGGTCGTTTCGGCAGTGCGGTCTGCAGGGAGTTGCTGGCGGCGGGAGCCGAGGTACTGGCCATCGACATGAGCCAACGCTCCATCGACGAGTTGCGCCAGCAATTTCCCGCCATCGAAGCGCGGGTGGTGGACTGCACCGATGAGGAAGCCCTCCGGGCCGCCGGAGCCCTGGACGTCAGCACCGTGGTGGTGGCGATCAGCGAACCGATCGAGGCCAGCATCACCGCCACCCTGATCGTGCGTGATGGCACGGGCACGCAGGTCCAGCAGGTGATCTCCAGGGCCACCAGCGATCTGCACGAAAAGATGCTGCTCCGGGTCGGGGCCGATCGGGTGGTGTTCCCCTCCAAGATGCAGGGCAGCCGCCTAGGGCTTGAACTGGTGCGCCCCAACCTGCTGGAGCGCCTCAGGCTCGATGATCACAACTGCATCGAGGAGCTGCGGGTGCCGGCCAGCTTTGCGGGTCTGTCGCTGCGCGACCTCAATCTGCGCAAGCGCTTCAATGTGAGCGTCCTGGCCGCCGGTCCGGTGAACCAGTTGACCGTCAATCCACCCGGATCTCAGGTGTTGCATGAGAACGAAGTGCTGGTGGTCATGGGCAGCGCCGAGGCCCTCGAAGCCCTGCCATCCCGATGAACCCATGAAGGTCCTGGGCCTGATGAGTGGCACCAGCGCCGACGGGGTCGATGCGGTTCTGGCGGACTTCAGCGGCCGGCCGTCCCGCCCCCGCTGGCGCATCCTGGCCAGCGCCGCCAGCCCCTATCCGGCCAGTCTGCGCCAGCGGCTGGTGGCCGCCGGCCAGGGCGAGGCGCTCCCGGCCCAGGACTGGCTGGAATTGGCCGAGGCGGTCACCGACGCCCAGGCGGCCGCGGCCCGGGCCTGTGATCCCACGGGGCAGGCCGAACTGGTTGGTTGCCACGGCCAGACGGTCTGGCATCGCCCGCCGGAGCCCGGTCGGCCCGGAGCCAGCTGGCAGTTGCTGCTAGGCCCCGGGCTGGCCCAACGGCTGCAGCGCCCCGTGATCTTCGATTTCCGCAGCGCCGATCTGGCCCTCGGCGGCCAGGGGGCCCCCCTGGTGCCTGCGACGGACGCGGCCCTGCTGGGGGGTGTCGGCGGCTGGCGGGCCCTGTTGAACCTGGGCGGCATCGCCAATCTCACCCTGCTGCCGCCGGCCTCCGGTCAGGATCGGCGCAGGGCCGTTCTCGGCTGGGACTGCGGCCCCGCCAACACACTTCTGGATCTGGCGGCCCAGCGCTTCAGCGCCGGCGCGTTGAGCTTCGATGCCGGCGGCGCCTGGGCCGCCCGGGGGCAGGTCGAGGAGCGGCTGATCAACCAGTGGTTGCAGGAGCCCTATTTCCAGCAACACCCGCCGAAATCCACCGGCCGCGAGCTGTTCGGCGGCCCCGATCTCGAGCGCCGTCTGGCTCAGATCCAGGCCCTGATCCCCGACGCCGGCAGCACCGCCACCGATGCCCTCGCCCACAACGCCCTCGCCACCCTCACCGCCTTCACGGCCGCGGTGGTGGCCCAGGACCTGGCGCGGGGACCACGCCCACTGGAGCTGCTGGTGGCCGGCGGCGGGGCGCGCAACCAGACCCTGATGGCCCAGCTGCGGCGGCGCTGCCGGGGCATGGCCGTGAGGCCATTGGCCGAGTTGGGGATCGCCGATGACCAGCGCGAAGCCCTGGCCTTCGCCCTACTGGCCTGGTGGCATCAGCGCCGCCATCGGGGCTCCATGCCCTCGGTGACCGGAGCGCCCAGGGCCAGCCTGCTGGGGCTGAGGGCGCCCGTACCCGGCTGATCTGGCGTCGATGCCGCTGAGGGAGGCCGGGCTCCACGGCTGCCGCTGGCAACGCCGCCGCTGCTGGCAACGCCGCCGCTGATGACCTCGAGTCATCGGCAGACGTTGCAGTGGTGATTGCCGCTAGGCCATGCGCCCCGGACGCCCCCCGGCGCCCCATGGGATTGGGACTGCCAGCGAGCAGGGGTCAGAAAGCCCTGGTCCATCAGGACGCGCCAGGATGGGCGCCTTGGACCAGGGGGAAGCCCCCCTGGCAGACGTCCTGGGGGCATGGCCTGCGGAGTTCCTCAGCCCGCTGGACGACCCGGGAAGCTGATGAAGTTCCCGGCAATCCTTGCTCTCCCGAAATCGGTCCTGGGCCGGGCCCATGGAGGGGCCGCGACTGGGCGTCTCCAGCGATGGGGGCTGACGCGTCGACCGGGCTCGGCGTCGGGACGCCAGCGCTGCCGGGGATCCTGCTGGCGCGTCCGCTCAACCCTTGGGCCGCTGCAGCCGCAGGCGGCGGGGAGCACCCCGCAGGCGGCGGGGGGAATCGCGCTGCTGTTGCTCGAGCACCTGACGAAAACGATCGGTGCCGCCGGTGGTCCCTTCGGCTTGACCCTGCTGGCGCTCCAGGCGCTCCACCCCCTGCTGGATCAGCACCTTGGCCATGTTGCTGACGGTGCGGGACTCGGTTTCGGCCAGGGCCGACAGGCGGTCGCAGAGATCTTCCGGCAGCACCACCTGAATGCGCGGCGACTTGGGGCGCCCGCTGGATGAGGTCTGACGGGTGGCCACGGCGCCGGAGATCCGCTCGGCTACGACGAAGTGTACAGAGTTAGTCAAGGGTAGTATCCAGAAGTATGCTTGTGGAACCTTGAGCACCTGAGCCTCTGGGCCGCCCTCACGATCCCGAACAACCGGCATCCCCTGGCGGCCAAGCCCCGACCCCCGATCAGACAGGACCCAGCGCCAGCGAGACCGCCCCTTCCTGGGGCCGTCGCTCCGCGACCGCCTGTTCCAGACCAGGCCCTTCATTGACAGGACAAGCCGCGGCCCAGCACTGCGGCGAGGTTGGCTCTTCCCCCATCCCCATCCATCCCTCCTTCCGGTCCCCGACCGGTCCGAATCCATGGCCCGTTCCCCCCAGACCCAGGCCCAGACGGAAACCCGTGCTCCCGGCGCCAAGCCCCGGGTCAGCCGTCGACGCACGGCCGAGCGCAGTGACGTGCTCGTGTCAGCCGTGATCAGCACCTACCTGCTGACCCACCTGCACCACGTGCTGCAGCGGGCCGAGTACGGCGCCCAGCAGGAAGGCCGCCAGGCCCTGGCCGCCAACTATGCCCAGCTGCGCAAGGTACTCTGCCTGGATGCCCGCAGCATGGAGGATGCCTCCGCCAGCGGCACCGACGAAAACAGCCGTCCCACCGCCGCCTGAACAGGCTTCAAGCCCGGGCCCCTGGCCGGTGGCCGCATCCGTTCATAAGGTCAGAGGAGTCGATCTGCCGCGATGACCAGCGCCAATGCCGCCTCCAATGCCACCTCCAATGCCTCCTCCAATGCCTCCGAGCTCTACCGGCGCATCAGCACCGATGGCGAGCTCACCCAGGCCCTGTTCCGGCAGGCGCTGCAGGACCCCAGCGGGGCCCTGGGCCGGATCGTCGAGATCGGCTCCGCCGAGGGTCTGCCGGTGACCGTGGACGAGGTGCGGGCTCACCTGGCCAGCGTCGACGACAGCGCCACCCGCCAGTGGCTGATCAAGGCCCGTGGCGGGCTCTGAGGCCGGCGGCAGCAGGGATTGGCGCCGCTCCTGGCGCGGGCCGGGGGCGCCGCCCTGGGCCCAACTGAAGAACAGCCAGTAGCTGACGATCGCCAGACCCGCCGCCACCACCAGGGCGGCCACCTGTTCAAGGCGCTTGATCATGCCTGCCCCATCCCGCTGGCTGCCCGCACTGGTCCGCTGCAGTCTGCCGGACCCGGCCGACGGAGGATGATGCAGCCATTCCGGCCCCCCTCGCTCCCGTGCTGCGCCTTGAACGCATCGGCAAGATCTATCCCACCGGGGAGGTGCTGCGGGATGTCACCTGGGAAGTGAAGCCAGGCGATCGCATTGGCCTGGTGGGGGTCAACGGCGCCGGCAAATCCACCCAGATGCGGATCATCGCCGGCCTGGAGGAGCCCAGCAGCGGCCAGGTGGTCAAGCAGGGGGCGCCCCGGATCGTCTACCTGCAGCAGGAGTTCGACGTCGATCCGCGCCGCACGGTGCGGGCCGAGCTGTTCCAGGCCTTCGGTGAGGCGGCGGAGGTGCTCAACCGCCAGCAGCAGGTGGAAGAGGCCATGGGCAGTGAAAAGGCCGCCAGCGACGCCGACCATCTCGACGCCCTGATCCAGGAGCTGGGCACCCTGCAGAGCCGCTTCGAGGCCCTGCACGGCTACGAGCTCGATGCCCGCATCGACCGACTGCTGCCGACCCTGGGCTTCACGCCGGAGGGGGCCGACCAACTGGTGGCCGACTACTCCGGTGGCTGGCAGATGCGGCTTGCCCTCGGCAAGATCCTGCTGCAGGAACCGGACCTGCTGCTGCTCGACGAACCCACCAACCACCTGGATGTGGAGACGATCCAGTGGCTGGAGGACTACCTCCGCGGCCAGACCGTGCCGCTGGTGGTGATCAGTCACGACCGGGCCTTCCTCGATCGGGTCTGCAACCAGATCGTTGAGACCGAACGGGGGATCGCCCGCACCTACCTGGGCAACTACAGCCAGCACCTCGAGCAGAAGGCCCTGGAACGGGAGGCCGGACAGGCCGCCTTCGAGCGCCAGCAGAAGGAACTCAGCACCCAGCAGGCCTACATCGATCGCTTCCGGGCCAGCGCCACCCGCAGCACCCAGGCCAAGAGCCGCGAAAAACTGCTGGAGAAAGTGGAACGGATCGAGGCGCCGGTGGAGAGCGTCGGCGGCCCCCGCTTCCAGTTCCCGCCGGCACCCCGCTGCGGGCGCCAGGTGGCGGTGATCGACAACCTCTCCCACAGCTACGGCGACAAGATCCTGTTTCTCGGCGCCCAGCTGGAGGTGGAGCGGGGCGATCGCATTGCCTTCGTGGGTCCCAACGGCGCCGGCAAATCGACCCTGCTGCGGCTGGTGATGGGCATGGAGCTGCCCGATGAGGGCATGGCCGGCCTGGGGGAGCACAACGTCATCGCCGGCTACTTCGAGCAGAACCAGGCCGAAGCCCTCGATCTGAGCAAGACCGTGATCGACACCCTGTTCGAGGCGGTGCCGGACTGGACCCAGACCCAGGTGCGCTCGCTGCTGGGCAGCTTCTGCTTCAGCAACGATGCCGTCTTCAAGGAGGTGGGCAAGCTCTCGGGGGGCGAGAAGGCCCGCCTGGCCCTGGCCCTGATGCTGCTCAGCCCCTGCAATCTGCTGGTGCTCGACGAGCCCACCAACCACCTGGACATCCCCGCCAAGCAGATGCTGGAGGACGCCCTGATGGAGTACGAGGGGGCCGCCCTGATCGTCTCCCACGACCGCTACTTCATCAGCCGGGTGGCCAACAAGATCGTCGAACTGCGGGACGGCGAGCTGGTGCTCTATCGGGGCGACTACGCCTATTACCTGGAGAAGAAGCGCGAGGAAGCGGAGGCGGCCAACCAGGACCAGGCACGCCTGGAGCAGGAGCGCAAGCGGGAGGCCAACCGGCTCAAACAACAGGCCAAGGACGAGGCCCGCAAGGCCCAGTCGCGCAAGGCCAAGGCCGGAAAGGCTTAGGGAGCTGCTGACATCGCCGAATCGGTGGACGTCGGCACAGCCGACGCCTGCGGAGACTTGGACGACCCCGATGGGTCCATACGGCCAATCCCACGGGCGTGATCGACCCTGGCCGGACTGCGCGGACCAAACTCCGCTTGGCCCCGGGGGTGCCGCGGAGCTTGCCGGGTCATCCAGTGGGGAGAGGTTTTAGCCCACAACCTGGAGAAGGCCCTCAGCAACAGGTGCCGCCCAGGGGCCCCAAGGGCAGCTGCAACAACGGCTCTGAGCCGAAAACCGTTGCCGAGAAAAGGAAGCGGGCGGCGGGAATCGAACCCGCATCATCAGCTTGGAAGGCTGAGGTTTTACCACTAAACTACGCCCGCACTGATACAGATGTTCGCCCCGAGGGGCTGGCTGCTGTGTCGGTGGGTGGCCCGTATGGGCTCTGATTCGGATCCTGGATCCGAAGGTCCCTGGCCTTGGACCAGGGTTGAAGCATTATGACTTCCGCCGGCGCCTCCCAGCCTTGCCCCCCTCTTCTCCCCAGGCACCCGCGATGGGCGACCCGAGCGACCGCCAGGCGTACATCGATCCGGTCGACCTCGGACCGGGCCCGCGGCTGCGCATGCTCTGGGCCTACGGCATGGGAGATGCCGGCACCGGCATGGCCGCCTCGCTGATCGGCTTCTATCTGTTTATTTTCTACACCTCGGCCGTGGGCATGGCGCCCTGGATGGCGGGTCTGGTGCTGATGCTGGCCCGCCTCTGGGACGCCATCAACGATCCGATCGTCGGCTGGCTGAGTGACAAGACCAAGACCCCCTGGGGCCCTCGCCTGCCCTGGATCGTCGGCAGTGCGGTGCCCCTGGGCGTGGCCATGGCCCTGATGTGGTGGGTGCCACCCGGCGGGATCTGGATCAAGTTCGCGATCTTCGTGCTGATCTCGATCGTGGCCAACAGCCTCTACACCGCGGTCAACCTGCCCTATGCGGCCCTGGCCGCCGAGCTGACCACCAGCGTTTCGCTGCGCACCCGGCTGAACACGGCCCGCTTCACCGGCTCGATCATCGCCACCCTGGTGGGGGCCGTGCTGGGGGGCCTGCTGCTGCGCGACCATGCCGACGCCGGCAGCTACTGGCGCGTCGGCGTGCTATCGGGGGTGATCATCACCGTCGCCACCCTGATCTGCAGCTGGGGCCTGGCCCCCCTGGCCAGCACGTGCCAGGTTCCCAGCAGCGAACGGGGCAGCACCCGCCGCCTGCTGCGCCGGGTGCGCAGCAACGGCCGCTTCCTGATGGTGCTGGGCCTGTACCTGCTGCTGTGGTGTGCCCTGCAACTGATGCAGACCGCCGCCCTGATCTACCTGCCGGTGGTCATGCGCCTACCGGAGAGCTGGAGCAACTGGATCCTCATGCCCTTTATCCTCAGCAGCCTCGGCGGTCTGTGGATCTGGAATCTGGTGTCGCACCGCCTCGGCCGGGTGCGTGCCCTGCACTTGGGTTCCGGGCTGTGGATCGCCGGCTGCCTGGCGGCGATGCTGCTGCCGCCACTGGATGCCGCCGTCCATCCCACCGGTTCGCTCGCTAACAGCATACGGCTGACGTTGTTGCTGCTGACGATCGTGATTTCGGGCCTCGGCGCCGCCACCGCCTATCTGATTCCCTGGTCGCTGCTGCCGGATGCAATCGATGTGGATCCGGAGAAACCGGCTGGTCTATACAGCGCCTGGATGGTGTTCACCCAGAAAATCTGCATCAGCTTCGCGCTCTTTTTCTTCGGCAATCTGATGAGTTTCAGTGGCTATCAGGCCAAGCTGGTGACCCTGCAACCCACCAGTGCCCTCGTGGCGATCCGGCTGTGCATGGGGCTGATTCCGGCGGTGCTGATCGTGCTGGGGCTGGTGGTGATGCGTCGCTGGCCGGAACGGGGGCTCCACCACCTGGCTGCCGGAGCCCACTCATGAGGTCCCCCCGCTGGCTGATCCGTCTCGGCAGCAGCCTGATGATTGGCTGCCAGGCCGTCAGCGCCGTCGCCCGCGGCCGCATCGGCGTCAACGATCTGGTGCAGGAACTGCTGGAGGCCGGCCCCGGCAGCTTTCTGATCGTGCTGATCACCGGATTGGCGGTCGGCACGGTGTTCAACATCCAGGTGGCGGCTGAGCTGTCCAAGCAGGGGGCCAACGCCGCCATCGGCGGCCTGCTGGCCCTGGGACTCTCACGCGAGATCGCACCGCTGCTGACCGCCACCCTGCTCACCGGCAAGGTAGCCACCGCCTATGCGGCCCAGCTCGGCACGATGAAAGTGACCGAGCAGATCGACGCGATCACGATGCTGCGCACCGATCCGGTGGAATACCTGGTGGTGCCCCGAGTGCTGGCGATGGTGGTGATGTCGCCGGTCCAGTGTCTGCTGTTCTTCTGGGTGGCGATCTGGTCGGGCCAGATGAGCAGCACCATGCTCTACAGCGTGCCGCCGGCGGTGTTCTGGAACTCGGTGCGCACCTGGATGGAGCCCGACGACCTGCCCTCGATGCTGATCAAGGCCCTGGTGTTCGGCCTGCTGATCGCCGTGCTGGCCTGCGGCTGGGGCCTGACCACCCGCGGCGGCCCCAAAGAAGTGGGCACCAGCACCACCGGCGCCGTGGTGATGATCCTGGTGACGGTGGCCCTGGTCGATGTGGTGCTGACCCAGATCCTGTTTGGGACGTAGGCCCACCCCGCGCTGGGCTCGCAGTCCCACCAGGGGATGGAGCGGGATGGGACCATGGAATGGCCTGGGTTTTCCCCATGTCCAGCGCCGATGCCTCCATCCAAGCCGCCGTCCTGCCCCCAGCCGGCGACGCCGTCAGCCTCGAGCCCCGCTTCTGGGTGCCCCTGGGGGTGACGCTGCTGGGGCCCGCCTGCCTGGTGGTTTCACCCTTCTGGAGCGGCGTGCGCTGGCTGACCATGGCCCTGGTGTTGTTCGGCGGCTTCCTGTTGCTGCAGGCCCGCACGTTGCGGCTGGAGTTCGCATCGGCCGATCTGGTGGTCTGGCGGGGGGACAAGGAGATCCGCCGCTTCCCCTACGCCGACTGGATCAGCTGGACCCTGTTCTGGCCCCGGTTGCCGGTGCTGTTCTATTTCCGCGAAGAGCGCAGCATCCATTTCCTGCCGGTACTGTTCGATGCCAGCACCCTGCGCGAACAACTGCAGCTGCGCCTGCCCCATCTGGCCTCCTCCCCGACGCCATGAGCGACCAGCCCACCGGCCCCGATCCTTCGAACCAGGCTCCACCGACAGACGCTGCCGCGCCGGCCGATCCGTCTTCTGAGGCCCAGGAGCTGACCGCCGCCGAGAGCCCGGCGCAAACGGCTTTGCTGGAGCTGGCCCTGCAAGAGCTGCAACAACGGCGCCAGGATCTGGAAGCCGAGATCGCTGGCCTGGAGCAGCGCCGCACCCAGATCGAGCAGCAGATCGCCAGCAGCTTCAGCGGCCAGTCCGATGGCATTGCCCGCCGCATGAAGGGCTTTCAGGAGTACCTGGTCGGGGCGCTGCAGGATCTGGCGGTGGCGGCCGAGCAGATCGAGCTGGTGGCCCAACCGGTGCTGGTGCAGCCGTCGCCGCTGGATCATCAGGCTGCGGCGGCCAGCATCCCAGCAGCCCCCGCACCGGCCGCCGCCGGCCTGTTCAGCCAGGACGAGGCCCTGATCCGCCGACTGCTGAAGACCTATGGCGGCCAGCCCGATTTTTACGCCGATCCCTGGAAGCTGCGGCGCACCCTGGAGCCCACCGGCGCCGCCCTGCTCGAGGACTGGTTTCTGGGCCAGGGGGGGCGCGGCGCCCAGCCCAGCAGCGGCAGCCGCAACCGCAACGTGCTGATCGCCGCCGCCGCCATCGCCATCCTGGGGGAGCTCTACGGCGATCGCTTCCAGACCCTGGTGCTGGCCGGCCAGCCGGAGCGGCTGGGGGAATGGCGCCGCGGCCTGCAGGATTGCCTCGGCCTCAGCCGCGACGACTTCGGCCCCAGCAGCGGCATCGTGCTGTTCGAGCGCTCCGAGGCGGCGATCGAGCGGGCCGATCGGCTCGAGGAGCGGGGCGAACTGCCGTTCATCGTCGTCGATGCGGCCGAGCGGGAGGTGGACATCCCCCTGCTGCAGTTCCCCCTGTGGCTGGCCTTCGCCGCCGGCCCCGGCGAGATCGTGCTGGACGAGGACCTGTACTGAGCCGGGGCATCGAAGCGGGACCCGAGATCGGGCCATCCCTTGGAGTCAGCCTTCTTTTGCGATCAGCCATCCCTTGGGTTCGATCTTCCATGGGGGTCGACCCACCGAAGCGAGCGTGAAACTGATGGAGAGCTCGGCCCCAGACAGCGATGCCGCAGGCAGCTCAGCTCCAGAGCACCAGCACAAGGCCGGATCTGAGCCACCACCAGGCCTGCCCCTGGACCGGGACACGCACGTCACTCCTGAACGGCACAACGAGCGGGACTTCAGCGACCCGTGAACGCAGGTCCTGAGGCAAGCTGAATCCCGGTTCGGCGCCCACCGGCCAACCGGCCCCCATCCAGGGCCGGGGCTGCCAACCGCCCAAGCCGCCCCCGCCGGGGGAACAAACCCCGGGGCCTCCGCCCGATTCCTTCCCACGCCTGCTCCCTGCCTCGCCCATGCTGCTGAATCTCTTGGTGCTGCTGGCCGGCTATCTGCTTGGCTCGATCCCCTCGGGCTGGCTGGCGGGCCGCTGGCTCGCCGGCATCGACATCCGCCGCGAAGGCTCGGGGTCGACCGGCGCCACCAACGTGCTGCGGGTGCTGGGCAAGGGGCCGGCCCTGGCGGTGTTCGTGGTCGACGTGCTCAAGGGCAGCCTGGCGGTGCTGCTGGCCAAGGCCCTGCTGCAGCCGCTCGGCTTCGATGCCGGCAGCGACTGGTGGGTGGTGGCCGCGGGCCTGGCGGCCCTGGCAGGGCACATCTGGCCGCTGTGGCTGGGGTGGAAGGGCGGCAAGGCGGTGGCCACCGGGCTGGGCATGCTGCTGGGACTCGCCTGGCCGGTGGGCCTGGCCTGCTTCGGCATCTTCCTGGCGGTGCTCACCTTCAGCCGCATCGTCTCGCTCTCGAGCGTGGTGGCGGCCCTGAGCCTGCCGCTGTTGATGCTGGGCTGGTTCGGCCAGGGGGGCCTGCGGCCCGCCTATCTGCTGTTGGCCGTACTCACCACCGTGCTGGTGATCTGGCGCCATCGCAGCAACCTCCGGCGCCTGCTGGCCGGCCAGGAGCCCAGGCTGGGGGCCGCCAAACCTGACGTCGGCAGGGACTCGGAGCACCCAGCCCCCAACTGAGAAGGGGCTGGGCCATGGCCCACGCAGCCGTGGTCAGCGCGGCTCAGGGATCAGCGCCTCTGCAGGCCGTGGGGCCAACGGCCTGGGTCGCCCAAGGCCAACCTGGAAGGCGGCAAGGACAAGCCATGACAAAGGCGGCGCAGAGCTGTATCGCAATGTATCTGGGTCAGAACTGGCCTCACAATCCAGACCAACGGACGAGACGACGGGCGCAATTGCCCGCTCTGACCACTCACTGCCCTGGATCACCGCACGGTTCTGAAGATCCTCAAATCCGCCATGGATTCGGTTCACGATCTTGTGAACTCCACTGGCCTGGAATTGGACCCTGAGGGCTGGGTGCCTTCTTCAACCACCCCGAGGGAAAGGACGCGCACGGCGCTGCTGGTTGTCCGCGACTCCCGCATCGGCTCCTCTGGATGCCTGGCTGAGATCACGCTCAAGCCTTGCCCACATTGCCGTTCGGCCAGGATTGAAATCCGGGCCCCATGGGACGCTTCGCACTGAAAAGGGCCCTTCCAGGCCCCATGGATCATTTGGGTGACAAGGCTGATCTCACCCCGTCTCCGTTAAGAGTGTCAGGCAGCCACGGGGGCGGCTTGACGGGAGAAACGAACGATGTTGTTCGCTGTTACGGGTTTGCTCTTACCGAGCAGGCTTCAGTCACCCTCCTTATGCCCCGTCGAAACCATTGCAGCCCCGCATGGCTTCCGGCGGAACCGGGAGCGGGAAATGGAGCTGAGCGGAATCGAACCGCTGTCCGAAACACTGGTGTGAGCCACCTAGTCGGTCCAAAGACCGACGGGTTCATCTTGCCACCAGAGCCGCGGCTACGGACCCAGAACCCGGGGTGGGCATGACCGAACCGGCCAGCGGCCGAGCACCATGGAGCCATGGGCAACATCAGCCAGTTTGAGGTCATCGCCGTGGTCCCCCCCGGCCTGGAGGAGGCCGCCGCGGCGGAGTTGATCGGCCTGGGGGTCGAGGGCGTCCGGCCCCTGCGGCGCGCCGTGGCCTGCCGCACCGACCTGGCCGGCTTCTATCGCCTGCACCTGCGGGCGCGTCTGCCCTTCCGCTTCTTGCGGGAGCTGGCCCGCTTCCCCTGCCGCGGCCGCGCCGACCTGCACCACGGCGTGCAGAACGCCGCCGACTGGGATCGCTGGCTGCCACCCGAGGCCAGTTTCAAGGTGGAGGCCAGCGGCAGCCTGCCGGCGCTGAACCACAGCCACTACACCGCCCTGGAGGTGAAGAACGCCCTGGTGGACCTGCAACGGGAGCACTGGGGGAGCCGCTCGATGGTGAACCTGGAGGATCCCGATCTCTCCCTCCACCTGCACCTCAGCCCGGGCCGCCCTTTCGCCGGCGGCGGTGCTGGCCGGGGCGCCAGCAGCAGCGCGGGTGGCGGCATGGGTGGCGGCACCGCCATCCTCAGCCTCGACGGCTCCGGCGCCAGCCTGCATCGCCGCGGCTACCGGGCCGCCATGGGCCTGGCACCGCTCAAGGAGAACCTCGCGGCCGGCCTGATCGCCCTGACCGGCTGGGACGGCAGCGTGCCGCTGTGTGATCCCCTCTGCGGCTCCGGCACCCTCCTGATCGAGGCCGCCGCCCTGGCCCTGAACCGGGCCCCGGGCCTGTTGAGCGAACCGCTGGTGGCTTGGGGCCGCGCTGCTGGCTCCACGGCTGGCGCCCCTGTTGAAGCGACGGAACGCCGGCGGCCGCGCCACTTCGGCTTCGAGCACTGGCCGGATTTCGACGCCGGGCTTTGGGAGCAGGAGGTGGACGCCGCCCGCGGCCTGGAGCGCCGCACCCTGGCCGATGGCCGGCCCCTCGCCCCCGTGATCGGCCTGGAGCGCGACCCTGCGGTGCTGGCCCAGGCCCAGGCCAATCTCGAGACGGCGGGGCTGTCCCCCTGGATCCAGCTGGGCCAGGGCGACGCCCGCGATTTCCAGCCCCCGGAGCAGCCCGGCATCCTGGTCTGCAACCCCCCGTATGGCGAACGCCTGGGGCAGGGCGAAGACCTGGAGCAGCTCTACGCCGATCTGGGCCAGATGCTGAAACAGCGCTGCGGCGGCTGGACCCTGTGGCTCCTGAGCGGCAACCCCGAACTGACCGGCGCCCTGCGCATGAAAGCCAGCCGCAAGGTGCCCGTCAGCAACGGCGGCCTCGATTGCCGGTGGTTGAAGTATGAAATCCGCTGAAATCCCAGCCGTTTTCGCCGGCGCCCTGCATGGAGCTGGTGCCGCCGGTGTCCGGTCGCGACCGCCATTGGCCCGGGGACCCGTAAGCAACGTCAGGCGCCAGGAGCAGCCCTTCGGGACCGCCGAGATCCGCCGCTTTGCGCTGCCCTGAGGCTCCCGCCGATGAGCAAGTCCCGCCTCAGGAGCGCCCCGTCAGCGCCCGGGTGGTGCGGGCCAGGCCGGCGGTGGTTTCCGGCAGATAGGGCCCCTTGAGCAGCTGACCGCCGATGCGCAGGCACAGCCCCGAGAGCACCAGATCGATCGCGCCGACGGCAGCGGCGGCGGCCAGCCAGCCCAGGGCAAAGCGCTGGTGCAGCCAGAACAGCAGCACCACCTGGGCCGCCACCAGTGACAGGGTCAACAGCGTCAGCCCCATGCCCAGGAAGACGCCACCGCCAATCAGGCGGCGCTTCTCCTTGCTGACCTCCTGCAGGGCCAGACGGACATGCACATCCATCACCGACCCCATCAGGGCCGTGACCTTGCCGAAGGAGGAGCGACTCATGCCGAACGCCGCCCGGAGGAGAGCAGCAGGCCCACCACCAGGCCCACGCCGGCGGCAATGCCGAGCGCCAGCAGGGGCTTCTCGCGCACCGGTTTCTCGATCCTGGGCCGCAGGGTGGTGTTGAGCTCGTCGAGCAGGCCTTCAAGCTGCTCCTCCAGGGGCCGCAGGCTGTCGGCCACCTGGCCCGCCTGCTCGGTGGTGACCTGCAGCAGATCCAGCAGCTGTTGGCGAACGCCG
Organism: Synechococcaceae cyanobacterium ELA739; assembly: GCA_037127935.1. GTDB lineage: Bacteria > Cyanobacteriota > Cyanobacteriia > PCC-6307 > Cyanobiaceae > Cyanobium. The sequence continues at coordinate 95,120 of JBAXXM010000007.1, forward strand.
CTGGCGGTCAGGCCGGTCTGGCGGCTGATCGCCTCGGCGACCTTGTCCAGGCTGCCGCGGCTCGCCTCCAGGGTGTGGCGGGCCACCTCGGGCCATTCCCGCTGGATGCGCGGCAACAGGGATTCGAACCGCTCCCGGAACACCCCCAGGACCGGCGCTGTCACGGACGGCTCGCCCGCAAGGCCGGGTTCCTCACGGCCGGCACTCTCCGAGCCGTTGACGGCAGGGGCTGCCGAGGGGGCGCTGGTCTCCGGGTCCATGGCGTCTGGGCTGGCTTGGCGAGGGATCGGCGCAGCCACGTGCCCTCAACTTAGGGAGGGGCCTTGGCAGCGTCAGCAACTTCGCTAAATTCAGTCCGCTCGGCGGGCGGGCCTGTTGGTTCACATCAAGCAGGTCGGATTCAGTCACTTCAAGTCCTTCGGGGGCTCGGTGACGATTCCGCTGGAGAACGGCTTCACGGTGGTCACCGGCCCCAACGGCTCCGGCAAGAGCAACATCCTCGACGGGGTGCTCTTTTGTCTGGGCCTGGCCAGCAGCCGGGGCATGCGCGCCGAACGGCTGCCGGACCTGATCAACTCCGCCGTCCTGCGGGACGGCAAGGCGGCGGAAACCACCGTCACGGTCCACTTCGACCTGGGCGACTGGCAGCCCGATGAGGCCGAAGCGGGCCTGGAGGCTCCACCGGAGGGCCCCTGGATCCAGCCGGGCCAGCGTCAGTGGAGCGTCACCCGCCGGCTGCGGGTGGCCCCGGGGGGCACCTACAGCAGCAGCTACAGCGCCGATGGCGTGGCCTGCAACCTGCAGCAACTGCAGACCCAGCTGCGGCGCCTTCGCATCGACCCCGACGGCAGCAACGTGGTGATGCAGGGGGATGTGACCCGCATCGTCTCGATGAGCGCCCGCGATCGCCGCGGCATCATCGATGAGCTTGCTGGCGTGGCCCTGTTCGACAGCCGCATCGAGCAGACCCGCGGCAAGCTCGACGAGGTGCAGGAACGGCAGGAGCGCTGCCGCATCGTCGAGCAGGAGCTGCTGGTGGGCCGCCAGAAGCTCGAACGGGACTGCGCCAAGGCCCGTAGCTATCAGGAACTGCGCCAGCGCCTCCACATCGGCCGCCAGCAGGAGCAGCTGCTGACCTGCGAAGCCGCCCGGGAGCACCTGGAGCAGGTGCGCAGCCGCCATGAAGCCCTGGGCCTGCAACAGGCGCAGGAAAACGAGGCGATTGCGGCCGCGGAACTGGCCCTGCAGGAGACCGGCAAGGCCCTTGAAGCCCTGCAGGCCGAAGTCAAGGAGCTGGGCGAAGACCAGCTGCTGGCGGTGCAGAGCGAATTGGCCGGCCTGGAGGCGGGGGAGCGGGAGTTGGCCCGCCAGGCCGAAAAGCACCAGCAGGAGGCTGAGGGGCTGCAGCGCCAGCGCCTGGACCTGCAGCGGCAACAGGGCGAACTCAGGCAGCAGCGGCAGCTGCTGGAGGCCGCCGATGACAGCGGCGCCCTGGAGCAGGCGGAACAGACCTGCCGCAGTGCCGAGGCCGCCGTGGAGCTGTCCCGTCGCCGGCTGGGGGAGGTGGCCGATCGCTCCGGCACCTGGCTGGAGGCCCAGCAACAGCGCAGCCGCGATCGCCAGGAGCTGCAGGAGCGGCTGGGCCCCCTGTTGGCGGAACGCCAGCAGCTGCAGGAACGGTTGCGGCAGAGCGAAGCCCGCCTGGCCGAGCTCAACGCCGAACAGCTGCAGGAGGGCAGCGCCAACCAGGACGCCGAACAGCGGCTCCAGACCCTGGGCGGGGAGGAACAGCAGCTGCTGGAATCCCTGCGGCAGCAGCAGCTCCAGGTGCAGGAGCTGGCCGAAGCCCTGGCCCTGCAGCAGCGCACCCGCAGCCGCTTGGAGCAGGAGCAGACCACTTTGGAGCGGGATATCGCCCGACTCGACAGCCGCCGGGAAACCCTGCAGGAAAGCCGCGGCACCGGCGCCCTGCGGGTGTTGTTGGAATCGGGCCTGGAGGGCATCCATGGTCCGGTGGCCCAGCTGGGCGAGGTGGAGGAGCGCCACCGGATCGCCCTGGAGGTGGCCGCCGGCGGTCGCCTGGCCCAGGTGGTGGTCGAGGACGACCGGATCGCCGCCCGTGCGATCGAGCTGATCAAAAGCCGCCGGGCCGGCCGACTCACCTTCCTGCCGCTCAACAAGATCCGCGGCGGCTCCGGATCGGGATCAGCCCAGAGCAGTGGCGCCGCCCTGCAGCGTGGGGGCGGTCCCGGTGGCGCCGGCCGATCCGGCCTGGTGGGCCGGGCCGTCGATCTGGTGCGCCACGAGTCGGTCTACGGCGAGGTGTTCCGCTACGTCTTCGGGGACACGTTGGTGTTCGCCGATCTGGCCAGCGCCCGCCAGGAGCTGGGCCGTTGCCGGGCCGTGACCCTCGACGGCGAACTGCTGGAAAAGAGCGGCGCCATGACCGGCGGCAGCCTGCAGCAGCGCTCGGGCCAGCTGGGCTTCGGCAGCAGCAGCGACAGCGATGAGGCCGAACCGCTGCGGCGCCGCCTGCTGGAGCTGGGCGAAAGCCTGCTGGCCTGTCGCCGCCGCGAGGCCGAACTGGCCCACGGCCTGGAGCAGGCCCGGCCCCGGCTGCAGCAGCAGCAGCAGCGCCAGGCGGCCCTGGAGGCGGAGCGCAAGGCCGCCCAGCGCTCCCTCGATCCCCAGCTGCAGCGCAGCCGCCAGCTGCATGCCAGGCTCCAGCAACTGACCGCCGACCAGCTCACCGGCAGCCGTCGCCTGCAGGAGCTGGAGACCGGTTGCTCTCCCCTGCAGGCGGCGCTCGCGGCCCTGGAGCAGGCCGAAGCCAGCGCCAGTGGCAACGCCGACAGCGCCCTCTGGCAGAGCCTGCAGAGCGAGCTGGAAACCGCTGACCGGGCCCTGAGTGAAGCGCGCCAGCGCCGCGACAACCTGCAGGCCGCCCGCCGGGAGCGCATCCTCAGCAGCGAGCGCCTCGGCAGCCAGCTGGAGGCCCTCGGCGGCGATGAACGGCGGCTGGTGCAGGCCGTCAACACCCTGGTGGCCGAACGGCAGCAGTGGAAGGAACGGCAGCAGGCCGAGCAGGGGCGGCGCCAGGAGCTGGAAGCCCGCCAGAACGAACTCAGCACCCGCTTCGGCGAACGGCGCCGGGCCCGGGATGCGGCTGAGGCCGAGCAGGGGCGGCAGCGGCAGGCGCTGCAGCAGCGCCAGTGGGAGCTGCAGCGACTGGGGGAGGAGCGGCTGGCCCTGGAGGAGGAGCGCCGCAGCCAGAGCCTGCGGCTGGAGCAGCTGGAGCGGGAGCTGCCGGACCCGTTGCCCGAGCTGCCCGAAGAGGTGCGCGAGGCGGGCCTGGCCGCCCTGCAGGAGGACCTGCGTCGCCTCCAGCAGCGGATGGAGGCGCTCGAACCGGTGAACATGCTGGCGCTCGAGGAGCTGGAACAGCTGGAGATCCGCCTGGCCGAGCTGGAGGAACGGCTGGAGGTGCTCAGCAAGGAGCGCCAGGAGCTGCTGCTGCGGATCGAGACCGTCGCCACGTTGCGCCAGGAGGCCTTTCTGGAGGCCTTCCGCGCCGTCGATGGCCACTTTCGCACGATCTTCGCCGGCCTCTCCGATGGCGAGGGCCATCTGCAGCTGGAGAACCCGGAGCAGCCCCTGGAGGGAGGCCTCACCCTGGTGGCCCATCCCAAGGGCAAGGCGGTGCGGCGGCTGGCCTCGATGTCCGGCGGCGAAAAATCGCTCACGGCCCTCAGCTTCCTGTTCGCCCTGCAGCGCTTCCGGCCCTCCCCCTTCTATGCCCTCGACGAGGTCGACAGCTTCCTCGACGGGGTGAATGTGGAGCGCCTGGCGGCCCTGATCGCCAGCCAGGCGGACGACGCCCAGTTCATGGTGGTCAGCCACCGGCGGCCGATGATCGCCGCCGCCACCCGCACCATCGGCGTCACCCAGGCCCGCGGCGCCCACACCCAGGTGGTCGGATTGCCGCCGGCAGCCTGACTGGCGGGGTGGTTCACAATGGTTCGACTGGTGCCCGTGAATTGAGCTCTTCCATCCCGCCGGCGACGGATCCGAACGCAGCTGCTCCCAGTGACCGACTCTGGCTGCGCTCCGAGCTGATGGGCACCCAGGTGATCACCCGCGACACCGGCCGGCGGCTGGGCGTGGTGGGCGAAGTGGTGGTGGATATCGACCGGCGTGAAGTGGTGGCCCTGGGTTTGCGGGACAACCCCCTGACCCGCTTCCTGCCGGGTCTGCCCCGCTGGATGCCCCTGGAGAGCATCCGCCAGGTGGGGGACGTGATCCTGGTGGATTCGGCCGATTCCCTGTCGGAGAGCTTCAACCCGGAGCGCTACAGCAAGGTCATCAATTGCCAGGTGGTGACCGAATCCGGCGCCCAGCTGGGCCGGGTGCTGGGCTTCAGCTTCGACATCGAAACCGGCGAACTCACCACCCTGGTGATCGGTGCCCTGGGCGTGCCCCTGCTGGGCGAGGGGGTGCTGAGCACCTGGGAACTGGCCGTGGGTGAGATCGTCAGCAGCGGCAGCGACCGAATCATTGTCTACGAGGGGGCCGAGGAGAAGCTCAAGCAGCTCGGCACCGGCCTGCTGGAAAAACTCGGCATCGGGGGTAGCAGCTGGGAACAGGAGGAACGGGACCGGTTCCGCAGCGGCGTGGTGCCGGCCGAGAACCAGCTGCCGGCGGGCCTGCCCACCGCCAACGAGCAGCGCCGCATCCAGCCGGCCACCAGCCGGGCCGTGCAACCCGAATCCGAACTGGAGTACCTCGAGCTGGAGGATCGGCGCGAGCGCCAGCCCCTGCGGCAGCGCCGCTACCTCGACGACGACCTGGACGGCCCCGATGCCGGCCGCAGAGTGGCTGAGCGCGACGACGACCGTTTCGACGAGGGCCAGCGCGACTTCGGGCGCCGGGACTTTGGGGGGCGTGACTCCGGTCGCCCCGAACTTGCGCAGCGCCAGCGCGAGGGCTTGGAGCGCGGGTCCTATGAACCCGAACGCCTCCAGCAGGCCCCCTTCGATCGGGGTGGACGGGAGCGGGAGCGCCCCGAGCCATCCCGCTGGCGCGAGCAGGACGCCGATCTTGAACGGTCGTCCCTGAGGCCACCGGCGATCGCGGCACGTGATGAGGGCTCCCGCTATGGGCGGGAGTTCGCCGACCAGGAAGGCCGTGACTGGGAAGAGCAACCGCTGAGCAGCTCCCGCGAGGAATGGTCCGAGGACCGTCGCCCGCAACGGCCTGAGCGGCCCGCACCGAGCAACCCAGGGCAGGACAGGACAGTGGTTGCGGACTCGCCACAACCCGTCCGCAGACCCCTGGCTGCCGAGCCCCGGCCCCTGCGCGGCAGTGACGATGCCGATCCGATCGACGTGGAACCGGAAGTGCTGGACGACCCCTGGTGAAGGCCCTGGCTCCGCTCAGCGGGGATGAAAATTGAGCGAGGCGGAGTTGACGCAGTAGCGCTGACCCGTCGGCGCCGGCCCGTCGTTGAAGACGTGGCCCAGGTGGGCATCACAGGCGCTGCAGCGGATCTCGGTGCGCACCATGCCGTGGCTGGAATCGGTGAGCGTGGTGATGGCGCCGGAGCCGACCCCATCCCAGAAGCTGGGCCAACCGGTGCCGGAATCGAACTTGGTGTCTGAGCTGAACAGCTCGGCGCCGCAGCAGACGCAGTGATACATGCCGCTGTCCTTGCTCTTCCAGTAGGCACCGGTGAAGGCCCGCTCGGTGCCCCCCTGGCGTGCCACCCGGAACTGCTCGGGCGTGAGCTTCTGGCGCCACTCCTCCTCGCTCGCTCCGCGGGCCAGGCCGCTGGGGATGCCGCAGGCGGAGGTCTCAGCAGCCCCTGGGCCGGGCTCGGTGCTGGGGCGGATGGCGTCGCTGTCCTTCATGACTGAGGCATTTGGAGCTAGGCAATTGATGCTAACCAGCACCCTTCACTCCCCAAGGCGCCTGAGACAGGCCTGGACAGGTCTCTGGTCCGCCCAGGTTTCGCCGCGGTGGCACCCGTTGGCCGTCATCAAGGCCGAGGCGATAACGCTGGCGGGGAAGACGGTAACGGGGTCGAGGGCGGCAGCAGCTCCTGCACCATGGCGGCCAGGGCGGCCACGGCGCCGGGCTGCCCCCGCAGGCTGCGCAGATCGTCCCGCATGCCGGCCAGGCGCTGGGGCTGGGCCAGCCAGTCGGCGGCTTCCGCAGCGATGCTGGCCGGTTCGATCGCCCCCACCCGCTCGGGCACCACGGCCCGGCCGGCCGCAATGTTGGGCCAGGCCAGATAGCCCCGGTGCCGCATCCGCCAGGCGGTGAGCGCCACCCCCAGCAGCCGGCGCAGCAGGGGCAGGCGAGCCAGCAGCCCCAGCCAGCCATCCCAGGCCTGCATGACGTGCAGATGCTGGGTGGGCACCAGCACGATCATCGGCAGCGCCAGGGCGCCGAGCTCGGCGGTGTTGGCCCCGACGGTGGTCAGCGCCAGGCTGCACTGGCTCAGGGCCCCGTGGGCGGGATGCTCCTGCTGCAGGTGAATCTCGGTGCCAGCGGCGGTGAGCAGCAGCTCGCCGTTGCGGCTGGGCAGGCCGGCGGCGTAGTGGCTGGCCACCGGGTTGGCGGGGCCGGCGTAGGCGAGCAGCTCATCGACGGAGGTGGTGGGAGCCACCGGCAGCAGAAAGCGACAACCTGGCCGCAGGGCCGCCAAGCGATCCGCCGTCTCCAGCAGGAAGGGCACACCCACCTGCAGCTTGGCCCGCTTGGATCCCGGCAGCAGGGCCACCCACTCGCCGGCCGGCAGGGGCTCGGCCTGGCGCGCCGAGTCAGAGAGGTCGGCCATCAGGTCGCCCACCAACTGGGCTCGCTGGCGCCAACGGGGGCTCAGGCGGGCCGCCGCCGCCGGCCCCATCACGGCGATGCGATCGTTCCAGCGGGGCCAGCGGGCCACCCACTCGGCATAGGTGAGGTGGCGATAGCCCAGGCGCGCCGAGAGCAGCACGGTCCAGAACTGATCGCCGCCAAGGAACACCACCACCCCCTGGCGGGGCCAGGGGCCGTGGCGGGCCGGCCGCAGCAGCAGCCACCAGAAGCGGGCCGCCGGCAGCACCTGCTCGAACAGGCCCCAGCGCCGTGCCACCCGATCCTCCTGGCCGGTGGCATTGGGGCAGGGCACCAGCACCAGCCGCAGGCTGGTGCTGGCCTGGGGCTGGCGCGGCCGCAGCGGCAACTGGTGATGGAGCCGCTCGGCCAGGGGCATCACCCAGGTGCTGAGCTCGCCGGGGCCATTGCTCACCAGAACAATGGCCGCGGCCGCCGGATGGTCGGCAGGCGCAGCCAGGTCGGCCCGGGGCGCAGGGCTGAGGGCCGTAGAAATCCCTGGGGCCTGGGCCGACGCAAGGGCCTGGCCTGGAGGCGGCGCATCGACTACTCCCGGAGCCGCACCGGTCGGCTGAGCTGATGGCGCGGGCATCGCGGTGGGCCGGCCTGGCGGTTCGGGTGAAGCTTCCGCCCCAGCCTTTCCTCCAAGCCGATGTCGGGCTTCGGGCCCAGAGCTTCGATCCAGAAGCTCGGACTCGGGAAGAAGGCTGGGATCCGACCCCCTGGTGGATTGCGGCCCTGACGCAGGTCCAACCCGGGACGACGTTAAGGGGGAAATCCTGCCTTGGACGGGGGCCCGACCTCGATCAGAGAGATCCCGACCCCCTGGGTCGGCTTCGGCCCGGGGAATCAAGGGCGCCATCGAGGCCGGTGACGGGGGGAGCGTCTTGGAGGGATCAGGACGCTGGCCTCTGGCGGGATCGTGACCCGGGTCCTGGCCCACAGGGGGGAAAAGAAGAATGCGGATGGCGAGACTTGAACTCGCAAGGCCGAAGCCACACGCCCCTCAAACGTGCGTGTCTACCAATTCCACCACATCCGCGTGGTTCACGGCCGGAGGCCGCAGGGGTTGCGGTGCAAACCGCAGGCTCACAGCCGCAGCTGCTCACCCCCAGGACTATACCCATCGCCTGATCCCCGGTTGTCCGCCATGGCCAGCGGCCTCCGGGGTCAACAGCAGCCTTCGGATTGGGCCGGCGCCGCTCGGCCCCAGACCTCTTTGGCTGTGAATCGTCAGGCTCAGCGGCACAGGAGGCGTTGCCCAGCCGGCGGCGCAGGTTCCGCCGCGGCCCGGACGGCGATCCTCGGGCCCATCGCGGCGGCCACGGGGGCGGCCCGCATCGCCCCGGCGCCTGGACCCTGACGGCCCAGGCGCGGCGGGGGGCGCCGGTGAGCGCTGATACAGTCCCTCACCCGCCTGCCCCGGTTCCCGCCGCTCCGTCCGGATGCCCATCGGCAAACTGCTGATCGCCAACCGTGGCGAAATCGCCCTGAGGATTCTGCGCAGCTGCCGCGAGCTCGGCATTCCCACCGTGGCGGTGTACAGCACGGTCGATCGCAACGCCCTGCATGTGCAGCTGGCCGACGAAGCCGTGTGCGTGGGCGAGGCGCCCAGCGCCAAGAGCTATCTCAACGTTCCCAACATCCTGGCGGCCGCCACCTCCCGCGGCGCCGACGCCATCCACCCCGGCTACGGCTTCCTGGCGGAGAACGCCGACTTCGCCGAGAAGTGCCTCGACCACGGCATCACCTTCGTCGGTCCCTCACCGGCCTCGATCCTGGCGATGGGGGACAAATCCACCGCCAAGATCACGATGCAGCGGGTCGGCGTGCCGACCATCCCCGGCAGCGAAGGCCTGCTGGCCACCCCGGAAGAAGCCGCGGACCTGGCCGCCCAGATGGGCTACCCGGTGATGATCAAGGCCACCGCCGGCGGCGGCGGTCGCGGCATGCGGCTGGTGCCCGGCCCCGACCAGCTGGAGAACCTGTTCAAGGCAGCCCAGGGTGAGGCCGAAGCCGCCTTCGGCAACCCTGGCCTGTACATGGAGAAGTTCATCGACCGGCCCCGCCACGTCGAAGTGCAGGTGCTCGCCGATCGCCACGGCAACGTGGTGCACCTGGGCGAACGGGACTGCTCGATCCAGCGGCGCCACCAGAAGCTGTTGGAGGAGGCCCCCAGTCCTGGCCTCGATCCCGAGATCCGCCGGCGCATGGGTGAAGCGGCCGTGGCCGCAGCCCGCTCGATCAACTACGAGGGCGCCGGCACCGTCGAGTTCCTGGTGGATCGCCATGGCGGCTTCTATTTCATGGAGATGAACACCCGCATCCAGGTGGAGCATCCGGTCACCGAGATGGTCACCGGCATCGACCTGATCGCCGAGCAGCTGCGCATCGCCGGGGGCCTGCCGATCTCCGTCACCCAGGACCAGGTCCATCTCAGCGGCCATGCGATCGAATGCCGCATCAACGCCGAGGATCCTCGCCACAACTTCCGTCCCGCTCCCGGCAAGATCACCGGTTGGCTGCCGCCGGGCGGCCCCGGCGTGCGCGTCGACAGCCACGTGTACACGGGCTACGAGATTCCCCCCTTCTATGACTCGCTGATCGGCAAGCTGATCGTCTGGGGGGTGGACCGGGATCACGCGCTGCGGCGTCTGCGGCGGGCCCTCTCGGAGTGTGCCGTGACCGGGATCCCCACCACGATCGAGTTCCACCTCGCCCTGCTGGATCGGCCCGAGTTCATCCGCGGCGACGTCCACACCAAGTTCGTGGAGCAGGACATGCTGCCCCAACAACGTTGAGTCAGGCCAGGGCCTGGCTGCGCAGCATCACCTGAGTCAGCAGCCCCTGCTGGCCCACCAGCAACTCGCGTATCAGGCTGATCAGCCCCACCCAGACCACCGGCGTCACATCCACGCCGCCGATCGGCTGAATCAGCCGGCGGGTGAGGGCCAGCAGCGGCTCGGTCGGGGCACCCACCAGCCGCATGACGCCCTTGCTGAGATCCACGCGGGGATACCAGGTCAGGACGATGCGGAACAGGAACAGCAGGGTCCAGACGGCCAGAGCCAGCGCCAGGACGAGATGGAGCCCTGGCAGCAGGGACAGCAGCAGGGGAACCGGGGCCGTCACAAAGCTCTAAGCAGACGCCCCTGAATCGTAGGAAGTCGGGGTCACTGCTTAGGATCGGCCAACCCAGCTGCCGCGTCCGAGCGCCATGACCCCATCCCTGGCCAACTTCCTCAGCAGTCTCTTCTGGGGCGCCGTGATCGTGGTCGTGCCCATCAGCATCGCCCTAGTCCTGATCAGCCAGAACGACCAGGTGGATCGTCGCCTCTGATCCGCCTTGGCGGCCCAGACATCCGGACTCCTGATCCTCGCGATGACGCCCTTGAGGCTTCTGTCGGATGGGATGCCGGGCGGTGACCCGACTGGATTCAGCCCGCACGGGTGCAGCTGATCGACATTTGAGACGGAGCATGGGCTGAACGGGTCCGGCGCGACTCCGACCGATCTGGCGTTTGGAACCGGCATGGAGCGCTGGGCCTGATGGCGATCAGCGGTCGTTCCCCTACCGGATTCAATGCTGGATTTCGTTTCTGTTGATTGGGTCTGAGACCCCGAAGGTCCCATCGCAGGCCCGTTCTGCCCAGAACAGCCCGCACCGAACATTCTCCTTCGGGCTCCAGTGGTCGTTGCGGAACTGGCGGTCCATCCCTTGGCATTAGTTCTGCCCCGTTTCAACCTCCCCAAGGGCCCCGTTGGAGGCGCCTCCCGCTCCCCGATCGGCTGGTTCCACCCCGCCTGGGTGCCTAGAGTGAACCAACGCATCCGCCGCTGAGGGAACCACCTTGGTCAATGCTTCTCTCAACTGGGCCAGCATCGTTGGCATCGTGCTGGCCGTTGGCGGAGCCTTCCTCTATTTCATGAGGAACTTCAAGCCAGCCCTCGCCCGCGACTACGACGTCTTCTTTGCCGCCGTCGGCCTGCTCTGCGGGGGCATCCTCTTTTTCCAGGGCTGGCGCCTCGACCCGATCCTGCAGTTCGGCCAGTTCCTGCTGGCCGGCACCACCGTCTTCTTCGCCTACGAAAGCGTGCGCCTGCGCGGCGTCACCACCGAGCAGGCCCGGCGCTCCTCCTTCTTTGAGGACGAGGAACCGGCGCCGTTCCGCCCCCGGGGCGGCCTTGGTGGGGGCAGGGACTTGGATCAGGACGCGGATCGTTTCGCCGAACCTGAGCCGATCCGCCGCCGGATTCCAACCCGGGACGATGACGGAGGCGAAGACTTTTACCGTCCGCGACGGCCCAGTCGGGCCGCCATCCCCGAGCGGGCCGCCAGCCGCCGCGGCGGCGAGATCGACGACTGGGATCGCCCCCGCCGTGAACCCACCGGCGGCCGGCCCGAGCGGGGCGGCGAAGCCCGTGACGTCGAACCCGGCGATCGTCCCCGCACCGATGCCCCCAGTCGCTACGGCACCAGCCCCAGCCGCACCGGGGATTTCGGTGCCCGTCGCCGCGATCGCGACGTGGGCAGCGAATCCCGTCGGGGCAGCCGCCCGGTCGCCAGCACCGAGTCGATGCCCCGATCCAGCCGCCGGCCCGGTGAAGCTGGCGAACGGCCGAGCGGCCGCAGCTTCGGTTCCGAGCCCCTGCCCAATGGGGTTCCCCAGGGCTCGCCGCTGGCCAGCTCCGGTCGCCCCGCCGCCGGTGTGAGTGATGCCGACTTCTCCCCTCTGGATGGCCAGCCCTCCCGATCCCGGCCCCAGGTCCCGACCTCGGGCACCAGCGGCCCGTCCGGCCGACCCAGCGGCCCCGCCCTGGACAACACCTCCCGCTTCGACGACTGAGCTGGACAAACCCCAGGCCCCGCTTGGCCGGAGCGGTCCCCAAACGGCCGTGGCTCTGGTTCTGGCGTTGCTGCTCGTGGCCTTGAGCGGATGCGGCAGCTGGAGCTGGGTCCGTCGTAGCGCCGGCCCCATTGGGCTCGGCCAGGACAACCGTCAGGATCCGGCCCTCAGTGGCAATGGGCGTCTGCTGGCCAGCATCGTCGAGCGCTCCGGCCGGGACACCGTGATCCTGCAGGAGCAACCCTCGGGTCGGCTGCTGCCCCTCGGCCCCCTACAGCGCCAGCAACCCCATCGCTCCCCCTCCCTGAGCTGGAACGGCCGCTACCTGGCCGTGATCGTGCAGCAGGGCGCAAGGCGCCTGAGCGTGATCGAAGATCGCTCCAATGGCCAGCTGCACCGCCTGCCCCTGCCGGCGGACAGCGAACCCCAGCGCCTGAGCCTGGCCCCCGATGGCCGGCGTCTGGCGATCGAGGTGGTGCGGGGCGGCCGGTCGCTGGTCCAGATGTTCGATCTCTCCAGCCTGCTGGAAGCCGACCTGCCCGGAGGACTTCCCACCACGGGCGGCGGCCTGGTGGATGGGGAAGCGGCCCCGGGTCAACGATGACGATGGTGCCGCGTCCTCGAGGCAGGCGAGCGGTGCTGGCCCACCAATGCCGGAGCACTCAGGGCCCATTCACGATGAAACGCTTTCGGCTGGGCCGAAGCCAGGGGGTTCGTTGGAACCTGAGCGGCTTCAAGCCAGGCTGGATTCGCCCGGTGGGCTTGAGCCTGCTGCATCTGGGCGGCCTCAGCCTGCTGGGCCTCGGCCTGGGCGGCTGCATGGGGGAGATGCCCAGGCCCATGGGCGGGCTGGATCGCCAGCTGGAGCAGGCGGGCAGCAGCAGCGCCCCGGCCCTGGCCGGCCGCTGGCTCGCCCTGATCGCCGGCCGCGGCGGCCGCGACCAGGTGCTGCTGGTGGATGTGGAGCGGGGCCTGCCGGTGCCCTTGCCGGGCCTGAACCGTCCCGATGCCCAGCCCCTGAGCGTGGCGGTCAATCGGGACGGCAACCGCCTGGCGGTGGTGCGCCAACGGGATGGCCAGACGGAGCTGGTGCTCTACCGCCGCGAACTGATGGCCCTGGAGTCCGTCGCCATGCAGCCTCCGGGTGTGCCCCGGCGGGTGAGCCTGCGCGGCGATGGCCACGAGCTGGCGGTGGAGGTCAGCCGGGGCGGCCTCTGGCAGATCGACCTGATCGCCATCCCCTGACGGGATGCCCCCGATGACTCGGTTGGGTGATTCTCACCGGCCTGATCTCTCCTGATCGGGATGCCCCGCCCAAGCTCCGCAGAGCTGCGTGGTTCAACGCTGAACTGATCGCTCATCAAGTCCGCTGAAGGGCTGGCTGAGCAGGCTGAGGCGGACGCAGATTGATGCTGCTCACCGGCTTCGTGGGCTGAAGACTGCGGCGCGGGAGCACCGGGCCGATCACTCAGGGAACCAGACCGGCCCAGCGCAGGAAGGTGTCGCCGCTGATGGCCTCGATCAGCAGCACCGCCACAAAACCGAGCATGGCGAAGCGGCCGTTGACCCGCTCGGCGTAGCCACTCCAGCCGAAGGCGGGCACGTCGTTGGTGGTGGCACTGGTGGCCTTGGGAAGGGGCTGGCCCTCGCCCGAAGCTGGAGCCTCAGGCGCGGCTGGGGAGGCGGAAGGATCGGTGGATTCGCTCATCGATTCAGGCCTGCAGGCCAAAGGTATAGCTGGCGGCCGGCAGCAGGCGCCAGGCGCCGCTGCCGTCGAGTTCCAGCACGGTGTCGTGATACTCCTTGAGGGTGGGTCGATGGCCAACGCTGACGAAGGCCATCTCCCGCTGCACCAGCAGCTCATAGAGCCGCTTCTCGGTGTTCACATCGAGGGCGCTGGTGGCTTCATCGAGCACCACGAAGCGGGGGGAGTTGAGCAACAGGCGCGCAAACGCCAGCCGTTGCTGCTCACCGAGTGAGAGCAGGCGGGGCCAGTCCTGCTTGATGTCGAGGTCGGGATAGCGGTGCACCAGATCCGGCAGCCGCACCTCCTCAAGCACATGGCGCAGCTGGGCATCGCTGAAGCGCTCGGTGCTCTGGGGGTAGCAGAGCTGCTCCCTGAGGCTGCCGAGCAGCATGTAGGGCTTCTGGGGGATGAACATCAGCTCCCCCACCGGCGGCCGGTGCACCCGTCCGGCGGCGGCGGGCCAGAGGCCGCTGACCAGGCGCAGGAACGAGGTCTTACCGCAGCCGGAGGGACCCACCACCAGCAGCCGCTGGCTGGGAGCCACCTGCAGGCTGAGATCACGGATCAGCAGCCGGGTGCTGCGGGGCGGCACCAGGTCCACATGGCTGACCAGGATCGAGCCGGCGGCTTCCCCTTCGCCACCGGCTTCCGCCGTCAGGGCCGGCTGGCCCTGCTCGGCGGCCGACTGGGCCGCCACCTCACCGCTGATCGCCTCCACCTTGCCCTGGAAGCCCTCCAGACGGCTGATCGAGGCGGAGAAAGCAGCGAGACGGTCAATGTTGTTGACGATGTAGCTGACCGAGAACAGCACCTGAGAAAAGGCGATGCTGGCCTGGCCGAACACCCCGAAATCGACCTGTTTGGCGAAGTAGATCGGCGCGATCACCAGCCAGGGCAGAAAACGGGAGAAGTAGTCGTAGGAGCGCTGGATCACGCTGATCAGGGCCTCCCAAATGATCAGTTTGTTGTAGTTCTGAATTACACCGCCCAGGCGCCTGGTGCCCTCCTTCTCCTCCTGCTCTTCGCCGCGGTAGAAGGCAATCGATTCGGCGTTGTCGCGGATGTGGACCAGGCCGTAGCGGAAATCTGCTTCCAGCTTGAGTTGCTGATAGTTGAGGTTGACCAGTTTGCGGCTGGCAAACACAATCATGGCGGTACCCCCCACCGAATAGCCCAGAAGCCACAGGGCCAAGGTGGCATTGATGCTCCACAGCACAATGATGAAGCTGAAGAAGGTCAGCAGCGCCGAGATGATCTCGACTGTCACGCTCAGGCTGGTGGCGGTGAAGCTGGCCGCATCCTGGGAAATCCGCTGGTCCGGGTTATCAATCTCCTCGACCGATTCGTCGTTGGGGTTAAGAACGTAGTAGGCGCGGTTGGTGAGGTAGCGGCCCAGCATGCGCTCGCTCAACCACTCACGCCACATCAACCCCAGCTTGGGGATCAGATAGCTCTGGAGCGCCCGGATCGGCAACGCCAGCACCAGGCAGAAGGCATAGATCGCCACGATCTTCCAGAACTCCTCGGCCTTGTAGGCCACCAGGGCGTTCTCGATGTTGCGGGCGACAAAACTGATGCCCACATTGATGCCGTTGATCACCAGGATCAGCAGCGTGATCACCCCCAGCAGCAGCCAGGGCAGCCAACGCCCCTGGCGCAACTTGGCGCGCGCAGCCCCAAAGCAGAGCAGGCCGGCGCCGAACAGCACCATCACCACCTTGCCCCAGGGTCCCGCCCAGATCGAAGCCACCTGCTGGGGCACCCCCGGCAGGAAGCGGGCCTGCAGCTCCGGAATCCAGGCGCCGCTGGCGGCCACCGCCGCCGTCAGCAACAGCAGGGTGAAGCCCACCACCACGGCGATCAGGGCCACCACCAGCACCAGGAACTGGCCTGAGCTGGCGCCGTTGTCCAGCGGCAGGAAATAGGGCTGGGCCAGACGCTGCAGCTTGCCCAGCTGGTCGCGGAAAGCCTTGAAGGGGGTCATGGAGCCTGGCGGATCCAGGCATTGTCGCCGCTCGCCCCGCCGGGCCGCGGTAGCGGGGAGCCAACAACGGGTGGCGCGTCATGACCCGGACTGAAATGGGGCCACTGCCCGACCCTCAATCCTTCGTCAAGCTCCGGAGCATCGCCATGCACTGTTCCCGCAGGCCCATGTCCCAACCCCAGGACGCGATGGTGATGCGGAGGCGGGCGACCCCAAGGCGTTAGCCAGGCGCCATCAACCCGGCGGCCAGGCCAGGGGGCGGCCGCCGATCACGTGCACATGCAGATGGAACACCGTCTGCCCAGCCTCGGCGCCGCTGTTGATCACGGTGCGCCAGCTGCTCAATCCCTCCTGCTGGGCCACCTTGGCGGCCACCAGCAGCAGATGGCCCAACAACGCCTGGTGTTCGGGGGTGGCCTCGGCGAGCTGGGCAATCGGTTCGCGCGGGATCACCAGCACGTGCACCGGCGCCTGGGGGGCCACGTCGCGGAAGGCCAGACAGAGATCGTCGCTGTAGACCGCGTCACAGGGGATCTCCCCCCGCAGGATGCGACCGAAGATCGTGTCGCCACTGGCGGAGGCGGCGGGGACAGCGCTGGACTCGCTGGACATGGTGGCGGGGACGGCCGCTGACGCGGGGCGAAGGAACGGGCTGTGAGACAGGCGGTGGCACTGGTCTTGCAGTGATCCCGAAAGCTGATGTTGGCACGTTGCAGCGGAGCGGCCCTGCGGGGACTGGAGGCTGTTGAGGTCTCGGTGGAGGTGGACATCGCCCCTGGCCTGCCGGGCCTGCAACTGGTGGGCCTGCCGGATGCGGCTGTGCAGGAGGCCCGGGAGCGGGTGCGGGCCGCCATCCGCAACAGTGGCCTCAAGGTGCCGCTCACCCGGGTGGTGGTGAGCCTGGCCCCGGCGGATCTGCGCAAGGCCGGGCCCAGCTTCGATCTGCCGATTGCCCTGGGGCTGCTGGTGGCCAGCAAGCAGCTGGCACCGGAGCAGATCCAGGGCATCTGGAGCGCGGCGGAGCTGGGGCTCGATGGCAGCCTGCGGCCGATCCGGGGCGTGCTGGCCCTGGCGATGGCGGCCCGCGCCGCAGACGCCCGCGGGCTGGTGGTGCCGGCGGCCAATGCGGCCGAAGCCGCCCTGGTGGAGGGGCTGCCGGTCTGGGGCGCCCGGAATCTGGCCGAGGTGATCGCCGTACTGCAGGATCCCGCCCAGGTGCCCCGGGCCAGCGCCGCCTGCGTCCAGATTCCCTGCGGCGGCGGCCCGGATCTGGTGGATGTGCGCGGCCAGCCCCACGGGCGCCGCGCCCTGGAGATCGCCGCCGCCGGCGGGCATCACCTGTTGCTGGTGGGGGCCGCGGGCAGTGGCAAGACGATGCTGGCCAGGCGCCTGCCGGGGCTGCTGCCGCCCCTGGAACCGCTGGAGTCGCTGGAGCTGACCCGGCTGCACTCGGTGGCGGGCCTGCTGCTGGATGGGGGCAACCTGATCTGCCAGCGCCCCTTCCGCAGCCCTCACCACAGCTGCTCGGGGGCCGCCCTGATCGGCGGCGGCACGATTCCGATGCCGGGAGAAGTGAGCCTGGCCCACCACGGCGTGCTGTTCCTGGATGAACTGGCGGAGTTCCGCCGCGACGTGCTCGATCAACTGCGGCAGCCGCTGGAGGAGGGGGATGTGCTGATCAGCCGCACCCGCCAGCGCTGTCGCTTCCCCTGCCGCATCACCCTGGTGGCCGCCACCAATCCCTGTCCCTGCGGGCGCTATGGCGAAGCCGACGGCAGCTGCACCTGTGCGGAGAGCGTGCGGCGCCGTTACTGGAGCCGGTTGTCCGGGCCCCTGCTGGACCGGCTCGATCTGCAGGTGGTGATGCGGCGGCCGCCGGCCCGGGAGCTGGCCGATGGGATCGTCAGGAGCCGCCCGCGCACGGCTGCCGAGGCCGAGGGCGCGGTCCTCGGGAAGCCCGAAAGCAGTGCCGTGGTGGCCGCCCGGGTGCGCCAGGCCCGTGCCCGCATGGCCGCGCGCAATCCCGGCGGAGGCTGCAACGCCCAGATCGCGGCTGAGGCCCTGGCGGAGGTGCTGGGCCTGGAGGACCCAGGCCGCCAGCTGTGGGAGCGGGCGATGGAGCAGCGCCGGCTCTCGGCCAGGGGCGGCATGCGCTTGTTGAGGGTCGCTCGCACGATCGCCGACCTGGCCGGAGAGCCCGCAGTGGGCGCCGGCGCGATCGCCGAAGCCCTGACCTTCCGCAGCTTCGATCTGGTGGCGGCGGATCCGGCGTGAAAAGGAGGGATCGGGGGAACGGGTTTGGCGAAGACGGCCGAGGAAGCGCTGGACAACTCCCAGCCGAACAGCGTCCGTCATGGCAGGGGCCTCGGCCCAGGGGACCGGGGGCCATGGGGCCAACAGGGCCTCTCCAAGAGTTCGCTGAAAACTTCCCGGCAGGGCCTTGCTGTCGCTGATTGACCGGCCGCAGCGAGTGATGGCCAGCCTGTAAGCCAGCAGATTTCGGGTCGCCCCTAGGGCGGCCCTGGATGATTGCTGCCTTCAAACGGATGGAAGATTTCTCTTCAGCCCAATCGCTCTCACTCCATCCGATCGCGCTTTTTCGTTGATGTTTCCGCCACCCACAGGAGAGCGGATGATTCTCTATTGGCCATGTAAAATCCAGTCAACTCTGGCTCGCCAACGGGCGAGCAAACCTGACTGAACGAAGCTTTTCTTGAGACACAGAGGCAAACTCAGGACACCCCTCCCTCGTGGCCTAGGCAGATCGCAAGATCCCAGCCAAAGTCAGCCTTGACGCTGGTGACCAGCACGTTATCCAGGGCTTCCTTAGGCTTGGCAAATCGGACGCCACGGCCAGGAACCTGACGATGTTGATGCAACCCCTGCTGGGCCATACTCTCTCCATTTTTCATACAGCGTTGCTGCTCACGGCCTGGAGCGGCGCCTCCATGCTGATCGATGGCAACACGGCGCTGGCCAAGAGCCGGATCCTGCTACTTCGCGCCAACAGCCATGGCCTGGAACTGGTCAGCGCCAAACCATCGCCCGACGCGCTTGGCGGGCCTGGACGTCAGGTCCGGGTGCCCACCGAATACACCGGCGATCTGATCAACGGCAAGAAGTGGTGCGTTCCCTGAATACCGAAGATCTGGAGCCGGGGAAGAAGCACCTGCTGTATTTCCAGGGCGTGCAGATGGCCACGGGACAGTCCTGGTCTATGTCGGTGATCGTTGCCAAGGGATCCAGGCCCGGCAAGCGCATCACCCTGACCAGCGGCGTGCATGGCGATGAGATGAGTTCGGTGCATGCGGTTCAGACGGTCATGAATCGCTTGAACCCCGCTGAAATGTCGGGCACCGTCATGGCCGTGCTGGATATCGCCCGCCTCGCCATCGAGAGCATGCAACGCCGCTGGCCCAGTTCCGGGCGCGGCCTGGAGTTGAACGACATGAACCGTGAATGGCCCGGCAACGAAAACGGCGCCAGCCCTGTCAGCCGCCAGGCGGGACTGGTGTTCAACCGGCTGCTCAGGCCCAACACCGACCTGGCCATCGACTTCCATACGGGCACCACCGGCCTGGATGCCGCCGCCTTTCCCATCGGCGACATGCGCATCCCAGAGGTGAAGACGATGATGCTGCTCTACCCGGTGCCAACAATCTGGGACAACCCGGTTTACCCCAGTGTGTTGCACAATGCTTACGTTGCCGCCGGCATTCCCTGCTTCACCCCGGAAATCGGCGCGGCACGGCGGCTGGACCTGGCGATGATTCGCATCTTCGTCGAAGGCACCCTGAATGTGTTCAAGCACTACGGCCTGATTCCCGGCGCCATTGGCCGCACGGCGCTGGACAGCAAGGTCTACATCGGCAAGAACGCCGTCCCCGTGCTGAGCACCCAGGGAGGATTCATCGAGCTGTTGGTCAAGATGGACGCCCAGGTCAGCCCCGATCAGAAGCTGGCGATCCAGCGCAATGCCTTCGGCGAAGTGCTGGCCGAATACACCAGCCCAATCCGCGGCCGGATCGCCTCCATGCGCACCGACGCCACCTCGGAGCTGGGCAATGTGCTGTTTTTCATTCTCACCAACGATGGGCCCCGCTGCCGGCTCTGCCCCTTATTCCGAGTAGGGGGAGCAACGCCAGGAGAATCGCGGCAAAGTCCAGCCTCAAGCAGTCATTGGCCAGCGGCTGGATCGCGCCAGCCCTCTCCACAAGTCGTGCCCCCCACCAGGCCACTCCCTCGATCCTGGCGAGGCGAAAAGCGCGGCCGCACTTGATCCGTCGGATCACACCGCTGGCAAGACCGGGTCGACCAACGTGGCTGACTTTTCTGAAGCAGCCGGCTCTCCAGCGATCGCGCAGCTTGAGCGATCGGCCCAGGGGTTCGGCCCGATACAATTAAGGCGCTGCCGATGAACCGACCGCCTTGGAGCATTGCGCCGGTTGGGCGAAGGAGTGCCAACAGAAAAGCCCCGATGCTGTCGGGGCCGACGATGTCAGGGCTGTCGGTCCGGGGCCTGTTGGCCCCTGGACGCTCAGCGGCGGCGACGGCGCTGCTGGGCCTTGCGCTTGTACTTCTCGGTGGGGGTCTCGTGGTGACGCAGCCGCTTGAGATCGGCAAAGATGCCGGCCTTGGACACCTGGCGCTTGAAGCGACGCAGTGCGGATTCGATCCCTTCGTTTTCGCCGACGGTGACCTGGGTCATGAAGTTCTGCTGAAGCGTGGCAATTCCGGCAATCTAGCAAGCGGGGGGGCGGGACCCTTCAGAGGCTGGGTGGAACTTTCGGCAGTGGCGCCGCCTTGACGGGCGTCGTCGGCAGCGGTGCCGCGGGTGACGGGGCCGTGGCGGTCCCAGGCCCGCCGGTGGCGAGAGGTCGGGGCACGGTCGCGGCCCCACTGCTGGCTGGTGTCCCAGCGGGCGGCAGCGGAGCGGTGGCGCTGTCCGGGCTGGCCGCCCCTGGCCAGGTCTCATTGAACAGATACACGTGGCCGAGATTGCGACCGCGGAACTGACGGCGCATCAACCGCCAACCAGGCTCGAAGTCAAGCTTGTGAAAACCGCTGGCGGTTCCGCCGGCCCGGGCCACCACCATCTCGGGCCCTGCCCCGGCCTTGGTGGGCAAGGCCACCAGAAGCGTGTCACCGGCCTCGCTGCGCACCAGCAGCCGGTAAGCACCCGCCAGATCACTGGGCCCCACCCGCACGGAGTAGCCGTTGGCGTCGATGTAGCGGCTGCAGATGCCGGTGAAATCAAAGGTGGCCAGCAGCGGATTGACCGCCGCAGGCTTGCCGGCACCAATGGCGAAACAGGGCTTGCGGTTGTTGACCTGTTCGTAGATGTTCAGCTGATAGCGGCCGCTGCTGCCGATGGGAGAAGCCACCAACACGAACCGCTGAGGGTCGAGTTCGGCCGCCGCAAACATCGACTGGGCCGTGGCGGCCTGGGGCCAGAGGCCAACGGAGGCGGCCAGGGTGCTGCCAACGGCCAGGGCGCCTGGAACCGCAACGGGGGCGTGGGCCGCGATGGCGCCGGCGACAGCCGTAGCGCTGGTCATGGCCGAGGCAGCCCGGGCGAGGGTGCCCCTGCGGCGCAGCA
Organism: Synechococcaceae cyanobacterium ELA739; assembly: GCA_037127935.1. GTDB lineage: Bacteria > Cyanobacteriota > Cyanobacteriia > PCC-6307 > Cyanobiaceae > Cyanobium. Next base: position 116,173 of record JBAXXM010000007.1, read on the forward strand.
GCTCGGAAATCAAGGAAGAAAACACGTCGCTCTCTTGGGTCAGGGGGCGGGTCGGCCTGGTGAATCGTATGCAGGCCGACGGCCCTTCATCCACCGGCGGAGCCCGATCGCAGACCGGCCTGCGGTCCAGGTCGAGCAACGGTCGAGACCGTTCAGGATGGGGAAGGCCTGTTGATGCGGATCGCCACCAGCAGGGCCAGCAGGGTTCCGGGCAGGCTGGCGGCCAGGATCCAGCGGGTCATCTGAACCCCCAGATCGGGTTCGCCATAGGCCAGCTCAAAGACCGAGCCGGTGGCGGCGATGCCCAGCACGCAGGCCAGGGCCAGGAACAAACCGGCCAGGGGTTTCATCGGCATCGCAACCTTTCAGCGGATGGACTGGACGTGCTGTCGCTCGAAGCCCTGCTGCTTGAGCCCTTCGTTGAGGCTGAGCTCATCGGTGACCCGATCCACGAACAGCACCCCGTTGAGGTGGTCCATCTCGTGCTGGATACAGCGAGCCAGCAGGCCGTCAGCCTTGATCCGCCTGGGGCGGCCGTACTCATCGCGGAAGCTCACCTCGACGGTGGAGGGCCGCACCACATCGAGATAGACGCCAGGGATGCTCAGGCAACCCTCCTCGTAGGTGTTGAGCGAGGCGCCGGCCGTGGCGATCTCCGGGTTGATCAGCACGATCGGCGGATTGGCCGCTTCCTCAAAATCCAGATCGATCACCAGCAGCTGTTTCTGCACGCCCACCTGGGGCGCCGCCAGGCCGATGCCCCGGGCGGTGTACATGCAGCGCAGCATGTCGCGGGCCAGATCGCGGACGGATTCATCCACCTTGCTGATCCGCTTGGTGGCATGGCGCAGCTCCCGATCGCCGAGGCGATGGATGGCCAGGGGCGGCTCCTCCAGGGGCTGCTTCGGCACCATGAGGCTGCGGAAGCTCTGATCGGCCTTTCGCGCCAGTTGGGCGAAGCTACGCGCCAATGGATCACCTGAATCGTTGGGGACCATTGTAGGAGTCACTGCCGGGAGACAGGGTTGGGGGGACCTGGGGAGCGGCGGATGGGTCCGGGCGATGCGCCTCCAACCGACCCGGCCGATCGACATGGAGCCAGCAGCTCACCAGGGCGAAGCCCCCATTCGGGTGAGGTGCGACCGGGCCGGCCCCTGGCCGCAGCCCTGGCGGTGGCGGCCAGTCCGGCGCTCCGCGAACCCCGGCTCGAGGGCGGACGGCTGTTCTGGCTGGAGCAGCGCCCGGCGGAACAGGGCCGCACCACCCTGTTGATGCGGGCCGGCGCAGGATCGCCCCAGGAGCTCACAGCCGGCCGCAACCTGCGCAGCCGGGTCCACGACTACGGCGGTGGCTGCTACGCGGTGGCGGAATCGACCGTGGTGTTCATCGACGACGGCGACCGCCAGCTCTGGCGACTGGATCTGGCGGCCGGGGCCGGGGACGCGGCTGCCTCCCCGGCTCCTGCGCAACAGCTGACGACGCCCGCCGATCCCCTGCGGCCGCGGGCCTTCGCCGATGGCCTGATCGATCGGCGCCGCCAGCGCTGGATCGGCGTGATGGAACAGGACGGCCGTGACCAGCTGGTCAGCGTGCCCCTGGCGGGCGGCGAGCCGCAGCCGCTCCACGTGCCCGCCGACTTCATCGGCTACGCGGTGCTGAGCCCCTCCGGCAGCCATCTGGCCTGGGTGGAGTGGCAGCAACCCTGCATGCCCTGGGAGCGCAGCCAGCTGTGGCTGGGGCGCTTCGACCCGCAGGGCCAGCTGGTCGAGGTCCGTCGCCTGGCGGGTTCGGCCGCCGGCGAGGTCAAGGCGATCTCGGTGTTCCAGCCCCTCTGGGCCGGAGCCGACCTGGTGGTGGCCAATGACCGCAGCGGCTGGTGGAACCTGGAGCGACTTGCCCAGGCCGAAACCCTGGCGGCCGGGGCCGAGCCCCCCTGGCAACCCCTGTTGCCGATGGCGGCGGAGTTCGCCATGCCCCAGTGGGTGTACGGCATGCGCACCACCGTCTGGGACGGCCGGCAGCTGCTGGCGGCGGCCTGCCGCAACGGCTGCTGGGACCTGGGGAAGCTGGTGCCGGACCCGACCGGCGAGGTACCGATGCACTGGCAATCGCTGGAGCTGCCGTTCAATGATCTGGCCGCCCTCGACGCCGAGGCGGGGTGCCTGGTGGCCCTGGCGGCCGCCCCCGACCGCGGCCCCGGCCTGGTGGAGCTCGACATCGCCAGCGGTGACTGGCAGCACCGACCAGCCACAACCGATCCCCTGGAGCCGCAGGCGATCAGCCTGCCGCAGGAGCTCTGGTTCGAGGGCCATGGCGGCCTGCCGACCCAGGCCTGGTATTACCCGCCGGCGGGGGGCTCCAGCCCGGACGCCCCCCTGCTGGTCAAGGGCCACAGCGGTCCCACCGCCATGGCCCGCACCGGCCTGAGCCTGACGATCCAGTTCTGGACCAGTCGGGGCTGGGGCGTGGTCGATGTGAACTACGGCGGCTCCACCGGTTTCGGGCGGGCCTACCGCGAACGGCTGAACGGCCAGTGGGGGGTGGTCGATGTGGCCGACTGCATCGCCGCCGCCCGCTCCCTGGTGGCCGCCGGCCAGGCCAGCGCCGAGCGGATCGCCATGGAGGGGGGCAGCGCCGCCGGCTTCACCGTGCTGGCGGCGCTCGGCCATGACGACACGATCCGGGCCGGCGCCTGCCGCTATCCCGTCACCGACCTGGCGGCCCTGGCCGGCGGCGAACACCGCTTCGAGGCCCGCTACTTCGACGGCCTGATCGGCCCCTGGCCGGCGGCCCGGGCCACCTACGAGACCCGGTCGCCGCTGCAGCAGGCCGAGCGCATCCGCCGCCCGGTGATCCTGTTCCACGGTCTTGAGGATCGGGTGGTGCCACCGGAGCAGAGTGAGCGGCTCGCCCTGGTTCTGGGCCAGCAGGGCGTATCCGTGCAGCTGCATCTGTTCCCGGACGAGGGGCACGGCTTCCGCAGCGGCGCCGTCCAGCAGCAGGTGCTGGAAGCCACCGAGGCCTTCTTCCGCCACCACTTCCGGCTTGAGGCGCCCCGCGACACCCAACCCCAACCCGAGCGAAGCCGAAGCGATGACCGCCCAAGCGAGCGGATGGGGCCTGAGGAGTCCTCCCAGGGCGAGCACCCTTGATGATCGACGCCCTGCGAAGCGCCCTGCCTCTGTTCGGCCTGGCCCTGGGGCTGCTGCTGGCCCTGCTGGCCCTGGGCACCCTGCTGGGCAAGCTCCTGGGCATGCACCGCTGGGGCATCCCCGAGGCGCTGCTGGCGGGTTCGCTGGGACTGTTGATCGCCCCCACCGGCGCCCTGCCGCTGATTCCACCGGCAGTGATCAGCCTCTGGGACCAGTTGCCCCTGATCCTGCTGACCCTGGTGTTCGCCAGCCTGCTGCTGGGCAAACCGCTGCCCGCACCGGGGGGATTGTGGCGTCCGCTCTCGGCCCAGGTGCTGATGGCCCTCACCCTGGCCTTCGGCCAGTACGTGGTGGCCGGCCTGGCGGTGCTGCTGGTGTTGCAGCCCCTGCTGGGGGCTCCGGCGGTGATGGCCTGCCTGATCGAAGTGGCCTTTGAGGGGGGCCATGGTTCGGCCGCCGCCATGGGGCCCACCTACGCGCGCCTGGGCCTGGAGAGCGGTGAAGCCCTCGGCCTGGCGATGGCCACCGTCGGCCTGCTGGCTTCCACACTGGTGGGGGGATTGGTGGTGGTGCTCGCCCGGCGCCGGCGCTGGTTGCTCCTTGATGGGCAGGGGGGGCACGACGCTGGTGCCGCGACAGCCGGAGGCTCACCAGCCCCCGCCGCGCCGGCTGGGCCGCTGCCGGATCCGGGGGCGGGCCTGGCACCACCAGGCGTTGCGGCGGCAGAGCCCGGTGAGCCGCTGAACGGTTCAACGCCTCTGAGCCCCAAAGCACCCCCGGGACAACCCTTGGCAGCGCAGGCGCAGGCTCGGCAAACCCTGCCCAGACCGGCCATGGCCGCTCCCCCGGCGACAGCACCGGCCCCGCTGGCGCTGGGGGCGGTGAACCTGGCCCTGAACGGCGTGGCGGTGGCGATCGGCTGGGGGATGCTCGAGGGCCTGCGCCTGCTGGCCGAGAGGCTGGGGGGCGGCTTCGCGATGGTGATCGAAGCCCTGCCGGTCTTCCCGCTGGCGCTGGTGGGATCCCTGCTGGTGCGGCTGGTGCTGGAGCGCAGCGGCCAGGCCCACTGGGCCTCTGCGCCGGTTCAGAACCGGATCGGCACCCTCTCGGCTGACCTGTTGATCACGGCAGCCACAACCTGCCTGGATCTGTCGCTGCTGGCCAAGGACTGGTTGCCCCTGACGGTGCTGGCGGTCGTGGGCCTGCTCTGGAACCTGGCGGTGTTCCTGCTGTTGGCGCCGCGGATCCTGCCGTCCAGCTGGTTCGAACGGGGCCTGATTGAGTTCGGCCAGGCCACCGGTGTGGCCGCCAGCGGTCTGCTGCTGCTGAACATGGTCGACCCCGACGACCGCAACGGCACGCTGACGCCGTTCTCGATCAAGCAGTTGATCCTGCAGCCCCTGCTGGCCGGTGGGGTGATCACGGTGGTGGCGCCGCTGGCGGTGGACAGCTGGGGGCTGCCGGCCTGGACGGCGTTCTGCCTGGCCCTGGTGGTGCTCTGGGTCGGCCTCGCCCTCTGGCTGGCCCGCCGGGAGGCACTGAACTGAAGACCCCTTGGGGAGGCCCAGGCGGCAGAACGGCGAAGCGTGCAGGCGATCCCGCCGGATGCCACCTATGTGGCCTGGGTGCGGCTGCCGCCGGGCAGAGCCAGCGCTGAAACGGTGGCGGCCCAGCTGCTGGAACGGCAGCGTCTGGCCGTGGTGCCCGGCAGCCCCCGCTGGTTCGGCCAGCGGGCGGCGGGCCATCTGCGCCTCTGCTTCGCCACCTCCGCCGGCGTGCTGGCCGAAGGCCTGGAGCGCCTCGCCGCCGGCCTGGCGGAAGCCGCAAATGGGCGGGGCTGAACGGAGGCTGGCTGGAACGGGATAGCCGGTGCTGGCAACGACGCCAGGCGGGATGACGCCCGCGGAAGCACTCAGCTGCCGGGGGAGGTGGGGGCCAGGCTGAGCTGGGACAGGGTGCTGATGCAGCTGGGGCTGGTGGTTGCCCCCGCTCCAGGGTTGCTTTGGCCAGGGGTCACCGGCCCGCTCACCTGAGCGTCCCGGTCGCTGAGAACCACCTGGAGCCCGGCCGCGGCGGCCGCCTCCAGCTCCGCTTCGGAGTCGCTGAGGAAGAGCACCTGGCCAGGATCCACGTCCATGGCCTCGCAGATGCGCTGATAACTGCCCATCTCATGTTTGCCACCGCTGTGGGTGTCGAACCAGTGGCTGAACAGGGGGCGCAGATCCCCGGCATGGCTGTGGCCGTAGAGCAACTGCTGGGCGGCGATTGAGCCGGAGGAATAGACCGCCAGCACCAGCCCCTGGCGATGCCACAGCCGCAGGGTGTCAGGCACCTCCTCGAACAGGGCGCCGACCAGCTCGCCGCGGCCATAGCCCTCACGCCAGACCAGGCCCTGCAGTTCCTTGAGCGGCGTGAACTTGCGATCCACCGCGATCAACCACCGCAGATAGGGAACAATCAGAGCCCCGTTCCGTTCCGAGGCGCCGGATCCCCCGGTTGCAGCAGCCACGGCATCGGGCGCAGCCGGCGCCAGGCCCAGGTCGCGGGCTTCAACCAGCAGCTGCTGGGCCTGGGGATCGCCATCCTGCTGCCAGCCCTGCAGCACCGCCTCCACCAGGGCCCGCACCTCACCATCGTCGTGTCGGCGCGCCAGAAACGGCCCCAGCTCCCGGGCCGCATAGGGGAAGAGGGTGCCGCTGACAAAACTCACCGGACAGGTGGTGCCCTCGATGTCGAGCAGGACGTGGCTGATCGCCGGGGTCATGGCAGGGCTCCGATGCCGGTGGCCGCCACCAGCAGCAGTTGGCGCCAGTATTGCTCCAGCAGGAACTCCAGGATCTCGAGATGGCGGCGGGCGCTGCTGAGATCCCGGCCCCAGGCGTAGAGGCCATGGCCGCCGATCAGCAGGCCGTAGGGGGCCTCGGCCAGATGGGGACGGGCGTGCTCGCTGAGGCGCTGCAGATCCTGATCGTTGGCCAGAACCGGCAGGGCGATCTGGTGATGGTGGCTGGTGATGCCCTCCAGCCCCTTGAGCATTTCCAGCTCTTCAAGCAGCAGCTGATGCACAGGTCCAGCCTCCTCCCCGTCGTCAGCGGGCTCCGGCCGCCCGTGGCGATGGAGCGCCAAGGTGTAGCGCGACAGCAGGGTGGCGGCCTGGGAGTGGGTGTGGAGCACGGCACCGGCGCCTGTCGCCGCCACGATCGTGAGGTGCAACGCGGTTTCGGCGCTGGCCCGACCGGCACCGGCCAGCACGGTCCCCCGGTCATCCACCCGAATCAGATCGGCCGGCTCGACGCTGCCCTTGTCCACCCCGCTCGGGGCCATCAGCAGCTGCAGCGGCTCCCGGCTGATCACGCAGCTGAAATTGCCGCCGGTGCCATCACACCAGCCGCGTCGATGGATGTCCGCCATCGCCTGGCAGAGGCTGTCGGCCAATTCCCTGCCGGGCACGGTTTCGTCCTGCGCGTTCATCGGTTCAGTCTGCGGGTTGGCGAATCAGGACTGGCAGCTCGGGCACCAGTGGCTGCTGCGTCCCCCCAGGCGCTCCCGTTGGATCGGCGTGCCGCAGCGGCGACAGGGCTGGCCGCCACGGCGATAGACCCAGGCCACGCCTCCGTAGTTGCCATTGGTGCCGGTCAGATCGCGGAAGTCGCTGAAGGTGGTGCCGCCGGCGCCGATGCTGATCTGCAGCACCTCCACCAGGGCCTGGCGCAGGGTTTCCAGCTGCGGCAACCCGAGCTGCTGGCTGGGGGTTTGGGGACGGATCCCAGCCGCGAACAACGACTCATCGGCGTAGATGTTGCCGACTCCGGCCACCAACGTCTGATCGAGCAGGGCCGTCTTGATCGGGCGGCTCGATCCCTTCAGGCGCCGATGCAGATGGTCGGCGTCGAAGGCCTCGCTGAAGGGTTCCGGGCCCAGCTTGGCCAGCCCCGTGATCACGGTTTCGGTGGCGCGACCGGGGGGCACCCACCACATCTGCCCAAAGCTGCGGGTGTCGACGAAGCGCAGCTCCGGCCCCTGATCTGACCAGATCCTCACCCGGGTGTGGGCGCAGGGGGGCTGCTCCATCTCCAGCCAGAGGAACTGGCCGGTCATGCGCAGGTGCACTCCCCACTGGCCGGCGGCTTCGCCATCAGCGTGCTGGAGATCGGCCAGCAGATACTTGCCGCGCCGCCGCCAGCGGCTGACGCGGGTGTCCGTCAGGGCGAGGGCGAACAGGTCGGGATCGGGGGGTGCGGCGATGGCCCGCGCCCGCAGGACCTCCAGCCGGGCGATGGTCATGCCGGTGGTGCGCTGCTCCAGGCCCCGCCTGACGGTTTCGACTTCAGGCAGCTCCGGCACAGGACCCTGGGCAGACACAACGAACGAGCCCACTCTCGCTGGTGAGAGGGGGCTCGTTCAGCCAAGCGCCCTGCACCGGTCGGGCGGAGGGCAGACGGGAAGCCGGGGCCGTTTCAGGCCTTCTCGAGCTCGGCTTCGGCGAAGTTGTTGGTGTTGATGCCGCCTTCGGAGCCGCTGTAGCCGTTGTAATTGACCTTCTCGAAGCGCACGACCACCGGATACCGGATGCCGGAGGTGTCAACGGTGGCCACGGTGCCGACTTCGTTGAACCAGTAGGACTCGGGACGCTTGATACGTACTTTGTCGCCGCGGGAGATGGCCATCGCTGCTGGAAAGGGATCGGGTGGCTTTCGCAGCGACCCTACCTGCGTTGAAGCGCCCCGATCAGCCGGGCGTCACGATTCGTCGCCGCAGAATCGGTGGAGCCCGCGTGGCAGCATCGCCCCATTGCTGCTGCCGGCACCTTCGTCGTCGCCCCCATGAGCCAGAACGAGGCGCCCGTGCTCGACCTCGAGCTGCCGGATCCCGACAGTGACACGATCAGCAACCTGGAGTTTCTGGCCCAGTTGGAGGAGGCCTGGGCCATCTGCGATCGCTTCGATCTGCAGACCGAAATCTGGCGGGGACGCATTCTGGTGGCCGTGCGCGATCGCGAGAAACGCGGCGGCGAGGGGCGGGGCACCGGTTTTCTGCAGTGGCTGCGGGAACGGGAAATCAGCAAGACCCGCGCCTACACCCTGATCCAGCTGGCCGAATCGGCCGACCGCATGCTCGGCGATGGGGTGCTGGAGGTGGACAGCGTCAACCTGTTCTCCAAGCGCGCCTTCCTGGAGACGGCCCAGGCCGAACCGGAGGTGCAGCAGATGATCGGCGAGGCCGCCAATGAGGGGCAGCAGATCACCCGCAAACAGGTGCGGCGCCTCTCGGATGAGTTCACCGCCGCCACCAGCCCACTGCTGCCCGAGGAGATTCGCCAACGCACGGCGGACAACCTGCTGCCCCCCCGCGCCGTGGCCCCCCTCGTCAGGGAGCTGGCCAAGCTGCCCGAAGGCCAGCAGGAGGATCTGCGCCGAGTGCTGCGCGAGGAGCCGGAGCTGGAGCGGGTCAAGGATGTGACCATGACCGCCCGCTGGCTCAGCAAGACCAGCGAATCGGGTCTGGCGGTGCGCGCTTTCCAGCAGGGGGATCTGGACCTGGACAAGGCGATCCAGGAAGCCCAGCGCCTCGATGCCCTGGGGATTCTTTCGGATGCGGTGTACCAGGCCCAGCAGGTGGAGAGCGCCGTGCTCAAGCTCCACACCAGCTGGCGCCGGCTGGGCGGCCTGCAGGAGCGGCTCTGGGTGGAGAGCGGCAGCAGCACCCCCCATCTGCGCGACGTGCTCAACGCGCTGCAGACCCTGAGCGGCCCCACCATGCGGGTGTCCCTGGGGGAGCTCTCCGGCGGCAAGCGGGTGCGGCTGCAACTGGTGGAGGAAGCCCCGGAGCAACTGGAGCCACCCAGCCTGCCCTGAGCCCAGGGCTGACCGCACCGGGGCCCACTCCACATCTGGTGCGGGCTATGGTCAGGCGACGCCACTGATGGGGTGAGGTTGGCATCGGATCCACTCGCCGCCGCCCTCAAGCGCCATTTCGGCTGGGACGAATTCCGTCCGGGTCAGAGGCCCGTGGTCGAGGCCCTGCTGGCCGGGCGGGACTGTCTGGCGGTGCTGCCCACCGGCGCCGGTAAATCGCTCTGCTATCAGCTGCCAGCCCTGGTGCGCGAGGGGCTGGTGTTGGTGATCTCACCGCTGGTGGCCCTGATGCAGGACCAGGTGAGCCAGCTCCAGGCCCGGGGCATCGCCGCCGCCTGCCTGCATCGGGGGCTGGAGTTGGCCGAGCGCCGGGCCCTGCTGGAGCGGCTGCGCCAGAACCGGCTACGGCTGCTCTATCTGGCGCCCGAGCGCCTGCAGGTGGAGGCCACCCGCCAGCTGCTCGAGGACGTGCTGGAAGCGGGCCAGGTGGTGGCCCTCGCCGTCGATGAGGCCCATTGCATCAGTGCCTGGGGCCACGATTTCCGCCCCGACTACCGGCGCCTGGGCCAGTTGCGCAGCCTCTGCCCCGGCGTGCCCCTGGTGGCCCTCAGTGCCACCGCCGCCCCTCGGGTGCGGGCCGATGTGATCCGGCTGCTGCAGCTGCGGCGTCCCCTGGTGCAGGTGCGCTCCGCCCGGCGGCAGAACCTGGACTACACCATGCGCCTGCGGCCGGCGGAGCCCCTGGAGGAGGTGCTGGCGGCCGTGGCGGAAGCGCGGGGGGCGGTGCTGATCTACGCCCGCACGCGCCGCTCGGTGGAGCAGTGGGCGGCGCGCCTCGATCAGGCCGGGGTGGCGGCGATCGCCTATCACGCCGGCATGGATCCCCCCAGTCGTCAACTAGCCCTGGAGCATTTCCAGAACCACCCAACGCCTGTGCTGGTGGCCACCGTGGCCTTCGGCATGGGGGTGGATCGGCCCGATGTGGGCCTGGTGCTGCACCTCGATCTGCCCGCCAGCCCGGAGGGATACCTGCAGGAGTCGGGCCGGGCCGGCCGCGATGGCCTGCCGGCTCGCTGCCTGGTGCTGTTTGATCCGGCCGATCGGGTCAGCCTGGGCTGGGCGATGCGGGCGGCCATGCAGCAGCTCGGCGAGACCCAGCGCCACCAGGAGCAGCAACGGCTGGAACTGGCCCACCGGCAGCTGCGGCGCATGGAGGCGGTGGCCGAAGGCGATGGTTGCAGGGAGCAGGCCCTGCTGCTGGCCGTGGGGGAGCTGGAGGCCCCCTGCGGCCGCTGTGACAACTGCCGCTCCAACCGTCCCCGTCGCGACTGGTCCGAGCAGGTGTCCCAGGTGCTGGCCGCCCTGGAGGAGCGCAGCGGCCGCGACCTGCGGGCCCTGGTGGAAGAGCTCTCCACCGCCCCTGGCCCTGCGGGGGAGGAGCCCTGGGGCTGGTTGGCCCGGCGCCTGGTGCAGGAGGAACTGATCAGCGAGAGCGACGACGGCGCCCAGCGGCTCTGGCTGCGCTCCACCGGCCGCCATTACCTCCGGGCTCCCTGGCCCCTGCGCTGGGCCGCCTGATCGCAGCCCGTGGCGTCAGCTGCGGCTGCGGCAGTAGTCGTTGACCAGTTGCAGCTCGAAGTCGGAGCTGGGGTCATCCCAGGTCTTCCAGTCGCCGGTGGGGGTCGTGGCGTTGAGCTTGCGGGCCCCACAGTTGATAGCCGTGTACAGCGACTGGCCCTGGGCATTGAGGGTCGGGGCGACCATGCTGCCGCCCATCGGCTGCCAGCCAGTCCAGTCCACCTGCAGCGGGCCATAGGTGCGCCAGTCGGGCTTGCCGGCCGCCGGCGAGACGGCGGTGGTGGCGGCACGGGGCGCCGTGGCCACGGTGGCCACCGGCCGGCTGGTGATGGTCGGCCTGACCGCCACCGGGGTGACCGTGCGGGTGGTAGCGGTGATGGTGTCGCTGACGGGGGTGATCGCCTGGCTGCGGCTGATCGCCGTTCGGGTGGTGGCACTGCCGATGGCCGTGGCCTCCGTGCTGGTGGCCGCAGCGCTGGCGATGGCCGTGCTGCGCCGGCTCGGGCGACTGGCGATCGGCGAGGCAGCGGTCGGGGTGGCGCTGGGCCGGGTTTCAGGGGTCGGCTCGGCATCGACGGCAGCGCTGGCCGTGGATCGTGCCGGCGTGACCGACGCGGTCGATACCGGCCGGGATTCACTGCTGGCGGGCCGGGGCCGGGGTGCCACGGGCTGGGCCGCCAGCGGCTGGCTGACGACGGGCTTGGTGCTGGCGGGTTTGATCGCCGTGGGCTTGGGGCTGGCGGGCCTGCTCACCGGCGGGTTGCCCTTGAGCTTGAGCCGGGTGCCCGCTTCGACATGGTCCGGGTCAGTGATGGCGTTGATGGCAATCAGCTTGCTGAGGCCGATGCCGTAGCCATCGGCGATCACCGAGAGACTTTCGCCGGACTGCACCACATGCTCGCTGGCCCCCCGGCGGAAGCCGGAGGCCGTGGTGGCGGACTTACTGGGGCCGCTGACCAGCAGCGCTTGGCCCGACTCGACGTGGTCGGCGTTGCTGAGGCCGTTGAGCTTCATCAACTGGTTGACGCTCATGCCGTGGCGGTCGGCGATCTCCGAGAGGGTCTCGCCGTCCCGCACGGTCACCCGGCCCGAAGCGCTGACGCCACTGGAGCGGGCGCCGGTGGCGCCGGGCACCTTGAGGCTCTGGCCCGATTCGACGTGATCGGCGTTGCTGAGGCCGTTCAGCTTCATCAACTGGTTGACGCTCAGGCCGTAGCGATCGGCGATCTCCGAGAGGGTTTCCCCCTCCTTCACGGTCACCTGCCCGGCAAAGGACGGCAGGGGCAACACCAGGGCCAGAGCCAGGGCGACGAAAGAGCGACGCATGGGCGCTACGGGTGGGAGTCTGGCGGCACCATAAGGAGCATTGCCGCCGGGATCCAGTCCCCTTCCTGAATCCTTTCCGGCAATGGCGCCGGGGGCTCAGCCCAGCAGGCGACGGATCAGGTCCAACTTGCCCGCATAGGGGGGGTACCGGATCGGCAGATCCAGCCCGAAGCTCCGCTGCAGCACGCTGCGGCGATGGGAGAAGGTCAGAAAACCAGCTTCACCGTGGTAGGTGCCCATGCCGCTCTCGCCGACACCGCCGAAGGGCAGCTGGGGCAGGCCTCCGTGCAGCACCACATCGTTGAAGCAGACACTGCCGGAGCTGGTCTGATCGAGCAGCTGCTCGCGGGCCTGGCGTCCGCCGCCATAAAGATAGATGGTGAGGGGCTTGCTGCCGCGCCGCACCCGCGCCAGCGCCTCCTCCAGGTTGGCGACGACGATCACCGGCAGCAGGGGACCGAACAGTTCCTCCTGCATCAGCGGATCCCGATCGGGGTCCTCCACGGCCAGCAGGGTGGGCTCAATCCGGCGACGGGCCCGGTCACTGCGCCCCCCCACCAGCACCTGGCCCCGCTCCCAGGCACCGGCCAGCAGCGCCTCCAGCCGCTCGAACTGGGCGGTGTTGACCAGGCTGGTCAGGTCTTCGCTCGCCAGGGGATCGGCGCCGTAGAACTGGCGCCAGGCCGCCGCGATGGCCGCCACCAGGGGTTCCCGCTGCCCGGGGGTCACCAGCAGATGGTCCGGGGCGATGCAGGTCTGGCCGGCATTGAGGCCCTTGCCCCAGGCCAGGCGCCGGGCGGTGGTGGCGATGTCGGCGTCCTCCAGCACGATCGCCGGACTCTTGCCCCCCAGCTCCAGGGTCACCGGGGTCAGGTGGGGGGCGGCGGCGGCCAGCACCAGCCGGCCCACCCGGGCGCCGCCGGTGAAGAAGATGTGATCGAAGTGCTCCCTCAGCAGCTCGGCGGCGATTGCGCCATCGCCTTCCACCACCTTCACCGTCTCCGGCGGGAAGTGCTGCTGCACCAGGCGGTGGATCAGGGCCGCGGTGTGGGGGGTGTGCTCGGAGGGTTTGAGCACGGCCGTGTTGCCGGCGGCCAGGGCACTGACCAGCGGAATCAGGCAGAGCTGGAACGGGTAATTCCAGGGGCCGATGATCAGCACGCAGCCCAGGGGTTCAGGCCGCAGCCGGGCGCTGCCGGGCCAGGCCCACACGGGCAGACCGATCGGGGTCGGGCGCATCCAGCGCCGCAGATGGCGCCGGGCGTACTTCAGCTCCTGGGTGACGCCGATCAGCTCGTAGGCGGCCTCCACCGGCGGTTTGTTCAGGTCCAGGGCCAGCGCCTCCAGCAGCGGCTGGGCGGCGGCGTCGAGCAACGCCTGCAGGCGATCCAGCTGCTCCAGCCGCCAGGCGATGCTGCGGGTGTCGCCGCGGCTGACCGGCGCCCCCATGGCGGCGATCGAGACGGACAGGGCTGGGGCTGAGGGGGCCTGGAGGCTGGTCATGGGATCGCCGGATCTGGGGTCACGATGGCGGACCCGCAGGCCTGGTCGTGAACCTCCCGACGCAGGGCGTTGAGCTGCGGGCTGGCGGGGCCGCGAACATCGAACAGCAGGGCCAGGGCCTCGTCAGGTCGGGAGTTCTGCAGCGCCGCATTCACCGCGCCCAGCCAGGCCGCCGGATCGCTGCCAAGGGCATGGCGCAACTGCGCTTGCCGCCCCATGCTTGCAGCGCTGCCACCGATCAATTCGATGCTGGCGAAGTCCGCCGGGCCGGCCCCGAGGGGCCGCAGGCGCAGCAGCAGGTGCTCGCCGGGGCGCAGGGGCGCCAGGGGCCAGGCCTGGGGACCTTCCAGCGGTTCGCCGATCCTGGCCTGCCGACTCCAGAGCAGCTGATCCCCCCGTTCCAGCCGGATGTCCTCGAACTGGCCGCGGGCGAAGAGCGTCGGTTCGCCCCCCGGGGTGAGGGCCTGGACCAGCCCCGGGGCCTCCTCCCGAGCCACCGGTGTCAGCAGGCAGACCTCCAGGGCCTGCTCGCCGGCAGGCAGGGCCCGGGCCGCGCCCAGCTGCAGCCCGCCCAGCAGCACGGCGAGCGAAAGAAGCCGGGCTTTCATCGCCAGGAGGGCAGATCGATTGACCCTAGGGATCACAGGGGGCTGCCGGCCTGGGCTGGGCGCCGCAAGACCCGGGATGGTTGATATCGATCGCTGAGTGGCGCAGCCACAACTTCAGGACGCTCTCAGGGGCGAGCGCGATTGAAAAAAGCCCTTGACGAGACTTGAACTCGTGACCTCTCCCTTACCAAGGGAGTGCTCTACCGCTGAGCTACAAGGGCATGTGGAAAGGTGGGCCGGGTTGGATTTGAACCAACGTAGGCAGAGCCAGCGGATTTACAGTCCGCCCCCATTAACCACTCGGGCACCGACCCGAACCACACCTTCAGAACTTACCAGCCGACGAAGCCCCCCATGCAGCTGCTCGTGCTCCACGGTCCGAACCTCAACCTGCTGGGCCAGCGGGAGCCGGGTCTGTACGGCTCCAGCAGCCTGGCCGAGATCGATGGCTCCCTGGCCCGACGGGCCGCCGAGCTGGGGGTGGGACTGGTCAGCTTCCAAAGCAACCACGAAGGGGCCCTGGTGGACCGGATCCAGCAGGCATCCGGGGAGGGCGTCGACGGCATCTTGATCAATGCGGCGGCCTACACCCACACCTCCGTGGCGATCCGCGATGCCCTCTTGGCGGTGGCGATCCCGTTCGTGGAGGTGCACCTGAGCAACACCCATGCCCGCGAGAGCTTCCGGCATCGCTCCCTGCTGGCCGACAAGGCAGAAGGTGTGATCTGCGGCTTCGGCGCCGGCAGCTACAGCCTGGCTCTCTTGGGGCTCGTGCAGCAGCTGCGTCAGGGGGGGCAGGCGTGAGCCCGCTGTTGGAGAACCCCATCGCCCGGGTGAAATGGCTGGCGGCCCCCAGCAGCGCCGCCTGGCTGCGCCAGGCCACGGACCATGCCGAGCTGGTGTTGATCGACCACGCCCATTGCGAGCGCAAGGCGGCCGGGGCGGCTCTGCAGCTGATGTTTCGCTATCCCTCGGATCAGGGACTGGCGGCTGTGCTCAGTCCCCTGGCCCGGGAGGAGCTGGAGCATTTCGAGCTGGTGCTGCAGCTGCTACGGCGGCGCGCCATTGCGCTGCGGCCCCTGGCGGCGCCTCCCTATGGCGCCGGGCTGGCCCAGGCGGTGCGGCGCCGGGAGCCCGAGCGCATGCTGGACAGCTTTCTGGTGGCCGGCCTGATTGAGGCCCGCAGCCATGAGCGCATGGCCTTGCTGGCGGCCCACAGCCCGGATCCGGAACTCCGGGCTCTCTACGGCGATCTACTGGCCAGTGAGGCGCGCCACTTCGGTCTCTACTGGTTGCTGGCGGAAGAGCGCTTCTCGCGGCCGGTGCTGGTGGAGCGGCTGGAGGAGTTGTCCGTGCTGGAAGCGGAGCTGTTGGCGACGCTGTGGGGCGAGGCGCGCTTTCACAGCTGAAGCCGGGGTCTGTGTGGCTGTTGACCGGGGATCGGCTGCCGGATCTCTGCCGGGGAGGGCACAGCCGTGTTCTTTCCGTTGCGGTGAGTCCCTTTCGCGTTGGGTGGAGAGCCGGAGCAAAAGGGGCTTGGACACCGTCGCTTCAGCTGATCCAGCTTGGGTTGAAGTTATTCACGTTCAGCATCTGGATGTTCAGATCGGATGTGCGGTCACCATTGACGTCGCCCTGGAGTAGGCCATTGCTAAAGCGAAGTTCAGCGGCTGCCCCGCTGAACTGTTCCTGGCCGATATAGGTCCAGCCTGGGTTCAGGAAAGGGTTGTCACCATCGAGCACGGCGTTGATGCCGAGTCGATCACCATCGTTGCCCCTGAAGTCAGTGATCCTGTCGGTCCAGGCGCCATTGGCATCCCTGGCCTCCCAGGCAAAGAAATCGGCGTCACGGCCTCCCGTCAGCCGATCGGAACCTTCGCCACCCTGAAGCCAGTCCGTGCCGCGATCACCCACGAGTCTGTCCTGACCGCGACCACCCAGGAGGACATCGTTGCCCCGGCGACCGAGAAGGATGTCATCGCCACCCAGCCCTGAAAGCAGGGTGTTCAATCGGGAGGCAATCAGCCGATCGTTGCCTTCGCTGCCGATTTTCTGATCCTCCAGCGTGGCGGCTTCGATGGCGGAACGATTGGCCTCCAGCGTCAGGCTCATCGCCCTTGCGGTCATGGCCTGGCCGCTGGCGTTGTTGTGGATGTTGTCCAAATACAGGAAGCTATTGGCTTGTTCCACGCTGAGGGGTTGACCGGTGAGCTGGGCGTAGCCGAAGGTTTTGTCGATTCCGTAGCTCTCGAAGTTGCCCAACTTTGATCCGTAGGCCTGCCAATTGGCCGCAAGCTCTGGATTGAAATAACTGATCGCTGCGTAGGGGAACTGTTCGTTCAGCTTTGTCAGCATGATCTTGTAGTCAGCCTGGAATTTTTCCAGGCCATCGTTCTCCACAAAGCTCTTCCAGTTCTTGATCCAGTCAGGAGCGTCAGGTTGGCTGGCTTGGAGGAGGATGCTGCTGAGGAACGGCATCTGATAGGCCTCGCCATCCACCACGCCGCGAAAGCTTGCCAGGGTGAAGCTCAGCAGTTGGCGACTGCCTCCGGTCCGCAATTGCACGGTGAGATTTTCGCGCATGTTCGCCAACACCTGAGCTAGAATGCCTTCGATATCGGCGACCTGATTGATATAGCCAATCAGGAGATCGTTGGCTCCTCCCTCAAGCAGGCTCAGTTCGTTGGAGGCTGGTTTGACTCCTTCCCGCAGGGCCGCCAGGATCTGGTTCTGCAGGCCGGTCTGGGCCAGTTTCGGGAATACGGTCGAGAGAGGTACATTCACTCCCTGGATCGGGATGGTGATGATGTCGTACAGGCTGACCGTGCTGCTGGTGGCGCCGCCGATGGCAAAGGAGGTGCCTCTAAGGGTTCCCAAGCTGGGGATGGCCACATACGGATTAGCCAGGGAATAGAAGGGGCTGGGTAGGCCTAGGCCCTCTGGCGGTGTCACCGAATCGGTCTCGATGCCCAGCAGATCGCGCAGGCCCAGCTGGCACCCGAAGTTGGCATTGCTGAAGGTGACAGCACTCCAGGCGGGCAGCGCACTTGACGCTAAGACCGTTTTCTGGAGGTAGGCGGCGTAATCCCCATAGGAGATCAGGCTGCTGCCGAAGCTGTATAGCTCCTCATACAGGTTGCGAGCGTTGCAGCTGCTGTTGCGAGCCATCGCTGTTCGGTAGGCGGAATGACGCTGACTGTACGGGGCGGTCGTGAGCGGGATCAGAGCAGGCACGGTGGCCCTCTGGCCCAGCTGGGTCGGGGGGATCCCTTGGGGCCCAAGAGCTCAATCCCGCTTAGAACGGTCCTGAATGCGCCGAGTCGCCGTGCCTAGCCCAGGTGAGCTGTTGATCGGGTTGATCCTGGCTTCGATCGGCATGGGCTATTTCGTCTATGGCCGCAAAAATGGACGCGTCCTGGCGCTGGCCTGTGGTCTGTTGCTGATGGTCTTCCCCTATGCGGTAGCGGGCTTCTGGCCCCAAGTGGGGATCGGAGTGGTGCTGATGGCGTTGCCCTGGCTGTTTCGGTGAGGGCGAGCAGGCTAGCCCCAGCGCCTACCGACTAGTCACCTTGCTTCTGCGGTCTCCGCTCACCCAATTACATGCGTGACATGGCGCCGATCTTGGCGAGCTTGTCGGCGGAAAGGCCCTCCAGTTCTTCCAGGCTCACAAGACCATCCTTGACGAAGCTGGCAAAGACGAACAGCAATCCGGACAGACGGAAATCGAATCGCCCTTCGATTTCATGGCGTCGGATGCTCAGATAATCGTGGAATTGCCAGACTTCTTCTGGGCTGCCCAGGCTGAGGGTACGGCTGCGAAGATCACCGATCAGGCTCTCCACATCCCTTGCCATGGCGCGATCAAATACCGCCTGAGCCAGGCCCTGTTCTTCGATCGTCCAGCCGGCCACTTCGGTTTCCATCGGGCCCCACACTGATTGAAAGAAGCTACCGGTTGACCTGCCGGAGCGCGAGTCCAGCCCGATCCAGGCCTCGATCTGTGACGAAGTGTCGCTTTTCGGGCAGGCGGAACCAGGGCTGCTCCGGATATTCATGATGCTCCCAGTGGTAGCCGAAGTGGTAGCAGGTCAGCAGCGACAGCCCCCGCGGCAGGGGCAGGCTGCGGGCGTGGTGCCGATCGCCAGGGGCCACGCTCCCTTCCCGATGGGGCAGATAGGTGCCGAACACAAACAGCTGCAGGGAACTCAGCAACAAAGGCAGGATCCAGAACAGCAGCAGGTTGATCAGGGGGTGAGGGGTGAGCTGCCACAGCAGCAGGGCGCAGATCAGCCAGCTGCTGAGTAGGCCAGCCATCTGGCTGGGGGTGAGGTACTCCGCCATGAAGCGCACGTACCAGGCTGCGACCCCTCGATTGCGGCCATCGTGATGGTCCGGGTCGCTCTGGCTGGCCGGGTCCAGGTGGTGATGCAGGTGGTTCTGCCGGCAGCTCTCCCAGGGCAGCCAGGCATAGAGCATCAGGGCCAGGTGGCCGAGCCGGTCATTCCAGCGCCGGGAGCCGGGTAGCAGCGAACCGTGCATGGCGTCATGGGCGACGATGAACAGCCCCGTCTGCAGGAAGGTCCGCAGAAGCACCGCCAAGGCCAGCAGCAGCGGCGGCGTGGGGCCATCGCCGGGAAGCAACACGACTGCGCTGAGCGCCCAACCGCCAATGATCGCCAAAGAAAACCACAGCCCCCGCAGGGGGAGCTGTGGCATCAGTCGCTCAGCGGGCTGGCTGAGGCAAGCAATCAACGGGCGAACTTGAGCAGCTCAGCGGCGGAGGCGAGCAGATCGATGGCCACGAAGTAGATCTTGCCCTGGGGATCGAGCAAGAAACGCCAAGCCACATTCATGCCGACGCCGGCACCGAACCAGGGGGTCTGCACCTTGCCGGTCACCTTGATCTGGGTGAAGCCGCCGTCGGAGGGCTCGGTCACACCGCGGTCGGGCAGCAACTTGAGGTTCTGGCAGTCTTCGCGGAAGAAGCGCAGCACGGCCTCCTTACCCACGATCGGCCGCTGGAAGGGCGGTTGCAGGGCGCCGTCGGGTAGGAACAGCTCAATCAGGTTGTCGAAATCGTTGGCATTGAGCAGGTTCATGTAGTTGATCACCGTGGCGTTATCGACGCCTTCGATGACGACACTGGTGCGCTCCTCCGGAGCGGTCGGCAGAACCACGGGCTCGCTGACCCGCTCAACGGCGGCGCTCTTGCCGGGATCAAAGCCCATGTCAACGACGAAGTTGCGCAGCACGGTGATCTGCTGGCCTTTGTCGATGGTCTTGAGCGACTCGAGCACGGCGGCGGCGTTGGCCGAAAGCTGATAGCCGGCAGGAATCGGGGCGACGATACCCTGCTCCATCCACACCCCCAGCTGATACCAGAAGCCCAGCTTGATGTTCACCGACCAGGAGGCGTACCAGCGGGCCAGTTCGGTGTCGGCGTGGTTGGCCAGGTCGCACATCACCTGGCTCTGCTCGGCGAAGTTCATGCCGCGGATGCGGTTGAGCACCGGCTCGGCAAACTGCATGCGGGCGGCACCCGGAGCGGCGATCGTGATCGTCTTGCCCATCTCGAGATAGGCGTACCAGATCAGGGCCAGCTGATCCTCGGCACTGAGCAGGTTGTAGCGAGCCGTCAGAGCCGGAACGACGTCCGCCGACTGGGTCTCGGGAAAAATCTTGGTGGCCCGGTCGAGTGTGAACATGCGCGGCTTCGGGCAGGGGACTCTTTACAAAACCTAAAGCAACCCACGCCCCCCGAGCCGGGTGGGTAACCGCCTGGATGTGCTGCAGATTGCCACCGGCGGTTCAGGGGCCTGGAATCCGGCGGTTGCGCTTGCGGCCCTGCTGTGCAGTCCGCAGACTCCGCTGGTTCGCCGGCCGGCGCCATGGTCCGCTTCGCCGAAGGCGGCGCCCCGGCGAGGGACTCCCCTACACCAGACTCGCCGGTCTGAATCAAGCCCGATGGCCGACGTCGTTCCCAACCCTGCCCCCCTTGCTCCCGCGGCCCTTTTGGAACGGCTGGTAGCCCAGCCAGGCATGGGACCGGGCCAGCGCCGCCTGGTGCTGCTGCTGCCCCAGCTGGGGGATTTCGACAGCCTCGAATACGCCCAGGCCTTGGTGGCGACCCTGCCCCAGCTCGAGGCCGCCGCGATCCAGGTGCTGGCGATCGGCATCGGGGCGGAGGCCGGCCGCCAGCGGTTCTGCGCCTTCACCGGTTTCCCGTTGGAGCGGCTGCTGGTCGAGGCCACCCCCCGACTGCACCGCGCCGCCGGCCTCTATGGCGGCCTGGCCCAGCCGGGGGGACCGTGGATCAATTTGCTGTTGATGTGTGCCGGTATCGGTTCCCCCGGCACCCTGGCCGAGGTGCTGCGGGGTTACACGGGCGATCGCCAGGCTCCCCAGCGGATCGCCGAAGGAGAGAGCATCCAGGTGGGTCCGCTGCCGGCGCTGCCCGGCTCCCTGTTCGCCTGGGCTGGTGGCACTGGATTTCAGCGACCCTTTGAGCTGGCCACCGTCCGGCTGCGCAACATGGCCGAAGTGCTGGGCCACTGGGGCACCTATGTGCCCACCGATGAGGCCCTCACCCAGAGAGGGGGGACCTTTCTGATCGATGGCGATGACACGCTGCTGTACAGCCACCGCGATCCAGGCATTCTCGGGTTTTCCGCCACGATGGCTCGGCCCCTGAGCTTTCTGGACCCCTACCTCAGGCAGCCTTAAAGCCACTGAACACCTGTCCAACGAATTCCCGTTTTCTGTGGAACTTGTGGACAGGAGAACTCGGGTTTCAGCACAACCGGCCCGCTGAACGGCACCAAGGTTGGGTTGATCTCCCTGATGAAGGAGACAGCGCAGGCCCCATCGCCTGGGTGGGCCCTGGGAAGATTGTCTGTGCCCAACAGCTCCGCAGCGCACCAGCGGTGGTCGCGAAGCAGATGGCGTGATCTGTTACTGGAAAACGCCCTGCCCCTTGCTCGCCAAGGCTGCAGGCCCTAGCCCGGACTTCAGCCCACCGCCTGGCGACGCTTGAGGCCGTAGGCCGCCGCGGCCAGGGCTGCCAGGCCCAGGGCGCCACCGGCGGTCAGGAACACCAGGGTCTGCAGCAGCAGCAACACCAGTCCCAGGGCGGAGAAGGCCTTGATCTGGATCTTCGCCTTGATCAACAGCGTCAACAGCAGCAGCACCGTCGCCTGCAGACCCGCCAGCTTGGCGGCGCTCAGGGGGCAGAAGGGATTGGGGAGCAACATCACAGCAATCAGCAGTCTCCCCATGCTGCCGGGCCCGGGGCGCCGGCGTGTGTCGCGGATCGCAAGGGCTCCAGGGGTGAGGGCTTGAAACGACCCAACCAGGGTCGAAGGGGGTTGAGGCCGATGCTGCGCAGCACCCCCCGGGCCCATCGCAGCCGCAGAGGCGATGCGTTTGGCCGGGAAGCTACGGGTGTCCCGTTCCTGGGCGGTGGAGGCGACAGGTTTCCGAGCGCTTGGGCAGGACCATGTGTTGGCGCTGCGGATGCAGGCGTCGGTAGGCCGGGTCCTCCTGGGCCCGCCGGCAGGTGAGCAGGAACGGAACCAGGGCGATGCCGAAGCTGTCTTCAAACAGCTGGACGATGTGGGCTGTTTGCCCGAGGCCGCAAGCCTGAATCGAGCGACGCAATCTCTGGCTGGGTTACTCCCGGAAGGTCTGAAACAGCCGGTTCAAACGGAACTCCAGCAGAGCCTCACTTGGGGTGATGCCCCGGGCACAGTCAAAACAGCGCGACAGACGTTGTTCGCTGACCCCAAGCCCCCGCGCCAGCTCCGCCATCGGCAAGGGCTGGCGAAAATGCAGGGCGAAGAACCTGAGCGCCTCCCTACCAGGAGAAGACAGTCGCTGAAGGTGCTTTCAGACTCTTCTCCGGCCGGGCCCGTGGCCCCGCAGGCCCTGACCGCTGCCACCAGCCGGGTCCGGGCCGGTGCCGATGGAGCCGAAGGGAGCGATTTCAAGCGCGACACAGCATCACCCCATCAGCTCCAACCTTTCTGTCCTAGGTGTTTGCTTATGGCAGGGCAAGCTCGCGGCCAAAGACAGAACCGTTTGATGCGAGTCGCCATCAAAGGCAACATCTGCAGCGAAAACGACACATGCCCAGGAGAAATGTTTCGAACTGATGGATTGGACCCGGCGTCCCCATCGATGGTTAGTCTGGAGCAGCGCCAACGATGCTCCTGTCGGTTGGCCAAGGGAGACCAAGCGTCGCTCACGCGGCGCTTTTTAGTGCCTGGCCCCTGTTGTTCTCAGCCAAGCCGGTCTTCGTGCAAGGGCAGCGCAGACATTTGATCGGATGCAGGCCCGGCTGCCATCCCCTCGCAAACTCAGCGATGGGAGTGGGGAGCAGGATCCCGAGAGGCTCCAGCCCGACGGCTGGGGCGACAAAGGGATCAAGAAGGTTGCTGATAGAGCTGCTCCAGCCGCTCGCGGGTGAGGTCGACATACAGCACACTCTCGCCCTGCATCGGGGCCTCAGGATGGCGCCTGCCGCCGGCGACGGGACGCCGGACTGAACCGCTGAATCCCTGGCGCATCAAGGCAAAGGCCCCGCAGAGAATCACAGCGAAGCTGATCGTGTAGAGAAGCGAAAACAGCACGCCGTACCTTGAAACAGTTCTCGCTCGAGCCTAGTGTGAAGAACTGTTAACCGTGACCTGCGCCCTGCCCAGGTCGCCACCGCCTGCGCTGGCAGATTTCGATGCTCTGGCAGATTTCGGCCAGATCCGTTTCGCCGGCCGCAGGGCCCTGGTTGACGTTGATGGGTTGGTTCCGCCAGGGCTCGGCCGGCGGGCTGCTGCTGCTGGCGATCCGCAACCTGCGCCTGAATGTCCCGCATCCCGCCGATGACTTCGGATACCGACGACGGCATGAAACAGCCCATCGCGGACGCTCTCAATCAGCGCCTGGGCCATCTCTGGCGGCCAGGGCTGCACCGAACCTTGCAGCTGGGGCGTGATGAATCCAAAGGGTTGAGGCGGTGAGTTGTTCTTACCTTGCTTCGTGTTGAGAGTTTTTTAATGCAGACAGCCTTGGGGCGATGCCTCATTGCGCCTTGATGTTGCACCGGTTGATGTCATGACTTGAGAAGATTTTTGCGGTTGTGATTCAGCGTTGATCGCCTTGAATCAGCACCCAGGACGATGCGGGCTCCATGGCACCTGCTCGCCGCGCCTGAGTCCTGTCCGCTCGAATGAACGGATGACCTTTCTCGGCCCATGTTGTGCAGGGTCGAATGGTCTCTCTGAAGGGCCGTCCAGGCCGATGGCTCTGGCCGCAGTCGCCTCAGGCAGCTGGCCTTCCATCGTTTGGCTTGGGTTGAGCGGACTTGGCCTGGCCAGGCGATGGACCGGCCTGGCCCATTGAGGATTGGCGAGCCTGGAAATGAGACTTGCTTGGAGTGGCTGAATCTTGCGGTTCCAGTCTCGGGCAGCTTAGTGCAAATCGTCTCGCCATTCCCATCGCTTTTTTGACAGTTCTCTTTTCACTTTTCTTCCCGGCAGCAGAGTTCTCGATTGCCGCCCGCTCGGCTGATCGGCGTCAGCGTTAACAATGTGTTTATACTAAACGGCATTGCGATCGTCCTCCCGTCAGGCTGGACGGTATTGACCGTGCCAGACCCGCCATGACGCTCACAGACCAGATCGGTGGCATGGCGACCTCTCAGGGGCCGCAGGACGGGGCGGCCCAGGATCCGGCCAGCCGCCGCTGGATCCGGGTCGGCACCTCCAGCAATCCCGATCCGGATCAGATCGTGACCGAGGCCCTGGCCCCGATCCTGGCCATGGGAACCCCCGTACTGGCGATCATCTATTGCTCGCCGGCCCACGATCTGGCCGCGATTTCGCAACGGGTCCAGCAGGCCGTGGGCGAGGGCGAAGTGATCGGCTGCTCCACCGCCGGCGAGCTGGTGCGTGATCACGCCCTTTCCGGGGGGCTGCTGATCTGGGCCCTTGGCGGGGAGGGGTTTGCGGTCAGCACTGGCTATGGCCAGGGCGACACCGAGAAGGGCCTGCGGGATGCCGCCTTTGAAGCAGCCCAGTGCATCGAGCAACTGGAGCGCAAGCAGCACACGATCCTGTTCCTGCTGGCCGATGGCCTCTGCGGTGACCAGATGGAGGTGGTCCGAGGCGCCTATGACGCCTGCGGAGCCCAGGTGCCCCTGATAGGAGGCTGCGCCGGCGACGACATGGCCCTGCAGTCCACCCGCCAGATCCATGCGGGCGACCTGCTGACCAACGCGGTGGTGGCGGCGGCGATCAGCTCCGATTCGCCGATGGCCATCGGCATCGCCCACGGCTGGGAGCCGCTCAGTGAGCCGATGCTGGTCACCGGCAGCCGGGGCACCACCCTGATCAGCCTCGATGATCGGCCGGCATTGGACGTCTACCTGGAGGCCTATGACGCCCCTGAGGCGGTTCGCCAGGATCCGAGCGCCTTCTTTGGCTTTGCCCACACGCGTCCGATCGGCATCGCCCGTCGTAATCGAACGGAAATTCGTTATGTCTATGGCGCCGACTATGAGAAGCGCACGCTGACGATTTTTGCCGAGGTGCCCCAGGGAGCCATGGCATACCTGATGAAAGGCAGCTGCAATTCGGTCCTGGAGGCCACCGCCGATGTCTGTGCCTTGGCGGAGCAGTCGCTGCAAGGAATGCCAGCGCGCGGCTTCATGCTGCTGGAGTGCGTGGCCCGCAAATCCCTGCTGGATCAGGCCGGCCTGCTGGATGCAAGCCTGCGGCTGCCCACGGTGCAATCAGGGGTGTCGGTCGGTGGCTTCTACACCTACGGCGAAATCGCCCGCACCGAGGGTTCCGGAGGCCTGCACAATCAAACGGTGGTGGCCCTGGCGCTTGCATGAGCTCGGCGCCCTGGTCCCTGCATCTGCTGTCGGAGGTCCTGGCGGCCTTCACGGTTGAGAGCCCCACAGCTCTGCGCGATGTGGTGAGTCGGGTCGGCGAGGCGGTGGACGCCGAGGTGATGGCGATTCTGACGGCGGACGACTTCGTGCTCTGCAGTGGTCTGACCAAGCAGGAGAAGCCGGCGCTGCTGGCCGTGGCCGCCGAGGGCGCACCCGAGCTGCAGCTCAATGGTGGTCAACTTCACCTGTTCTGGGCGCCGCTCAACGACCGGGAGCGGTTGGTCGTTGGGCG
Organism: Synechococcaceae cyanobacterium ELA739; assembly: GCA_037127935.1. Classification (GTDB taxonomy): domain Bacteria; phylum Cyanobacteriota; class Cyanobacteriia; order PCC-6307; family Cyanobiaceae; genus Cyanobium. The sequence goes on from JBAXXM010000007.1 coordinate 141,375, forward strand.
CTACCGCGAGGCATTCAGCCTGGAGGAGCGGGCCCTGTTGCGGGGGATGGGCCGCTGCATCCAGCTCAGTACCCAGGTACTGGCGGCGGTGAAGGCGGAACAGGAGGCGCTCAAGGCGGAGCAGATCGCCAAGGAGCAAGCCATCCGCGAGGCCACCTGCGATCACCTGACCGGTCTGCCCAATCGCCGGCTGTTGCTCACCCATCTCTCGACCCGCCTGGCCGCACCACGGGTGGCCGATCGCCACACAGCGGTGTTCTTCATCGATCTGGACCGGTTCAAGCAGATCAACGATCTCTATGGCCACCCCGCCGGTGACGAGGTGCTGCGGCAGGTGGGCCAACGCCTGAGCTCCCAGGTGCGCGGATGCGATCTGGTGAGCCGCATCTCCGGTGATGAGTTTGTGGTGGTGGCTGAGGTGCGCGAACAGGCTGACGCCCTGACCCTGGCGCATCGCATTCTTGAGCAGCTGCAGCTCCCCTTGGAGGTGCAGGGACGAGCCCTGCCATCCTCCGGTTCGATCGGCATCGCCATGGCCGAGGCCGGCGATGACCCGGAGACGCTGATGGCCAATGCCGATCTGGCGATGTACAGCGTCAAACAGCAGGGATCGGGCCGCTTTGCCTGTTTCGATGCCAGCCTGCGCCAGCAGCTCCAGGAGCGGGCCCGCATGGAGGAGGAGCTGCGCTCGGGCCTGGCGGCGTCGGAGATCCGGGCCTGGTTTCAGCCGATTCTCTCGGCGGTCCATGGCACGGTGATCGGTTTTGAGGCCCTGGCCCGTTGGCACCATCCGCAGCGGGGGTTGCTGGCCCCGGCGGCGTTCATCGCCATTGCTGAAGAGACTGGACTGCTGCGGGAGCTCGATGCCGCCGTTCTCCTCGATGCCTGCCAGCAGATCGGGGGCTGGGGCGCCACATTTGAGGGCCTGCTGCCGCGCCTGTCGGTGAACATCTCCGCCACCAGCCTGGCGGACCCCCTGCTGAGTCTGCGGGTGCGCGAAGCCCTCGCCAGCACTGCCTTTCCTGGCGATCAGCTGTTTCTGGAGATTACCGAAACCACCCTGGTGGAGGATGTGGCTTCGGCCTTCACCAACATCGCCGAGCTCAAGACCTTAGGTATTCGGCTGGCGATCGATGATTTCGGCACCGGCTATTCCTCGCTTCGCTATCTGCGGCGTTTTCCGGTCGGCATTCTCAAGATCGATCGCAGCTTTGTCAATGGCCTGGGCCACGATCCGGAGGATGAGGTGATCGTCGAGACCGTGATTCGCATGGCCCGCTCACTTGGCGTCGAGGTGGTGGCCGAAGGCGTAGAAACACACACGCAGGAGGAGATTTTGCGGCGTCTGGGTTGTCATTACCTGCAGGGTTTTTTCTATGGCCGCCCCGCCGATGGCCCCAGCAGTGCCGAGCTGTATGCCAGCTCCCTGGCGGGCATGCTCGGGGTGGGATTACCCGCCAGCTGAGGCGGTGGCTTCGGACGCGATCTGGCCGGGGTCGACGATCGCTGCGGCGGACTTGGCGCCGTCATCGCCGCCGGGCGGCTGCCGCTGTTGAACCTGGCTGGCGAGATAGGACCTGGCGGGACAGTCCTGGCAGATCTGGCTGAGCAATTCCTGCTCCGGCAGGTTCGAATGCAGGCGATACAGATGGGAGACGCAGACCCTTTTGACGCTCTGTCCAGAACTCTGGACCGCCAATTCGATCAGGGAAGGATCAAGCGGGGCTCGGGTGCTTTGGAAGCTGCCACCAGCCCAGATTCGATCAGAATTCCTCGTCATACTGGTCTCCTTGTAAGGGCTGAATCCGTATGGATTGCGGTAGCCCGCTGCGGCCCCACTGCCCTGGGGATGGGCAGAATCTGTCTGGCCGTCCAGAATGCCTGCTTGCGCATACGAACGCGTGGCGCGCTGAAAGATGATTCAACGTGTTTACTTGGCCAATCTCGGTGCCAGTGTTTTGACTCCGAACGTTGAAAATGGCCCATGGTTATCACCACAGCATGGCAGGGCCAAGCCCGGGGATTGGCTGTTTCTTCATCGAAGTCAATCTGACAGTCGCCGCCGCCCGGCCGGGACAGGATTGACAATGGATTTACGCTGAAAATTCACCCCTTTCTTGCCTCGCGGCTGTTCCCGATCGTTGGCGTTGGCCTGGCCCGGGTCGGCCATCCAGCGGGCCTCCCCAACTGGGGGGGGCCAGGAGCGGGGACCCGTCCCGTTGCCTGGCGGTTGCTGCCAGAGTTAGTCCATGGTTGCTGCTTTGCCTCCAAGCTGCAGGCGGCTCAGGCCGCCGGCAACACCATCCAGGCCCAGGCGATCGACAGCGAGGACAGCCAGCTGATCGCCAGCCCTTTCAACGGGGCCACCTGCCCCCATGTGAAAACCCCATGACCCGCTCCAATCGTTTGACAAGCCTGGCCCCTGTGGCGATGGCCCTGCTGGCCTTGCCTCTGCTGCCCCTTGCGGCCGGCGCCCGTCCCGTTTCCGGCGGCTTCGGCGGTCCGGCCTCCGGTGCCGGCCTGGCCCCCGGTGCCGGTTTCGGCAGGGCCGGCGCCGGCGTGGGCGGGGTGGGTCGCCCGGCTCCCGGCGTTGGCTACGGCGGTGCCGGTGGTCCCTATTCGGGGGCCGGGGTCCGTCCCGGCGTCGGCTGGGGGGCTCCCGGCGCCGGCCTGACGCGGGCTCCGGCCGCGGCCTATGGCGGCGCGGTCTATCACCCGGCCTGGAACAACGGCGGCTACTGGGCGGCCCGACCCTGGGGCTACGGCTGGTACGGGGCCACCCCGGCGGCCTGGGCCGTGACGGCCGGTGTGGCCAGCACGGCGGCGATCACGGCGGCGGTCAACGCCTCGGCGGCGGCCTCCTCGACCGTGATCGTGGTGCCCAGCACCCCCTACCAGCTCAACTACGCCACCGTGGTCGGTCTGTCCAACAGCCAGGTCCGCTTCAGTTACCTCAGCGGTGGCCTCTGGCTCAGCGCCACCGGCGACTGCCAACTGGGCCTGCTGAATGGGCTGGCGGCCACAGGGCTGAACGCCCAGCTGCTGCAGGCGGCCTGCAGCGTGGCCTATGGCCCGGGCGTCTGAACCACCATTCCTCTGCATCCTGATGGAACGCTTCCAGCAATCACTCCAAGCCCTGCGCGAGCTGGGCAGCGTCGTCGCCGTCGGTCGCAGCGGCGGCTCCCTCGACAAGATCGGCGACCTGGCGGAGAGCTTCCTGGGTACCCCCCAGATGGAGCAGTGCATCGCCCGTTTCCGGGCCCTGCCCGGCGGGGCGGAACTGATGGATGAGCGGTATCAGCCCAAGCATCCGGACCTGGAGGAGCTGGCCGGGATGGCCCCGGGCAGCCTGGGTCATGCGTACGCCAAGTTGATCCGGGGCTTCAACTACGACCCGGAGTTTTTCCGCCAACGGCCCGTTGACATGGCGGATCAATGGCTGATCCGCAGGATTGCCTCCACCCATGATATTCACCATGTCGTCAGTGGTTTTGGCACCGACAGGGAGGGTGAAAGCGGCGTGCTGGCGATCACGGCCTCCCAGGTCGGCTTCCCCCCCTACGTCTCCCTGAACCATGCCGTCCAGTTGTCGATCTACCGGCTCCAGCTGCCGCGCTATCCGGCCGTGAGCCGGGCCATCAGCCATGGCCACACCATCGGCTTCACCTCAGCCCCGTTCTGCACGGCCCGCTGGGAGGAGGGCTGGGAGCTGCCGGTGCAGGAATGGCGCCAGCGGCTGGGGGTGATCTACCCAGCCGATCAGGAGAGCTACGGGCTGGCCCCGGAGTGAGGTTGGCGCTCGCCCCACCGAATCCTGGAGCCTGAAACCCCGGGTACTTTACACCTGACCTCTTTTCCCCCAACGCCAACTGCGACGCCATGGATCAAGCGCTCAACGCCACCTGCCCTGGACTGGGCTCCAGCCCCCAGCCCCAAAGGCAGGCTCGCGCCACCTTGCTGCTGCCCCTGCTGCTGGGCGCCAGCCTGCTGCCCGCCCCGAGTCAGGCCGGCCCGATTGCGCGGCGCTATCAGGAACGCAAGGCCTGTGAAACCTTCGCCGGCAAGCTCAAGCAGGCCAGCGGCAATCCGGCCATGGCCCAGCAGATCTATCAGCAGGGGGTGATGGATCTGGTGGCCAAGTTCGGCGAGAACCCCTGCGGCGATATTCCGGCGCCGGTGGCGGTGGCACCGGGCGCTGCGCCGACGCCCGCCCATCCGGTTGGCGCCCCTGCCAGTGCCGCTCCAGTCGGGGCACCGGCGGCTGCTCCGGCCGTGGTGCCGGCGGCGGCACCCGCGGTTCGCCCCGCCGCCCCAGCTGCCGCGGCCGCACCCAGCGCTGAGCAGCAGCAGGCCTGCAATACCTTCGCGAGCAAGCTCAGTCAGGCCGCCGCCAGCGGCGGAGCGGCCCAGGCCAAACAGGTCTATGCCATGGGCACCCAAAAGCTCACCGGCATGTTCGGTCCCAACCCCTGCCCGGCGGTGAAGGCCCCGCTCTGATCGGAGCAGAGTTCGTGGGGGGACTGGGGCTCCAGCCGCTGCCGTACGCCGCAGCCGAAAGCCCCCTCAGCCGGCGCCCACCAGCAGGGCATCGAGCGTCGGGTAGCGCTCGCCGATGCCGTCGCCGGTGAACTGGGCCACCCAGCCTTCGCTGTTGTTGAAGAAGCGCAGGGCACAGAAGCTGGGCTCGGGCCCCATGTCGAACCAGTGGCAGGTGCCGGCCGGCACGCTGATCCAGTCGTTGCGCTCGCAGATCAGCTGCAGCACCTCGTCGCCCAGGTGCAGGCAGAACAGGCCGCGGCCTTCGACGAAGAAGCGCACCTCGTCTTCGGCATGGGTGTGCTCGGCCAGGAACTTCTGGCGCAGGGCCAGCCGGTCGGGATGGTCGGGGCCCAAGCGGATCGCATCGACCGTGCCGTAGCCGCCATCGGCTTGGACCCGGGCGATCTCGGCCGCATAGGCCGCCAGGATCGCCGCGCTGTCGGCGTCGGCGGCCAGGGCGGCCTGGGCCGGCCAGCGCTCGAAACCGATGCCGCGGGCGGCCAGTTCCCGTTGGATCAGGGCGGCGTCCTGGCTGACCAGCCGGGGCGAGGCGCAGTCGTCGGCGTAGAGGGCGAGCAGACTCATCGCGGGCGGGCTTGGGGACGGATGCCGGCAGCCTAGAAACGAAGGCCCAGACCGCCCGCTTGCCGGCGCTTCCCCAACTGAGCCAGCCCCTGTCCTTTTCTGCCCAGTCCCCGGAGCCTGGTCTCACCCTGGTGGGGGTCGGTCCGGGCGATCCCGACCTGCTCACCGTGGCGGCGGTGCGGGCCATCGCCGCGGCGGATCTGGTGGCCTACCCCGTGGCCCGCGAAGGTGCGGCAGGCATGGCCGCCACGATCGCCGCCCCCTGGATCCGGCCCGAACAGAGCCGGCTGCCGCTGGTGTTCCCGATGGTGGCGGACGCCGAACCGCGCCGTCAGGCCTGGGTCGCCGCCGCCGATCAGCTCGCCGCTGCGGTGGCCGCCGGCCGCAGTGTCGTGCTGCTCTGCGAGGGGGATGTATCCCTGTTCGCCACCGGCAGCTACGTGCTGCTTGCCCTGCAGCAGCGCCATCCCGCCTGCCCACTGCGGTTGCTGCCGGGCATCAGCGCCGTGAGCGCCGCGGCGGCTGCCGGGGCCTTTCCCCTGGCGATGCAGCAGGAGGGGCTGCTGATCCGGCCCACCCCCGAAAGCCCCGAGGCCCTGGAGACGCTGCTGGCCCTGGCCGCCCGGGAGCAGTGGCTGCTGGGCCTGCTCAAGCTGGGCCATCGCTGGGCCTGGGTGCGGCCGATCCTGGAGGCCCGGGGCCTGCTGGATCAGGCCCTGTTCGCCCAGCGGCTGGGTTGGCCCGAGCAGCTGCTGGGGCCCGCCGCCGCCGTGCCGGCCGAGGAGCAGCCCTACTTCTCACTGCTGCTGGTGCGCCAGGGGTGGCCCGCGGTGCTTCCATGACCATTGCCGCCCGCTGAGCCATGGATCCGATCGAGGCGATGGCACCGCTCGACTGGTTGGCCCTGCTCCATCCGGTGTTGATGATTCTGTTCGTCTATCCGGTGATCGGCGCCACGATCCGGCTGGGCATCCTGGTGCGGGAGCGCCGGCTGGACATCAATCCGCTGCCGCCCACGGTGGGTACCGAGCATGTGGACCATGGCCGCTGGGTTACCACCGGTGTGGTGGTGCTGATGCTGGTGGCGATCCTCTGGTCGTTCCTGGCCGCCTGCGCCGATCCCCTGAGCGGGGCGGCGGCGCCCGGGGCGCTGCGGATCCCGGGCCTGCTGCTGGTGGGGGCCGGCGCCCTGGGCAGCTGCCTGGCCCTCTGGCGGGTCCGCCATCCGGCCCTGCGGGCGAGCTTCGCCCTGCTCTGCTGGGCGGCCCTGCTGGCCCTGGGGGCCCAGCCGGAGGTCTGGCGGCTCAGCGACAACCCCTTCGGCTTTGATTTCTGGCGCTCCCACTATTGGAGCGGTTCGCTGCTGATAGGGCTGCTGCTGTTCTCCATGGCGGCTCGGCCGGAGATCCAGCAGCGGCCAAGGCTGCGCAAACTGCATGTCACGGCCGCCTTCCTGATGGCGGTGCTGCTGGCGGTCCAGGCGATCACCGGCACCCGCGACCTGCTCACCCAGGGCTTGCTGGGTTAGGGCAGGGCCGCGGCGGCCTGGGCGAGCAAATCCAGCGCCTCAGCCGGTGTGGCGGCCCGCATCAGGGCGTGGCGCAGCTGGGGGGCGCCGGCAAAGCCCTGGCAGGTCCAGCCCAGGTGCTTGCGGGCGATCAGCAGGCCCCGCTCGCCGCGACTGGCCACCAGGGCCTGGAGCTGCTCCGCCGCCAGGGCCAGGCGCTCGGCGGGCCCTGGCGTGGGCGGCACGGGCCGGCCCTCAAGGGCGGCGGCGATCTGACCCACCAGCCAGGGGGCGCCCATGGTGCCCCGCCCCACCATCACCCCGTCGGCGCCGCTCTGCTGGAGGCAGCGCAAGGCGGCCTCGGGGCTGTTGACATCGCCATTGGCGATCAGCGGAATCGCCAGGCTGCGCTTGACCGCCGCGATCGCCGCCCAGTCGGCCCGGCCGCTGAAGCCCTGCTCGCGGGTGCGGCCGTGCAGGGTGAGCAACCGGGCGCCGGCGGATTCGAGCTGGCGGCACCAGCGCACCGCCGCGGCCGTGGTTTCGCTGGCGCCCTCGCCGCCAGGGTGACCGCCGCCCCCACACCAGCCCAGGCGCGTCTTGACCGTGACCGGAACGGCGACGGCGGCCGCGACGCTCTCGACGATGCGCGCCGCCAGCTCGGGATCGCGGATCAGGCCGCTGCCGCCGCCCTTGCGGGCGATCTTCTTGACCGGGCAGCCCATGTTGATGTCGATCAGGAAGGCGCCGGCCGCTTCGGCGCGCCGGGCCGCCTCCGCCATCGCCGCCGGCCGGTGATCGAACAGCTGCACGGCGATCGGGCCGGCTTCGGTGGCCAAGTCCTCCAGCTTGAGGCGCCCGTGGCCCAGCTCCAGGCTGGTGGCGTTGACCATCTCGGTGTACAGCAGGGCCTCCGGGGCCCAGCGCCGCACCAGCTCGCGGAAGATGCGATCACTCACCCCCGCCAGCGGCGACTGCAGCACCCGGCAGCCCAGGGACCGCTCAACGCCATTCCCGCCCAGCCGCAGGGGCTGGGGAAACAGGGCCATTGCCGCCGGGGCCTGAGCGAATCCCGGCGGCCAAGCTCCCGCGGCAGTCGCCGGGCTGGCGGGGTTCAGGCGGGGGGAGGGAGTGGCGACCATCGACAACCATTGTCTCCCGCCCGATCCGCGCCATCGGAGGGCGCGTTGGCGCCACGATGGGTAGACTCCCAGACCCCAGCTCCCATGGCCGCCGCCCCAGTCGCCGAGTCCTACCCCCTGAGCCGGGCGTTGCTGGAGGCGGTGCTGGCCGACCGCACCAGCGATCGCTTCGTGTGTGAACTGATCTGGCCGCGCCTGGGTTACACCCCCGATGGCTCTGGCATCTGGAGCGCGGGCCCGACGACGGAAGCCAGTTGGCGGGAGTCCTTCCCGCTCGCGCCCCAGCTGATCGCCGAGCGGCCCGCCAGCGTCGCCCTGACCCGCTCGATCGCCAAGGAGCACAAGCAACTGCTCAAGCAGCAGCTGGGTTTTGCCGGCTACAGCATCCGTGAGCTCTACCCGCGCCGCACCCGCCGGGCCACGGCCGTGAATTGGTTGCTGGCCCACCTGGCCGAGCGGGGCGAAGCGCTGCCGGACAGCGGCCCCCTGCCACCGCTGCTGGCGCGCCCCGCCGATCCGGTGGCCGGTCATCCGGGGGATCTGCCGGTGGGCTGAGTCGCCGCCGGGCGGTAGGGTTCTTGAACGTGTTACGTAGAAGGAATAAGGCGTTTTGGCGCTCCCTGTCGTTGCGATCATCGGGCGCCCCAACGTGGGCAAGTCCACCCTGGTCAACCGGCTGTGCCGCAGCCGCGAGGCGATCGTGCACGACCAGCCCGGCGTCACCCGCGACCGCACGTATCAAGAGGGCTACTGGGGCGACCGCACGTTTCTGGTGGTCGACACCGGCGGTCTGGTGTTCGACGACGACAGCGAGTTCCTGCCGGAGATCCGCGAGCAGGCCAACCTGGCCCTGGCCGAGGCGGCCGTGGCCGTGGTGATCGTCGATGGCCAGCAGGGCCACACCGCCGCCGATGCCGCGATCGCCGAATGGCTGCGCGGCCAGGGCGTGCCGGTGCTGCTGGCGGTCAACAAGTGCGAATCGCCCGACCAGGGCCTGGCCATGGCCGCCGACTTCTGGACCCTGGGCCTGGGCGAACCGTTCCCGATCTCGGCCATCCATGGCGCCGGCACCGGCGAACTGCTCGACAAAGTGATCAGCTTCCTGCCGGCCACACCGGAGGAGGAGACCGAGGCGCCGATCCAGCTGGCGATCATCGGCCGGCCGAATGTGGGCAAATCCAGCCTGCTCAATGCCATCTGCGGTGAAAACCGGGCGATCGTCAGCCCGATCCGCGGCACCACCCGCGACACGATCGACACCACGATCGAGCGCGAAGGTCACACCTGGAAGCTGCTCGACACCGCCGGCATCCGCCGCCGCCGCAGCGTCGATTACGGCCCGGAATACTTCGGCATCACCCGCAGCTTCAAGGCGATCGAGCGCAGCGATGTCTGCGTGCTGGTGATCGATGCCCTCGATGGCGTCACCGAACAGGATCAGCGCCTGGCCGGTCGCATCGAGGAGGAGGGCCGCGCCTGTGTGGTGGTGGTCAACAAATGGGACGCGATCGAGAAGGACAGCCACACCCTCTCGGCGATGGAGAAGGAGTTGCGGGCCAAGCTCTATTTCCTGGACTGGGCGGCGATGCTGTTCACCTCGGCCCTCTCCGGCCAGCGGGTCACGGCGATCTTCCCTTTGGCCAAGCTGGCGGTGGAGCAGCACCGGCGCCGCGTCACCACCTCGGTGGTCAATGAGGTGCTGGAGGAAGCCCTGCGCTGGCGCTCACCGCCCACCACCCGCGGCGGCCGCCAGGGGCGCATCTACTACGGCACCCAGGTGGCCACCCGGCCGCCCAGCTTCACCCTGTTCGTCAACGATCCCAAGCTGTTCGGCGAGACCTACCGCCGCTACGTCGAGCGCCAGATCCGCGAGGGCCTGGGCTTTGAAGGTTCGCCCCTGCGCCTGTTCTGGCGCGGCAAGCAACAGCGCGACGCCGAGAAGGAGCTGGCCCGTTCCCAGTCCCGCAGCCGCTGAGCCCATGGTCCGGGGGAGTCGCTGATGGACTGGCTGCGCCAGCTGCCGATCGGTCAGTACGTCGACACCAGTGCCGCCGGCCCCGCCAGCTGGCTCCAGCGGCTGGATCCACGCCTGAAGCTCGCCTGGACCCTGGCCTTCCTGCTGACGCCGATCCTGGCGGGCCCGATCTGGCGCGTCGCGCTGGTGGTCCTGCTGCTGTTGATCACCGGGGCCAGCGGCTTGCCGCGACGTCTGTGGGGGCGCAGCGTGCTGGTCTGGCTGGCCCTGGCGGTGCTGGTGGGTTTGCTCTCGTCCACCCTGCCCACAGGCGAGGCCTCGCCCGCCAGCCTGCAGCGCCCGCCGTCTGAACTGCGCCTGACGCCACCGGCCCAGCCGGGCGATCCGCCGGCAGAGCGCACAGGCCTCAGCTGGGAGCTGGTGCACTGGGGCCCGGTGCAGCTCGGTCCCCTGCCCCTGGGGCCGCTGGTGGTGACCCGCAAGTCGGCCCAGCTCGGTCTCAACAGCGCCACCGTGCTGTTCACCCTGATTCACAGCGCCAACCTGCTGCTGCTCAGCACCTCGCCGGAGGCGCTGGTCTGGGCGATCGACTGGTGGCTGATCCCCCTGGGGCGCCTGGGGCTGCCGGTGGAGCGCCTCGGCTTCACCCTGCTGCTGTCGCTGCGCTTCCTGCCGCTGGTGCAGGAGGAGCTTCAGAACCTGCTGCGCTCCCTGGCCACCCGGGCCGTCCATCTCAAATCCCTGGGCTGGAAGACGGGCCTGGGGCTAGCCCTGGCCGTGGGGGAGCGCCTGCTGGCCAATGTGCTGCTGCGCTCGGAGCAGGGGGCCGAAGCCCTGATGGCCCGCGGCGGTCGCTGGTTGGCGCCGGAGAGTCTGCACCAGCCCATGCCGATCGGGACCTGGCCCAGCCTGCTGGCGGCCTTGGCCCTGGTGGTGCTGGTGGGCCTGCGGCTGCGGATCGGCGCGGCCTAGCCGTGGCCACCGGCTGCCACACCGGGCGGATCGCCCCCGCAGCCCCGCGCTGGAGGTCGTTCAGAAGCCGGTGGGGTTGAATAGTGCCAGTTTGTCTGGCGATGTGAGCTCCGAGCGCTACCTGAACCACCCGACCTTCGGGATGCTCTATCGGGTCGCCCCCGTCGCTGAGAGCAAGGATCTGTTCGCCACGCTCTATGCCCAGCGGATTTTCTTTCTGGTCACCCTGCAGAGCCGCGGCGCCCTGTTTGAAGTGATCCCGCTGATGGATGCCCGCCATTTCGCCGAACAGAATCTGGCCCGTGCCCGCCGTGAAGGCCCCGAGGTCCTGGCCCGCTGGCGTCAACTGTTCGACCAGACCTTCATCTGATGAGCACGGCGGACCTGGCCGCCCGCCTGGCTGAGCTGGCCGCGCGGCTGCCCGCCACCACCCGCCTGCTGGCCGTCAGCAAGGGCCAGGACGCGGCCGCGATCCGCCAGGCGGTGGCCTTGGGACAGCGGAGCTTCGGCGAGAGCCGGCTGCAGGAGGCCCAGGCCAAGCAGGAGCAGCTCGCTGATCTCGGCCCTTTGGATTGGCATTTCATCGGTCGGCTGCAGGCCAACAAAGCCCGGGGGGTTCTGCGCCACTTCGGCACCATCCACTCGCTCGACAGCCTGGAACTGGCCAGGCGCCTGCAACGGATCGCCGCCGAGGAGGGCCTGGCGCCAGCGGTGCTGTTTCAGCTCAAGCTGAGGCCCGATCCCGCCAAGACCGGCTTCAGTGCCGCCGAGTTCCGCCAGGCCTGGCCCGAGCTGCGGGAGCTGGCACCGCTGCGGCCCGTCGGCCTGATGACGATCGCCCCCAGGGGGCTGGACGCCAAGGAACGACAACAGCTGTTCCAGGATTGCGCCGATCTGGCGGCGGAGCACGGTCTGGTGGAGCTGTCGATGGGCATGAGCGGGGACTGGCCCGAAGCGGTGGCCGCCGGCAGCACCTGGGTGCGGCTGGGTACCACGCTATTCGGAACGCGGCCAGGGGCTGGGCTCGCCCTGGGACCAGAAGCGCCGACGAACACCGCCTGAGAGGTTGCCACCGTTGCCGTGGGACGCTATTCAGGTCTGAAGCTCCATCCAGAGGCTATCCGTGTCGTTGTTTTCCCGTCTGCGTGCCGTCGTCTCCGGAGATGACTACCTCGATGGCGAATACGACGACGAGCTCGATTACGACCCCGGTGATGTTGCTGAGCCCGCCCCAAGCAGTCGCAGCTTCGGCAGCGGCTCCAGCAGCAGCGCCCTGGCCCTGAGCGAACCCTTCGGCGGCGATGATCCCTTCGCAGGCACCAACGTCATCGGCATGCCCGGCATCTCCACCTCGTCGGTGGAGGTCTGCCTGATGGAGCCCCGCAGCTTCGATGAGATGCCCCGCGCCATCCAGGCCCTGCGGGAGCGCAAGACGGTGATCCTCAACCTGACGATGATGGAGCCGGACCAGGCCCAGAGAGCTGTCGATTTCGTTGCCGGCGGCACCTTCGCCATCGACGGCCATCAGGAGCGCGTCGGCGAGAGCATTTTCCTGTTCGCCCCCAGCTGCGTCACGGTCACCACCGCCGGTGGCGAGGAGGCCGCCTCCCCCACGGTCACCCCCAGCCGCACCATCGCCGAGCCCCAGGAAGCCGCCCCCAGTCCCGCCTGGGGCCGCAAGGATGATCTGGTCTGACGACCGGAGCAACCTCTCCTCCGACGTTGCCGGTGCCCCAGCTTCCGGCAACGTCGATCTCGGCGTCATCGGGCTGGGGCGCATGGCCCAGGCCCTGGTGCTGCCGTTGATCGAAGCGGGCCTGATCGCTCCCGAGCGCCTGATTGCCGTGGTGGCCACGGAGGCCTCAGCGCAGCGGCTGCACCAGGCCCATCAGCTGGCCGTCGGGACGGATCCGTTGCAGGCCTGGCAAGCACCGGTGGTGCTGCTGGCGGTCAAGCCCCAGCAACTGGAGGGAGTGGCGGAGGCCTTGGCAGCGGCCATGCCTCTCGCAGCCGAGGCTCGGCCGAGGCTGCTGATCTCGGTGCTGGCCGGGGTGACCCTGGCCCGGCTGCAGCGCCTCTTCCCCGGCTGCTTGATCGTGCGGGCCGTGCCCAACACCCCCTGCCTGGTGCGGGCTGGACTCACCGGCCTGGCCTGGGGCGAAGGCCTCAGCGCCGAGCAACAGCAGTGGGTGCGGGGCCTGTTTGCCCGGGTGGGGGAGGTGCTGGAGCTGCCCGAGTCCCAGCTCGATGCCTTTCTGGCGCTCACCTCCTCCGGTCCGGCCTTCGTGGCGCTGGTGGTCGAGGCCATGGCCGATGGGGCCGTGGCGGCTGGCCTGCCCAGGCCCCTGGCCGCCCATCTGGCCCATCGCACCCTGGCGGGCACCGCCTCCCTGCTGCACGAACGCGAACTCCATCCCGGCCAGCTCAAGGACATGGTCACCAGCCCCGCCGGCACCACGATCGCCGGCTTGCGGCAACTGGAGCGGGCCGGCCTGCGTTCGGCCCTGATCGAGGCGGTGCTGGCCGCGGCGAACCGCAGCCGGGAGCTGGCCTAGGCCAAAGGCCCCGAAGCCTTCCGTCGGCAACGGTCTCAGCCGCGCCCGCTTGAGGCAGCCCAGGGGAATGGGCCTGCGGCCCCAGAAGGGTGTGCAGACTGATGCTGGTGAAGGGGAAACCGTCGCGGGCCCCTGGTTGGTCCCCCTGTTTCACGTCGACCGGGCTGCAGCCCTTCCCTCCCAGTCCCGTCCCCTTGCGCCTCTGCCCCGGTGATCGGCCGCCCCCTCCTGTTGCGCCTACTGCTGATTCCCGCGCTGTTGCAGGCTGTCCTGGTCGCACCAGCGCCAGCCCAGGCTGCCGATGACACCCTGGCCCAATCGGTCCAATGGCTGCGGCAATTCCCCTTCCGCCCCGACTGCGACGGCAACACCCAGGAGATGGTTGCCTGCCTGTGGCAACAGCGCAATCAGGCCGACGCCAGGCTCCAGCGCCTGCTGGGCAGCCCGACCCTGCTGGAGCAGTGGCGCTCCAGTCGCCGGCAGGTCTGCGAGCGGGCGGGCGCCAAGGTGACGGGCGGCTCCCTCGAGCCGATCGTCAGGCTCGGTTGTGAAAACACGCTCAACATCAACCTGATCCAGCATCTCACCCAGTCCCTGGCCCATGGAAGGGATGCCAGCTGAATCCAGCGGCAGGATGGACAGCGATGGAGCAGGGGTTCGGATGTGTCGTGTCGCCCCATCCTCGCCGGATCAAGCCTGAGCAGGGATGGCCTGTGGACTAGCTGATGCTCCATCGCCCCCCCCCCCGACAACCCTGCGCCAGATCCTGCAGCGCCCCCAGAACCGCCCGGAGCCGTTGCCGCACGGATCCGCCATCGAAGAACGATTTCGGCTCCAGCCCAGCGGATTTGCCGCCCCGGGCTGTGCCAATCTTTAGCCAGGCCTCAAGCTTTGGCCGTGCCGAGATCGGAGCTCGATCCCGGGTGCCGTTCGGGCGCGTTGAGGCCGCAGGTCTTGCACTGACACCGGCGGCATTGGATGGGGTTCACGCTGAGGGCAACGAGCCGGCCACGATTTCGGTCCCTGATCAGGCCCCTGTGGGCGGCCTATCTGCTGTGGTTGCGGGCGGATTGTGTCGATCTGAGTGCGGCATTTGCCTATCACACGCTGCAGTCATTCTTTCCGGCCCTGCTGATTGTGTTGTCGGTGCTCTCCCGGTTGCTGGGCCGCAATCAGGATCTGCTGGGGCGGGTGCAGCAGCTGGTGTCCCAGATTTTACCGCCGGCCAGCATGCCGATGTTTGAGGCCACCCTGGATCGCTTCACGCGCCAGGGCTTAGGGGCAGGACTGCTGGGCATCCTGTTGCTGGTGGTCAATGCCAACAACATCTATCTGACCCTGCAGCGGGGCGCCGATCGGCTCTGGTGGAACCGCCCCTTCGGCTTCGATGGCCTCCCTTGGCGGGAGATCGTGCGGCGTTTCGTGCTGCTGCGCCTGAAAGCTTTTGTGCTGCTGTTACTGGTCTCGGCCTTGATCGTCGCGGATCAATTGATCAGCAATCTGCGCTTCTTCGGCTTCAAAGTGTTGCGCCAGTGGATGTTGGCGGCCTTGCCCCATCCCTTCCACTGGTTGCTGTCGGTCTCCAGTGGCATGGATGTGCTCATCTCCCTGGGGATCGGCTGCTTCAGCGCCCTGATCCTGCTCTGGTGGCTGCCCTCCCGGCCGATCCTTCTGCGGCCCCTGGTGCTGCCAGCGGTGTTGGTGGGTTCGGCCCTGACCCTGCTCAACCTGCTGCTGGGTCGCAGCCTGGTGGCCATGGGGCTGCGCTTCCAGGCCTATGGGGTGGTCGGGGCGGTGTTGGTCTTGACCCTCTGGGTCTGGCTGGTGGGGGTGATCCTGTACTACGGCCAATGCCTGGGGGTGGTGTTGGCCAACCGGACCGGAGGGGGGCGATCCACACCGCTGCCGGGCTGAACGTTGACCCATCTGGCAGGTCAGGATGGTCGGACTGTCCCCTCTGCAGCGATGCTCAAGATCCTGCCCCTCAGGCGTTCCGGTCAGGATCGTCCGAGCCGGATTCGCCCCCTGGTCGCCAGCTTCGCCCTGGTCTGCACGGCGGTCGGCGCGGTCGTGGTGATCGGCTTCACCACCCTGGCCCTGGTGCCGGTGCTGTTCGCGGTCGGGGTGGTCGGCGCCTGGTTGCTGGCGCTGCTGCTGCTCGGCTGGGCCGGCATCGAAGGCCTGGCGGCCCTGGAGCGCTGGTTCGAGAACGACTCCCGCTTCCAACGCTGATGCAGCGCCAAATCCCCTGGCTGTGGATCATCTTGGGCGGCCTGCTGTTGCTGGCGCCGGGAGCCATCGGCCGGCTGCTGCTGGATCTGGCGGAAGGCCTCACCTTCCTGTTGATCGTGTTGCCGCTGTTGCTTGGAGGCGCCGGCCTGATCGGCTGGCAACTGTTGAAGCGCCGGCTGCACACCTGCCAGGCCTGCGGCGTCACCAGTTTCGCGACCGAAGTCTGTCCTGCCTGCGGCACGATGTTTGCGGCCGATTCCGCCGCCTCCCCCGGCTCGATGGAGGCTCCCGCGATCGATGCCCGCAATGTCACGATCAATGTGGAGGCGGTCGAAGTGCCCCCGGTGGATGGCGAGACGCGCCCAGGCTGAAGCCAACCGCTGTCCCCCCTTGAGACACTCCAGGCCGGACACGCTCAAAACGGCAAGCCAATGGAACCCGTCAATTCTCTGAGCCATCGCGACTGCCCACTTCATCCTTGTGCTGCAGCTCAGAAATCATTCCAGGCCATCGGTCAGCGGACTGGGCAGTGAACGGACCCGTGGCCATCTTTCCCTGGCCACACCCTGCAGTTACAGAGCGCGGTAACACCTTTTTCCTGGCGAATTCGGCCCATTGATCAGGGTGGCGAACAGGCCTCAGAGTTCCGCTCTGGCTGCCAAGGCGACTGGAGCATCCGATCCAACGATGGTGGACTGGTGTTGCAATTCCGCCAACCTGCGTTCGCGAAGATGCAGGAACAAGGAGGCCCCAAAGGCAAAGTTGATAGCGATGCAGCTCAGCAGCACCCAGGGCAGTCCCCGCATCGTCAGGCGCCGGCTTTCGATCACCAGCCAGATCGTCACCGCTGTGGCGGAGACGGCCAGATCCCGGGACAGGGACTGGGCGGCCGGATTGGCATTGGCCAGGGCGATGAATTGCCCAAGGTCGAACCCGGATCCGTAGGTATGGATGAAGTCGATGTTGGCCAGCCAGGGAAAGATTGCCCCGGCCAAGGCGAGGGCCAGATACAGCCAGGCCAGCAGGGGCACGGGCGGGCGATCACTGGCGATCGGGGTCTGTTGCGGCCCTTCGGTTGCCTGGGACTGCTGATCGGGGTTCATGGCGGAACTTGCGCTGCTGGGTGTCAGGGTTGATAGGGCTGGGCGGGGGCATCGGGCTGCTCCGGATCCCATTGCATCACCTCCTGCTCCACCTGATCGAGCAGATATTCGCAGCGATTGGCAAAGCTCTGGGCCCGCTCGTACAGGCCGGCCATCGCCTCGATGTCCAGATCGCTCGCCTGCAATTGGGCCAGGCAGAGTTCAAGGGCCGCCTGGGCTTCGCGGTAGCTCAACTCCCCACTGATGTCCTCCTGGGGCTCCTGCGGCGCCTGTTCCGCTGCGGCCTTGCCTTTGCTGCCCGGGCTGGAACGTTCGCGTTTGGCGGGTTGGGGCATGGGGACTCGAAACGGATGCGGGAGGGGCTGGATGCGTCGGTGGGAGATCGGCGGCGGGCCGGCCCAAGGCCGAGTCTGGGGCTGAGGCGGGAGGTGATCAGGCTGGCCCTGTCGCCGCTGTCTCCGCGGGGGCTGACGGGGTGGCGAGCCGCTGGATCACCTCGGCGGTCAGTACCCCATCGACCAGATCGACCGTGATCCGATCGCCGTCGGCAACGTTGTTGATCGAGCGCACCAGGTTGCCCCGGCGGTCCCGGATCAGGGCGAAGCCGCGCTCCAACAGATGGCGGGGTGAGAGGGCCTGGAGCAGGGCCCGCTGCTGTTTCAGCCACTGCCGTTGCACGGCCAGCAGCTGATGGGGCTGGAGGGCCTCCAGCCGCTGGCGATCCCGGTCCAGTTGCTGGCGCGCCGCCCGCAGGCGCAGGATCAACAGCTGGCCGAGATGGCGGCGATGCTGGGCCAGGGCCATCCGTTCCGCCTGACGATCCGGCAGCAGGGCCACCAGGGCGGCGGTGGGTGTGGCGGCGCGATAGTCCGCCACCAGATCGGCAACTGTGGTGTCGTCCTCATGGCCGAGCCCGCAGACCACCGGCAGCGGGCAGGCCGCGAGGCAGCGGGCCAGATCCTCGCCGTCGAAGACCGTCAGGTCCTCGCGACTGCCACCGCCCCGGGCCAACACGATCGCGTCCAGCTCCAGTTCCCGGGCGCGGGCCCCGAGCCGCTCGATCGCCGCCCGGATGCGGGCTTCCACCGGACCCTGCACGGGGATCGGCACCACCAGCACCCGGGTCGCCGGCCAGCGCTCGCGGGCCGTGCGCAGCATGTCGGCCAGGGCGGAACTGGGCACGCTTGTCAGCAGGGCGATGCGGCGCGGCCAGGCGGGCAGGGCGCGCCGGCGCTCAGGATCGAACAGTCCCTCCGGCGCCAGCAGGGCGCACACCCGCTCGAACTGGCGCAGCACCGCCGTCAGGCTGGGCCGCACATCCAGGATCTGCACCGTCAGCCGGGCCTGGGCGGCCCAGAAGTTGAGCTTGCCGACGACCACAACCCCATCCCCTTCCTCGGGCACAAAGCTGAGCTTCTGCAGCTGGGAGGCCCAGATCACCGCAGGAATCGAAGCTTGCCCATCGGTGAGCGTCAGCCAGAGATGCCCCTTTTTCAGCTGAGGACGACTTACCGTGGCGTCGACCAGAAAGCGAGGCGCAAAACCCCTCTCCAGCAGGCTGCCGATCGCCTCATTGATTTGGCCGACGCCATAACGGGGCAGGCCACCATCGACGGGGAGAGCGTTCAACACTCCGCTCAATGGGTGAGCTGGCGATACTGCAACCACCAGTAGAGACAGACGCAGGCGCCCACGAGGGCAATGGCGCGACCCACTGGATGGTCGATGCGCACCAAGGCTGCGCCTGTGATCACCAGAGCGGTGCTGAGCAACCTGGCTCCGTCCCGTCGGTTGCCGGCGAAGAAGCGGATCGGACGGCTCACACGGGGCTAATAATCGGATGACCAGCGTAGGTGGCAGTCTCCTCTTGGCCCTGAAGACGCCACTTGGAGCTCCGGCAGCAGAGCAGCATCAGGCTGTTGGCATGAAAAAGAAAGATGATGGGGGCAGGCCCTGCAGCAGGCCCGCCCCGCTGACGGCTCAGCCCAGACCGATCTGGGCCAGAATGCCCTGACCGGTGAGCAGTTCGGTAGCCAGTCCGATCACAAAGCCGAGCATGGCCAGGCGACCGTTCCAGGTTTCAGCGAAAGCCACAAAACCGAAGCGGGACTCGTTTGCGTTGGTCACAGCAGGGGTTGCAAGGACCCCGCCATTGTAAAGCTTCTTGAAGAAAAATTGACAGCGCCCGGGCTGTCCGAGGTACGGATGCCCGTCGGGACTGCGTTGGGTTGATGGTCTTTCGTCCCACTTCTGATCCCCTTCCGGGCTCGCTCCGGCCCCACCTGCAGGCCCAGTTACAGGCCCAGCTCCCGGCCCAGCCGGAGCTGGTGCTGGTCACCGATCTCGATGGCACCTTGCTGGCGGGCCCCTCCCCCTGGCGCCGCTGGCTGTATCGCTGGCTGGTGCGGGAGCGCCAGCGGGTGATTCATGTCTTCAGCACCGGCCGCGATCTGCGTTCGGTGGCCCGGCTGCTGGCCACCGAGCCGGAGCTGGGGCTGGCGCCTCCCCATCTGGTGATCAGCGATGTGGGCTGCACCGTCGCCTGTGGCCTCAGCCTGGAGCCCCTGCCCCTGGCGATCGGGCCGATCGAGAAGCTCTGGCGGGGTCTGCCAGAGAAGCTGCTGCCCCAGCTGGCCCTGATCCCCGGCGTGGCCTCCCAGCCGGTCACGGCCGATCGTCGCCTGGCCTACGACGTCGATGTGGAGGCGATCGATGCCGATCGGCTGCGCCAACTGGAGGACCATGGGGTGGATTGCCTGCTCTCCGGCGGCCGCTATCTCGATGTGCTGCCGGCCGGGGTCAACAAGGGCAGCACCCTGCTGGCCCTGCTCGACTGGCTGGAGGTGGCGCCGGATCGGGTGCTGACGGCGGGGGACAGCCTCAACGATCTGGCCATGTTCGAGACCGGTCTGGCCTCGGTGATGATGGCCTCCTCCGAACCCGAGCTGATGGCCCAGCTGCCGAAGCTGCCGGCCACCTATCAGGCCCGGTCTGAGGGCTGTCAGGGCATCGTCGAGGGGCTGCACCATTTCGGCTTCTCTGCCCTGCTGGAGGTGCGCTCGCCGGATCGGGGCGCCCGAAACCGGTCCTCGACCTGAATCGGCCCATCGGATCGGTGCGTGCCTCCGGATCCTCCATCCAACTGGATCCGGGCAGCGGCGTGCCTACATCGGACAGCGACGCTGCCCCAAGCGTCGTCGGGGCCGGGGGGAGAAAAGGATGCCGCCGTCTGGACTGACCTGGCAAAAGGAGCGACGTGCCGGGCCCTGCAACAGCGGCGGCCGGGGGGAGATCAAGGGCCCTTGGTGCCTGGGGTCGCCCGGTTCAGGGCCGCCTTGGTGAGGGCGGTGGCAATCCCCTGGCGGGGATCTTCCGGCCAGGGGTGTTTGGGGTAGCGCCCCCGCAGCTCCCGGCGCACCTCCCCATAGCCGCTGTCCCAGAAGCGGCCCAGGTCCTGGGTGATCGCCGCCGGGCGGCCGGCCGGGGAGAGCAGCTCCAGGGTCAGGGGCAGCCGGCCCTGCAGCAGCCGGGGGCTGTCATGGCAGCCGAACATCTCCTGCAGCTTGACCGCCAGCACGGGGCCTTCGCTGCCGTAGCGGATCGGCAGAGCGCGTCCCGAGGGCACCTGCAGGCTCGTCGGCAGCAGGGTGTCCAGCTCCCGGCGCCGCGACCAATCCAGATCGCCCCAGAGCGCTTCCAGCAGATCCAGCCCCTGCAACTCCTGGGCGCTGCGGCGGCCCTCCAGGAAGGGAACCAACCAGTGCTCCAGGGTTGCGGCCAGGTGCTCGAGGGAACGGTTCGGCCAGGGCGGCCCCAGCAGGCGGTGGGCCAGATCAAGCCGCTGGCGCAGCTCCCGGCTGAGCTCGGCCCAGGGCAGGGCCTCCAGGCCGAGCTGCTGCAGGCCCTCCAGCCAGGCCCCCTGGACCGCCCGCTCGTCGGCCTGGGGCCAGGGCTGGCGCTCCAGCACCAGGGCCCCCAGCCGCAACAGCCGTTCGCAGCGCACCCGGCGGGCTTTCTTGTCCCAGACGGCCTGCGCCACCGATTCCCCTTCCTGCTCCGCCAGTTCCGCCAGCAGCCCTTCACCCAGGGACACCGCCAGCAGCACCCTCGCCTCCGGCCCCTGGTCGTCCAGGGAGGCAATGGCCAGGGCCGGGCAAGAGGCCAGGGGGTCATCGGCGTGCAGCAGGGCCCCCCGACCGCCCCGCAGCAGCCAGCGGCCGTCGCCACTGCCGCGATTGAGGGCCACCCGCTCGGGATAGGCCCAGCTCACCAGGCGGGCCGCCATGGCATCGACGCTTGGCGACCGCAGGGGCGCTCCGCTGGTTGGGCCGCCAGCTTCAGCCGCACCGGAACCGGAATCCGAGCCATCGCCACCCGCCCGCACCTGGCGCTGCAGCTGGGCCTTGAGCTGGTGAAGTTGGCGGCGCTGCTGCTGGCGACCATCCCGTTGGTCATGGGCCAGCCAGTCGAGACGCCGCAGCAGATCACAGCCAGCCTCGCGCCGATCGAGCGGATCCCGTTCGCTCAGCAACACCGCCAGGCTGCAACCGAGATCCAGCCAGCCCCGATCCTGGGCCAGCAGCAGCATGTGGGCCAGACGGGGATGCAGGCCGAGGCGGGCCATGGCCTGCCCGTGGGCGCTGATCCGGCCCTCGGCTCCGAGGGCGCCGAGTTGGACCAGCAGGCGCTGGGCCTCCTGCATCGCCGCCGTGGGGGGCGGATCGATCCAAGCGAGCTGCTCGCCCAGGCCCGCGCCCCAGGCGGCCAGTTGAAGGGCGATCGGCAGGGGATCCACCTCCAGCAATTCCGGCGTGTCGTAGGCGGGGCGGCGCTGCTGCTCCGCCGCGGACCACAACCGCAGGCAGCGTCCCGGGCCCAGGCGTCCGGCCCGGCCGCGGCGCTGTTCGGCGCTGGCCAGGCTGGCGGGGACAGTGATCAGCCCATCCATGCCCGTCGATGGATCGAAGCGATTGCGCCGGCTGAGGCCGCTGTCGATCACCAGCCGCACCCCGGCGATTGTCACGGAGCTCTCGGCGATGGCCGTCGCCAGCACGATCCTGCCGGCGGCGCGCCGAGCCGGTGCCATCGCCGCCAGCTGGGCCTCCAGGTTCAGCTGGCCGTGCAGCAGGACCAGTTCGGGCTCCAGGCCCCAGTTCGTGGCTTCGATCGCCCGCTGGCTGGCCAGCAACTCCCGCTGCCCGGGCAGGAAGATCAGCGCTGTCTCGGCCTCGATGCGCTGGTCGAGCCAGTGGGATTCCAGGGCCCGCACCACCTGCCGCTCCAGCCGTTCATCCGGGCGGCTGACCTGGTGCTGCACCTGCACCGGCCAGCTGCGCCCCTCGCTCGCGATCACCGGGGCCCGATCCAGCCGCGCCGCCAGTGGCGCCAGATCGAGGGTGGCCGACATCAGCAGCAGGCGCAGATCAGGACACAGCAGCTGGCGGGCCTGACGCAATAACGCCAGGGCCAGATCGGCCTCGGCGGATCGTTCGTGGAACTCGTCGAAGATCACGCAGGCCACGCCCGCCAGCTCGGGATCGCTCTGCAGTCGCCGCAGGAACAGGCCGGTGGTGACCACTTCCAGGCGGGTGGCCGCGGAGGTGCGGCTCTCCAGCCGGATGCTGTAGCCCACCAGGCCGCCCAGGGGTTCCGCCATGGTCTCGGCCAGCCGGGCGGCGGCATGGCGGGCCGCCAGCCGCCGAGGTTCCAGCATGATGATGGTGCCGTCGCCGCCCAGGCTTTCGAGCAGGGTCAGGGGGACACGGGTGGTCTTGCCCGCCCCCGGCGGGGCCTGAAGCAGCAGGGTGGAACCCGGAGGCGCCAGGGCCGTGCGGATGGCGTCGAGCTGGGCCTCGATCGGCAGGCCGTCGCGGTTCAAGACCGGGCCGGACACGCCTCAACGCACGTGGCGGATGCCATCGACCGGGTGGTAGGCCTCTCCGGTGGTCTCCTCGTAGACGATCGCCGGTAGGCCGGTCTCGAACATGGTCTGCAGGGCTTCCTTGAGATAAGGGTTCCAGCCGCCGGTGCTGACCTTGCCGTGGCGCACGGTCCAGTCCCAGGTGCCTTGCAGATCGCGGGGGATGCGGCCTTCCCGGTCGCGCCGAGCCACCAGATCTTGAGATTCGACCAGGCCCACCAAGATCGGATCCTTGCCGTAGGCGGGGGTGAGGCTCAGCTCCAGGCGGATCGGATCGTCCTTGATCAGCTTCAGACGGAAACGGGGCGGCAGCTTGAGGCCATTGAGCACCGCAGCCACGATTCGGGTCCTTTGGTCCACCATCAACCTCCGACGGAGTGCGTGTTCGTAACGCTGAGCCTATTCAGCGACGGCCCGGGGGGCTGGCGGGTCGGGCAGCTTCAGCCGATCAGCCGAGATCTTCGGGGCGAACGGTTTGTTCGTTGTCGCCGCTGAAGCGCACCGTCAGCAGATCTTCGCTGGTGAGCTGGCCCTCGGCATCGAGCAATTCGGGGTGGATCGTCAGCCTGCCCGTGCGATCGGTAGGAACGGAGCTGGCCCGGTTCCTGCCTGGATTTCCGCCGGCGTCAGAAGCGGAGCCGCGGTCGCCGGGTCGGGGGACAGCCTGGAAGCCCTGGGCCATCACCCGGAAGGCCTGCCAGAGAAGCACCAAAAAACAGGCTCCGTAGAGCAGGGGAATCAGCTGGGATACGAGAGTGGGCATGACGGGGAACGACCCTGGCTGGCGGAAGGTCCGAACTGAACGAGCCGGGCACAAGCCATCATCGCTCCTGTGGCGAGGAGTTGGAGGCCAGCATCCAGGCCCAGAGCGTGGTGCAGGCGGCCCCGAAGGCGAGAAAAGCCAGGAGCAGTCGGCTCGTGTCCATGGGCTGCAAGGAAACTTTACAAATCATAGGTCGAGATCCAAGGGGCCGGTTTGCCTCCCCTTCCGCCGGCGGGTCCGCGCTGCCTACGGTTCGGGCCTGCGTTGCTCTGAGTTGCCCATGTCCCCCATCCGCGCCCTCTCCCGAAGCGTCGCCGGTCTGGCGGCGGCGGCCCTGGTGGTGTCCCCCCCGGCCCTGTTGCCCGCGGTCCGGGCCCAGGCCGCCGCCAGTCCCGCTGCCGCGGCGCTGGGCCGTCAGTCGTTCGTGGCCGCTGCGGTGCGACGGACAGGGCCGGCGGTGGTCACCATCGACACCGAACGCACGGTGGCGACCCAGGCGGGTCCAAGCGGAGGCACCCGGGGACTGCTGAGTGATCCCTTCTTCCGACAGTTCTTCGGCTTACCCCAGATGTCCACGCCACCGGCCCAGCGCACCGAGCGCGGCCAGGGCAGCGGTTTTGTGTTTCAGGCCGATGGGCTCGTGCTCACCAACGCCCACGTGGTCGAGCGCAGTCAGCGGGTGACCGTCGGCTTCCAGGGGGGACAACGGCTGGAGGGCAAGGTGGTGGGCATCGATCCGATCACCGATCTGGCCGTGGTGCGCCTGGTGGGTGGCGGCTCCTGGCCCGTCGCCCCCCTGGGCAACTCCGACAGCCTGCAGGTGGGCGACTGGGCCATTGCCGTCGGCAATCCGTTCGGCCTCGATCACACGGTCACCCTGGGCATCGTCAGCAGCCTCAACCGCAATGCGGCCAAGCTGGGCATCACCGACAAGCGCCTGGATCTGATTCAGACCGATGCGGCGATCAACCCGGGCAACTCCGGCGGACCGCTGCTCAATGCCGACGGCGAGGTGGTGGGCATCAATACCCTGGTGCGCTCGGGTCCCGGGGCTGGCTTGGGATTCGCCATCCCGATCAACCGGGCCCGGTCGATCGCCCAGCAACTGGTGGCCAGCGGCAAGGTTAGTCACCCGATGATCGGCGTGGGTCTGGACATGGTGCGAAATGCCCAGGGCACGGTGGCCGAAGGCGCCCGGATCGCCAGTGTTCAGGGTGGTGGTCCGGCCGAACGGGGAGGACTGCGCCAGGGTGATGTGATCGTGGCGGTGGCGGGCCGGCCGGTGCGCTCGCCGGCCGATGTGATTACAGCCGTGGAGGCTGCCGGCGTCGGCAAGCCGCTGGTGATCGGGGTCAACAGGGGCGGGGTGAATCAGCAGCTGCAGGTGGTGCCCCAGGACTTGGTGCTACCCCGCTGAGCGTTGGCCCCAGACTCGCCATCAGCTCGGGTGCCCTGAAAGAACCCGGAGCTGATGGCGACGGACCGATTCAGAGCACGTCGTAGCTCTGGATCCCGTGTTTGGGATTCACGGCGTCGAGGGCGGCGGGATCGAGGGCCAGTTCTCCGTTGAAGCGCGGTGGCCCCCCGAGCTGTTGGCGCATGATCCACTGGGTGGCGGCCTTCTGGCTGTGCCAGGCCTGAAGCAGCTGCTTGGCCAGTCCGCGCAGGGCCTGGGCGTCACCCGTGGCATCAATGGCCCGGGTCATGCGCTCAAGTTCGAATTTCTGGCCAAGGCTGAGAGCGAGGGGCTCGGACATGGCGGCAAAGCGATGGGTCGTGGTCGTTCAACCGCGCCTAAGCTACGAAGTGTTTCAAGCGGCCACGTATCGAAAGCGACAGGCGTATATGCCGCGTCAGCGAATCAAGTCGCGGGAGCCCCTCTGATCCCGCTGACTGTCAGCGGACGCCCACAACACCGACCTCACGCGCCGTACCAGCTCCTCATCAAGAAACCGTACGGGGAGGACCGGGCAGCACTCGGGCAGCATCAAGGCCCCCATCTTTGACCTAAGGCGATCACGCGGGTCTGGCCAAGTCGTTGCCTAGGCCTTGACACCAAAACCCACCAACGATGGGGCCATCTCAAAGCAAGAGCCAATCTCTGGCGGAAAGTTAGCGGCTTCATGGGGCCGACATAGGGCCACTCAAAGGCTAACGAACTCCATGCAAAGACGAAGACTTTTTCTTTAGGGACTCCTGAAAAAGTCAGATCAACTGCGGCGCAACTGGTTTCAGCGATCGA
>JBAXXM010000008.1:0-152704 GCA_037127935.1 Synechococcaceae cyanobacterium ELA739
CCGGTGATGATCTTCACCGCCTCGGTGGCCTGGATCACGCCGATGATCCCGGGCAAGACCCCAACCACACCGCCTTCGGCGCAGGAGGGCACCATGCCCGGCGGCGGCGGCTCGGGGAACAGATCGCGGTAGTTGGGGCTGTTCTCGTCGAGGTTGAAGACGGTGGCCTGGCCCTCGAAGCGGAAGATCGAGCCGTAGACATTGGGCTTGCCCAGCAGCACGCAGGCGTCGTTGACCAGGTAGCGGGTGGGGAAATTGTCGGTGCCGTCGCAGACCAGGTCGTAGCCGGAAATGATCTCCAGGGCGTTTTCACTGGTGAGGGCCGTCTCGTAGAGATCCACCTGGCAGTGGGGATTGATCTCCAGGATGCGGGCCTTGGCCGATTCGATCTTGGGTTTGCCCACCCAGCTGGTGCCGTGGATCACCTGGCGCTGCAGGTTGCTGTGGTCCACCACATCGAAATCAACGATGCCCAGGCGACCGACGCCGGCGGCGGCCAGATAGAGCAGCAGCGGGGAACCCAGGCCGCCGGTGCCGACGCAGAGCACCGAGGCCGCCTTCAGGCGTTTCTGGCCCTCCATGCCCACCTCCGGCAGGATCAGATGGCGCGAAAAACGGGCCACCTCATCGGGGCTGAGCTGAACACCGCTGGTGTCGGGAGGAAGCATGGCTGTAGAAGGCGTGAACCAATGCCGCCGCAGAACGGACTGCCCGCGGCTCAATCCTCCATTCTCCACCCCAGGCGTCGGCAGGCCCCCTGCGCCTCCGGCTCTGCCGCCAACCACCAGGCGGCGAGGCCACGCTCCGGGCTCAACCCCGGCTGCCTGAGCAGGACCTGGGGATCCCCGTCGCGTTCGGCCTCTGGGGCCAGTCCCAGAATCAGCATCAGGGTGGGGCCGAAAGCCAGCTGGCGATCGGTGGCCGAGGGCACGGGTGCACTAAACGGATGGCTGTGGGCCGATCCCAGCACCCTCCAGCCTTGCTGCCGGCCCCAGCGCTGGGCCGTGAGTTGCTCACGGGGATCGATCGCGAAACGCTGATGCCGCTCGAGCACCGGCTCCCAGACGTTGCTGCAGGGCCAGATCTGACGAATCGTCCAACTGGGACCCTCCATCAGACCCAGCAGCAGGGCACAGCCCTCATGGGGCTCGGCACGGATGAGATCGGCCCACAGAACCGTCAGCGCCTGCCGACCGATGCGGATTTCCTCTGGCGAGACTGGGTCCACAGCGGTAAGTTACCGGGCATTGCGTACGTGAGTACATCCCCTCCATGAGTGACACCACCGGCAGTGACACCACCACCGAGGTCATGGAAAGCGTCGAAGGCGCCCAGGCAGCCAGCACTCCGGCGGAAGGAGGGTTCGATTTCAGCGAGCGCTACGGCGAAGTGATCGGCAAGGTCAATGAGACCCTGGACAAAGTCGATTGGTCCCAGATGGGCAAGATCGGCAAAGCCTCCGGCATCATCCTGGCGGTGATCGTGGCCCAGATCCTGATCAAAGGCGTGCTGGACACCATCAATCTGCTGCCGATCATCCCGGGTCTGCTCGAACTGCTCGGCCTGGTGGTCGTGGGTCAGTGGAGCTGGGAGAACCTGACCACCGGCGAAAAGCGCAACGCCGTGATCGAGAAGATTCAAGGTCTGCGCAAGGAATATCTGGGCTGAGTCCCGATCCCAGTGCCGCCGTGCATCTCAAGCCCGCCCCATCCGGGGTGGGCTTTTTTATGGGTCCGATCTCTCCGCGGCGGAGCCAGAGGCATCGGGCCGATCGCCCCCACCTGTCCCCTGATCCATCCGAAGGCCCTCGATCGTCCCGCCACGGGACCAACCCATCGGGCGCTCAACCGCGATTTGGTGGAACATCGTTTCCGACGTTCTGCCGCGCCCCGAGCTTCGCTGCCGCCGTGAGAACCACGCCCACCAGGCCCCGGCGCCGGCTGCCGGGGGCTCGGTGCAGGGTTCCTGGGCCAGAGCGGCCCAAAGCGACGGTGACCGAACTGCTCGCGGCCCCGTTGCAGCGCCGCCTGGCCAGCCCCCCTCCAACCATCAGCCGAACGCTTGCAACAGCGCCTCGATCCTGACCTGGGCCTGTTGGCGGTAGCCGGCGCCGAACAGGTTGGCGTGATTGAGCAGGTGGTACAGGTTGTAGAGGGGCCGCCGCTGCTGATGGCCCGCCGGCAACGGCCAGGCCTGCCCATAGCCGGCGAAGAACGGCTCCGGGAAGCCGCCGAACAGCCGGGCCATCGCCAGATCCACCTCCCGGTCCGCCCGGTGCACCGAAGGATCGAACAGGGCGCCGCGGCCATCGCCGCCCAGGCCCGCATTGCCGCTCCAGAGATCGCCGTGCACCAGGCAAGGCTCGGGCTGGTGCGACTCCAGCCAGCCCGGCAGCCGGTCCAGCAGCTCCTCGCCCCCCCGCAGGGCTCCGGAGTGGCGGGCCAGGAGCTCCAGCTGGGGTGCCAGTCGGAGCTCGGCGAAGAAGCTGCCCCAATCCGGCAGCCAGCCGTTGGCCTGGGGCGTGGCACCGATGACGTTGTCCCGGGGCCAGCCGAACGGGCCATCAAACCGATCCCCAGGGCCGCAGGCCAGCGTCAGGCTGCGGCGATGCAGGTCGGCCAGGGCGGCCCCAAGGGCCCGCCAGCCAGGGGCGCTTTGCCCCCCAGAAACCAGTTCCAGCCAGGGCAGCACCAACACGGCCCGCTCCCCCACCAGCCCCAGGGCCAGGGGCTGGGGCACCGACAGCCGCAGCGGATCGGCCGCCGCCGCTAGGGCCGCCAGCCCATCCGCCTCCGCCTCCAGCAGGGGCAGGGCCTCGACCCGGTTGGTCTTGGCGAACAGGCGGCCACCCTCCGCCAGCTCCAGGCACCAGGCGCTGTGGATGTCGCCGCCGGCGACGGGCCGCTGGGCCTGCAGCGTCACCCCCAGCCGTTCGGCCAGCCAGGGGGCCAGAAACTCGGAGCCGGAACGCCCCATGGCGGCGCAACAGAGCGGGCCATCCAGCCTGACGCCGATGGGCTGCAGCTGCCATCCCAGGACCGACCCACCCCGGTCGCGACCACAGCACCCCTAGGGTCAGCGCCCCCGTCTGAGCCGCCATTTCCGCCGATCCAGCCCAGGCCCCTACGGCCGATGAGCCTCCCCAGCCGCAGGCCAGTCCCCGCGTCGATGTGGCCGTGGTCGGCGCCGGCATCGCCGGCCTGACGGCCGCCGGCCTGCTCGCCAAAGCGGGACTGCGGGTGGAGCTGCTGGAGGCCCACCACCAGAGCGGCGGCTGCGCCGGCACCTTCCGCCGCGGCCCCTTCGTGTTTGATGTCGGCGCCACCCAGGTGGCAGGCCTGGAAGCCAGCGGCATTCATCAGCGCCTGTTCCGGCATCTGAACGTGGCGCCACCGGCCGCCGAACCCCTGGATCCGGGCTGCGTGGTGGACCTGGGCGACGGCCAGCCGCCGGTGCGGATCGGGCGCGATCCCGAGCGCTGGCGGCAGGAACGCCAACGGCAGTTCCCGGGCAGCGAGCGTTTCTGGGGTCTGTGTGAAGCGATCCATCAGGCCAACTGGCCCTTCGCCGCCCGGGACCCGGTGCTGCCGCCCCGCAGCTGGTGGGATCTGGGCCAGCTGCTGGGCGCCCTGGGCCCAGGCAACCTGCTCAGCGGCCTGCTGACCACCGCCTCCATCGCCGATCTGCAGACCTGGACGGGCTGCGGCGGCGATCAGCGGCTGCGGCGCTTCCTCGATCTGCAGCTGAAGCTCTATTCCCAGGAACCGGCCGGGCGCACCGCCGCCCTCTATGGCGCCACCGTGCTCTCGATGGTGCAGGAGCCCCTGGGCCTCTGGCATCTGCAGGGCTCGATGCAGGCCCTGGCCAGCGCCCTGGAGCAGGGCCTGAGCCAGGCCGGCGGGCAGTTGCGGCTGCGCCACCGGGTGACGCGGATCGAAACCAGCCCCGAAGGTGGCTGGCAGCTGCACGGCGACGCGCCGAGCGGCAACGGTTTCGTGGTCGAGGCCGGCGATGTGGTCATCACCCTGCCGCCCCAGAGCTTGCCCGCCCTGCTGGGGGGCCAGCTGCCCAGCGGCTACCGCCGGCGCCTGGAGCAGCTGCCGGAACCCTGCGGTGCCCTGGTGTTCTACGGCGCGATCGAACGCAGCCGGCTGCCCGCCAAAGGCCCCTCCCACCTGCAGCTCGACTGGGACCAACCGGGGCCGTTGTTCGTCTCGATCAGCCAGGAGGACGACGGCCGGGCGCCGGCGTGGCAGGCGACGGTGATCGCCAGTGTGTTCACCGCGGCCCGCCCCTGGTTCGAGGGCGACGAAGCCAGCTACCAGGCCCGCAAACAGGGCGCCATGGCCGGCATGGAGGCCGGACTGGCCCAGCTGCTGCAGCTGGATTCGCCCGCCTGGCTGCACCGGGAACTGGCCACGCCGA
Source organism: Synechococcaceae cyanobacterium ELA739 (assembly GCA_037127935.1). Taxonomy (GTDB): domain Bacteria; phylum Cyanobacteriota; class Cyanobacteriia; order PCC-6307; family Cyanobiaceae; genus Cyanobium. Next base: position 4,426 of record JBAXXM010000008.1, read on the forward strand.
GGGGCTTCGCCGGCTGGACCGGGCGCCCCTGGGGCTGGGTGGGGGGCCTGGGGCAACATCCCCTGCGCTTCGGCCCCTTTGGCCTGGCTAGCCGCACGCCGATCCCGGGTCTGTGGCTGTGCGGCGATTCGATCCACCCCGGCGAGGGCACCGCCGGGGTCAGCCTTTCGGCCCTGATGGCCTGCCGGCAGCTGCTGCAACGCCGCGGCCAGGAACTGCGGCTTGAAGGCTCCTGATCGAAGGCGGCTCCCGCCCGAACGGCGCCCTTGCCGCCAAGCAGGACGTCGGGACGATCGGCCCGGGTCTTCAGCAGGAACCGGGACTCTGGTCGCTACCCGGGCGCCGTTGTCTAGGCGGGTGGCGGGGGGTGCTCGGAGCCGTCCTGGCAGACATGGGGCCGCTCTGGCGACCCATGAACGCCCGGACCCTCACAGGAACTCCGGCCGCAGCCGCTGAGCCTCCGCCAACGATTCCTGGAGCTCGGGCCAGGATTCACCCGCCACCAGGTGCTCGAGACCGGCCAGGGCCCGGCGGTACTGAATCAGGGCCGCCAGCAGGGCCTCCCGATTGCAGCGGGCCATCAGGGTGCCCAGCTCCGGATTGCCGCCCCCCACCCGGCTCGTGTCGGCAAAGCCATTGGAGGCCAGGCTGCGCACCAGCTGGGCCAGGTCTGGCCCTGGAGCATCCGGGGCCCCAGCACCCACAGCGCCGGAACGTTGAGCAGTCTCGCCGCCCCGATCGGCAGCCTGCAGCAGGGCCGCGCCCACCAGCACCGGCAGATGGGAGATCAAGGCCACGGCCCGATCGTGGTCGGTGGCCGCACAGGTCAGCCAGCGGGCCCCCACGGCCTCGGCCAGCTCCGCCACCGCCGCCAGCGCCGACGGGTCGGTGTCCGCCGCGGGAGTCGCCACCCAGGGGCGCCCCTGGAACAGCCCGACGAGCCCCGCCTCCACCCCGGCCTGGGCCGTGCCCGCCATCGGATGGGAAGCCACGAATCGGCGGGCCCGCTCGGGTCCCAGCAGGCCTGTCCACGCCGTGATCACCGGCGCCTTGACCGAGCCGACGTCGGTGATCACGGCAGCGGCGGGCAGGGCGTCCAGCAGCGCAGGCGCAGGGTCCAGCAGCCGATCGAGGGGCAGGGCCAGCACCACCAGGCCGCAGTCGCCCAGCACCGCCGGATCGGTGGAGACCTCCGTGACCAGGCCGCGCTCCAGGGCCCGGTCGGCCGTGGCCTGGCGATGCACCAGGGCCCGCACCGTCGCACCCCTGGCCTGCAGATCGAGGCCCAGGGAGCCACCGATCAGCCCCAGGCCCACGATCCCGACCGGCTGCCGCTGCCAGAGAGCTGTCATCGTCGCTGCGGAGTAACTGCGGCCAGCTTCGTACGATCCGCCCATGTTGGAAGCCAGCGCCCACCGGCAGCTCAAGGCTCTCCTGCTGGGAGAGGGGGCCGAACGCTGGCCGCACCATCTCACGTTGAGCCGGCTGGTGGCCCGCAGCCTGCGCCGCCAGGACCACACCCTGGTGCGGTTGCTTCCCGGCACCGACCCGAGCTGGTGGATCGGTCTGCTGGTCCCCCTGGCCCTGGGCGAGACCCCGGTGGCGCTGGTGGTCAGCGATGGCCTGCGCCAGAGGCTGCTGCAGGTGGAATGGCCCCGGCTCAAGGCGGGGGGGCTGTCCCTGCCCTGCTGGCAGGGAGCCACGGCGGCGCCCGACGGCCAGCTGTGGCTGCTGAACCATCAGGAACTGCTCCAGGCCTGGACCCAGGGAAGCCTGGGGCAACGCCAGCTGGTGATCCCGGAGGCCGAACATCTGGAGGGCCATCTGCGGCAGGCCCTGGGCATCCGCCTCGAGCCCGCCGACTGGGATCGGCTGCGGCGCTGTCAGCCAGCGGCCGAAGAGAGCCTGCTGGCGTTGCACCGGCGCCTGAGCCAGCGCATCTTCAGCCATCCGGGTTCGGGTCGTCAGGTGGTGGCCCTGGACCCGGAGGATGAAGCGCCCCTGCGCCAGCTGCTGGCGCTGCTGGCGCCCCTGCCCGAGCCCTGGGGGGCCTGGCTGGCGGCCAGCGGTGAAGGTTGGTGCAGCTGGGCCCAGGTCGATCCGGATCTGCTGCAATGGCAAGGGCATCGTCAGCCGCTGGCGCCGCTGGGCCAACTCAAGGGACTGCTCGAAGGACGCGGGGCCATCCTGGTGGGGGAACTGGCCGGATCGGGCAAAGACCAGGCCCCCCCAGCCAGCGCCCTGGCCCTGGGGCTGAAACCGGTGGTGACGGTCGACCTGGGCGATCCGCCCCTGGCGGACCCCCTGCCGCTCTATGCCCCCCTGCGGCAGCCCCTGCCCAACAGCCCCCAGTTCGCCGAGCACCTCCTCGATCACAGCCGTCGGTTGATCCTGGGGCAGGCGGGGCTGACGATCGTGCTGCTCGATGACAGCGGCCTGCGGCGGCGCCTGACCAGCGCTCTGGCGGCGGAGTTCGGCAGCCGGGTGGGGCATGAATGCACCGCCCCGGAGAGCAATGGGGTGATCTGCTGCCGCTGGAGCTGGTGGCTGGAGCACCAGGGCCGGCTACCCCATCCCGGCCAGCTGATCGTGGCGCTGCTGCCGATCGCCAGCCTGGAGGATCCCCTCACCGCAGCCCAGGTCCACGATCTGCGCCGCCAGGGGCGGGACTGGTTCCGGGAGCTGCTGTTGCCGGATGCGCTCAACCGGCTGCAGCGGGGGCTGGCCAGCCTGAGGCGCCACGGCGGGCGCCTGGCGGTGCTCGATGGCCGCCTGCGGGCCCGCAGTTGGGGACGCCAGGTGTTCAGCGCCCTGGAGCCCTGGGTGCAGCTGAACAGGCTGCTGCCCAATTGATTCGGTCGGAGGTCAAGACCCGAAGAGCACAGGGCCCGTGCGGACATGCCCTTGAAGGCGTGCGCGGCGGAACTCGCCCCTAGCCTTACGACAGTTGCCGAATCCACCCCCATGGGGGAAGCCAAGCGCCGCTCCATCCAGGGCCTGCCACCTCGCCAGAAGAAGGTCGACAAACCCAAGGACACCTCGCCGCGGCTCATCTCCTGGCTGCCGCTCAGCCGCAATCAGGCCGATCGCTTCGTGGCCGTGAGCACCAAGGGAGCCTGGGTCGGCATCGGTGCCTTGGTGCTGTTCTGGGTGACGGTGCGCTTCATCGGCCCAGCGGCAGGCTGGTGGACCCTGGCCGACGGCTGAAGCGGCCTGCAACCGACCGCCAACAGCTCGCTGCCGGCCCAGATCAGCGGGCGAGATTCTTCTCCCGGCCTGCCTCCACCCCGGCGAGATCTTCAACCTGCGCCCAGGGGGCCGCCTGGCGACCAACTGGGCCGGACATTGCTTCGGATCGCCATCAGCCAGGCCGACGCCAACCGCCACGACGCCTGCAGCGCAAAACGTGGATCCGCTGACCAGGCGACACACCGCCACGGAAAACGGAAGAAAACCTTAGGATTGCGACGACCCCCTGCGCAGGGCCCGGATGTTTCTTCGATTGGCCGAGCAATACCGAGCCCTGGTGCAGGATCTGGTCATGAGCCTGCAGGCTCTCGCCAGCTGCCTGCAGAAGCGGGGCCATGTCGCCACCTGCTACGTGTGCGGGGACGGCAGTGACAACCAGGGGGCATCCTTTGTCGCCGACCTGGGGGACAACCACATGGTTCGCTTCCTGGTCTCGGACTTCGGCATCAGCTGGATCGAATCCCGAGACGGCCACGAGCTGGTGAAACTTGAGGGCGCCGAGGCGATCCAGGAACTGCACCGGGTCGCCGCCATGCTGCAATCCACGCCAACGGCTCCCCAATCCAGCAACCGAGCCTCGATCGATGCCGTTGCTCCAAGTCCCTACGGCTCAATCCAGGAAGCGGCCTGACTGCCGCACAGGCCATCCCTGCGATAGGCCGGCTGCCTCGGGACCTAATGCCTGCGTGGCCACGGCCCCGAAATCAGCCCCAGCTCGAAGGCTGGAAGGCCCCCCGTCACCCTGGCCAGCCCCTGAATTACATCCGCAGCTGACTGAATCCGCAGGATGGCTCATTGGAATTGAATCTCCACGACGACCGAGCCTTGGCCAGGCGAATCTGGCAGAGGGGCCATGGAGCTTCTGAAGAGGCCCCGTCGAGCAGCTGAGTCGTTGAGGATCTGAAGCTGACCTGCTCAGCCACTGACCAGCTGAGCCGCTGGGGCGCTGATCTGCGTCCCGGCTGAACCTCTTTGTTCCTGAGCCGTTGACCAGCTGAGCCGCTGAACCGGAGGCGTTGGGGCCCCAGACAGCGCCGAACAGAACCAGCGCCTAGGCCGCCCCCATTCCCTGGCGGAGTGCGGCGTCGCAACAGGGTGCCTGAGGCGCCGAGCACCGCGCTGATCCAGATCCGGGCCAGGCCGACATGGCCTGCAGGAGAGGGCCTGATGCACCGCAGTGCCCAAGATTTCCTCCATGCCCGGAAGGCCTCAAAGACAGCACCCCCGATGCACTGCGGTGATCAAGATTCGCTCCAGACCTTGAGGGGCTGGGGCAAAGGGCTTGATGCACCGCGGTGATCCGCAGATCGGCTGGGCTGATCCGATCGGATTGGGTGGCTTAGGCGGTTGCTCCGATCAGAGCGCTGGTGGGCGCGCTCAGCTGGCGGCGGCCAGGCTGGAGGGTTCCTCCTCCCCCTCGGCATCAGCGGCCGAGGCGTTGGCAGCCAGCTTGGCGGCGGCGGCCAGGGGCTTCATCGAGTTGGCCGTGACCTCGGAGCCCTCCGTGAGCTTGCGGCGGGTGAGTTGCTCGATCACCTCCTTGGGAGCGGGGTTCTGCTCCAGCCAGACGATCGTGTTGTCCCGGCCCTGGCCGATGTTGTCGCCGTCGTAGCTGTACCAGGCCCCCTTGCGACAGACCACGCCGGTCTCCTCGGCCAGATCGAGCAGGCAGCCCAGGGTGCTGATGCCACGGCCGAAGAGGATGTCGAACTCAGCGATCCGGAACGGGGGCGCCACCTTGTTCTTGGCCACCTTGACCTTGGCGCGGATGCCGTACTCCTCGGTGCCGCGCTTGAGGGTCTGGATGCGGCGGATGTCCAGCCGCACCGAGGCATAGAACTTGAGCGCGTTGCCACCGGTGGTGGTTTCGGGGTTGCCGTAGGTGACGCCGATCTTCTGGCGCAGCTGGTTGAGGAAGATCACGGTGCAGCCGGACTTGCCGATGTTGCCGGTGATCTTGCGCATCGCCTGGCTCATCAGCCGCGCCTGGCTGCCCACCGCCAGATCCCCCATCTCGCCTTCGATCTCAGCCCGGGGCGTCAGCGCCGCCACCGAGTCGACCACGACGATGTCGACGGCACCGGAACGCACCAGCTGATCGACGATCTCCAGGGCCATCTCGCCGGTGTCCGGCTGGGAGACCAGCAGATTCTCGATGTCGACCCCGAGGGCGGCGGCATAGACCGGATCCAGAGCGTGTTCCGCATCCACGAAGGCGGCCACGCCACCGCGCTTCTGCACTTCGGCGATGGCGTGCAGGGTGAGCGTGGTCTTACCGGAACTCTCCGGGCCGTAAACCTCCACCACCCGACCCTTGGGATAGCCGCCCCCCAGGGCTAGGTCGAGGGTGAGCGCACCGGTGGAGATCGTTTCCACCCGCATGCGGGAGGCGTCGCCGAGACGCACGATCGAGCCCTTGCCGAAGTTGCGCTCGATCTGGTTCAGCACCAGACCCAGGGCCTTGTCGCGCTCGGCGGCGGCCTTGGCATCAGCCGCGGACGCCGCCTTGGAGGCTGAAGAGGGGGTGGACAGGGAGCCGGAAGCGCCGGACGCGGCCTTGGAATCGGCAGTCATGGAGGGGATGAGCGATGGAACAGGCCGCAGGAGCTGGGGCTGGGGCTGGGGCTGGGATTGGGAGCTGGGAACCGGGGTCCGAGGTTTTGAACACCCCGGCGAGGAACCGGAAACGGCGACCGGCGCTGGTATCGGGACGGATCAGGAGACCAGAACCGAACCAACGGCATCGGCGGGGACCAGGACCGGATCCGGAGAACCGGCCCGATACCGAAACCAAGCCAGCAGCCAGCCTGCGACCTCTGGAGAACCAGTGCCACCAGCCGGGGCCGGCGTACCATTTGCGCGTAGTACGGGCGTACTCTAGCGGGTCAGGGCCAGCGTGCCAGGGGGGCCCCAAAGGTCTCCGGCTCCAGCCAGTGGATGCCCTGGGTCTCCAGCCCTTGGCCATCGCCCGGGGCCAGGTACCCCCAGGACACCAGAAAGCAGCGCACCGCCTCCAGCCCGGGGGTGGCTCGCACCAGCTCCAGGGTCGGACGGCGGTCCTCGATGAACCAGAGGGGTCCCGATCCCCGTTGCAGCAGCTGCCGCAGCACCTCGGGCTTGCTGCCCTGCTCATGGCCGAACAGTGCCGCCGGCACCAGACCGGCGGCCGCCAGCAATTCAGCGGCGAAGGCGCCCCCTTTGGTGGTGAGCACCATCCAGGACGCCCCCTCCCGCTCCAGAGCCGCCAAGCGCTGAGGTACACCGGGGAAGAAGCGATGCAGGGCCAGCCAGGACTCCCGGTCCTCGGCGATGGCCCCGGCGCGAACCGCCTCCAGGGCCGCCTGCAGCTGCGTCGGACTCCAGCCCCAGCGCTCCAAAGCCGGCTGGAGGGCGCCGTCGTAATCGGCCAGCAAGCCAGCCAGATCAACATCAGGCCGTGCCAGCTCGGCCGCCATCAACACCATTTCCCAGCCCTGGTGGATCAGGGGCCGCAAGTGGGCGAAGCCGGCGGGCACCGCCTCAGGCAGGGACAGGCCTGGGGAGAGCCGCTGGGCGGCACGACGGGCCGACCACCAGTACTCGCGCATGCCGTCGACCAGCACGCCATCAAAGTCAAAAACGAGCTGTGGCAGCGAAGTCGGGGGGGAGTCCATCCGTTCAGCCCACCAGACCAAGACAGACCCGAGGGTTCTGAAGACTCAGGGGACGTCTCGAGATGCAGCACCCGCTCGCAGGCCAGCCTGGTCGCCCTGAGCTGAACTGGCTTCGGGCAGGAGCAAAAAGAACGAACGCGGAGCCTGCCGATTGAACCGAAAAAGCCTTGAAAACTGGGTCGCTAGGATTCGAACCTAGGAATGGCGGGACCAAAACCCGCTGCCTTACCGCTTGGCGACGACCCATTGATTGGTCCTTGGAATGGACCGGCCTGGCCCTGGGAAGAGACCAGCCTGGCCCTTGGCTTGGACCGGATCGAATGGTTTTTAGTCCATTCAGGTCCACGCGTGGGACCGAGGTGGCCGATCTGATGACCGGGAGTCCTTCGCATTGACGACCGCATGGAAACTCGGCTGCAAGACCGGGCTTCAACCGTCGCCAGACCAAAGGGACCCCGCCGAAACCGGCGCTTAGACAGTTACCCACAGTGGCCGGCCCTTCGTCAACAGGCCTGGCAGCTCAGGAGGGGAACACCCGCAGCCGCTGCTGGGCTCCCCGGCCGAAGACGGCGGAGCGCAGGCGGTAGTGACTGACGAGATCCTCCTGCATGCGCCGCACCCGATCGCTGCGGGGCAGCAGTTCAACCGGCCGGCCCTGGGGCAGCACCACCTGCTCCACCGCCAGACGGCACTCCTCCAGGGCCGCATGGGCGTCATCCAGACGCTGGCCGGCCTGGGCCGCCTCACCGGCCTCCGGCAACTGCGGCTCACGACGGCGCTCCAGCAGGCGCTGAATGGCGCGCTGCAGCTGATGCAGGCTGTCGGACTTGATCACCAGGATCGGCAGGCCCAGCAGCTGGGCCCGGCGCCGCAGCTCCGGATCGCGGCCCAGTTCACCGCGCAGGCTGAGCACCGCGTCGGCCTGCTCCGGTTCGGCCACCACCGCGGCCGGCAAGCCGCTGCTGCGCACGGCCTCCTGCAACAGCTGGGGCGAGAGACCGACCGCGCACAGGCGCAGGGGAGCCGCCCCTGGGGGTTCCGGTGGGACAAGCGGCTGATCGACAGCCGAGGGGGCGAAGGGGTCGGGCAGGGGCACCGCCGCCAGGGGCCTGGCCCCGCGCAGGCCCGAACCGACAATCGGTGTGACGGCCTGAGCAGTCCCGGAGCCACTGGCAGCCGGCGGCACGAACGGAGCCGGCTGCCGCAGCAGCAACTGACCGTCGGGCCCCAGCTCCCGGATCTCCGGGCGGGAGACCTGACCGCGCAACAGCAGGTCGACGGTGCCGGCCACCTCGCGGTGCACCAGCCAGCGATGGCGGCTGTGCATCTCCACCGCCATCGCGAAGGTGGGCTCGGCCGCCCGCTCCAGCACGGTCTTCTGGGTGCGGCGGCGGCGGGCTTCCTCATCGCCGAGGGTCACCGATTGGATGCCGCCGACCAGGTCGCTGAGGGTGGGGTTCTTGATCAGATTGGCCAGTTCATTGCCATGGGCCGTGGCCACCAGCATCACGCCCCGCTCGGCAATGGTGCGGGCCGCCTGGGCCTCCAGCTCCGTGCCGATCTCATCGATCACGATCACCTCAGGCATGTGGTTTTCCACCGCCTCGATCATCACCTGGTGCTGCAATTCCGGCCGGGCCACCTGCATGCGGCGGGCGCGGCCGATGGCGGGGTGGGGGATGTCGCCGTCACCGGCGATCTCATTGCTGGTGTCGATCACCACGACGCGCCGCAGCAACTCATCGGCCAGCACCCGGGCGATTTCGCGCAGGGCCGTGGTCTTGCCGACCCCGGGCCGGCCCATCAACAACAGCGAACAGCCGGAATCGAGCAGATCGCGCACCATCGCCACCGTGCCGAACACGGCTCGCCCCACCCGGCAGGTGAGCCCCACCACCTCACCACTGCGGTTGCGGATGGCGCTGATGCGATGCAGGGTGCATTCGATGCCGGCCCGGTTATCGCCGCCGAAGGGCCCCAGCCGCTCCAGCACCCCGCGCAGATCCGCCCGCTCAATCGGCCGCTCCCCCAGGGCCACCGCCCGGCCGGGATAGCGGGCCTCGGCCACCCGGCCCAGATCCAGCACCACTTCCAGCAGCTCATCCCGGGCCTCGGCAGCGGCGAGCTGCTGCTGCACGGCGATCGGCAGCAGCTCCAGCAGGCGATCGAGATCGTCGGTGATGCGCTGGGTCGGAGGCGAGGGCAGGTCGACCAAGGGCTCAGGTGGCGGGCGCTAGGGGATCGCGGCCAACGCCTGGACCGGTTCTAGCGACAGTCGAACCGTGGACGCCGGGGAGCACTCCACCAGCCTGCTTCTGGGCCGTCGCCGGGATCGGGCGGCGTTGGCGCCCCTGGGCATGAGGGCTGCGGTCCTGAACCTGCCAGCTCAGGGCCGCTCCAGCCAGGGCCGCACCAGATCGGCGGCGATCGCGCTGGCATCGGGCAGCAGATCGGCCTGATCAAGCAGGCGCCCGCCCCGCTCCTGGGCCTGCAGCAGCAGCGGTTGCAGCAGCGCCCGGGCGATGCTGCCAAAGGCCACGCCGGCCACGGCCCGCCCCAGGGCTGGCTCCAGCCGTTGCACCAGGGGCAGCGTGCGCCCGTTGGTTCCCCCCGCCAGCTGCAACGGGCCCGGCGGCGCCAGGGGCGCCAACGCAACCAGCAAGCGCACGGCGGCCCGGGCCGTGCCGGCTCCCACATCGCCGCTCATCGGCCGGCCGTCCAGCTGCCAGAGGGGTGCCAGACCCGCCTGCAGCAGCAGTTCATGGCGCTGCCAGAGCTCCCGGGCCAGGACGTCGGGCCTGGGCGGGTCGGGTCGGGGGGCCAACGCCCCCGGGGCCTGGGCAGCGGATTCGAGGCCGCAACTGACCGCCAGCCGCCGCAGCGGCACCCCGGAGGCGCGCACCTGGTTGAGGCGCTCGGCGAAGGCCTCGGCTCGGCCGATGCGGGTGTGCAGTTCGACCGCATCGGGACGCAGCTCGGCCAGCAGGGCGGCCACCCGCCCAGGGGACAGATTGTGATCCCGCTCCTCGATCAGCCCCAGGGGACAGGCCGGCAGGCAGCGGCCGCAGCCGTAGCAGCGCTCGGCCAGCACCCCGACCGCAGGCGACGACCATGGCGGCGGGATCGCCAGGGCGGGGCAGACCCGCTCGCAGGGCCGCGGGCAATGGGAGGGGCAGCGGGCCGGATCGAACCAGGCCTTGCGAAAATGGGGATCGGCGCCATCGCTGAGGCTCAACATCAGCCAAGGCCTGGCGGCACCCCGGGTTTCGGCCCAGGCGATGCCGCGGCGGGCGGCGGCCACCACGGCCGCATCGGCCGCCAGATCGAGGCAGTGAACCCCCGCCAGGCTGTAGAGCCCCGCCAGATCCTCGATGGCGGCCAGGTCCTGGTTGCTGGCGCCGCCGATCCACTTCACCCAACGGCCCCGGGCCAGGGCCGCGTCACCGGGGAGTGGAGAAACGGCGGAGGCGATGGTTCAGAGAAAGCGCGGCGATCCATCCTCCCAAGCAGGGTGTTGCGCAGCGATTCCAAAGACGAATTCAGGACCTGCGCCACTGGGACATTGAGCCCGGAAACAGGCTGAGACCAATGCAAATCGCTCTCGACCCATGGCCCTTGGCAGGGCCAAGGCATGCCCAGCGATTTCGGAGCCAAGGCAGGCCCGATCCACGTTTGGCTCCAGATCGGCCCGAGACGTCCTTGATGCGGGCCTAGGGAGGGCATGGAAGGACTATCACCTCGAGGGAAAGCCTGGGAAGGGCCAGACTTGAATCAGGCCACTGAAGGCGGCGCGCCATCGGGTCCGAGGCGGGGACTTTTGACGCTTTGTCCGGATTGGGCACAGGACCCAAGGCGTTCGCGGAGCCGATCCCATCAGGCCTGGCCGCTGGGTGCCGTGCCGACAACGGCATCCTCGCCGGCTTCCGCGGCTTCGACGCCACTCAGCCCCAGCTTTCGGGCCAGCCAGGGCGCCGTGACGCCGCCGAGGCCGACCGTGATCAGGATCGTCAGGAACACCAAGCCCTTGAGGGCGCCAGCGGCGGCCACCCCCGCCTGCTCCAGTTCCAGGGCAAACAGGCTCGCCACTGCGGCGGTGACGATGCCACGGGGAGCAATCCAGCTGACGAGCAGCTTCTCGCGCCCGTTCAGGGGCAAACCGACCCCCGCCGACATCACCACCACCAGGCGCAGCAGCATCAACCCCGCCACACATGCCACCCCGCCCCAGCCCAGCGGGCTGAGTTCGGCCCAGGACACATCGGCCGCGAGCAACGGGAACAGCACCGTGATCGCCAGCATCGCCAACTGGGCAATCAGGGCATCCAGCGAACCGGCGGCGGTATCCAGCCTCAGACCGACCACCACACCGGCGGTGACCGCCGCCGGCAGCCCCGACTCGGGCAACAGGGCTTCGCAGCCGCTGAACAGCAGGAACAGGGTGCCCAGGGTGAGCTGCAAGGACAGGCCATCAGCGGCGGCATCCGAGGCCTCGGCGCTGTCGGAACCAGCGGACGGAGCCGGCTTGGCGACCCGCTCCAACACCAGCGCCAACGCCAATCCCGCCAGGGCACCGAGTCCGACGCCGACGCCGAGCCGCAAGACCAGGCGCCAGGCCACGTCCTGCCAGGTGCCCAGATCCCCCAGGGCCAGTTGCAGCAGCAACAGGGCAAGCACGGCGCTCACCGGCTCCAGGATCAGGCCCTCCGCCTCCAGCACCCGCGCCAGAAAGGGACTGAGGCCGATCTGGCGCACCAGCGGATTCACCACCGTGGGACCGGTGGCCAGGGCGATGGCACCGAAGACCAGGGCCAGCGGCCAGGGCAGTCCGGCGGCCCAATGGGCCAGGGCGGCACCACCGGCCAGACCGAGCACGGAGCGCACCAGCACCAGCTGCAGCACCGACCGCTGCAGATCGCGGCCCGCCAGGCGCAGATTGAGGCCGCCATCAAACAGCACCAGGCTGACCAGCAGACCCACCAACGGCTCCAGGCCCCGGCCCAGCTGGTCGGGCTGGATCCAGCCGAAGCCGGCGTGCCCGAGCAACAGACCCGTGGCCAGCAACAGGACCACCGCCGGCAGCCCGCTCAGTCGGGCCAGCAGTTGGGCGAGGGAACCGGAGAAAAATGAGATACCCCAGATCAGGGCCAGTTTTCCCTGGGGATCAGCGGCCAAGCAACTGCTCCAGAGGCTGCCAGCGCAGGGCTCGGGCTCCACCCATCTCGACCACGATCTTGAGCCGGGGTTCCCGGCGGCACAGCGCACAGAGCGAGGCCAGCTCGGCGCTCGAGAGCACCTGACCCTCCAAGAGCCAGAGCAGCACGGGTCCGTCTTCAGCGAACTGGGGTCCGAGCAGGGGCATCACCCGATGCACCTCGCCGACGGCGGCACCGCGACCGACGCTCTGGTGGCCCAGGTGGGGCGGCCGCACCCCATGGAGCTCGAACAGAAAAGCCTCCGGATCACCCAGGCCCCGGGCCGAGGTCATCTGGGCGCGATAGCCGGCGGCCCGGAGACGGCGCAGCAGCCGGGTCTCGGCTCCTCCTTCCAGGGGCACATACAACGCCAGGGCCCCAGCGCGCTCGAGGTCCTGACGAAAACCGCGGCCGGTCAGCAGCAGGGGCATCGGAGCATCCGACATCAATGGGCAGGAGTCTGGCAGTCCCGCAGGCCGGAAGGGGGGAGGGTAGGGCCATGCGCTACATTGTTTGCTTGTGCTGTTGATCTGTGCCCGTCCGCTAGCCGGGCCTCCAGAGCGCAGCACAGAGGTTGTCATTGGTGACGACCTCTCCAGGCCAGCACGGAACCAGCAGCCGGAGCCATCTCCGAATCACTGCCGGCACCGTCGGGAAACTTTCCGGCCCCGTCAGGAGATCACTCCCAGCGGCGTCAACCGGAGAAGTCCCAGCCCGCTGATTCGCCTCGCTAGCCCCTGACGAACAATCCGGATCCCCTTGATCTCCGGCGCGATCGTCACCATTGCGATTCCACGAATTCAGCCTCCCCGCCGTCCGAATCGGAGCCCTTGGCCCCGCATCGGCGCCGCGAACCTCCTCCCTGGAGGTGGCGGCAGCGGCAGTCCAGCTGGCGTTGTTCTCCCTCCCATGTCCATCGGCATTCTTGGGAAGAAACTGGGCATGTCCCAGTTCTTCGACCCCGAGGGCAGATCCATCCCGGTCACCCTGATCGAGGCGGGCCCCTGCCGCATCACCCAACTCAAAAGCGAAGCCACCGACGGTTACACCGCGGTCCAGATCGGTTTCGGTGACATTCGCGAAAAACTCGTGAACAAGCCGGCCCGTGGTCACCTCGCCAAATCCGGCAGCGATCCGCTGCGCCATCTGCGCGAATATCGCGTCGAGGGCGTCGACGGTCTCGAACTCGGCAGCGCCATCACTGTGGCGGACTTCGAGGCCGGTCAGAAGGTCGACGTCAGCGGCGACACCATGGGCCGGGGCTTCTCCGGTTTCCAGAAACGCCACGGCTTCAGCCGCGGTCCGATGAGCCACGGCTCGAAGAACCACCGCGAGCCAGGCTCGATCGGCGCCGGCACGACCCCGGGTCGCGTCTATCCCGGCAAGCGCATGGCCGGTCGCTACGGCGGCAAACAAATCACTACCCGCGGGCTCGTCATCCTCAAGGTGGACACCGAGCGCAACCTGCTGGTGGTCAAGGGTTCGGTCCCCGGCAAGCCCGGCGCCCTGCTCGACATCCGCCCGGCCAAGCGGGTGGGCAGCAAAGCCGCGAACTGAGGAGGAGAACCATGACTGACTGTGTGATTCGCGACTGGCAAGGCAAGGAGGCTGGCAAAGCCACCCTGACCCTCAAGGTCGCCAAGGAAACCTCCGCCGCCGATCTGCTGCATCGCGCCGTGGTGCGTCAGCTGGCCAATGCCCGTCAGGGCACCGCCAGCACGTTGACCCGCGCCGAGGTGGCCGGTGGCGGCCGCAAGCCCTACAAGCAGAAAGGCACCGGCCGGGCTCGTCAGGGCTCGATCCGCACCCCCCTGCGTCCCGGTGGTGGCGTCGTCTTCGGTCCCAAGCCCCGCAGCTACGAGCTGGGCATGAACCGCAAGGAGCGGCGCCTCGCCCTGCGCACCGCCCTGATGAGCCGCAGCGCGGACATCACGGTGGTCAAGGACTTCGGTAAGGGGCTCGAAACCCCCAAGACGAAGGACATCACCGCAGCCCTGGCCCGCTTCGACATCGCTGCCGACGCCAAGGTGCTGCTGGTCATCGATGGCGCTTCGGATGCCGTCAAGCTCTCGGTGCGCAATCTCGAGAAGGTCAAACTGATCGCCGCCGATCAGCTCAACGTCTTCGATCTGCTCCACGCCAACAAGCTGGTGTTGAACGAGGAAGCACTCGCGAAGATTCAGGAGGTCTACGGAGATGGCTGAACGTTTTGCAGGCCGGCTGGCGGATGTGATCCGTCGCCCGCTGATCACCGAGAAGGCCACCCGTGCCCTCGAACTCAACCAGTACACCTTTGAGGTGGACCATCGGGCTGCCAAGCCCGACATCAAGGCGGCCGTCGAATCTCTGTTCGACGTCAAAGTCGTCGGCGTCAGCACCATGAACCCTCCCCGTCGCACCCGTCGGGTGGGACGCTTCGCCGGCAAACGTGCCCAGGTGAAGAAGGCCGTGGTGCGGCTCGCCGAAGGCAACGCCATCCAGCTGTTCCCTGAGTCCTGAGGGGTCTGAAACGTCATGGCAATCCGTAATTACAGGCCCAACACCCCCGGCACTCGCACCCTGGTCGTCACCGACTTCAGCGAGATCACCGGCAAAAAGCGGGAACGCGGGCTGGTCATCGCCAAGCACCGCCGCAAGGGGCGCAACAACCGTGGTGTGATCACGTGCCGCCATCGCGGCGGCGGCCACAAGCGCCTCTACCGCATCATCGATTTCCGTCGCGACAAGCACGGCGTCGAAGCGCGGGTGGCAGCGATCCACTACGACCCCCACCGCAATGCGCGGCTGGCGCTGCTTTATTACAGCGACGGCGAAAAGCGCTACATCCTGGCTGCAGCCGGCATTGAGGTCGGCCAGACCCTCGTCTCCGGCCCCGATTCACCGATCGAGAACGGCAACGCCCTGCCCCTGTCGGCGATCCCCCTGGGCTCCAGCGTCCACAACGTTGAGCTCTACGCCGGTCGCGGCGGCCAGATGGTGCGCACCGCCGGCGGCAGCGCCCAGGTGATGGCCAAGGAAGGCGATTACGTCGCCCTCAAGCTGCCCTCCACCGAGGTGCGCCTCGTGCGCCGTGAGTGCTACGCCACCCTCGGCGAAGTGGGCAACAGCGAACAGCGCAACACCAGCCTGGGCAAGGCCGGGCGCAAGCGCTGGCTGGGCCGCCGCCCCGAAGTGCGCGGCAGTGTCATGAACCCCTGCGACCACCCCCACGGTGGTGGCGAGGGCCGGGCACCGATCGGCCGCTCCGGCCCGGTCACCCCCTGGGGCAAGCCGGCCCTGGGCCTCAAAACCCGCAAGCGCAACAAGCCCAGCAACCGGTTCGTGCTTCGGAAACGTCGTCGCACCTCCAAACGGAGCCGTGGCGGACGCGACTCCTGATGACCCACACCGCACTGCTGTACGCCTGATCCGCCATGGGACGCTCACTCAAAAAAGGTCCGTTCGTTGCCGACAGCCTGCTTCGCAAGGTTGAAAAGCAGAACGCCGCCGACGACAAGACCGTGATCAAGACCTGGTCACGTGCTTCCACGATCCTGCCGATGATGATCGGCCACACCATTGCCGTCCACAACGGCAAGGCCCACGTGCCCGTCTACGTGACGGAGCAGATGGTGGGCCACAAGCTGGGGGAATTCGCCCCCACCCGTACCTTCCGGGGCCACATCAAAGACAAGAAGGGAGGCCGCTGAACCCATGGCAAACACCAACTCCGCCAAGTCCAATCCGGCCCAGGCCCTCGCCCACGGGCGCTACATCCGTGGCTCCGTGTCGAAGGTGCGTCGGGTGCTCGATCAGATCCGGGGGCGCAGCTATCGCGACGCCCTGATCATGCTCGAGTTCATGCCCTACCGCTCCACCGGCCCGATCACCAAGGTGCTGCGCTCTGCCGTGGCCAATGCCGAGCACAACCTCGGACTTGACCCCGCCAATCTGGTCGTCAGTGAAGCAAGCGCCGACATGGGTCCCTCCCTGAAGCGCTTCCGCCCCCGCGCCCAGGGTCGTGCCTACGCGATCAAAAAACAGACCTGCCACATCAGCATTGGTGTGGCGGCCCCTTCCGCCTGAACCCCGAGGACACCGACCGATGGGACACAAGATCCATCCAACCGGCCTGCGCCTGGGGATCACCCAGGAACACCGCTCGCGTTGGTACGCCCCCAGCAAGACCTATCCGATCCTCCTCCAGGAGGATGACCGGATCCGTCAATTCATCCACAAGAAGTACGCCTCCGCAGGCATCAGCGACGTGCTGATCGCCCGCAAGGCCGACCAGCTTGAAGTCGAGCTCAAGACGGCACGCCCCGGCGTGTTGGTGGGCCGCCAGGGCAGCGGCATCGAAGATCTGCGCACCGGCATCCAGAAAACCCTCGGTGATCCGAACCGTCAGGTCCGCATCAACGTGGTCGAAGTGGAGCGGGTCGACGCCGACGCCTATCTGCTGGCTGAATACATCGCCCAGCAGCTGGAGAAGCGGGTCGCCTTCCGCCGTGTCATGCGCATGGCAGTGCAACGGGCCCAACGGGCCGGCGTGCTCGGCCTGAAGATCATGGTCGGCGGCCGCCTCAACGGTGCCGAGATCGCCCGGACCGAATGGACCCGCGAGGGTCGGGTGCCCCTGCACACCCTGCGCGCCG
Source organism: Synechococcaceae cyanobacterium ELA739 (assembly GCA_037127935.1). Classification (GTDB taxonomy): domain Bacteria; phylum Cyanobacteriota; class Cyanobacteriia; order PCC-6307; family Cyanobiaceae; genus Cyanobium. Next base: position 21,154 of record JBAXXM010000008.1, read on the forward strand.
ATATCGATTACGCGACCAAGGTGGCCACCACCACCTACGGCGTGCTCGGTATCAAGGTCTGGGTGTTCAAAGGAGAGGTGCTCCCCGGTCAGCAGGACCAACTGCCCGTGGGTGGAGCACCCAAGCGCCGCGCCAACCGCCGGCCGCAACAGTTCGAAGATCGCTCTAACGAGGAGTGAGGGAGGCCTGAACCATGCTGAGTCCAAGACGCGTCAAATTCCGCAAACAACAGCGCGGCCGCATGCGCGGCATCGCGACCCGCGGTAACACCATCGCCTTCGGAGAGTTCGCTCTCCAGGCCCAGGAATGTGGCTGGATCACCTCCCGCCAGATCGAGGCCAGCCGTCGGGCGATGACCCGCCACGTCAAGCGCGGCGGCAAGATCTGGATCCGGATCTTTCCGGACAAGCCCGTTACCATGCGCCCTGCCGAAACCCGGATGGGTTCCGGTAAAGGCAACCCCGAATTCTGGGTGGCCGTGATCAAACCGGGTCGCATCCTGTTTGAAATGGGTGGCCCGGAAATCACGCCCGAGATCGCCAAGGAAGCCATGCGTCTGGCGCAGTACAAACTGCCCGTCAAGACGAAATTCATCTCCTTGGCCGATCAGCCGAGCGAGGCGATTGGCACCGACGAGGAGCCGACCCCGGCCGCAGCCGCACCGGCCGCCGCTGAGCCCACCCTTGTGGAGTCCTGACCATGGCCCGTCCCGACATCGCTGAGGTGCGCACCCTCACTGACAGCGAACTCACCGAAAAGATCGACGGCACCCGCCGCGAACTGTTCGAGCTGCGCTTCCAGCAGGCCACCCGCCGCCTGGAGCACCCTCACCGCTTCAAGGAGGCCCGCATCAAGCTGGCCCACCTTCTCTCGGTGCAGAAGGAGCGTCAGCGCTCCACCGCCTCCTGATCCCCTCGATTCCCATGGCACTCAAGGAAAGGGTCGGCACCGTCGTCAGCGACAAGATGGACAAAACGGTGGTGGTGGCGGTGGAAAACCGCTTTCCCCACCCCATCTATCTGAAGACCGTCAGCCGCACCACCCGCTACAAAGCCCACGACGAAGCCAACAGCTGCCGCGTCGGCGACCGAGTTCGTATCACCGAAACCCGTCCTCTCAGCAAGACCAAACGCTGGATGGTGGCTGAAGTGATTTCCACGGCCGCGGGTTCGTCCCCGTCGGCTGCCACCTGAGGAGGACCTCCCGATGATTCAGCAGGAAACCTTCCTCACCGTCGCTGACAACAGCGGCGCCAAGCGCATCCAGTGCATCCGCGTGCTGGGCACCAACCGCCGCTACGCCCACGTGGGCGATGTGATCGTGGCCGCCGTCAAGGACGCCATGCCCAACATGGGAGTCAAGAAGTCGGATGTGGTCAAGGCCGTGGTGGTTCGCACCAAGGCCACCCTGCGTCGCGACACCGGCAACTCGATCCGCTTCGACGACAACGCCGCCGTGATCCTGGGGAACGACAACAACCCCAAAGGCACTCGGGTCTTCGGCCCGGTCGCCCGGGAGCTGCGCGAGCGCAACTTCACCAAGATCGTGTCCCTCGCTCCGGAGGTGATCTGAACCATGGCCACCGCAACTCCCAAGGCGAAGACCCCGGTGCGCATCAAAATGCGCATCAAGAAGGGCGACACCGTGCAGGTGATCACCGGCAAGGACAAGGGCAAGACCGGCGAGGTCCTGCGCACCCTTCCCTATGAAAACCGCCTGATCGTCCAGGGCATCAACCTGCGCACCCGCCACGTCAAGCCCACCCAGGAAGGCGAGAGCGGCCGCATCGTTACCGAGGAAGCCTCCGTGCACGCCTCCAATGTGATGCTCTTCTCCACCACCAAGAACGTCACCAGTCGCGTCGAGATCGTGGTCGAAAAGGATGGCACCAAGAAGCGACGCCTCAAAAAGACCGGTGAGGTGATCGATTGATCGCCGCCACCGGTAGGCCTCTGGCGACAGCGACCAACCGGTGAGGGCACCACACCGCCCCCCTAAAGCTTTCTTCTCCATCTCCTCTTTTCATTCCCCCCACCCGTCCGCCTTCTGACCACGTCCAGAAGCGCACTCCCTCCCTCCGTCATGTCACTGAAACAGCGCTACCGGGAGACGATCCAGCCGAAGTTGCTGAAGGATCTGAGTCTCTCCAACGTTCACGAAGTCCCCAAGGTGGTCAAGGTCACCGTCAACCGGGGCCTCGGTGAAGCCGCCCAGAACGCCAAGGCACTCGAAGCCTCGATCGCCGAACTCGCCACCATCACCGGTCAGAAAGTGGTGGTGACCCGGGCGAAAAAGGCCATTGCCGCCTTCAAGATTCGCCAGGGCATGCCGATCGGCGTCACCGTCACCCTTCGGGGTGAGCGGATGTATGCCTTCCTGGAGCGTCTGATCAATTTGGCCCTGCCTCGCATCCGCGACTTCCGCGGTGTGAGTCCCAGGAGCTTTGACGGCCGGGGCAACTACACCCTGGGCGTCCGCGAGCAGATCATCTTCCCCGAGATCTCCTTCGACAAGATCGACGCCATTCGGGGAATGGACGTCACGATCGTGACCAGCGCCCGCAGCGATGAAGAGGGCCGGGCCCTCCTCCGCGAGATGGGGATGCCGTTCCGCAGTAACTGAGGCTCTTCCGGACACGACCATGGCCAACCACGACCCGATTTCCGACATGCTCACCCGCATCCGCAATGCGAGTGAGAAGCGTCACGAGAGCACCAGGATTCCTGCGTCCCGCATGTCCCGGAGCATCGCCAATGTGCTGCAGCAGGAGGGCTTCATCGCCGCCATCTCTGAAGAAGGAGAAGGCGTCATGAAGCAGCTGGTGCTGGAGCTTAAGTACAGCGGCAAGCACCGCCAGCCCACCATCCGCCGCGTGCAGCGGGTGAGCAAGCCAGGCCTGCGCATTTACAAGAACACCCGCCAGCTGCCCAAGGTGCTTGGCGGCCTCGGAGTGGCGATCATCTCCACCTCTAGGGGTGTGATGAGCGACCGCGATGCCCGCAAGCAGGGCGTCGGCGGCGAAGTGCTCTGCTACGTCTACTGATCCCGGGAGGAAACAGCCATGTCACGTATCGGTAAAGCCCCGATCCCCATCCCTGAGAAGGTGAGCGTCAGCCTCAGCGGCCTGGACGTCACCGTCAAGGGACCCAAGGGAGAACTCAGTCGCACCCTGCCCGACGGGGTCACCATCAGCCAGGAGGGCAACACGCTTGTGGTTGCTCCAGCCAGCGAAAACCGCCGCTCCCGCGAACGCCACGGCCTCAGCCGCACCCTCGTCGCCAACATGGTCGAGGGTGTGAGCCAGGGGTTCACCCGCAAGCTCGAGATCGTCGGCGTGGGCTACCGCGCCTCGGTCCAGGGCAAGAAGCTGGTGGTTCTGGCCGGTTACAGCCACCCGGTCGAGATGGTGCCCCCCGAGGGCGTCTCGTTCGCCGTTGAGAACAACACCAACGTGCTGGTCTCTGGCGCCGACAAGGAACTGGTCGGCAACGAAGCCGCCAAGGTGCGCGCCATTCGTCCTCCCGAGCCCTACAAGGGCAAGGGGATCAAGTACGAGGGTGAGCGGATCCTGCGCAAGGCCGGCAAGACCGGCAAGAAATAGAGGTCTGCACGAGCACCGTTAGCCTGATTTCCCATGTCTTCCATCTCCCGCAAACAGCAGACCCAGAAGCGTCACCGTCGCCTGCGTCGTCTGCTCTCCGGCACTGCCGACCGGCCCAGGTTGGCGGTGTTCCGCTCCAACAACCACATCTACGCCCAGGTCATCGACGACGACGCCCAGAGCACCCTCTGCGCGGCCTCGACCCTCGACAAGGACCTGCGCACCAGCCTCACGGCGGGTGCCACCTGCGATGCTTCGATCGCCGTGGGCCAACTGGTCGCCCAACGTGCCCTGGCCAAGGGCATCCAGCAGGTGGTCTTCGATCGCGGCGGCAACCTGTATCACGGCCGGGTCAAGGCCCTCGCCGATGCCGCCCGGGAAGCGGGCCTTCAATTCTGATCCTGCTCTCACCATGACCGAAACCAACGACCAGATCCAGTCCAACGACATCCCGGCGGCCTCCGACGTTCCCGCAGCGGCTGAAGGCCAGCAGCAGGAACGCCGCGGTGGCGGCGGCGGCAAAGGTGGTGGCGACCGCGATCGCCGCGGCGGCGGCGGCCGAGGCCGGGACAACCGACGCGGCCAGGAGCGTGACTCCGAATGGCAGGAGCGGGTGGTGCAGATCCGCCGGGTCTCCAAGACCGTCAAGGGCGGCAAGAAGATGAGCTTCCGCGCCATCGTCGTCGTCGGCAACGAACGGGGCCAGGTCGGCGTCGGTGTCGGCAAGGCCGGTGATGTCATCGGGGCCGTCCGCAAGGGCGTCGCCGATGGCAAGAAGCATCTGGTCAAGGTTCCCCTCACCCGCACCAGCTCGATTCCCACCCTCAGCAACGGTCGCGACGGCGCCGCCAGTGTGCTGATCCGTCCGGCCGCCCCCGGTACCGGGGTGATCGCCGGCGGTTCGATCCGCACGGTGCTCGAGCTGGCCGGCATCAAGAATGTGCTGGCCAAGCGCCTGGGCTCCAAAACGCCGCTGAACAACGCCCGTGCCGCGATGGTGGCCCTGGCAGGCCTTCGCACCCACAAGGAGACCGCCAAGGAGCGGGGCATCTCCCTTGAGCAGATCTACTCCTGAGATCCCGATGACCTCTTTCTCTCTCGACACTCTCAAGCCCCAGACCGGTTCGCGCCGCCGCAAGACCCGCAAGGGTCGCGGCATCGCCGCCGGACAGGGCGCCAGCTGCGGTTTCGGCATGCGGGGCCAGAAGTCTCGCTCCGGCCGGCCCACCCGCCCCGGCTTTGAAGGCGGCCAGATGCCCCTCTACCGGCGTGTGCCCAAGCTCAAGCACTTTCCGCTGGTCAACCCCAAGGAATACACGGTCATCAACGTCAGCAAGCTGGCCGAGATCAAGGCGGGCAGCACCGTCAGCCTCGATTCCCTGGTCAAGGACGGCCTGGTCACCAGCCCCAAGCACCCCCTCAAGATCCTCGGCAACGGGGATCTCAAGGTGAAGCTCACCGTGCAGGCCGCTGCCTTCACCGCCAGCGCCCGCGAAAAGATCGAAGCCGCCGGCGGCAGCTGCGAGATCACCGGCTGAGTCCGGTGTCCTGCCCCTTCTGCTCCTAGGTTCAGAGCCGTCTGCCGCCGTCTTCCGGCCGGCAGGCGGCTCTTTCTGTCGGTCGGTGCGCCCCTCCAGTCGGAGGCTGCCCGACCATCCCCACCCCCTCTCCCCTCCCCATCCGTCATGGTCGTCAGCAGGGGGCGCAACCCCAACGCCGCTGAAATCATCAGCCAGCTGTTCCAGGCGAAGACCCTCAGGGACCGGGTTCTGACCACGCTCGGCCTGTTGATGCTGGTGCGCCTCGGGATCTACATCCCAGTTCCCGGCATCGATCGCGTCGCCTTCCAGGAGTTCCTCTCCCGCGGCGGCCAGCTGATCGGCTTCCTGAACATCTTCACGGGCGGCGGTCTCTCCACCCTGGGCATCTTCGCCCTCGGCATCCTGCCGTTCATCAATGCCTCGATCATCCTGCAGCTGCTGACCGCGGCCCTACCCCAGCTGGAGGATCTGCAGAAGAACGAGGGCGAAGCAGGCCGCCGCAAGATCGCCCAGATCACCCGCTACGTGGCCCTCGGCTGGGGCATCCTGCAGAGCACGGTCTTCGCCCTGATCCTGCGCCAATACGCCCTGCCTGGCTTGCCGGACTGGCTGTTCGTACTCCAGACCAGCCTGGCCCTGGTCACCGGCTCGATGGTGGTGATGTGGATCAGCGAAGTGATCACGGAACGGGGCATCGGCCAGGGGGCCTCCCTGGTGATCTTCATCAACATCGTCGCCACCCTGCCCAACGCCCTGGGATCCACCATTCAGCTGGCCCAGACGGGCGATCGCAGCACCGTCGGCGGCATCGTCGTGCTGGTGCTGGTCTTCCTGGTGACGATCGTCGGCATCATCTTTGTTCAGGAGGGCAACCGGCGCATTCCGATCGTCAGTGCCAAACGCCAAGTGGGCGGGTCCGGCATGCTCGCCTCCCGCCAGAGCTACCTGCCTCTCAAACTCAATGCCGGCGGCGTGATGCCGATCATCTTCGCCTCAGCGGTGGTGTTTCTGCCCTTGACGATCGCGAATCTCACCCGCAATGCCTGGCTGGTCAAGGCCGCCGGCTATCTCAACCCCAACAGCAGCACCCCCTGGCTCTATCCGCTGGTCTTCTTTGCACTGATTCTGGGGTTTGGCTTTTTCTATGCCTCACTCACCGTCAATCCGGTGGACATCGCCACCAACCTCAAGCGCAGTGGTGTGGCGATTCCGGGGGTGCGTCCCGGCTCCGCCACGGCCGACTATCTGGGCGGTGTCCAGAATCGCCTCACCTTGCTCGGGGGCCTGTTCCTCGGCTTTGTGGCGATCATCCCCTCCGCCGTCGAGGGTTCCACCCAGGTGCGCACCTTCCAGGGCCTGGGGGCCACGTCCCTGCTGATCCTGGTGGGCGTGGCGATCGACACGGCCAAGCAGGTTCAGACCTACGTGATCTCGCAGCGCTACGAGGGCATGGTGCGGCAGTGACCCCTGCCTGCTGCACTCTTGGCCGAACAACAGCCACTCCTACTGCCGTCATCTCTCCCTGACGTCCCGTCCGACTTCCCCGCCATGAAGCAACGCCTCCTCTTTCTCGGCCCCCCCGGCGCCGGCAAGGGCACCCAGGCCCAGCGCCTGGCCGCCAGTCACGGCCTGCTGCACCTCTCCACCGGCGACCTGTTGCGGGCGGAGGTTCAGGCCGGCAGCGAGCTCGGCCGGCAGGTCGAAGCGGTCATGGCCAGTGGGGAACTGGTCAGCGACGACCTGGTGCTCGCGATCGTGCGCAACCGCCTGGAGCACCACCAGCAAGGCTGGCTGCTCGACGGTTTCCCCCGCAACCTGGCCCAGGCCGAAGCCCTCGATCAGCTGCTGGCTGAACTCGACCAGCGGATCGAACAGGTGGTGCTGATGGAACTCGATGACGGGGTACTAATCCAGCGCCTGCTGAGCCGGGGCCGGGCCGATGACAACGAGCAGGTGATCCGCCATCGCCTCGAGGTCTACCGCGAGCAGACCGCCCCCCTGATCGCCCACTACCGCCAACTGGGCCTGCTGAGCGCCATTGAGGCGGCCGGCAGCGTTGAAGAGATCGGGGCACGGATCAGCGCCCTGCTGCTGGATTGAAGCAACTGGAGCACTGGACGTGGATTGACCGGTGTGGTAGGGTGCTCGTTTGCGAAATCGGAGAGCACTACTCCCATGAAGGTGCGTGCCTCAGTCAAGAAAATGTGCGACAAATGCCGGGTGATCCGTCGCCACGGCCGGGTCATGGTCATCTGCACCAATCCCAAGCACAAGCAGCGCCAGGGTTGATCCCTCGCCCTGCCGGATCCTGCTCCACGGCCGGACCCTCCCACTGATCGGCCTTCAGGCCGTGTCCATCTCCCCAATTGCCCTAGGGCGATTGGCTGGCCGCCCCACCGGGTGGTCCCCTTCCGCCCCAGCGCGGACCCCCTGCCCCCCTGATCGTTTCTCCAACGTGGCTCGGATCGCCGGTGTCGACATCCCTCGTGACAAGAGGGTCGAGATCTCTCTCACCTACGTCTATGGCATCGGTCTCACCCGTGCCCGCAAGATCCTGTCCAAGAGCGGAGTCAATCCCGACATCCGCGTCAAGGATCTGAGCGACGCCGACGTGCAGAAGCTGCGCGGCGCCGCCGAAGCCTTCACCCTCGAAGGCGACCTGCGTCGCGAAGAGGGCATGGCCCTCAAGCGCCTGCAGGACATCGGCTGCCTGCGCGGTCGCCGCCATCGCATGGGTCTGCCCGTGCGCGGCCAACGCACCCGGACCAACGCCCGTACCCGTCGCGGTGCACGCAAGACCGTCGCCGGCAAGAAGAAGTAAGACGCCTTCGTACCGCGCCAGCCCCAAGGGCGACGTGGACTCCAGCGACGGCGCCTCCCGACTTCAACACCAACAGTTCCACTTGGTTGCGGCCAACAAACTCTGGGTTCCAACCCAGCGCCCCAGCCAATGACTTCTTGCCCTTCCAGGCCCAGTGCTGGCCTCCGATCCCGCCGCCGCCTCTCCTGAGGACAGCGTCACCGGGGTCTCCCCCAAGTCCCACGATCACCTCCCTGCTGCTGCAGGGCTTTCTCCATGGCCAAGCCCGCCAAGAAAACCGGCCCCAAGAAGGCCAAACGCAATGTGCCCAACGGTGTGGCGCACATCCAGAGCACGTTCAACAACACCATCGTCTCCATCACCGACACCGCCGGTGAGGTGATCAGTTGGTCTTCAGCTGGTGCCAGCGGCTTCAAAGGAGCTCGTAAGGGCACGCCGTTCGCCGCCCAGACCGCCGCCGAAGCCGCCGCTCGCCGGGCCCTCGAGCAGGGCATGCGCCAAATCGAAGTTCTGGTGCGCGGTCCTGGATCCGGTCGTGAAACCGCCATCCGTGCCCTGCAGGTGGCCGGTCTCGAGATCACCCTGATCCGAGACGTGACGCCTCTGCCGCACAACGGCTGCCGCCGTCCCAAGCGTCGCCGGGTCTGATCCCACCAGCCCAGCGCCATCGCCATCCGGCTCCGTCCACCTCATCCGCCTTCTCAGACCGTGTTGCAGTACCAGATCGATCGGGTCGAGCACCAGGTTGCCGACGACCGCTCCCAGACGGGTGTCTTTGTGATCGGTCCCCTCGACCGGGGTCAGGCCACCACCCTGGGCAATGCCCTGCGCCGGGTTCTGATCGGGGGCCTTGAGGGCAGCGCGATCACCGCCGTGCGCATCGCCAACGTCAACCACGAATACGCCACGGTGCCGGGCGTCAAGGAAGACGTGCTCGATATCCTGCTCAACTGCAAGTCGGTGCCTGTCAACAGCCGCAGCCGCGAGCTGGAGATCGGCCGGCTCGTGGTCAATGGCCCAGCCACCGTGACGGCCTCAGATCTCCAGTTCTCCTCCCAGGTCCAGGTGATCGACGGTGCCCGGCTGATCGCCGTGGTGGCCGACGGCCACAGCCTGGAGATGGAAGTCCACGTGGAGCGGGGCATCGGCTACCGCCCCGTCGATCGCCACAACGAAGACACCAGCGCCATCGATCTGCTTCAGATCGATGCGGTCTTCATGCCCGTGAAGCGTGTCAACTACAGCGTCGACGAAACCGCCGTCGGTGAAGGTGGCTCGGCTCGCGAGCGCCTGCGCCTTGAGATCGAGACCAACGGCAGCATCACCCCCGATGACGCCATGGCCCAGGCGGCCAACCAGCTGATCGGCCTGTTCCAACCGCTGGCCAGCCTGACGATGAACGAGGAGCCCGGGCTTGAGCCCGAGCCTTCGACCGAAGCCCAGATCCCCCTGGAAGAGCTGAACCTCTCGGTTCGGGCCTACAACTGCCTCAAGCGCGCCCAGGTCAACTCCGTCTCCGACCTGATGGGCTTCAGCTACGAGGATCTGCTGGAGATCAAGAACTTCGGCTCCAAGTCAGCTGACGAGGTGATCGAAGCCCTTGAGCGCATCGGCATTTCCCTGCCCCAGAGCCGCACCAGCGCCTGAGCGCGACTTGCGTTCACCCTCCCAGAAGCCCCTTTCGCGACAGCCCGAGACCCCGAACCATGCGACACCAGTGCCGAGTCCCCCTGTTGGGACGCCCCGCCGACCAACGCAAAGCCATGCTGCGTGGCCTGACCACCCAGCTGATCCGCGAAGGGCGGGTCACCACCACCAAGGCCCGAGCCAAGGCCCTGCGTGATGAAGCCGAGCGGATGATCTCGCTCGCCAAGGACGGCAGCCTTTCCGCCCGCCGCCGCGCCATCGGCTACATCTACGACAAGCAACTGGTGCACGCCCTGTTCGACAAGGCCCAGGATCGCTACGGCGACCGCAATGGTGGCTACACCCGCATCATCCGCACCGTGCCCCGCCGCGGCGACAACGCCGAGATGGCGATCATCGAGCTGGTCTGAACCTAACCACGGCCCATCCCGACCCCGGCAACTCTGCCGAACCCTCGTCCCTGGACAGAGGAGCGACCCGACGGATCGCCCTCTGCCTCCAGTACGAGGGTTCCGCTTTTCATGGCTGGCAGCGCCAGCCCCGTCAGATCAGCGTGCAGGAGGTGCTGGAAGCGGCGCTCTCTGACCTCGATCCCCAGCGGCCTGTACGCACCGCGGCCGCCGGCCGCACCGACAGCGGCGTCCATGCCGCCGCCCAGGTGGTGCACTTCGACGCCGCCGGGCCGATCCCGCCGCAGCGCTGGCCCAAGGCCCTCAACGGGCGCCTGCCCGCCACGATCAGGGTGCGGGCGGCCACCGAGGTGCCGAGCCACTGGCATGCCTGTTTTTCGGCGCGCTACCGCCGCTACCGCTACACGATCCACAACGGCCGCACCCCCAACCTGTTTCTCAACAGCTGGAGCTGGCATCGCTATCGGCTCCAGCTCGACGATGGGGCGATGGCTGCCGCCCTGCAGACCCTCCTGGGGGAGCACGATTTCACCGCCTTCCAGCGGGCCGGCAGCCGCCGAGCCCATGCCCGCACCACCATGCAGGAGGTGGCCCTGGAACGCCAGGGGGACCTGATCACGGTGGAACTGCAGGCCAGCGGCTTCCTGTACGGCATGGTGCGCCTGGTGATGGGCCAGCTCGTGGCCGTCGGCGAAGGTCGCTTGAGCGTGGCGGCCTTCGAACAGCGCTGGCGCTCCCTCGCCCGCGCAGAGGTTCGGGAGGCCGCCCCTCCCCAGGGCCTCTGCCTGCTGCGGGTGGGCTACCCACAGCCGCTCTTCCCAGAAGCCGCCTGGTATGATTGCCAACCGCGGTTTCAGCTGAAGTCGCCCGATCCACCTCCTCGTCCTGGTACAGCCGGTGTCCCCGCGAGCGCGGCAGCGCCCGCAGCACCGACAACTCCCGGACCTCAGGAGCTGCCAGCGGTGTCCCCCACACCTGCCGAGATCGGGCCGATTTGAGGCTGGCGCTGTTGTTCCACCAAACCTGCTCCTCCTTCTCCCCAGCCCGGCCCATGCCCTGGTGCTGGAGCCGGAACGACGGCGCGGTAGGTTCACTCCAGCCCATGCCATCCGCCGTACAGCACGGATGCGGTGGTTTTCCAAGCCGGTCAGCCGGTGCCCTTCAGGCGCAATGAACAAGACAACCCTGCCTTCTCCCGACACGCTCGACCGCCAGTGGTATCTGGTCGACGCGGCGGATCAGACCCTCGGCCGGCTGGCCAGCGAGGTGGCCCAGGTGCTGCGTGGCAAGAACAAGCCCACCTACACCCCCCATCTCGACACGGGTGACTTCGTCGTTGTCATCAACGCCGACCAGATCCGGGTCAGTGGCAACAAGCCAACCCAGAAGCTCTATCGCCGCCATTCGGGCCGTCCCGGTGGCATGAAGACCGAAACCTTCGCCCATCTGCAGGGTCGCCTGCCCGAGCGCATCATCGAGGTGGCCATCAAGGGCATGCTTCCCCACAACGCCCTTGGGCGTCAGATGTTCCGCAAGCTGAAGGTCTACAAGGGCGCTGAGCATCCCCACGCCGCCCAGCAGCCCCAGCCCCTCGCCCTCGATCCCGCCGCCACTGCCACCAAATGACCAGCTCCTCCAACCGCGTTGTCTACTGGGGAACGGGCCGTCGTAAAACGGCCGTCGCCCGAGTGCGGGTTGTGCCCGGCAGCGGCAGCGTCACCATCAATGGCCGCCCCGGCGACAACTATCTCAACTACAACCCCGTCTACCTGGCGGCGGTCAAGGCCCCCCTGCAGACCCTCGGCCTCGAAGGCCAGTACGACCTGCTGGTCAATGTGCGCGGTGGCGGCCTCACCGGTCAGGCTGATGCGATCAAGCAAGGTGCTGCCCGGGCCCTGTGTGATCTCTCGCCGGACAACCGCAAGCCGCTGAAAGTGGAAGGCCACCTCAGCCGCGATCCTCGCGCCAAGGAGCGCCGCAAGTACGGCCTCAAGAAAGCCCGTAAGGCGCCCCAGTTCTCCAAGCGCTGATTTCAGCCCTTTCCCTGTCTCCGATCGCTCCATCCGTCATGCCGAAGGCCGACATCCATCCCACCTGGTATCCCGACGCCAAGGTGATCTGCAACGGAGAGGTGGTGATGACCACCGGCTCCACCCAGCCCGAGCTCCACGTCGATGTGTGGAGTGGCAACCATCCCTTCTACACAGGCACCCAGAAAATCCTCGACACCGAGGGCCGGGTGGATCGCTTCATGCGCAAGTACGGCATGGCCGGAACCGATTCCGCTGCCGGAGCCAAAAAAGCGGCAGCACCTGCTGCTGAAGCTCCCGCCGCTGCTGACGAAGCCGTCGCCGGCTGAGCTTTTTGGCTGCCCTTGGGGCCCCGAGCCGCTTTCGGCAACCAAAACTCCCTCGCGTATCAACGCTTCCCGCCTCTGGCTGGCAATAGGGAGAAATCCGGCTTCCACAGGTCGCTCCATGCTCGGAACAGCTGGCGATGTTCTGCACCGTGGAGTCGCTTCAGTCCCCAAGCTGTTGTGAACAGGCCCTGATGCGACCCAGCCTTTGGGCCTGAACCTTCGCCGATCCCAGCAGCCCACGCCGTCATCAGCCAGCTGCTGCGCATCGGCCTCAGAGCCTGCTCCATGGCCCGACGGCGGGCAAGCGAGACTTTGCTGAACCCGTCGCCCCAGCTCCCCTGCCAACAAAGGCCAGGGCTGGCCTACCCCTTCACCGGCATCCAGACCTCCCGGCCAGCCGGATGCCCCTTCGGCATCCGGCTTTTGTTCTGGAAGCCAACCGTGCCTCTTCCTCTGCCGTTCCGGCGGCGTCCAGACTCCATTCTTCATGGACCCTGCCCTGCTCAGCGAACGCCTGGAAACGGCCTGCCGCACCTTCGAGACCCTGGAACGGCAGCTGGCCGACCCATCGGTGGCATCGGACCCGGCCCGGCTGCAGACGATCGCCCGCGAACGGGCCCGGCTGGAGCCCCTGGTGCTGGATCACCAGCAGCTGATCAAGTTGCAACAGGAGCAGCTGGACACCCAGAAGCTGCTCAAGGACCACCGCGACGATGCCGCCATGGCGGAGCTGGTGGAGCTGGCCGTCAGCGAGCTGGAGAGCTTGGAGCTGCGGATCGAGGAGCTGCAGCGGCGCCTCACCCTGGCCCTGCTGCCCTCGGATCCCCGCGATGAGCGCAGCGTCATGCTGGAGATCCGGGCCGGGGCCGGCGGCGATGAAGCCAGCCTCTGGGCCGGCGATCTGGCCCGCATGTACGAGCGCTATGCCCAGGGGCGCGGCTGGCAGGTGCAGCCGGTCAGCGCCTCGGAGGCCGACCTGGGGGGCTACAAAGAATTGATCCTCTCGATCCGCGGGGATGGGGTCTACAGCCGGCTGAAGTTCGAGGCCGGCGTGCACCGCGTCCAGCGGGTGCCAGCCACCGAATCCCAGGGGCGGGTGCACACCTCCACCGCCACGGTGGCGGTGATGCCCGAGGCCGATCCGGTGGAGGTCCAGATTGACCCGGGCGATCTGGAGATCAGCACGGCCCGCTCCGGCGGCGCCGGCGGCCAGAACGTCAACAAGGTCGAGACCGCCGTCGATCTGCTGCACAAACCCACCGGGATCCGGGTGTTCTGCACCCAGGAGCGCTCCCAGCTGCAGAACCGTGAGCGGGCGATGGAGATCCTGCGGGCCAAGCTCTACGAGCGGGAACTGGCCGAGGCCAACGCCCGCGAACGGGACACGCGCCGCTCCCAGGTGGGCAGCGGTGACCGCAGCGAAAAGATCCGCACCTACAACGCCAAAGACAACCGGGTCACCGACCACCGGCTCGGCCAGAACTTCTCGCTCGATCCGGTGCTCAACGGCCAGCTCGATGACGTGATCGAAGCCTGCATCGCCGCCGAACAGGGTCGCCAGCTGCAGGAGCTGGCCAGCCAGGCCAGCGGCGCCAACGGCTGAGGCCGGGGCCCGGCCCTGGGGCGCTCCAGGTTTCTAGGCGGCTGTTCAGATGACCCCGCCAGTTCCGGCAGCCCGAATCCAACTGTTGAAACAATCCCCTGGCGGCCCTGCTTGGAGGTCCGCTGGATGGATGCAACGCCGTTACGAAGGGGGCGCCTGCTGGCTAGGGGCACTCCAACGGGACCGAGGCAGGTGTTTCATCCATTTCCTGGAAGCGGGTCACGTCAAAGCCGTAGTGAGCACGACAAACCGACCTCCCCATGCCGGCACCAAAGCCGGTGTCACATCACCTCAACCATCAATCGCGCCCCAGTCGCGCCTGAATCGATGGCGGACTCCGATCAAGCCCCGATCACATACTTGGCCCATTCGCGATTCTGACCGGCGCGGATGCGACGGATCGTCTCAAAGTTGAGGCTGGTGGGGGGCCGGCGGGGCTCCCGTCGCAGGGGCATGCCCGCCTCCCTGGGCGTGCGATTGCCCTTGCGCACATTGCAGGGCAGGCAGGCCGTGGTCACGTTCTCCCAGATGTCGGCGCCGCCGCGGCTGCGGGGCACGACGTGATCAATCGAGAGCGGCTCGCCGCTGAAGCCGCAGTACTGGCACAGATGGCCGTCCCGCTGGAAGACATTGCGGCGGGTGAGCGGCATCTGGCGATAGGGCACCCGCACGAACTGATGCAGTCGGATCACCGTGGGCAGCAGGTGATCAGGGCGAATGCGGTGGTTGGGGTCATGCTCCAGGCCCTCGGCCTTCCCCTTCAACAGCATCACCATCGCCCGACGCCAGGTGGTGATGTTCAGCGGCTCGTAGGAGGCATTCAGCACGAGAACGTGGCCCATGCCACCCCCCGAAGATGGCTCAAGGTTAACGAGAGTTGACAACCCCCAAGGTGTCCCTCACGACCGAGCCTGAGCCGATGGGCGACTTGGCTAGCCTTCAGGGCTGATGGCTCTCCCCGACCCCCGCACGCTGGCCGGCCTGGTGGCAGGCCAACTCCACGGTGACCCGGCGGCCGGCCCGATCCGCTCGGTGGCGATTGACTCCCGCAGGGTGCAGCCGGGCGATGCCTTCTTCGCCCTCGCTGGCCGCAGCCGCGATGGCCATGACTTCGCTGCGGCCGCGATCGCGGCAGGTGCCCATCTGGTCGTGGTGCGTGGCGACTGGCGGTCGGCCGTCTCCCCGGGCGCGGCCGACCAGGGCGGGATTGGGCCGTTGGCGCGGATTGAGGTCGCCGACCCTCTGGAGGCCTTGCAGCAGCTGGCAGCCTGGTACCGCCGCCAGCACATCGAGCGGGTGGTGGCGATCACGGGCAGCAACGGCAAGACGATCGTCAAGGGCGCCCTGACGGCCCTGCTGGCCCAGCGCTACCGGGTGGCCGCCAGCCCCGGCAGCTGGAACAGCCAGGTGGGGGTGCCCTTGGCCGTGCTGTCCGCTCCCGCCGGCACCGAGTTGGGGGTGTTCGAGGCGGGGGTGTCAGCTCCCGGCGAAATGGCGAAGATCGCCCGGATCCTGCAGCCCGACTTCGGGGTGCTGGTGAACGTGGGCCTGGCCCATCTGGGCGGCTTCGGCAGCCGCGAGGTGACCGCCCGCGAAAAGATGATCCTGTTCCGGGATCTGCCCCCCGAAAACTGGCTGATCGCCCCCGCCGATCCCTTGCTGGACGGCGTCCCCCTGACCTGCCGCCGCCTGCAGGCCGGCCAGGGCGAACCCCGACTGATCGGACAGGCCGCCCATGGCTCCGGCCTGTTGCTCAGCCTCGAGATTGACGGCCAGCGGCTACGGCTGCCGGTGCGCACCCGCTCCGCACCGCTGGTGGAGGACCTGCTGATCGCCATGACCGCAGGCCTGCAGTTGGGCGTCGGCGTCGACGAACTTGTGGCCGTGCTGGAGGACTACAGCTTCGGACCCACCCGCATGGAGACCTGGCGCACCCCGGATGGCATCACGATCGTCAATGACAGCGCCAGCGACGATCCGATCTCGGTGCAGGCCGCCCTGGAAACAGTGAGCTCCAGCCCGGATCCGGGACGGCGCCTGTTCGTCTTCGGCGGCATGGGCGACCTGGGCTCCAGCGAGGCCCGCGAGCATGCCCTGATCGGCCGACTGGCGGCGCAACGGGGCTTCAGCCATCTGCTGCTGCTGCCCCATCCGGCCAGCGAGCACACGGCCGCCGCCTGGAGGGCCAGCCAGCCCGAGGCCCCGGTGCTTGAACTCCGCGACAGCGACGAGCTGCGGGCCACCATGCGCACCCTGGCCCAGCCCGGGGACACCGTGCTGCTCAAGGGTGCCGCCCGCCAGGGGCTGGCCAGCGCCGCGTGCTCGATCTGGGAATCGATGGCACCGCGACGCTTCCTGGTGGATCTGAACGCCGTGCGCAACAACATCGCCCGCTTCCGCGCCCTCTGCGGCCCCAGGGTGGCGATCCTGGCCGTGCTGAAGGCCTGGGCCTACGGCACCGAACTGGCCCGCCTCGCCCTGGCCCTGCAGGAGAGCGGTGTCGACTGGATCGGCGTCTCCGCCGCCGACGAGGGCGCCGCCCTGCGGCGGGCCGGGGTGCATCGGCCGGTGCTGGTGCTGCTGATGGACAGCGACGAGATCGACAAGGCGGTGCGCTGGCGCCTGACCCCGGTTGTGTATTCCCTGGCCTGCGCCCAGCGGCTGGTGGCCAGCCTGCGCACGATGGAGGCCAGCCTGGATGTCCACCTCGAAATCGACAGCGGCATGGGCCGGGTCGGCGTGGCCCCCGAGGAGGCCCTGGGGGTGGCCCGCCTGCTGAGGGCTTCCGGGGTGGTGCGGCTCAGTGGCGTCATGACCCACCTGGCCAGCGCCGATGATCCCGATGCCGATGGCGACACCCTGGACCAGCTGAACCGTTTTGATGCGGCGGTTGCGGCCATCCGCGCCGAGAGCGACGAGCCCCTGGTGGTCCATGCGGCCGCCACCGCCGGCGCCGTGCGCTTCGCCGCCGCTCGTTACGACATGGTCCGTCTGGGTCTTGGCCTCTATGGCCTCCATCCCTCAGCAGCGGTGGCCGAGGCGATCGAACTGGAGCTGGCCGTGGCCTTCCTCAGCCGGCTGGTGCAGGTCAGCACCCTCAGGCGGGGACAGCGCGTGGGCTACAACGGCACCCACGTGGTGTCGAGCGAGCAGCAGCGCATCGGCATCGTTGCCGCCGGCTACAACGACGGCGTGCCCTGGAGCTTCTCCAACCGGGGCGAGGTGATGATCCAGGGCCGGCGCGTGCCGGTGCTGGGGCGGGTCTCGATGGATTCGATGGCCGTGGATCTCTCGGACCTGCCTGAGGCCGGCGTCGGCGATGAGGTGCTGATCTTCGGCGCCCACGAGGGCCAGGTGCTGCGCCCGGAGGAGGCGGCCGAGCGCGCCGGCACCATCGCCTACGACCTGCTGGTCAACGTCGACAGCCGCAGGGTGCAACGGCTGTTCCGGGGCGACTGAGGCCGGGAATCGATCCGGGGTCCCGCTCCCCAGGGGGTTCCACCAGCTGCGAGGTGGTCAGGTAAAGTCAGCGGGCCGCTGGAGAGGTGGCTGAGTGGTTGAAAGCGGCTCCCTGCTAAGGAGTTACAGGAGGCAACTTCTGTCGAGGGTTCGAATCCCTCCCTCTCCGTTCCCGAACCATCGGTTCCAGGACAATCCGTTTCCGGAATCCTGAAGCCCTCATCTGAGGCCTACCCGCCCTTCAGTTCACTCTGCCGGCAGGCCTGGAGCACGGCGGCGGCAATGGCTGGCAGCAACGCCTCATCGACGGCGGCTCGCTGGCCCTCGCTGAAGACCACCAGCAGGAACGGATCCGCCCCCACCACCTCCACGTAGGCCGCATCGTGGCGCGCCTGGCTCATCCAGCCGGCCTTGCTCCAGAGTTTTGCCGTGACCGGCAGCCCAGCCCCAAGGAAGCCATCCACCTGGTTCTCCGGGTCAGCGGCCCGTTGCTGCGGATCCAGGGAGCGGCTGAGCAGATCCTGCATCCGCGCCGAAGCGGGGGGAGACACCATGGCGCCGGCCATCACGTCGTGCAGTAGACGGGCGGTGGCCTCTGTACTGAGGCTGTTGCGGTTGTCCAGCCGCTGACCATAAAAGTCCCGCTCCCGCCCGTAGGGTCCATCCCCCCAGGTCTTCTGGCAGGCGTTACAGCCCTCCAACTCGGGCCAGCCGAGGCTGGCCAACCAGACGTTGACCAGCTGGCGCTGGCGCACCCAGGCCTCGAAGCGCTCCGGCGGCAGGGAGGGGCCACTGGTGGTGCCGCTGAGCAGATCCAGCACCAGGCCAGTGGCATCGTTGCTCGAATCGCGGATCATGTCCGCCAGGGCGCGGCGCAGTTCCTCGCCGTCCTCCAGCAACTGGCGCTGCAGCCAGGCCTCGGCCGCGATCAGGTACACGAGCTTGACCACACTGGCGGGGTAGCGCTGACGATCCCCACCCCAACTGGCTCCGCGCCCAGGCAGCGCCGTCCGGGCGCCGGCATCGAGCTGGGCGGCGCTTTGCAGCAGGGAGGTGGGAAAGCGCAACCAGGTGATCGAGAGCTGCTGGGAGAGTCCCGGCCGGCCGTCGCTCTCCAGCGCAGCCACGAGCGAGCGCAGGGTCTGGTCCATCGGCGGATCCGGGCTGTAGAACGCCATCACCCCAGACGCACTTCATGGCGAGATTAGGCAGCGACGGCGACGCCGATCCCATCGCCCCCGGCAGCGTCTGGCAACTGGGGCAGGACCTGGACGCCTACAGCCGGCCCCAAGGTCCGGGGCTGGCCACCCAGATCGCCGCGGGTCGGCAGCTGCGGGTGCTGGACCGAAGGGGGGATAGCGGGCGGCTGCGGGTGCGGCTGCTGGAGGACGGCTACCCCTGCTGGCTGGAGGCCTCAGCGCTGCTCAGCCATGGTCACCTCACCTCCCCGACCCCGCTGCCGCGGCTGGACCGCGCCACGATCGCCCGCAGGCTCGCCCAGGTGCTCAGCTTCGCCGAAGCGGCGATGCAGCGGCCCAACGTCTACCTGTGGGGAGGCAGCCTCGGGCCGGATTACGATTGCTCCGGCCTGATCCAGACCAGCTTCACGGCAGCGGGCATCTGGCTGCCCCGCGACGCCTATCTGCAGGAGCGCTTCTGCCGGCCGGTGGCGGTGCAGCCGGGTGTCACCAGCCTGCTGGAGCCCGGGGATCTGATCTTCTTCGGCAGCCCGCGGCGCTGCACCCACGTGGGCCTGCACCTGGGCGACGGCCGCTACCTGCACAGTTCCGGACGGGAGCACGGCCGCAACGGCCTGGGCATCGATGACCTCCATGCCCGCAACCGGGATCCGGTGGCCAGCCACTACCGCAGCGAACTGCGCGGCGCCGGACGGGTGATGCACAGCCATGACGGCAGTCCCCTGCCCCCTTAGGTTCAGGAGGCATCCTGCGCCCCAGCCGACCATGGCGGAGATCAGCCGTCCCAGTCTGTCGGTGGTGGTGCCCCTCTACAACGAAGAAGGCAGCCTGCCCCACCTGGTCGCCCAGCTGCTGGCCGCCCTGCAGCCCCTGGGGCGGAGCTTCGAGATCGTGCTCGTCGATGACGGCTCCCGCGACGGCACGGCCGCCCTGCTGCAGGACATCGCCGCCCGTACCCCGGAACTGGTGGCGGTGCTGCTGCGCCGCAACTACGGCCAGACCGCGGCCATGGCCGCTGGCTTCGATGCCAGCCGCGGCGAGATTCTGGTCACCCTGGATGGCGATCTGCAGAACGATCCGGCGGATATCCCCCTGCTGCTCAACCAGCTGGAGCAGGGCCAGCTCGATCTGGTCAGTGGCTGGCGCCATCAGCGCCAGGACAACACGATCAGCCGGCTGCTGCCCTCGCTGCTGGCCAACCTGCTGATCGCCCGGGTCACGGGGGTGAAGCTGCACGACTACGGCTGCTCCCTCAAGGCCTACCGGCGCGAGGTGGTGGCCGACATGAACCTCTACGGCGAGCTGCATCGCTTCCTGCCGGCCCTGGCCTTCATCGAAGGCGCCCGCATCGGCGAGGTGCAGGTGAATCACCATCCGCGCCGTTACGGCAAGAGCAAGTACGGCATCGATCGCACCTTTCGGGTGCTGATGGACCTGCTGACGGTGTGGTTCATGAAGCGCTTCCTGACACGGCCGATGCATGTGTTCGGCTTTGCCGGGCTAGTGAGCCTGGGGACGGGACTGGCGCTGGCGATCTGGCTGGTGAGCGAGAAGCTGCTGCTGGGTGCGGACATCGGCAATCGTCCCCTGCTGCTGATGGCCGTGCTGGCGATCCTCAGCGGCGTGCAGTTATTCGGCTTCGGCCTGCTGGCTGAGCTGCAGATGCGCACCTATCACGAAAGCCAGGGGCGTCCGATCTACCGGGTGCGCAGCACCTTGCGCGGTCGGGAATTGATGGCTGGTCGCGAGGCCTGAGGCCCCGGAGCCGGGCTGCGACCACGGAACATCCCCATCGCCGCGGCGGCTTCCGCCATCACCCGGGGATCGGGATCCCGGAGGCCGCGACGCAACAGGGGCAGCACGCAGGGATGGCGCCAGAGGCGGGCGACGGCCATCGCCTGCAGGCGTTCTGGCCCATCGCCATGGGCCCAGCACTCCAGCTGGCGTAGAAGGGTCAGCCGTTGACGCACCGCGCCGGCAGGGGGCAGCGGCATCGAGGTCGGCTGGGACATCTGGGGATCGCCGGACGCGCCGCTGGGCCGGTCATGGGGCGAGCCAAAGGGGACATGCGGACCAGCCAGGCCATCCGAACGCGATGCGCGGGGCGGCTGCGGATCGAGGAGCTGGGCGATCTGGGCACGGTTGAGGGCCGCCACGGCACTGGTGTCTTGCGACCGCAGAAACGGCCGTGGTCGGCGCCTGGTTCCCAGCCATAGGGCGGCCATACAGGCGGCAGCGATGGCAGCGAACAGCGAGGGATTCATGAACAGGAACAGCGCGGCAAGCCGGCGGGGATCTGCTGAACTTTTATGTCACCCAATCCAGGTGGCGAGAGTGGGGCAGAGGCCTCTCCTTACAGTACCGGCGGTTGTACGTGGCCAACGCCATGACTGGAGAATTTGCGGCCGCCTGGCTGCCTTCCATGCTTGTTCCCTTGGTGGGAATCCTCGGCCCTGCAGTTGCCATGGCCCTGCTGTTCAACGTGATTGAAGCGCGCGACTGATCCGTCCGCTGATTCGACCCTCACCGAGCCCCCTACCGAGCCCAAAGAACGCCCCATGACCGTCACCCCCGTGGCCGATCCCTGCGTCGGCAACTTGGCGACCCCCGTCAACAGCAGCTATTTCACCCGGGCGTTCCTGAACGCTCTGCCCGCCTACCGGCCGTCCCTCTCACCCAACCGTCGGGGACTGGAAGTGGGCATGGCCCACGGCTTCTTCCTCTACGGCCCGTTCGCGATCACCGGTCCCCTGCGCGCCACCGAGTACTCCAGCACCGCCGGCCTGCTGGCCACCATCGGTCTGGTGACCATCCTCACGGTCTGCCTGTCGATCTACGGCACCGCCGGCAACGGCCCCAACGTCCAGCCCCCGGACGCCACGATCGACAATCCCCCCGCCGATCTGTTCACCAAGGCCGGTTGGGCTGAGTTCGCCAGCGGCTTCTGGCTGGGCGGCTGCGGTGGCGCAGCCTTCGCCTGGTTCCTGTGCAGCACGGCCCTGGTCTCGCCGCTGGTGAACATCGCCGGTGGCGTCTGGAGCGTCAACTGATCGGGTCCCCCGAAACTTCAGGCTGCTGACAACAGCCCATTCAGGTCCTGGCTCCGCTGGAGTCGGGACCTTTTTTGTTGGCACCGGCAGGGGGTGATCCATGGCAAGGGTCACGCGCCTCCTGAGCGCTGCGGCAACTCCAGAGGTCGGCGTGGCGATGGGGAGATTGAGCGATGGGCCAGGCCAGGGACCGATGGTGCGCGGGGATGCAGATCACGCCAGTGCCGCGCAAGCTGAAAGTCCTGCAACAGGTGACCTTGCCATGGGCTGAATCGCAGACCCCTGTCTAGTTTTGGACCGGAATCCTTCCTGATCCATGGTCATCCGCACCCGTCTTGTCGAACTCTCCAGCCTGGAGGCCGTGGCCTACCGCCAGAAGTTGCGCGGCGGGCAGTCGGGAGTGGTGATCCTGCGCCATGACTGCGCCCAACCCGGCCTGGCCCTGCTCAACCACCAGAGCGGCGAACCCGATCCTGCTGCCAACGTGCCGGCCGATCTCTATCCGATTGAAGCCTTCCGCGAGGCGCTGGAGCTCACCTCCGGTCTGCCCTATTCCAGCCGCGGCCCTGTCCGTTCACCGGCGGCGGTGGCCGCAGCGGTTGCGGACGCAGGCACCACCGGTGGCGGTGCGCAGAACACCATCCTGGAAGCCGAAGAGACCCCCGAGGCGGAGCTGGCCACGGTGAAGGGCGCCGACTACCTGGCAATCGTGAAGGCGTACACCAACAAAAAAGGTGAGATCTCCTACGACCTGCTGAACAAGGCTCTGATCCAAGCCGCCCGCTCCAATCCCTACGTGGCCGATCTGGTGGCCCGCAAAGCCGGGGAACAGGACATCGTCGACCATGTGGTCAAAGCCAACTTCGAGGCGGTCACAGGCAACCGGACGATCAGCCTGGCCGAGGTCCACGCCATCCTCGAGTTGCTCGACGCGGTGAGCCCCCGCTCGGTACTGGCCGAACTCTGCGCTGAGATCCGCCGCATGCTGGCGGAGGTCGGCCGCTAAGACTGGCCTTCCACAGCCTTTCCATGGCTGAGGATCCACCCCGATTCGTCGGACCCCGAGCTCCCAGGTTCAACTGGGCCTGTGATTCCCCCGAAGGCTGCGGTCAGCCTCCGGGGGATCCTGGTACTGGGGCGAAAAAGCAACGTGAGGCCATCGCAGGACTGCCTTGAAGCGTGGACCTGATCACCCCGATGGAGCCGACGAGCCGCGGCAATGTCCACCCACACAAAAGCCCCCGGCCAGAGCCGGGGGCAGTGCGTCCCTCGCGGAGACAGGCGGAGGTTCGGGATCAGCCGAACTTGCCTGACGTGGAGGCGATCAAGAAGGCGGCGTAGGTGAGGATGAAGCCCACGGTGAAGTGAGCAAGTCCAACCACCCGGGCCTGAACGATCGAGAGAGCGACGGGCTTGTCGCGCCAGCCGACCAGGTTGGCCAGCGGTGTGCGCTGGTGAGCCCAGACGATGGTCTCAATCAATTCCTGCCAATAACCCCGCCAGGAGATCAGGAACATGAAGCCGGTTGCCCAGACCAGGTGACCGAACAGGAACATCCAGGACCAGACGGCCAGGTTGTTCGAGCCGTACGGGTTGTAACCGTTGATCAGCTGGGAGCTGTTAAGCCAGAGGTAATCCCGGAACCAGCCCATCAGATAGGTGCTGGATTCATTGAACTGGGCCACGTTGCCCTGCCAGATGGCGAGGTGCTTCCAGTGCCAGTAGAAGGTCACCCAGGCCACGGTGTTCAAGGCCCAGAAGAGAGCCAGATAGAACGAGTCCCAGGCGGAGATGTCGCAGGTACCGCCACGGCCGGGGCCGTCGCAGGGGAAGGAATAGCCGAAGTCCTTTTTATCGGGCATCAGCTTCGAACCCCGGGCATCAAGAGCACCCTTGACAAGGATCAGGGTCGTGGTGTGGAGACCCAGCGCGATGGCGTGGTGCACCAGGAAGTCACCAGGACCGATCTGGAGGAACAGGGAGTTGTTGCCGGCGTTCAGCGAATCGAGCCAACCGGGCAGCCAGACGGCACCCGGGCCTGGTGCATTGCTCACCAGGCTGTTGGGATTGGAGAGCAGCACGTCCATCCCGTACAGGGCTTTGCCACTGGCAGCCTGCACGAACTGGGCGAACACGGGCTCCACCAGGATCTGCTTCTCGGGGGTGCCGAAGGCGACGACCACGTCGTTGTGGACGTAGAGACCCAGGGTGTGGAAGCCGAGGAACAGGGAAACCCAGCTGAGGTGGCTGATGATGGCTTCCTTGTGCTCAAGCATCCTGGCCAGGACGTTGTCCTTGTTGGCCTCAGGGTCGTAGTCGCGGATGAAAAAGATCGCACCGTGGGCGAAGGCACCGCACATCAGGAAGATGGCGATGTACTGGTGGTGGGTGTACAGCGCAGCCTGGGTTGTGTAGTCCTTGGCGATGAACGCGTAGGACGGCAGCGCATACATGTGCTGGGCCACCAGGCTGGTGACCACACCCAGAGAGGCCAGAGCAAGACCCAGCTGGAAGTGCAGGGAGTTGTTGACCGTGTCGTAGAGACCCTTGTGGCCTGCACCCAGATTGCCCGGGGTTCCCTTGGGGGGATTGTGGGCATCGAGGATCTCACGGATGGAGTGGCCGATACCGAAGTTGGTCCGGTACATGTGGCCAGCAATCACGAAGATGCAACCAATCGCCAGATGGTGATGGGCAATATCCGTGAGCCAGAGAGACTCGGTCTGGGGATGGAAACCACCGAGGAAGGTCAGGATCGCCGTGCCGGAACCCGTTGTGGTTCCGAACAGCTGACTGGCCGTGTCGGGGTTTTGGGCGTAGACGCCCCAGTTGCCGGTGAAGAAGGGAGCCAGACCTGCCGGGTGGGGAGCCACCGAGAGGAAGTTGTCCCAACCGACGTGCACACCACGGGATTCAGGAATCGCGACGTGGACCAGGTGACCGGTCCAGGCGATGGAGCTGAAGCCGAACAGGACGGCGAGGTGGTGGTTGAGGCGGGATTCAGCGTTCTTGAACCAGGCCAGGGAAGGCAGGAACTTGGGCTGAAGGTGGAGCCAGCCGGCGAACAGGGCCCAGGCTGACAGGATCATCATGAAGATGGAACCCTGATACAGCTCGGCGTTGGTCGTCATGCCGATCGTGTACCACCAGTGGTACAGACCGGAATAGGCGATGTTCACCGGAGAAGAAGCGCCCGCCTGGGTGAAGGCGGTGATGGCGCCCTGGCCGAAGTGGGGATCCCAGATCGCGTGAGCGATGGGACGGACATGCAGGGGATCGGCGACCCACTGCTCGAAGTTGCCCTGCCAGGCGATATGGAACAGGTTGCCCGAAACCCAGAGGCCGATGATCGCCAGGTGACCGAAGTGGGTGGAGAACAGCTTTTGGTAAAGCCGCTCCTCCGTCATTCCGTCGTGGCTCTCGAAGTCGTGAGCCGTGGCGATGCCGTACCAAATACGGCGGGTTGTCGGGTCCTGCGCCAGACCCTGGCTGAACGAAGGAAATTTCGTTGCCATTGGGAAAGGTCAGGTGGAGATCAGCCGACCGCAATCATGCGGGCCAGGAAGAAGGACCAGGTCGTTGCGATACCGCCCAACAGATAGTGGGCGACACCGACAGCACGGCCCTGGGTGATGGAAAGCGCCCGTGGCTGGATAGCGGGAGCAACCTTCAGTTTGTTGTGAGCCCAGACGATGGACTCAATCAGCTCCTGCCAGTAGCCGCGGCCACTGAAGAGGAACATCAGACTGAAGGCCCAGACGAAGTGGGCACCCAGGAACATCAGACCGTACGCACTGGAGCTGGAGCCGTAGCTGTTGATCACCTGTGCGGCCTGAGCCCAGAGGAAGTCGCGCAGCCAACCATTGATGGTGATGGCGCTCTGCGCGAAGTTGCCATTGGTGATGTGCTGGACGGTGCCGTCAGCGTTGACGGTGCCCCACACGTCGCTCTGCATTTTCCAGCTGAAGTGGAAGATGACGATCGACAGGGAGTTGTACATCCAGAACAGGCCGAGGAACACGTGGTCCCAGGCCGACACCTGACAGGTACCGCCACGGCCGGGGCCGTCGCAGGGGAAGCGGAAGCCCAGATTCGCCTTGTCAGGAACGAGGCGGGAGCTGCGCGAATAGAGCACACCCTTCAGCAGGATCAGCACGGTGACGTGGATCGTGAAGGCGTGGATGTGGTGGACCATGAAGTCGGCCGTTCCCAGGGGGATCGGACCGGCGGCCACCTTGCCACCAACGGCAACGACGGCACCGTTGAACACCTCGCTCACACCGGCAAGGGCGTTGGGAGCAGTGGTGCCGGCGGCGGCGGCGTGCAGACCCTGGATCCACTGAGCGAAGATCGGCTTCAGCTGAATCGCGGTGTCGCTGAACATGTCCTGGGGACGGCCCAGGGCACGCATCGTGTCGTTGTGGATATAAAGGCCGAAGCTGTGGAAGCCCAACCAGATGCACACCCAGTTGAGGTGACTGATCAGGGCATCACGCGCCTTGAGCACCCGATCCAGCACGTTGTCGATGTGCTTGGCGGGGTCATAGTCACGGATCATGGCGATGGCGGCGTGGGCGCCGGCACCAACGATCAGGAAGCCACCGATCCAGGTGTGGTGGGTGAACAGCGAAAGCTGAGTGGCGTAGTCAATGCCGATGTACGGATACGGCGGCATCGCATACATGTGGTGCGCCACGATGATTGTCAGCGAACCAAGCAGAGCCAGGTTCACAGCCAATTGGGCGTGCCACGAGGTGATCATGAACTCGAAGAGTCCGTCATGACCTTTGGGAGCAGGGAATAGAAGGGGATCGCCCTTCTGACCCTCAAGGATTTCCTTGATGCTGTGGCCGATACCCCAGTTGGTCCGGTACATATGACCGGCCACGATGAACAGCACCGCAATCGCCAGATGGTGATGGGCAATGTCCGTCATCCAGAGACTGCCGGTGACAGGATTCAGCCCACCTTTGAAGGTGAGGAAATCGCTGTAGGCCGCCCAGTTACCGGTGAAGAACGCCGAGATACCAGCACCGAAACCGGGGTACAGCTGGGTGAGCAGATCCTGGTTGAGGAACTCGTGGGGCAGGGGAATGTCCGCCACCGTGGCGATGGTCTTGCCATTGAGCACCAGCGGCTTGCCGGCGTCGATGGCATCCATCAACTGGGTGGTGGGCAGGGACACGTGCAGAAGGTGACCTGTCCAGGACAGGGAACCCAGACCCAGCAGACCGGCCAGATGGTGGTTGAGCATCGACTCAACGTTCTGGAACCACTCCAGCTTGGGTGCTGCTTTGTGGTAATGGAAGACACCTGCATTCAGCATCAGGCCAGCCATCACCAGAGCACCGATGGCCAGAGCCATCAACTGCGTTTCATTGGTGATGCCCCAGGCCCTCCAGACATGGAAGAGGCCGGAGGTGATCTGAATGCCGTGGAAGCCGGCACCCACATCGCCATTGAGAATTTCCTGGCCAAAAATTGGCCAGACCACCTGCGCACTGGGCTTGACATGCAGGGGATCGGCCAACCAACCGGTGAAGTTGGAGAAGCGGGCTCCATGGAAGAAAGCGCCGCTGAGCCAGACGAAAATGACGGCCAAATGGCCGAAGTGAGCCGAAAAGATCTTGCGAGAGACCTCTTCGAGGTCACTCGTGTGGCTATCGAAGTCGTGAGCGTTGGCGTGGAGGTTCCAAACCCAGGTGGTGGTTTTGGGACCTTTGGCCAGGGTGCGGTCGAAGTGGCCGGGCTTTTCAAAAAGCTCGAACGACACCGGAACGGGGTTCCGGTCGACCAGATCCTTGGCCTTTTTCCCACGCTCTGGTGGGCTGATGGTCATCGAGAGGTTCCTCGAGGGACGGAATCGAGGTGGGGGGTCCACCCCTTCGACAGCGCCGGGGCTCGCGACCTGCGGAAGCAGATGACGAAGCCGGAGCCGCCGTGGGCCCCATGGCCAGGCCAGTCAGAAGGACAGACCCGGGACCATGGGCTCCAGTCCGGCTTAGGCAAAAGCCCTTGCCATGACTGGGGCGTTGGGCCCCGAAAGGGGACCGCTGGCGGAACTATAGGGGTCGAAAACAAGCGAATCAGGCGACCAGTTACAAAGGTTCAATCCCGGCGCACCCCAGACTGTGACTCAGGTCTGGCCAGGGCTTGCGCACATCAAGACCAGCCCAGATAGCGGTAGTTAATTACGCTTTCGGCTGCAGATTTCAGCAGGTTGCCAACAGTCAGATCTTGCCGTCCCGCCCAGCAGAATGCCCCCACCCCTAGGACCAGAGCGGCGTGACCGGCAGCAGGGAGCCCCGAAATCGATCGGCAGCCCGGCTGCCCCGTTGGCTCAGTCACCTGGTGAGCCTGTCGCTGGCGCTGAGCCTGCTGGTCCTGCCCGGTGGCGCCGGCAGCAGCGAAGCCCTTGGCCTGCCTGGCCGCAATCCGCGGCCGATCGATGGCCAGGCCGCCCCCCCGGGGCGCCCCAGTCCGGCGGGCCTGCAGGAGGTGGCGCCACCGCTGGCTGTGCAGCAGCTGCAGGAAGCATTGGCACAACGGCAACCTCGCGTCGAGATCCTGGCGCCCGCCGACGAGACCCTCGTGCCCCCCGGTCCCTGGACCCTGCGGCTGCGGGTGCAGGACTGGCCTCTGGTGGATGGCGGGGCGCTCGGCCTCGGTCCCCATCTGGTGGTCCAGGTCGACAACGAAGAGCCCCTGCCGCTGACCAGCACTGAACGCACCATGGCCCCCCTGGCGCCCGGCAGCCACAGGCTCACCGTCTTTGCCGCCAGACCGTGGGGGGAGGCCGCCAAGAATCCAGGGGCCTGGTGCCAGATCCGCCTGCATCGAACAACGGCCAATCCGCCGGAGCTGCCGGAGCCAGGACAGGCCCAGCTCATTCCCGTCAGTCCCGCAACCCGGGTGGCGGGCGAACCCCTGCTGCTGGATTGGTTGCTGCTCGACGCGCCCCTGCAGAACCTGCGGGGCGATGACGCCCGCTGGCGACTGCGCGTCAACATCAACGGCGATGATCTGGTCATTGATCGCCAGACCCCGTTGTGGCTGAAGGGCTGGAAGCCCGGCCGCAATGCGATCCGGTTCGAACTGCTGGACGGCCGGGGTGATCCCCTGAATCCGCCCTTCAACAGCCTGGTGCGCGAGGTGGAGCTGGACCCCAACGCCCCCCTGGCCCGCTGGCAACGGGGGCCGCTCAGCCCCTCCGAGCTGGCGATCCTGCTCGGTGAGGCAGCTGCAGAGCCTCCGCAGCAAATCCTTACCAATCGAGGGCAAGAGCCTGATCCAGCCGTCCAGCCGGCCCCTGCCGTCAGCGACACCACGCCGGCCCCCCCGCCTCGGAGCAGGGCGGCCATGGCGATGCCGAGCACTGGACCCGAGCGCACCGAGCGGCTCCCGAATCCCGACCAACCGGCGACGGCAACACCGGAGCCAGGATCCAGCGCCGCCAGCCCCGAGCAAGCCAGCCCCCCATCCGACGCGGAGCCGGCCGGCTCGATCCCCGCTGCCGCAATTCTGAGGGGCCCGTCCGAACCCATCAGACCAGAGACGGCCGCCCCCCCGGGCTGGCCGGTGGCGCCACGCCCTGGCCAATCGGCCCTGGAGGGATCCACGCCGCAGGACGCGAACCCGCCACCCCAGGGATCCGTGGCCCCACCGGCCCCTGCGGGCAACAACCTCCAGGGGGCCAGCGCAGCACCGCCCTCAATGCCTGTGGAATCCGCCGACGGGAACTCCGATGGGGACCCAGCCTCCGCGGCAGCACCCCAACCTCTGACTGCGCCGACCGTCGCCTCGCCGCAGCTGGCCTCACCGGTCGCCGATGAGCGGCTGCGCCCCAGCAGCAGCCTCGATGGCTCGGCCCGGGACCAGGTGAACGAGGACGGCACCATGGTCCGTCCCCCCCGCCGTGGTCCACTGGCCGGATTGCGGGAGCGACTGCTGCCATGACGTCCCCCCAACGCCGGATCGTGGCGATCGGTTTCAGCCCGGCGGCCCTGCCGGTGCTGCACCAACTCGAGCAGGCCGGGCTCCTGAGCGCGGTGCGCTGGCCCGCCAGCGGCGCCAGCCGCCCCGTCGCCGGGGCTGGATCGGCCGAAGATCCGAGAGATGACGCGACTGAAGTCCCCAGCGGTAACAGGGCTGAGACCGGCCGCGGAGATCAGCTCTTGAACAGCAGAGATCCCGATGGGGAATCAGCCACCGCGATCTGGCTGGCTGAGGAATGGGACCGTGCATCAGCGGTGGTGGCGGTGGGGGCCTGCGGCCTGGTCACCCGGCTGATCGCGCCCCTGCTGCGGGGGAAAGAGCTGGATCCGGCGGTGGTGGTGCTTGATCCCCAAGGGCAATTCGCGGTGCCCCTGCTGGGCGGACACCTGGCCGGGGCCGACCAGCTCAGCCGGGAGATCGCCGCCCTGCTCGGCGGGCAGCCCGTGCTCGGCGGCAGCAGCGGTTCGATGGGCCAGCTGGCCCTCGATGCCTTCGGCCTGGCCTGGGGCTGGCGGCGGGGCCGAGGCGACTGGCGGGCCTTGATGCTGGCCGTGGCGGCTGGGGCCAGGCTTCAGGTGCTTCAGCAGGGCGGCCTGCAGCTCTGGCAAGGGCTGGCGGCCGCCACTGGCAGCGTCAGTCCGGTCCAGAGCGCTGCGGGCCAGGCCATTCCGGATGGGCCCAAGCCGGAGCATGCGGACTTCAGCGTCAGCGACCCAAGCCCCTCACTGCGGATCGGGCCCTGGCTGGGGGAAGGCTGCCGCTGGCATCCACCCTGCCTCTGGCTGGGCATCGGCTGCGAGCGCAATACCAGCCTGGCCGTGCTGGAGCGTCTGGTGCAAAGGGTTCTCAGCCAAGCGGGCCTGGCCGAGGAAGCTGTGGCGGGTCTGGCCAGCGTCGATCGCAAGGGCGATGAGCCGGCGCTGTTGGCCCTGGCCGCAGCACGTGGCTGGCCCTTGAAACTGTTCACGGCCGACCAGCTGGCACCGGTCGCGGTGCCGAACCCCTCGGAGGCCGTGGCCCGGGAAATGGGCACGGCCAGCGTGGCCGAAGCGGCGGCCTGGCTGGCGGCGGCCGCGACCGCACCGGCCAGCAGCGATGGCCGCCAACCGGAACGGCTGGTGGACAAGACCATCGAAACGGCAGCAGCTTCAGAAACGGGTGCGGCCACCCTGGCGGTGGTCCTGGCACCAAGGCAGTGGGCACCCCAGCGGGGCGAACTGCACCTGGTAGGAAGCGGTCCGGGCCGGCTGGACCTGCTCAGCGGCGACGCCCGCCGCACGCTCGCCGCCACCACGGTCTGGGTGGGCTACGGCCCCTATCTAGACCTGCTGGAGCCGCTGCGCCGGCCGGACCAGCTGCGCCGCGACGGCCAGCTCACCGAGGAGCGGGCCCGCTGCCGCGACGCGGTTGATCTGGCCAGCCAGGGGCTGAAGGTGGCCCTGATCTCCTCGGGGGACAGCGGCATCTACGGCATGGCCGGATTGGCCCTGGAGCTGTGGCTGCAGCTGCCTCCCAAGGAGCGCCCCGTTTTTGAGGTCCATCCCGGCCTGTCGGCCCTGCAGCTGGCAGCCGCCCGCGCCGGAGCGCCGCTGATGCACGACTTCTGCACGATCAGCCTCAGCGACCGGCTCACCCCCTGGGAGGTGATTGAACGGCGCCTGCGGGCCGCCGCCGCGGGCGACTTCGTGGTGGCCCTTTACAACCCCCGCTCCCTCGGACGGGACTGGCAGCTGGGAAGGGCCCGGGAGCTGCTGCTGGAGGGCAGGCCGGCGAGCACACCGGTGGTTCTGGCCCGCCAGCTCGGGCGCCGCGAGGAACAGGTGAGCCTGCACAGCCTCGGGGATCTGCCGATTGAGCAGGTGGACATGCTCACCCTGGTGCTGATCGGCAACAGCAGCAGCCGGGCCCAGGACGGTCGCATGCTGACCCCAAGGGGCTATCCAGGCGCAGAGCTGACCTGAAGGCCTGAGACCCCAGCCTCAACGAAGAAAAATCGGGATGACAGGATTCGAACCTGCGGCCCCTTCGTCCCGAACGAAGTGCGCTACCAAGCTGCGCCACATCCCGATGGCTGGACTTTAAGGGATGGCCCCACGGCTGGCAGTGACTGGATCAGGGTGCGCGGCCAAACCCCCGCGGATCAACCCAGCGACGCCGGTTGGCCGATCGCAAGCAGCTGCGCGGCCCCGTTGGGCTTGGGCTGAACCACCTTCACGGCGCCTCAGTGGACCTCGCGTAGCTTTTTGAGCTTCAGGCAACAGCTTCAGTCCCACTTGCCGGTGCTGCGGACGCGGTCGTCTGGTCCGGCACGCCCCATGCGAGGGCCTGCCCTGGAGGCGCCCCGATCCCGCTGCTTAGAGTCGTCGCCATCGACCAGCCGCCGCGGCATGCCATGACCAACCCTGGGACGGTCAGCGCCAGCCAGCCCGCAAACAGCGGCATCACCCATGACAGCGACGGCTCCGGTGCGACCAAGCCCCCCTGGTTGCGGGTCAAGGCACCCCAGCGCGAACGGATCGGCGCCGTGGCCGACCTGCTGCTCGATCTGAAGCTGAACACGGTCTGCCAGGAGGCCAGTTGTCCCAACATCGGCGAGTGCTTCGCCGGTGGCACCGCCACCTTTCTGATCATGGGGCCGGGCTGCACCCGGGCCTGCCCCTACTGCGACATCGACTTCGACAAGAGCGTGCGCGCCCTCGATGCCAGCGAACCCGAACGGCTGGGGGAGGCGGTGGCCCGGCTGGGGCTTCGCCATGTGGTGATCACCTCGGTCAATCGGGATGACCTGGCCGATGGTGGCGCCAGCCAGTTCGTGGCCTGCATCGAGCAGGTCCGTCAGCGATCGCCCCTGACCACGATTGAACTGCTGATCCCCGATTTCTGCGGCAACTGGGACGCCCTGGCAGCGGTGATGGCCGCGGCTCCCGAGGTGCTCAACCACAACATCGAGACCGTGCCGCGCCTGTACCGCCAGGCCCGGCCGCAAGGGATCTACGCACGCTCCCTGGAATTGCTGCAACGGGTGCGCCAGTACTGGCCGCGCACCTACACCAAATCCGGCCTGATGGCCGGCCTGGGTGAACGGGATGACGAAATCCTGGAGGTGATGGCCGATCTGCGACGCCACCAGGTCGACATCGTCACCATCGGCCAGTACCTCTCGCCAGGGCCCAAGCATCTGCCGGTGAACCGCTTCGTGACACCGGAACAGTTCGACAGCTTCCGCCATCACGGCGAAAGGGAACTGGGCTTTCTGCAGGTGGTGAGCACACCGCTGACCCGCAGCAGCTACCACGCCGGCGAAGTTCAACGGTTGATGCACGAACATCCGCGCTGAATGGACTGTTGTAGCCAGCACAGTCCGCCTCAGATGCGGAGATAGGCCTGGCGATCGGTATCAATAGTCCGCAGAACGACCTAAAGCAAGCGGAAAAGAACAACCGCCAGAATCGTTTCACCGTCAACAAGGAGATCATCGGCAATGGAACGATGCAGGATTTCCAAGCCGATCACAGCGACAAGCCAGCCACCCTCGTTCGCCATGAGCCACAACGCCACTTTGGGGTTGATGCAGCCATAGCGGCGGCAGAAATAAACCATGATGACATCCTCTTGAGAGTCCATAAATACTGCGACGCGTTCGACCATCTCCGCACCATCCAGGCGCGTCTTTTGCATCGGCATGCAAGCGGCCAGCATCCAGCATCGAAGCATGCACAGCCGAGGAGATTCAATACCCTATCAGACCGAAACAGCAGCAGCCTGAAGACAGCCTGCAGGGACTAGAGGTCTGCCTTGTGGCAGCCAATCCAGAACCACAAAATATTCCTTAAACGAAAAGATTCAAGCCACAAACAGGCTGAAACTTCGTCAAATATTGTCAGTTGGCATCTGCGGATTTTTCGGACAGATGACACGAGTTGCAGCACGCTCCTGGCCCCAGGCCCCGATGGGGCCTGGGGCCAGCGCTCAGACCACCACTGCCTGCCGTTCCGCCAACCCCACTAGGACCTTTTCGCTGGGGGGCACCACCACCTTGAAGCGGCTCCTACAGCTGGACCAGTCCGCCAGGATCTGGGCCGCGCGGGCGCTGCCGGTGTGCTCCAGATGGGCCTCCAGCAGGGGACGCAACAGGCCTTCCTGCTCAGGGGTCGTCAGCTCAACCAGGGCGACGGTTTCGCCATTGAGGCGCTTGGCGACGGCTCCCTCCTCATCGAGCAGGAAGGCCACCCCCCCGGTCATGCCCGCCGCCACGTTGCGGCCCGTGCTGCCGAGCACCACCACCACGCCGCCGGTCATGTACTCGCAGCAGTGGTCACCGGCGCCCTCCACCACGGTGCGGGCACCGCTGTTGCGCACGGCAAAGCGCTCGCCGGCCCTGCCGAGGGCGAACAGTTCACCGCCGGTGGCGCCGTAGAGGCAGGTGTTGCCGAGGATCACCTTGCTACCGGGATCCTGACTGCCGGCCGGTGGCACCACCGTGAGCCGGCCACCGTTGAGACCCTTGCCGACATAGTCGTTGGCCTCGCCGACCAGCCGCAGATTCAGACCCTGCAGCACGAAGGCACCGAAGCTCTGGCCTGCGGCCCCTTCAAACCGCAGATCCAGCTGCCCTTGGAAGCCCTTGTTGCCGTGGCGGGCGGCGATCTCGCCGGCCAGGCGGGTGCCGACGCTGCGATCGGTGTTAACGATCGCCAGGGTGCGCTCCAGCTGGCCATGGTCCTCGATCGCCGCCAGCACGGCGCCATCGGCGAGCAGGCCATCTTCGAGGATCGGACCGTTGCCATGGGCCTGGGGGGCATGGCGCAGCCAGGAGCGGTCGGCGGCCTGCGGGATCGGATCGAGCAGGCAGGAAAGATCGAGAGCCGAGGTCTTGGCCAGGGACACCGCCCGGGGCTGAAGCAGCTCGGTACGGCCGATCAGTTCCTCGAGGCTGGCGACACCGAGCACGCTGAGCAGCTGGCGCACCTCCTCGGCCACGAACAGGAAGAAGTTGACCACGTGCTCCGGCAGGCCGGTGAAGCGCTTGCGCAGCGCCTCCTTCTGGGTGGCCACCCCCACCGGGCAATTGTTGGTGTGGCAGACGCGGGCCATGATGCAGCCCTCGGCGATCATCGCCACCGAGCCGAAGCCGTATTCCTCGGCGCCGAGCAGGGCGGCGATCACCACGTCCCAGCCGGTCTTGAGACCGCCGTCGGCGCGCAGCAGCACCCGGTCGCGCAGGCCGTTCTGCAGCAGGGCGCGATGCACCTCGGTCAGGCCCAGCTCCCAGGGACTGCCGGCATGTTTGATCGAACTGAGGGGGGAGGCGCCGGTGCCGCCGTCGTGGCCGGAGATCTGGATGACGTCGGCGTTGGCCTTGGCCACGCCGGCGGCGATCGTGCCGATGCCGATCTCGGCCACCAGCTTCACCGAGACCTTGGCCGCCGGGTTGACCTGGTGCAGATCGTGGATCAGCTGGGCCAGGTCCTCAATCGAATAGATGTCGTGGTGCGGCGGCGGTGAAATCAGGGCGACGCCGGGCTTGCTGTTGCGCAGCCAGGCGATGTAGGGATCCACTTTGGGGCCGGGCAGCTGGCCGCCCTCGCCGGGCTTGGCCCCCTGGGCCACCTTGATCTCCAGCTGGCGACCGCTGCGCAGATATTCCGGCGTGACACCGAAGCGCCCCGAGGCGATCTGTTTGATCGCCGAGCATGCGGTATCGCCGTTGCGCAGGCCGCGGATCGAGGGCAAGGTCGCCGAATGGCCGTCGACGTCGACGTCTTGCAGCACGTGGAAACGGGCCGGATCCTCGCCGCCCTCGCCGCTGTTGCTCTTGCCCCCGATGCGGTTCATCGCCACCGCCAGCACCTCGTGGGCCTCACGGGAGAGGGCCCCCAGACTCATGCCACCCGTGCAGAAGCGCGAGCAGATGCTCTCGATGCTCTCCACCTGATCGAGGGGCAGGGGCGCCGGCGCCGGCCGCAGCTGCAGCAGGTCGCGCAGGGCCGTCACCGGACGGTTTTCGAGCAGGGTCTGGTAGGTGGCGAAATGGTCGTAGCCCGGGCCGGCCTTGACGGCGGCATGGAGGGCCTTGGCCATCTCCGGGCTGTTCATGTGGTACTCACCACCGGTGCGGTACTGCACGAAACCCATGAACTCCAGCTTGGTGCGGTCGAGTTCGGGGAAGGCCTTGCTGTGGAAGCTGAGGGTTTCACTGGCCAGCTCCGCCAGGCTGAGACCTGCCACCCGGCTGGTGGTGCCGCTGAAGGCCAGATCGATCAGATCGGCGCCGATGCCGATCGCTTCGAAGATCTGGGCGCCGTGATAGCTGGCCAGCAGCGAGATGCCGATCTTGGAGAGGATCTTGCGCAGTCCATCTTCGAGGGCCTTGCGCACATTGGCCTGGGCCTGATCGGCACTGAGGTCGGGCAGTTTGCCCCGCTCAATCAACGAGCGGGTCTTGGGATGGGCCAGCCAGTGGCGGGTGGTCTCCCAGGTCAGCCACGGGCAGACGGCACTGGCGCCGTAGCCGATCAGGCAGGCCAGATGGTGGGTGCTCCAGCACTGGGCCGTCTCCACCACGATCGAGCACTGCAGGCGCAACCCCAGCCGCAACAGATGGTGATGCACCGAACCCACGGCCAGCAAGGGCGGGATGTAGGTGCTGCCGGCGCTGAGCCCCTCACGCTCGCCATCGCCACCACGGCGATCGGAGAGCACCAGGATCTGGCAACCGCTGCGGACGGCGGCCTCGGCTTCAAAGCCCAGGCGCTGCACGGCCTGCTCCAGCCCTGAAGGGCCGGATGCCACCGGCAGCAGGGTGGAGAGGGTGGTCAGGGGCGGGCCATGGCGGCCCAGGGCAGCCAGCTCGGCTTCGTTGAGCACCGGCGTGGCCAGATGCAACACCGCAGCCCCGGAGGGATCCGGGCGCAGGGCGGAGCCTCGGCGGCCCAGATGCATCTCCAGGCTCATCACCAGCTTTTCCCGCAGCGGATCGATCGGCGGATTGGTGACCTGGGCGAAGCGCTGCTTGAAGTAGTCGTACAGCAGGTGGGGCTTGCCGGAAAGCACCGCCAGCGGGATGTCATCCCCCATGCAGTAAGTGGGTTCCTTGGCGGCCCCCGCCATGTCCTCGATCACCAGATCGAAGTCCTCGGCGGTGAAGCCGAAGGCCGTCTGTTGTTGCAACAGATCGAGGTCACCCAGGTGCCGCTCCTGGGTCCAGGCTCCGGCCGCCAGGCTGCGGCGATGCTCGGCGAGCCAGTCGCCGTAGGGGAAGCGAGCCGCCGTTTCCTCCTTGACCTCCCAGTTGCGCAGCAGCCGGCCCTGCTCGAGATCCACCGCCAGCATCTGGCCGGGACCGAGGCGCCCCTTCTCGATGATGCGGCTCTCCTCCAGTTCCACCACGCCCGTCTCCGAGCCCATCACCACGTAGCCGTCGCTGGTGAGGCAGTAGCGGGCCGGCCGCAGGCCGTTGCGATCGAGGGTGGCGCCGACCATGCGGCCGTCGCCGAACACCAGCAGGGCTGGGCCATCCCAGGGCTCCTGCAGACAGGCGTTGTATTCGTAAAAAGCCTGGATCGCTGGCCGATGCTCCAGGTCGGGCTGGTCGCGGAAGGCCTCGGGCACCAGGGTGAGCAGGCTGTCGGTGATCGGCCGGCCGCTGCGCACCATCAGCTCAAGGGTGGCGTCCAGGTTGGCAGAATCACTGAAGGCCGGATTGACGAGGGGCCGCAGATCGGCGGCCGCCTCACCCCAGACCGCCTCGAGGTTGACCTCGGCCGCACTGGCCCAGTTGATGTTGCCCAGCAGGGTGTTGATTTCGCCGTTGTGGCCCAGGAGCCGCATCGGCTGGGCCAGGGGCCAGCGGGGCAGGGTGTTGGTGCTGAAGCGCCGGTGGTAGACGGCGAAGTTGACGGCGAAACGCTGATCGCGCAGGTCGGCGTAGTAGCGATCCAGGATCTCGGAGCGCACCATGCCCTTGTAAACAACGGTGCGGGCGCTGATCGAGGCGAAGTAGAGGTCGGAGGAATCTCCCCCCCAGATCTCCCGCACCCGATCAACGGCCCGGCGGCGCAGGCGGAACAGGGTGGCCTCGATCGCATCGACCTCGGCCGGCACGTCAGGTGAGGCGTCGGGGGCCAACAGCAGCCACTGCTCGATCACCGGAGCGGTCTGGCGGGCCAGAGGGCCGAGCACGGCGGCATCCACCGGCACCGGCCGCCAACCGAGGCTGCGCAGCCCAAGGCGCTCGGCCTCCCGCTCACACAGGGCGCGGGCCTGCTGACGCCGCTCCCCATCCACCGGCATGAACAGCATGCCCAGGCCCCTCACCTGGCCACCGCTGGCCGCCGCCTCGGGCCAGACGGCCTCCAGGAACCCCCAGGGAATGGCACTGAGGATCCCGGCTCCATCACCGGAATCGCCGTCGCCACCGCAGCCGCCCCGGTGCTCCATGCAGCGCAGGCCGCGCAGGGCCTGGGCCAGCACCCAGTGGTTGGCCTCCCCGCCGAGATGGGCGAGGAAGCCCACCCCGCAGGCGTCCTTCTCGCCGGCCACCGGCGCCGGTGCCGGGCTGTCGCGGTGGGGCCAGGAGGGGGTGATGGGATGGGGCATGGACCAGGACGCGAGCGGCGAATTGGGGAAGGGGCCGTGGGGGGCAGCCGGTTAACGCAAACGGTTGTCGAAACCGACGGTGGCAACCGTAGGGATCGCTCTGGCAACCGTAGGAATCGGCAGCTTGGGGGTCACCGCCCGGAAAGCCCGGGCCGGCGTGCCGACTTTGGACCGGCCCAGGGGACGAACCCAAGGGATCGGCACGGGGAATGGCCATCGACCATCCTCCTGGCAGACGGCCGATCCTAGGCAGCCACATCCCTGACAACGTTCGCAGGGGCTACCTTTCGGAACCCGGCAGTATCCGCCACGGCCATGGCCCCCTGGAAGGTTCTTGCCACAACGCTGCTCGGCGCAGCCCCCCTGCTGACGCTGTCCCTGCTGGCGGCCCCATCAGGCGCCGCTCCCTTTGTCTCGGCGCCGCCGCAGGCGCCACCGCCTTTGCCGCCCGCGACGGAGAGCCCGGGAGCGGATGGCCGCAGCCGGCCCAGCTTCCAGCCGCTCCAGCCCCGAGGCTCCGGAATCAGACAGGGCAGCCGACTGCGGATCAACGGCCGCAGCCAACAGGCCGCCTGGCTGCTCCAACCGTCCGAGCCTGGGCGCAGCGAGCAGCTGTGGCTGCCGCTGGAGGTCTTGCAGGCCCAGCTGGGCTTCAACAGCAGCAGTCGGGCCGATGGGAGCCTGGCCCTCGGTTGGTACGGCCAGGAACTGATCGTGCCGGCGGCCAGCCAACGCAGCCTGGGCGACGAAGTGGCGGTGGAGGTGGCGGGCGTGCTGGACGCGGTGGGTGTCAGCCGCAGCAGCGACGGCGACACCCTGAATCTCCAGCTTCCTGCGGCCCGCCTGCTGCAGGTGCGGGGGGGGCGTCAGCCGGGCCAGCGCCGGATCGTGCTCGACCTCGATGGCCCCGCGATCGTGCGCAGCAGCGACGAGGGCCTGGAGCTGGGTGTGTGGAGCAGCGCCGCCCAGCAGGCTGAGCTGGCCCAGCGGGGCCTGGGGGTGCGCCAAGGAGACCAGGGGCTGGTGCTGACCACCGCTTCGGGGTCCCGGGCCAACCCCATCCTCACGCTCTCCAATCCGAGCCGGGTGGTGATCGAACTGCCCGGCGAGGGCCCCAGCCCCGCCGCCACCACCACTCCCGCCCCACCGCGCTTCGATCCCAGGCTGTTGGCCCTGCTCGGCAAGGATCTCCGCTGGGATCGCCAGGTGCTGCGCCTCGGCAGCCTCAGCTTCAAGTTGAACCGGGTCAGCCTCGATCCGCGCTCCGGGCCGCTGGAACTCCAGCCCCTCAGCCGCGGCGGCAGCATGGAGGGACTGAGCGCCCTCACCGATCTGGCCCAGCGCTCCGATGCCCTGGTGGCCATCAATGGCGGCTTTTTCAACCGCGTCCGGCGCCTGCCGCTGGGGGCCCTGCGCCAACAGGGACGCTGGCTGTCCGGGCCGATCCTGAACCGGGGCGCCATGGGCTGGGAAAGCCGCAGCCTGCCCCGGTTCGGCCGGCTGCAGCTCCAGGAATGGCTGCTGGATCGCAGCGGCCAGCGCTGGCCGGTTCAGGTCGTCAACAGCGGCTATGTGCAGCGGGGCATCAGCCGCTACACCAGCGACTGGGGCCCCTGGTACCGCGCCCTGAGCAGCAATGAGAACGGACTGCTGCTACGCAACGGCGTGGTGGCCCAGCGCTTCGACCCCACCCGACTGGCGGCCGGCGTACCCCTGGCCCCCGGCGACATGGTGGTGGTGGGGCGGGCGGGCACGGAGCTGCCCTGGCGGGAAGGGGAACCCCTGAGCCTGGACTCTCGCCCCAGTGATCCGCTCGGGCTGGCCAGCAACGTGCTCGGGGGTGGACCCTTATTGCTGCAGAACGGGCGGGTGGTGCTGAACGGCACGGCCGAAGGATTCGGTGCGGCCTTCATCGGCCAGGGGGCCCCCCGAACCGTGGTCGCCAGCGACGGCACACGCCTCGAGCTGATCACCCTCGAAGGGGTAGGCCAGGAGGGCCCCACCCTGGCCGAGACCGCGGCGCTGCTGCAGGGCCTGGGCCTGCGGGATGCACTCAATCTCGATGGCGGCAGCTCCACGGGCCTGGTGATGGGCGGCGCCCATACGGTCAAGGGCCGGGGCGTGGCCGGAGCCGTCCACAACGGGCTGGGCCTGGTGCCCAGCGGTGGGCAGGCCTACGGAGTCGGCCCGGCCACCAGAACCAGCAGGCTGGCCGGCAACTGACAGACTGGCCCCACACTGCCAACTGCACCGTGCCCAGGGGCCACAGCCTGCGCATCACGGCCGCCGCCGCCTCAGAACTGTGCCGCCAGGCAGCCGTGGCCGGCACCCCGGGGCTGATGCACATCGACCTGCTCGAAGGCAGCTGTGAACGCTGGGCCATCCGCCTGCGGCCGGGCCACCTGGCGGGCACCCCCGTGGCCCGGGCCGATGGCGTCACCCTCTATGCCCCGGGCCCCCAGCTCCCCCTGCTCACCGGACTGCAACTGGACTACAAGGGCGATCTCAGCGGCGGTGGTTTCCTGGTGCGCCCCGGTGACGAGGTGCGCAGCTGTGCCTGCGGCGCCGCCTTCAGCCGGGACCCTGGACGGGGGGCGGCGGGGAAGTAAGGTGACGGATTGTCGAAATCGGTCGGTTGCCCGACCTGTTCGCACCGACCAGCCCTGACGGCCCTCGATGCCCACTATCCAGCAGCTGATCCGCACCGAGCGGCAGCGCCTCACCCGCAAGACCAAATCGCCCGCCCTGCGCTCCTGCCCCGAACGGCGCGGCGTGTGCACCCGTGTGTACACCTCCACCCCGAAGAAGCCCAACTCGGCCCTGCGCAAGGTTGCCCGGGTTCGCCTCACCTCCGGATTCGAGGTCACCGCCTACATCCCCGGCATCGGCCACAACCTCCAGGAGCACTCCGTGGTGCTGATCAGGGGCGGCCGGGTCAAGGATCTGCCAGGGGTCCGTTACCACATCATTCGCGGCACCCTCGACACCGCCGGCGTCAAGGACCGTCGCCAGTCCCGTTCCAAGTACGGCGCCAAGACGCCTAAGTCCTGATGAGCCCGATCCCGGTCCCGGGATCCGCCGCTGTTTAATCCCGACTCCCCGCCTTTTCCCTTCCCGTTCCATGTCCCGCCGCAACGCCGCTGAGAAGCGCCCGGTCCTGCCGGATCCCCAGTTCAACAGCCGTCTGGCCTCCATGATCGTGGCCCGGCTGATGAAGCACGGCAAAAAATCCACGGCCCAGCGGATCCTCTCGGACGCCTTCACGCTGATCAACGACCGCACCGGCGGCGATCCGCTCGAACTGTTCGAGACGGCCGTCCGCAACGCCACTCCTTTGGTGGAAGTGCGGGCTCGTCGGGTTGGCGGCGCCACCTACCAGGTGCCGATGGAAGTCCGCCAGGACCGGGGCACCGCCATGGCCCTGCGCTGGCTGGTCAACTTCTCCCGCGCCCGCAACGGTCGCTCCATGGCCCAGAAACTGGCCGGAGAACTGATGGATGCGGCCAACGAGGCCGGCAGCGCCGTCCGCAAGCGCGAAGAAACCCACAAGATGGCCGAGGCCAACAAAGCCTTCGCCCACTACCGCTACTGAGATTGGCGGGAAGCGACTGCCCAAGCGGCACCGCTTCCCCCTCAGACCGCAATCCAGGCCGGTCTGTAAAGTAATGCCCGCTTTTCTTGACCCCACCCGGAGAACTCGTCAGTGGCCCGCGCCTACCCCCTCGACCGCGTCAGAAACATCGGGATCGCCGCCCACATTGACGCGGGCAAAACGACCACGACCGAACGGATTCTGTTTTATTCGGGCGTAGTCCACAAGATGGGTGAGGTGCACGATGGCGCCGCCGTCACCGATTGGATGGAGCAGGAACGAGAACGGGGAATCACAATCACAGCGGCGGCTATTTCCACCAGCTGGAAAGACAACCGCATCAACATCATCGACACCCCCGGTCACGTCGACTTCACAATTGAGGTGGAGCGCTCGATGCGCGTCCTCGATGGTGTCGTCGCCGTGTTCTGCGCCGTCGGCGGCGTGCAGCCGCAGTCGGAGACGGTCTGGCGCCAGGCCGACCGTTATAACGTGCCCCGCATCGTGTTCGTCAACAAGATGGACCGGACGGGCGCCAACTTCCTCAAGGTGTACGACCAGATCAAGGACCGCCTCAAGGCCAACGCAGCTCCGATCCAGCTGCCGATCGGCGCCGAGGGCGATCTGAAGGGCATCGTCGATCTGGTGCGCAACAAGGCGATCATCTACACCAATGATCTCGGTACGGACATCATTGAGGAGGAAGTACCCGCCGACATGAGGGACGAGGTCGACGAATGGCGCGACAAGCTGATGGAAACCGTCGCCGAAAACGACGAAGAGCTTCTCGACGCCTACCTGGAAAACGGTGAGCTGACCGAAGCCCAGCTGGTCAAAGGCATCCGCGAAGGCGTCGTCAAGCACAAGTTGGTTCCGATCCTGTGTGGATCGGCCTTCAAGAACAAAGGTGTCCAGCTGGTGCTCGATGCGGTCGTCGACTACCTGCCCGCCCCTGTTGATGTGCCGCCGATCACCGGTCTGCTGGCGGACGGCACCGAGGCGACCCGCGCCTGTGACGACAATGCTCCCTTCAGCGCCTTGGCGTTCAAGGTGATGGCCGATCCCTACGGCAAGCTCACGTTCGTGCGCATGTACAGCGGCGTGCTGCAGAAGGGCAGCTACGTGATGAACTCCACCAAAGATAAGAAGGAGCGGATCTCGCGCCTGATCCTGCTCAAGGCCGACGACCGCGAGGAAGTCGACGAACTGCGGGCTGGCGATTTGGGCGCGGTA
Source organism: Synechococcaceae cyanobacterium ELA739 (assembly GCA_037127935.1). GTDB lineage: Bacteria > Cyanobacteriota > Cyanobacteriia > PCC-6307 > Cyanobiaceae > Cyanobium. The sequence continues at coordinate 64,262 of JBAXXM010000008.1, forward strand.
CTGGGACTCAAGGACACCACGACCGGCGACACCCTCTGCGTCGATAGCGACCCGATCATCCTCGAGTCGCTGTTCATCCCCGAGCCGGTGATCTCGGTGGCGGTTGAGCCCAAGACCAAGGGCGACATGGAAAAACTCTCCAAAGCTCTGCAATCGCTTTCGGAGGAAGATCCCACCTTCCGAGTCTCCACTGACCCCGAAACCAGCCAGACCGTGATCGCCGGCATGGGCGAATTGCACCTAGAAATCCTGGTCGATCGCATGCTGCGCGAGTTCAAGGTGGAGGCCAACATCGGCGCTCCCCAGGTTTCTTACCGCGAAACCATCCGTGGCAGCGCAAAGGGCGAAGGCAAGTTCGCCCGTCAGACGGGCGGCAAGGGCCAATACGGCCACGTGGTGATCGAAATGCAACCCGGCGAGCCGGGTTCAGGGTTCGAATTCGTCAACAAGATTGTTGGCGGCATCGTGCCCAAGGAGTACATCGGACCGGCGGAAGCCGGCATGAAGGAAACCTGTCAATCCGGCGTGATTGCTGGTTTCCCGATGATCGATGTCAGGGTCACCATGGTCGACGGTTCGTACCACGACGTCGACTCTTCGGAAATGGCGTTCAAGATCGCCGGTTCCATGGCCTTCAAGGACGGCGTCAAGAAGTGCAATCCTGTCCTTCTTGAACCGATGATGAAGGTCGAGGTGGAGGTACCCGAGGACTATCTCGGTTCCGTCATCGGCGATCTCTCCTCCCGCCGCGGCCAGGTTGAGGGGCAGTCCGTCGACGATGGACAGTCCAAAGTCCAGGCCAAGGTGCCTCTGGCCGAGATGTTCGGCTACGCCACCCAACTCCGATCCATGACCCAGGGTCGGGGTATTTTCTCGATGGAGTTCAGCCACTACGAGGAGGTTCCTCGCAACGTCGCTGAAGCCATCATCTCCAAGAATCAGGGCAATTCCTGATCTTCCCATCCACCCAACCCACACCCCCGATTCTTTCCTTCCATGGCACGCGAGAAGTTCGAGAGGAACAAGCCCCACGTCAACATCGGCACCATTGGCCACGTTGACCATGGCAAGACCACCCTCACTGCCGCCATTACCAATGTGCTGGCGTCCCAGGGCATGGCCAAGGCCCAGGCCTACGACGAAATCGACGGCGCTCCTGAAGAAAAGGAACGGGGCATCACGATCAACACCGCCCACGTCGAGTACGAGACCGAAAAGCGCCACTACGCGCACGTTGACTGCCCCGGTCACGCGGACTACGTCAAGAACATGATCACCGGTGCCGCCCAGATGGACGGCGCCATCCTGGTGGTGGCCGCCACCGACGGCCCCATGGCTCAGACCAAGGAGCACATCCTGCTCGCCAAGCAGGTGGGTGTGCCTGCCCTGGTGGTGTTCCTGAACAAGAAGGACATGGTCGACGACGAGGAGATCCTCGAGCTCGTCGAACTGGAAATGCGTGAGCTGCTGAGCAGCTACGACTTCCCTGGCGATGACATCCCTGTGGTGGCAGGCTCCGCTCTCAAGGCTCTGGAGTACATCCAGTCCGGCAAGAAAGCCGTTCGCGGTGAAGACGAGTGGGTCGACAAGATCCTCGACCTGATGGATGCCGTTGACGAGGCCATCCCCGAGCCCGAGCGCGAAATCGACAAGCCCTTCCTGATGGCTGTTGAAGACGTCTTCTCGATCACCGGTCGCGGCACCGTGGCCACGGGTCGTATCGAGCGCGGAAAAGTGAAAGTCGGCGAAACCGTTCAGATCGTCGGCATCCGCGACACCCGCGAAACCACCGTCACCGGCGTGGAAATGTTCCGCAAGCTGCTCGACGAGGGCATGGCTGGCGACAACGTCGGCCTGCTGCTGCGCGGCGTCCAGAAAGAAGACATCGAACGCGGCATGGTGCTGGTGAAGCCCAACTCCATCAAGCCCCACACCAAGTTCGAAGGTGAGGTGTACGTGCTCAAGAAGGAAGAAGGCGGCCGCCACACCCCCTTCTTCTCCGGCTATCGCCCCCAGTTCTACATCCGTACCACGGATGTGACCGGCCAGATCACCGCCTTCACCGCCGATGACGGCACTGATGTGGAGATGGTGATGCCCGGCGACCGTATCAAGATGAGCGCCCAGCTGATCTGCCCAGTCGCCATTGAGCAAGGCATGCGCTTCGCCATCCGCGAAGGCGGCCGCACCATCGGTGCCGGCGTCGTTTCCAAGATCGTCGAGTGATTCGGACTCAGTCCCTTCGCTGATCTAAGTTCAAGAGGTGGGAGCCTTCTGGTCTCCCACCTCATTTCCAAGGCTCCACTCGCCTTGCGCACCTCGACAACCGGCAAAACCCGGCTCGATCCCAACCCTTGAGAAGCCCGGCCCCAAGCCTGCGGCTTTCTCACCCCGCGCTGTGATCACTGCGCCCCCTTCCGCATTTCGCCATGTCCACCGCCATTGCCCAGCAGAAGATCCGCATCCGCTTGAAGGCGTTTGATCGCCGCATGCTGGATCTGTCCTGCGAAAAGATCATCGAAACCGCTGATCACACCGCCGCCACCGCGATCGGTCCGATCCCCCTGCCGACCAAGCGCAAGATTTATTGCGTGCTGCGTTCGCCCCACGTGGACAAGGATTCCCGCGAGCATTTCGAAACTCGCACCCATCGGCGCATCATCGACATTTACAGCCCCAGCGCCAAAACGATCGATGCTCTGATGAAACTCGATCTCCCCAGTGGCGTTGACATCGAAGTCAAGCTCTGACCAGATCACCCGGCAAACTCCATCAGCTCCAAGCCCACAGGGGAATCCTGACGAGTTTGCCGGATCACAGCGCACTGACTAAAAATCCACCCGCGGCCTCCGTGGGTGGAACTGGGCAACCAAAAACTCTTGTTTTTCATAGGGCATACCTCCAGGTTGCAGAGCTTCAAGGAAGATCGGGAGAACTCTTCCCAGAGCGCGTTGGCTCACCTGTTGTCCCTTCAAGCCCCGAGACGCCGAAACTCAGAGCCGGGACTTAATCAAAGCGCTCCAATCAGGCCGAGATGACAGGCCTGAATCGTTGAATCTGGGATATGCCATATCTCTTCAAGATCGTTGAGCTCGAAACCCAGCTATTCCGGTGATGCACTCCATCAGCGTAGGGGTCTTTACTCCAGGCAATTCCTGAGCTGGTTGTCCGTTCACGATCGCGCGTTGAGCTTGCCTGGGAACCCCTTGCCACCCCAGGCCAGGTGAGAGGTTGATGCAGAGTTCGCAAAGAAGCTCTGCCCCCCCAACCACCCGTCGGCAGTCAATGGCCGTGACATGGCATGGGACATGGATCCCTGGCTCCATGCATTCGCGCCCAGGATTGGACCAGAAGCTCCCCGACAACACGCTTGATTCCCGGATCCGACCGGCATAGCAGGGAGCCAACCTCGCCTTACTGTCACGCCGCAGCAGTTGCACAGCAGACGTACTCGCTAGGCGTAAGGTCCTGAAGCGTGATTCAGGCGAGATCGACCCGAGACCTTTTGGGGGTGGGCATGGAGAAAGACCGGTCGTTGGCCTGGAACGGTTGATGGGCAACACACTCCTGGGCCTCAGGCCCTGGAAGCGTGGTAGCGGTCACTCCTGCGCCCCATGACGGTTCCGTTGACGGCCGTGGCATGGGGACACCGCTGGGTGCCGGGCGAGGAGCGCTACCGGAACGGCCCGGCCAGCCCCAGGCCCCCCGCTGCCGTCGCCTGGTTCTTGTTTCTAGGATCCGCTGAACATTGGCGTCGACTCGTTGCGTTCCCTGATCCGCTCTCGGCTGGCCCTGGGCCATTCCGGTCCTTGTCTTGGTGCCCCAGGTGGCACCCTGTCGGCGTGAGTGACCTTGCTGTGCGGGAACTGCCCCTGTTCCCCTTACCGGACGTGGTGCTCTTCCCCCAGGAGGTGCTGCCGCTGCACATCTTCGAACCCCGGTATCGCATGATGCTGCGCACCGTGATGGCCGAGGACCGGCGCTTCGGGGTGGTGCGCTGGGACCCCCAGGAGCAGCAGATGGCCGATGTGGGTTGCTGCGCTGAAATTCTGCACTGCCAGAACCAGGAAGACGATCGCAGCAACATCGTCACCATGGGCCAGCAACGTTTCCGTGTGCTCGACATCGTCCGCGACGCCCCCTTCCGCGTCGGCCTGGTCAGCTGGATCGAAGATGAGATCAGCGACAGCCATGACGAGCTGGAAGTTCTCACCAGCGACGTCTCCCGAGCCCTGCGCGATGTGGTCGAACTGACCGGCAAGTTGATCGGCAAACCCGCCTCCCTGCCCGCCGACCTACCCGATTTGCCCCGGGAGCTCTCCTTCTGGATCGGCTCCCATCTGGGAGGACCGGTGGCCGACCATCAGCAGGCCCTGCTGGAGATCACCGACACGGGTGAGCGCCTGCGCCAGGAGTACGAGCTCCTCGACCAGACGCGACGCCAACTGGCCGCCCGCACCGTGTTGAAAGACACCTTCACCACCCTCGACGAAGGCAACCTGGGGGGCCGGGAGTGAGTCTCGGGTCCACCCCGACGGCCTGGTTGTTGCTGGCGCTGCTCCTGGCCGCCCTGTCCTTGCTGGGCCTGATTTTCTGGCTGCGGCGCAATCGCCGTTACACCGATCCATCCAGCGTGGCGGCGGCCTATGACCGCTGGACTGCCGATCGACTGCTGGAAAACCTCTGGGGCGACCACGTGCACCTGGGGCACTACGGCGATCCCCCCGGCCGCCGCGACTTCCGCGCCGCCAAGGTGGCCTTCGTGCACGAACTTGTGCGCTGGAGTGGGCTGGACCAGTTGCCTCCGGGCTCCCGGGTCCTCGATGTGGGCTGCGGCATCGGCGGCAGTGCCCGGATCCTGGCCCGCGACTACGGCTTCGAGGTACTCGCCATCAGCATCAGCCCCGGCCAGATCCAAAGAGCCCGGGACCTGACCCCATCCGATCTGGGCCATTGCCGCTTCGCCGTGATGGATGCCCTGGCCCTCGATCTGCCGGATGGAACCGCCACCGAAGGCTTTGATGGGGTCTGGAGCGTGGAAGCCGGTCCCCACATGCCGGACAAACAGCGCTACGCCGATGAGCTGCTGCGGGTGCTGCGGCCCGGGGGCCTGCTGGCGGTGGCGGATTGGAACCGGCGCGATCCGCTCGACGGTGCCATGAACCGCCGTGAGCGCTGGGTGATGCGCCAACTGCTCGACCAGTGGGCCCACCCCGAGTTCGCCAGCATCCGCTCGCTCCAGGCCAACCTTGAGGCCAGCCCCTGGAGCGACGGCATGACCGTCGAAACGGCCGACTGGACCCTGGCCACCCAGCCCTCCTGGATCGATTCGATCGTCGAGGGCCTGCGGAGACCCGCTGCCGTCCTCAGCCTGGGGCCGGGGGCCCTGCTGCAGGGGCTGCGTGAAACGCCCACCCTGCTGCTGATGGACTGGGCCTTCCGCAGCGGCCTGATGCAGTTCGGCGTGTTCCGCGGCCGCAAAGCGCAGCCGTGACAATCCTTGGGCTGCTGCGATTCAGGCCGCAGGTTCTTCGAGCGCCAGGTTGGTGAGTGGATAGGCGCCGAACAGAGCCAGATGCTCACACAGGGGCTTGAGATCGGCGAGCGCCGTCTCCAAAGGCTCGGGTCCGGCGGGAAGCTCAAGATCGACAAAAAAGATGTATTCCCCCATCTCCCGCTTGGAGGGCCTCGATTCGATGCGGCTCATGTTCAGTCCCTCCCGCGCGAAGCAGCCCAGAGCCTGCAGCAGGGCACCGGGCTGGTTGGAGTGCAGCGAGAAGGCCAGACTCGCCAACGGTCCCTGCTGGGAACGGGGGCCGCGGCGCAGCAACAGGAAACGGGTGCAGTTGCCCGCCACATCGTTGATCGGGTAATCCAGCACCTCCAGTCCATGTTCCGCGGCGGCCTCCCTGGAGGCGACGGCAGCACGGAAGCGGCTGCCCCGCACCATGCGAGCCGCCTCAGCGGTGGAACTGGTGGGCAGCTGCAAGGCACTGGGCAGATGCTCCGCCAACCACTGGCTGCACTGGGCCAGGGCCTGGGGATGGGACAGCACCTCGCTCACCCCCTGCACCGGCCCGCTGCCCACCAGGGCATGGCGGATCGGCAGCACCAGGGCATGGGCCACCGCCAGCTCGCCATGCTCCCAGAGGGCATCGAGGCAGGCGGTGACTCCCCCCTCCACCGAGTTTTCAACCGGCACCACGGCAGCCTCGCACTGACCTGCGGCCAGGGACTGGATCACGGCACGGATACCCTGCTGGGGCACATACACCACATCGGCGCAGCGTTCGAGCTCCGCCAGCTTCCTGGCCGCCTGCTCGCCGTAGGTGCCGACGGGACCGAGAAAGGCAAGACGCATGGCGAGGGCGAGGGGAAAGTGGGCCGATAGGATCATGCCCTGCCGGCCAGCTGGCCATGCCCCTGGCGTTCAGCGCGAGTCAGCAGCTGACCTTGCCGATCGAAGATTGCAGCGATCGGCTGGCCGACTATCTCCGCCACGAAGACCGGGTGGTGAGCGCCCTGCTCGATCCCCAGCAGCTGGAGCCCCTAGGTCCGGGCCACTACCGCTACACCGTCACCCGGGTGCAGGTGTTTCAACTGCAGATCCAGCCCATCGTGGAACTGCGGGCGGCGCACCAGGACGATCGTCTGGAACTGGAAGCCCTCGATTGCCAGTTGGAAGGCCTGGGCTTGGTGGACGATTTCCAACTGCGGCTCCATTCCTGGCTCCAGCCCTGCCCCATCGGCCTGGAAGGCGAAGCCAGCCTGTCGGTGAGCGTCAGCCAGCCGTCGCTGCTGAAGTTGATTCCAGCCAAGGTGCTGGAAGCCACGGGCCGCTCCGTGCTGGCGGGCATCCTGCTGGGCATCCGCAATCGGGTGGGCCAACAGCTGCTGGCTGATTTTCAGGCCTGGCGCCAGGACCGCTAGCTCTCGCCAGTCGGCAGAATCGACCGGAGGAAACTGAGGCGATGCAGGGGAGTGGGCCCCAAGCGCTGCAGGGCCTGGCGGTGTTGGGCGGTGCCATAGCCGGCGTGTCGTTCGAGGCCGTACCCCGGAAACCGGGAAGCCAGCCGGCGGATCAGGGCATCCCGTTCCTCCTTGGCCAGCACACTGGCAGCGGCGATCGCTCCACAGTGACTGTCGCCGCCGACCAGGGTGACCTGCTCCCCGGACCAGCCGCGCAGCGGCAGCACCCCATCCACAATCAACAGACCGGGTGTCTCCGGGAGTCGCTGCAGAGCCCGTCGCATCGCCGCCTCCGTAGCCGGGCGGATGCCGAATCGATCAATGTCCGCCGCGCTGGCCTGGCCGATTCCCCAGGCATTCGCCTGCTGGCGGATCAGGGGCACCAGGGCCGCCCGACGCCGAGGGGACAACTTCTTGCTGTCGGTGAGACCGGCGGCGGCCAGCCGGGCGGCGGCCTCAGCCGTGAGCACCACCGCAGCCGCCAGCACGGGGCCGAACAGACAACCGCGGCCCACCTCATCCACCCCGGCACAGTGCTGGGGGGAGCGCCCGGCCCAGGGATCGGTGGCGGTCGCCCCAGAGCTGACTGCGGTGGGACGGGCCACCACCGGTTCAGTCGCTGGCGGAGGAGCGGCGGCGGCGGCGGCGGGGCTCCTCGGTGTCTTCAGGCTCCTGGGCAGCGACGACCGTCGCCGGGACCGCTTCGACAGCCAGCTGCACCGGCGCCTCGGCGATGGCGGTGGCACTGGCGCTGGCACGCGTGGAACCGCGGCGACGCCGTGCCGGCACCTCGACGGTGACCAACTCGCCCGCCATCACACTGCTCGGGATTTCGATCGGCAACGGGGTGATCTCGACCACCGGCAGGCTGTCCCGGTCATCCGCTCCGCCGAGATCCGGCCAGCCATAGGCCGCGGCGGTCTCGGCGGCTTCGCCCTGGCGCTCGCCGGTTCGATCACCGTGGCTTTCGGCCGTGGTCTCTCCCCGGCCCTCACTGCCACCACGCCCGCGGCGGCGGCGGCGGGAACCGGCGGCGGCCAGCTGCACGCGAGCCTCTTCCAGCACGGCCTCCGGATCGCTGCCGGGCCGCACCACCCGCACCAACACGTTGTCGCCGCTGGGCACCGGATCCAGCAGCAGGGCCGGATTGAGGCCGAGCCAGCCGTAGACGAGCTCCTGCTGGGGCTCCATCGGCACCGCCACCAGCTCATGATCGGTGCGGCGCAGGCCGCTGTCCGATCCCCGCTCGCTGCGCTCACCCCGCTCGAGCCGCTCGGCCCGCTCCACCGGCACTGGTTCAAACCCTGTGGCAACACTGGCCTCGCCATAGCCGCCGGTTTCCAGAGCCTCGGAACCGCGACCGCCACGACCGCCGCGGCGACGGCGACCTGAGCCCTCGCTGGCGACGCTGGGCGTGGCCGGCACAAAGACCTCCGGGCGGGAGGACGCGGCGGTGCGCACCAGGCCGGACACGGTGGCCAGGGGCTGCAGGGTGTCGCGACCGGGCAGGACCGCCACATGGCCGAGACCGCCGCAGCTGGGGCAGGCGCGGCCGAACAGTTCGTAGATGTTCTGTCCCTGGCGCTTACGCGTCAGTTCCACCAGGCCCAGTTCGGTGAGCTGGGCGATCTGGGGGCGGGCCGAATCGTGGCGCACGGCCTGGGTGAAATGCTCCAGAAGTTGCAGCTGGTCGCGGCGCGACTCCATGTCGATGAAATCGACCACCACCACACCACCGATGTTGCGCAGCTTCAGCTGGCGGGCGATCTCGACGGCCGCCTCACAGTTGGTCCACAGCACGGTCTCCCGGGCGTTGGCCGAGCGGGTGAAGGAGCCCGAGTTGACGTCAATGACGGTCAGCGCCTCGGTGGGCTCGATGATCACGTAGCCACCGGAAGGCAACTCCACCCGGGGCTTGAGGGCGTCGCGGATGGCGGCGTTGACCTTGTAATGGTCGAGGATCTCGGTGGGCTCGTTGTGGGCCTCCACCTGCACGTTGACCTGATCGGCGGCCAGATAGGCCTTGACCCGGGCAACCGCATCGGGGGCATCGACCACCACCCTCACCAGCTCGGGGCTGTAGAAGTCGCGCAGCACGCGATGAATGAAGTCCTCGTCGCGGTTGAGCAGCACCGGCGGACTGGCGGTCTCCGCCGCCTGCTGGATGGCCTCCCACTGGCGCAGCAGGGACTCGAGATCATCGATCAGCAAGTCTTCGCTGACCCCTTCCGCCTCGGTGCGGATCAGCAGGCCTGCGCCCGGGGGCTTGATCAGCACGCCCAGGGCCCGCAGCCGGTTGCGCTCGTTCTCGCCGTTGATGCGGCGCGAGATGTTGACGCCCTGGCCATGGGGCTGGAGCACCAGGAAGCGGCCGGGCAAGGCCAGGTTGCCGGTGAGCCTCGGGCCCTTGCTGCCGGTGGGCTCCTTCATCACCTGAACGAGCACCTTCTGGCGGGGCTCGAGCAACTCGGTGATACCGGCGCCACCTTTTTTCAGGCGCAGGGGGCCGAGATCCGTGATGTGAATGAACCCGTTCTTCTCGCTTTCGCCGATGTTGACGAAGGCGGCATCGATGCCGGGAAGCACATTTTCGACGGTGCCGAGGTAGACGTCGCCGATCTGGTAGCGGCCCTGGGCCACCACCAGCTCATCGACACGCTCGTCGGTGAGCACTGCGGCAATGCGCAGCTGCTCGGCGATGACGATCTGCTGGGGCATGGAGAAAGCTTGTTCGGCTCGGTGAGCCCTGCCCAGGAGGCAGGTAGGGATGGCCGCAAACAACGTCGCTGTACCGACCGGGGAGGGGCAAGCCCTTCAGGCGGGAAAGCCTGTTGGCGGGGCATACAGCGAAGGAACACCCTGTTCGGACAGGGGAAGACGGTTGCGGTGGACCGGCCCGCCCTCGGTTCCCTCAGGGAATCGGGGCGATCTGGATCCGACGCGTGCGGTCAGCGATTGGGCGGAGCGGGAATCACCCGGACCCGGATCAATGCAGGGAGGACCGAACGGAGAGTCGGTGAAAAGGAAGCGCTCCCGCTGAGATGCCCTTGAAAAGCAACTGTTTGGAGAAGCGTCTGGCCGGTGACCGATCAGGGGAGATTCCCTCGTTCAGGTCTGCCGTCTTGGTGGCAAGTTAGCACGGGCCCAGCACCAGTGCCCGGCGCTGCACCTGCCCCAGTTGGAGGGGCGTCGCCAGGCGCTCGGCCAGCCAGTGCCGCACCTGCTCGGGCCTGAGGCTGCGGCCCTGCAGGTCGATGGAGGCCTCCAGGGCGAGACGGATGGTCGTGGCCCGCGCCCCGACCGGCTCCAGCCGAGCCAGTTGCAGCAGATAGGGGCGACAGTCCCGCTGGCGCGGCCGTCCTTTCTTGTCGGTGTCGCTCCAGACCAGGGTCTCGGCCGCCAGCAGGTCAGCCACGGCAGCGTCCCAGTCGAGCCCAGGCGAGGGTGCGGCTTCCGGCCCGGCGGGCGCGGAGCCCTGGGGCTCGGGCGAAAGATTGAAATGCCAGAGGGCCTTGAGCAACTCCTGGGAGAGGCTGGGCCCGAACACCGCCACCGACGCCACCGACAGCAGCTGGAACTCCAGCGGCAGCTGGGCTTGCAACCGGCGCCGCACCGCCTCCAGGTCGAGTCGCTCGACCGGCACGGTGAACTCCAGATCCAGCCACTCGCCCAACCCCTCCACCCCCAGGGGCAGCGACAGGGCCAGCTGCAGCCGAGGCAGCGGATGGAAGCCACCGGTGAAGCTCACCGGCAGGCCGCTGCGGCGCAGGGCCCGCTCCAGCAGGCGCACGGTGTCGAGATGGCTGATCAGGGCCAGGGAACCGGTCTTGGCGAAGCCGAAGCGCAGCCGGCTGACCCGCTCACTGGCGGGCGAGCGCGCCGGAATCGGCGGCGGTGGCGGCGGCGCCGGGATCACCACGTTGTGGCCCAGTTCGGGGCCGCAGACGCCGCAGCTGCTGCAGCCGGCAAAGGAACAGTCCTCGACCACCGTCGCCGCCAGGGCCCGCTGCAGATCCTCCGCCAGCCAGGCCTTGTCGACGCCGGAATCGATGTGATCCCACGGCAGGGGCTGGCGGCAGAAGGCGGCCAGATCGCCATCGCTGAGGGCCTCGGCACTGCCCCAGCCCCCCATCTCCAGCTGGCGATAGCGGCCGCCCAGCCCCGCCGCCTCGATGGCGCCGGTCCAGGCGGCATAGGTGCGCTCCACCGATTCAAACCAGGCATCCAGGCCGGCCCCGGCGCGCCAGGCCGCCTCCAGCACCGGTGCCAGGCGCCGATCGCTGCGGCCGACGAAGTCCTCCACCGCCGACAGGCGCACATCGGTGAAATTGACCTTGATGCCCCGCAGCTGGCGCAGGGCCCGGCGCAACAGCTCCTGGCGGCGCTGGAACTCGGCCGTGCTGACGCTGTGCCACTGAAAGGGCGTGTGGGGCTTGGGCGTGAAGTTGCTGATCGTCAGGTTCAGCTCCAGCCGGCCCAGATCGCGGCAGCGCTCCTGCAACGAACGGCAGGTGTCGGCGATACCCAGCACATCGGCGTCACCCTCGCCGGGCAGGCCGATCATGAAATAGAGCTTGATCTTTCGGTAGCCGGTCTCCATCGCCGTGCGGATGCCGCGCAACAGCTCCTCGTCGCTGAGCCCCTTGTTGACGATGTCGCGCAGGCGCTGGGTGCCGGCCTCCGGGGCGAAGGTGAGCCCCGCCTTGCGGGTGCCTCCCAGGATGTGGGCGATGTTGGCGTCGAAGCGATCGACCCGCTGGCTGGGCAGGGTGAGGGAGACGTTCTGATCGGCGAGCCGGTTGCGCAGCTCCACCCCCACCGCCGGCAGGGAGAGGTAATCGCTGCAGCTCAGCGACAGCAACGAAAAATCGGAGTAGCCGGTGCGGCGCATGCCCTCCTCCACCGCCTCGATCACCGCCTCCGGCTCGACGTCGCGGGCGGGGCGGGTCAGCATCCCCGGCTGGCAGAAGCGGCAGCCCCGGGTGCAGCCGCGGCGGATCTCGACGGTCAGGCGGTCGTGGACGGTTTCGATGTGGGGCACCAGCCCCATCGCGTAATGGGGCATCGGCGTGGCGGTGCGCCGCAGGATGCGCCGGGGCAGCCCCGGCTCCAGGGGCTCCACCGTGACGCCATCGGCGCCGGGGGCGTAGAGCGAAGGCACATAGACGCCCGGCACCAGGGCCAGATCCCGCAGGGTGTCCGTGCGCCTCAGGCCGGCAGCACGGGCCTCGGCCACCACCAGACCGATCTCAGGCAGCAGCTCCTCGCCATCGCCGAGGGCGATGAAATCGAAGAAGGCGGCGAAGGGTTCCGGGTTGCTGGTGGCCGTGGGCCCGCCGGCGAAGATCAGCGGCGGCGAGGCCGGATCCGCCAGGGGCAGAACGCCCCGATCGGCCGCCCGGATCGGGATGCCGGCCAGATCGAGCATCTCGAGGATGTTGCTGGCCCCCAGCTCGTAGCTGAGGCTGAAGCCGAGGATGTCGAAAGCGTGCAACGGCCGGCGGCTCTCGACGGCGAACAGGGGCTGACCCCGCTCGCGCAACCGGGCTGAGAGGTCGGGCGCCGGCAGGTAGGAGCGATCGCAGAGCTGGCCGGGAACGGCGTTGAGAATCGAATACAGAAGGATGTGGCCCAGGTTGCTGGCCCCCACCTCGTAGACCTCGGGATAGGTAAGGGCCCAGCGCACGGCGGCCTCCGGCCAGGCGCGGCTCCAGTCCCGCGGCTCCACCCCCCGCTCATTGCCCAGGTAGCGGGCCGGTTTGAGGATGTCGGCGCCGATCAGGGCGTCGAAATCCACCGGGGCATCCGCTGGCGCAGCGACGGGCGAAACAACGGGCACGGCGTTGGACTGGAGTCCCTCGATCGTATGCAGGCCGGTCGCTCGCCATAGGACAATCCGGCGATCCGACAACGCGCTAGCCGCCCGCCCCCCATGGTCCAGGTCAACGGCAACTACCTCAAGCTCAAGGCGGGCTATCTGTTCCCCGAGATCGCCCGGCGGGTCAAGGCCTTCAGCGAGGCCAACCCGGAGGCCAGGATCATCCGCCTTGGCATCGGCGATGTGACCGAGCCCCTGCCGGAGGCCTGCCGCAACGCCATGAAGGCGGCCATCGACGACATGGGCACCCACGCCGGCTTCCACGGCTACGGACCGGAGCAGGGCTACCTGTGGCTGCGGGAAGCCATCGCCCAACACGACTTCCAGGCCCGCGGCTGCCAGGTGAGCGCCGAGGAGATCTTCGTCTCCGACGGCTCCAAGTGCGACAGCAGCAACATTCTCGACATCCTCGGGGCCGGCAACCGCATCGCCGTCACCGATCCGGTCTATCCGGTCTACGTGGACAGCAACGTCATGGCCGGTCGCACCGGCGAGGCCGATGACGGGGGCCGCTACGGCGGTCTCACCTATCTGCCGATCACGGCCGACAACGGCTTCACCGCCCAGATCCCGAACCAGCCGGTGGATCTGATCTATCTCTGCTTCCCCAACAACCCCACCGGCGCGGTGGCCAGCCGGCAGCAACTCCAGGCCTGGGTGGACTATGCCCTGACCCACAAGGCCCTGATCCTGTTCGATGCTGCTTACGAGGCCTTCATCCAGGATCCGGAGCTGCCCCACTCGATTTACGAGATCGAGGGCGCCCGCGACTGCGCGATCGAGTTCCGCTCCTTCTCCAAGAACGCCGGCTTCACCGGCACCCGCTGCGCCCTTACCGTGGTACCCCGGGGCCTGATGGGTACGGCCGCCAATGGTGAACAAGTGGAGCTGTGGGGCCTGTGGAACCGGCGCCAGTGCACCAAGTTCAACGGAGTGAGCTACATCGTGCAACGCGGCGCCGAAGCCGTGTATTCCGCTGAGGGCCAGGCCCAGGTGAAAGGCCTGATCGCCTTCTACATGGAGAATGCCGCAATTATCCGCCGCGAACTAATCGCCGCCGGGCTGCAGGTCTACGGCGGCGAGCAGGCCCCCTATGTGTGGCTCAAAACCCCCGATGGACTCGATTCCTGGGGCTTCTTCGACAAGCTGCTGGGCCAGGCCCACGTGGTCGGCACCCCCGGCAGCGGCTTCGGCGCCGCCGGCGAGGGGTACTTCCGGCTTTCGGCCTTCAACAGCCGCGAGAACGTGCTGGAGGCGATGGGGCGGGTGCGGGCTCTCTAGAGTTCACTGCCGTCATGACACGGAAACGGCCATGACCCTCCGGCCTCACCTCACCACCATCAACACGCTGCGTCCCTTCCTGGCGGCCCCGTCAACGGGTCGCCAGGCCTCGGACAACGCGGCGACGCCGGACCGTCCCGGCGGCACGGCCGTGATCGAGAAGGAACAGCAACGGGTGCGCAAGCCCTCACCCCGTTACAAGGTGCTGCTCCACAACGATCCCGTCAATTCGATGGAGTACGTGGTCAGCACCCTGCGCCAGGTGGTGCCCTCCCTGAGCGAGCAGGACGCCATTGCCGTGATGCTGGAGGCCCACAACACCGGCGTGGGCCTGGTGATCGTCTGCGACATCGAGCCGGCGGAGTTCTACAGCGAAACGCTCAAGGCCAAGGGCCTCACCAGCACGATCGAGCCGGAGAGCTGATGGCACCCCCCACAGGGCCGCGGCTGCGCTGGTGGGGAACGGTTCTCTATCCCGCCGCTCTGCTCGCTGTCTTTCTGGGCAGCCAGCTCCTGCTCGGGGCAATCGGTGTGGCCGAAGGCCAGCGGGCCGCCATCGCTGCCGTGCCTGCCTTGCTGACCCTCGCGATCAGCCTGCCCCTGCGCCTGCGGCGCGCCTGGGGAGCCAGCCACCCCTGGAGCGCCCTAGGCCTGAACGCCGCCTGGCCCGCCCTGCTCCGCTCCCTGCTGCGAGGGCTGATCAAGGCGCTGCTGCTGCTGGGATTGGTGGCGGTGGGCCTGGCATTGGCCGGCCAGCTCAGCTGGCAGCCGAGGCTCACCCAAGGTCTGCTGCTCAACGGCCTGCTGCTCGGCCTGGGCGTGGGATTCGCCGAAGAACTGCTGTTCAGGGGCTGGCTGCTGGGTGAACTGAGCCTGCTGCTGGGAGCCCAGCAGGGCCTGTGGCTGCAGGCGGCCCTGTTCAGCCTGGCTCACACCCGGTTCAACCTGCCCCCCCTGCTGCTGCTCACCCTGCTGGGAGGCCTGCTGCTGCTTGGGCTTGCTCTCGGCCTGCAGCGCCGCGCCGACGGCGGCCTTCTCTGGGGAGCCATCGGCCTGCATGGCGGCCTGGTGGGGGGCTGGTTCCTGCTCCAGCAGGGGATGGTAACGATCAACACTGCGGCACCGGCCTGGCTGATCGGACCGGCCAACCCAATCGGCGGAGTGCTGGGCTGGCTGGGCCTGGCACTGCTGCTGTTGGTGCGTCGGCGCTGGTGGCGCCCCCAGATCCCGAACAGCGCCATTTGATTGACTCGCTGCGCCGATCAACAGATCCGCGGAGCCTCAGAGCGACCAATCGAACCGTTCTGCTCCAAAGCATCAGGCGACTCAGCCGGCGGCTCGCGGCTCCACGGGGCGCCAGAGCTCCAGCAGCCCCTCGGCCCGATCGGGCCCATGCCAGAGCCAGCGGCTTTGCCAGCCCATGGACGCGGCCGTGGCGACGAACTGCTCGCCCTCGGCCGGATAGTCACTGCTGGCCATGTGGTCGATCACCAGCTGCCGGCTGGGTTGCACCAGGACGGTCCAGCTGTTCACCCGGGCCCAATAGCGCTCCAGGAACGCCTGCCGGCTCTCCCCTGGCAGGCGGAACAGATCGCCGATGAGCAGCCGACCGCCCGGGGCAAGCTGGCCGGGCACCAGCTCCAGGAAGCGCCATTTGTCGCCATCGGCCAGATGGTGCAGGCCGAACAGGCAGGTGATCAGATCCCAGGGTCCTGCTGGGCGATCGGCGCCGCTTTCGGCCCAGAGCAGCAGATCCATCGCCCGCCAGTGGCAGGGATAGGGCACCGGTCCCAGCCGCGCCTCCGCCTGCGGCAACACCCCTGCCGCCGCATCCACCGCCTCCAACTCCCGCAGCGGCAGTTGCCGCAACAGCGGTGCCAGGGTCGTGAGATCACCGCAGGCCAGGTCAGCCATGGCCAGGGCGCTCGTCAGCCCGGCGGCCTGCCGCTCCGCCAACCAGGCCCGCAGGCGCTGCTCCAGGGCATGACCGAGGGCTTGGTGCTGCATCAGATCATGGGCCACCAGCAGGTGATAGGTCTGCCAGCTGCGCTCAAAGATGGTCAGGCTCTCGCCGCCGGAGACATTGCGGATCGCCATGCCTTGGGCCCCTCAGCGCACGGCCTGGGCCAGGGCGCGCCGGCCCTGAACCGGCGCCTGCAGCGCCTCCTGCAGCGGAGCGCAGCCGTAGTCCCGTTCCAGCAGATCCATCACAGTCCGGCCGAAATCAGATGGATTCTGGCGGAAGGCCTCCAGACAGATGCGGCCGAAGGTGCTGCCCATGGGCTCCGGGTTCCAGAGCAACTGGCGGGCGGTCCAGGGCATCATGCTCATCGGGTTGTAGCCGGGCCGCAGCGAACCCTGCTCAAAGGCATATTGCTCCAGGTGGGTGTGGGGCTGCAGGCCGATGAAGAAAATCGCCGGCTCCACCTTGTCGGCACCAAAGATGCGCTCCAGCTCGCGGTGGTAGGCCACGGTCTGGCGAATTGTCTCCGGTCGTTCGTCGATCACATTGAACGAGTAGTTGACCGAGACATGCTCGCGGAAACCGGCCCGGGCCAGCAGCCGGCAGCTCTCGAGCACGGTGCGCAGGTTGTAGCCCATGCGCATTTTGCGCACCAGCTCCTGGGAGCCGGAGGTGATGCCGATCTCGAAGTAACTCATGCCGGTGGCCACCATCAGTTCCGCCAGCTCGGCATCGAGATTGTCAGCGCGGATGTAGGCCGCCCAGCGGATGTCGGTCATGCCATCGGCCGCGATCGCCCGCAGCAAATCCTTGGCATCCTCAATCTGGCGGCGGGCCGGAATGAACTGGGCATCGGTGAACCAGAACCCGCGCACACCCCGGTCGTAGAGCTGGCGCATCTCCTTGACCACCTCCTCGACCGGGTTGAGGCGCACCGCCTTGCCCTCGATCACGGTGTAGACGCAATAGCAGCAGTTGTGGGGACAACCGCGCTTGGTCTGCACGCCGACATAGAAATCACCACCATCGAGATACCAGTCCAGCTGGGGCCAGATCGAGGCGATGTAGTCGTAATTGCAGGCGGTCTTTTCGATCGGAGCGGGCTGCTCATGGATCAGGCCGGGCCGCGGCACTTCTCCGGCCAGATAACAGCGCTCATTCGCAATCGACTCACCGCGGATCAGCTTCTCAAGCAATACTTCTCCCTCACCCACCGAGATCACGGTGCCGGCGGGTAAGCGGCTGCCCAACTGTTCATAAAAGACGCTGACAGCCCCACCGCCGATCAGGGCCCGCGCCTGGGGACAGAAGCGGCGCGCCCGCCTGAGCCCGCGCCGCACCAGGGCCAGGTTGCGCCAAAGTTCGCCGTAATAGGCGCCCATCAGCTTCAGACCGCCGAGGGCACCGCGCAGCCGCAGCAGCGGATTGCGCGCATAAAACACCTCAAACGAGTTCTGCAGCGGGTTGCCGCCGCGCCCATCCACGGGCGCATAGATCTGAATGTCCCGCCAGGAGAACACCAGCAGGGTCGGCTGGAAGCTCTGCACCGTGGCCAGCAGCACCCGCTCCACATCCAGCAGGGGCAGGGCTGCGAGATCGAGGATCCGCTGCTCCATCGCCGGAAACTGCTTGTGCAGATGATCGGCCAGGTAGATCGGTCCGATCGGGAAAATCGGGTTGCAGGGCAGCCGCACCAGCAGCACCCGGTGGTCGCTCACGGCGGGCGGGATCGTAGTGCCGGGACGCTAACAACGCCAGCCCACCCGCCACGGGAGCACCCTTCCGATTTCCTTCATGAAGGCCGCTTTACAAACGGCGCAAACTTCCGTTACATTCGTTTTGGCGGGATTCCGCCCTTCCATCCCGTCCCCGATCCAGGCCACTCGACCTGGCATCGCGGACATCACCTCTCGACCTCATGACCGCCACAATCCAACAGCGCTCCGGCGCTTCGGCGTGGAATCAGTTCTGCGAGTGGGTCACCTCCACCAACAACCGCCTCTATGTGGGCTGGTTCGGTGTGCTGATGATCCCCACGCTGCTGGCCGCTACCATCTGCTTCATCGTTGCCTTCATCGCCGCTCCCCCCGTCGACATCGACGGTATCCGTGAGCCCGTTGCCGGCAGCCTCATGTACGGCAACAACATCATCTCCGGTGCTGTTGTTCCCTCCAGCAACGCCATCGGCCTGCACTTCTATCCCATCTGGGAAGCCGCCAGCCTCGACGAGTGGCTCTACAACGGCGGTCCCTTCCAGCTGGTGATCTTCCACTTCCTCATCGGCATCTACGCCTATATGGGTCGTGAGTGGGAACTCTCCTACCGCCTGGGCATGCGCCCCTGGATCTGCGTCGCCTACAGCGCCCCCGTGGCCGCTGCCAGCGCCGTGTTCCTCGTCTACCCCTTCGGTCAGGGCTCCTTCTCGGACGCCATGCCCCTCGGCATCTCCGGCACCTTCAACTACATGCTGGTGTTCCAGGCCGAGCACAACATTCTGATGCACCCCTTCCACATGCTGGGTGTGGCGGGTGTCTTCGGTGGCAGCCTGTTCTCCGCCATGCACGGCTCGCTGGTGACCTCCTCGCTGGTTCGTGAAACCACCGAGTCCGAGTCCCAGAACTACGGCTACAAGTTCGGCCAAGAGGAAGAGACCTACAACATCGTGGCTGCCCACGGTTACTTCGGTCGCCTGATCTTCCAATACGCCTCCTTCAACAACAGCCGCAGCCTGCACTTCTTCCTTGCTGCCTGGCCCGTTGTCGGCATCTGGTTCACCGCCCTGGGCGTGAGCACGATGGCCTTCAACCTCAACGGTTTCAACTTCAACCAGTCGATCCTCGACGGCCAAGGCCGTGTGCTGAACACCTGGGCTGATGTGCTGAACCGCGCTGGTCTGGGCATGGAAGTGATGCACGAGCGCAACGCTCACAACTTCCCCCTCGATCTGGCTGCCGCCACCGCCACCCCCGTGGCGCTGACAGCCCCCGCGATCGGCTGATCCCAGCGACAGCTGGCATCACCTCAAGGAATCCCCCACCAGCTCCGGCTGGAGAAAGCCCCCTCGTGAGAGGGGGCTTTTTTGTCGAGTGATTTCCGATCAGATCAAGAAACACTGGCTATCTTCAGGTCATCCCAGAAAGGAGTGGGCGACTCCCATCGATAACGCAGTGCTGGTGCTCACGATGCTGTGAAAGATGAAATTAGTGAAATGGGTTCTGGCCAATAAAGTCAAAGCGCAGGCATGAACCCAACAAGATTTAAGCCATCTTCTTCGGCATTGAAGAACCACTAATCAGCTTTACCGTCAGCTCTAAATCACAACCAACAACTTGGATCGAGTTTGCTGGATCTTCTTTTGCTGTTACAGCCCACAGTGTCTTGCCATTCACACTCCTCAGTCAGGATTCTGGAGGGTCTCTGGACGTGAAACTTAAACTGCCAATGCATAGGAGATCTGAACGACACCGGTTGAATTGACTTTCTGTTCAATCGACCTGTTCTTCCTCCCTTGGGGGCCCCAACCGGTGGCCATGCCACCGATTGGGGCGAGACGATCACTTCAGTGGAGCCCAGGCCATGGTGGCGTTGGCCACTTTGCACCAGATCAACACGGAGCCACTGGCATTGAGATCGACACCGGCAGGGAGGGTGTAACTCTGGGCGCCCTTGTAACTCTTGAGGGGAGCGACCTGGGTGTAGGAGCCAGCAGTGAGGGGGTAGTGGGGAGCGTTGAGAGTTTTCAACGGAGTGGCTGATTTCAGCAGCACCACCTGCAAGGCGGGTGCCTTCGGGTTGGTGCTGAAGTCGTCGCTAAAGACCAGGTTTGTTTTGCCGCCTTCATGCGACACGGTGACCGTGCCCGTCACGGGGGCTTCCCCAGCCTGCAGGGGAATGGCATGGCCATGGGGGGCCGCTGCAATCAGCTGAGCAGCTTGGCTCTGTGGCTGCGGGTTTGCTGCTAAGGCGGAGGGAGCAGTGCTGGCCAGGCCCATCAACAGGGCCAAGGATGCGGTGGTTTTCAGCATGGAAGGAAAGGCAGTCGTTGTGACGGCCCAGTTGGGACGAACGGACGTTAGGCATGGGGTACTGACTGCGCATCCGGCCGGCTGGTGGCTTGATGGAGGGCGATGGCCGCCACGATCAGGCCAGCACCCAGCAACACAGGCGTGCCGATCGGCTCATGGAGCAGCAGGTGGGCTTCTGACAGTGCCACCACGATTGTGAGCGAGGCCCAAAGTGTGACGGGTACCACTCCCAACCGCCGGTAGGCCGCCATCAGGCTCCATTGGCTGCCCAAGGTGATGAGCATGCCGTAGCCGGCGATCACGCCCAGCACCCACCACAGGCGCAGGTAAAGGAAATGGTTTGGTCCGAACAACACCAGGGCAATCAGGCCAAACAAGACACTGGCTCCCAGGCTGTTGATCCCGACCGTGAGCCCCACCCCCCATCCGCGTTGGTCATTGCATCGTGCCAGCAGGCCACTCACGACAAAGGCCATGACCCCGACCAACGCCCACAACACGCCTGGACCATCTGTGCCTCCAGCATGCGTGATCTGGCCATGATGGCTTAACAACAAACCCACGCTGAGTAGGGCGCAGGTGAATGGAAACGACCGCGGCAAGCGTTCCTGCAACCACCAATGGGCGCCCAGGGCTGTGAGCGGAACCGTAAGGCTAAACAGCAGAGTTTGCTGGACAACGCCTAGGTGATCCAGGGTCAGAAAGAAAGCCACCGGCCCCAGGAAAAAGCCTGATAAACCCTGCAATGCCAGGAGCTGTAGATCTCTGGACTTTAGGCGGGGCAGGCTCGTGGTGACACCACGCCGATCAATCGACACCATCGCCAGTCCGCAGATCAGGCTGGAGAAAAAAAACACATTGCAGAAGCTGATCGCCTCAGGTCCTCCTGCTCTGTGGGTCAGGGAACCTGCCTGCTGCAGGGCCTTGAGCACGGTGCTGTCACTGCCACGCAGGAGGATGTAGACCGCCAGCAGGTAAGCGCCAAGTTTCACGATTCCTTCTGTCCGGGCTGCCCCCCAGGTACGGACGGCGGGCAGATGTGAGTCGTCCAGTTGCAGTTCTCCAGGGTGCTCTTCTGCCAGTGGAGCGGGATCTCCAGCAGATCGCGGGTGCCAGTCATCCCCAGGATCACAAACAACACCGCTGCCAGCACATTTGCCGTCACATGCAGGCGGCGCCAGCGCAGCTCCCGTTGAATCTCTGGTCTGGAGCCGAGCGAGAACAGCATCAACCCCACGGCAGCAACGCCGATCCAGTAATGGGACTGCCAGAACTCCACTTGGAGGGGGTTATCGCTGAGGCGAAACACCTCCGGTTGGGCCCCCAGGCTGATCATCCCAGCCCAGGTGATCAGGGCAAAGGCCAACCGGATTGTTTTCTCAGTGGCTCGCCACAGCGTGATCAGGGCGATCACCGTGCCAACGAGCACCAGAAGCAGTTGAGCGGCCCTGGCGCTTCCTCCCTGGAACTGGCTCAGAGGTGCCGCGGTGACAATCACCACCGTGAGCGCCACCAGGGAAATCGCCACCACACCAGCAGACAGCCAGCGACCCAGATCGGTGTGCTCTCGCCCCGTGGAGGCAGGTAACTTGGCGCCATCCACGCGCCGCGCCCTGGTCTGGAGGCCCAGCCGCACCACAACACCGATAAGGGGGTAGATCAGGACCACAGCCAGGGCTGGATGCAGGATCATCAGCCAGTCGATGGCTTCCATGGGGGCTGTTCCGTCGTCCCTACCAGGATTGGTGGTCGAGCAGCTGCGGTCAACAGGGAACGCAGCTTTGTGTTTGAGTCAACCGATGCCCGCTGCCCTACAGATCGAGATCGAGCCTGTCCCCTGTTGGTCTGCCAATACAGATCAGGGCTGAGCCACTGGTCACGGTTGCCGTGGGTTCACTGAGGTAACTCACCTCACCCTCCAGCACCCGACAGGCGCAGGTGCCACACACCCCGGCGCGGCAGGAAAACGGGGCATCCACGCCCTGGGCCTCGGCAAAGTCCAGCAGGGTCTCCTCTGGATCTGTGCTGGCCCATGTGGCGGTCAGGCCGCTGCGCGCAAACGAGACCACCATGGAAGATGGTTGAACTGGCTCCCTGGCTGATGCTTCCGGGACGGCTCCGCTGGTGGAAGTGGTCGCCCGTGGACTGGTGCTGAACACCTCAAAGTGAATGGCAGTTTCCGGGATACCAGCCTGACGCAGCTCTGCGATCATGCCTTGCATGAAGGATGGGGAGCCGCAGAGGAAGTAATCGGCGTCCTCACCCACCAGCGATCTCACCAAGGCCGAATCTACATAGCCCTCGCTTTGGTAGTGGCCCCCATCCTCTGCTGTGGGACGGCTATAGGCGATGTGCTTGTGCAGGTTGGAATGGGCTTCAACCAGGGAAGCCAGCTCATCACGGAAGGCATGAAATGGGCCATTACGGCAGCCATGCAAAAACCAGATTGGGCGCGGGGATGGTTGGCCAAGGGCTGCCTTGGCCATGGTGATCATCGGCGTGATGCCGACCCCGTTGCTGATCAAGACAATCGGCTTGTAGGAGCTGGTGTCGAGCACGAAGCTGCCAGCAGGTGGGCGTACCCGCAGGGTAGAACCTGCATTCACATGGTCGTGCAAAAAGTTAGAGGCCAGGCCTGGTGGGACGTTCAGGCCTTTCGGAGCTAACTCGCGTTTAATCGAAAGGCGATAGTGGTTGATTGGTTGGCCGTGGGGGGGAAAGTCGGAGAGGGAATAGGTACGCAGCACCGGCCTGGCTTGACCTGGAATTGGCAGCTCAATGGTGAGAAATTGGCCTGGCTTAAAGGCTGGCAGCGGTTTGCCATCGACTGGCTGCAGCTCAAACGAAGTGATTTCGGCGCTTTCGGGATGTTTGCGACGGACCACGAACTCTCGCCAACCGGTCCAGTTGTCGCCGCCAGCGAAAGGCGAGTGCATGGCGGCGTCCTGCCGGCGTCGGCGCCGCCCCGCGTTGCCCAACCCTGCATGGACCAGGCCTGCGAGGCCGCCAAGCACCAACCCGCCTGTGGTGAGGTTGAGGCGCCTGGCTTGGGCCGTGGCTGCGGCATTCACCTGGTGGCCCAGCTGTCCGAAAGAACTGGCCCCGAAGGCCAGGATCGTGCCGGCGGCCATGCCAGCCAGAGCGGCGTCCAAGGCTTGGCGTGTCAGGCCCCCAGACCGGTCAGGCACCATGTCTACCCTCTGTTTTTGACACTAACGATAGCCGTGGTTTGGCCATGGTCTGTTCATTGTATTGACATGGTTGCCTGCGAATCCAACGGGAGGAGCTGGTGCGGGATCTTCGTGAGCAAGTAACGTCTGCCTGGGGCAGTAAAAACGGGTATGGCAATCGTGACAATCGCAGGCGACCGATGACCGATGATCTCGATCAATGGACCCGTCAGGCCGTCACGTCCCAGAAGATTTCAAGACTGGATGAGCTCCCACCTGGTACCGCATCAGGCGCCTCTTGAAGATCCCCGTGCTTGACCTTTAGTCTGGCTGGGAACCTTCGGTGACTGGCCTTGAATCCGTTCGTTGCCCCATCGGCACAGGACCAGTCCGATGACCGAGCCGACATTCTCCTTTTGACCGGGCTGCACGAAGAACTGCAATGGATCCAGAGAGTTACGGGCTTTCAGTTTGAGCGCCGTGTCCGCCAAGGCACGTCCTACATGATTGCGGATGTGACGCGTGATTCTCGAAGTGTCAGGGTCGTCACCCTGCGACAGCTTGAGAAGGGGCTGACCACCGCAGCCATCACCACGACCAAGGCGCTCTGCATCTGGAAACCGAGCGTGGTGGTGATGACTGGCATCTGCGCTGGTGTGCGTGGCTCCGTCAACCTTGGGGATCTGATTGTTGCCACCCAGTGTTTTGAACATTCCAGTGGTCAACTCAAGGATGGGAACCTGATTCCACTTCAGAACAGAGTTGCCATACAGCCTTGGCTACTCGACTTTCTGATGTCATTGACTGATTCGCCGGCCATGCTCCAGCACATCCAGGCAGATTACACGCAGTCCCTCCCGCATGGATTCCAGACCAATATCCACTACGGAGCGATGGCCTGCGGTCCCCAGGTGATCAAGGATCAATCCTATATTGATCAAATCAAGGGCAGGGAGCATTCGCTTATCGGACTGGATATGGAATCTTACGGTGTTGCTCTTGCGGCCTCCATGTGCAGTACGCATGCTCAAACCATTGTCCCTCTCATTGTGAAGGGGGTGTGCGATTTTGCGGATTCAGAAAAGTCCGATCATTGGCATGACTACTGTTCCTATGCCAGTGCATCCTTTGTGTTGAAGGTGCTGGAGCAAATCTTTGCCCGCGACCACGCTTTTGCTCGGCTCAAAGGACGCCCTGATGGTCAGTAATCTCAAACTCAGAGAGGTTTTCTGCACGCGTCTTCTTTTGCAACTCCCAATCCGTGCTTCGGGCAGGCACTCCTTCCCGCTTTGAAGCCTATCCAACAGCAAGGTATACTTGATTCATCGCTGCTTCAGACAGGCCAGCCATGGGGTGTGGTCATCCGTTGAGTCCAGGTGTCACCTTGCGACTCAGACTGGTGTTCTGCGTGAGAGAGATTGCAACGCTCTGGCATTGAAGAGCGGTTATGGGCGTCAAAGCAGTCAGTACCATCCGAAGTTGGTTTCCAGGTTCCGGCCCTTGCAGCGCCCTGCCTTTGGACTCAGCGAACTAACCCACCATGCATGATCTCGACGCCTTTCTGCGCTGGAACTCTGGGCGTCTGCTGGAGAACCGCACGCGCGGAGCCTATGCCGTGTGGTTGGTTAACCGGGTCCTTGGCCTAGATCCTGGCGAGCACCACATCGAGTCTGCCGAGGTGGATGTGACCGATGGGGCCATCACCCTCAAGGTCAAATCGGCGGCCTATGTCCAGCCTGGGCCGCAGGAGCGTCCCAGTCCGATCAGCTTCCAGATCGAGCAACGGGCTGCCCTCGCCTATGTCTTCTGCTTGCTGGTGGAGCAGGATCCCGAAATGGTGGATCCGCAGGACCTAAGCCAATGGCGGTTCTGGGTGGTGCCAACCGTGAGGCTCCATGCAGATCGTCAATCGATCGGTCTGCAACCGCTGATCCGGGCGCATGGTGAAGGAATCAGCTACGAGGAGTTGCCAGCCAGGGTTCAGGCGCTGCGACCATCGGCGACGGTGGCCTGATCAGGGGTGGTGATCGCCAACACCTCACCAGCCGCAAATGCTCAAGCTCCGCCCAGCTGACAGGGGAGTTGGGGCTCCATCGACCACCTCAACACGCTGGAGCAGGTCAAACTTCCGTTCGAAACGACCCAGGGCATCCTTGGCAAGCTCGACGTTCAGCTCCACCGCCGCGATGCGCAACGGGACCGCATCGGGCTCAGCCAAAATCAAAAAGCGGACCAACGGCGTCGATTTGGCGCCACGGCTGAGCGGCAGCGACCTAGGAGTGGCCTGCACTTGGTGACACCAGGCGATGCGGCGCGACGGCAGAAATGTGGCGCGTTGCTGTCCCCATCCCAGCCGATCAGCCCCTTGGAACCGGAGGGCAAAGGCAGGACTGAACTGGCCACCACAGGGCTGTGCCGGCAGGCGGATGGCCCTTGAACCTCTCTTAACCATCTCATTGCCTGCATGGGTGATGCGCCGCCTAACTTCAAGGTGTATCGACCAGTTGGATCCGGTCTGCCCGGACCGTCCAGCAGCAGAGATCTTCAGAGCACAGGCCTGAGGGTCCAGATTCGAACGGGTCGGGGCATGCAGCCCTTTTGATCTCCTTCGGTCACAGCGCTCCATCAACCCTGACCCTTCGGTTAGCGAAACGATGGGGCCAAATCAGCATCCTTTCGCTGGGCAGGATCGACCTCCGTTGTCCCCCAAGCTCCTAACCCATCGCCACCAGGCCATGAACAGCAACGAGAATCTTGAGTTGAAGACCATCGCAGCCCTGGCCGCTGGTCGCGTTCCCCGCCACGTCAAGCAAGGAGAGGTGATCTTCGAAGCGGGCGACATCGGTGACAAGCTCTATGGTGTGGTCTCCGGTCAGGTCCAACTCCGTTGGGGCGGTGATCGCGTCGAGGTGATCGGTTCAGGAAGTTGCTTTGGGGTCGGAGCACTGGTGGATCGGGAGCACCGCCGGTTCGGAACGGCCGTAGCCGTCTGCGATAGTGAATTATTAGAGATGAATCGCGAAGAATTTCTGTTTGCCATGCAGGAATTGCCTATGTTTGGCCTTGAATTATTGCACGATCTGGAGCTACGCCTGCAGAAATTTATGCAGGCTAAGGTTGATAGCTGACGTCCACATCCAATCTGCCACTAGGTCTCTGGAAAAATCAAGGGTCTGAACCCAGATGACAGCCTTTGGGCTATGTCTTACCTTCAGTTTACAACTTGTGATTTAGGCTATTGCTTACAGCATCGCTTGACCTTGCCAACGCCAGAGACAGTTCGCCCAGCACTTGCGACCCACACTTATTTCTAACCCCTATGAACGGTGCCGATCGCTTGGCGCCAGCTTGGCAATCGTTCAAGCCTTAACCCATCAATAATCTTTGGAGACTGGACAGGTGCCTAACATTCTGCTCATGCTCTGACCTGTTTCCATGGTTCCCCGCAGCTTCCCTTGGTTCTCAGTCTTCTCGATGCGGGTGGCAGCAGCGATCGTCGCCATCCTGTCAACCCCAGGACTCGTCCATGCTGGCGGCTCGCCTGCCAAGGAGGCCCGCATCCGCATCGGTGGCTCAAGCACCGTGTTTCCTTTGATGTCCGAAGCGGTCAAAGCTTTTCGTGCCGCCGGGAACCTGGCCGAGTTTGATCTTCAAGAATCAGGAACGACAGACGGATTCAGGAAATTCTGTACAGGCCAACTCGACATCGCCAACGCGTCGCGACCGATTAACGGCAAAGAAATAAAGGTCTGCGCAAGCAATCGAATCAGCTTCATTGAGCTGCCAATTGCCTTTGATGCGTTGACGGTCGTCGTCAATCCCGCCAACACATGGGCCAGACAGATCAGCACCAATGAACTGGCTCGGCTATGGGGACGCCAGGCCCAGGGGAAAATTGATCGCTGGAATGAAGTGAACCGCGACTGGCCAGATCAGCCAATCAAACTGTGCGGACCCGGCAAAGATTCGGGAACATATGACTATTTCAACAAAGCGATCAATGGCAGTGCTGACAACTCACGCCAAGATTACGTCGCCAGCGAGGATGATAACGTCATTGTCAGGTGCGTCGCCCAAAACCCTGGCGCCTTGGGGTATTTCGGATTCAGCTACTACATCGCCAATCAGCAGAAACTCCGCGCTCTTGCAGTCTTAACACCCTCGGGCGCCGTCATCCCTTCGGTAGCCAACGTGCAGGCGGGTGGCTATCAGCCCCTATCCAGGCCCCTGTTCATCTACATCAACGACAGGGCTCTTTCAACCAGGCCTGAAGTTCAGAAGTTCAGCACTTTTGCCGTAAGAAATGGCCTCCGTCTTGTTCAGAAGGCTGGCGATATTCCCCTGCCTGCCAGCACCTACAGGCTGGTCGAGTCGAAGTTGTATAAGCGCATCAGTGGTAGCGCCTTTGGGGGTGATCTGCCGGTTGGACTCAGCATCGGCGAGGCTCTGCGCCGCAGTTTTGATGTCGACAGACTGCCCCAGTTCCGCTAAATGCATTCACGTCACCCCTGGAGTGAATGAACAACGACGAACCCAGTGGACTTGTTTCGTCACCAGTGCTTGAACACTGCTTCAGTCGACGTTCTCTGTTGCTTCAGTTGCTTGGACTGAGTACCGCCGTCTTCGCCACTCGAACCCAGGCCGCCGTTCGCCCCAGCCGTTCGGCTACGGCGGGGCCGCTGGCAGCATTCCCGACGACTGGTCGTCCGTTTGAGCCCCTGCTGGGTCCCATCCCGCTGCCCAGCGACGGCCTGGATGCCTCCGCCCAGAGGAGCGTCTACGGCCGGGTCAATCTGCGGGACGACATGGTGGTGCCACGGGGCTACCGCAGTGATGTCCTGCTGCAGTGGGGCGACCCACTGGGTAGCGCTCGCTTTGGCTTCAACAATGACTACCTGGCCTTCACTTCCCTGGAGGGTGGGCGCGCTCTGCTGACGGTGAACTTCGAATACATCAGCCCTCGACCCTGGTGTGCCGGATACAAGGAGGTGATGGGCAGGGAGCTTCCGTTTGCCCGTCTGAAAGAACTGCTGGCCAGCAGGGGCGGCAGCGTCAATGCCCTGGTCCTGGAGATGGACGATCCCTTGCGCCAACCGTTGCTGGCGGTGGCCAGCGCAGCTCTGGAGGATGTGGGCATCGGCGTAGCCGAGATCACCCTTGAGCAACAGGGCTGGCAGCGCCGTAGCGGCCGCTTTGATCGGCGCCTCAGCGGTCTGACTGGTCTGAGCCGTCCCCAGGAGCAACTTCGCAGCACGGGTCCGGCGGCGGCGGTGTTCCGGCGCCGGCAGCGCCTCGGTTACGACGACGGCCTCAGCGATCGGGTGATCGGCACCTTCGCCAACTGCGCCGGCGGCCAGACCCCTTGGGGCACGGTGCTTTCGGCGGAGGAAAACTTCCAGACCCATGTGGTCGAGCCGGTCTATGCCGATGGCAGCTCCCCTCCTCCTGCCCAGCGTCCCTTCCACTTCGATGGTGAGCGGCTGGAAGGTCTGGGCAATCCCTTCGGCCTGTCTGGCAACAAGTACGGCTGGGTCGTGGAGATCGATCCGCGCCGGCCGGAGCGCACGGCGGTGAAACATACCGCCCTGGGCCGCTTCCGCCATGAGGCCGTGGCCGTGCGGGCCCGGGCCGGCGAACCCCTGGTGCTGTACTCCGGCTGTGATCGTCATGGGGGCCATCTCTACCGCTATGTCAGCGAAGCCGTTGTCCGGGATCCAGGCGATCAGGCCAACTCCCGACTACTGGAGCGGGGCCGGCTGGAGGTGGCCCGCTTCCAACCCGATGGGAGTGGCCGCTGGATTCCCCTGCAGCCGCAGACACCGGTCGAGCCGCTGCTGCCCTCCCATTTCGAAGCGTTTGAACTGCCGGCCGTGCTGCCGGTACCCCACAGCGATCGCAGCCAGGCCGGCGCCGAGCTTCTGCGCAGCGACGCGCACCAGCGGGACTACCGCCAGCGTTTCCGCACCCTGGCCGATCTCTATCCCGGCAGCGGCGAAGAACAGCTCGGCGCCATCTTGATCGATGCCCATCTGGCCGCCAACGCGGCCGGTGCCACCCCAACGGCCCGACCGGAAGACACGGAACTGGATCCGCGCACGGGGGATCTGCTGATCACCTTCACCGCTGGTGGATCGGACGGGGAGGGCCAGGCTGATCCAGCCATCTTCCGGGGACCGGCAGGAGAGACGAGCTGGCCCTACGGCTGGCTGATGCGACTCCAGGACGATGGCGCTGGCAACCCTGAACCGGGCGGTACCTTTCGCTGGCGGCTGGTGGCCACCGGTGGCACGCCCTGGCAGGGGGGTATGGGCTTTGCCAATCCGGACAATCTGGCCGTGGATCGGGCCGGCAATGTCTGGATGGTCACGGATCGCGCCAGCGTCAATGGCAGTGCGGATGTGTTCGGCAACAACAGTTGCTGGCTGTTTCCTGCCGCCGGTCCGGCTGCCGGCGAGCCACTGCTGTTCGCCACCGGCCCGATGGAGTGCGAGTTGACCGGCCCCTGCTTTGACCAGAGCGAGTCGACCCTCTTCCTCTCGGTCCAGCACCCCGGTGAAGACAACGCCACCCATCAGCAGGGCCAGGAGGAAATCCAGGCTTACAGCCTCATGGATCGGGATGGTGGCCGTTTTGAGCAGCTCAGGCTGGTGCCGCTGGGGTCCAACTGGCCTGCGGGACGAGCGGGTCAGATTCCCCGGCCTGGTGTGGTGGCGATCCGCCGGCAAGATGGAGCGCCGCTGCTGATGCGTTAGGACCCAGCCCGAATCCAAAACAATGTGGATCGGGTTTCGTTGGGCATGGTCGATAGTGCCCCCCCGTTGGGGTCCGTCAGCGTCAACCAGGTGCATGCCCATGATCGACCCTCCGTATTGACACCCGCGATTGTGCAACAGCGCTGCTGGCCGCGGTCGCTCGGATCAGAACATTTCAGGGCGCGGTTGGCGCCAATTGGGGTCACTGCCCGCGCTTTGAAGGGTCCGGGCCCGCTCCACCAGCCATCGTCGATCCAGACGCCACAGCTGGTAGGGACCAGCCTGGGCCAAGTCCTGTCCTTTCAGACCAAGCCAATGGGCCTGTTTGGCGGTTTCCGTGTCAATCAGCAGCAACAGGGTGGGTTGTCGATCAACCGGTGCTGGGCGTAGTCCTGGCCTGAAGTCAGCGTCAAGCCGATCGGCCAGGTTGACGAGAGCGTTCGGGGAGCGCCCCTCGAAGATCACGGTCCTTTGGCTGTAGAAGTGCAGCGAAGGTTTGATCACACCCACCATCGCCAGGGCTTCAGAGGGAGAACCTTGGTCTCTGGCGATCACCGCCAGCTGGCGAATCGGAGCCCCCCGCAGCTGATCGCCAACCTGCCAGACGGGAAGGAGCACCAGGGGGACAAGCAGCAGCAAGGCGGACTGGCTCTGCAGCAGGCGTGGAATCGGCCGGCTGGTCACCAAGCCGCTCAGCAGCAGAGCGGACGCCAGGGGGACCATGGCTCCAAGCTTCAGCCAGGGACTGCGAGTCAGGGACCCTGCAAGCCCCGGCAGCGTGGGGTCGTGGATCATGGGCAGCCACCAGGGAGCCAGGGTGAGAGCGGCACCAATCAGTACGAGCAGGACCGATGTGGCGGCCATGGCCAGTCGCAGGCCACCATCGGATCGGGGATTTCGGGCCGAGCCTTTATCAGGACGGGCAACCTGCAAGGGAGCCAGGGCAACCAGCAGGGCCGCAGCCGGGGTGGCCACCAGCCAATAGCTCGGCAGCTTGGTGGCCGAAAGGGTAAAGAAGAGCAGCACGGCCAGGAGCCAGGCCGCCCCGAACCGCCCAAGCGACAGGGGCACGGCCAGGGGCCTGCGGGCCTGGAGCAGAACACGCCAAAGCTGAAAAAGCAGCAGCGGGGTGAAGGGAAGACTCGCCAGTACCAGCACGGCAAAGAAATACCCGTGGCCCTGATGATGGTTGTTCACCACCCGCGAAAACCGCTGCAGGTTGTGATAACCAAAAAAGCTGTCCCAGTAGGGTTTCCCCTCTCTTAGTAAGGCCAATGCAAACCAGGGGACGGACAACCCGAGGCTGAGAGCAAGTCCCGCCAAGGGCCGCAGGCGCGTCTGCAGTCGTCCACCCTCAGCGCCAAGCAACCAGAACAGCCCAAAGGTGAGGGCGAACAAAACCATTGCGACTGGTCCTTTGCTCAGAACGGCCAGCGCCAGAACGCACCAGCAAGGCCACCAGGGGCCGCGGGGCGCCGCATAGGTGCGCCAGGCCAGCAAAAGGCTTAGGGCGAGGGTTGCCGTGAACAGGGCGTCGCTCACCTCAGTGCGTCCCCAGACGAGCATCAACGGTCCCAGGGCAAAGGCCAGGGCTGCGCTGATCGCCGTGGCTGGCCGTTCTGCCCCAGGCGCTACGTCTTCATCGTGACAAGAGGCAGGCCAACGCAGGAGCGTATCGCTGAGGGCCAGCATGGTGGTGATGCTGGCGAGGGCGGAAGGAAGGCGAGCAGACCAGCTGCCGAGGGGATCCCAGTGGACGGAGCCGGGCAGGGCATAAACGGCCCCCATCAGCCAGTAGATGAGGGGGGGTTTGTCGTAGCGGGGTAAGCCGTTCACCCTGGGGATGAGCCAGTCGCCGCTTTGGGCCATATGGCGTGCAGAAGACGCGAACAGCGCAGGCGTTTCATCCACAATTCCGGTCGAGCCCAAGCCCAGCAAGAACACACCTGAGCCGGCCAGGGCCACCAAGCCAAGAAGAAGACCGCGACGCCATCGGGCGGTCCGAGCCGATCGTGGGCAGGATGGAGAAGGTTGCGGCGGTGCTCTTCTGGCGTCGGGACAGGGGCCAAGCACCGAGGCAGATCAGCGAACACCATTACAGCTAGGCGACGGATATCCACGGACTGGTGCGGTGGAGCACAGGATCGGGTGACGCTGGACGCAGAGAGCTAAAGGCCTGTTAACCGAGTGTTGCAAAGGTTGGTGGGTTGACGGATCACCCATGCGATTTCTTCCCCCAGAAGAACAAGCGATTGTTGATCGCGCCGTGGCGCTGGGTCTTGAGGGGGCCTCACCGCCGCCGGCCTACCTGTCACCCCAACTCTGCACAGGTCTGAGTCTGGTGTTGGCGATCCCGACCCTTGGCTATTCCCTGCTCCTATTCCCCATCCTCTGGGTTGCGCAATCCGAACGAACCACCCAAAGGATCCTCAGCCTACGCCGGAAACTGGAGACTGACGACCAAGAAGGCATGGTGGGATCAGGCTGCTGAGCACTGAAAAGCGCTGAAAGCACGGTGCGCCTCACGGACAAGTTGTTTTGCACAACAATCTGATCGGCATAGAGCTTATTTTTCAGCGCCTAAATCTCTTGGCTGGACTTGATCGCATGATCGCAGAAGTATTGTATCTGAGCTAGAACGCAGAACTGATCGCTACCGCTTCCGGTTCATCGTCACAGGCTGCGGTAGCTCCACTGCATTCTCGCAGCGGCAAATCGAGCAAGGAACACCACTACTGATAACCAGATCCAAGTTTTCGCAAGAGCGGGTTCAAGGGGGAGACCCAGCGCCCGAGCCCCCCCGCAGGTGCCTGAAGTTGCAGGTCTCCGGCAATGCAGATGCTCATTTCTGAAGTTTGCTGAGACCGTTGGTCAAACGATCTGGTATGAGCTCCTGAGATCAGATGGCAGAGTGCTTACCACCTAGAATAATACGACGTCGGCATTGAAGGCGAATGCGAGTTGGCCTCTGACACTGCTACGATTTAAAGGCTTGATTTGGAAGCAGACGAGCTGTCGCTGCTCAAAACGATTGGCCATAACAACCATGGGCCTCTGAACTGGCTAGCAAGGGCAATGGCATGAGACATGCATCTACCCTGCCACTGGCCCAGGGATGGCGAGTGGCAGTATCCTGCAACAGGATCCTTTCATGAAAGCAGCTTCTGGGGCTGGCACGGCTGCTGGAATCTCTCTGCGGTTCATCTGGCTAAGACATCTGGCATCGTGACCTGTAAAGCGCCAAGGGATCACAGTTCTGGCTTCCATGCTCATCATGATTTTATGAATGCGAAAAAAACGATCACGAAAAAAGAACATGATGCCTTCCCTGTCACATTTTCGGCGCGGCGACTAGAGACACGACCCGGAAATCTACCCGCTGCACTCTATGTCTACGGAGGTCGCGCACCCACACGATGTTCGGTGTTAGAGATCAGCCCTGAAGGCGTGCTCTTGCATGACCGTGTCAGCTCGGATGACTTGGCTCAAATCCGAACAGGCGGGAATCCACTTTGGGTTCGCATCATGGGATTGTCCGACATGGGTGAATTCAAAAAGATGTTGAATGCATTGCATGTACCAGATCCCATCCAGCCCGTTCTAATTGAAACACCCCAGGCGCCTCAACTGCAGGTTTACCTTGATGATATTGTGCTCTGCATCCATCGCCTCTACTTCAGCAAGGATCCATCGCACATGATCAGCGAGCAGGTCGGTTTTTACCTCACATCAGACTTACTGGTCTCAGTCGAAGAGTTTGAAAAACACGATCCCTATGCAAAGCTGACATACTGGTTGCAAAACAAAATACCCCAATCCTGCGCCGAAGATCTAGATGATCTTTTGCATGCACTCTTTGAAGAAATACTTCATCAGTATTTCCCCTTGTTGGAATTGATGTCTGATCGGCTCGATGATCTCGAAGAATCCGTACTCCGATCGCCAAAACCCAAACTCCTATCCAAGGCATTCCAACTTCATTCCAATCTTCGCCGCGTAAGACGCCAGCTTTGGCCACTACTGAGCCAGATTCGATTGTTTATCAGACAAAACCAGGCCAGCTTGTCAACTGAATCTGTCGAAAGGTATCAGGACTTGGAGCAGCACCTCAATCAGCTTTTTGAAGTCAGTGAATGGCTCCGTCATCAATGCGATGCCGTGAATCAGGCCTACATGGCCAGCGTCAGCAATCGCATGAACCAAGTCATGAAGACACTTACAATTATCTCAGTGATCTTTGCCCCCTTGACCTTTCTGGCCGGCATCTATGGCATGAACTTTGAAAACATGCCAGAACTGAAGTGGCATTATGGCTATCTATTTAGCATTATATTAATGGCGATTATTGCCGCCATGATGAGCTATTGGCTATCCAGGCGCGGCTGGTTTGATGACTGGACGACAACCCGCAATTGAACGTGCAGATCACATGAGGGCGAGCATCATTGTTGATCATATGGGCGCAGCGACTAAATAAGGGAGTCTAGATGCTTGTTGCTCCAGTTAACGACTAACAACGTTGAACGGTTAGACAACATATGCTGGAGATGACGGCCACAATCAGGCCCAAAGCCTAATCACGACCACAGCCATCCAGTGCTGAGAGTCCCCTAGGAACAGGGGATCAGACACTGCTGAGAGAGAGTGACCCGCGGTGGGTCAAACCCCCAATCCATGCACCCGGCCGGGGCCAATCAGGCCAGGCCGCAGGACATCCCCCGACGCCGGGAGAGGATTCAGTTGAAACCTGTCACGGTTTGAGTGTGGCCAGAGCTGCCCGGCCTTGGGCCAATACCCCTGGCGGCAGACTGATGAAACCAAGGCCTGGCGCCATCGCCTGGGCCTGATCAGAGAGGGTATAGGTCAGGACCTTGTTGAGGGGCTCCAGCTTGTTGCCATTGCCGTTCTTATAAAGAAGAAGCCAGCTGAACGTCACGAGAGGATAGCCCTTGGCCGGGTTGGCATTGGCTCCGGTGAGGTCAGGACCCAGGTCGATCGCCCCGAGTGCCTCTTGTTCACTGGCGATGTTGGGCTTCACGAGTTGGCCGGAAGCGTTGGTGAGGGTTGCAGCCTGCAGAGGTTCCTTCACGAAGGCGGCTTCCACATAGCCGATCGCTCCTTCCACCTGGTTGAGCTGGGCGGCCACACCCTCATTGCCCTTGGCACCGATTCCGGTGGGCCATTTCACGGTCTTACCTGCACCGACACTGTTCTTCCAGACCGGACTGATCGCAGCCAGATGGGCCGTGAAGTTTGCGGTGGTGCCGGAACCATCGGAGCGGTGCACCACTTTGATGGGCTTCGGAGCGCAACCGAGCTGGCTGAAGTTGTTGATTTTGCCGAGGAACACATCCACCAGCTGGGCCTGGCTGAGCTTGAGATCACAACCCTTGTAGTTGTAGGCCACGGCGATGGCCCCGGCGGTCATCGGGATCTGGACCACGCCCTGGGACACCTTGGCGATCTCGTCGGCTTTCATCGGTACATCGCTGGCGGCGAAATCCACGGTGTGGGAGATCAGCTGCCGCACACCGGCTCCAGAGCCCACAGACTGATAGTTCACCCGCACCCCTTGGGAACCCAGTGCCTGGAACCAACGCTGATAAATTGCTGCCGGGAACGAAGCGCCCGCCCCATTGAGTGTTGTAGTTCCTCCACATGCGACCAGAACCAGGGGGACGGCGAAGCCGGAGGCAAAAGCCCCGCAGCGCAGGATGCTGCGCAAGGCTTTGGGCGTCATGGACAGAGCGGATCCAGCCATCTGGTTAAAGGAACTCCGTCACACCTTAGGCACAAACCGTGACAACGAGGTTAAGATTTGGCTATTGGTCATCAACGAAAGAGATGAGGATGGCCATCAAGCAGGACCGATTGACGCGACTCGTTTCCCCCAGTGATCGTGTAAGACATCACAATGCTGGGCGGTGGGAAGTTGATTGCCACGTGACAAGAGGGCCTGACTATCTAGAATCAAATGTGAACAGCCCCCATACAAGTATTGCATCCTGCTTGAATCGAATGTCAACTCGATATGAATTGATACTACATCCTGGGTCATTTGCCAGGCCCCGCCTCAGCGCCAATCAGCTCATCCTGGGACATTCGGTCAAAACTGTTGGCTGAGGAATATCAACACTGCATCTCGATAGCAAGCCATTGACTTGTAAACCTATGCACTCAAGGTCATCATCTGTCGTTGCATCGTCAGTGGCAATCTCGGATTCGTGCCAGATGTGGATCGTGATCTTAGATGGGTCCAACCGGTCAGATCTTTTGATCCCATGCCTTGAGTGCAAAGACAAAGGTCTTGCAACAGTATCAGGAAATGACGCAAGTAGAATGAAAATGGCCGTTTCAAAATCCTGACAGGGTTGGATATTAAGCTTAATGAATAGGAAGTCGCAGAGATTGACAAATTGTTTGAAATCAAATCTTGAATAGACACGTTGCTGCATTCTTGGCACAGCACTGGCGCCGGAAGGTTCATCAGCGCTCCAGCCTGGGTCTGGAGTGACATGGCAGGCGGCATAGCGCGGGGAGTCAACCCGGTCCAAGCGCAACCCTGCCTATCTCGGGCCGCGTCTTCTGGTCGGGACAGAGACCACGAGTTGACCTAACCTGAGGAAAGCTTTGCACCTGAGGCATGCCATGGCCGCAACTTTGCATGCACTGGCGATCGTCGAGGGGGGGCACGACCCAGGCGAAACGAATCTCACCAATGGCGGCTTCGCTCTGGAGTTGATCCAGCGGCAAACGCGACGTCTCGGGAAGCTGCAACCGGAGGTGCTGGCTGATCGCGATCCCGAACCGCTCCACCAACTGCGCGTGAGCCTGCGGCGGCTGCGTACGGCTCTGGCCCAGTTCGGCCCTGCTCTTGAGCTGCCTGATTCGGTGGACAGTGGCCGGATTGCCGCTGTAGCTCGCCGCACCGGCCTGTGCCGCGACCTTGATGTGCTGCGCTTAAGGCTGGTGGAGCAGTTGCTGCCGTGTCTTCCTGAACGGGAGAGATGCAGCATGGAACCTGTCATAAAGCGTCTCGAGCGGGATCGCAGCCAAGCCTTTGATTCCCTGAAGGAAGGCCTTTGCCATTCCCGCTATCTCAAGCTTCTGGCCCGGTTGCACAAATGGCAACAAAAACCCCGATTCACCCCCACGGGCCAACGGCCACTTCACCCCTGGCTGTACGACTGGCAAGCCCCATTCACAGCTGATCTGTTTCTGCATCCGGGCTGGGACTCGCAGGATCCCACAGCCGAGGCTCTTCACGCCCTGCGCAAACGGATCAAAGGGGCCCGCTATGCCCTTGAACACTTTGAGAACTGGTGCAATCCCACCCTGAAGGCTTGGATCGCCGAACTGCGACAGGCCCAAGATCACCTCGGTGAGCTCCACGATCTGCAGGTTCTCAGCCACACGCTCAACGAACGCTACGGGCTGCTGAAGGCAAATCGACTACCCATCCTGCGCAGTGAAATTGAACGCCAGCAGCAGGATCACTGGCAACACTGGCAGGAACAGAGCATGCGGATGCATTCCGACACCAATCGCCATGCCATTCAGCGTGCCTTACTGAAACTTGGCCAGGGTTCCTCGACCTCCCTCAACGATGGTGAGTGACCATCCATCCACATGCCAAAGCAGCTCCCGCTGATGTCCCGCGGCAACCGTTGTGCATACACCAAGGGCACTGCCTTGCATCGAGGTGCATGAGGCTTTTTTGATCGATTCTCAAAATACCAAAGGAATCAGCACTACTTTCCACAACCTCCTGAGCATCTATCTTGCCGAGTGGAGGCGCTCGAAACTTCCCGGCCTATTGAGTTTCAGGGTTGGAACTCAACCTAAACCGCGCCAAACCCTGGTTGGGTATGGGCATGGCAAGCCATAGAACCACCCGGGACGGGGAGCAAAGGGTATGGATGCACATCCTGGAGTTCCAGTGATAATCTCAAGGTCGCGGTTTCGGAGCAAACCGACAGGCTCCACTTGATCGATCTCCCACTTGGAGCTTATATCAACCCTGGAGGAGTGGCCCTCCTTCAAGCAAGACATCCCGCTCCAACCCTGAATGCACAAGGTCCGCGCGACACGCCAAAGCATCCTCCAGCTTCAAGGCGAACCGCTTTCCGCGCTCACCGGCCACCACCAGCAGGGACTGATCGTCCATGGCACACATGACACCCGTCGCTGCCAGAGCCGCAGCAACGACAGGCTGAAGTACCCGGGCTGGGCGATCGAGCCTGCCTGAGCGACTGGGCGGCCGTCGGTCAGCTCTGCCTTTTGGCAGTTGTGGCCCGAAGGCATCCGTAGGAGTCTGGATTGGTTCAATCCCCTGCCCGCATGCTCCCCTGGCTGCTGGCCGCCCTCAATCTGGCGGCGGTGGTGCTGATGGTTCCCGCACTGGGCCAGCATCTCTTCGACGTCTTCGATGAACGGCCCCAGCCCGCCTGGGATCGCTGGTTGAATCCCATCGAGGACGCTCTGCTGCGCTGGATCGGGGATGCCGGCCGCAGTGCCGAATCCGCCGGCGGTTACGTGGTGCCATTGCTGGTCAGCAATGCGCTGTTCGCCTTGCCGGCACTGGCGCTGCTGCTGTTCCAACCGGGCTGGCTCAACCCCCAGGGATTCGGGGGGCTGCGCTGGGATCTGGCGCTGCACACCACGATCTCCTTTCTCACCAACACCGATCAGCAGCATCTGGTGCCAGAGCAGGCCCTGGGCAACCTGGCCCAGCTGGGGGCCCTGCAGTTCCTGATGTTCGTGTCGGCCGCCACGGGGCTGGCGGTGGGCTTTGCCGTGATCCGCGGCTTCAGCGGCCTGCCGATCGGCAACGTTCATCGGGATCTGCTGCGCTCACTCACCCGGGTGCTGATCCCCGGCGCGCTGCTGCTGGCGCTGTTCCTGGTGGTGAGCGGTGTGCCGATGACCCTGGCGCCGCCGGTGGAGATCAGCACCCTGGAAGGAGGCCGGCAGTTGCTGCCCCGCGGCCCGATCGCCTTGTTCGAAGCGATCAAGCAGCTGGGCGAAAACGGCGGCGGCTTCGTCAGCGCCAACTCAGCGCACCCCTATGAGAACCCCACCCTGTTCACCAACCTGGTGAGCACCTGGGCGATGCTGATCATCCCGGCGGCGAGCATCGATGCCTTCGGGCGGTTCATCGGCAACCGCCGTCAGAGCAACCTGCTGCTGATCCTGGTGTTCGCCCTGCTGGCCATCGGCGCCGTGGTGGCCATGGCGGCCGAGCAAGCGGGCAATCCGCTGCTCGACCGCTGGTTCACGGGGCCCAACCTGCAGGGCAAGGAACTGCGCTTCGGGGCGGCGCTGAGCGGCCTGTGGGCCGTGGTCACCACCGGCACGATGACCGGGGCTGTAAACGGCGCGCTCGATGCCGCCATGCCGCTGACCCTGCTCACCGCGTTGTTCAACCTGTTTCTGCAGGTGGTGGTGGGCGGGCAGGGCACCGGCATCGCCTACCTGCTGGTGTTCGTGCTGCTGGCGGTGTTCCTCACCGGCCTGATGGTGGGCCGCACACCGGAATTCCTGGGCCGCAAGGTGGAGAAAGCCCAGGTGGTGTGGGCCAGCCTGATCCTGCTGATCCATCCGATCTTCGTGCTGATCCCGGCGGCGCTCACCCTGGCGGGCGGGCAGGCCCTGGCGGGCATCAGCAATCCCGGTCCCCATGGCATCAGCCAGGTGGTGTACGAATACGCCTCCGCAGCCGCCAACAACGGCAGCGGTCTGGCCGGACTGGCGAACAGCAGCCCCTGGTGGAATCTCACGACCAGCATCAGCCTGCTGGGCGGCCGCTACCTGCCGATCGCGGCACTGCTGGCCCTGGCCGATGGCTTCCGCCGCAAGCCGGCCCTTGAGCCCAGCCCCGGCACCCTGCGCACCGACAGCGGCCTGTTCACCGGTGTCACGGCGGTGGTGCTGGTGATCCTCGGCGCGCTCACCTTCTTCCCGGTGCTGGCCCTTGGGCCGATCGCCGAGGCCCTCTCCCTGGCGTACTGAGCAGTCATCATGACGACAACGATGCGTGTTCCCTTTCCCCGCATGCCGCGGGGACCCCGCCAGGAGCGGCGCTACACCGAGCGCCCCCGCCAGCAGGGCCTGGTCAGACGGGCGATGGTGGCGTCGCTGCGCAAGCTCGATCCACGCCTGGCCGTCGCCAACCCGGTGATGTTCGTGGTGTGGTGCGGCACCGTGCTCTGCCTGCTGCTCAGCCTCGATCCCCGCCTGCTCGATGCCCAGGCCGCCGCCCGGGAGCGGGGCTTCAACGCCCTGATCAGCCTCACCCTGCTGGCCACCCTGCTGTTCGCCAACTTCGCCGAGGCCCTGGCGGAGGGACGGGGAAAGGCCCAGGCCGATGCCCTGCGGCGCACCCAGGCCCGCACCCAGGCCCGCCGCCAAACAGCCGATGGCGAGATCGATCTGGTGGATTCAT
Source organism: Synechococcaceae cyanobacterium ELA739 (assembly GCA_037127935.1). Taxonomy (GTDB): domain Bacteria; phylum Cyanobacteriota; class Cyanobacteriia; order PCC-6307; family Cyanobiaceae; genus Cyanobium. Next base: position 104,744 of record JBAXXM010000008.1, read on the forward strand.
CGGATCTGCGCCGGGGCGATCTGGTGCTGGTGCAGGCCGGCGATGTGATCCCGGCCGATGGTGAGGTGGTCGCCGGGGTGGCCTCGGTGGATGAATCGGCGATCACCGGCGAATCGGCTCCTGTACTCAAGGAGGCCGGCTCCGATGTGGCGGGCTCCGTCACCGGTGGCACCCGGATCCTTTCCGATCAGCTCACCCTGCGGATCAGCGCCGATCCAGGCAAGGGCTTCATCGATCGCATGATCGCCCTGGTGGAGGGGGCCGAGCGCAGCAAGACCCCCAACGAGATCGCCCTCACGGTGCTGCTGGCGGTGCTCACCCAGGTGTTCCTGATCGCCGTGGCCACCCTCTCGCCGGTAGCGGGCTATCTGCGGCAGGCCCCCTCAGTGGTGACCCTGGTGGCGCTGCTGGTGGCCCTGATCCCCACCACGATCGGCGGGTTGCTCAGCGCCATCGGCATTGCCGGCATGGACCGGGTGGCCCAGTTCAACGTGATCGCCACCTCCGGGCGGGCGGTGGAGGCCTGCGGCGATGTCAACACCCTGGTACTCGACAAGACCGGCACGATCACGCTCGGCAACCGGCTGGCGGAGGAGTTCCTGCCGTTGGGCGGCCACAGCAGCGCGGAGCTGGCGCAAGCGGCGCTGGGGGCGAGTTGTTTCGACCAGACCCCGGAGGGCCGCTCGATCGTGCGATTGGCTGAAAAACTCGGCGCCGTTCTGGCCTTTGAGCCCGAACAGGCCATTGGCATCGACTTCTCAGCCCGCACGCGCATGAGCGGAACCGACAGCCCTGAGGGCGTGGAGTTTCGCAAGGGGGCGGTGGATGCGGTCAAGGGCTTCGTGCGCTCCCGCGGCGGCACGGTGCCCGCCGAACTCGATGGCTGCTTCGAGCAGGTGTCCCGGCTGGGGGGCACGCCCCTGGCGGTCTGCCGCGGCGGCGAGGTGTTCGGGGTGATCTACCTAAAAGACATCATCAAACCCGGCATCCGCGAGCGCTTCGAGCAGCTGCGGCGCATGGGCATCCGCACCGTGATGCTTACCGGCGACAACCCGATCACAGCCAGCGTGATTGCCCGCGAGGCCGGTGTGGATGACTTCATCGCCGAGGCCACGCCCGAGGACAAGATCGCCGTGATTCAACAGGAGCAGAAGCTCGGCAAGCTGGTGGCCATGACCGGCGATGGTTCCAACGACGCCCCTGCCCTGGCCCAAGCCAATGTGGGCGTGGCGATGAACTCCGGCACCCAGGCCGCCAAGGAGGCGGCCAACATGGTCGATCTGGACAGTGATCCCACCAAGCTGATCGACATCGTGACGATCGGCAAGCAGCTGCTGATCACCCGCGGTGCGCTCACCACGTTCTCGATCGCCAATGACATCGCCAAATACTTCGCCATCCTGCCGGCGTTGTTTGCCGGCGCCGGACTGGAGGCCCTGAATGTGATGAAGCTGGCCTCACCGCAATCAGCAATTCTCTCGGCGATGGTCTTCAACGCCCTGATCATTCCCGCCCTGGTGCCCCTGGCCCTGAAGGGCGTGCAGTTCCGCCCCCTGAGCGCCGAGCAGCTGCTGCGCCGCAATCTGCTGGTGTTCGGCGCCGGTGGTGTGGTGGCGCCTTTCGTCGGGATCAAGGTGATTGATCTGGCTCTCGGAGCTCTACGGCTGATCTGATCAATTTGAGACCCTCTGAAACCTTCCCGATGACGCGTTTTCTCCACATCCGCTTCTGGCTGCCCCTGCTGCTCGTGGCGGGCAGCATCGCCATGGCCCCCCTGTTCCGCGGCGCTCAGCCGCCGTTGCAGAGCCATGCCCTTGCCCTGCTGCTCAGCGGCACCCTCGCGCTGGGGGGCTACCTGTTCGTCGTGATCGCCCAACCGGAGAAGTTCTGATGACGTTCCTCGCCCAACTGCTGCGGGGGGTGCGGGCCACTCTGGTGCTCTGGACGCTGACGGTGGTGGTGATCACCCTGCCGCTGCTCGGCCTGGCCCATCTGGTGGCGCCCGATGCCGCCGGCGGCAGCCTGATCCGCCGCGATGGTCAGGTGGTGGGCTCGCGCCTGATCGGCCAGACTTTCAGCTCCGGTCGCTATCTGCAGGGTCGTCCCGCCGGCTCCCCCAACCTGGCAGCCAGCAACCCGGCCCTGAAGGACAGGGTGGCCGCCGGCGCCAGCGCCTGGCAAACGCAGGGTGTCAGCAGCCCGGCCGCCGACCTGCTGTTGGATTCGGGCTCCGGCGTCGATCCCCACATCAGCCTTGCGGCGGCACGCCAGCAGCTGCCTCGTCTGGCCCGTGAGCACCAGCTGCCTGTGGCCCGGCTTGAGGCGCTGCTGCGCCGGAACCAGGTGGGGCCCATCAGCCTGCAGGCGATCGAGCCGGTGGTGAACGTGCTCGCCTTCAACCTGGCGCTTGATCAGTTCACGGCGCCGACGCAACGCCCGTCAGACACAAGCCGGCCATGATCCGCTCCACCCACCGGCGCGGCCGCCACAAGGTGTTCATCGGCATGGCTCCGGGTGTGGGCAAGACCTGTCGCATGCTCCAGGAGGGCAGGGAAGCGCTGCGGGAGGGCACCGATGTGGTGATCGGCCTGCTGGAGACCCATGGCCGCCAGGACACCGCCCGAGAGGCGCAGGGACTGGAGCAGATCCCCCGCAAGCGGATCCAGTACCAGAGCGTCGAGCTGGAGGAAATGGATGTGGCCGCCGTGGTGGCCCGCCATCCGCAGCTGGTGCTCGTCGATGAGCTGGCCCACACCAACGTGCCCGGCAGCGAACGGGACAAACGCTGGCAGGACGTGGAGATGCTGCTGATCTCCGGCTTCGACGTCTACTCGACGCTCAATATCCAGCACCTGGAGAGTCTCAACGACCTGGTGGCCGAACTCACCGGGGTGGTGGTGCGCGAACGCATCCCCAACCGCGTGTTGGAGCTGGCCGATGAGGTGGTGCTCGTCGACGTGACGCCGGAGACCCTGCAGGAGCGGCTCAGGGAGGGGAAGGTTTACGCGCCCGAAAAGGTGGGCCAAGCACTGGCCAACTTCTTCCAGCGGCGCCATCTGGTGGCCCTGCGGGAGTTGTCGCTGCGGGAGGTGGCCGACCGGGTCGAGAACGATGTGCTCCCCTCGCTGACGCCGCTGCGCGAACGGGTGATGGTCTGCCTTGCCAACTACCACACCAGCAAGCGCCTGCTGCGCCGCGCCGCCCGCCTGGCCGCCGCCATGGATGCCCCCTTGCTGGTCCTGACCGTGCACGATCCCCACCGCTTTCTCAGCCGCGACGAAGCGCTGATCCAGGAGGAATGCCGCCGTCTATGTGAGGACGTCGGTGGCATCTTCATGCGTGAGGAGAGCGCCGAGATCCTGCCGACGATCGCCCGGGTGGCCCAGGAGCGGCGCATCACCCAGATCGTGCTCGGCCAGACGATGCGCTCACGCCTCAAGGCCCTGTTCCGCCGGCCGTTGTCCGAGCGTTTGCAGCATCAGCTCCGGGGCCAAAGCATCGATCTTCACCTGATCTCCGAGGGGCTACCGACGCAGGTCCAGGAGATCATCGGCTCGTGAGACTCTCCAGGACTCCGATCGTCCTGGTGTGGGCGATCTGGCTGCTGATCCTGCTGCTGGAGCTGGCCACACCTCCGGCCGTCGTGCTCGGCATTCTCTATGTCGTGCCGCTGCTGCTCGGGGCCTCGCAGCGCAGCCCCGCCCAGGCCTGGCGGTTTCTGCTGATCTGCTGCAGCTCCACGCTGCTCAATCTGCTGGTGCCCCTGCCGGTGCAGCAGAACCTGGCCGCCGTGCTGATCGACCGCTTGCTGGTCTGCCTTGGCCTGGTGGTCACCACCGCCCTGCTGGTGCGCAACCGGGAATTGGAGCAGCAGCGCATCGCCATGGAGGTGGAGCTGGGTCAGGCGCAGCTGCGAAGCGATGTCATCGCCACCCTCGCCCACGACATCAAGACACCGGTGCTGGGCACCCTGGCCTCCCTCTCCCTGCTGGAGCCCGGTGGCGTGGTGGAGGCCATCCGCAGCAGCCAGCAACGCTGCCTGCGCCTGATCGACGACCTGCTGCAGGTGTTCCGGGCCGAGCAGGAGGGCCTGCAGCTGCAGCTGCAGGCCTGCAATCTGTTGGCGATTGCCCAGGAGGCATTGGGCAGCGTCGAGCCGATCGCCGCTCCTCGGCAGATCACACTGGTGCTGCGCCAGCAGGGCTCAGGCGGGATGGATCTGCGCGCCGATCCCTCGCTGCTGCAGCGCCTGATCGAGAACCTGCTGCTCAATGCCGTGCACCACAGCCTGCGCGGCCAGCGGGTTTGGCTGCAACTCAGCCAGCGGGAGTTTGCCTATTGGATCGACGTGCGCGATGGCGGCCAGGGATTCCCGCCGGAGCAACTGCCGCAGCTGTTTCAGCGGTTTGCCCACCGGGGCCATGGGAAGCCTGGAGCGGGGCTGGGCCTGTATCTCTGCCGTCTGATCACGGAGGCCCACGGCGGCCACATCCATGCCAGCAACATCAGCGGCGGCGGTGCCAGGGTTGAGGTGCGCTTGCCGCAACCTGTGAGCTAACCAGCCGTGGATCTGCTGCTGATTGAGGACGACCAGGCGTACCAGCTGGCGATGGCCAGCCATCTGCGCCAGTTGGCCGCCGTGGGGCAGGTGTGGGTCGCCGACGACGGTGAGCAGGGTCTGGAATTGCTGGTGAGCAGGCCGGTGGATCTGGTGCTGCTTGATCTAGTGCTACCGGGGCTGGGCGGACTCGCCACCTGTCGCCGAATCACGGCCACCACAACCTTGCCGGTGCTGATCCTCACCAGCCAGGATGATCCTCTCTGGGTGCAGCGGATCTGGGGGGCAGGCGCTCGTGGCTATCTGCACAAGGAGCGGGCCCTGGCGCTGGTGGAGCTGGCGCTGGCCTCGCTGCAGGCGGGGGCCAGTTGGTGGGATCAGAAGGCCACGGCGGCGCTAAAGCGCCTGGATCCAATGCAGGCCATCGCCACGACTGGCCAGAGCGAGCGGCTTAACGACCTCACCCAACGCGAACAGGATGTGCTGGCCTGCCTGGCGGCTGGCCTCAATAACCGCGACATCGCCCAGCGACTGCGGATCGGCGAGGGCACCGTACGCAGCCATGTGCACCTGCTGCTGCAGAAACTGCAGGTGAGCAACCGCACCCAGGCCGCGTTGATCTGGCTTTCAGCGCGGGAGCCAGCAAGGTGATCAAGCCTGTTCAACCGGGGCATCGCTGCACCACGGTCAGCCACCAGCAACGTCAGCCCCGCAGTGCTCATGGCTCTGGGACAGCCAGCTGCGAAGCCCAGCTGCACTTGTAGACGATGTGCCACCCTGAGACTTGAGGACGAGTATGGGGGGCGTCAACAGCAGTCAGGTAAGGCAGATGCCACCGTAAATCCTCCAGACAACGTGCAGAGCTTGGCCAACAACTTTCGAGCGGTAGGACCGAGGTGTGGACACTTCGGCATGGAATGGCAGCTTCTGGAGTTGTCCGTTTGTGCGGATACGTAGTCCTGCTGCCATGGCTGATGGTTCGTTTTCATCGTTGCCACGGGGCAAGACTTCATGGCCCGAGGCCTCAACGCCTGGACGGTGGTGATGTCATCACCGCAGTCAAGAGCGTTGAACCATCTGGAGTCACCCCAGCTGAGCTCGCCGGTCCATCTGGACAGGCAAAAGCCAAAACTAAACATTCTGTAGGCCAAGGACAGCGGCGGTGTCGGCCCTTACCTTCCTGAGCATCGCTGCATCTTCCGTGAGATTATGGCCATAGGATGGGATAATCGCAGCCATCTTTTCTTGCCAACCACCAACCAGATCATCACACAGAACAGTTTCGATCATCGTGATCATGATGTGGGTGGCTGTTGATGCCCCTGGTGAGGCGCCCAGAAGGGCTGCCAGGGTGCCATCGGTGGCTGCCACGATCTCCGTTCCGAATTCGAGCTGACCGGAATAATGCTTTTCTTTCTTGATGATCTGCACCCTCTGGCCTGCAACGGCAAGTTGCCAGTCGCCTTCATTCATGGTCGGATAGTACTCCCGCAGTGCCATGAAGCGATGCTGGTTGGTCTGCAGGACCTGGCCGAGCAGGTATTCCTCCAAGGGGAAGTTATCCTTGGCGACGGTCAACATCGGCAGCAGGTTGGCGAGCCGCAGCGATCGGGGCAGATCGCAGTAGGAGCCATGCTTCAAAAATTTGGTGGAAAAGCCGGCGTAGGGACCGAACAGCAACCAACGCTTGCCATCAATGATCCGAGTGTCGAGATGGGGCACGGACATGGGAGGAGAGCCCGTTGCCGCCTTGCCATAGACCTTGGCATGGTGGCGATTGACGACATCGGGTTTTTCGCAACGTAGCCACAGCCCGCTCACAGGGAAGCCGGCATAACCATGAGACTCCGGGATGCCGGACTTCTGAAGCAGGGTGAGCGCGGCACCACCGGCACCAAGGAATACGAAGCGAGTTGCAATCGTGCGTTCAGCGCCGGTGATCTGGTTCTTGACAACAACGTGCCACCCCCCCTCGGGGCGTCGGGAAAGGCCGGTAACAGCTGTTCCGAATTGGGCCTGAAAATTGTCGTGCCTTTGCAGAATGCCAATGAGGTTCTTCGTCAAAGCGCCATAATTAACATCGGCGCCATTGATCATGTGGGTAGCTGCAACCGGCTGCCTGCAGTCGCGGCCCTCCATAATCAAGGGTGCCCATTCGGCGATCTTGCCATGATCGTCCGAATACTCCATGCCGTGATAGCAGTGATGGGCACTCATCAGGGCATGGCGCTTCTTGAGAAACTCCAGATTTGCTTCGCCCATCACAAAGCTCATATGGGGCACTGGATGAATGAAACAATCGGCAGTTTCAATCAGGCCTTTGCTAATCAGGTAAGACCAGAACTGGCGTGAAAGATCAAATTCAACGTTGACCTCCAGAGCCTTCGCGATGTCAACCGAACCATCCTTGGCCATCGGTGTGAAGTTGAGCTCACAATTCCCGGCATGACCTGTGCCCGCATTGTTCCAGGCACCAGAACTTTCCTCGGCCTCATGCGGCATGCGCTCAACCATCTCAATGCGCAAATCGGGATTCAACTCCTTGAGGAACACACCCAGTGTGCTGCTCATGATCCCAGCGCCGACAAGAAGCACATCCACCATGTCGCTGCTCATGACGGAACCTCGGCCGTGAAAAAGACTTCAGCAGCGGGCGCCAATACCACGTAGATGCGACGCCAGGGCTCCTGGTCAACGAGTCTCCAGGTGTGACCGCCACCAGCCGTGTCTTCAGCCAGCAGGACGATGCCTGGATTGAGGATGAAATGCTTGTCCTCTCGGGTCTTGAACTCCAGGGTGCCGCTCAGGGTGATCACGAATTGCCTTTCAGGTGCCGTATGCCAATCAAAGGATCCGCCCGAATCGGTCTGCTGAAATGCAACACTGACGGCATCCATCTTGCCACTGAGAAAGTCGGCTCGTACTCCCTCATGGAGAGCAATCACGCCGTTCTCGAAATGTGACTGACCATCATCCCCAGTCCACAGGCGAATGCATTGGATCATGATAAGTCAACTTCAACAGACGCTGACAGGCAATTTACCCGTTAAGAGGGCACCGTACCTCGCGGCCAGCCGGACACCTGCTGATCCCCCTTGTCGTCGGGTAGAACGCCGATGTCTGCTTCTGAAGAAATCGATGGCGCTGATCAGCCCACCGGTCGGGGTGGCCAAAGAGCTTGCGCCGATAGCGCTGTTTCAACAGCCAACCGAGGCGGACTGAAATCAACTGAAAGGATGGTTTCAATACCTTGGCATTGAAACGGATGGCGGACTGGATGTCCTGCAGGGCTGATCATTCCCCTGCTCAGCCAGTACGGACATGGTGCTAGAGCGGGGGTTGATCGATATCAGCCATCAACCGCCTGGCACCGTGCCCCGAATGGCATGGGCCCGCCCCGAGAGGGTGATCGGACCGCTACCGGCCGGTTGCAGGCGGTCCCTCAGCAGTTCACGGAATCGGCAGACGTCCGGCTCGCCCATGGCCGCGAGGGCCTGACCGGCGCTCGGCCCTCCGAGGACGGTGTGCCAGAGATCGTCGAAATCGTTAAAGGTGCGCTCCACCGTGATCACGTTGGTGTGGATAGCGCCAAGGCCGGCACGGACCCAGAGATCACCCAGCGCTTCCAGGCGGGAGGCAGCGGCACTGGGCGGTCTGGGAATCGCGCAGCCGAGCGCGGCAAGGGTTTCATTCACGCTCTGGTAGGGGAAGCCCCCACCCTCCATATCCCAGGCATAAGCGGCCACGGTTCCACCGGGGACCACGACCCGCGCCATTTCGGCCACCCCCTGGGCCGGGTCTGGCACGAAAAAGATCACCAGGGGCATCACCGCCAGATCGAAAGCGCCATCGGGGAATGGCAGTTCCATGGCGTCGGCATTGACAAACTCCACACCCTGCAACAGAGGCTGCTGGCGCGCATAGGCGAGTTGCGCCTCCGACGGGTCGATGCCGACAAGTTTGAGCGGTTGGTTCTGCTCGGCGATCAGTTGGGTGAAGGCACCATTGCCACAGCCCACATCCAGCCAGCGCTGGCCCGGATTTGGGGCGATCCAATCGAGGAAATCCTGGCCGGCCCGTCGGCTCCAGACCCCCATGAAGCGGTCGTAACCAGCCCCATCGGTGAAGCGGATGGGTTCAGGATTCATGGCCACACGGTTTGAAAGGATTAAAGGCATCGGTTGGCCTGTAGCTGCGCCGGAGGATCAAACCGCTGCTCCAGAGCAATGCTGACACGAATCGTTGACGAGGCTTGAACGGGTTGTGGTCTTGGATCCTCGATAGGTTAAACGGGTGCTTGTCGCTATCAGTCAACGACCCCGATAATCTTGTAGATCCCGAGCCTGGACAAGAATGATTAAGTTGGTGTGGTTGCTCAACGCAGCAGGATTGAGTCAACAGTGTGGACTTGCAGGGACATGCATGTCAATCGATTGCGCTCAATCTCGAGCCCAGGTGAAAATAGCCATCGCTGGAGGTCAGCGTGGAAAGATGTCTGTTTGCATGGCAGCCGCTGGTTGGTGGCTTGCGCCGGGGGTCTGACAATCCCGGCTTGTTCGGACGCCGGCCCGCCATCGATTCCAGCGTTTGCAACCTCACACCTGCTGGGTTGGTCCAGCTTCTGCCAACGGGATCGGATCGGTCCCTCACCCTCACCACTTGCATGCCCCACACCACAGATCCGGTCTGGACCAGGCGTTTCAACGCCGATGAACAGCTGTCCCTGGCCCAGGACGGGGCTGCCCTTACCGCGGCGGAAACTCCCCTGGCGGGTCTGAGCTTCGCGGTGAAGGATCTGATCGCGGTGCGGGGATGCCGGATGGGTTGCGGCAACCCCCACTGGGCCGCTCGCCAGGAGCCCAGCCCGGTCCATGCACCTGTGGTGCAGCGGCTGCTGGCGGCCGGGGCACGCTGTCTCGGCACCACCTGGTTGGACGAATTCGCCTTCGGGCTGGCCGGCGAGAATGCCTGGGGTGGTACACCACCGAACCCGCGGGCCCCCGGCCGGATCCCTGGAGGTTCCAGCAGTGGCAGCGCGGCGGCAGTGGCCCTTGGCGAGGCCGATCTGGCCCTCGGTACCGACACGGCCGGCTCGATCCGCGCCCCCGCCAGCTGGTGCGGCCTCTGGGGGCTACGCCCCAGTCACGGTGCCGTTTCTACTGAGGCGGTGGCCCCTTTGGCCCCCAGCCTCGACACCGTGGGCCTGTTCGCCTCTTCTTGTGAGACGTTGCAGCGCGGGATGACGACCCTGCTGGAGCCGATCGCGCCGCAGGGTGACGCTCACGCCACCCTGCGGCCAACGGTCAGCGCCGTTGGCTGGATCCCCGAGCTCTGGGCCCTCGCCGATTCCGCTGTGGCTACGGTCCTGGAGCACCAAGCCGATTCGCTGGCTGAGCGACTGGGACAGCCCTTGCAGCGCTGGCCGCTGGCGGAACTGGGCATCGAGTCGCCGGAGGAGCTGCAGCGCCTGCTCGAGGCGGTGCAGTGGGCCGAGATCGAGCAGAGCCTAGCCCCGCTGCCGAGCGATCTACCCGTGGGCCCCACCCTGGAGCGCAACCGTGCCCTGGTGGCTGGGCGGGACCGCAGCCTCTTGCCGGCAGCCCTGATCGCCCGCCAAACGCTGCGGGAGCGGATGCAGCAGCTGCTGGCCCCCTCACCCAATGGTGGAGGCCCAGCCCTGCTGCTGCTGCCCTGCACCCCCACGGTGGCGCCCCCTTGCGGCAGCCTCGGCAACGACCGCAGCGTCAACACCGTGATCCAGCGGCTGCTGCAGCTCGCCGCCCTAGCCAGCCTCGGCGGCTTGCCCCAGCTGGCCTGGCCCGGCGCCGTGGACCGTGACCATGGACTGCCGGTGGGCCTGGGGGTGCTCACCCATGCGGGTGGGGACAGGTCGTTGCTGGCGTTGCCCGATCACTGAGGCGACTAACTCCTGGCGCCATCGCGGACCTGATCCTCGTCCTTTCAGATTGGATCAGGCATTGGATCGGGGATCGATGCCGAGGATTTCACGGCTTGGATCCCTGAAACGAGTTTCCAACTCGTCTTGCCGATGGAAAGGTTCCCCAGTCGTCTCGAGGGGGAAGCGTTTAAGGGATTCCGCTGCGGAATCAGCCGTTGTTCGAAACCAGACATTGAAAAGACAGGGCATCCCAAGCCTTCACCACGATGGCGAAGGCTCAGAAAAGCACTGGCGCCAGCACCTTCCTTGGGGCTGGCCCCAGTCTTTTCAGCCACGGTCAACGCGATGGCAACCGTCTGACTGAACAAAGACCTGTTCCGTCGCCCTTGCTCCAGGGGTGACGCTGAACCATGGAGGGACTTGGGCGCCCCAAGGACACCTGAGGTGCAGAACACTTCAGGAGCCCTTGGCTGTCCTGGACATTCGTCCCCACACAACATCGGCCTAGGTGTCTGTGCCGCGCCTGGGACTACGCGTCCTCCTCGCCACCGTCACTGTCCTCTTCGCTGTCGCTGTCGTCCGACTCCTCCTCGTCGTCGTCGCCGAGGACTTCCTCCAACAGTTCCCGGGCGGTCTTGAGGCGAGCACTGTCGGCGGCCCAGACGGCGATGCTGATGGCATCGGGCTGCTCATCGGCCAGGAACTCCTCCAGGTTGTCGAGATGGTGTTCTTCGACGAAGTTCAGCAGGACCAGGCTGATCTGCAGGGCTTCCTCGGGGCTGATTTCGGCAGCCTCCATGGCATCGAGCACCTGCTGGATCGCAGGATTCACGTCGTCGGGCTGGCCGGTTTGGTCGGCGCTGCTCATGGTCCGGACTGAAAAGGCATCTCCACCATGGGCGACGCTGGGCCGGAACGCAGCCCTTTGGGATGCCATGGATGGTGTTGGTGACAGCACGAGCCGGGCACAGGGTCGCCTCCAACGAGCACGAGCTGACATGTGGTCAGACCTGCGCTCCGCCATGACCCCAACCCGGCCCATCCTGTTCGCCATCGGGCTGGAGTTAATGCTTCTCGCTCTGATGGGAATGGGCTGGCGATTGTGATCTGGTGCTGCGGTGCCCGGAGTCGCGGCTTGGGGCAGCCATGATGACGTCAGCGCCAGGGCCAGGCCCCCGCAAGCCCAGAACCCGTAAGACCCGTGACGATCGGCCCCATGGCAGGCACCGCCCAAGCGTTCGAAGCGCCGACCACGACCAGCTTCGCGGCCCTGGCCGAACGGGCCGACTATTCGCTGCTGGATAGCCTGCACGCCGATCCTCAGGCGAGCACCGATGGCCAGGATCACCAGCCCCGCCAGGTGTTCTCAGGTCATTACGTGCCGGTGACACCGACGCCGCTGCCAGCGCCGGAGTACGTCGCCCACAGCAGAACCTTGTTCCACGACCTGGGCCTGAGCGACGCGCTGGTCCATGACAACCAGTTCCGCCGTCTGTTCTCCGGTGACATCAGCGTGGCGGTGGAGCCGATGCGACCGTACGGCTGGGCCACCGGCTATGCCCTCTCGATCTATGGCAGCGAATACATCCAGCAGTGCCCGTTTGGTACCGGCAACGGCTATGGCGATGGCCGGGCGATTTCGGTGTTCGAAGGCCTGTTCAACGGCCGGCGCTGGGAACTGCAACTCAAAGGCGGTGGCCCGACGCCCTATTGCCGTGGCGCCGATGGTCGGGCCGTGCTCCGCTCCAGCGTGCGCGAGTTTCTGGCGCAGGAGTTCATGCATGCGCTGGGGGTTCCCAGCTCACGCTCGTTGACGCTGTACGTGTCCCGATCCGAAACCGTGCGCAGGCCCTGGTACGCGCCGAACTCGAGGTCGTTCGATCCCGACATCCTGGTGGACAATTGGGCGGCGATCACCACACGGGTAGCGCCCTCGTTTCTGCGGGTGGGCCAGCTGGAGTTGTTTGCCCGTCGCGCCCGCCGCGCCGCCCATCCGTCTGCCCTGAACGAGTTGCGGATGATCGTTCAGCATCTGATCGAGCGGAACTACCGGCCAGAGATTGATCCGGGCCTGCCGTTCAGCGATCAGGTGGTGGAGCTGGCCCATCTCTTTCGCGGGCGTCTCACAGCACTGGTGGCCAACTGGATGCGCGTTGGCTACTGCCAGGGCAATTTCAACAGTGATAACTGTGCCGCCGGTGGCTTCACCCTGGACTATGGTCCCTTTGGATTCTGCGAATTGTTCGACCCCGGATTTCAGCCCTGGACCGGTGGCGGCGAGCATTTCTCGTTCTTCAACCAACCGAATGCCGCCGAAGCTAACTATCAGATGTTCTGGGCCGCCATCAGGCTGCTGCTGGCCGATGACACGGAGGCACTGTCGCAGTTAGATCAGATCCGCGACGGCTTTGCCGAAGCGATGCAGCGGGAGCTTGAGGCCATGTGGGCCAGGAAGCTCGGCCTGAAGAGGTACGACGCGGTACTGGTGAATGAGCTGCTGGAGCTGATGGCTCTCAGCAAGGTGGACTACACGATCTTTTTTCGCCGGCTGTCACACATTCCAGAACAACTCTCAGCCTTGAAAGAGAGCTTCTATCTGCCCAGTTCAGAGCAGCTCGATCTGCAGTGGCAAAGCTGGCTGCAACACTGGCGGGTACGCATCACGGAATTCGGTGACATCCACAAAACATCTGATGCGATGAAACGCACCAACCCCAGGGTCACCTGGCGCGAATGGCTGATCGCACCCGCTTACCAACAGGCTGAACGCGGTGACTACAGCCTGATTGAGGAGCTCCAGGAGGTGTTCAGCCATCCCTATGACGAGCCCACTGCGGCGTTTGAGATGTCTTACGACCGCCTGAAGCCCCAGAAATTCTTTAACGCCGGTGGCGTGTCCCATTACAGCTGTTCGTCCTGAACTCTGGCCGTTCTTTGCCGATCTGCACTTCTTTGCCGATCATCAAGACGCGGGCAACAGGGCGAACTTGGGCTAGTTGGTACCAAACTCCAAGCTGCACAACTCCGCGGCGCCGGCGATCACGGCAGCGAGCAATACAGTTCTCCAGGCGTGGCAGAGCAGACGGTTCAGCACAGCAGCCAGGGGTGGAATCATCGGATCGCCTCCGAAAGAGCCTGGCAGATTTCGGCGCTCTGCACCGCAAAGGTTGGTGAGCGATGGGCATCCAAGGGCCAGCGCCTGACCCAGACGCAATCAGAGCAGTCGTCAAGATTGACCACCTGATAGGTGTCACCAGGGTTTTGAATGAGGCTGATCAGGTCTCCGGGCTTGATGGTCATGGTTTATCTCTGCGCTCCATACCACTTAAGGCCCTTTTGGCCGGCAAATGGGTAGCAATGCTTAATCCCTGACCGTTCGCTGCTCTTGTTGACGGCCGCTGGGGTGGTGTCTTGCGCATCGGCTGGTGAGCGGCAAGCGCTTGGGCCGGGGGAAAGCGGTGTCCGGACTCGGGGCGCTCCTCGTCTGCCAACGACTCCGGTTCGGCTCGAACTGCCAGAACCACCTCCATGTCACGCCCAAACAGGGGGGAGGGCGTCGAGATTCTCAGCCACCGAGATACTCGTCAGATACTGGCATTCAATGGCTTTCCATGCACCCTGACGTCAGCCCCCTAACACCAGCGCATCGACAATCTCATAACGTTCGAGGTTCTCCCCCAAGATGAGCACCGATACATCGCCACGCCGCTGCACAGACAACTTCTCGGGTTGATCAGACGCAACCGCTTGACCCTTCACAAACAGGAACTGACGCTTCTGGCCATCGGGTTTCGTCACCACCACCGTACCGCTGTTGTTAGGCCTGCGAATCACGAAGGCCTTGCAACTGGCGACCTTACCGCTAATCCCGGATGCACAGGGCACCTCCGCCGAGGCGTGATAGGGGGGTGCCAGCGATTAAGCCATCCTGGGAAGCGGGCACGGGGACCAGGGGTGTTCCGCCGATCGCGACCTTCAGGCTATAGGTGCTTATCTCATTGCGTCGTGCCGCTGGGCGCATCACGTACACCCTCACCCTGACATCGCCATCGCTGGGCACAAGCCCACGGAAGTGGTTACCGGAGCTGCTGCCGATGAACATAGCCGTATCCGTGCCAGTCGCCAGAACATTGAACTAATTCTGTGGGTTGGATCCCTTGAGGTCCACCGTCAAGGCCTGCCCGACACCGGCCCTCAATTTGTAGTCGATAGTCCGGTCACCTTTGAATCCACCGTTGATCAAGGTGGAATCGGCTCCGGGCTGAAACGTGACTCTTTGACTCTCGATCGCAGTCTGGGCGACAGAGACCCCAGCCGGCAAACTGAATCCCAGGAGAGCAGCGGCAACGATGGCGAATGGAGCACGCATGGAGCCCTTGGGATAGCGCAAAACAAAGCCTAGCTTGCTTTTCAATTCACCTCTTAAATGCCACGGTCTGGTGGATCGCCCATGGTTGACGCGATAGGCCATTCCTGTGGTCTCGGCGGGATGGATTTCTTTGTCAACCGAAGCAGCACGATGTGATGGATTTGACCTCAACCTAGAGAGGTAGCCCAGCAACCAAGGTGTAATCCCAGCCATGAAAGGATTCCAGATCCTGGCCAAACGATGGAATGTGGTGTTCTGGTGATTTCATCACTCAGCGCAGCCATCAGGACACAACCGCTTTGGATCAGGCCGAAAAACAGTGAGCCAGGCTGGCCTTGCACATTGGACGTTGATCAGGTTGAGAGGCGACTTGACAGCCCCAGGACCGACCGCCATCCGGCAGGCTGATCCCAGCAACCCTGCCCCAGTCCCGTGCCCCTTCCGCTCCTGACCCGGCCCCTGCTGGCCTGCCTGACGGCATTGCTGCTGCTTTGGGGCCCGGCCTTGCCCGCCCGGGCCGACTTTGCGTTGCCGCCGCTCCCCTATGGCGCCGAAGCCCTGGAGCCGGCAATCGATGCCACCACGATGACCATCCACCACGACCGCCATCACGGCGCCTACGTGGCCAATCTCAACGCCCAGATCCCCGCCAACCCCTCCCTGAAAAGCCTCAGCCTTGAGGCGCTGCAAGGGCAGATCTCCCGCTACCCGATGGCCGTGCGCAACAACGGCGGCGGCCATTGGAACCACAGCCAGTTCTGGGCCGTGATGGCACCGCAGGGACAAGGTGGGTCGCCATCGGACGAACTGCTGGCGGCCATCAACAGCGGCTTTGGGTCCATGGAGGAGATGCAGTCGCAGTTCAATCAGGCGGCGGCAACACGCTTCGGCTCGGGCTGGGCCTGGCTGATTCGCAAGCCCGACGGCAGCCTCGCCATCAGCAGCACCGCGAACCAGGACAACCCGCTGATGGACCTGCCCGGCATGAAGCGAGGCACGCCGCTGCTGGGCCTGGATGTGTGGGAGCACGCCTATTACCTCACATACCAAAACCGCCGGCCTGACTACATCAAGGCCTGGTGGTCCTTGGTGAACTGGAATGAAGTGAATCGCCGCTACGCCGATCATGGCTCCTCATCCTGAACTCCAACTCCTTTGCCATTGAAAGCCTGGGAACAAAGAAGTGTCGGATCCAGACAGGGAAACATTGGAAGCGCTCAGCCGCGACTACAGCGATACTCCGCGCCGTTGTCTGTTTGTTTTCGGGTCCAGCGGTGAACCCGTCGCCGAGATCTTCCGCCAGCTGTTGCTATTGCCCCACTCCACCATCGATCCCCAGCATCTTGAGGAGATGGCAGCCGGCAGCCGTTGCGCTGTGACCATCTCCACACCGATGCAGATGGTGCCTGAGATCGTCAGGTCACTGAGCAGGATCAACGTGGCCATCTATCAGGTCACTCTGCTGGAAGATCGTCCAAGCCCTGAAGTCGTTCGTGGCTGAATCTCCAGCAGCGAAGTGAGGGCCTCGCCCACGGCGACCGATCAGGGAGCACACGTGGCTTCGACTTGCATTTGATATAGGCTACTCAACCTTTTCGGCCCATCGTTGATGTCAGTGATGAGATCAACCCTATTTGACTTGCGACTCCGATTTCATTGGAGCCAGCCATGACGACTTGAGGGGCTGGTGCGACTGTCAGGTGGCGGGAGCCCTCGGCAGCTGCGGCCTCCGCCGCTTTGACGTTGCCATCTCTGCTGGCGGCCACTGGAACTGGCTGAGCTTCGGAGGGTAGTGATCCACTGCGGCCATCGGCCTGCGTCTTGCCAGGACTGGGAGACTTGGGGCTGCCATCTCTGACCCATCTGGTTTTGAGCACGCCGTCCCTGGATCGGGCCCTTGCCGCCATCCGCCGCCATCTGCTGCCATTCCAGTTTGTGCTGTACCTGGTCGCCTACCTCGATCGGGTCAACATCTCCTTCGCGGCGGAGGGATTGCGTCAGGATCTCGGCCTCACCACCGCCAGCTATGGCTTTGGCGCAGGCATTTTCTTTCTGGGCTATGTGCTGTTCGAGATTCCCAGCAACCTCATCCTCGACCGGATCGGCGCCCGGCGCTGGATTGGCCGCATCCTGCTGAGTTGGGGCGCCGTAGCCGGCCTGATGGCCTTCATCACCAGTGCCACGCAGTTCTATGGACTGCGCTTGCTCCTGGGGGTGGCGGAGGCCGGCTTTTTCCCAGGAATCGTGTTGTATCTGAGCCAGTGGGTCCCCGCCGACCAGCGGGCCCGAACCCTGGCGGGTTTCATGCTGGCGATTCCGGTGGCGGGCTTGCTCGGCGGACCGATCTCGGCGGCGTTGCTGTCGCTGCATGGTCTTGGGGGCCTGGCCGGCTGGCGCTGGCTGTTCCTGATCGAGGCCCTGCCCGCCATCGTCCTGGCCTTTGCGGTCTGGCGGCATCTGCCCGATCGCCCCCACCAGGCGTCTTGGCTGGCCCCCCAGGACGCCGCCACCCTGGAGGCGGTGCTGCAGCGGGAACATCAGGTACTGCGTTCGAGTGGTCAGCAGATCCATGGGCTGCTGGCTGGGCTGCGCCAGCCGAATCTGTGGTTGCTGGGCCTGCTCTATCTGGCCATCGCCACGGGCTTCTACGGCTTCAGCTTTTGGATTCCCCGCTTTGTCAGGGAGGCGTTGCCGCTGGCCGATCCGTCGCCGGCTCTGGTCAACCTGATCAGCGCCATTCCCTATGGCCTGGCGGTGGCCGCCATGCTGCTGGTCGGGGCCTCCGCCGATCGGCGCGGAGAGCAGCGGCTGCATGTGGCCGGGGCGCTGGCCGTGGCGGCCGGAAGCCTGGCTCTGGCCCTGATGAGCGAAGGCCTGCCGCGTCTGGCTTTGATCAGCGTCTCCACCGCCGCGACCTTCGCTTGCCTGGGACCGTTCTGGGCCATTCCGCCGCTGTTTCTTGGTGGGCGTGCGGCGGCCGGTGGGATCGCCTGGATCAACTCGGTCGGCAACATCGGCGGCTTCCTTGCGCCGTTCGGGATGGGTCACCTGATGCAAAGAGAGGGGGGCGATGGCCTGTCCCTGGCCGCGCTGGCGATCACCCTGCTGCTGGCCTCGGTTCTGGCGTTGCGGCTGCCCCGCTTTGGCCCCGAAGCCGTTGCCCATTGAAGGAGCCCTGGGCCCGGAACAACCAACCGCCTGATCAGGCACTGGGCGGGGCCAGGGCTATTGGCAACAGACTCCTAGCGGATGGTGATCGGTGCCTTGATCTCAGTGATCCACGGCGATGGTCAAGGTCATGGCTACAGCCGCGCAGCGATTGCGGGGCACCGGACTGTTCTGGATTGGTTGGCCAGGTCGTGGGCGCTGATGCGTTGCTGGGTGGGAGCGTGAACCATGGCGGTGTGGGTGTGTGTGGAAAAAGCAGGACTGGACGGCACAGGAATCAGCAGGCAGAGCAGGGGGGGCTGGCACCCTCCAGCGGATAGCCCTCATCGCCCCAGATGCGCAGGCCGCCGCGCAGGTTGGCCACCCGATCGCGGCCGGCCTTGAGCAGTTGCTGGGTGGCCAGGGCGGAGCGGCTGCCGGAATGGCAGACCACCACCACG
Organism: Synechococcaceae cyanobacterium ELA739; assembly: GCA_037127935.1. GTDB lineage: Bacteria > Cyanobacteriota > Cyanobacteriia > PCC-6307 > Cyanobiaceae > Cyanobium. The sequence continues at coordinate 123,178 of JBAXXM010000008.1, forward strand.
GGCCTGCCCGTGGGGATCTCGCCGCTGCGGGCCTGCAGCTCCGGCAGGGGAATCCACTGGCTGCCGGCAATGCGGCCATCGGGCCCCTCGAACTCCTCGGCGGAGCGCACATCGAGAATGGCGAGCTCTGATCGGTGTTCGGCCACCCAGTCGGGCGGCAGCTCCGGGAGGCCTGCATAGCTGCGCTGCAGCGGAGCCCAGGTCACGGGTGCGGCCCCATCGCGCGGCTTGCCGGAGCGCAGATTCCCGGGCAGGGCCTCGGCGATCTTGCCGGGGTGGGGCAGCTTCATGTTCTCCATGTGGCCCACGAAGTCGCGCTCGGTGGCGGCGCCGCCGAGACGGGCGTTGAAGGCCTTCTCCTCGGCCACCGAGGTGACGGTGCGGCCCGTGTAGTCATGGCCGGGGTAGAGCAGGCACGACTCCGGAAGCGAAAAGATCTGCTCGGTGATCGAGGTCCAGAGGCTGTGGGCGTTGCCCTGCTGGAAGTCACAGCGCCCACACCCCCGCACCAGCAGGGCGTCACCGGTGAAGGCCATGCTCTGGTCATCGAGGACGAAACTGATGCAGCCATCGGTATGACCCGGGGTGCTGCGCACCTCCACATGACGGCCGCCGAAGCTCACCCGATCGCCATGGCGCAACGGCTTGGTGACGTTCTCGGCGCGGGCAGCCGCCGCCAAGCCGATGGCGGATCCGGTGGCCTGCTGCATCAGCCAGCTGCCGGTGACGTGATCGGCGTGGGCGTGGGTGTCGAGGCAGGCCACCAGAGAGATACCGAGCTCGCGGATCAGGGAGAGATCGCGCTCGTGTTGCTCGAACACCGGATCGATCAGCACCCCTGCGCCGGAGACCACATCCGCCAGCAGGTACGTGAAGCTGCCGGTGGGGGCGTCAAACAGCTGGCGAAACAGCAGGGCTCCGCCACCGGCGGCTGCCCGCAGCAATGCGGAACCGGGAGCGACGGCCATCGAGGTACCCAACCAGCTTTTTATGACTGTATGCGCATGCCAGCGAAATGGCAACCGTTGGATGGGACTGTTCCAGGCCAACGGCCGGGAGGTTGCCATCGCGAGGCGGCTGCGGCGAGGGCTATCCGGCAGATTGAGATTGATTGGATGCCCATCGGAGTCACGTCGCCACCATCCAGCGCGATGGAGCGCAAGTGGATGACCGACCGACCGGCCTGCTCAGCAGGGATGGCGACCCAGCGCCGGCATTCCTGCGGCACCGCTATGACGATTTCGGTGCCGGAGATGATAAGAGCGAGGCGCCGACCTGGCCAGCGCCTCACGGCCGATCCAATGGGCCCCAGACATGCCTCCTGCAGAGGCTTGGACCGCACGATCTCAATCAAGGGCGGCCAGCTGCCGCTCGCGCTGGGTACCGACAGGTCAGAAGCGTGAGCCCGCCGTCTGCAGGAAGAGTTGCTCCTCCGCCATCGACACCCGCCCCAGGGCCTCATTGCGGTGGGGGAAGCGACCAAAGCGAGCGATCACATCCCGGTGCCGGCGGGCGAAATCGGCGGTGCGGGGATCGGTGAATCGCTCGAACAGCGGTAACGCCGCCTCCTGAACCGCCCGGTGTTCGGCGTGCATCAGCGGCATCAGCCAGAACTGTCGTCGCGCTGGATCTGCCTCCGTCTCCAACCAGCCCAGCTCCACCGCCTTCAGGCTGAGCGCCAAGGCCTGGGGATCGCCCGCGAAGGCTTTCGCTGTGTCACGCCAGATCTGCCGCGGAAACTGATCCAGCAGCAGAACCAGCGCCAGGGCCCTAGTCGGCTCCGCTTTCCAAGGATCGAGTTCACCAGCGAGGGCCTGGCGGGTCAGTCCGAGGAAGCGATCCCGCACCAGCGCGTCAAAGGCGGGATCCTTGAGGAACCACTGTTGCGGCCTGGTCTCCTCAAACCAGAACCGCAACACGGTGGAGGCGTTGTCCATGACATCGACCGATTGCGGCTCCACCATCAGAACAAAGCCAGCCCGCTGGCCACCTTGTCCTCCAGGCTCTGCTCCCTATCGGTTCGCGTATTGATGGGCACGGTGGAGAAGACGCTGGGGCCGCCCATTGCATGGAGCGCCTGGTGGCAGGCCTGGATCGCCTGGAACACCGGCTCCCATTCGCCCTCGATGGCCGTGCCGTTGGGGTGCAGCTGGATCTTGAGGCCAGCCTGGTTGAGCACCGTTTCGCAAGCGGCGATGGACGGGGCAAGGTGGACGCCGACACCGATCGGCACCCCACACAGATCCACGATCACCTTCATGGTCAGACCCACGCCATTGGTCCCATCGTGGAGGAGGTGCCCAGAAAGATTCAGTCTGACGGCTTAATGTAACGAGGCGCCTCGCAGGTTCAACGGTGCAGCCCGCATCAACTGAGCCAACCACTCCCGGACCGGCTACAGAGCAAGGCACTCAAGCAGGAACACAAACACAAGAGAAAGACCTTGGCGGGAGACGGCGACGCCATGGGGGCCGCCGCTTGCTGTTGCCTAAGACAATCACAGAGCTACAGGAGACGTGGAGCGAAATGGACGGCAACTTCTGCAACCCGTGACCCGTGGCTATCGCGCGGGTGGCTGGTTGTGGATATGAAGCAGGACTGGAACACGATCTTCCGGACCTAGAGGAGGACCGATCGTGAGGTCTTGTCGCCTGGCAGGCCAACCTCTCACAAGGATTGCTCTTGCAATCAAGCGGCAGATATTCAACGCATGACCCCAAATCACCTCACCCGCAGGTCAAGCCATACAGATCAACCCTGAGCCAGGGCTTCCATCGCCAACAGATATGGCTTCACGTCACCACATTCTTCGGCCTCTCCTCTTTGCTGATCCCCAGCAGCTCCGCAGCTCGCCACCTGTCGTTCCCTGCCGTAGGCCGCTATGCCCCCGGTCAGGCAACTCATGAACGCAACAAACGCCGCATCCCCTATCCCCATGCCAGCCAATGGCGCCGGGCTAATTCATCTGAACATCATCCCTAAAACCAGCCACAGGTCCTACCGATCTGACTGCCAGTTGGAGCTGTGGGCGATGACGGCCCGGCAAAAGGTCAGCAGTTCCTCCGGTGTCATGTCGTGCTTGGCGTCGTTGGTGCGCCAGGCACAGATCACGAAGTCGGCCTCTGGTTTGTTGGTTCGGTGGTCGATGGTCGGCAGCATCGCGTACTGCTTTTTGTGCGCACCCTTACCAGCAGCAGCTTCGGTGTTGTCGTAGGTGCCGATCAGCTCCCAGTCGAGCGGCTCACCGGTCCAGTGGTCACGGCCTTCGCTGGCCAACACGGCGCCGTGGATGGCCAGTCGGTACTGCTGCACGTTGCCGGTGCCGCCCCGTTTCTGATCGCGCTTGCACAGTGTCACCGCCTTGCGCTGCACCCAACTCGGATACGACAACCTGCACAGCGCAGGCATCCACTCAGGTGCTGGGGTGCTCATCGGCGTCATGGTTTCTTCTCCAGCGCTGAGTCTGAGGCACAGCAGAATGGTGCTCCGCAACCACGGCTATGCCCCCAGCCTCCGTCATGCCCACGGGCTTCGGTCGACAAGCATCCTCGCCTGTGCCTGAAGCGTGCCCTTGTGGCGGTGGTTCCTATGGCAGTTGCTGCGGGCCTTTGATCACAGGCGAGCAGTTGGCGGCCACGGCCGAGCAGCTGATGCGATCCCGATACAGCGCCTTCGCCCTCGCCGCCAGCAAGCCCGAGGCGATCGAACATCTGCTGCGCACCCATCCCGAAACTGGGCAGACGGAATCCTCCCGTCGTAAGGGCCTGCGGGCCAGCAGCCGCATCACGCAGTGGCTCAAACTCACCGTGCTCGCTTGCCAGAATGGTGGCCCGCTCGATCAACACGGAACGGTGACCTTTGAGGCTCACTGGCGCGGTCGCCATCGCCGAGTCGGTGTGCTCAAGGAGTGTTCCCGTTTCGGTCGCGGAGAGTCAGGCGAGTGGCTGTATCTGGAAGCCCTCAGTCTCAACGATTTCCCCGCAGGTTGACGACAACGTAATTTCGCTCCAGAGGTGACAGCCATGCAAGCCGGTCCGCATCGACATGCGCGACATGCGATTCATTGAAATCGTTCTGGCGCACCGCGACCCGAAGACTGGGAACATCCTGGGCGAGTGCTACGGCACCTACGCATATCCTGATATCCCGGCCACCAGGGACTCCGCTCCACAGGCACTGGTTCAGGGCCTCGACATGAAAGCAATCCAGACGCAGTACGGCGTGCTGAGCGCCTCTCTGAACGGACCGAAGCTGTCAACGGCGACATGGTGGGAGATCGAAGCCGGCACCGTCCGCCAATTTGGTGGCCTCAAGGCTCCGCACACAGCCCAGCTGAACCTGGGCAAGGCGGCCAGGATCAATGCGATTGAGCCCTATGTGATCAAAACGATCGCCCGATAAGCGCGATCAACTGGGCCAAGGGAACAACCGTGATGGTGCTGGATGATCCATCGGGCAACACCTGGATCATGCAGGGCTATGAGCTTGGGCTGAAGCCTCTGCGGACCTACGCGCAGTTCATAGCCGCTGGCCCGTCTGTGTTCAAGAAGCTGCCTCCGGGCTGGAAGGCTCGCCTTGTCACCCTGCAGCAGGACAATCTGGAGGTACCTGCCGGTGGTTCATGGGCCAACCATGGGCCCCTGCTCATGTCCTCGCGGTCCTGATCGGCGGCCCAGTTGGTCATGGCCTTGGGCGCCCCTGCGGTGCAGACCCCTTCGGGAACGGCTGAAGGGGGTGGCGTTTCTCGTCCAGCACGCTTGAAGCAACACGGCCGATCGCCCCGATGCGGGCACCTGTTGGACTGGGATTCTTTGCCATCCAGCAGCTGCGTTGATGCCAAATGACCACGCCTGAGCCCCTGCCCCCCTGGCGGCCCCTGTTGCGCAGCGCCCGCGAGCGGGAGGGGCGCGCGCCCCAGGCCCGCTGGCTGCAGTTGGCCACGGTGGCCGCCGACGGCACGCCCAGGGTGCGCACCCTGGTGTTCCGGGGCTGGGCTGGGCCTACGGCACTGGATCTGCTCACCGATGGCCGCAGCGCCAAGCCAACCGAGCTGGCCCATCAACCGGCGGTGGAACTGTGTTGGCTGCTGCCCCGGGCCCGCTCCCAGTTCCGCCTGCGGGGCAGCCTTGAGACCCTGCCTCCTGAACAGGAGCAAAGGGAGCGCGAGCGCAACTGGCAGATGCTCTCGCCCGCTGGACGCGCCCTGTGGGGATGGCCCCCACCCGGCGAGCCCTTCGACCGGGAGGCTGCGTTCCCCGAGCAGCTTGCGGACGGGTCGCCGCTGCCAGAGCACCTCCTGCTGCTGCGCATCGCGCTGGCACAGGTGGAACTGCTGGAGCTCACGGGTCATCCCCACCGCCGCCGCCGCTGGCGCCAGGCGAGCGGATGGCTGGAAGAGCCACTCAATCCATAAATGGGGGCGGCGGATCACTCGGCCGCTCGTGATCGCTTCCTCAGCAATAGGGCGTCCCCACGGCACGCGGCTGGAGCAGCTCCAGGCGCTTCCCATCACGCTCCCAGGCCCTTTAGCGTCGGCCTTGTGCCCCACTGATTTCCCCAAGGCCTTCGTTCACAGCGACCGCAGGCCGATCCCCCCGTTCTCTCGCGATGCTTCTCCAGCCCCTGGCCCAGCGGCACCGTCAACCGGAATGGATGGACCAGCCGGACGTCGATCCGCTGGCCCACAGCCAGGCCCTGCAGGGTCTGCGCCGGATCAATGCCTTGAGCGGTGCCGTTGGTTCCCTGTTCGCTCCGATCCGGTCCCTGGCCCAGGAGCACGGCGGCCAACCGCTACGGGTTCTGGATGTGGCCTGCGGCGGTGGGGACAACACCACCGCCCTGGCGGAGCGGGCCCGCCGGGAAGGGCTCGCCGTGCAGGTTGACGGCTGCGACCTCAGCCCGCAGGCGGTGGCCATCGCGACCCGGAGCGCCGAAGAGCGGGCCTTGGGAACCCGGTTCTTCCAGGCTGATGCCCTCCACGATCCGCTCCCCGACGACTACGACGTCATCCTCTGCAGCCTGTTTCTGCACCATCTCGAGGAAGACCAGGCGGTGGAATTGCTGCGGCGCATGGCTGGCGCCAGCCGCTGCCTGGTGTTGGTCAATGATCTGATCCGCAGTCCCCTGGGCTATGGCCTGGCCTGGGCGGGCTGCCGGCTGCTGAGTCGCTCCCCGATCGTCCATTTCGATGGTCCGGTCTCGGTGCAGGGCGCCTTTCAGTTGGCGGAAGTGCGGGCTCTGGCGGCCCGGGCCGGCCTTGAGGGGGCCGAGCTGCGGCGCAGCTGCCCGGAGCGCTACCTGTTGAGCTGGCGCCGTCCGGGCCGTTCGCCCCAGGAGCGATGAACGCTCCGGAGTGGGACGTGATCGTGGTCGGGGCCGGACCCGCCGGTGCCCTGGCCGCCCAGCAGTTGGCGCGTCGCCAGCTGCGGGTGCTGCTGGTGGAAAAGCGCGCCTTCCCCCGCTGGAAAGTCTGCGGCAGCTGCCTCAATGGCGTGGCCCTCAGGGCCCTGGAGCAGGCGGGACTGGGTCAGCTGCTCGATGAACTGGGCGCGGCTCCCTTGGAGCGGATCCGCCTCGGCCTGCAGGGCCATCAGCTGCAACTGGCCCTGCCGGCGGGCCGGTCGCTCTCCCGGGGCCGGCTCGATCTGGCCCTGTGCGAGGCCGCCGTCGCTGCCGGTGCCGTGTTGCGTTCACCGTGCGAGGCGATCGTGGCTGGGTGCTCCCCCGCCGGCCGGGAGGTACGGCTGCGCTCCGGTGCCGATGTCCAGACCACCAGCGCCCGGGTCGTGCTGGTGGCCTCGGGCCTGGGCAGCGCCGCTCTGGGACCGGAGCTGCCGATCGAAACGCGGATCAGCCCTCGAGCCCGAATCGGCGCCGGCTGCGAGCTGGAGACCGGAGTGGGGGGCTACGGCAACGGCACGATCCACATGGCCATCGGCCGGCACGGCTATGTAGGCCTGGTGCGCAATGAAGCGGGCGCCCTCAACCTGGCGGCGGCCTTCGATCGGTCCCAGCTGATCGCCGCCGGGGGACCGGCCGCCTGCGCCGCCGCCGTGCTCGCCGAGGCCGGCTTTGATCCCCTTCCCGAAGCCGCCGCCGCCACCTGGCGAGCAACGCCAGCCCTCACCCGTCGCTGCACCCCCCCAGCGGCTGAACGGGTGCTGCTGCTGGGGGATGCCGCCGGCTACGTCGAGCCGTTCACGGGCGAGGGCATGGGTTGGGCCCTGGTCGGGGCACTGGCGGCCGTTCCGCTGGTGCTGCAGGCACAGAAGGAATGGGATCGCGGCATCGAGCGGGAATGGACCCGCCGCCATGCCCGACTGATCGGGTCGAGGCAGCGCTTCTGCCATGGGCTGGCCTTCGCCCTGCGGCGCCCCGGCCTGAGCCGGGCCCTGCTGGCGGCAGCCGGGCGGTGGCCGGCCCTGACCGCGCCCCTGCTCGAGCATCTCGATGGTGCCAGTCTGCAACGAATCACCCCAGAGCCATGTCCCTGACGATTCACGGGCTGGGCACGGCCCTACCCCCCCATCGCCTGGCCCAGGGCGATGCCGCCACGGTCGCGGCCCGGGTGGCCCTGCCGGAGCAGTATCCTTCCGCTTCCAAGCGGCGGCTGCTCGACACCCTCCATCGCCGCACCGGGGTCGCCACCCGGCACGTCGTGCTCGAAGACCTGGGCAGCGCCAACTCCAGCCCCGAACAGAGCTTCTTCGGCAGCAACAGCCCCGGCACCGGCGAGCGGATGCGTCGCTACCAGCAGGAGGCACCGCCCCTGGCCCTGCGAGCCGTGCGGGCCGCCCTGGAGCAGGCGCAGGTTTTCCCGGAACGCATCACCCACCTGGTGACGGTGTCCTGCACCGGCTTCCATGCGCCCGGCGTCGATCTGGCCCTGATGGCCGCCCTGCCGCTGCCCGCGGACGTGGCCCGCACCCATGTGGGGTTCATGGGTTGTCACGCCGCCCTCAACGGCCTGCGGGTGGCGGCCGCCTTCACCGGCGCCGATCCCGCCGCTTGCGTGTTGGTCTGTGCCGTCGAGCTCTGCAGTCTGCATCTGCAGTACGGCTGGGACGGGCAGAGGATCGTGGCCAATGCCCTGTTCGCCGATGGCGCCGCCGCCCTGGTGGCCTCCGGGGAAGGGCCTCTGGCTGCGCTGTCGTCTGCGCCCGCGGCGGAACTGGGGCGACTGATCGCCAGCGGCTCCTTACTGGTACCAGACAGCACGGAAGCCATGTCCTGGGCGATTGGGGATCACGGCTTCGTCATGGGCCTCTCCCCCCAGGTCCCCGATCTGATCGGCCAACATCTGCGGCCCTGGCTGGAAGGGTGGTTGGCCGACCATCACATGACGCTCGATGCCATTGGCTGCTGGGCCGTCCATCCCGGTGGCCCGCGCATCCTCTCGGCCGTGACGGAGGCCCTGGGACTCGATCCAGCCCTGATCGAACCCTCCCGATCGGTCTTGCGGGACTGCGGCAACATGTCCTCGCCGACCCTGCTGTTCATCCTCGAGCGCCTGCGGCGCAGCGGCGCACCAGGCCCCTGCCTGGCCATGGCCTTCGGACCGGGCTTGTGCGTCGAGGTGGCCCTATTGGCCTGAACAGTGGCAACGCTGTGGCAGCGCATGCCCTATCGCCGGTCCTGATTTCTGTTGAGAACGAAGCAGAATCGACCCTGATCATTGACTGCGTGCAGGCTCAGCCTTGCTACACAAACAGATCCTCACTCCAGCGTGAGCGTGCCATGGTGATGGCGTGTTGCCCCATCCTGGAGCTGCTGCACCAAGGCTTCGCGTTGGTGGCGTTTCTCCAGCTCCCGCAACACAGGTCCATTCATGGTGGAGTAGCTGGCCGGACACGGCAGCAATCTGGCGATTCATGTCGACAAGCCGATGCGCCAATTGGGTGCCGCACCATGTTCGCCGCCAGCCTTTGATGCAGCGAGTTGATGCAGATCCGCATTCCGGCGTTCAGGCACAGTTGGCGGTGTTAAAGGTGACAATGCCACAAGCGGCACAGGGTCCATGATCGCTTTCCGGAAGGAGCATGGGATGGAGCCACAACGCGGTCAACTGCTGTTTTCTGCCAAGGAGCAAGCCAGGGCCTACCGGCTGATTGACGCCTTTCTTCAGCCCCATCCGCACCTGGACGGTCTCTACGACTCGATGGAAGACGCCTTCGGTGATGCCATCGGTTGGCTGGACGGACTGGAGCCCGATGCCGGCCAGGCGTCGATCGGGCTGGACGTCAGCACCAACAATGGGGACTGGCGCACCATCCGCCAACCGGTTCCGTTGCTCTGCCCTTGGCCACTGGCAGCCTGAAGGCGGCGGGGACATCCCCATCGCTCTCCACCACCCTCGGTGGAGCAGGCGGGAGATCGTTGCGATCGACGGGGACCAGCGATCAGGTTGTTCCGACAAGCCCGCGATAGGACACCCACAAGGGCGGCACCAGCGGTACCGGACTCGACGGCAAACATCGGCGCGTCGTGGGCCACAAACAGGAGCGTGGGAGCTTGCCCCGTGCCGCGCCGAGCGTGGACAGTCCCAATCTGGTGTGGTTTTGCCGTGATGATCCAGGCTGGCCCCATGCCCCACCACGCTGATCGCCCCACCAAGATCTGTGCCTTTTGTGGTCGTCCCTTCCAATGGCGACGCAAGTGGAAGGACGTCTGGGAGGAGGTGCGCTATTGCTCCGATCGCTGCCGCAACCAGGCGCGACGGCCAGCCAATCGGCGTCAGCCGCCGTCAGAGCAGGAAGGACAGATTTGAGATCCGAAGGGACGGGCATCAACAGGGGTCTCCGGCGACGACCAGAACGTCGGCCACCTCCGTCGTTGACACCGGGCAGCATTCATCGCTGAGGACGATGCAGGCAAAGCAATGAACGATGGGATGCACCTCCACGTAGCCCAACTGCCGTGGGGAAAAGGCGCCCCTGGTAAGGGCGCCTTAGCACCGGTCGCAGATGCACAACCTGGCCGTTCGGATGCCATCCGGTCGGGTGCATTTGGGTTGAGGGATATCCTGTCGTAGGCCTGGCAGGTAAGGAGTCAGTCACGGCTCAGGGAAGAGATGCTCGGGGCTTGACCTTCCCAGAAGTAACCGTTGGCCGGACCATACAGCCCAGCTTTTACACTTCAGGGCACCTCGAAAAATCGGTTTTGCCAAGATCATTGGCAACGGCCGACACAGGCTAGGACATGAGTCTCAATCGGTCCTTCCAGGGTAAACCGGTATTTTTCGAGGTGCCCTTCAAAACGTAGGAAATAGCAGATAGCTCACGCGTCCACTTAGGGTGGCAACCGTCTGGTGCCACGTTGGGCCTGTTTCCAATCGATTCACCTTCACAGAGACTCACGGGGGACTGACCCGGATTGCTGTTGAGGGAAGAGCCTTTGGGGGGGTGTCTGCCCTCAAGTTCAAGTTAGGGCGCCTGGGTGCAGATGGGGGCTGACCCGTGGTTCCTCTTCCCGAACCACAGATTATGCCCAAAGATGCCAGTCAAAGATGCCAACGCCACCGCCTGGAGTCCGTTCAGATCGGCAGTACCAGTGCCTCTACTTCTGGGTGTTGCAGGCGAAACAGGCGGTCATCAGCGGCTCGCCGACAGGTGTGCAGAAACAGGGGCATGTCAATCCGGAACTCCTCTTCAAGCAAGGCCAGGACCTTTACCGTCTGGCCTAGGCCTGGCCAAGATCGTCGGCACCGGTCGCTCGATGCGGATCCGTTGGGTGGACGTGCCGGTAGATCAGGGGCCTGTCCTCTGGATCCAGAGTGATCAGAGCCTGGCGAAGCTCAAGGCTGACCTCGAGGACAACGACATCAACCCCAGTGGGAAGGACAAGTGGTTCCACCTGAGGACGTCCTTCCAGCTGAACCACACCCAGGTTCTGGCCGAGTGGATTCGGGAGATCAAGCCGGCGTTGGTGGTGGTTGATTCGATCGGCAGCTGCAGCAGCCGCATGCAGGTCTCGGAGATCGAGAAGGCGTTTGCCATGCCGCTGTACGACTACGGGGCCTGCAACGGGGGCCTGACGAAGGAGTCGTTCCCGGCGACGACGATCATCTGGATCCACCACGACAACGCCAAGGGGGAGATCCGGGGGAGCCTCTATCTGGTCAACACCGTCGATGAGCAGTGGCACCTCAGGAAACTCACCGACGAGGAGCGGGGTGAGTTTCGTGCTCGGGGGGAGGACGTCGACTCGCTGCGGCTGATCCAGATCAAGAAAAACCGGGCCGGACGCGAGGGGGATCTGCTGCTGGTGAGGCGGGACGAGAACTTTGCGTTCTCGGTGGCGGACTACACGCCCATGGTGCGACGGACAAACGGGGGGACCGGGGATGAAGATCCTTACACCCTGGTTCTGGGCCTGCTCAAGGAGGCCGATGGGCCGATGACGCCGGAGGAGGTCTGGACCGCCCTCGCGGAGCGGATGTTCGGGCAGAACCGAGAATCCCCTTCCTTGAAGACCGTCCGCCGTTGGTTAGGGCGATGGGTGAACGAGGGGCTGCTGGAGGGAAGGCGGAGGCTCACTGCTCAGAAAGGAAAGCCTGCGCTTGAGTACAGCCTGGTGAACGCGGGCGAGGGAAACGCATCTCCGGAGACGGCCTCGGGGGGGAGCGCGGTGCAGGTGTCTCCTATCTCTGCCGAGGCTGTTGCAGCGGTCCGGGAGGCTCTGGGAGTGGTGCAGGATGTCGATCCAACCTCGTGGGAGACGTGGCGCGGGGTGTCGTACACAGACGACGACATCCCGGAGGACTGCCGCTGACTGGTTCAGGAGTGGGTCTCCCCCTTTGAAGGGGGAGGGTCATCCTGCTGTGAGGGGATTTTGCGACAAACGCCCACTGACGAAAGAGTGTCCCTAAATGAATCCCAGTCACCAAGGGCGATCTCAGGTATTTAGGGAAAAATGTCATCCAAGCGGGCACATCACGCGTGCGCGTGCGCGAGACCTGGCTCCCCCGAGGGCGGCTGACGGCATCCAGTTGGGGCGGGTGTTGACCTCTCCCCAAAGGAGGAGCAGAACTGTCAGCCAATGGCTCGTCCCCAGAGCAACACGGGCCGAGTAGCCAAGCAATGGCATGCATCTCCCCCCATCCCCCTCCGAGGGCGCAAAGGGCACCAGCACCATCGCTTGCACCGGCACCATGCCCCCCGAGGACGAGAAAGCGCCAACGACTTGATCGAGACAGGCAGAGAACGCCCAAGGCCCCTCGCTTGACGCTTGCAATGCAAGTGTGTAAGCATTGGGTCATGGTTGATCCCGTCCCCAGCGTGCCGTCCTTCCTGGACCCAGTCGCAGCCGCCAGCCCCGTTGAAGCCTCCTATGGCCTCGACGAGCTGTTGGCCGTGGCCGGTGCGCGACTGGGGGAGGAGATCTCCCCGCGTACCGTGCGCCTCTATGCCACCCAGGGTCTGATCGATCGGCCCGGCAAGGATGGGCGCAGTGCGGTTTACGGCCAACGGCACCTGCTGCAACTGCTTTTGATCCGCTCCCTGGCCCGGCGTGGATTGAGCCTGACCGCCATCGCACCGCTCTGCGGGCTGGACGACGGGGAGCTGCAGCAGCAGTTGAGACAACTGGAGGGCCAACTTCCCCCCGAGGGCGAGCTCGAGGAGGGAGCTAAGCAACATGAGGAGGGCCATTCCCAGGGGCGCCTCGAGGCGCTCGACTATCTGCGCAATCTCCAGGCCTCCTCGGCTCCAGCCCAGAGCCCGGCGGATGACGAATCGGCGGAACGAACCAGTTCGCTGTTGTCGCTGCTCGGCTCCCCCCTTGCCTCTCGCAGCTCCCGTCGCTCCCCGTCCCTTTCTCCATCCCGTTCACCGTCGCGCTCCAGCGGCAGCCGGGACGCCGCCAGTCGCTGGCACCGCTTCTCCTTGGCGCCGGGGGTGGAGCTGCAGATCAGCGATGCGGTCTCGATCCCGCCGGCTGGTTCTCGCCGCCTGGCCTGGCTGCAACGCCTCACCGATCGACTGCTGGAGCAACTCGATGAGCGCCAGGGCTGATGGGCTGACGCCCATTCGCCACTGACTCAGCTACCCCTCTGAATCCGCTTTCAACCCGTCCATTCCTCAACCCTTCAACGACCGACCCACACCAACTCCTTCCCATGACCCAACCCACGATTCGCTTCCGGCCCCTGCGGCCGGCGGTGGCGGCTGATGGCGCCTCCACCCTCGATCTGCTGGTCACGATCACGACCCCAGAACTGCCGAACAACCCGTCGGAGGCGGCCCAGGCCCAGACCCGGTCGCCGCTGAACATGGCCCTGGTGATCGACCGCTCCGGCTCAATGAGTGGCCGCAAACTCAGCTACGCCCGCAAAGCGGCCCGCTTCCTGGCCGGTGAACTCACCCCCCGAGATCGACTGGCGATCGTCACCTTTGATGGCGAGGTGAAGGTTGTCGTGCCATCGGCGCTTGTCACCAACCCGTTGGCGTTCGTTGCCGCGATCAACACGATCCACAGCGGCGGTTGCACCGCCCTGTTCGATGGCTGGCTGGCGGGAGCGATGCAGGTGGCCGAACATCTGGAGCCGACGGCCCTGAACCGGGTGCTGCTGCTCTCCGACGGCCAGGCCAATGAGGGCCTGACCAACAGCGCCGAGATCGCCGCCAAGGTGGCTGGCCTCACCGCCAAGGGGATCAGCACCAGCGCCTTTGGCCTGGGGGATGGCTTTGACGAGGATCTGATGGGGGCGATGGCCGCCAGTGGTGATGGCACCCTGGCCTTCATCGAGAGCCCCGGGCAGCTGGCCGATCTCTACGCCTCCGAGCTGCAGGGCCTGGCCACGACGGCAGGCCGCAGGGTGAGTCTGGGGATCCGCGCCAAGAACGGGGCGCAGCTCGCCGATCTGCTCAACGACCTCGACACCACCGAGGCCGGCAACTTCCGCCTGCCCAACCTGCGCGCCGGCCAGGAGCTGAACGTGGGGGTGCGGCTCCAGCTGCCCGCCTGGGCTCCCAACCAGGAGTTGCTGAGTGTGCGCCTGGCCTGGGACGCCCCTGGCGCCAGCGAGCGCTGCAGCTTCACCCAGACGCTCACCCTGCCGGTGATGGCTGCCGCCGACCTCGAGGGTCTGGACACCGATCCGGCCGTGGCTGAGCAGCTGGCCCTGCTCAAGGCCAACCGCGAACGGCGGAGCGCCATCGAGCAGCTCGACCTCGGCGACCTCGAAGCGGCCGACTCGACCCTGAACGCGGCGTGCATGCTGATGAGTTCCATGCCGATGAGCGCGCTCACCACCCGTGAGCTGAAGCTGCTGCAGGAGAAGCAGGCGCTGCTGCGCCAGGACCGCAACCTCGGCCGCAAGCGCCTCAGCCGCGAGTCACTGCGCTCCAACACCTACGTGTGGGAGGCAAGCGATGAGCAGGACTGACGCCACGTCTGCCACGAGGACGGCAAAGCCTCGTCATCCAGCCAGGGGGAAAGGCCCCTCCAAACCACGCCGCCGCACCACAACACCGAAGGAGCTGGTGCCCGTGGTGGCGATCGGTGATGTGCACGGCTGCGCCTCCCTGCTGGAAGATCGGGTTACCCCGATGTAGGTGACAGAGAGACAAGACTCGCCATGAAATCAAGCCAGCTCACACTCCATGCCGGCCACCCCCCCCCCTGACAGGGGAGGAAAAAGCCGGAAGCCACGCCCCAGCAGGTCCTGGGCCTCCGAGAGGTATCAGTGCCTCGCGGCGCTCTCAGCCCTCGCCCACAGCTTCCAACTGACGGCTCAGCTGCTCAATCCAGTTGCGACGCAAGCGAACCTACATGGCGAAAACGTCAGAAGCGCTCGATCCAGTGGTTCAAGCCGGTGTAGTTGGGGCTCAGCTAAACAATGGCTCACTCGTCCTCGGCAGCTCCCAAGGGGATGAGCTTGATCTGCTTCCTACCCAGCTTGATCTCGAACTCATCGCCCGGCTGCAGGCCCAGCTGGGCGGTGTAGGCCTTGCCGACCATCAGGTTGCCATTGAACTGCACCTTGGTGGCGTAGCTCAGACTGCGACCGGGTCGCCCCTTGCCGCCACTGCTGCCGGCGCCGAAGTTCATGCCCTTGGCCTCCAGCAACGCCTCGTAGAAAGCGGTGAAGTTGAGCCTTTCGGTACCGTCCTTCTTGGTGCTGACGTAGCCAGCAGCTCGAACGAGCTCCGATTTGGAGCTGTCTCCGAGCTCCTTGACCTTGGATAGCAGTTCCGTTCCGGTAAGCATGGTGAACAGGGGGAAGTTGTGTCACTAGCCTATTGCCATGGCTGCTGAGCGTGTGGTCAAGATCTCGGTGAACCCTGCAGGGTTTGCCGTACCTGCTCCTCAAAAGCTTGGCCGACCTCAAGGTGTTTCAGCTGGTCACGGCTGAGGTCGTCCACCAGGTCGTAGAAGCGGATCTCAAACCACTCCCGAAACAATGCAAAGGTTCTTGGGCTGGGCCATAGAGCTGGATCTCTGCACCAGGACTGCAGTTCTGCCTCAAAGATCCGGTCGTAGTTCTCCTCCAAGACCGATATGGCCTCGAAGTCGTCTTCGTAGATGGGCAGTAGGTAGAGGCCGACCTCGTTGGCTTCCCACTGCACCTCGTGATCAGAGCATCTGCTCGGCGATCCGGTGCTCTTCCAGCAAATGGCGATAGTTCAAATCGTGGTCTCATCAGGGATCCACCCTTCCATCGTCTCGATCCCTGCGAAGCTGTGGAAGCGGGGCGTCCAGCAGCAAACCGGAGGAGCTGGAACGGCTGCTGGCCACCTTGGATCGCCTGCTCAGCGCTGGCCCATCGCTGCTGGCCGCTTCCGCCCCTGCCCCACCCAGCACCCCCGCCACGCCAGCCGCACCGGCATGGAGTGCAGCCGATCGCGCCGTCCAGTCCTATCTTGGCTATCTCCAGCTGTTCTGCCCCCAGGTGGATCAGGCCCCTCCGTTCCCTCACGTCCAGGCCTGCATCGAGGCCACGGACCAGTGTCCCGCGTACCAACTGGCGATGGGCCAACGCTGATGGCCGCCGCGACCACGGAGTCGGTTGTCGGGCAGGCGGGTTGGGCGGCCGCCAACCAGGCGCCGTTCCTGTGGCAGGGCCATTCGTTCGAGCTGCTGGCCGGTCGGGCCCTCTGGGATCCGGCCCTGGCCCTGCTTCTGGTGGCGGATCTGCATCTGGGCAAGGCCGAGAGCTTCCAGGCCCGCGGCATTCCCCTGCCCAGCGATGGCGACGCCGAGACCCTCAATGCCCTGCTGCAGCTGGCCCATCGCTGGCGCCCCCGGCAGCTGATCGTGCTCGGCGATCTGGTCCACGACCGCCTGGGCCTGACCGGGGACCTGCGCCAGAAGCTGGCGGCGCTGCCGGCCCTGCTGGGCTGCCCCCTGCGGCTGATCGGCGGCAACCATGACCGCGGCCACTGGCATGAGGGACTGCCCCAGGAACCGGCCCAGGCGCTCGGCCCCCTGTGGCTGAGCCACGGCCCCGATCCCCGGGCGGGTCTGCTCAATGTCTGCGGCCATCTCCATCCGGTGGTGCAGCTCGGCCGCAAGGCCGATCGCCTGCGGCTGCCCTGTTTTGCCTTCGATCCGCAGCGCCAGCAGCTGGTGCTGCCCTCGTTCGGCGCGCTCACCGGCGGCCATCCCTACCCCCAGCCGGCCGACCTCTGGGTCGTGGCCGAGGGCGCGATCGTCCCCTGGCCGGCGCTCAGCAGACCAGCAAGGTCAATCAGCAGCAACGGCATCCGAACCGGTGGGGGCAGGGTTTGAGCCGAACGCCAACCAGAGCCCCCCAGAGCCGCCAGCGCCAGGGTCAGGCTTCCTCCCCCGCCAGCCACCAGCCCCAGAACCGCAGGCTTCTGAGCCGCAAGCGCTGGTGGATCGTGCTGGTGCCCCTGCTCGGACTGGGGGGCCTCATGCTCCTGGCACCCCCTTTGCCTTCGGGTCCAAAACCATCGGCACCATGGCAGACGCGCCGCTCCAGTGCCGAGCCCTTCGTCTACCAGAGCGATCAGGAGGCCTATGCCCTGGAGCTGGATCCGCGCCGGGTGCGCTTCGACCTGTTGGAAGGGTGGGACCGGGAGGCTGAGGCCTTCAGGGATCGGGACGCCCTCGCTTTCGTTTCCGGGCCGATGTATGAGCAACTGGTCGAAGGCGGTCGGGAGCATTCCGTACCCCTGGGTGATCTGAAACTGGGGCAACGGGTCTGGCGCAGCCACAACCGCAGTGCGGCACTGGAACGGGCTTACATGGGCATCCGCCATGACGGCCGGGTGGATTTCGGCTACGGGGAGCTCACCCCGGAGCGCGAAGCGCTCTACGACACCTTCATCGGCGGGCTGCACGCGATCTACAACCAGCTGGAATCACCCCCGGCCCAGTACAAGGGGGCTTACAGCATCGGCATGGGCCAGCGGATCCGCTATTTCTTGCCCCGAATCCGCCTGGTCTACGGCCTCAGGCGCGACGGCCACATCGAAATCCTGATGAGTCGTGATGGGCTGACCCTGGAGCAGACCCGGTCCCTGGCCGAGGAGCGCCAGCTGGTAGCGGCCTACCTGCCGGATCACGCCTCCAAGAGCCGGCTGATTGTGCCAGGGGTGAAGGGTTTCAGCCAGGAGGACGCCAACTGGATCAGTGGCGGCGCCACCAGTTTTGTCCATGTGCCCTACATGCTGCGCCTCAGCCTGCGCCGCCAACCCCTCGACGGATCACCGCTGGCCGGCGTCACCGCTGCGCTCCCCCACACCAGCTGCGGCAATCCGCTGGAATGCGGCGGCCAGCTGACCACCTTGATGCTGGACCGGGCCCTAGCCGGGTTCAACCGGTTGATGGAGCGGGGTGTGGAACCACTCACCCGACTGATCTGGGCGCCCAGGGTGCCCCGGCAGGCAGGTCGCAGCCATCAGCATCCACCGCTGCGCGAGCCGGTGATCACCGCCGATCCCCGGGCGATCCAGCTGCGCCAGGAACAGGAACTAGCGACGCCGAATCTGCCGCCACCAGCAGAGAGCACCAACCCTGTCGCACCGGGGGCCACCACCCCGGCCGCGGAGACGCCCACCACCGAAACAACGTCGCCAGCAGCGACCACACCCGCGCCGGAGAGCACGCCGGAAGGGGCGCTCAAGTCCACGGCCCCATCCCAGGCCACGGAATCCAAGTCAGAGCCTGACGGTGCCCCGGCCCCTGCTGTCCGCAGTCAGGAAGCTGTGGTGCTTCCCCAACGGCAAGATCAACAACTGAGCCCCCCGCCACCGGTGTCCGCTCCGCCTGCGCTGAACCCAGGCCAGAAGGCAGCACCCCGGCTGGACGCACCGCTGCCACCGCCGCCCTTGCCCTGATCAGGACAGGGATGACCAGCCACTTAAGGGGTCAGGACTCGGCGGCCAGGGATCTCACCACATCGCCGCGGGTCAGCACACCAGCGGGTTGGCCGGCCGCATCCAACACAAACAGACGCTGGATGCCGTTTTCATGCGGCTGGCGGGCAGCCACAGGCAGGCTTGTCTGCTGGCTACAAGTGTGGGGAAGTCGAATCGCTCCAGATCCCGCAAGCTCTGGCAGCCGCTGAGGATTCCCAGCACCGCCACCAGCAACAGGTACCAGGCGGGAAAGCGCACGCCGCGTCGCATCCGCGCGTCTGGGATCGACCTCAGGTAGCTGATCAGGTCGAGATCGGTTGCAGCGGAGGCACTTTCCAGCACAAGGAGGGGGGCCATTCCATCGACCTCAACCGATGCTGACACGGCCGGCAAGGGACCCTGCTACATGCCTGGGCCTCCCATGCCTCGCTGGAGCGAATCGACGGACAGGACGATCCGCCGCCTCCGCCATCAGGACCCGGGGAGGGTTTCGGGGCGCCCAAGGAGGGCAAGAAGCGTGCCAAGGGTGATTTCCGCAGCATCAAGCTCAGCAACAAGACCCACCGCTTCGGCACGGATCCCGCCGCGTTGCTGGCCCGCAAGTCCAACGCTCACCCGGCACTGCCCTGCTACCGGGGGCACGTGCTCATGGATAACCGCCATGCCCTGATTGTTGCTTGCCGCGTCACACAAGCGACGGGCACCGGGGAGCGGGATGACGCCAAGGCAATGGCGGCGGATCGTCCCGGTGCCTATCAAAAGACCATCGGTGCCGACAAGAACTACGACACCAAAGGGTTCGTGGCTGAGATGCGGTGTCTCGGTGGAACACCGCACCTGGCCAAGAACACCGCTCGCCCTAGTGGTTCCGCCATTGATGGCCGCACCACCTGCCACGGTGGCTACGCCAAGTCGATCAAGGCCCGCCGGGGGTCGAGAAGGTGTTTGGCTGGATCAAACAGTGGGGAGGCCTGCGCCAGTTCAAACTGCGCGGCACCGAAAAGGTCAGTTCGGTGTTTGGCCTGCACGTGGTCGCTTACAACCTGATCCGCCTGGGCAACCTGCTCAAGCCGGCGATGGCGGGGGCATGAACAGCTGGCTGCTAGAGGAGTGGCCAGGCGATGGCCTCAAGAGAGCCCCAACGCACCGAAATGGGTGCAATCAGGTGGCCTGAGGCGCTGAAAAGCCCAAATCAACCCGACCAGCTCGCGCTGGTGGGAGAAACGAGGCGATTCAGGCGGGTTTTTCAGCAAACTCATAGGACCGCCGCACCCGTGGGGATGGCTGTTCAGCCGAGGGCACCCGGTTGCATGCTGATCGAGCCAGCGGCTTGCAAGCTGAGCTCCTGTCCGCTTCCGCCGGCTCGCCGTCTTCAATAGCGGGACCAGGCCAAGCCAACCAGGATGCATGAACAAGCCAGGAAGACGCTCAACAAGCCTATGGCTCACTGCTGCCCTGGTGGCCAGCATGGGGGTAATCAACCTGCTATCGGCCGTCACACCAAGCTTGAGCCAACGGGTGGCGTTGCTGGAGCCGTTCTATCCGGTGGAGATCCGCAGTTCAGCTCACATCGTGGCGGCGTTGTCAGGATTCTTTCTGCTGATCCTGGCGTCCAGTTTGTTGCGGCGCAAGCGCACTGCCTGGGTTCTATCGCTGGTTTTACTTTCAACTTCTATCCTCTCCCATCTGGTCAAAGGGTTGGATCTGGAAGAAAGCCTGATTGCCGCAGCGCTGATCGTTCTTTTGATCGTCAACCGGAAGCTTTATACCGCCCAGTCGGATCGTCCTTCCATCGCCGCAGGCATCAAGGCACTGATTGCTTCCCTGCTGTTCACGCTTGTCTATGGCACGGCTGGATTCTGTCTCCTGGACCATGCATTTTCTATCCATTTCAGCCTGTCTGAAGCGGTCAGCCAAACCCTGGCTATGTTCTTCACCCAAGACAACGCCGGCCTGACTCCCACAACGCGCTTCGGGAAGTTCTTTGCTGATTCCATTGGTCTGGTTGGCGCCTCAACCTTGCTCTACGCCCTGTTGATGCTCCTGCGTCCCGTGCTCATCCGTCGAGATTCAGACTCAGTCGAGCAGCGAGAGCGGGCCAGGTCGATCGTGGAGCATCACGGCAAATCGTCGCTGGCGCATTACACCCTTCTCAATGACAAATCGTTCTATTTCAGTCCTTCTGGCCTCAGCATGATTGCCTATGTGCTCAAGGGGAATGGAGCCATTGCCCTGGGCGATCCGATCGGCCCCGCCGAAGACTGCCTGGCAGCGATCGACGGTTTTCAGCGCTTTTGCCTCAGCAATGACTGGCACCCTGGTTTCTATCAGACGAAACCGGAGCACCTGGCCCTCTATGAACAGCTTGGCCTCCACGCCGTAAAGATCGGTGAGGAGGCGATCATTGATCTGAGGACGTTCTCAACCAAGGGGAGGGATGCCCAGAATCTGCGGACCTCGATCAACAAGCTAAAAAAACTCGGTCATCATATTGATTTTCATCAGCCACCCATCTCCCCAGTTTTGATGCGAGAGCTCCGCAGCGTCAGCGATGAGTGGCTAACCCTGGTGCAGGGATCGGAGAAGGCCTTCTCCGTAGGGTGGTTTGAGGAGGATTACATCAGACACTGTGAGATTGCTGTTGTTCGAACCGAAGACGGCTCTGTCAGCGCCTTCGCCAATGTGGTGCCTGAATATCAAATCAATGAAATCACCATTGATTTGATGCGTCACCGCAAAGCCATGGTGAATGGAACGATGGATGTGTTGCTCTGCACTCTTTTCACGCATTTCAAGGATCGCGGTTTTGATGGTTTTAATCTCGGCCTTTCCGCCCTCTCCGGTGTGGGTGGCTCGCGGGCCTCTACTCGCCTGGAGAAGGGGGTCCACTACCTCTATCAACACCTCAATCAGTTTTACAACTTCAAGGGTCTGCACGCCTACAAGGCGAAGTTCAAACCCCGCTGGGAGCCCCGATATTTTGTCTTTCCCTCCTATGCAGCCCTGCCGGTCCTTGTGGTGGCGCTGGTGCGGGCGGATTCGGGTGATCGCCTGCTCGACTATTTCAAGCCAGGGTCCTGATCCAGCGGGCCATGGCCCCATTCACGGCAGCGGGATCCTCTGCCATCAGCAGATGGCTGGCCTCCGGCAGGTGCAGATGCTCAGCCCGATCGAAGTGGGAGGCCAGTTGCTCTCCCATAGGCCCGCTGAAGCAGGGGTCCCGTCCACCGCTGATCACCAGGGTGGGGATGCATCGCAGACGGGTGGCATTGGAGCGAGCGAAGAAGTTGTAGCCCCAGAAGATGCTCAGGGCCCTGTAGGAGTGTTCGTCCGTGGGGATGGGGCTCTCGGCCAGGAACTCCTCCACCACAGGACTTCGGTGGGTGCCCATCAGCCCCTGTGCCCAGCGCTGCATCGCCTCGAAGCGAAAGAGATGCCGCCCACCCCAGGCCATGGCCGTCATCAGCGGGATCTCCCACCAAGGATCGAGATCGTGGGTGCCACCTGCGATCAGGATTAACCCCCGGGTGGGATGGCGTTGGGCCCATTCCAGCCCGATCGGCACCCCATAGCTGTGGCAGCAGAGCACCGGCGCCGTGATGCCAAAGCGATTCAGCAGGCGCGTCAGGTCGCGGCAGTGGCGGCCGATCGAGTAACGCGGGTAGGGCGATGAGCTTCCATGGCCGGCCAGGTCATAGGCGAGCGCCTCCCAGCCTTGGGCCACAGCGAAGTCGAGCTGGGATCGCCAGTTGAGGCGATTTCCAAGGCCCCCGTGCAGGAACACCACCGGCGGCAGCCCACCAGGGTGGTGACTCACCGTGAGCTCCAGCCCCTTGCGAAGTTGGATAGGGATCCCTTCGTCCATCGCGTGGCCCGAGCCCGGGTCGCTCCATTCTTGTGCCATCCGCGTCCAGGTCAGCTCGCTGCGATCGGAATGGGCGCGTACTGGATGTGGGTCACATAGTTCCTGCCAACCCGCCACCAATCGACTCTGCTCACCACTTGGGGCTGCAAGAGATCCAGCCCTCCTTTCGCTTTTCAGTCCAGAGCTTGATTGCCGCTTCCCTTGTGAGTTCCCGACGGTGTTTGAGCAGTGGCACCGGTTGATCCGGCAACAGCTCACCCACGGTGACCTCCAGCTGCTGACACCAGCGGTCCCAGCGGGTCGGTCGGAAGTGGAGCACATGGCGGCCGTCACTGATCCAGCCCTCCTGGGGCGACAGCGGCGCCCGTTTGCGTTCACCGACGTGCATCGATGGGCTGCTCAGGCGACCTCGGGTGCCCAACCGCGTTGGCGCACCATGTCGTCCGTCCAGCCCTGGCAGCGGCTGGTGAGGTGTTCGCCATGGGCGATCAGGTCCTAGTGCAGGTGGTAGGTGAGCAACGGGATGCAGTCGGGGCTGGGCGGCGAATGAGGTGAGCTCCATTTCACCGGAACCGGGGGCATTTCGTGGCTTAGCTGTGCGGCGGAGATTGTTGATGGGCCCCGCCGGAAGCCCTGCCTTGTTTGATCTGCGGTTGAATTGCCGGGTCATGGGCCGGCCGCCATGACCCTCGTTGCGCTCACCACGGAGGCCGGCTGCGGTCTGGCGATCGGCTGCTATCCCCGCTTCTGCTTTGAGGCCCGCAGTGGCGGCGGCACTGGCCAGCTGGAACCTCCGGATGGCGAGGGCTGGTGGCCGATGGCCTTCGTGTCGGAAGGCCTCACCATTCCACCGCTGACCTGGCGCACCACGCGGGTGCTCGGGCTGCCTCTGCCACCTGGCCTGTCGATCAGCGTCTCCCCGCAGCGGCTGGAGGGGCGCTGGCTGCAGGAAAGCGGAGCGGTGGAGCTGGAGTTCCTGGCGCGTTTTGTGTTTGCCGTGGCTGGCCTCTAACGCCCTCCTGACCTGATCGTGCGCACCCGGCTGGGCACCGCTGAAACGCGGATGCCGCACCACGGAGCCGTTGGAGTGCCGTTCACTCGCGACGGGCGGGGGGTGTTGGTGGGAGTGACAACGTGAAGCCCACCGGTGAAGCCTGGTTGGACCGGTTTCTGGGACTGCCCGATGAGGCGCTGGCGGTGCTGCGCCGCCGGCTGGTGGCGGGTTGAGTGCGGGGGCGGTGCAGTCGCTCCGGGTGCTCCTGGGTCCGCACCGGCTTGTCTCGGCCCCCCATCCCCATCCGTGGCCCTGGAACCGAAGCGTTGGCCATGGGCTCGCACGGTGGCGCCCGATCTCCGACTCCGATTGGATTGCTGGAACCTCCAGGCTCCGTCTGCGCCGCCCTGCCCGGTACCTTCAGCGCCCCAGGGGGCTGGTGATCTTTTCGATCATGGTGGCGTTCAGGGCGTTCTCGCAGCCGAGCCAGAGCAGCGGCTGAATAGAGCCGCCGGCAACCCCGCTCGCTTGAGCGGCGGCAGAATGCCAGGAGGCCGGCGTGCCAATGCTCCAGCACCTGTTCGTTGCCGAGCAGTTTGCGCAGGCGCAGGTCGCAGCGGTCCCGCCGTTGCCACAGGCAGGCCAGCATTTCTGGGTATTGCCATCACAGCTGGCAGGGAATGGGAAATCCTTGCGGCGCTGGATCGACTGGCTGAGGTTCTCTGGGGTCTCGTTTGCGGGTGGGGTTCCGGCGTTGGTATTGGCGTGGATGGCGCGGGTGCCTGGGCTGGAGGCGCCTGTGCTCCTGGTGCTCGGGCTCTCGGTGCCGGTGTTCTGGGCATTCGCGGGCGGGGTGCGCAGGCCCAGGGCCAGGCCCAGGGCCAGTAGGCCGAGGCTGGTGCTGATCGGGGCGATGCGGCGCGCCAGCGAAGAGGACCTGCGGCCGATCAGGGTCGTGGTGCCATCGGGCGGCTGATGGCCTGGCGCGCGGTTCATCAGTGGTCCGGTGTGGTCCTGTGTGGAAGGGAATTCTCCATCGGGGCACGGGCCTCCCATGGGACATCGACGGGTTGGGGGCATCGCCTCCTCGGGGCGTGGGCCTATCGGGACACCGGGTTTCCGTGGCATTGCACTCGATGCTCCTGGCTCTGGGATGACGTGCCCCCGGCTTGACCGCTGTGGGGCGGCGCCCGCTTGCCGTCTTCTTGCCCGCCCTGGGTCACAGTTCCCTTCCCCCTGCCCTTGGATCTGCTTGCGCCGCCTGCTGCCGCTGCTGCCGTTGCTCCTGCTGGGCCTGGTTCTGGAGGTTGTGCAGCCGCGCCATCTGCGGGCCGCACCCTCCACCAGCCGCGCCAGCGCCCCTGCCGCCGACAGGCTGGGGGGATTGGTGGTGCTCGCATACCACGAGATCGCTGATTCAGAACTGGCTGCTATCCCTGATTACGCCGTCCGCCCCGCCGATTTCGCCGCCCAGCTGGAGTGGCTGGTGGGCAACGGCTACCACTTCGTATCGGTGGATCAGGTGCTGGCGGCCATGGCGGGGCGCCAGGCGCTGCCGGCACATCCGGTGCTGCTCAGCTTCGACGACGGCTACCGCAGCGTCTGGACCGGCGCCTTCCCGGTGCTGCGCCATTTGCATGCCCCGGCGGTGGTGGCCCTGGTAGGGCGCTGGCTCGAACCCCGCAGCGGCCTGGAGGCCTTCGGCGATGGTCAGATCAAGCGTGAGCAGCTGCTCAGCTGGGACGAGCTGCGGGCCATGCAGCGCAGCGGTCTGGTTGAGGTGGCCAGCCACACCTGGGATCTGCACCACGGCATCCCCGGCAATCCTCAGGGCAATTCCATGCCCGCCACTACCACCCGTCGCTGGGACCCTGGGGCTGGCTACGAAGGGGAGACCGCCTACCGCCGCCGTCTGGCCAGCGACCTGGAGCGCAACAGCGCCCTTTTGCAACGCGAGCTCGGCCGGCGCCCCCGCGTGGTGGTGTGGCCTTACGGCCGCTACAACACCACCGCCGCCGCGGTGGCCGCCGCCGCTGGCATGCCGGTTGGGCTCAACCTCGACGACGGCGCTAACGGTGCGGGCGTCGGCATTTCAGCCCTGCGCCGCATCCTGGTGTCCCACGAGGTGTCCACCCCGGCGGCCCTCGCCCTGGAGCTGGAGCTGCGTCGCCGCAACGTGGGCGACAACGCCCGCGCCGCCAAGGTGATGCACGTGGATCTCGACAACATCCACGACCCCAATCCCGCCCAGACCGAACGCAACCTGCAGCTCCTGCTGAGCCGCATCCGGGCGATGGGGGTCAACACGGTGTACCTGCAGGCCTTCGCCGATCCGGATGGCAACGGCGCCGCCGATGCGCTGTATTTCCCCAACCGCGCGCTGCCGGTGCGGGACGATCTGTTCAGCCATGTGGCCTGGGAGATCCGCACCCGCACCCCGGTGCGGCGCCTCTATGCCTGGATGCCGGTGCTGGCCTTCCAGTTCCCCGTCGCCGTGGTGCCCGCCTCCGAGCGGGTGATGACCCAGCCCAACCGCAGCGGTCATCTGGCGATGGGTTACCCCCGCCTCTCCCCCTTCGCCCCGGCCGCGATGGCCCGGGTGCGGCGCATCTACGAGGACCTCTCCCGCGCGGCCACCTTCGACGGTCTGCTCTTCCACGACGACGTGACCCTCAGCGACTACGAGGACGCCAGTCCGGCGGCCTTGCGCCGTTACCGCAGCTGGGGCCTACCGGCGGACCTGGCCGCCATTCGCGCCGATGACCACTTCCTGGGCATCTGGACCACCCGCAAGACCGATCTACTGGAGGGGCTCACCCTGGAGATGGCCGCCCTGGTGCGGCGCAACCAGCCCCAGCTGCTCACCGCCCGCAACCTCTACGCCCAGGTGGTGCTCAATCCCCACGCCGAGGCCTGGTACGCCCAATCCCTCGACGACGCCCTGCGCGATTACGACTTCACCGCCGTCATGGCCATGCCCTACATGGAAAAGGCGGCCGATCCAAACGCCTTCCTCGCCGCCGTGGTGGAGGCCCTGCGCCAACAGCCCCAGGGCCTGCAGCGGGGCCTGCTTGAGCTGCAGAGCACCGACTGGCGCCGGGGCCACGACCTTTCCTCCACCGATCTGGCTGATCAGATGCGGTTGCTGTACCGGCTCGGTGCCCGCCATCTCGGCTACTACCCCGACAACCCCCACCGTGGCACCCCCGATCCCGCCCAGATCCAGCCGGTGCTGGCCGGCCACTCCAGCGCCCCGGATCTGGCGGGCCCTGCCGCGCCGAAATGACCGCCGCCATCGGCATGGTCCTGGTGGGCTATCCCCTGGTGGTGGCCCTGCTCACCCTGCTGCTTGCGCTGCGCTTCAGCGCGGGGCCGGAGCGGCGGGAGCGCCATCTCCTGCAACCTCCGGAGGTGGACCTGCCCCGGCCGGCGGTGAGCGTGCTGATCCCCTGCTTCAACGAAGCCGACACCCTGGCGGAAACCCTCGGCGCCGCCCTGGCTCTCGACTGGCCCGACTGGGAGGTGATCGCCATCAACGACGGCAGCAGCGATGACACCGGCGCCCAGCTCGATGCCTGGGCGCTGCGGGAGCCGCGGCTGCGGGTGGTGCATCTGGCCACCAACCAGGGCAAGGCCCTCGCCCTGCGGGCCGGCGCCCTGCTGGCGCGCCACGAATGGCTGGTTTGCATCGATGGCGATGCCCTGCTCGATCCCCAGGCGGTGGGCTGGATGGTGCGCCATCTGCAGGAGCGCCCCCGGCTGGCCGCCGTGACCGGCAACCCCCGCATCCGCAACCGCACCACCCTGCTCGGTCGGCTGCAGGTGATCGAATTCGGCATGATCATCGGCCTGATCAAACGGGCCCAGGCCCAGCTCGGGGGCCTGTTCTGCGTATCCGGCGTTGTGGCCACCTTCCGCCGCCGCGCCCTCCACGAGGTGGGCTACTGGAACCCCGAACGCCTCACCGAGGACATCGACCTCACCTGGCGGCTGCAGCGGGCCGGCTGGGAGGTGACCTACGAACCCCACGCCCTGGTGTGGATCCTGATGCCCGAAACCCTGCAGGGCCTGTGGCGCCAGCGGCTGCGCTGGGCCGAAGGGGGCGTGGAGGTGCTGAGGGCCAACCTTGATCTGCTGCTGCGGCCCCGCCAGTGGCGGCTGTTGCCCTTCCTGCTCGAACCCTTGCTCAGCCTGATCTGGGCCTGGACCCTGGCGCTCAGCGCAGCGCTCTCCCTGCTGCTGGATGCCCTGGCTCCTGCCCATGTCGCGGCAGCCCTGCCGCCTGCCCTGCTGCGGGGGCCCGTGGCCCTGCTGCTGGCCGTGGCCCTGGTGCAGGGAATGGTGGGGATCCTGCTGGATCGCCCCTACGACCGGGGCCTGCTGCGCAACGGCTTCTGGCTGATCTGGTATCCGCTGGCCTTCTGGTTGGTGAGCTTCGCCGCGATCCTGGTGGCCGTGCCGCGCCAACTCGGGCGCTCCGGGCGCCAACGGGCCCGCTGGGTGAGTCCGGATCGGGGGGTGAGGGCCTGAGCTCCAGCGGATCTGCGGCTATCGCAGCCTGCGGTTCTTGCCGATTTCTGCACGACAACCCCGCAGGGTGGGGGTGTTCAGCCTGGCTGACTCCGGTGCCATCCGTTCCTCCGATCCTTGATCTGCGCTCCAGCCAGCGCAGCCCGGCGTACCGGGCGGCCCAGCTGCTCACCCTGGCGCTCTGGGGCGGCTCCCTCACCCTGCTGGCCGCTCCGCTCGGTCGCGTTCTGCCTCGGCTCGCCCTGGCCGGGGCGGTGGGGTTGCCCCTGGTGGCGGTGGGCGGCCGGCGCGATGCCCAGCTCCGGTTGCCTCCCCCGGCCGATCCGGAGCGCCACACCATCGCCAAGGCCTTTGGCCTGGAGGAGGCCGAACTGTTCCGGGCCCGCCATGGGCAATGCTGCACGGTGCATCACGATGGCGAGGGCAGGATCACGGCCCTGCAGCTGCCGGAACCCCCGCCGGCCCGTCTCCAACCCGACCGCGATGCGCATCCTGTTGGCTGAGGACGATGGCCGGCTGGCCGAGCCCCTGGTGGCCTACCTTGAGCGGGAACGCCACAGCGTGACCTGGGTGGCCGATGGCCGGCGGGCCCTTGATGCCCTCGATGGGCCCGATGGCTACGACCTGGCCCTGCTGGACTGGATGCTGCCCGGCATGGACGGACTCTCAGTGGTGCGGGAGTTGCGTCGCCGCGGTTCCACCACCCTGGTGCTGATGCTCACCGCCCGCGATGGCCTGGAGGACGTGGTGGCGGGCCTGGCCGGTGGCGCCGACGACTACGTGGTGAAACCCTTCCGCATGGCGGAGCTGGCGGTGCGGATCCGCTCCCTGGAGCGCCGTGCCGCCAGGCCCTATCAGACTTCCACCCTGCGCTGGGGCGTCATCGAACTTGATGCCGCGGCGGGTCAGGTGCGCTGCTCTGGCGTGCCGCTGTTGCTCACCCTGCGGGAACGGCAGTTGCTGGAGTGGTTCCTGCGCCATCCGGGCCGGCTGATCAGCCGCGGACAGCTGCTCGAGCAGCTCTGGTCGTTTGACACCGAGGCCGGTGAGGACACTGTGAAGACCCACCTCAATAACCTGCGCCGCAAGCTCAAGGCCGCTGGCAGTGACGACCCGATCGAAACCCTGCATGGCCTCGGCTATCGGCTGCGGGAGGCCGCGGCTTGAATCTGCAGAGACCCATTGCCCATTCCGATCAGAGCCTGGCGCGTCAGCGACGGGAACTGTTTCTGCTCTACCTCGGCAGTCTGGGCCTGGCCCTGGTGACCGTGGCCCTGGTGGTGCGCGGTGTCACCTGGCAGATCGAACTGGCGGAAACCCGCAGCCAACTGGCCCTGGTCGGCGAAGATCTGGCCAGCCTGCCGGTACCTGGTCCTGGCCGGGAGCGGGAATTGCAGAAGAGTCGTCGCGACTTTCGCAGCGCCCACATCCAGGTGGAGTGGTTCACCCGCCGGGACCATGAACCGGTGGCTCGCCTGGGTGATAGCCGCAACATGGGGCACCTGCCGCCGGAGAATCCCAGCCAGGCCAACCAATGGCAACAGGGTCCGGGCTGGATTGCCTTGGTGATCGCCGGCAGTTCAGGCAACAGCTGGGGCAATCCAAGCCAGCGGGTGTGGTTGCGTATCAGTGGGGGACTGGAGCCCATGGAAGGGCGCCTGCGCCAGCTGGATCTGACCCTGAGCGTGGCCCTGCTGATCGCCCTGGTGATCAGTGCCGGCAGTTCCTGGATCCTGACCCAAAGGGCAGTTGCACCGGTAGAAGCCACCCTGGAGCGGTTGCGCCAGTTCAGCCTCGATGCCTCCCATGAGCTGC
>JBAXXM010000009.1:0-131347 GCA_037127935.1 Synechococcaceae cyanobacterium ELA739
CTGAAGATGCGCTACGGGATCGATGGTGAGGAGCCGATGAGCCTCACCGGCATCGCCCGCACCCTGGGCATGAGCCGGGACAAGACCCGCAATCTCGAACGGCGGGCCCTGGAAGGCATCCGCCATCACTCCCTGGCCCTCGAGGCTTACCTGGTGGCCTGAGTTTCGGGGCCAGGCCTGCGGGCGTTGGCGGAACAACGGCCGACTGGATGAGCCAGCCAGCGTCGTCATCTCCGGGCCCATGCGGGTCCTTGGACAACTCTCTGGGACGCATCACCCGGAGAGTCGATGACCTGTCTCCCACTGCCGATTGACCTCGAAGATCAGAAGCCCGGAAGCTGATGCGACCGATGCTGGTTGCCCGATCAGAGCCGCCCAGCAACTTGGCATTGGCTTGATGGGGAGCGGGGCTTGAAACGATCTCGGGCCCGCTTTGCCGCCGATCGTTCAGCGGAAGCGGGAGCGGAAGCGGCTGGCGAGCGCGTTCATCGCCAGCATCAACAGCCCCACCCCCACGAACACCACGCCGCGGGTGGTCAGGTCCGACTGGGCCATGTCCACCGCCACCAGCCGCCAGAGGCAGCTTCCCAGGGCGATCAGGGCCACCACCCGGAAGCGGCTGTCGCGCAGCACGGCGCTGAGCAGGTAGATCACGAAGGCCTCGGTGGCCCACAACAGGGTCAGCAGGGAGTGGTCGAAGTGGCTCGCCAGCACCACCGCCACTGCCACGAACAGGGGGCCATACAGCAGCGGATTGGGGGCCAGGGCCACCAGCTTCGCCAGCTGATCGAGAATTCCCAGGCCTGGGGGAGCCGCCGGTGCTGCGCCGGGCTGCAGCTGCAGCCAGCGATGGCTCAGGACCACGTAGACGATCATCAGGCTGATGGCGATCAGGGGGTGGGCCCCGGGGCGCACCATCACCACGGCGATGCCGATCCAGGCCGCGATCACGGACCAGACCTGGATCCGCGGCTCGAACCAGCGCCTCAGCCGCGGGCTCAGCAGCACCAGGGCGAGCAGCAGCCAGCTCGGGGCCTGCCAGGTGGCCGGCACGTCGCCGCTGAGGTCGATCGCCAGCAGCAGCAGATTCAGCTCCAGCAGATAGGGGTGGAAGCGGCGCCAGAGCGGCAGCTGGCCAAGTCCATCGCCCGGAACGATGAACCACCAGCGCAGCAGCACGCCACTGGCCAGCAGCGGGAGCGCCAGCCGAGTCGGGCCCTGGAGGCTGAACGGTAGGGTGATGGCCGCGAGCAGGCCGATCGCCAGGGCCAGCAGGCCCTGTTGCAGGATCGGCAGGGCGATCGCACCGGGCAGGCGGCAAGCCAGCTGGAGGGCCAGCAGCGACAGCAGCAGCCAGGCGATCGCCGGCAGCGGCGTGCTGATTGGCGCCAGCAGCAGCTGGGCCGCCAGCAGCAGGGAGCCGCCGACCAGGTGGATGCCCAGGGACAGGCCCATGCGGCGGATCACCAGGGTTGCGGCCAGCAGCACCAGCGGTGTCAGCTGCAGCATCACGCTGGCGGCCGGCAGCGGTTGACCGCTCTGGTTCAGCGGCCCCAGCAGCTGTCCCCAGCCGATCAGGTGGGCCAGCAGCACGGCGGTGGCCGTGGCCTCAGGCAGGGCCGCCGGCAGCGGTTCCCGGCTGCGGCTGGCCAGGGTGCCGAGGGAGCCGAGGGCGATCCAGCCGCCCATCCCCACCGGAGCGCAGACCATGGCCCCCACCAGGAATTGCAGGGCGGCCCACCAGCTGAACAGTCCCGGTAAGGGTTGGGGCGTCTCGTCGTCGCCGAGATCGCGTTGCAGCTTGGTGGTGGCACTGCCGGCGATCAGCATCACGCTGGAGGCCTGCAGGCTGGTGCCGACTTCAAGGCCGGCGAGCAGCAGCCAGCCGCCGCTGCCCGCCACCAGCCACCAGCTGATTCCCTGCAGCAGCGGGTCCGCCTGGCGGATCGCCAGCCGCAGGAACAGGGCGCTTTCCACCAGCAGGGCCAGCGCCAGCAGCAGGGCGTCCGGCTGCAGCGGATCCAGGCTCTGCAGGCCTGCCAAAAACAGGGTCTGGGCGATCAGCAGCTGGCTGCGCCCCAGGGCCAGCCAGCCGAGGCGGTGGGCCCGCAGGCCCAGCAGCAGGGCCACCAGGGCCGCGGCCGCCAGCCCCAGCAGCCGCACGACCAGCTGCTGGGGCACCAGCAGCAGCACCAGGGTCAGGCCCCCCCAGTGGAGGAGCTGCCCCAGTAGGGCCAGGGGGCTGAACTCCAGGTTCCCCGCCCGCTGCCGTTGGGGCAGCAGGGCGCCGGCGCCGAAGACCACCACGGCGGCGCCGATGGCCAGGGCGCGCGCCTCCGGAGCTTCGCTGCCGCCGCCGAGAATGGCGCACCAGCGGATCAGAAACAGGCCGTAGGCCAGGCCCACCGCCAGCCGTTCGCCGTGCCAGGGGCGCCGGCGGGGCAGCAGCTGGCCGACCAGGGCCACGCAGCTGGCCAGCACCAGGCTGACGCTGGAGGCGGGCACGATCGCCAGCGGCAACAGATTCACGGCCGTGTGCAGGGCCGCCAGGGTCTGGGTGCCGGCCGCCGCCGCCAGGGCCAGGTTCAAGCCCATCGCCAGGCAGAGCAGGGCCAGGGCGGGCCCGGGTTGGTCGATCCACTGCAGGCCCAGGGCCGGCAGCCCGCCGCTGGCGGCGCAGGCGAACAACACCAGGGCCGCCGCGCCGCTGCCCATCCAGCTGGCCAGGGGATTCCACTGGGGCCGGCGGCGGGCCAGCAGGGCCGGGGCCGCCAGCAACGCCGCCGCCGCCAGCAGCACCAGGAAGCGTGTGAAGGGTTGGAGTCGCAGGGCCAGGTTGATGGCCAGGAAAGTGATGCCGGCCACCACCACCAGCACGCCGACGATGCCGGTCCAGTGCTCGATCAACAGCCGCTCAATCCGTCGCCAGGCTGGCGATCGGCCCAGGGCTGAGAGGCCCGCCGGAGGCTCGGTTGCTGGCGGGGCCGGCAGGGCCTGCGGGTTGTCGGCGAGGCTTACAAGGGCGGGCTGCCTCCCGGCGGGAGGCCCCAGCGGGCCGGGCTCCAGATCGGCGGGTTCCTGTGGCGTGGGCGCCGCAAGCGTCGGCGACGGAACAGGGGGCTGCGACGCGGTGGACGCCAGCGGTTTGGAGCCCTCACCCACCGCCTGGGTGGCGCTGGCGGTGGCCGGGTCCGGGCCGGTCGGCGGCAGCAGGTTCGCTCTCCGCGGCGGGCTGGGCTGCTCCGCCTGTCCCGAACCCTGGCGCTCCAGGGCGGTGACCATCCGGCGCAGCTCCTCCGCGGTGGCCTCCAGCTGTTGCACGCGCCCCTGCAGCCTGGAGCCCTGTCGCCAGCACCACAGCGGCACGACAATCACCCAGGGGAGCACCAGAATCAGGAACAGCCAGAGGAACGCCAGAACCACGGTCATCGTTGGGTTGGCTCTCGGCCCGCACCTGGGCCTGAACTAGCAACCACGGCGCCCGTTCCGCATCCGTAGGAACGCCAGGCGTCATCGTCCGCTGGCCTGACACCTCCACCGACGGGATCCGCTGCCATCGGTGCACGGCAGAGCGCTGCGGTCCAGGTGACCACTGCTGCTGCCAGCGCTGGGCTTGCCGGGACGTGCCCGCTGCCCAATCTCCTGGTCTCCGATCGCCGGCTTCCCTCCTACTCATCGCAGCGTGGTTCCAGGCGTTGTGGCGCCACGCTCCTACGGCCGCCACCATCAAGGCGCCCCGAGTGCCGGCGACGTCCCCGGGATGGTCGATTCCATGAGCCACCTCTCCTTCAACCTCAGGGCTTGGCCAGCGTCCACGACCGAGCTGGGGTGGGGGCCAACAGCCGTGCAGATGGGCAGCCCATTAGGCCTGGAGCGGCAGGTCCGTCAGGGCTGGTGCCAGGTCAGGGCCGGGCTCGCGTGACGTCAGACCTCGACCGCCTGGGACAGCAGTTCGATCAGTTCCTCGAGTTCGTGGTGGCTGAGCAGCAGATCGCCCTTGACATCCTTGACGACCCGCGATTGCAGGATCCAGCCGTCTTCGGTCTGGGCGATCGCGAAGTGATCGGAGCGAAAGTCGGCCATTGGGTTGGGTCGCTGGGGGGGAACGAACCCCAGATGCGGACCCTAGCGGCCCTGTCAGCGCAGGTACCAGCGCAGCATCAGGGCCAGCTGGCCCACCATGCCCTCGCCCGTGAGCCATTCGCCCAGGATCGCCGCCAGGAAGCCCAACATGGCGACCCGCCCATTCAGCAGCTCCACACCCCGAAGCGCTTGGGTGTTCCAGGGGCGGCTGGTGGTGAGTCCTTCGCCGAACTTCTCCACCGGTTCGTAACGGAATTGGTCCTGGTTCATGGCGGCAGCCTATGGCCTGGTCGCCGAGAATGGTGCCTGTTGCCAGCGGCAGGCGTGCCCGATCCCGCTTCGGATTTGAGTGCTGAGGTCGGCTTCGCCGTGGAAGCCGAGGACTGGCGCCGCATCCGCGATGCGCTCCGCTACCAGGCCCGTGATCTGCATCACCGCTCGTTTGCGGTCCATGGCAGCCGCCGCGAGCTGCTCTGGCAGGAGATGGACCGCTGTCTGGCCCTGGCCGATCGTCTGGAGTCCCTGCTCAGCACCTCCCCTTGAATGTGGCCGGATGCCCAGGCCGCCAGGGGCGACGGCGATCGGGGCTGCCATCGTGGCCCCAGCCTGCTGTCTGCCCGTGACCGTTCGCCGCGCCCCTGGCCGTTCCCCTGGTTTTCGCTCTGGCCTGGATGGGCGATCGAGCTGGGTCCGGCCCTCCGGCTCGGCCATGCCGCACCGAGCCGCAGGCATGTTCAGCAGCGGCCCCGCCTGGGTTGGTTTCCGCTGGTCCCGCTGGCTGCTGCTGCCACTGTTGGCAGGTGGCCCTTGCGTCACGCCGCTGCAAGCTGCAGCTCAGGCCAATCCACCAACCCTGTCGGGCCCGGCCCAGATCGGTCTGATCACCCGCAGCGAACAGGCCAATCCCTACTTCGCCGCCCTGCGCCGCGGGGCCGAGCAGGCCGCCCAGGGACTGGATCTGCGCCTGATCAGCGCCACGGCGGAGGCCCAGGAGACCCCCGCCGGCCAGATCGCCGCCCTCGAGCAACAGGTGGCCCGTGGCGCCAAGGTGATCCTGATCACGCCCGCCGACAGCCGCGCCCTCGTGCCGGCCATCGCCCGGGCCCGGGCGCAAGGGGTGCTGGTGATCGCCCTCGATGGCCCCACCGAGCCCGCTACCGCCGTTGATGCGGTGATCGCCACCGACAACCTGGAGGCGGGCGCCCTGGCGGGTCGCTACGCCCGGGCCCTGCTGGCTGCCGCGCCATCGCCGCGGCTGGCCCTGCTGGACCTGCCGGCGAGCAGTGCCGCCGGCACCCAGCGTCGCCAGGGCTTTCTGGCCGGTTTCGGCGGCACCGGCGTCGCCAACGGCCCGGCGGGTTTGCTGGCTGGGGTGGCCTGTGAGCAGCCAACGGGCGGCGACCGGATCAGTGCCAAGGCCGCGATGGAGACCTGTCTGAGCCGCGGCCCGATCGATCTGGTGTTCGCGGCCAACGAACCGGCCGCCGCCGGCGCCGCCATCGCCCTGGCGGCGGCCGGTTTGACGGCCCGGGTTCCGGTGGTCACCGTCGATGGCAGCTGTCTGGGGGTGCGGGCCGTGGCCGATGGCTATCTGGCCGCCACTGCCCAGCAGTTCCCCGCCCGCATGGGGGAGGCCGGAGTCGCCGCCGCCGCCGCCTGGCTGCGCCAGGGCCAGCGGCCGGCTCCCGTGCTCAACACCGGCGTCAGCCTGGTGGCGGCCCGCCCCCTGGACGGTGTGCCCAGCATCGATCTGCAGGCCGGCCTGGCGGCCTGTTGGGGCGGCGTGCCCGACCTGGCCACGGGCATCAGGGCCTATGCCTATCCGGTCACCCGCCAGGCGGTGGCCCAGGTGCAGGCCGCCGTCGCCGCGATCGCGCAGCGGGGTGAGGCGGCCCTGGTCGGTTTGCAGCGGCCAGCGGGCCCTGGCGGCGCGGCCGCCGGATTGGCTGACCCTGGCGGCGCCACCGCTGCTCCAACAGCCGCCGACCCCGGCCGCCTGTTCGTGCTTGATGGCCGCGGCGAGCCGCTCGTCTTGCCCCGGAATGGAAGCTCCACGGCGGCGGCGGCCCTGCCCGACCGCCAGCGCCTGCTGGAGATCGGCGACTCCAAGGCCGGGCGGGGCTGGCTGCAGGACCGCCTCGCCAACCCCGCCGGCGGCGCTCCTCTCTGGCGCTCCACCTACGTGGAGGCCGCCCGCACCCCGTCCGGGCGGCGGCTGCTGGTGGGACGCTCGCTGGTGGAGAACCCAATCGAGAACGTCTTTGTGGTGCAGCAGGTGCAGCAGGCCGCAGCCCTGATCAGCCAGCAAGGGCGCAAGGCCTTCGGTGCCCTGCGCGATCGCCAGGGCCGCTTTGTCTTCCGGGATGTCTACGTGTTCGTGCTCGATGCCAATGGCGTGGAGCTGGTCAATCCCTTCTTCCCGGCCCTGGAAGGTCGCAACCTGATCGGCCTGCAGGATGCGGAGGGTAAGGAAGTGATCCGCGACGAGCTGCTGCTGGCCCTGCGCCAGGGCTCGGGCTGGACCGCGGCCCTCTGGCCCGACCCGAGCAGCGGAAAGCCCCGCCGCAAGGTGTCCTATGTCACCCGGGTGACCACGCCCGAAGGGGAGACGCTGGTGGTCGGGGCCGGGGTCAGTGAACCCCAGGCCGGACCGGCGCGGCCTTGAGGGACGGCGGGGCGTTGAGAGCCGTGCTTCAGCTGGAGGCGCTGACGGTGCGGGAGATCAGCACCGTCAGCATCACAATCGCCAGCAGCACCTGCAGGGACATCACCAGTTTGGCCCGCCGCGACATCACGGCTTCGGACGTGGGGCCGTAGGTGGAATTGACGTTGAGAGAGATGAACAGATAGTCGATGATGTGCGGTTCCGGCGGATCTTGCCCCTCGCGACTGGGCCAGACAAAGGCGCCGCCTGGTGTGCTGACATCGAGAAAGATGTAGACGAACATGAACACCAACACGCTCTCCATATACACAGCCGCCACATCCCACAGACCGGCCAGACCCCCCACGTGCTCAAAGCCGGCGCTGGCCACCATCGAGAGCACATTGGTGATCACCTGGATGATCGAGAACAGCAGGTAGGCCAGGGCCCAGCGAAACAAGCCCCCTTTATGGCCGCGGAACAGGCTGATGGTCAGGCCGATCGTGACGATGATGAAGGCCAGGGTGCTGATCGTGTCGACCGAATGCAGCAAGTCATTGGTGGCTGGACCGATCAGGCGTCGATGCTTGAGATGACTGACCAGCAGCAGATCCATCACCCAGACGCCGGTGGTCGCCGCGATCACCATCAAGCGGCCGCGTCCATGGGTGAGACGCTCGCGCAGCAGGTCGGCGGGGCCTTTGGTCGGTTGGTAGGGGTTTTGCATCGTTCGCAGACCGGGGCCCGGTGACACTCATTTCAGAGGTGGAAGACCTCAGAAGAACTGGTCGAAGTTGTCAAAATCCACCGCCTTGAAGTTGCCGTCCTGCACCTGCCGCATCAATTGTTCCAACTGAGCCCACAGGGCGCCGGCCGTGGCCACCGACAGCAGGAAGGCCACCAGCAGGGCGGCGCCACTGCCGAAGCCAAACACCTGCAGGCTGCCGCCGATGAACAGGGTGACGCCGATCACGGTGCCGATCCAGGGCAGAAGCGTCTCGGTGTTGCCGAGCGGCAGCAGGTTGAGGCGATCCTGTTTCCAGCCATCCAGTCGGATCTGTACCAACTTGGAGAAGGTGAGACCGCAGAGCACGGCCACCGCCAGGCCGATGCCGGCCAGCACATAGGGCGGATTGCTGTATGGGGCGTATTCGAGCAGGATCTCGGCCGCATCGAGATCGCCGAAGAAGCCGCTGGCCTGGTCGAGGGCGGCTTCCTGCAGGTCGATGGGCGGAACGGTCACGGTCAAGGTGCGGGCGGAGTGCGACGTTAATCGGGGCGGGCTGCGGCTGATCCGCTGGGGGATCAGGCGGCCAGGGGGTTGAGGCGGGCCAGCATGTCTCCAGCCAGGCGGCGCGCTGAAAATCGGCTGCGCACCATCTTCAGCAGGGCCTGCAGATCGGCGGTGTTGAGGCGATCGTCGGCGACCAGGGCCAGCAGCATGCGCTGACGCAGGCCGCTGCCCTCGCTGCCCAGCAGCAGGCGCAGGCCATCGCGGGCCACCGGCAGCAGGTCGGTGGTCGGGCCATCGTTTTCGACCACCGCCAGCAGGTTTTCCAGCCGTTCCACCCGCAGCCGCCCCTGGCGATCGAAGATCACCTCCAGTAGCTTCTCGCGCATTTCGGCCGTGTCTCCCGCCAGCAGGCGGCGGGCGACATAGGGGTAGGCAACGCGGATGATGCGGAAGTCGGGATCGAGGCGCATCGCCAGGCCCTCCTGGCTGA
Organism: Synechococcaceae cyanobacterium ELA739; assembly: GCA_037127935.1. Classification (GTDB taxonomy): domain Bacteria; phylum Cyanobacteriota; class Cyanobacteriia; order PCC-6307; family Cyanobiaceae; genus Cyanobium. Next base: position 8,452 of record JBAXXM010000009.1, read on the forward strand.
CCACGGCCCGGATGATCAGGGCAAAACGGGCCGGAACGCGGAAGGGGTAGTCGTACATCAACTCCGAGAAACGATCGGTGATCGCCTTGAAGTTGAAGTTGCCCACATTCTCTCCCAATGCCCCGCCGAGCACCTCCTCCAGTGCCGGCACGATCGGACCCAGATCGGCCTTGGGGTTGAGGAAGCCGAGGGCGATGAAATCCTTGGCCAGGGCTTCAAAGTCCCGATTGATCAGATGGACGACAGCCCCGGTGAGCGTCAGGCGATCGCTATCACTGAGCGAATCCATCATGCCGAAATCGACATAGCCCACATGGCCCATCCCTTTGGTTTTACCGGGCAGGGCGAACAGGTTGCCGGGGTGGGGATCGGCATGGAAATAACCAAATTCCAGCAGCTGCTGGAGGCCCGCAATCACGCCGGTGCGGATCAGGGCTGCCGGATCAAGGTGGTGGGACTCCAGTTCGCGCCGGCTCTGCATCTTGACCCCCTCGATCCAGCTGGTGGTCAGCACCCGGCGGCTGCTGAGGCCGTATTCCACGCTTGGTACCGTCACCTCGGGATGGGTGGCGAACAGGCGGGCGAAGCGTTCGGCGTTGGCGGCTTCCTTGCGGTAGTCGATCTCGTCGAACAGGGTCGAGCCGAATTCATCGATAATGGCGCCGAGGCCGAAGCCGAGATTGAGCGGCAGGAAAGGGGCCGCCAGGATGCCCAGGGTGCGGATGATCACCAGATCGCGCCGCAGGATGAAGGGCAGCTGGGGCCGCTGCACCTTGACCGCCACCCAGTGGCCGTCGTCGAGGCGGGCCTTGTAGACCTGGCCCAGGCTGGCCGCGGCGACCGGATAGTCCGGGAAGGTTTCGAACAGGCGCTCAGCCGGAGCGCCCAGCTCGGTTTCGATCAGCTGCAGGGCGATGGCATGGGAGAAGGGGGGCAGGTCGTCCTGCAGCCGGGTGAGCTCATCGAGCCAGTCGCGCCGCACCAGATCGGGGCGGGTGGAGAGGGCCTGGCCCACCTTGATGAAACAGGGCCCCAGGCCGGTGAGGGTGGTCAGGATCCGCCGGGCCAGCCGCTGCTGCACCTGGGGGTCGCGGCTGTTGCCCTGCACCACCAGGTTGAGGGCCAGGCCACTCAGGGAGCTGATCACCACCAGCAGGCGGCCGATCCAGATCCAGGGCCGCAGCGCCAGCCAGCGCAGATCGGCTGCGGGGTCGTACCGGGGGCTGTCGTCGTGGGTGGCGGATCGCTTGGCGGAACCGGGTCCCCGGGGCTTTTCGATCGGGGCGGCACCTGGGCTGCCCGCGGCGGCCCAGTCATTCATGGCGGGGTCGTCCCACTCTTTGCTGGGATCCGCTGGCTCGATTGCGCTGGATGGGGCTGAACGGGCCCTACCGGCGGCGGGGCGGGCAGAGGTGGATCGCGGCTCGGAAACGGGCAGAGCAGGACTCATCGCTGCCCAGACTCTAGAAAGTCCGTCCCAGTCACCATGAGCCCGTTCGCCATGGGCCCCGCTGACGGGGAGCCGCTGCTGCGCGCCCTGGGCGAAGCCGCCCCGCCCCTGCCCTTGCATTTGCCCTGCCATGGCCGGGGCCGCAGCCTGGCCCCCGGGCTGCGCCGGCTGCTGCGCCTGGCCCCTGGCGCCTGGGATCTGCCCGAATTGCCCTCGATTGGTGCCCCCCTGGTGGAGGAGGGGGCGGTGGCCGAATCCCAGGCCCGCTCGGCGAGCCTGCTGGGGGCCGAGCGCTGCTGGTATGGCGTCCATGGCGCCTCCGGGCTGTTGCAGGCGGCCCTGCTGGCCCTGGCGCCACCCGGTACCAGGGTGCTGTTGCCGCGCAATCTGCACCGCTCGCTGTTGCACGGCTGTGTGCTCGGTCAGATCGAGCCCTTGCTTTATGACTTGCCTTTTGATCCGCTGACGGGGCTGTGGTTGCCGCCCGATCCCCAGCATCTGCAGCGGGTGCTGGCGGCGGCCCGGGCGCTGGGGGGCGCGGCGGGCCTGGTGCTGCTCGATCCCACCTACCAGGGGCTGGTGGCGGATCTGCCGGCCCTGATCGGCCTGGCCCATGCCCAGGGCCTGCCGGTGCTGGTGGACCAGGCCCATGGTTCCGGTACGGCCGTGGCGGCCGGGGCCGATCTCTGCGTGCTGTCCCCGCAGAAGAACGCCACCGGTCTGGCCCAGAGCGCCTTGCTGCTGGCCCAGGGCTCCAGGGTGCCCGTCGCGGCGATCGAGCGCAGCCTGCTGTGGATGCAGACCTCCAGCCCCAGCGCCCTGCTGCTGGCCGCCAGTGCCGCCGCGATCGACCACGCCCACAGCCCGGCGGGACATCGCCAGCTGGAGCGGGCCCAGCGCCGGGGCCTGGCCCTGCGCCAGCGCCTGCAGGATCTGGATTTGCCGCTGGTGGCCAACGGTGATCCCCTGCGGCTGGTGCTGGCGACGGCTCCGCTGGGGATCTCGGGGCTGGCGGCCGATGCCTGGCTGCTGGAGCGGGGGGTGGTCGCCGAGCTGCCCGAACCGGGAGCGCTCACCTTCTGCCTGGGGCTGGATCCGCCCCGCTGCCTCGAACGGCTGCTGCCCCGCCGGCTGCTGGCGCTGCGTCAGGCCCTGGGCGGAGCGCCCCTGCCACCGTTCATGCCCCCACCCCTGCCGCTGCTGGCGGCACCGGAGCTGCCCCTCGGCCAGGCCTGGCGCGCCGCTTCGACCCCTGTGCCCCTGGCGGCGGCCGCCGGGCGGATCGCCGCCGAACCCCTCTGTCCTTACCCGCCGGGGATCCCGCTGCTGGTGCCGGGCGAGCGAATCGACCCGGCCCGGGCCCTGTGGCTGGCCCAACAACAGCAGCTCTGGCCTGGGCAGCTGCCGATTAGCGTGCAGGTCGTGGATGGCTGAAGACCCTCCGGCCATGACGTCCCAGAGCGAGGCTTATCACTGGGATTTCGTCACCCCGGGACTGCCTGATGGGGCCTTTGAGGCCGCTCCCGGTTTCAGCCCGACCCCGATGGAGCTGCGGGTGATGCTGCTGGCCCATCTGCGGCCCCGGCCCGACTCGCTGGTCTGGGATGTGGGCGGCGGCACCGGCGCCCTGGCCCTGGAGATCGCCAGGCTGATGCCCCTGGGACAGGTCCACACTCTCGAGCGTGATCCCGATGCGGTCGAGCTGCTGGAGCGCAATCGCCAGCGGTTCGGCATCACCAATCTGCACAGCCACCAGGGCCAGGCCCCGGCCGATCTCGATCAGCTGCCGCCCCGTCCCGATCGGGTGCTGCTGGAGGTGAGCAGGCCCCTGGTCGATGTGCTCAAGGCTGTCTGGGAGGCCCTGCTGCCCAGTGGCCGGCTTGTGATCAGCACGGTCAGTCTGGAGGGGCTGGTCGATGCCACCGACACCCTGGCCCAGCTGGAGGCCCGCGATCTGCAGGTGGTCCAGGCCACGGTGCATCGCATGCAGCGTCGCGGCAGTCTGGCCAAGCTGGCGGCTGCCGAACCGCTGTTCGTGATCGCGGCCGAACGCTGACCGTGCCCAGACCCCGTGCCTCCACCTCAATCGCCCGGCTGGCCAGTGGTTGGGCGGCCGGGGGCTTCGGCGCCCTGGTGGTGCTGCTCGGGGGCTGGTGGTTCACCCTGGCGGTGGGCCTGATCGTGCATCTGGGATTGCTGGAGTTCTTCCGCATGGCCCAGTTCAAGGGCATCCGGCCCGCCACCAAGACCACCCTGGTGGCGGTCCAGCTGTTGCTGCTCTCCACCCAGGCGGCGACCGCGGCCCACTGGGTCGGTCAGGGCGGCTCACCCGCCGGGGTGGCCGGCGATGTGGCCGCGGCGGTGCTGCCGGCGTCGGGGGCGGTGATCTGCGGCTGGCTGTTGCTCCAGCCCACCACCGGCACGATCGCCGACATCGCCGCCTCGGTGTTCGGGCTGTTCTATCTGGGCTTCCTGCCCAGCCACTGGATCAAGCTGCGCAACCTGGTGGATCCCAGCCTGGCGCCGAACCTGTCCGGCACGATGCCGTTCACCGACTGGCCCTGGACCTCGGGGCTGGCCCTCACTCTGCTGGCCTGCTTCCTGATCGTGGCCACGGACATCGGCTCCTATGTGATCGGCCGGCGCCTGGGCCGCCATCCCCTGTCGCCCATTTCCCCCGGCAAGACGATCGAGGGGGCCCTGGGCGGCATCGGCTGCGCCCTGCTGGTGGGGGGTCTGGGCGGGGTGCTGCTGGGGTGGCGCTGGGGCTGGCTGCTCGGCGGCCTGCTGGGGGCGGTGGTGGCCCTGTTCGCCCTGGTCGGCGATCTGACCGAGTCGATGATGAAGCGGGATGCCGGCATCAAGGATTCTGGCGACGTGATCCCGGGCCACGGCGGCATCCTTGATCGCATCGACAGCTATCTGTTCGTGCCGGCGGTGGTCTACTCGCTGGTCACCCTGGTGCTGCCGGTGCTGGAGCGCGGTTGAGGGGGGCGTTGGCCTGGGCCATCCCGGACAGGCCGCCGGCCGTTAGGCAACCGTGGGCGCAGGCTGCAGCAAGCGAAGACGGCGATTTAATTCATCAACAGGGGCGGCATCGACCGCTTGGCGGGGGGAAAGTCCAGGCCCAGGTCGCCATGGCTTGCGATAACCCCCTCAGCAGAGGTGGTGATGACCCAATAAGTTCCTCACCCCCCGACACTCCTCGGTCAGTAAGGGAAATCCATGCAAAGGCGAGCCAGCTCGGTGACTTCGGATGACGCCATGGACCCTTCCGGGTCACCAAATCAGAGGTTGCTTCCTAAGGATTGGGGCCTGTCCTGCGCTTGAGCTTGCCGGGCGTCACCCGGATCTTCAGGCCGATACCAGCGCCTCACCACCCAGCTCCAGCAGGCCGCCGCCCAGCTGGGCGCGCTCGATGCGGATGTTGGGATCCATCGGCAGCCGGCTCCGCCTTGCCCCCGGCTCGGCCCGCAGCTCCACGGTGCCCTCCACCGCTGCCACTTCGGTGGCCAGCTCAATCGGTCGGCCTTCGCCCGGGGGATCGATGGCTCCGGCAGCGGAGAGGATCAAGCGGTCGTCGGCGATGCGGATGCCGCTCAGCGGTGCCAGCCCCAGCAGCTCCTCCGCCAGGCCGTCCCCCAGGCCGCTCCAGGGGGGGATGCTGAAGGAGCGGCCCAGGCCCTCGCCGCTGAAGACCACCTGGCCGCGCACCCGGAAGGCATGCTCCAGCTGCACGGCGCGGCTGCGCAGCAGCACCCCCATCCGCACCCGGATCGCCTCGCTGCGTAGGGTCACCTGTTCAATTTCCAGCCGCTGATACACCACCCGGCGGGCCGTCAGCCGCACCCCCTCCAGGCGGCCGCGCAGCAGTTCGGCCGCCGATCCCTCCAAATGGATCTCCAGATCGCCGATTGCCTCGCACTGCTGGCGCAGCCACAACTCCAGGCCGCGGGCCAGCAGGGCCAGCATGGGGCCGCCTCGCCCATCCGCCGGCTCCGGGGAACCGGTGGCGGCATCAGCGGCAGGGGGGGAGGCGTCCTCGGGCATCCAACGCCATGGCGGCACAGGGCCCCTCCTAACAGAGGTAAGCGCCTTAACGCTGGTCCTGGTCGTCGTACGGGCACGAACTGCTTAATCTGCGGTGATGCTGCTGCTTCTCCTGGCCCTGGTCAGCCTTGTCTTCGGCGGTGGTGCCGGCTGGCTCCTGGGCCGGGGGGTGCCCCGTCTGGTCCAGCGTTCCGGATCCCTGGCCCGCCGCAGCCCGACCACCCAGCTGCTGTTCGGCCTGGTGTTGCTCGTGCCCTGGGCGATCGGGGTGCTGGCGCTGCTGCTGTTGCTCAGTCGCCTCGACCTGTTGCTGTTGGTCGTGGGCTACTGGGGCGGTTTCCTGCTGGCCCGTCGCCGGCTTGGTCTCTGAGCCAGAGGGGGGGGCGCCCGGAGCTGCTGCTCAGTCCATGCGGGCGCGGCGGCCGGCCAGGAAGGCTTCGGCGGCGGTCACCCCGGCCAGCAGCAGCAGGCCCGCCAGGCCCAGCAACTGTTGCTGTTCCGTGGGGCCGCCGTTGGTCGGGGCCAGCAGGGCACCCGCCAGGAACCAGGCGCTGGCCAGGACCGAGTTGATCCAGTAGGCGCGCCAGCGCCGCTGATAGAGGTAGCCGCTGCCCAGACCCGGCACCAGATTGAGCAGGGCCGCCAGGCCCGGGGAGGCGGCCGCCAGCACCTGTTTGCGGGTTGGTGCGCTCGCCAGGGGATTGGGGTTCGGCCGCTCGGCAGGCACGGCATCCGTCGTCTTGGGATCAGGCGTCACGGGGGCGGCAGTCACAGAAGGGGCAGGTGAATCGCGCTTCGGAAGCGCCGTTCAGGGTCGCTTCCGAACCGGGGCCTGGCTCGGGGCAGCCTGGCTTCGCCGGAATGCCGACTCTGGCGAGGATCGGGCCTGGCTGCGGCCTCAAGGGCCCCAGAGGCGCAACAGATTGCTGTAGCTGCGGCTGATCAGGTCGAACTCTTCGCTCTTGCCCTCGCGCGCAAACAGGGAGCGGCGGGCCGTGTCCAGTTCAAACAGCAGTTCCCGCTGTTCCGCGCTGCGGATCCGGCTTTCAATCCAGCCCACTGCCACCAACCGTTCGCCCCGCGCCACCGGTTCGACCCGATGCAGCAGGGTGCTCGGATACACCACGGCATCACCGGCCGCGAGCTTGTGCCGCTCTTCGCCGCTGGGGAACTCCAGCACCAGGTCGCCGCCGTCGTACTGCTCCGGCTCGCTGAGAAACAGGGTGAAGGAGAGGTCGGAGCGACCTTCGGCCATGTACGCATCGTCGAGATGGCGGCCGTAGCCCTCGCCAGGGCCGCAGCGGCTGAAGCGCAGGCTGTGCAGCCGCAGGGGCAGGGCCGCGGCCTGCACCAGGGGATGGGCCGCCAATGCCTGCAGCACCTCCGGCGCCAGCTGGCGATGCAGGTCGCTGTCGCGCGCCAGCTGGCGGTTGTGCTTGACGGCGCGGGCGTGCCAGCCCGCCGTCTCGATGCCGGCCTGCCAGGGACTGGCGGCTTCCAAGAGCTCGGATCGCAGCGCCTGCAGCTGCTCCGGGCTGAGGATCCGTTCCAGCTGAAAGCGCATGGTCACCGCTCAGGCCTCCAGCCCATGATCGCCGGCAGGGCCCCGTCCCCTCGGCTTGGGCTGGGGGTCGGGCTGGCCGGTGCTGCCCTCCAGTCCCTCCAGTCCCTCCAGTCCCCCATGGGGATCGGATCCCCACAAGGAAGCGCGCCCAGTCTCGGCCTTGTCGGAAGCGAAGGGCGCGGATTCGCGGGCACCCAATCCCAGGGACCGGAATCCCGGGCTGGTGCCATTTCGCACAGGCAACTGTCGCCTTGGGCCCCCAGGCTCCGCCGCTGTCACCAACAATGGCCGCATCGCACCCCTGATTGAGCCATGGCCCGACCCTCCATTGCCCTGTTCCTGGCCACCGCCGGCCTGATCGCCGGTGTGGCCGGCTGCGCTAATACGGCCCCGGCACCCGGGCCGAAGGGTGAAGACAAGCCAGCTCCGACCACTTCGGCGCCGGCCCATTCCCAGCCGGACACCGACAAGGGGGGAGAAGGCGGTGAAGGCGGAGAGGGCTGAGCCCGGGTCCATCGCCGTGGTCGGCGCCGGCGTGGCGGGCTGTGCCCTGGTGGCTCAGTTGCGCCGTCTCGGTTGCCGGGTTCCGCTCACCTTGCTGGAAACGGGTCGCGGTGCCGGTGGTCGGGCCTCTACCCGCCGCTCCCGCCGGGACGACGCTCAGGCGATCGACCATGGCGCTCCGCTGTTCAACATCAGCGCCGAGCCGCCGCCGGAGCTGCTGGCGCCCCTGCTGCAGGGCGGCTGGATCGATCCCTGGCTCCCAGGCCCGGCCGGCCTGGCGACCCTTGAAGCCGACGGCCGCCTCGCGGCCGGCAGCGGCGATGGCCGACTGGCGGGCGAGATCCTTGGCGGCCGCCATGGCATGGAGTCCCTCGCCGGAGGACTGTTGGAGCTGGCGGCGGCAGCCACGCCCGTCGGGGTGGCCGTCCCCCAGGTTCGCTACGGGGTGATGGTGCGGGAGCTGGTTGTCAGTCCCACGGGAGCCTGGCATCTCTTGGATGCCCAGGGGCAGCTGCTGGCTGAAGCCGACTGGCTGGTGCTGGCCGGCACCCTGCTGGCCCATCCCCGCGGGCCCCAGGTGTTCGGCTGGTCGGAGGTGCCCCTGGCCGCGGCAGCCCGCCAGCTGGGCGATCCACGGCTGGACGCGGCGCTCCGGTCCATCGCCGCGCTCAGGAGTGAAGCCCGCAGCAACCTGCTGCTGGTGATCGCGGCGGCAGCGGCTCGCCCCTGGCTGTCCCTGCCCTTTCGCCATCTGAGCTTCACGGCGGCGGCCCAGGCGCGCTGGGGCTTGGAGCGCCTCTCGATCCAGCCCTTGTCGGATGGCCGCGTGGTGGTGGTGGCCCACTCCAGTGCGGCCGTGGCGGACCGCTACCTGGGGATCCATGGCAGCCGCTCCTCCGCCGGACGCCTGCTGGACGCCCCAAAGGATCCTGGGGCCGAGCAGAGGCTGATCCAGGCCCTGAGCGAGGCGCTCTCCGCCTGCCTGGTGACCGTGTTGCCGGAGGGCTGGAGCCTGAAGGGAGTGGAGCAACGCCAGTTGATGCGCTGGGGAGCGGCCTTTCCCTGCGCCCCCGGGCTCGATGCCGAGGGCATGGTCTGCCCAGGCAGCCGGGTGGCGCTCTGCGGTGATGCCATCGCCGGCCCCGGGTTCGGCCGCATCGAGGGGGCGCTGCGCAGTGGGGAGTGGCTGGCGGCCAGGCTCCACTGCGAGGTCGCCGACAGCTGAACCTTCCCTCGGGCCTTGTGACTGGCGCTCGGACCTTGTCCAGGTCAGCCGCTCAATCCACAAGATCGCTCAACCAGCACCCACGTCAGATCCTGTGCACCCAAGCTCGGCCCGGGGCCTGCCGGATCAGGCCGGCTGGAGGGCCCGCTGCAGGCTGTCCAGCCGCCGGGCGTTCACGCCCAGATCGGAGTCGCCGAGCCGGGAGGCGGAGCGGGCTTGCAGGGTCTGATGCTCCTGGTCGGCATAGAGCTCCAGATCGTCGACGAAGCCGAACAGGCGGCTGGTGGCGGTGGCATGCAGGTAGCCGCCGCCGGTTTCCACCACGTCGATGCCCTCGAGATTGAGCACCGCCGGCAGCAGGGCCGCCAGGGCCGCCGTCGGGTCGGCGGTTGGCCAGTCACGCCGGCTGCAGTGGGCCGGCATGGGGCAAGCGGCGAGGCCGCCGCTGTGAACTCCTAGCTCCGCCGGCACCGGGCCTTCGAGATGGAGCAGGGCGGCCGAGGCGGGCTGGACCCCGATCAACAGCAGTAGCCCCAGCAGCAGGGCGGCGCCGTGGCGGGCCAGCTGGTGGCGGAGAGCCAGGGGGGACATCGGCGAGGGCGTCACAGGTGGAGAAATGGTGGCGGATCCAGCTCTCAGGCGCCGCGAGCGCCAGGGACTGGGTTCAACCAGGTGTCGGCCACCGCCTGCGGCTGATCGATGTGGGGCAGGTGGCCGCAGGCCGGCAGCTCCTGCAGGCGCTCCCCCAGCAGGGCCAGGGCGGCGCGCTTCTGGGGCGGGCGCAGGATGCGGTCATCGGCGCCCCAGAGCACGGCCAGGGGTTGGGGCGGCAGCGGCGCACCGCAACCGGCGAAGCCGCCGGAGCGGGCAAAGCGCCGCAGGGCTTCACCCCAGCCCGGGGTCTGCAGATGCAAGGAGGCGATTTCCAGCTCGGGCGCCCCAACGCCGCTGTCGGGGTCGGCGAAGGCGCTGCGGCAGAGACCCCGGCGCACCCCGGGCAGGGACAGGAACCGCACCCCCAGGCCATCGAGCAGCGGCGGCAGGGGCATGGGCCGCCCCGTAAGACCCGCTGGAGCCAGCAGCAGCAGCCGCCGAATTCGCACAGGTTGGCGCCGGGCCAGTACTACCGCCACCGAGCCCCCCATCGAGGCGCCGATCAATCCCAGGGGGGAGGCATCGAGCCGATCGCTGATGGCCTTCAGCAGGGCCTCCAGATGGGTCAGGACGCCGCGGGGGCAGAAATCGCCGTCATCGGGCCGGGGGGTGAAACCGAAGCCGTAGAGATCGGGAATGATCAGGCGATGCTGGGCGGCCAGCAGGGGCACCAGGCGCCGGAACTCCAGCAGGGAGCTGTCAAAGCCGTGCAGCAGCAGCAGCGGCGGCCCGCTTCCCACCACTGCCACCGGCCAGCTGCCGCTGAGGCCTTCGAGGGGCCACCACTGCACCGCCGCGGCTAGCGCCCGCCCCTGGGGATCGAGCAGGTGGTCGGCGGCGTGTTCGAGCAGCTCCCGGCCGGTTTCAGGGTTCACGCCAGCCTCAGTTCGGCGGTGGTGCTGACCAGGGCGGTGAGCAGGTCCGTGCCATCGACCCGGAACGGCAATTGGTGCAGATCCGAGCCCTCCCGGCAGGCAAAGCTGCAGACCCGGTTCAGCTCCTCGAGGCTGGCACCGCCAAGTCCCAGGTCGGCCAGGTCGATCGGCAGGCCCAGGCGGCGGAACAGGCTGATCAGTTGGCGGCGGGCTTGGGGCGCCAGGCGGTTGCTGCCCACCTGCTCCTCCAGGCGCAGTTGCACCAGGATGCCGAAGCCCACCTTCTCGCCGTGCAGTCGTCCGTGGCTGGCGGCCAGCTGGGTGAGGCCGTTGTGGACGGCGTGGGCGGCGACGGTGCGGCAACGGGCTCCGCCCAGGCCCCCGATCAGCCCGGCGGTGAGGCCGCAGGCTTCGGCGACCCTCACCCAGGCTTCGCCACCGGGTTCGGCCAGGGCGGCCTCCCCTTCCAGCAACAGCTCATCCCGCAGCAGGCGGGCCATCTGCACGGCCTGGCGCACCAGGCCATCCAGGCTGTTGGAGCTGCTGACCGAGGCCTCGTACCACTTGGCCATGGCGTCGGCGATGCCGCTGGCCAGGGTGCGCGCCGGAGCCTGAACCACCAGGTCGTGGTCGAACACCAGCAGCTCGGGGCAGCGATCGAGGGCCAGATCACGCTCGAAGGCCCCCGCCGGTGAATAGAGATTGGCCAGGGCCGTCCAGCCGGCGCAGGTGGCGGCACTGGTGGGCACGGTGATGCACGGCAGCCCGAGGCGATGGGCCAGCAACTTGCCCGCGTCAAGCACCTTGCCACCGCCGGCGGCGATGACGCTGTCGATGCGGTCGCCAGGCGTTGCGCCATCCTGCGGCAACAGGCTCTGAAGCCGGCCCAGATCCCGCTCGCAGCAGTCGTGCTCCAGTTCAGCGAGCAGCGGCTCGACCCCGGCAGCCTGGAGATCCCGCACCAGTTGGTGGCGCAAGGCCGCTGTGGCCTGGCTGCGGCCGAGCAGCAAGGGCCGGCGAACCAGGGCGCCGATGGCAGGCAGTGCCTGCTTCCAGGCTCCGGGGCCCCGCAGCACCTGCGCCGGTGCGATGGCGTGCTGACTGAGGGGCAAAGCCATCAGGGCAATCTAAAAGTCGACGGGAATAGCGGATGACACCGGGTAGGCAGCAGCGAAGCCCAGCGGTGGACCCTCCCGAGACCCGGCAGATTCAAGGCCCGAAGGGCCTCAGAACGGCAGGACTGCGGGGGTGGCTTTGCGCTGGCCTGTCACTGGATTTCAAACGATCGGTGGTCTTCAGGCACTGGCGGCGGCCAGTTCTGGCAACGAGGGCATGGCCTCCTGCTTGAGGATCACCACCTGCTTCTCGTCGTTGACATCGACCAGAGCGGCATCGCCATCGCTGATCCGACCGGAGAGGAACTCCTCGGCCAACGAGTCTTCCAACAGGCGCATCACGGCCCGGCGCAGGGGACGGGCCCCGTAGCTGGGGTTGTAGCCCTCTTCGACCAAGCGCTCCTTGAAGGCTTCGGTCACGGCAAGGCGGATGCCCTTCTCCTGCATGCGGGCAAAGATTTCGCGCAGCATGATTTCGGCGATCAACTTGACTTCGTCACGGCTGAGTTGACGGAAGACAATGATTTCGTCGAGACGGTTGAGGAACTCGGGGCGGAAGTACTGCTTGAGCTCTTCGTTGACCAGGGAGCGGATGCGGTTGTACTGAGTTTCTTCCACGTCGCCGCCGCCGAATTCGAAGCCAAGGCCACCGCCACCCTTTTCAATCACCTTCGAACCGATATTCGAGGTCATGATGATGAGGGTGTTCTTGAAGTCGACCGTCCGGCCCTTCGAGTCGGTCAGGCGGCCATCTTCCAGCAACTGCAACAGCAGGTTGAAGACGTCGGGGTGGGCCTTTTCGATTTCATCGAACAGCACCACGGTGTAGGGACGGCGCCGCACCGCTTCGGTGAGCTGGCCTCCTTCGTTGAAGCCCACGTAGCCCGGAGGCGAGCCGATCAGCTTGCTGACGGTGTGGCGCTCCATGAACTCCGACATGTCGAGCCGGATCATCGACTCTTCGCTGCCGAAGAAGTAGGTGGCCAGGGCCTTGGTCAGCTCGGTCTTGCCGACGCCGGTGGGGCCGGAGAAGATGAAGCTGGCGATCGGCCGGTTGGGGTTCTTGAGGCCGACGCGGGCCCGGCGGATGGCGCGGGAGACCGCCTTGACTGCCTCGTCCTGACCGATCAGGCGCTGGTGGAGAGTTTCCTCCATGTTCAGCAGCTTCACCGACTCACTTTCGGTGAGTTTCTGCACCGGCACGCCGGTCCAGGAAGCGACGATGTGGGCGATGTCCTCTTCGGTCACCACCGGTGCGCGACCGGTGGGCTCGCTGCCTCCTTCGGCGAAGGCGCTGCCGGAGATGGCCACTGGCTCGGCGACCGCCACGGAGCCGGCCTCGGCAGCCGGAGCGGCTTCAGGCTCATCATCCTTACGGGCCTGCAGGATCGAGCGAATCTGCTCGCGCAGTTCGACCTCCTTGTCGCGCAACTCGCCGGCCTTGGCGAAGTCCTGATCGCGGACGGCGTCTTCCTTCTCTTTCTGGACGGCGCGCAGTTGCTTGTCGACCTCCTTGGCCGCGGGCGGTAGCTTGGAGTTCATCAGCCGCACCCGGCTGCCGGCCTCGTCGATCAGGTCGATGGCCTTGTCCGGCAGGAAGCGATCGGAGATGTAACGATCGCCGAGGGTGGCGGCGGCCACCAGGGCCTCATCGGAAATCTTGAGGCGGTGGTGCTGCTCATAGCGCTCCCGCAGACCGCGCAGGATCTCGATCGTGTCGTCGACGGAGGGCTCACCCACCATCACCGGCTGGAAACGGCGCTCGAGGGCGGCGTCCCGTTCGATGTGCTTGCGGTATTCATCCAGCGTGGTGGCGCCGATGCATTGCAGCTCGCCCCGGGCCAGGGCCGGCTTGAGAATGTTGGCGGCGTCGATCGCTCCTTCGGCCGCACCGGCCCCGATCAGGGTGTGGACCTCGTCGATCACCAGGATCACGTTCCCGGCGGAGCGGATCTCCTCCATGATCTTCTTGAGGCGCTCTTCAAACTCGCCGCGGTACTTGGTCCCGGCCACCAGCAGGCCGATGTCGAGGGTGAGAACGCGTTTGTCCTCGAGGATGTCAGGCACATCGCCCGTGGTGATGCGCTGGGCCAGGCCTTCGGCGATGGCGGTCTTGCCGACGCCCGGCTCGCCGATCAGCACGGGGTTGTTCTTGGTGCGGCGACCCAGGATCTGGATCACCCGATCGATCTCGTTGTGACGACCGACCACCGGATCGAGCTTGGAATCAGCGGCCAGCTGGGTGAGGTTGCTGCCGAACTCATCGAGGGTGGGGGTTTTGGTCGAACCCTTGCCACTGCTTCCGGCGGCCACCTCGGCCGTCTCGCCCAGCATGCGGATCACCTGGGTGCGCACCTTGGCGAGATCAACGCCGAGGTTTTCCAGGACCCGGGCAGCGACGCCCTCACCCTCGCGGATCAGGCCGAGCAGCAGGTGCTCGGTGCCGATGTAGTTGTGACCCAGTTGGCGGGCTTCCTCCAGGGACAGCTCGAGAACACGTTTGGCCCGGGGGGTGAAGGGGATCTCCACGGCCACGAAGCCGGAGCCCCGGCCGATGATCTTCTCGACTTCCACGCGGGCATCCTTGAGGTTGACCCCCATGGACTTGAGGACCTTGGCGGCCACGCCGGTGCCCTCACCGATCAGACCCAGCAGGATCTGCTCCGTGCCAACGAAGTTGTGTCCCAGGCGGCGGGCCTCTTCCTGGGCCAGCATGATCACCTTGATGGCCTTCTCGGTAAACCGCTCGAACATGGCCAGAGCCTGGTGCAAGTGCATCCAACCTATCAGGGTTGAAGCGGTGCTGTGTGTCCGGGTTGACGCTTCGTAGTTGGTCCGGGGAAAAGCAAGTGCTGATCAGGGGTCTGGTGAAGTTGAAATATAGTTGAATGCTTCTATTTTGCGGGTTTGAGGCTTAGGAATCTTCGGTTAGCCGAACCCCGGGCATCCTGCCTCACTTGCTTCCAGCTTGAGCCATTGGATCAGGGCATCGTCGCCATTGCGGTAGTAACCGTGACGGATGCCCGCCTCCCGGAAGCCAAAGTCGGCATAGAGCGCCCGGGCGGCTCCGTTACCGCTGGCCACCTCCAGGGTGGCGCGCTCAGCCCCGCCCTGGCGGCCGGCGGCCAGTAGCCCCTGCAGCACCAGGCGCCCCAGGCCCCGGCGGCGCTGCTGCGGTGTCACGGCCACCAGGGTGATGTGCAGCTCGTCGACCACCAGCCAGCCGCAGGCCATCGCCTGCAGTTGCCCCTGGTGTCCGATCCCCACCCCCGGGCGCCGTTCGTCCTCCAGTTCTCGCTGCCACTGGCCTGGGCTCCAGAGTCCGCCGAGGGCGAGGTGGTCGAGGGCCAGGCAGGCCTCCAGATCGCCCGGGGTCAGGGGCTGCAGGGGGGAGAACGGTTCGGCGGTCACGGTCCCGGGCGGCCTGGCTCCCTACGATCGACCACTGCCGATCGATCCGGAGCGTCCACCCATGGTTCTGTCGTCCGCCGCCGCCTCGGCTGCCGCTGCCGCCACGGCCTCCGGCGCCAGTGCCGAAGCCGATCCCCGCCCGGATCGCCCCTTCGAGTCCGCCTGCGATCCGCTCAGTCCCAACCGCAACCTGACGCCGATCACGACCCGCATCAACGCCCGGGGCACCCTGGTGGTGGGTGGGTGCCAGCTCAGCGAGCTGGCCCAGCGCTACGGCACACCGCTCTATGTGCTGGATGAGGCGACCCTGCGCGCCAACTGCCGGGCCTACCGCCAGGCCCTGGAACAGTTTTATCCGGGTCCATCCCTGGCCCTCTACGCCTCTAAGGCCAACAGTTCCCTGGCGATCTCGGCCCTGGTCGCTTCCGAGGGCCTGGGGCTGGATGCGGTCTCCGCCGGCGAGCTGCTGACCGCCCTGGCCGGGGGCATGCCGCCGGAGCGGATCGTCCTGCACGGCAACAACAAGTCGGCCGAGGAGCTGGAGCTGGCCGTGGCCCGGGGCGTGACCGTAGTGGTCGACAACTGGAACGACGTCGAGCTGCTGGCGGCGATCGCCCCGGCCCAGGCGGCCCGGGTGCGCCTGCTGGTGCGCTTCACCCCCGGCATCGAATGTCACACCCACGAGTACATCCGCACCGGCCACCTCGACAGCAAGTTTGGCTTCGATCCCGACCAGCTGGAGGTGGTGCTGCGCCATCTCGCCGCCTGCCCCTGGGCCGATCTTGACGGGCTGCACGCCCACATCGGCTCCCAGATCTTCGAGCTGGAGCCCCATCGTGATCTGGCCGGGGTGCTGGCTGATGCCCTGCAGCTGGCCCGCTCCCTCGGCCACGGCTGCACGGATCTCAACGTCGGGGGCGGTCTCGGGATCCGCTACGTGGCCGGCGATGACCCCCCGTCGATCCAGGACTGGGTGCGCACCGTGGCCGAGGCGGTGTTGGCCGCCTGCACGGAGCGGGGCCTGGCCCTGCCCCGGCTGCTCTGTGAACCGGGGCGATCCCTGGTGGCCACGGCAGGCGTCACCCTTTACAGCGTCGGCAGCCGCAAGGCCATTCCCGGCCTGCGCACCTATCTCTCGGTAGACGGCGGCATGAGCGACAACCCGCGTCCGATCACCTATCAGTCCCAGTACACCGCTGTGCTCGCCGATCAGCCCGAGGCCCAGGCCAGCGAAACCGTCACCGTGGCCGGCAAGCACTGCGAATCCGGCGACGTGCTGCTCAAAGACCTGGCCCTGCCGCCCGCGGCCCGCGGCGATGTGCTGGCGGTGTTCGCCACCGGGGCCTACAACGCCTCGATGAGCTCCAACTACAACCGCATCCCCAGGCCGGCGGCGGTGCTGGTGGGCGATGGGCTGGCCGAGCTGGTGCAGCGCCGCGAACAGCCGGAAGACCTACTGCGCTACGACGTCCTGCCGTCTCGGCTGGACTCGGTAAGTTGAGCCCAGGCGCGCATCGGGGTGTCGCTGTTCCGGTCCCAGGGCCGGAGCCCGTCCATGCAGGGACGGCTCTTGACCCCAGGGATCGGCGCCATTTCGCAGGATTTTCAAGCTCTTCCCCGTGACCTGGCTGCAGAATCTCGACCTGCGCCTGCTGCTGGACCTGCTGTTCGCCACGGCCCTGGGCGTGCTCCTGCTGGGCCGGGTGACCGAGCCGCGCACCCTCTGGCTGCTGCGGGGCTATCTGTTTCTGGTGGCCCTGGCCTGGGTGGTGCAGCGCTACGCCAACCTGCCGTTGACCAGCAAGTTGGTGGATGCCCTGGTGCTGGCCTGCAGCATGGCCCTGGCCATCCTCTGGCAGGGGGAGCTGCGCCGGCTGATGGAGCTGCTCGGGACCGGGCGATTCGGGGTGCTGTTCGCCGACCGCAGCCGGGACCAGCTGGCCTCCGGCTCGGTCAGCATTCTCACCGAGGTGGCCGGGCGCCTCTCCCAGGCCCGTCGCGGCGGCCTGATCGTGCTCGATCTCGGCAGTGATCTGCGCCCCGAGGATTTTCTCAACCCCGGCATTCCGGTCGATGCCCAGCTCTCGGTCGATCTGGTGCTCAACCTGTTTGCCGTCGACACGCCCCTCCACGACGGTGCCGTGTTGGTGCAGCACAACCGCATCGCCGCAGCCGGGGTGATCCTGCCCCTGTCCCGCCAGGGCCTCAACCGCTATGGCACCCGCCACCTGGCCGCCCTTGGGCTCACTGAGCGCCATGCCCGCTGCCTGTGCATCGTCGTCTCCGAGGAGACCGGCACCCTGTCCCTCGCCCGCCAGGGCCGGCTGGAGCGGCCGATCACCAGCAGCCGGCTCCATGACCTCCTGACCGCCAGCCTGGCCTCGGTGTCGTCTGGGCGTAGCCTGAACCCGGACCTGCCGCCGGAAGCCCGCGGATGAGTCGCGCTCTGGCGACCACCCCCAGCACCCCCCCTCAACCGCTCCCCTCCCAGCTGGATGGGGCACGGTTGCCCACCCATGTGGCCCTGATCATGGATGGCAACGGCCGTTGGGCCCGCCAGCGGGGCCTGCCCCGGGTGATGGGCCATCGGGCCGGCGTCGAGGCGCTCAAGCGCACCCTGCGGCTCTGCAGCGACTGGGGCATCGGCGCCCTGACGGCTTACGCCTTCTCCACCGAAAACTGGAGCCGGCCCGGCGAGGAGGTGACCTTCCTGATGACGCTGTTTGAGAGCGTGCTGGCCCGGGAGCTGGAGGCGCTGGAGCGGGAGCAGGTGCGGATCCGCTTCCTGGGCGATCTCGAGGCCCTGCCCCGGCGCCTTCAAGATCTGATCACGGACGCCACGGCGCGCACGGCCGTTAACGCCGGCATTCACTTCAACGTTTGCACCAACTACGGCGGTCGCCGGGAGCTGGTGCGGGCGGCCCGCCGTCTGGCCCAGCGGGCCGCCGCCGGCCAGCTGGACCCGGACAGCATCGATGAGTCCCTGTTCGCCGGCGAGCTGTTCACCGCCGGTGAGGTCGATCCCGACCTGCTGATCCGCACCAGCGGCGAGCAGCGCATCAGCAATTTTCTTTTGTGGCAGCTGGCCTACGCCGAGCTGCACATCACCGACGTCCTCTGGCCGGACTTCGATCAGGCGGCCCTGCTGGCGGCCCTGCTGGACTACCAGGGCCGCACCCGTCGTTTCGGCGGCATCACCACAGCCCCATGATCACCCGTCACGACTGGTCCCGCCCGGAGATTCAGGCCCTGCTTGATCTCCCTTTGATGGATCTGCTCTGGCAGGCCCAGCAGGTGCATCGGGCGGCGAACCCCGGCTATCACGTGCAGCTGGCGTCCTTGCTCAGCGTCAAGACCGGCGGCTGTGAGGAGGACTGTGCCTACTGCCCCCAGTCGATGCACCACAGCGCCGATGTCGGTGGCCGACCGGAACTGGAGGTGGAGCCCGTGCTGGCGCGGGCCCGGGCCGCCCGTGATGCCGGTGCCCATCGCTTCTGCATGGGCTGGGCCTGGCGAGAGATCCGTGATGGTGCCCCGTTTGACGCCATGCTCGCCATGGTGCGGGGCGTGCGGGAGCTGGGACTCGAGGCCTGTGTCACCGCCGGCATGCTCAACGACCAGCAGGCCCAGCGGCTGGCGGAGGCCGGCCTCACCGCCTACAACCACAACCTCGACACCAGCCCGGAGCACTACGGCCGGATCATCAGCACCCGCACCTACCAGGAGCGGCTCGAAACGCTGGGCCGGGTGCGCTCGGCGGGCATCACCCTCTGCTGCGGCGGTATCATCGGCATGGGGGAGGGGCCCGCCGATCGGGCCGGTCTGCTGGAGGTGCTGGCCACCCTGGAGCCCCATCCTGAAAGCGTGCCGATCAATGCCCTGGTAGCCGTGGAGGGCACCCCCCTGGAGGATCTGCCGGCGGTGGATCCGCTCGAGCTGGTGCGCATGGTGGCAACGGCCCGCATCCTGATGCCCCACACGCGGGTGCGGCTGAGCGCCGGCAGGGAGCAGCTGAACCGCGAAGCCCAGATCCTCTGTCTGCTGGCCGGGGCCGACTCGATCTTCTACGGCGACACCCTGCTGACCACCGGCAACCCGGACGTGGCGGCGGACCGGGCCCTGCTGGCGGCGGCCGGAGTGCGGGTGCAGGAGGGGCCGCAGTCCGTCGGCGCACCGGCCACGGCGGCCCGGCTCTGAGCGGCGTGCCCGTGCAGGTCGTCAGTTTCTACCGCTTTGTGCCGTTCAGCCTGGAGGAGTTGCCCCAGTGGCGGCAGCGGCTACTGGCCCTGGGCCAGGCCGGGGATCTGCGCGGCACGGTGTTGCTGGCCGAAGAAGGTCTCAACGGCACGGTCAGCGGCGAAAGGGCGGCGGTGGAGGCCCTGGTGGCCCTGCTGCGCTCCGATCCCCGCCTGGCCGATCTGGAGCTGAAGTCCAGCGAGGCGCCCGAGCCGGTCTTCCATCGCTTCAAGGTGCGGCTCAAGCGCGAGATCGTCACCATGGGGCGTCCGGAGCTGCAGCCGGCGGCTGGGGCGCCCGTGGGCACCTATGTGGCCGCCGCCGACTGGAATGCCCTGATCCGCGATCCGGGCACCCTGGTGATCGACACCCGCAATGCCTACGAGGTGGCGGTTGGCAGCTTCGAGGGGGCGATCGATCCCGGTACCGCCAACTTCAGTGATTTTCCGGATTGGGTTGAGAACGAGCTCCGGCCCCTGGTCGAGCGCCACCAGCCCCGGGCCCTGGCCCTGTTCTGCACTGGCGGCATCCGCTGCGAGAAGGCCACCGCCTGGTTGCTGCGCCAGGGGTTTGAGGGGGTTCACCATCTCCAGGGCGGCATCCTGCGCTACCTGGAGGAGGTGCCGGAAGCGGACAGCGCCTGGCGGGGCGACTGTTTCGTTTTCGATCAGCGGGTGGCGCTCAACCATCAGCTGGAACCCGGTGAACACAGCCTCTGCCACGGCTGTCGCATGCCCCTGTCCGCCGCCGACCGGGCCCAGCCCAGCTATCGGCCCGGGGTCTGCTGCCCCCACTGCCAGGCGCAGCGGGACGAGGCCGATCGCGCCCGCCTGCTCGAACGCCAGCGCCAGGTAACCCTGGCCAGGGCCCGCGGCGACCGCCACATTGGCCAGGTGTTTGCCAGCGAATCCAGCGATGGTTGAACGGAGCAGGACCCTGGCCTGGACCACCGGGTGAGCGCCGCCTGCCTGCGGCCGATTCTCTACAGCTTCCGCCGCTGCCCCTATGCCATTCGCGCCCGCCTGGCCCTGGCCGCGGCGGGCCTGGCGGTCGAGATCCGGGAGGTGGCGCTCGCCTGCAAGCCGCCGGAACTGCTGGCGGCCTCGCCCCGGGGCACCGTGCCGGTGCTGGTACCCCCTGTCGCCTCGCCGGCGGCAGGGCTTGTCACTCCAACGCGGTCCCTCAACGGGCCGGCCCAGCCCCTGACCGAAAGCCTGGAGATCATGAACTGGGCGCTCGCCCAGCACGATCCTCAGGATTGGCTGCGGCATGGCGATGCTGCGGCCCAGGCGGCGACGGCGGAGCTGCTGTCGACCTGCGACGGCCCGTTCAAGCACCATCTGGACCGCTTCAAGTACGCGAGCCGCTACGCCGCTGTCGAGGCCGAGTGTGAGGCCCATCGCCAGGCGGCTCTGGAGGTGCTGCGGGACTGGAATGGGCGACTGGGCGCGGCGTCGACATCGGAGTGCGGCGCGGGCTGGCTGCTGGGGGCCCGCCCCGCTTTAGCCGACTGGGCCCTGCTGCCGTTTGTGCGCCAGTTCCGCCTGGCCGATCCGGCCGCCTTTGATGCCGCAAGCGATCTCCCGGCGCTGCAGGCCTGGTTGCGGCGCTACGAGCAGGGCCAGGAGCTGGCTGTGGTGCTGGCGGAACCCTGGGGGCCGCGTCTGCCCTGGCGATCGCCCCAATGGCTGTATCACCTGGCCCTGCCTGAGGAGTGGGCCGAGGCCCAGGCGTTCGGGGAGTACCGGCGCTCGACTCGGGGCCAGAGCCTGGATCAGGTGGGCTTCATCCATGCCAGCTACGCCCACCAGCTGGAGGGCACCCGGCGGCGTTTCTATGCCGATCTGCCCCGGGTGCGGCTGCTGACGATCGATCCCCAGCGGCTGGCCGCTGCCGGCGTGGCCGTGCGGCCGGAGCCGGCCCCAGATGGCGGCGAACTGTTTCCCCATCTGTTTGGGCCTCTGCCGCTGTCGGCGGTGGTGGCGGCGGAAAGCTGGCGGCCGGAGTCGGCGCTTGCGGCGGTGGCGGCATGAGTGGGCGCCCCCCTGAAGCGGCTGCCAGCCCTGCCGACCTGGCGGCACTCCAGGCCTGGGCGCGGGCCCGGAATCTGCTGCTGCGCCTGCGGGCTCAGCGCCGCCTGGGGATCTGGGGGCTGCAGGTGGCGGTGGCGCGCCCGCTGGGGCCCGGCCGGGCCCAGTTGCTGGGGGAACTCAAGGGCTGGGCCTATCCCGCCCCTACCGGCCTGCAACTGGACACGATGCGCGTGCAGGGGCAGGACACGGCCCTGGTGGGTCCGCTGATCTGGGCCGCCACCTTCGCCTGGTCCCTGGAGGCCACCCCATGCCGCAGCGCCCGGCTGCTGGCGATCCACGACGACGATCACCAGCACCGGCGTCTGGTGCGCTACTTCAGCCGCCTGGGCTTTGAGCCGTTGCGCGAGCTGGGGGCCGGCCCCGCCGATCTGCCCCTGCGGCTGATCTGGGGCGGGGCCGGCCTGCTGATGCGCGGGGACTGCGCCGGAGGGGCAAGGCGCTGCGCTCGATGGCTGGCGCGGGCCGATCAGGGCAGGGCGGCGTGATAGCTGCTGCGCACCAAGGGCCCGCTGCGCACGTCGGCGAAGCCCAGGTCACGGGCGATCTGGCCGAGCTGCTCGAAATCCTCGGGTGGCCAGTAGCGCCGCACCGGCAGGTGGGCCAGGGAGGGGCGCAGGTACTGGCCGAGGGTCAGGCGCTGACAGTCCACGGCCCGCAGGTCCTCCAGGGCGGCGACCACCTCTTCAAAGGTCTCGCCCAGCCCCAGCATCAGGCCTGACTTGGTGGGAATCGCCGGGGCCAGCTCCCGGGCGGCCTTCAGCAGATCGAGGGAGCGGCGGTAGGTGGCGCCGCGCCGCACTTCCCCCTGCAGGCGCTGCACGGTTTCGAGGTTGTGGTTGAAGCAGACCGGTGCGGCCGTCAGCACGGCCGCCAGCCGCTGGCGCTGGGCCAGGCGGCCAGCGGCTTCGTCGCGGTGGCCGCCCCAGAAATCGGGGGTCAGCACTTCGATCGCCACCTGGGAATGGCGGGCCCGGATGGCGGCCATGGTGGCGGTGAACAGGCCGGCGCCATGGTCAGCCAGGTCGTCGCGGGCGACCGCGGTAAGCACCACGTAGCGCAACCCCAGATCGGCGACGGCCGCCGCCACCCGCGCCGCTTCGTCCGGATCGATGGGGCTGGGGGCCTGACCCTTGTCCACCTGGCAGAAGGCGCAGCTGCGGGTGCAGATCGGTCCGCCCAGCAGGAAGGTGGCGGTGCCGGCGGCGTAGCACTCGGCCCGGTTGGGGCAGCGGCCCTCCTCGCAGATCGTGTGCAGCCGCTGCTGGCGCACCACCCCCTGAACCGTCTCCAGGGCGGAGGCATCCCCGACGGGACGGCGCAGCCACTCCGGCAGGCGCTCGCTGGGGAGAAGGCTGCTGTAGCGGCTGGGGGAAAGGCTCATCGGCGGTCTGGATGATCCGGCAGGATCCACCGCGCCAGCATGCCTCGCCTGCGCCCAGCCTGGGATTCCCCAGAACCGGAAAGGCCTGGAACCCTCCTGCGCTCACTCCACCGGGCGGCGCCCCTCAAAGGCCCGCGCCAGGGTGACCTCGTCGGCGTACTCCAGCTCGCCACCCACGGGCAGGCCGTAGGCGATGCGGCTGACGACGGTGAAGGGTCGCAGCAGCCGGGACAGATAGAGGCTGGTGGTGTCCCCCTCGACGCTGGGGGTCAGGGCCAGGATCACCTCGCCGATCTCCTCACGATCAACCCGGGCCACCAGGGGCTGGATCTGCAGCAGTTCCGGCCCGATGCCGTCCATCGGTGAGATCAGGCCGCCCAGCACGTGGTAACTGCCGTGGAATTCGCGGGAGCGCTCCATCGCCAGCAGATCGCGGGAATCGGCGACGACGCAGAGCTGGCCATTGCGCCGTTCCTCGTTTAGGCAGATCTCACAGAGGGGTTCGGCCGACAGATGGAAACAGCGCTGGCACTGGCCCACCTGGCTGCGGGCCGCCAGCAGGGCGTCGGCGAAGGCGCGGATCTGCTCCTCGGGCTGGCGCAGCAGGTGCAGGGCCAGTCGCTGGGCGGTGCGAGGCCCGATGCCCGGCAGTCGCTCGAACTGGTCGATCAGCCGGGCCAGGGGTCGGGTGAAACCGCTCAGCGATCCGCTGCAGATGGGCCGAATGTAGGCAGTTCGGCCCCGCCGGGGTCGGCGCCCTGGAGGTGGGCCCCATCCAGTTGGACCCCATCGAGGTGCGCACCGGCCAGCAGGCTGCCTTCGAGCAGGGCACCTCGCAGATCGGCACCCCGCAGATCGGCTTCGCTCAGAACAGCCTGCCGTAGGTCCGTTCCCCTCAGGTTCGCTCCGCCCAGATCCGTTGCGCTCAGATCCGCTTGGCGCAGATCCGCGTTGCATAGATCCGCGCCCCGCAGGTTGGAGCCGCGCAGATCGGTGCCGGCCAGATTGGCGTTTCGCAGCACCGTGTTTTCCAGGTTCACCCCATGCCAGTGGCCGTTGGGAGCCTGCAGATTGTGCAGGTCGCAGCCGGCGAGCTGCTGGCCGTCGATGGGCAGGCCGGCGCGGTTGAGGCTCTCGAGGGCGTGGATGCGGCCGATCAGCCATTTCAGGCCGGAGCCATGGCAGCGCATCAGCAAGTCGTAGGCCTCCAGATTCTCCCGTTGCCGGCGCTTGTCGCCTTCAAGGACATACAAAAGCGCGGCGGTCACGATGCTGAGGGCCTCGACATTGTTGACACTGACCAGCGCTTCCACATCCCGCCGCAGACAACCCACGGCCCAGTGGTTGTTGCGGCAGGTGGCATAGCTGTTCACCACAAACAGCAGGGCCAGGGCGCCGCTGGCCGCCATCACCAGCCGGAACAGAAAGAAGTTGTCCAACAGGCGAAAGAAGCGGGAGTCGTGGCGCCGCTGCTGCCGCTCCACCCAGGTTGACTTGCCAGGCATCGCTGCGGCACAGGTTCGGCCCCCATGCTGGCTAGCCTCCGGATGTCGGCCCACTCTTGGGCTGCCCAGCCCAGTGCGGGTGGCCCAGCAGAATGGCGCCACGCAACCCGCCTGGAGCCATGGCTGTTTTCCGCACCCTTCTGCCGCGCCTGGTCGCCCTGGTGCTGGCGGGGATCCTGGTGGGCTGCAGCGCCGCCGCCGCCGGCCTCAACTCCTTCGCCAGCCCCGATGGCCGCTACGCCTTCCTCTATCCCACCGGCTGGACGCGGGTTCAGGTCAGCGGCGGACCCCAGGTGGTCTTCCACGACCTGATCAACAGCGATGAAACCCTCAGCCTGGTGATCTCAGAGGTCACCCCCGACCGCGACCTCGAGCAGCTGGGCAGCGCCGTGGCGGTGGGTGAGAAGCTGCGCCGCACTGTGATCGCTCCGGAGGGCAGTGGCCGTGAGGCCGATCTGGTCGAGGCCCGGCAGCGGGAGACCGGGGGCCGCACCTTCTACGACCTGGAATACGCCGTGCATCTGGCCGACCGCGATCGCCATGAGCTGGCCACCGTCGTTGCCGATCGGGGCCGGCTTTACACCTTCGCCGCCAGCACCAATGAGCTGCGCTGGCCCAAGGTCAAGGAGTTGTTCGAGCGGGTGATCGGCTCCTTCACCCTGCAGATCTGATGGCCGCTGACGATGGCGACGTGATCGTCATCGGGGCTGGCCTGGCGGGCTCCCTGCTGGCCCTCGCCCTGCGCCGCCAGGGATGGGACGTCACGGTGGTGGCACCGCCCCAGGAGGCCTGCGCCTCCTACGCCAGCTATGGCGGGGTCTGTGGCTGGCCGGCCCTGCCGGGCCCCCTGGGGGAGGCGATGGTGCGGGCCCCGGCCTGTTGGCAGGAGCTGGAGCGCGAGCATGGTCCCCTGGGCTGGCAGCCCTGCGAGCTCAGCCTCCATTGGCGCCAGGCCGAGGACGAAGCGGCCCTGCCCCTGGCCGAGCGCCTGCTGGCCCAGGTGCCCGGAGCTCGCCGCCAGGAGCGGCGGCTGATCCTGCCCTTCGGTCGGGTGGACGGGCTGCAGTTGGCCCAGGCCCTGCCGCTGGCGCTGGATCGCTCCGGCGTCCGCCGCCTGCGGGCCCAGGTGCTCAGGCTGGAGCCCCTGGCGCCGCAGGTTTGGCGCCTGCATCTGGCCGGCGGGGAGCATCGCGATGCCGCCCGGGTGGTGCTGGCGGCCGGTCCCGCCTCAAGCGGGCTCTGGCCGCCCCTGGCCGAGCGTCAGCCGCCGGCCCTGGCCATGAGCTGGTCCGGGGCATTGGCCCTGGAACCCGGCTGTTGTGGGCCGGAATCGCTGCCGGCCGGGGCCGCCGAGGGGATCGTGATTCCGCTGCTGGGCCAGCGCCAGGCCCTGGAGGCTCGCTGTCTGGAGCTGCAACGGCAGGAGTGGATCGTTGATGCGGGCCTGGCCCCCCGCGGCGGGGGTTGGTGGCTGGGACAGATCAGCGTGGTGGCAGCGGGTGGGGCCTGGCAGGACGCACCCGATCCCGCCTGGATGGAGACCGAACTGCGCCAGAGCTTGCGGGCTGTCTGGCCCCAGCTGGCCTCACTGCCGGGCCGGTTGGTGCAGGTCCCGGTGGCCTTCCCCACAGCGGCCGGCCCTGTCCACGGAGCCATCGCCGGCGCCCCGGGGTTGTGGGGACTGGCCGGTTTTCAGGGTGCCTTTGCGCTGCTGCCCGTGCTCACACCCGATCTGGCCAGCGCCATGGCTGGGACGAGCTGAACTGACAAGGAGCCCGAAACGTTCCATGCTGGCCCCATGGAGTCTGCAAGTCCACCGTCGCCAACCCAGCAGCGCTGGCTCAACCAGGCCGGTGGCCATTGGCGGGGCCTCGGGCCACGGCGCCAACTCGGCCTGGTGCTGGCGGCGATGACCACCACGGTCGGGGCCTGGGCCCTGTTCTGGCTGGTGCCCACCGAGGTGGTGGGCAAGGGCGTGCTGCTGCTCCCCGACAACGCCGGCCTGCTCGATGCCCGGGCCGCTGGTCAGGTGCGTCGCATCTCCGTGGCGGTGGGGGATCGGGTGCAGCGGGGCCAGGTGCTGCTGGAGCTCTATCTGCCGGTGCTGGAGAAGGAGCTGGAACAGCAGAAGGAGAACCTGCGCGAACTGGAACGCCAGAATGCCGCCCTCGATCGGCGCGATCGCCTGCGGCTGCAGACCGAACAGCTCGCTGTGGAGACGGCCCTGGCCAAGCTGCGCGGCGATGCCGAGCGCTACGGCGCCCTGCGCAGCACCTACGCCGAGAAGCTGAAGAACCTCGATTGGCTGGCCCGGCGCGAGGTGGTGGCGCCCCTATCCAGCGAAGTGGTGAGCGTGGAGCAGGGATTGACCAGCACCGGTGTGAATCTTGATCAGGTGCGGATTGAGGAGAAGAAGGTTCTCACCGCCTACCAGCAGGTGAAGCTCTCGATCGAAACCGAGGCCCTGCAGCGCCGCTATCAGATCGATGACCTGCGCCGCCAGGTCCGGGTCACCGAAGCCCGGCTCGCCTATGACGGCAAACTGCACGCCGACCGGGACGGCCAGGTGCTCGACCTACAGGTGATCCCCGGCCAGACCGTGGCCTTGGGCCAGCGGCTGGGCACGATCGGGCGGCTGCCGACGGGCCTGCCGCTGCGGGCGGTGTCCTATTTCGCGCCGGGCGACGCCCGGCGCCTGCGGCCAGGCATGCCGGTGGAGGTGGTGCCCCAGTGGGATCAGCGGGGTCGTTTCGGCGGCATCGTCGGCAAGGTCCGCCAGGTCAATGTGCTGCCGGCCACCGAGGAGGATATTTCGACCACGATCGGCAACCCCCAGCTGGCCAAGGCCCTCAGTGAGAGTGGACCGGTGATGCGGGTTCAGATCGCCCTGGACCGGGATCCCCGCAGCAAGGATGGCTTCCGCTGGACCCTCTCCGGCGGCAGTGATGTGTTTCCGGTGCGCGAAGGTCTGACGGTGGAGAGCCACGCCTATGTCGAGTGGCGCACGCCCCTGTCCTACCTGCTGCCGAGCCTGCGCTCGATCACTGGTGGCTACCGCAGCCGCGCGATCGACAACCAGTGGAAGCGGGGGCTGGAGCAGCCGGGGGCGGCAGGATGGTGAAACCTCCCAGCGCCCGCCAATTGTTCCGTCAGGAGCTGCCCTGGCTGGTGTCCGAAGTGGTGCTGCTGGTGGTGATCATCAACGCCAATGCACCGGAACTGTGGTTCTGGTTCGTGGTGCTGGTAGTGATCCTGGCCTACCGGATCGAGCGCTTTCTCGCCAACGGCGATTAGTCCAGTTGAGACGAGTCAGAAAACACAGGCCTCTGCGGCAGCGTGGTTGCGACTATCTTGCTGGTTGCATTGCTGAATTGAGCGTGTTATGAGTCCCGGCGTTTCTTGTGTCACATTTAAGATTTCAGCATTTATTGTCACTAGGTGCGTGAAAAATTGCTTGGTCGGTCAATGGCAGCCTTGCTCGGCAGGGAGGGAGAAATTGCGCCATGCTGCCCTTTCAAATCAGCAGAAATAGCATTGAAATCGCGTAGGCGGTGCTAAGCCTTGGGATGGGCAGCAATGATGTCGTCTAAGCAGACTGGTGAGAACCTTTAGGACTTGGACCCTGGCCTCGATACAGTGCTCTGTTCGCCTAATTTTCGGTAGTCCATCGCAAGCTTTCATCCAAGCATGTTCAGCGGATCTATCAGGGAACTGCCACGTCACCTTGGCAGGCCCCGGGCTCATGCCTGCCGCTGCAGCTGCAGCTGCGTGGGGAGAGAAGTTTCGATACCTTCGCTGGCAAAGCAATGAAGTAGACGCAGATTTAGCGCGTGGATGCCATCCTTAAATTTCCGCAGACTGTTCTGACTGCCATGCAGCCGCATGACAATTATAAAGCTTGAATCGGCTATTTCCATCAGCCGGCAAGAGCGCATATCAAAGTCGGGATCACTGTTGACGACCTGTCGAATCAGCTCCGGCAACCGTTCCAGCTGATCGGCGCTGGTGTCGTAGCTGACACCGATTTCGATCCTGGAACGACGCACCTGATAGAGCAGCTGCTGTAATCGCACCAATAACTGCTCACGCAGCTTGAGGTAAGTGGGCCAATCGTGAAGCAACACCATCACAAAGCAGATCAAGGTGAGCTGATTCTCCTGACTTTGCTCAAAGCTCACCAGTGGGTCGAGCAGCTCTGGCACCCCTGCCACATGGGAGCGAACCAGATGCAGCAGATCGTCCACCTGCTCGGGGCTCAAGCTCTCCTCAATCAAGAGCCGTACATCTAGCGATTGCATTGGCACAGCAGATGAGTTGCGGCTGTGTCGGGAGAAGTTGACGATCGTCTGTTCGTCGGCAATGGCATTGGGGATCGTGATCCGACTTTCCAGAGTCTGCAATTCAAGCGAACGAAGACCGATCTTGGTGACGAAGCCAAGGTTGTCGCTGATACGGCAGAAATCACCCACGCGCAACGGGCGGTCGCTCTGAATCGATAGTCCGGCGAAGAGGTTACCCAGCAGCTTTGAGGCCCCCAAGCCAATGGCCAGACCGGGCACAGCCGAGAAGGCCAGCACCGTGCTGGAGGGTAGCCCCAACACCATCAGCAGCCGATAGACCAGCACCAGCACGACCAGCCCTTCGCAGACGCGGATCATTGGCATCACCAGGTTGTTCACCCGCCGCAGCTGAAGATCTGAGCCACCCCCACGGAGCCGCGCCAGCCCCTGTGCGAGGCTGCCCCCGAGCGCCTCAAGCAAAAAATAGAAAAAGAAACTGGCAGCAATAAAATTGGCAATGAAGAACAGATAGGTGACCACCACCAGCGGCATGTCAGTGAAGCTCACGTAGTCGTCGATGAAGACATGGCTGATTCGCGTCAATGGCAAAACCGGCAACACCAGCAACACCCGATACCAGGACAGATTGCTCCGCCGCAAGCTCCCTGATCTGTCGTTCTGATCGACGCGGTAGCTATCCAGGAGCTTGAGCGTGATCAGGCTCAACAGCCATCCATAGAGAAGTAATGTGAAGAGAGCGGCAACAATTTGCAGCAGGGTTTGGCCCTGGAAAGCAAGTTCCAGGAAACGTCGAGTGTATGGGGGCAAGCGCAGGTACCACTTGGGTGGCACCAAGGCACCTGGTGTATAGCTGTACTGGTGATAGAATCCTGGGCTTGCAAAGGGTTGATCGACCACAGGCTGGGCAATGACCTGGTTGTACATTCGGCCAATCTGGCTCACCGTTCCCGGTGAAAATACGTAACCAGGATTGCCATCTATGGCTTCCTTTTCCCGGATCAAAGTGATTGCGGTATCCAGCAGAGTCCAGCTCTGCTTAGGGTCGCTATTGAGGCGTTCAAGCTCCTTCGAATCCGGGATGGCGATGGGTTGGGTGGAATGCGTGAGTACGAAATCCAGGACCTCCTTGAGCTGGATGGCGGCTTCATTAGCCATGTCTGTACGTACACTTTCAGGGAAGGTGCTGGCATCGAGTGCCTGTACTGCCAGGTCAAATAATTGATTTGCAGACTCAATATGTTTGCGGGCTTTTGGGCTCCATAGCAGGCCAGGATCTGATTGGGCTTGGTGCGTAAGGTTGTCAATCTCCTGGTTCACTACAGCCATCACGGCATAGAAGTTGATGAGGGTTTCACGTGGGCTCTCTCCCACCACCTGCCCGAGCGGAGCATCGGTCCAGCGCGCAGCAGCAGCCAGCAACTCTGGATAAAACAACTGCTCACTGATTGGAATCACCTGAGCCGCTCCTGGCTTGGCCAACGGGTCGGGCTGAGGCCCAGCCCAGAGTCGATCTGCCGGGCCCATGATGACGACAAGAATTCCCAGCAGCAGCGCCATCATGAAGCGAATGCACCGATGGTTCACCATGGTCTGATGGGGTCATTGACATGTGTTGGAAACCAGGCTGCCTCATGATGCAAGTGTCTGAATTCAAAGGTGTTGACCCTCTGATGCTTTAGGGCGGCCCTCGCCTGTTCAAACCTCTGGGCGATCGGACATGGATGGTGCAAGCTTCTCCAGCCCGGGTCGGTCGATCAGTGAGTTGAGGTCGTCGGCGATCAGCGCAAGACCAAAGAGGAGGAAGTTCTTCGTCGCGATGCGGCACCGCTTCAACAGGCTGAGGCCGCTGAACGGCTTGATCATGCCCAGTATTCGGGATGCCACGACCCGTGTCGATCAACTGGGTCTAACCAACGTGGTGTGGGCTGCGGCCAACAATTGGCGACCCAGCAGCGCGGGCGGTGTGCCGGTTCCCATGGGATGTGACCCGGATCCGTCTCATCTCGACCACGCAACCTCTGGTGGCGCTGTTCTTATCGACATCGAGCGTCTTTGGATGGGCACTGGCTGATCAACCGCCATCGCTTTGGCCGTAACCCCTTCATCAGTTCCGTTGGCAGATGTGTCCTGGCCGTTGAGAATCAAGACGTCCCCATTGTTCTGAAGTCCATGACCGCAACAGCTGGGTAGGGCTGCCGGGGTGGTGGAAGATCTGGCTTTCGGTCACGCCACGGAAGTCGCGTCGGCTTCGTTTCCGACCCTCTCAGGCCGCATCACCTCCTTGGTCAGGCCCTGTTGACGCCGCCATTCGATCTTCTGGCCATCGATCGGCTCCAGGGAGTTGTGGGAGGCCCAGGCCTTGCGCACGATGCCCTCCAGGGAGACGTGCTCGTTGCTCAGGAGCGGCTTGACCTGGGGCGCGTTCATCAGCGTCTTCAGAACCTTGCCCAGGACCAGCACGGTGGAACTTCATTTGGTCATGCCAGGGCTTCAGAAGCAGCTCAGGCCCCGACTGTCCAGAGCTTCCTTAGGCCTGGATGCAGGGTCCCCTCCATCCACCCACCCCGTCTGCATCCACTCAAACTATCTGATTAATGCATCACCATGCCGTGGCTGACCGCCAAAGACTGGCCGGTGAGGGCACTGGTGGGAAAGGAGGCCAAGATCACAGCGGCCTCTGCCACTTCCTCCACGGTGGTGAAGCAGTTGTCAACGGTGTCAGCTAGAAATAATCTTTTTATGACCTCATCCTCTGAGATGCCGAGAGCTTTGGCTTGCTCGGGAATTTGTTTCTCCAATAAATGGGTGCGGATAAAGCCGGGCTCGATGATGTTGCAGCGGATGCCGTGGTCAACGCCTTCCCGTGCTGTGGCCTGACAGAGGCCCACCAAGCCGTGTTTGGCCGTGATGTAGGGGGCCTTGAGCTTGGCGGACGTGATGCTGTACAAGGAGCCAATGTAGATTATATTCCCACCTTTCCCGGTGTTCTCCATGCTGCGCAGTGCGGCTCGCGTGGTTAAAAATGCCCCGTCCAGGTGAACGGCCAGCATGCGTTGCCAATCCGCCAGCGCCAGGTCACGCAGGGCCTCAATGTGTTGCACGCCAGCATTGCTCACCAGGATGTCAACGCCTCCCCACTGCTGGGCGCATTCAGCAAAGGCCTGATCCACCTGCGCCTCATCAGACACATCCATGGCGACCGCCATGGCGGTTCCGCCTGCCTTGCAAATCTCAGCCGCCGCGGCCTGGCCTGCATCGAGATGGCGGTTGGCAATGCAAACTCGGGCGCCTTCCCGAGCAAAGGCCTGGGCAATGCCAAGCCCCAGCCCCTGATCGCCACCGGTGATCAGTGCCACCCGCTGTTGTAGCCGCATGCTGTTGCTTGAGCATTTGTTTTTCATTCTCCATACCCCTCTGGCCACCGCTTGCTGCTGACTCGATTCTTCACGAGGTCGGTGTTGAATGCATGGCCCTTGCGCGAATCGGCGAACAGCACCTTTCCCACCGCCAGCTCCCCGATCACCAGCTCCTCGATCGCCGCCTCCATGCTCAGGCACCCGGCTGGGGCGGAAGGCGGTGGTCGTGCCTATACCCCCTTCTGCCCAGGGGAACGTTGCTGGGGCCGGGTCTGCTGCTGGTGCCGGTGGCCCCGCCGATCGGGCCGTGGCTGTTGGCGACTGCCGCCAGGAGCAGCGCATCGGCTCTCTTGATCGATGACTCCTCCTGAAGGGGGCGGGCGATCAGCAGGGGGCGCGACCATCCCGGAGACCGGCACGCGGGAGGACGGGGGATGGTGCCTTCGCGATGAGCCACCTGGAAGGGCCAGACCCAGGTGGGCGCAAACCAAGGCTTCGATGGGCCGGTGCATCCAGAGCAGGGGCGGTAGGGTCCGCCCTGATCAGCACGTCGCGTTGAGGTGCCATGGAGCCTGAGCAGCCTTCAGCGGCACTTCAAGCTCATGAGCCTGGGCGTCCCTGGGGGCGCCTGCCGAGCCGAGAGGCCCGCGAGCAGCTCAAGGAGGTGGGGGTTCTGCTGAGCCTGATCTTGGTGCGAATGCAGATGCTGAACGATGTGGAAGCTATGAATTCGTCGAACTCGGAAAAAACACAGGCCATCAAGGATGCGCTCAAGAATGCAGCCCTATCCTCCATGGACCTCAGTCTATATGCGTCTGCATTGATGATCGCCTTGCTGGCGCTATGCGTTGTACTCAGACGCCGCATCCCGCGACGTTGGCTTGATGTTGTGGCGGGGGCATTCATCGGCTTCAATCTGATACTTCAATTCATGAAGATCAATCTGCTTCTGCTGACGCCTCCGGCGGCTCCGGCGATGGATGCTGCTCGGCCAGATCCTGACCTACTTGGGTTTCTTCGTGATTGCATGGGGCTGCATCATCTGGCGTTTCTACTGGGAGGGCAAGGACAGGCCCGGCACTGTGATTGAAATCAGCGACAAGGGAGATTTTCTGAGCACATTCGACTATTATCATGTCTCTTTGATGTCCCTGGTGCGACGTGACAGGCCAGAGGTTTCCGGCCTTGCCCGCACCGGCAAGATTCCTGTTGCCTTTCATACCTTCATGGTTCTCGACCTGATCGGCTTGGCCTTGGGAAGATTTTATCAATTAATTACAAGAATGATTTAACCCATCCCAGCTCCTGCATCCGCGCACGCTGGTCCCCTCGCTTACAGCCCCTTCATGCCGTACAAGCCGCTACGCGACTTAGTCTTTCTCCCTGGAGGGGGTGTGTATGGGGATTCACGTGGTTGTGATCCCCATGCTGGACGTGCAGCTTGCCTACAGTCGTTGGCGCCAAGGCTACGTTCACAGGGACAGCGATCACAACCGCAGGTTAGACCATCCACGGCCACTCACGGCTTCACCAACACATCGAGCAGGAATGTGCGGCCGGAGGCCACTGTTTCCAGGCCACGTTGCAGGGCCGGAGCCAGAGCCTCGAGATGCTGCACCCGTTCGCTCGCGCCGCCATACGCTTCCACAACCTTTCCATAGTCGGGGGTGGGGGCAATCACATCGCCGACGAAGTTGTGCTGCTGCACAGCGATGCTCTCGGGGTAGTAGCGCAGAACATTCCAGATCTGTGAGGCGTACTGCTCGTTGTTGCAGAGCACGATCAACAACGGCAGGCCATATTCCTGGGCAAAGCCGAGTGCGGCCGGGACGGGATTATAGTGCCAGGCACCGTCGCCCAGGATCGCGACCACGATCTTTTGGGGCTCGGCCAGCTTGGCTCCCAGGGCAATGCCCAGGCTCATGCCGAGCCCGCCGGCCCAGCCCCGCAGCTGGGTGAACGGCTTGCTGCTGTAGAGAAATTGAAGCATCTGCGGCACTTGCGCGACGATCTCATCGACGCAGATCGCGTCTTCAGGCAGGGCATCGTGCAGGGCGCTGAACAGGTCGGCGGCAGGCACCACGGCGCTGGCTTTCGCCCGGGCCTGATCCGCCTCCGCCTGGCCCTGGGCGCGGACGGACGCGCTGTACTCCTGCCATTGCGCCAGCTTCTCCGGGCGGGGGGTGGTGCGACCAGCGAGCTGGCTGGCCAACGCCGGCAGGTTGGCGGCCAGGGATCCGGCGACAGCGTGCGTGGTGGGATAACCCCAGTACGCGGCCCGGGGCCTGAATGGATCCTCCTCCATTTGGATCACCGCACAGCCGGCGCGCAGGGGCTGCTGGGGCGGGTGCCAGGGTGCGTTGCATCCCACCAGCAACACCGCGTCCGCCTCCGGAAGCACGGGGTTGACAGGACCGGCGCCATGGAGTGGATGGGATCGGGGAAAGTTGTGATAAGCGGGCATCATGAACTCGAAGACCGGGGCCGATAAGGCTTCGGCGATGGCCACCAGCGCGGCCCGTTCCTCGTTGCTGCGCCCCCCGTGTTCGGTGATGATCAAGGGGTTCGCGGCGGCCATCAGGATTCCGGCCACCGCCTCAATCTGCGCCGGGGCCGCCAGCACGGGCTCCGGAGTGACCCAGCCCGGGATCTCGGGGTGGCCCGCATTCATCAGCAGGTCGATCGGAATCTCCAGCAGGGTTGGCCCGAGCGGGATCGACTGGGCGATGAAACAGGCACGCTGGAGCTCATGCACCTGTTCCGACGGGGTGCGGGCCCGTTGCGTCCACTTGACGACGGCTTCGGCATTGCGCGCAGGGCCGACGAGGTCGACGAGGAGGGAGGGCCACTCCGGCCCGGGATCGGCGCCAGGATCCTCGCCGTAGCTGAGTGTGTCGGGGGAGAGAATCGTCATGGGGATTCTTTCCTGCAAGGCGCTGTGCAACCCCATGGCGCCATTCTGAACGCCGAGAGAACTCGGCAGGAAGACGATCTGACTGCGGCCGCTAACCTTGTAATAACCAGACGCCAGGCTCAAGGCCAGCAGTTCGTGGCGACAGCGGAAGTAGCGAGGCCCGTGGGCGTCGCCACGTCGCGCCAGGGCCTCCCAGAGCGGTGCCATCACAGCGATGGGAGAGGCAAACATGCACTCCACTCCCTGGGCAGCCAACTGGTCGAGCAGCACATCAGCGCCGTTGCCTGCTGGAGATGGCATGGAAATGGGAGTCTGGCTTCAGTTTGACGGTACTTGTCCACAGGCTGCGAACATGACCGGTCGAGCAGACCACCGTTAGTGCTTCAGGCTCTCGCAGGCCTCCCCGTCTCCGTTGCTGTCCAGATAGGTGTGCCCCTGATGCAGCAGCTCCTGGGCACGGGCATACGAGGCGATCTCCTTGCAGCGATAGCGGCGGCCACCGGGCGTGGTGCCATCCGGAATGACAGTAGCGGTCCGCCCATGGCGGAAGTCCCAGGGGCGGGTGATCCCGCCCTCTACCTGCCAGACCCCATAGCGGTGCCGGCTGGCCCGGTATTCGGCATCGAGGTACTCCTTAGCGTTGCAGCCGCTCAGGTAGGGCGATAGGCGAAGGCCTGGCCATCTACCACCATGATCAGGTTGATGTTGAGGTCGGAGATCACCGGCCACGGTGCGGCCGTAGCGGTCGATGGTGTGGGGAAGGATCGTGACCTCCTGCCCCTTGACCAGACGGGTCTGGAGATAGCGGCGGGACTGCTGCCCGTAGGGGCTCTGGGCCATCTCCGGCGCGTCAATGCAGGCCAGGCGGATGGTGATCGGCAGGCCCTGGCGGCTGACGCGGATGGTGTCACCGTCGCCGATCGAGAGGACCGTGGCTTGGAACTCGGTGGTTGACGCTGCGGTCGCGGGCCGTGGTGCAGTGCTTGGGCTGCTGGCAGCGATCGCCAGGAGCAGCAGGAGCTGCAACTTCAGGGCTTGGGGCATGGGGCTACCCCAGGAGTGGCAGCCAACAATCCTGACAGCCTTAGGGAAGCTCTCATAAGGACTGGTTCAGTTTTTGGGGCCCACGCCAACCCTTGTTTTCTGGATCACCAAGAATCTTGCGACAACACTGGGAGAGACAGGCGTCGATGCGCTTTCCATGTCTTCCGGTTTGGGATACTTGGTCAGTACAGGCGTCTTTGCTGTCGTCTTCGCGGTTCTGGTTGGAGCACAAGTCAAGGTCGATCGCTTCAATCCTATTCTGTTTTGGTCAACCATCATCGCGACGACAACGCTGGGCACGACCCTGGCAGATTATGTCGATCGCTCTCTGCGCATTGGATACACGGGGGTCTCGCTGCTTTTGGTCGGCCGGTTGGTGGCATCCTTGCTGATCTGGAAACGGGATCTCGAGACATTTGCGGTGGATTCAGTCAAGGCAGCAAAGGCCGAGTTCTATTACTGGATGACAATTATGTTTTCCCAGACACTTGGCACGGCTCTTGGAGGCTGGACGGCAGATACTGCATCCATTGGTTATCTTGGAAGTGCCGCTATTTTCAGTGTTCTCCTCCTTATTGTCTATGTGGTGCACCGTCTCAACTTGGTCAGCTCGTCGATCGTGTTCTAGCCTGCTTTCGTTCTCACTCGGCCGCTGGGTACTGTGTACTGTGGTTGGAGATTTCCTCGATAAGCCGTTCTCAAAGGGAGGTTTGGCCCTGAGCCACTATTCAGCCTCGATGGCATTGTTGGACATGATTGTCGCGTTTCTTGTGTTCACAAAGCAACGCGCAGCAAGAACTGCCCATTGATTGGACGGGCTCCTGGGTGATGAACAACAATGAACAAGCGGCTTTCCTCTTCCTGACGGTTAAGAGTTTGCTGAAAAAAACTACCGCCTCTGCCAAAATTGGGCAGTTGCCCACGAGTTGATGCGAGGTCAACTGGAGCGCAACGGCTCCATGTTCTCCTACGTCTCGATCGAGGCGATCAACTCAGACAGCAGAACCCAGCGGTTGTCGGAGTCGAGTTTTTCGCCAAAAGGCAGATGGAACTCATTAATAGAGATCTGATCGTTATTTTGCTCCCGCTACATGTGCGACCGCCAAAGGTGGCAGCAATCGCAGATTGCCACATTCCAGACGAGTTCAAGTCCTATCGATCGCCCCAAGACCCTGCAGCACAGAGGTTTTGGCTTTTTCAGGAGTCTCGATGTTGTGACCGAGGCGAGCAAGGGCGTGGGCCGCCGTGGCCCGTGACACCGGCGTGCCGATGATCTTCGACGTGCTCACAACCGACACCCTTCAGCAGGCCCTGGAGCGGTCAGCCATCAAGACCAACCTGGGCTGGAGCTATGGCCTGCAGGCCATGGAGATAAGGAGCCTGCTCGCTGCCCTGCCCTGCCCGCCTGAAATCCCAGGCTCAAGCCAGCGCAAGGATCTGGGTCACCAGGGCATCCGCCTGCACCGACGTCGCCGCGGTGGGTCCGAAGCCTTGTAGCCACTGCGAGGCCAGGGCGCCCGCAGTGGGCCCGGCGAAGGCCACCAATTCCTGGGGGGTGTCGAGGGCCTGTAGGAAGGTGGCGCTACTGTCGATGCGGTTACGTAGGAAGGACAGATCCGCCCCTTGGGCGCCCAGGGCAACCTCCACCGCCATCTGGGCCAGGCTGATCTCGATGCGGCGGATCTTGCCCTCCCAGTAGTTCTCGCCGGTGATCGGATCGATCTCGGAGTTCCTGCCGAAGCAGTAGCGGTAGATCGCATCCACTTTCTCGGTGTTGCTCTTGCCTACGAAGAGCTGCTCGTATTCGGGACCCCGGCCGAAATCGTTCACGATCCTGCCGTACAACGGCGCTTCGGTGCTGCTGAGGCCATCACCCAGTCTGGGCGCATAGGTGAAGCCCGAGCTCCGCACCTTGTCGAGCCAAAAACTCAGCCCGCCCGGATCGGCTGGCCTGCCGTAGTAGATCTGATACAGAAGTCCGGCCGTGTCGCCGTTCAGACGCAGGGGGGAGAGCGGATTGTCAAGGGCGATCGCTTGAATGTTGGCGAAGCTCAGGGTTCGATCGGAAAAAACGAATGCTTCGATGTTGTCGAGCAGGTCTACGCCATCCCTTCCGCCGACCGTGTCCGCGATGCGCAACGGAAGATACCCCTGCCTATCCAGCCCGGGAAAACTGATCGCGTAGTCACCGAACTTGCCCGCGTAGGCGGCGATGTCCGTGGTGCCGCTGCCGCCGTCGATCACGTCGTTGTCGGGCCCGCCGATGATCAGGTCGGAGCCGCCGCCGCCAGAGACGGTGTCATTTCCCTCGCCGGCCTGGATGATGTCGCTGAGGTTGCCACCGGTGATCCGGTCGCTGCCATCAAGGGCCCGGATCCGGCTGTTTCCAGGCAGGGAACTAACATCGATAATGTCATCCCGGCTGCCGGCCCCCCGGCTGCCGAACACCGACCGGAAGCTGGCCGCCAGAGCGCTCTCGTCGATACCCAGGATGTCGGACTCGTTGATGGCCTCGGCATCGAAGAGACGCACCTCGAAATGAAGGGTGGAGTTGGCCGGAATCCCCGGCCTGGCGACGCCGCCGTAGCCCAGCGCGGCTGGGATGGTGAGCTCGCGCACGCCACCCACCTTCATGCCCTGCAGGCCCACTTCCCAGCCCTGGATCACCCGGCCGGCGCCGAGGCGGAAGAAGAAGGGCTGCAGGCGATCGATGGACTGATCGAAGATCGTGCCATCATCCAGCTTGCCGATGTAATCCACAACCAGGAGATCCCCTGAGTCAGCCACACCGCCGGAGCCAAGGATCAGGTCTTCGATCTTCAATGAGTCCGCCATCTGTACGGCAATTCAGCTGTTATGAGTCTTCTATCCTACCCTATTGCCCAGGGCTGCTTCAAAGTGTGTCACAAGCGGCATAGCCTGAACTCTCAGCATTCGGTTTGCCGAGCAGGATTGCTCCTTCTCTGTGCCCGAAACCGGCTCTGCTGCAACCGATCTCAATCTGATCAGTCTCCTCAAGGCGATCTGTCGCCCGAATGCGGCGAGGAGTTCGTATTCCTGCTTGGTATCTGTTGCTGGTGGCCGTGCTTGGGATCCTGAGCGGCTGCGAAAGCCTGCGAAATCTGGAGCGTTTCGCTCGGCGCCACCATGCGGTACATGGCAAGTCGTTGGGGATTGAACTGAGGCGGCCCCCATCGGATTCGGCCTTCCGATACTTCTTCCTGCAGGTGGACGTG
This sequence comes from Synechococcaceae cyanobacterium ELA739, assembly GCA_037127935.1. Taxonomy (GTDB): domain Bacteria; phylum Cyanobacteriota; class Cyanobacteriia; order PCC-6307; family Cyanobiaceae; genus Cyanobium. Next base: position 47,366 of record JBAXXM010000009.1, read on the forward strand.
GTGGCCCTAGGCACCGCGATCCGAGATTGGACCGTTGCCCAGATGCCAGGTGGTGCAACCGATCTCGAGCAGCTGGTGTGTGACGGCAAGACCCTGCGAGGCTTGATTAAACCCACGGCAGGTGGCGGATCCGATTTCATTGACCTGATGACCCATTACTCAGCTGCTCTGGGCGTTGCGATCAGTCAGGCCTGCTAAGGCCCGTTGCCAGTCGCGCAGCGGAACCCAGGCCCCATGGTTCAGCCCACGCCGCGGATTGCAGGCAACTGGCAGCCCGGCGGCCTGCAGCGCCTCCACCACCGCTTGGACTGCCTCGGGGCTGCCGCTGGCCGGCTACTGGATCTCGTACAACCGCCGATCGGATCCCCCGAAGTGAGGTGTTCTGGTTTTTCTGGACAGCCCCCATCGTTAACCTCTGAGGCGGGGCACCGCCCCTGAAAAGGGGCTCCCACCGTAGGCGCAGCCTTCTCCGCAGGAGTTGAGCAAGCGCCGCACTCACAGTCCCGAGTTCAAGGCCAAGGTCGCCATGGAGGCGATCAGTGGCCGCAAGACGATCCAGGAGATCGCCGCCGATCACGCGATTCACCCGATCCAGGTGAGCCAGTGGAAGCGGCAGCTGCTCGAGGGAGCCAGCGAGCTGTTTACCAGGGGCAGGCAGACCAAGGACAAGGAGGACGGGCAGGCCAAGGAAGCAGAGCTGTTCCAGCAGATCGGCCGGCTGCAGATGGAGCTGGAGTGGCTCAAAAAAAGTCTCAGCTGCTCTGATGCCCGTGAACTACGCAAGCTGGTCGATCACGACCACCCTGAGCTCAGCGTCAGCCGCCAATGTGCGCTGCTGGGGTTGCCTCGATCGACGCTCTACTACCGACCCACACCGGTGCGGGAGTCGACGCTGCGGATCATGGCCAGGATCGATGCTCTCTACCTGGAAGATCCCTGCAGTTGCAGCCGCCGGATGGCTGGGTATCTGGCCCGAGATGGGATTCCGATCAGTCGAGACCGGGTGCGAAACCTCATGCGGCGCATGGGTTTGCGGGCGATCTACCAGAAACCCCGTACGACGATCCCTGGCGAACCATCGGAGCGCTATCCCTGCCTTGTGGACCTCAGGCTGGTCACCGCAGTGGATCAGGTCTGGGCCACCGATATCACGTATATCCCGCTGCAGAAAGGCTTCCTCTACCTGGTGGCGATCGTGGATCTCTTCTCCAGGAACGTGCTCAGCTGGAAGCTCTACAACAGCCTTGACACGGAGTTCTGCCTGGACGCTCTGGAGAGGGCGCAGGGAGGTGGCCGTAAGCCAGGGATCTTCCACTCCGATCAAGGCTGCCAGTTCACGTCCACCGACTTCGTTGGCCGTCTACATGATGAGAAGATCAGGATCAGCTGGTCCGGCAGAAGGCGTTGCTGCGACAACATCCTCGTTGAACGACTGTGGTGAACAGTCAAGTACGTAGCCGCAGGCTTCTCGGCGAAGCCGAGTAGAGGTGTACCTGCATGCCTATAGCGATGGCTGGGAGGCTGAGATCAGCCTGGCCCGCTTTCTGTGGAGGTACTGCCATGTAAGGCCTCACAGCTCCCTAGGAGGCAGAACTCCCCAAGAGGTCTACATTGAGACCGAACCCTGTTCCTCCCGCCCGGAGTTAACGATGTCAGGGGCCGGAACTGTCCAATAAAAGGCACCCACCTCAGTACCCCGAACGCATCACGTCGATCTCCTGCAGCAACGAAGCCAACAGCAGCAGATCAGATGGCACCGAAGGCCTGAGCCTTGATGTTGCTAATCGTGAGCAGTGGCGCCAGTTTTGAGTAGCGTTTTATTGAAGGGTTTTGATGTCCTCCTCAAAGCGGATGGCACTGCTCAACAGCTGCTGACAGGCCACGGCCCGGCGCCCGCCGGAGCGGGCCATCAGCAGCGCATTGGCCCCGGCGTCGGCGAAAACGCCCGCCTCGGCGCTCTCCAGGTCCGCCAGGGCCGCCGCCAGATCGTTGTCCTGGTCACGCCGCTGCTTGAAAATCGCCAGGTCCTGGGATTGGCGGCTCCAGAGATCCAGCCGATCGGCCACTGCCCGCAGCCCGGCCACCTCAGCCGCCAACAGGCGCGTCAGGCTGGGCCCGATCATCGGCACCATCGGCAAGCGCAGCAGGGTGCGATAACTGGCGATCAGGCTGCTGTACAGCTGCTCTTGGAGATCCCAAAGGCTCCTCAGTCCCTTGCCAAGCCTGTCGCTGGTCAGTTCCGTTTCAGCCTCAGGCCGTTGGCTTTGCAGCTGCAGCAACAGCGCCAGTAGGCCATTGCGCCGGGCCACGCGCGCGCTGGCCTCCTCCTCGATCCCGCTCTCCATCTGCAGCGCCCGCTGCCGCAGGGCCTCGGCGAAGCCCGCATTCATCCGCCGCGTGAGCTCCTGGCGCTGATCGAGGGCGCGACTGGGCCAGAACTGCGCCACCGCCAACCAGGACAGCAGCACCCCGATCAGCGTCACCAGCAGGCGCAGGGGAATCCAGCTGCTGAGCTGACTGGCGTGGGCGGTCCAACCGATGCCCACCACCAGCCCGGCCACCTTGTAGCCGGAATGGAGGCCCAGGGAGCCGCCGAACAGACGGGTGCAGGCCAGGGCCACGGCCACGCCGATCGGCATCGGCACGATGGGGCTGAGGGTCGGGTGCAGGATCGCCAGGATCACGCCCCCCAGCAGCGTGCCCTGCATGCGCTGGATGCCCATGGTGCGGCTGGCCCCAACCGTGCCCCCCAGTACGGCCGCCACCGCGAGGGGTCCGTAAACGGGGTCCGGTAACCCCAGCGCGATCGTCAGTCCAGCCGAGAGGCCGGCGGTCAGTGCCAGGCGCAGGTCGGCGCGGGTCAGCAGCGGGCGGGCGGTGCTGCTCATGACGGGCCAGCCGATCCGCTCGCGCCGGACCATGGATGGTCGTCCCGGCGGCTCACCAGGGCGAGGCTGTGCAGGGTTTTCACCAGCCGCTGCAGTTCGTCGTCGACGGCCAGCAGCAACAGGGGCGGCAGGCCCAGCTCGGTGGCCAGCCGCACCAGGCTCTGCCGCTGCACCAAGGGCGGAACCAGCAGCTGCGGCTCCTGGCTGAGCATTGACGGCAGCCCTTCAAGCCAGGGTGTCTCCGCCCCGGCCAGGGCACCTGGTGGCAGCATCCTGCCGAGCCGTTGCAGCTCGAGGCTGTGGTGGTTGATCCGTTCCCAGAGCACACCCCGCTGCCGCCAACGCTGCCGATGGCCCGGGCCATGGGGACTGCTGCGCAACTCGTCCTGAACGAGCTGGTTGAGCTGCTGGGCCAGTCGGGAGCCGGTGATGGGGACGGGTGCGGCGAGAGGCTCGGACTGGTTCGTCTTCAGCCACTGGCGAATCGCCACCAAGCGCACCTGGATGCTGGACCGCAGCTGGGCGTCGAGAGTGCGGATCTCCGCCAGACGGTTCACCGGCCAGAAGAGGTAACTCACCACCAGCACGGCCGCAATGCCGAGCAGGGTGTCGAGAATGCGGTTGAACACATAGACCCAGTCCAGCTGGGAATAGTGCTCGATCAGAAACAACATCGAGCACACCAGCATCCCCAGGCTGCGGCTGGATTGCCAACCCAGCAACCGCAACAGGGGCACCACCAGCAGCAGGCTCACCGTCAGGCCGATCCAGCCGCTCAGAATCGTGTGCACCAGCCCGGCGACCACCCCGCCGGTGACCGTGCCGAGCACCCGGGTTCGGGAGGCGGCCAACACGCGGGTATCGGTCTCGTCCATGCACATCACCACCGCCACCAGCGGGTACCAGGCGAACTGCACGTCCTGCCGGTTCATCGCCAGGGTCCCGGCCAAGGCCGCTGCCACCGCGTACTTCAGCGCGTTTCGCAGGACAGAAGAGGTGAGCATGGGCCGGGGGAAGACAATCAGGGTGCGGCTGGGCCCCCGGTGGCTGCTGGAGCGTTGGAAGACAACGGTGCTTGGTCTGCAGCTGGAACCGGGGGGCTGGCCGGACCAAAGGCCTGCGGCAGCTCCAAGGTCACGGGCACCGCTGCGCCCGGATCCCGCGGCACCGGCAGCAGCTCGCGCAGCAACTGGGCGTAGGTGATGTTGACGTCGATCGTGGCGTTCAGCCGGCGCACCAGGCTCTGCACCAACCGGTCCTGGGTGAGGGACAGGGTGGTCTCATCGGAGAGGCCGGTCTGATAGCGGAGTTTGGCGTCGCGGAAGCCCTCCAGGCTGGCCGCCACCCCACGCCGGGCCGAGGCCAGTTTGGACAGGCTGGCCTCATGGTTGAAAAAGGCCTGCTCCAGGCGCAGGCGGATGTCGTTGCGGCGGGCGGCGAAGATCTGGGCCTGGGCGGCTTCCTGGCTGGCCAGGGCCCGCACCTCGGCGGCGGTGCTGCCGGCGTCGAACAGCAGCCAGCGGAAGGTGAGCGCCACCGACCAGTCGTAGCCATGGGTGTACAGGCTGGGGATCACGGTGGTGCCGCAGCAGTCGCCCGTGATCGACCACTGGTTGGTCTGGTAGGCCCAACCACTGGCGCGGGCCAGGAAGCTCAGTTTGGGCAGCAGCTGGGCCGCCACCTGGTCCTTCTGACGGGCCAGGGCCTCGCGGGCAGCCAGCACCGCCTCCAGTTCGGGGTTGCCCTGGTAGGCGGCCAGCAGGCTGGCTTCCAGATCCAGGGGCCAGGCCGGTTGCAGGTCGATTGGATCGCTGGCGCTGGGGGTCAAGGTCGCCGGCAGGTTCAGCAGGGTCGCCAGGCGCCGGCGGGCCACGGCCCGATCGGTCAAGGCCTGGGTGAGCAGCTCCTGGGACTCGGCTTCGATCGCCTCCCGTCGCAGCAGATCCAGGCGGGGCACCAGGCCGGCCTGCTTGAGCGCCAGCACATCCGAGAGGATGACCAGGTCGTTGCGCACATCGGCGTCACGGATCCGCACCAGCTGGTCGCTGCGCTGCAGGTTGTAGTAGGCCTCGCTGACATTCAGCTGCAGCAGGCGCAGGTCGTTGGCGTAGCTGCTGCGGGCCTCCTGCAGCCGGGCCCGGGCCGCCCGCACCGCCGGGGTGCGGGCGAAGTCCACCAGGGCATAGCCCAGTTCCAGGCCGGCGGCGCTGTTGCGCACACCCTGGATCAGGTAGGCGTCGGCGCCGGTGGGCACATAGAAGGCGCCGCCCGGGACGAAGGGACCGCTTAAACCCAGCACCGGATTGCCAACGGCCGTGGCGTAGCTGGTGCCCACCTGGTCGTAGCCGAGGCCCGCCACCGCCAGCAGTCGCGGCCAGTACGTGCCCAGGGCCGCCTGCAGCTCCGCCAATTGACGGGCCACGCCCAGGCGCCTGGTCTGGAGCTGGGGGCTCTGGGCATAGGCGATCGCCAGGGCCTGGGCCAGGCTGAGACCCTGCACGCTGCCGGCCTTCAGTTCCGAGGCGCTCGGCAGGGCGAGGGCCGCACCGGCCGTGGTCGGCTGGGGGATTTCGGTACCAGCGGGGCGGTTGGCCCGCAGCAGGTTGGGCATCAGGGGGGCCACCTCGGGTTGATCCCGGGGGGGTGGATTGGCGGAGCCGGGCAGCATCTGATCCAGCAGACGCAACTCCTGATCCAGGCGCACCCAGGAGCGCTCGAGCTGGCCGATGCCGGCGCCCGGGAGCGGTGCGGTCAGGGGAGCCGCTGATCGGGGCTCACCGCGGCCGGCGGCCGGGAAGGCCCCCAGCAGGCTCGAGCCCGCCAACACCCAGGGGAGGGAGGCTCGAACCAGGCGCCACCGGCGCGGGGACCTTGATGGCTCCTGAGGCCGTGGCCTCGCCACCTCGATGCCCACAGAACCATCGTTCGCCAGTCCGATGGACCGGGGCTGCGCTCTGGCACCAACGCTGTTCTGCTGGCTCACCCCGCCTGGTGCCACGGCTTCGGCAGGCTCAGCATCGGTGCTCCAGGATGGGATCAGCCCCCCTCCAACCCAGCTCGTCAACTGGTCGCCGGATGGCGCCGCCCGGTGTGTGGACGGATGATGGCCTCGATTGGAACCGGTAGGCGCTCCATGCAGCTCAGCCCCGATCTCGAAGCGCTGCTGCGCATGGGGCTGGCGGTGCTCTGCGGTCTGGCCGTTGGCGTCAACCGTGCCCATCACGGCAGCACGCCCCACCCCAACCGCCTGAGGGTCCATGTGCTGGTGGGTCTCAGTGCCTGCCTGATGGTGCTGGCGGCCGGTCCGGATCCGGCAGCCCGCAGCCGGGTGATCCAGGGGGTCGCCACCGGAGTTGGCTTCCTCGGGGCCGGCGAGATTCTGGTGCCCTCCAGGCCCCGCAAGAATGGCCCGCCGGAGGTGATGGGCCTGAGCAGCGCCGCCTCGATCTGGTTCACCGCCTCCCTGGGGGTGACGGTGGCCGCCGCCAGTCCTCTGTTCGCGATGGTGGCCCTGGTGCTGGCTCTGGTGACCTTGTCCGATCGGCGCAACGGCGTGGATCAGCCGCCGTCACCGGGGGGCGATCCCAGTTCCGCGGCCGGATCCGGTCCAGGCCAGCGCCAAGGGAGCCAGATCCGGCTGCCCAGCAGCTACAGGATGCGCCACTCGCCCGCGCTGGAAGCCTCTGAGTCATGTCCTGGGGAGCAGGCTGAGGAGCCCGAGCCGGGGCATGACGATCAGCCGCGTCAGAAGAGGAAGCGATGAGGGCGGGGGCTGGTTCCTTTGCGATCGCCGGCCGTGGCCTGGCGATTGGTTTCTGTCGGGCGGGGTTCATCGGCGCTGGCCCAGTCGGCATCCCAGTAGCTGATGCCATTGAGATCAAAGGGTCGGCCGTCGAGTCGCTGGGCTTCCAGGGTGGTGTTGGCCATGCTCGTGATCAGGCCCCCCAGCTCCATGGGGCCGAGATCGGTGTGCATGTCCTTGCCCCCGGCCATTAACAGGGCGGGCAGTTTCACGATGTTCTGGGGTTGGGTGAGTTTGCGGAACAGGGCCTTGAGGGCCAGCTGCTGGCGCTCCATCCGTCCCAGATCGCCGGTCTCGTCATGGCGGAAGCGCAGGAAACCCTCCAGGTCCCGGCCCTGCAGCGTCTGCATGCCGGGCTGGAGATCGATAAATAGCCCCTGGCTGCGGTCGACGTAATAAAGGCGTTTGGGCACATCGACTTCGATGCCCCCCAGCTGGTCGGCCACACGGCGAATGGCCGAGAGATTGACGACCAGATGGTGCTGGATCGGCCGATTCAGATGGTGGGAGACTTCCTGTTTGATCGCATCCGCACCCCCCAGGCTGTAGAGGGCATTGATCTTCAGTGGCCCGTAGCGCTCAGCTTCGACGTAGGTGTCCCGGGGAATCTGGGTGATGTGTGTGATGCCGTTCTCGACATGCAGCACGGCGATCACGTCGGTGTTGCCGCCGCCGACATCGGTGCCCAGCAACAACAGATTCTGATTGCTGATCCCCACACTCCAGGAGGAGAAGGGATTGCTTAAGCCACCGATGCTGTCACCGGGTTTCTGGCTGACCAGCAGGTCGGCCAGCGGTTTGGCGAGCACCAACCCGCCACCCAGTCCGATCAGCACGGCCAGCAGCACGGAGAATCGGTGGGGGCGGCGCTGGGGGCCACGCCCCTGATGTCGGACCGCAGGACTGCTCATGGTAAAGACGCTACGGCAAAGCTGAGAACCGGCAGGTTCATGATGAGACGCTTCCTCAAGGGTCCGGTTGGTCACAGGGCTCTGGGGTCGTGTGGGGGAGCCGCGGCTGGCGGAGCAGGACGGACCCAGGGGCCTGCACTGGAGGTGCTGCCGGAGGGGAGCGACTAGACGACTCAGGGTCTGTGGCCAGGGTGAAGACTCAGGCTGCTGGGCCAGGGTTCACCACGCTCGAGGGGGATCGCCAGGACGGCTGGGACCGGTTTTGGCCCTGGTGTGGATCAGCGGTCTCACAGCTGCAACGCCTCGCTGGGCCGCAGGCCGGCCTGCACCCGCCAGAGATCCGCATAGGCCCCGCCTTGTTGCAACAGCTCGCTGTGGTGGCCGCTTTCGACGATCCGGCCCCGATCGAGGACGATGATCCGATCGGCATGGCGCACGGTGCTGAGGCGATGGGCCACGACCAAGGTGGTTCGGCCGGCCGTGATCTGGTCAAGCGAGCGCTGGATGGCGGCCTCGGTTTCGTTGTCCACGGCGGCCGTGGCCTCATCGAGGATCAGCACCGGAGGATCCTTGAGAATGGCGCGGGCCAGGGCGATCCGCTGGCGCTGGCCGCCCGAGAGCCGTTGGCCCCGCTCGCCCACCACCGTGTCGAGACCCTGGGGCAGGGCCTCGATGAAATCACTGGCTTCCGCCAGCCTGGCGGCCCGCTCAATCGCCCGGCGTGAGGCTTCAAAACTGCCGTAGGCGATGTTCTCGGCCACGGTGCCGTGGAACAGGAACACCTCCTGGCTGACCAGGCCGATGCTGTGGCGCAGATCCGCCAGCCGCAGGGTATCAATCGGCACGCCATCGAGCAGGATGCGGCCCGACTGGATCCCATAGAGCCGCAACAGCAGCTTGACGATCGTGCTCTTGCCCGAGCCGGTGGCCCCGACCAGACCGACGGTGTGTCCCGCCGGCACCTGCAGATTGAAGTCGCTCAGCAGCGGACTGCGGCCCGGATAGGCGAAGCCGACCTGCTCGAAGCACATCTCCCCGCGCACCTGGTCCAGGGGCAGGGAACGCACTCCGGAGGGGATGGCGATCGGCGTGTCGAGCAGGTCCAGCACCCGGCGGGCCGAGGCCATCGAGCGCTGATAGTCATCGAGGGTGCTGCCCAGGGTGGTGATCGGCCAGAGCAGCCGTTGGGTGATGAACACCAGAAAGCTGTAGGTGCCAATCGCCAGGCTGCCTTGCCAGGCCTTGAGGCCGCCGATCACCAGGATGGCCAGGAACGCGAACAGGATCGCGAAGCGAATCAGCGGGATGAAGGCGGCCGATCGCCGGATGGCCCGGCGATTGCTGAGCCGATAGCGATCGCTCTGTTCGGTGAGCCGGCGGACCTCCCAGTCTTCGGCGGCATAACTCTTGATGGTCAACATGCCGTTGAGGTTGTTGGCCAGTCGGCTGGCGATGTCGCCAGCGCGCTCGCGCACCTCGCCGTAGCGGGGGGCCAGGCTGCGCTGAAAGCGGAGAGAACCCCAGAGAATCACCGGAATCGGCAGGAATGAAACGCCGGCGATGGTGGGGGAGAGGGCCAGCATCATGCAGCCGACGGCCACCACGGTGGTGATCAGCTGCAGAATTTCATTGGCGCCGCGGTCGAAGAATCGCTCCAGCTGATTGATGTCGTCATTGAGCACGGTCATCAGCCGACCGGAACTGCTGGCCTCGAAGAAGGCCATCTCCAGCCGTTGCAGATGGGCGTAGGCCTCGATCCGCAACTCGTGCTGCACGGTCTGGGCCAGGTTGCGCCAGAGCAGGCCGTAGAGATATTCGAACAGCGATTCGCCGCTCCAGACCACAAACGAGACGACCGCCAGCAAGGCCAGCTGGCTGGGCACCGTGCGGAAGCCCAGCTGGGAGAGCCAGGAGGTCTGCTGACGGGCCACCACATCGACCGCCAGGCCGATCAAAACCGGTGGAGCCAGGTCCAGCAGCTTGTTGAGAACCGAGCACAGAACCGCCCAACGGATCGTGCCGCTATGGGGCTGGAGCCGGCGTAGCAGCCGGACCAGCCCCCCGTCATCAGGCAGCGCCGTGGGACTCAACAGGGCCTGGGGATCACCAGCGATTGCCGCCGCCCCCACCGCCACCGCCGTATCCACCACCACCGCCGCCGCCAGCGCCGCCGTAGCCGCCGCCGCCGCCGCCGGAACGGCCGCCACCGCCACCTCCGCCGGAACGACCGCCACCACCTCCGTAGCCGCCGCCGGAGCGACCGCCGCCACCGCCACCGCCTTCACGGGGCGTGGCCTTGTTGACGCGGATCATGCGGCCCATCCACTCGACGTCCTGAAGATCGTCGATGGCTTTCTGCTCGGAGGCGTCATCGGCGAGCTCGACGAAGGCGAAGCCGCGCTTGCGGCCTGTTTCGCGATCGAGGGGGAGGCTGCACTGGCGGACTTCGCCGTACTGCCCAAACAGATCAAGAAGGTCCTCGCGTTCAGCCTGAAACGAGAGGTTGCCGACGTAGATGGTCATTAACTGAAGCCTGGAACTGAAGAAGATCGGAGGTGATTCGTCCGATGCCGGGATGTCCCAGGCAAAGCCAGTTGAACGGTGAAGCCGGAGATCGAAGCCTGGAGGGGTGTCGAACCCTGAAGGGTCACTGTGGGCTGGGCCAGCCGAAGGGAGCCTGAACGCCTTGGAATCGTATGAATCTTACAACTCAGCCCCGATGGAACCGCGTTCTCGGCGGCGGCTCCGACCGATCCTGGCGCCCACCGGTTCGTCCCAGACGGGAACCGGTGGGGTCTGCATGGAGAACCTTGAAGCGGATTGGAAGGGATTCCGAAGAACGCGCCGTCCCATCCCAGATTGCGACATTGTCAGGAAACCCTGATCCCTGCGATCCCCGTGATGACGGCCCCTGTGTCTTGGAGCCTCGCCTGGAGCGAGGACGGAGAGCTTGCTCCCCAGGATCTGTTCGACCTGTTGCAGACCATGGTGGTCAGCGAAGGGCTGGAGATTCAGCCCTCGTTGGTGGCCGCGGTCGAGCGCCTGACGCTGACCCATCTGAGCGTGGTGTCCTCTGGTGAAGTCACCCGCCTCTGCGCCTGAGGGGTGGGACCAGGCCAGGCGCCTGGTCCCGGCCGCGTCTCAGATGGGATAGCGCCGGGCCGTGGCCTGACGGCAGTCGCTGCGGGCGTCATCGATGCTGCTGCCGCTGCCGATGCGCTCGGCCACGCAGCCACAGGCGTAGTTCGCCATGCCCGCCGGCGGGGTTTTTCCGGACTGGGCCATTTCGTTTTCAAAGGCCGACAGACAGAAGGCCTTGACGATGGCTCCCATGCCCGATTCGGCCCTGGCCCCGCGGCCAAGATCCGAGACGACCGTCAGAGCGGCCATCGCGGACAGGAGGACCCCGGTGAACAGGGCCGTCCTGGGGGGCAGGTGGGGGCGGTACATGGGGGGCGTTGACGCGATCGGCGGAATCAAACGGACAGCCTTGTCAATCGAACAGCCGTATCAGTTGAACAGCCGTATCAGACGGACAGCCTTGAGATCTGGAGTTCCCGGTTCATCACCTTGAGCCGTTGCAGGTCACTGAAGACCTCCTCCGGCATTCCCTTGGGCAGATCGACGGTGCTGTGGGCATCAAAAATCCGGATGCGTCCGATGGAGCGACCGGTGATGCCGGCTTCGTTGGCAATGGCGCCCACAATGTTGCCTGGTTTGACCCGATCGCGCCAGCCCACCTCGATGCGGAAGCGCTCCATGTGGGCTTCGGGGGGGCCGTCCTGGCGATCCGGCAGCACGCGCCGGGCGCCACCATCCCGGTCACCGCGGTCACCGCGGTCGTTGCCGCCGTCGCGGGAGGAGGGGCGGGGGGCCGTCCAGCGCTCCTCTCCCTGCAGCAGCAGGGGCTTGCTGCCCAGGCTCAGGGCCAGGGCCGCCACGGCCAGCTGTTCTCCGCTGCAGCCCTGTTCCTGGCAGACCCGTTGCACGATCTCGCCGAGCAGGGCCAATTCCTCTTCGCTGCGGCCCTGGCCGGCGAGGGCGGCGGTCAGCCGTTCCCGCAGGCGATCGAGGCGGTGTTGGTTGATCGTGGCGTTGGCGGGCACCTCCATCGGCTCGATCGGTTGGCCGACCGTGCGCTCCAGGCCGCCGAGGAAGCGGCGCTCCCGGGGTGTCAGGAACAGTATCGCGTCGCCGCTGCGGCCGGCCCGACCGGTGCGGCCGATGCGGTGGACGTAGGCCTCGCCATCGAAGGGGATGTCGTAGTTGACGACCAGGTTGATGCGCTCCACATCGAGGCCGCGGGCCGCCACGTCCGTGGCCACCAGCACATCGACCCGGCCGTCGCGCAGGCGCTCGATTGTGCGTTCCCGCTGGGCCTGGGGCACATCGCCGTTGAGCACCGCCACGTCGTAGCCGTGGGCTTCCAGCGATTCGGCCACGGTCAGGGTGACGGCCTTGGTGCGGGCGAAGATGATCACCCCTTCATTGCGCTCGGCTTCGAGCACCCGTTCCAGGGCTTCCAGTTTCTGGGGGGCGTTGACCAGCAGATAGCGCTGGCGGATGCGGCGACCATCGGCACCCTTGGTCTTGATGGTGACTTCAGCCGGGTCCTTGAGATAGCGCTGCGACAGGCGCCGGATCTCGGAGGGCATGGTGGCGGAGAACAGCACGACCTGGCGCTGGCTCGGCAGCTTCTCGAGCACCCATTCGACGTCGTCGATGAAGCCCATGCGCAGCATTTCGTCGGCTTCATCGAGCACCAGGCTGCGCAGCTCCGACAGGTCGAGGGTGCCCTGGCGCATGTGATCCATCACCCGCCCGGGGGTGCCGACCACGATCTGCACACCGCGTTTGAGGTGTTGGATCTGGTCGCGGAAATCGGAGCCTCCATAGATCGCCAGCACCCGCACCCGGGGTATGCGGGCGGCGTAGCTGCTGATGGCCTCCGCAACCTGGATCGCCAGTTCGCGGGTGGGGGTGAGCACCAGCACCTGGGGTTTGCGCTGCTCGGGGTCGAGGCGATGCAGCAGGGGCAGGCCGAAGGCCGCCGTCTTGCCCGTGCCGGTCTGGGCCTGGCCGACCAGGTCGCGCCCCAGCAGCAGTTCGGGGATGGCGGCCAGCTGAATCGGGGAGGGATTTTGGAAGCCGATGGCACTGAGGCCGGCCATCAGGTCGTCGCGCAGGCCGAAGGCAGCGAAGCCGTTGGGCTCGAGCTGGCCGCTGGCTGCCGCATCACCGCTCGCGTCTGCGGGGATCGGGGTGGCAGCGCTGCCGGTGGTTTCGATTGTGTTGTTGGTCATCGTCAAGGCTGGGCTGGAAGTGGGTGCAGATGCGCTGGAGGCGATGGTGTGGGCTTCGCCGTTGGCGCTGTTGGGGTCGATCGCAAAGGCGATCTCGTTGTCAGTGGAAATCAGGCCGGCAGGGACGGCTTCGGTGGCGATGGTCTCGGCAGGAGCTTCTGCCGAAGCGGCCTCAATGGCGTCGCCGTTGTTCAAAACAACGGCGGCTTCGGATGGAATGGATGCCGCGCTGACGGTGCTAGCGGAGTTGGGGGCGAGGGAGCCGGACTCGGGCGCTGCAGAAGCGCTCGCGAGCACGGCCGTGTTCGCCTCGGTGCCGCCATTGCCTGCGACACCGTCGGTGGTCTGAATCAAGGTGAGAGTGGCCTGGTGAATCCTTCAACGCAGGCCGGCAGCGACCAATTGGAGGGAGAGGTGGATCGGTTAACGCGTTCGGTTCAATCCTGCTGGACTGGCCGATTCGTTGACCTCCTCTCCTAGAGCTGCCTCGCCCTTGATCAAAGGTTGAAACGAGACTTTACCACCCGACCGAAATCGTCATCGAAGCGCTCGATGTCTTCTTCGCTCAGCAGCTCCCCGCGCTGGACTTCGATGATCTCCAGATCCGAATCGCCGGCGGTGGCCCGGTGCAGGGCGCCAAGGGGGATGGTGAAGCTGTCGCCGGCGGCGGCACTCACACAAGTGCCCTCGTAGTCGATCAGGCCAGTGCCGCTGGCGATGATCCAGTGTTCGCAGCGGTGGCGGTGGCGCTGCAGGCTGATCCTTCGGCCGGCCAGGATGCGCAGGCGTTTGACCCGATAACCCTCGCCGTCCGCCAGGGTTTCAAACCATCCCCAGGGGCGTTGGCTGCGGGATGGCGGGATGCTCTCGGCGGACGGGATCGGGAGCCCATGGCTGAGCCCAGGGTCAGGAGCTGAAAAGTGATCAGCTTGGTGTGGATCCAGGTCAGGGTTTATGGCCATCAACCGTGGACTGACGGGTGCGCAAGGTGGTGGCCGAACATCTTCATCTGCAAAGCAAAGTGACGCCTGGAGAACAGGCCATCAACCGTCGGCGGACTTCTTGATCAAGGGGCTCTGATCGGCTGGAGCGCGAAGAAGTTGCCGGTTGATCCGGGAAAAAGACTGACCAGAGCCACCTGGGGCCAGGGTGTCCAGGTGGTCGCCCTATGCAAACCTCGAGGGCACCTCAATCATCCAGATCGACCGAAGTCGGCGGGAGATTGTTGCGATGCAGGAGGTCATTCCGAGGTGGAATGGGAAGGGCTCCCGTCAGGGGAGACTATTGGAGCAGGGGCTCTGGAAAGGCCGGCTGGGAGTGAACTCCTCACCGTTGGGTGAAGTATGGGGCGATCCCGCTTTGGGGCTCGAGCTTGTTCACGTTTCTTTGGCATGTTTCCCATCGTTGGCTTCTGTGAAGCCAGCTTCATCTGCTGGATTCCGGGGCGGCCGCCCCGTTGGCAGTCTCCGTGCTGCGGCGCTGTTGATTCGCCAGCTTGTGCTGGGCATGGGCCAAGGCCATGGGCGCGGACAGGGCCATGGGTCTGGTGATTGGCCTCGCCGATTGCTTTGATTCTTGGGCCTGCCCCTTGGCTGCGCCCATGGTCGGATCCAGGGAACACACGTCCTGGCCGTGCCCATTGGCGCTGGTCCTCGGGTGTGTCGCTGCTCGTCTGACCCCGTGGTTCGGCTCGGTCGTGGTGCCGGTGCTTCGTCAGCGGCTGGAGCGGGCTTCACCCCGCTCCCCGGTGGTTTTCTGAGGCAGGGGGCTGGTGATCAACAGCGCCTGCTCCCTGGCGCGGGTCAGGGCCGTGTACAGGAGACGGTGATCCGTGCGGCCGGGGGGCAGCAGCACGATCAGTTGCCGGGCTTCGCTGCCCTGGGCCTTGTGCACCGTCAGGGCCAGGGCGGGTTCGGCCGCTCCCGCCAACTGGGCCGGATGGATGGGGGCGATCTCCAGGCCGGGGCTGCCGAACACGATCCGCCGTTGGCCCGGGTCGGCCGCCGATCCGATCAGGATGCCGACATCACCGTTGGCCAGGCCCAGTTCCGGCAGGTTGCGGGTGCAGAGCACCGGGGTGCCCGCCGGCCAGTCCAGCGGCGGCCGATCCAGCTGTTCCCCCAGCAGGCTGCGGTGGATCGCCTCCAGCCCCCAGGGTCCCTGCCGCACCGGGGTGAGCACCAGCAACCCGTCCCGCAGGGCCAGCAGAGCCGCCTGCGTGTCCCTGTCTTCGGGGACGCAGCCCTGGGCCAGTTGGCGCAGCTGTTGCTGATGCAGGCGCAGCGCCGCGATCAGCTCCTGGGGCAGCTGGGGCGGGCGGGCCTCGATCCAGCGCAGGTTGTCCGTGGGGCCAAGGACGGCCAGCTGATCGCGGATGGGGGCGATCGGATCGGCATCGGCTGCCACGCCGCCCGCAGGAACCGTCGCCAGGGTCGATGCGCCTTCGGTTGTTCCGTCGCCCAGGCCGGAGCGCAGGGCCGTGGCCACCGCAGCGATGGCGCCGTTGTTGCGATAGGTGGTGGTCAGGGTGACGATCGCCCCCGCCAGCTGCTGCCGCCAATGGGGCTCCTGCAGCGCGAGCAGGACCGCGCCCGGCGCAATCGGTGGCAGCTGGGCCGGATCCCCCACCAACACCAGGCGGCACGCCGGCGGCAGGGCGTCGAGCAGGGCCTCCATCAGCGCCAGATCGACCATGGAGACCTCATCGACCACCAGCAGATCGAGCTCCAGGGGGCGGCGGCGATCGCGGGCGAAATGGCCGCCCCGGCTCTCGAGCAGTCGGTGCAGGGTGGTGCAGGGCAATTGGCCGCCGGTGGCGCCGCGCAGCCGGGCCGCCGCCTTGCCGGTGGGGGCCGCCAGGTGGATCCTCAGCTCGGGGGCCACCGCCTGGGCGCCGGCGATCATCGCGGCCACCGTGCTGGTTTTGCCCGTGCCCGGTCCCCCTTCCAGCAGCACCAGCCCGTGGCCGCCCACGGCCTGAACCGCCTGCTGCTGGCGCCCATCCAGGGTGGAGCGGGGCTCCGCCGGCGTGGCTGGCGCCCTGGGCGGGGACTTCAGGGAGCTGGACGCTGGGGCTGCCGCCGGCTGCTTCGAGGCCGGGGTGGTCTGGGCCCGGGCCACCAGATGGGTGAGCACCCGCTGGCGCTGTTGCTGCCACAGGCGCCAGAGCAGCCGCTGGCCGCCCACCAGCACCAGGGGACCCTCCGGTTCGGCCGCCAGGGGCGACTGCACCAGGCTGCGGCGATGGGCGTCGGGCCAGCCTTCGCTGTGGATCGCCTCCGGGGCTGGTCCGGCCAGATCGAGCTCCAGTTCGCCGCGGGCCAGGGCGTCGCTGAGGGCGCCGATCAACTCGCCGATCAGGGGATCGTCGGCGGCGCCATGGAGCCGGGGCAGGGCTTCGGCCAGGGCCGCGGCCAACACCGGAGCCCAGGTCGGGGCCGTGGCGCTGGAGGGGGTCATGGTTCGGTTCCCCCGAGGGCGGCGTCCAGGGCCAGGATCCGACCCAGGGGCGGCCGGTCCACCAGCATCCCCGGCACAGTCCCGGGCAGGGCCCCGGCGCCTTCGGCCCCTGGGGTGCCCCGCAGGAAGACGTAGGCGAAGCCGCCGAGATGGCGCCGGGGGTCATAGCCCTTGAGGCGCCAGCCCAGGTAACGGTGCAGGGCCACGAGATAGAGATGGGCCTGGAGCACATAGTGGTTGGCCGCCATCAGCTCGGCCATCGCCGCCGGGCCGTAGTGGGTCGGACCGCAGGCCTGGGGCCGACCTTCGGCATCGCGGCGGCCCAGCCAGTTGCTCTTCCAGTCCGCCACCCACCAGCGCCGCTCTTCACCGCCCTCAGCGCTGGTCTGGAAGATCAGGTCGATCGAGCCGGTGAGGAAACCGCGGCTGTGGATGGGCAGGCCGGCCAGCTGCTGCCCGTAACCCTCCGCGACGCTGCCGCCGGGGTGGCCTTGGAAGGCCGCCGCCAGGTCCCTGGCCCGGACTTCCCCCAGCGTCAGATCGAAGCCCATTTCATGCAGGCGCTCACCGGCAGCGAGATCGGCGATCCGCAGTGGCCCCAGCTCGCCGCCGAAGGGGGTCAGGCGCAGCTGCTCCAGGCCGTCCAGCACCGGCTGCAGGGGCACGGGCCGCAGACCGGCCCGTTGCAGTTCCGCTTCCACCACGGCCCGATTGCCCGGTTGGTCGAGGCGCTGGCCGAAGTCGAGACGCTCCAGGATGCGGTGCAGGCAGTCCCCCGCAGCTGCGCCGCGAGGAAAATCCGCCAGGGGGCCCTGCTCAGGCCAGCTGGTCCGTTCGCCACTGGCCTCGGTCTCACCGGACGTGGCAGCGGCCAGGGCCGGCTCGGGGCTGGGGTCCTCCGTGTCCCGATCCGCATCGATCGGCATGGCCATCGGTCCGCTGGCATGGCTGTTGCGGGTCCAGCTGGTGTAGCTGCTGCGCCCCCAGATCCGCTCAAAACCGCCACTCGGCACGGGGCCACAGCCCAGGGGCGGGCCGTCGTGGGGCGGCAGCGTCAGCCGCTCCAGCCTGGGCGGCGGCGGATCGAGCACCCGGATCGCCAGGCCCCGCCTCTTCAGACTTTCTTCCAGCAGCTTTCGCCAGTCGCCATCGCTCCTGGACCCGTAAGGATCGTCGCCGGCCGAGGGCAGGTCCGCCGGGTCGAACAGCCAGGAGAACAGGGGATTGCTCTGCTGGCCGGCCGCCGGTCCCCAGGCGAGCACCAGCCGCTGGCAGGCGCGGGTGGCGGCCACGTAGGCCAGCCGTTCCCGCTCCTGCTCCTCGGCCTGCCGGTGTTGGCGGTTGGCCTCATAACCCACGCCCCAGTGGGGGTTGAGGCGGATGTCGAGCCGGGGGCGGCTGTGGCCGGGCGGCAGCCAGCGCACCGGTCGTCCCCGGCGTCCGTCCCCCGGCCCCTGCCAGAGATAGGGACAGATCACCACCGGGTATTCCAGGCCCTTGCTGGCGTGCACCGTCACCACCGACACGACCCCCTGCTCGCGATCGCTGTGGGCCAGGTGCTCCTCCGGCACCGAGCGCTCCGGGTCCAGCCGCAGGCGCCGCAGCCAGTCGGCCGTGGCCGCCAGGCCCTGTTGCTCGCTGTGGAGCCGCTCCTGCACCAGGGCTGCCACCTGCTGCAGATCGGCCAGGAGGCGCCCCTGGCGCCACAGCCGCGCCAGCACCTGGGGCTCCAGCAATTCGGCCAGAACGCCGAGCAGTCCCTGGACGAGCACCCGCTGGCTGAGCTGTTGCAGCCGGCCCGCCAGGTCGCTCCAGACGGAGGCCTCGGCCTCGCCGATGGTCTGGGCGCTCCAGCCCAGCAGGGGCGTGGCGGCCAGCAGGCGCAGTCGGTTGGCGTCGGCTGGATCGGCCAGGGCATCGAGCAGGCGCTGCAGGGCCGTGGCGGCGGGGGTGGCCAGCACATCAAGGCGGCTGACCAGGCGGCTGGCGATGCCCTGGCGCTCCAGGGCGGCCCGCAGCGCCTCGGCCTGATAGCGATCACCCACCAGCAGACAAAGGTCATCGGGGCCGAGGGGGCGCTGGTTCTCGCCGTCGCCCAGGTCGCTCGCCTCCTCGATCAGGTTGGCGGTGTGGGCGGCGATCCAGGGGGCCAGCTGGCGTTCCAGGACCCCCTTGGCGATCGGTTTCTCGCCCGCCTCGCGATCGCCCCCCAGCCAGATCAGGTCCAGGGCGGGCCCCGCTGGCCCCGAGCGCTGGGCCCGGACCGCGGGCACCTCCAGGCCCGAGCGCCGCAGCCCCGGCCCGTGCATCAGGCCGTTGAAGGCCGCAACCAGGGGGGCGGTGGAGCGGTAGTTGGTGCCCAGTTCGTAGCAGGCCGAGGCCGTGGCCTTCGCCGCCAGGTAGGTGGCCAGGTCGCCGCCGCGGAAGCGGTAGATCGCCTGCTTGGGATCCCCCACCATCACCAGGCGATGGCCGCCGCCCGCGAAGCAGCGCCGCAGGATGCGCCACTGGATTGGATCGGTGTCCTGAAACTCGTCCACCAGGGCCACGTCGTAGCGCTGGCCGATCTGATCGAGCAGGGGATTGGCGCTGGGCTGGTCAGGGGTTGGGCCGGCGGCGTCGCCGGGATCCAGGTCTTCGAGCAGCTGGGAGAAGCTGATGCGCCCCATCTGGCGGCGGCGGCGACGCAGTTCCCGCAGGCCCCAGTGGCCGGTGTGGAGCAGCACCAGTTCCGCCGGCCCATCGACCAAGGCCGCCACCGCCTCCATCAGCTCTGCCTGGGGCAGGCGGATCGGCCGTCCCTCGCCTTCGGCCTTGCGGGCTTCCTGGCAGAAGCTGCCGGGATGGAACAGCCCATTCAGCAGCGGATCCGCGGCCACGGCCCGGTAGTCCCCTTCGGCGCCCCCTGCGGCGATCAGGGCGTCCACAGGCCCGCACCTGTCCTTGCCGAAGCGCCGCGGGTAGATCTTGCTGGTGGCCCCCAGCCCGTGCCACTGGGCGGCGGCCGACAGAAAATCGTCGATCAGGGCGCGGCTGTGGGCCTGCCACAGCTCCTGGAAGTGATCCCAGCGCTGGCGCCACAGGCCCGGCAACTGCTCCGCCAGGGGACGATCGAGGTCGAGCTCGGCGGGTAACGGCTCCAGATCCAGGGCCGGATCGCCATCGAGGCTGGCCACCAGCTGGCGCACCCGCTCCGGGTTCACCTGCTTCTGGCCCAGTCCCCCCAGCAGCGCCATCGGCAGGGGCAGAACCTGCTGCTGCCAGTAGTCGTGCGCCACCTGCTGCAGGGTCGTGTCGCTGTCGGTTTCCAGCTCGGGATCGGGGGGGCGGCCGGCTTCAAGGGCATGGCGGCTGAGATTGCGGTAACAGAAGCCGTGAATGGTGGTGATGTCGGCGCCATCGAGCTCTTCGAGGGCCAGCAGCAGGCGGGCCCGCAGCGGGTCGTGGGGGCCGGGACCGCGCCGCCGCCGCCAGTCGAGCAGCACCGCATCGGCGTCGCTGTCACTGTCCTCTCCCTGTTCGAGCACCTCCAGGGCCTCCTGCAGGCGCCGGCCGATGCGATCGCGCAGTTCGGCGGCCGCGGCCTCAGTGAAGGTGACCACCAGCAGGCGCCGCAGCTCCAGTTGCTCGTCACTGATCAGACGCAGCACCAGGTGGGCCAGGGCGAAGGTCTTGCCCGTGCCGGCGCTGGCCTCCAGCAGGCGCACGCCGGGGTCAAGCGGAAAGCTGTTGGCCTCGAAGATCTCCATCACAGCTGGGCCTCCAGCAATCGGTGCCACAACTCCTGCGCCCCCTGCTCGAATGCTTGATCGATCAGATCGCTCGCCTCCAGGCCGGCCCCGAAGCAGACCACCATCTCCTCCTGTTGTCGCTCGGCCCACTGGTTCGCTCCCCCCTCCCAGGCGCGCTGGGCGGCCTCAAAGCCACTGCCTTGGCGTTTGCGTTCGGCCGTCACCCAGGCCCAGCCGCTCAGGGGTGGCACCGGCCAGCAGCGTCTCTGCCACTGCTGTTGCAGGGCCGCCAGCCGTTCCAGTTCGGCCTGGGCCTCGGCCAGCGTCGGTGGTTGCAGCGTCATCTGGGGGCTGAACTGGTCCTTGTGTTTCTCGTCGCGGGCGATCACCACGCCCTGCTGCGGCAGCCGACCGCTCGTGGGGGAGGCCGCCACGGCCAGCAGCAGCTGCAGCCACAGCTCCAGGCGCTGGGCCGGCCGGATCCGGGCCGTCTGCACCAGCACGATTGACGCCCCCTGCCAGCGGGGAGCCCCGGACCAGTCCCCCCAGGCCAGGTGAGGCTGCTGCCGGGGCCCCAGGGACTCGAGGCTGCGTTGCAGGCTGGCCCAGCGCCGTTGCAGGGCCTCCGCCTCCAATTCCGCCCCGGCCAGGGCCGGCAGCCGCCCCTGACCCCGCCAGTGCTCCAGCCAGTCGCTGCCCTGGGTTGGCCCCTCGCCGTTGGCCGGGTCCGCCTCCAGCTCCGCCAGCCGATCGCGCAGCAGCGCCGCACGCTCCCGTTCCTCCAGGGCCAACGGCTCGAGATCCTCGATCCGCTCCTGCCACTCACCTGGTCGCAGGCCCAGGTTGCGCAGCCAGTGCTTCTGCGGCGCCTGCAGCCAACGGGTCAGATCCTCCAGGCGGTTCGCCGGCGCCTGGGGCTCCGGTTGCTGGGGCATCGGGCCCCGCTGCAGGGCGGCCGGGGGCGGCGGTGGCGCCTGGTCCAGCAACTGACGGGCGGCCAGCAGGCGGCGATCGCAGCTGGGGGCGGGCCGCTCCGGGCTGGCCAGGAAGTTGCTGCGCTCCAGGGAGCTGGGGGCGTGGTGGGCCACCGGCAGCGGACAGCCTTGGGGCAGTTCCCCCGCCAGCCACTGCATCCACTGCCGCACCGGCGAGGCGGGTTCGAGCGGATCGCCCCGGCGATCGTCCCGGCAGCTCCAGCTGATCAGCAGCTGATCGCGGGCCGAGAGCAGGGCCTCCATCAGGGCATAGCGATCCTGGTCGGCGGGATCGGGATCGCCCAGGCGCCGCCGGGATTCCATCAGGTGGAAGCCGGCGCGGTTGCTCTGGCGGGGGAAGCAGCCGGCATCGAGCCCCATCAGCACGATCACCCGATGGGGAATGGCCCGCATCGGTTCGAGGGCGCTGATCGTCAGGGCGCCGCTGCGATGGCCGAAGCGGCCGCTGTCGACGCTGAGGCCCTCATCGAGGCCATCGGCCACCACCTGGGCATCAAGGGTCAGGTCACAGACGGCCGCGGCCTGTTGCCAGCCGTCGATGGCGGCGAGCAAGGGCGGCAGCTCCCAGGCCGCCTCGCCACCGTCGCCGAACAGGTCATCCAGGAGCTCCACCAGCAGCTCGGCCCAGCGGGTCACCGAGGCCCCCTGGCGCAGCAGGGTCAGCCAATGCATCAGGCGATCGAGCAGCCGCAGCCAGCGGCCGGTGAGATCGAGGGAGGCGCCACTGGCGATCGGGGCCGTGCCGGCCGGAGCCAGGCCGGGGGTTTCCGGCAACACCAGCCCCAGCAGCAGGCGATCCAGGCTCCAGCGCAGGCTGTGGCAGGGATCCCCACCCCGGCCCTGGCCATCGAGACCCCAGCGGAAGCCGCAGTGCTGCAACACCAGGCTCAACTGGGCCGTCTCCGCGGCGCTGAGCTCGAAGTGCTGTTGCAGGGGGCCGCAGCTGAGCAGGCTTTCCAGTTCCGAGGCGCTGAGGCGGCCGCCGGCCAGGCGCAGCAGTTCCAGCAGGGTCCGGCCGATGCCGGCGCTGCTCTGCTGGCTGCGATCTGTCAGGCGCCAGGGCAGCTCGACGCCGGTCGCGCCCGTGTCGCCGAACACCGAGGCGATCAGCGGCGCGAAACGATCCACCTGGGGGGTCATCACCAGGATGTCCCGGGGCTGGAGGCTGGCATCGGCGGCCAGCAACTGCAGCAACCGATCGCGCACGATCTGCACCTGGCGCAGGGGCCCGGGGCAGGGGTGGAACTCCAGGGAGCTGTCTCCGGTGGCTCTGGACAGGTCCGGCATCAAGCCGGGATCGACCAACTGGGCCTGGAGTTGGTGCAACAGGGGCGGTGTGTGAGCGGTTCTCGAGGCCCTGCTGTTGGTCTCAAAAGCGGGGGCTGGTGACTGGGGCCCAGCGGCGATCGCGGCCGCCGCACCGCTCGATGCGGTGGTCTCTTCTGGGCTGCCTTCTCCTGGGCCGGGTTCCTCGGACATGGCTTCAGCTCCTGGGGACCTGTTCGCGATGCTGGGCGGAACCAGGAACAGATCCTTCTCCTGCCAGCGGCCCAGCTGGGCCTCGCCGGTGCCCTCCAGCAGCTGCTGAAACTCCCCCCCCAGGCGCCCGAAGCGGGCCTCGAGCCCCGGGGCCTGCAGCATCCAGTCCATGCCGAAGGGTTCCGCCAGGGCGAGGCTGTCGCTCAATTGTCGGCGCCGATCGGCGCAGCGCTGCCAGAGGTCGGTGCAGGGGGTGAGCAGGTAGATCTCCACCGGCATCACGCCGCTGAGGGCCTGCAACAGGCGCACCTGCACCGGCGCCATGCTGCTGAGGCCGAACAGCCGCACCCGCTGATGGACCAGCTGGGGCAAGGCCTGGGGGCGCCGTAGGCGATCGATCGCCGCTTCCACCCGCACCCCGAACGGATCGCAGCCCAGGCGCTGGGCCAGGGCCCGATACAGCACCGGCTGCCACTGCTGGGAGGGGGGCAGTGGCTGGCCGCGGTCATCGCAGCCCTCCCCCTTGGCCCAGGCCTGCAGCATGGTGGGCCTGTACAGGCCGTAGTCGTCGAAGGCATCGGCCATGGCCCGGCCCAGTTGCCAGGCATCCCGCTCCAGCCGCTCCTGGGCGGCGAAGCGATCCAGCCAGGGCCGCAGTGGGGCGCCGCTGGGGCTACCCGCCACCGCCGGCAGTTCCTCCAGAAGCGCCCAGACCAGGACGTTGGCTCGCCAGGGATCGACGGCCAGGGCCGGGGGCGAGGGGCCTGCAGCCGCGGCCCCATCGTCGTCCGGGGCCTGCTCGAGCACCAGCTCCACCAGCTGCCGCAGGCGGGCACCGGGAAACGGATAGCGCAGGTTGGCGGCGATGCCGCCCAGATGGCTGGCCAGCTGTTCGCCCAACCAGCGGCTGGTGGGCCAGGTGTTGACCACCACCTGCACCGTCTCCATCGGGTCGGGCGGGTTGACACGCAGCTGGGCGGCCAGGATCTGGGCCAGCACCTCAGCCCGGTTGCTGCGAAAGACGGTCAGCACGGCATCGCCGCTCAGGGATACGGGGATTCGGGCGCCGGGGACGCGCCGTGGAGACCTGAGGCCAGAAGATGGACCTCCAGGGCCGCCGGCTCAAAAGCAGAGCGCTCAGCAACGGTGCGTTGAGAAACACTGCGCGCAGAGTCAGTGTCTGGCGAGACAGGCGGTGCGGAGGCGGGCCAGGTCATGGGCCGTTGGCCGCTAGCTGGCCCACAGCGGCGGCCGTGTCAGGGACGGACGATCGCGCTCCGGCAGGAGCTGCCCGGCCAGGGCGGCTTGGAGGGCAGGGTGGAAGGCGCGGCCGCTGGTTCCCCCATCCACCTGGATGCAGCCGCCCGTTTCCGGGCAGTAGGCGGTCAGCTGGCCGCCGTAGCAGGCGCCGGTGTCGATCAGCACGATCTTGCGCAGGGGGCCGACGCGGCGCAGCTCGGGTCCGGGGGTGTGGCCGACGATCACGTCACCGAAGCGGCCGTCGTAGGTCTGCCAGAAGGCCATCCGCACCGTCGGGTCAGGTGTCCAGGTCCGAGCGTCGAAGCCGGCATGGGTGGCCACCCAGCCCTGCCCCCAGTAGGCCATCGGCAGGTGTTCCAGGCGCTCCAGCCAGCGACGACAGGCCTGATCACCCAGTTGGCGGTAGGTGTCACAGCCTGCCAGGGACTGCAGCGCCCGCCAGTCGCCGGCCCGCAGTTGCTCCACCAGGGTGCGTTCGTGGTTGCCCATCAACCAGATCGCCCGTCCGCTTTCCACCAGATTCCAGGCCAGGGCCATGGCGGCCTCGATGCGCGGACCGCGGTTGATCACATCGCCGCAGAGCACCAAGCGATCGTGGCGGGGCAGTCGTTCGACCAGAGCCCCGAGGGCATCAGCGCAGCCATGGACATCCCCGATGACCCAGTGCGACACCGGGTGCTGCGCGGACTCGTGGGGGGGCGTCATCAAAAGGATGCGTTAAGGCGAGTCTGGCCCGCCAGGGGCTCATCTGTCAGCCCCTGCCAGCGGATTGCGATCAAATCAACCATGAGTTCTTTCGAATTTGCCTGTATGGGGGATCACCTTGGCCAAGGTGCCCCTGATACCGTGCCGCAACCTGCGGATGGGGAGTGGAGGGAGTCGATCCGAGAACCCTGCCGGTCACGCAGAGGGTGAATTTGCTGGTGCGGGCCCTCAACGGCGCCAAGCGCACCAATGAGGCCCTGGCCCGCTGCGGCGATGGTGAGGCGATGCTGGATGTGCTGCTGGATGCCTCGGCCAAGCTTGGACTGGGCCTGAGCCGCGCCGATCTGCAGAACACGCCGCCGATCCGCGACTGGATCTGGTGGAAGAACAAGGAGGCGCTGCTGACGATCGGCGACAACAAGCCCCGCTATCAACAGGACGCCAGCGGTTCAGGCCAGGACGCGGCTGCCGATGCCCGGGGCACCGATGCCCAGGCGCCAGTTGCCGATGCTGCCGAGCCGGCCCGCAAGCGCTTTCTGGGTCTGTTCTGAGTCGCCGGGGCCGCCGGCCGTGGTGGGTTGGGCGCGGTCCCTGGGTAGAGCCTTCACCCCACCCGCGTTGACGTTGAAGGCGCGGGGATGGCCGGGCCTTGGATCGCAGGGGGTGACAATACGCGCCAAAACAGGGCCGGTGAGCCCAAGGCAGGCCAGGATGTCGCGGCCCCATCGATCGCCCCAGGCTGGGATTCGTGGCTGGATGCTCGTGAGCCGTATTCCCGCTCCATGGCCGATGGGTCGACGAAGGGGCTGACGGTTTCTCAGCAAAGGGCCTTCATCCCAGGAGCTTGAGTCCCAGGAGTCCATGGGGCTGATGCCTGCCGATCCGGCGCTGGTCCAAGGACTCCCCGCTGGTGTTTCGCCGACCTGTCGGACGTCCGGCCCGGGCTTCAGCTCAGGCTGGCCTGGGCCGAGGCGATGGTGGGGGAGGGGGCTTCGAAGCTGCCGCGGGCCACGAACTCCAGGCGCAGCTTCAGGAAGGTGATGAACTTTTCATCGCTCGAGACCACGGCGGCGGCTGGCCGCGGCACCTCCTTGGCCAGGGCGGCCAGTTCGGGGGCCTCCAGGAAGGCGGGCTGGCGCACCAGCCAGAAATCGATCGGGCGCTGGTGTTCGCCGTAGTTGCGGACCCGCTCCCGCAGCACCTCCTCCAGGGGCTCCTCCTCGCAGAGGAAGGCTTCGCTGGCCGCGATGAAGTGATACGTGCTCATGGGCGCTGGCCGAACAGGGGGTCGCGGCGGGGATTCTGAACCAGCGCCTTCATCTGCCGCACCGCCGTCTCCAGACCCACCGCCAGGGCCCTGGCCACGATCGTGTGGCCGATGTTCAGTTCCTCCATGCCCTCGATCGCGGCAATCGGCTCGACGTTCTGATAGGTCAGGCCATGGCCGGCATTGACCCGCAGCCCCAGGGTGCGAGCGATGGCGGTCCCCTCGATCAGCCGGGCCAGTTCGCCGGGCTGCTGCGGCCACGGGGCTTCGGCGTAGCGGCCGGTGTGCAGCTCCACCCAGCGGCTGCCGGTGGCGCAACAGGCATCCAACTGGGTCGGATCGGCGTCGACGAACAGGCTGACGCCGATGCCCGCCGCCTGCAACCGCCCCACCACCTCGGCCAGGGGGCCCGCCTGGCCGGCCACATCCAGGCCGCCCTCGGTGGTCACCTCCTGGCGCCGCTCCGGCACCAGGGTGACCATGTCCGGCCGCAGCCGCAGGGCGATGGCCTCCATCTCGGCGGTGGCGGCCATCTCGAGGTTGAGCCGGGACCGCACCGTGGCCCGCAGCAACTCCACATCCCGGTCCTGGATGTGGCGCCGGTCTTCGCGCAGATGGACGGTGATGCCATCGGCGCCGCCCAGTTCCGCCAACAGGGCATAGCTGACCGGGTCCGGCTCCACGGTGCGCCTGGCCTGACGCACGTTGGCGATGTGATCGATGTTGACGCCGAGGCTGGCCATGGACGGGGCGCGGCAGGTGGCGCGGCAAAGGGGGGTGGGGGAACCGTATCGGCCGAAGGTTCAACTGCCCGCTTGACGGCGGTCCGGGCCGGGCCGTGCCCCTAGGTTGAAACCACAGATGTTGAGCGCGCAACGGTGTTGGCGGCACGGCGATCACTTCAGGCCGATCGTCCTGAAAACAACAGCCAGTCCCCCAGGCCCAGTCCCTGCCGTTCCAGCCCGCACCGATGAATCAACTCGCCCAGGAACGGCAACGGTGTCTGGGGTCCGGCATCAACCCCTGGCTGGCGCCGCTGGCGATCCTGCTCACCCACGATCTGGCCCTGCCCGGCTATTTCGATGGCGTGCGGGTTCTGGACCGGCAGCATCTGCCCCGCGACGGCGCCGTGTTGCTGGCCCCCACCCACCGGGCCCGCTGGGATGCGTTGCTGTTGCCCCACGCCGCCGGGCGCCGGGTCACGGGGCGGGATTGCCGCTTCATGGTGACCATCGATGAGATGAAGGGGCTGCAGGGCTGGTTTCTGCACCGGCTTGGCTGCTTCGCCGTCGATCAGGGGCGCCCCACCCTGGCCAGCCTGCGCTATGCCCTCGACCTGCTCGGCAATGGCCAGCAGCTGGTGGTGTTCCCCGAAGGACGGATCCATCGCGATGACGGGGGCATCCGGCTGCAGCAGGGTTTGGCCCGTCTGGCCCAGATGGCCGCGGCCCAGGGCATCGGCGTGCCGGTGGTCCCGGTCGGCATCGCCTATGGCCACCCCCGTCCGCGGCTGGGGGATGGGGCGGCCGTCTGCTTCGGTCCGCCCTTGTGGCCCAGCGGCCAGGGGCGGGACGCCGCCCGCCAGTTCACCCGCGACTTGGGCCAGGCGATGGAGTCGGCCGAGCAAGCGGCCCGTACGGCGGTGGGGCGCCCGATCGGCCGCCCCTAGAGTTCGCCACACCCCTTCGGCGTCAACGTGATCAGGCCCGATTCTTCCCACGCCTCCGCTCCCAGGACCTCGCTTCGTTTGCAAGGCCGGGTCTTGGGGCTGAGCCTCGGCCTGCTGGCCCTGGTCTCCCCGTTCGCGGCCCCGGCGGCCCGGGCCCAGAGCGAGGCCGCCGCGCCTGCCACGGCCGCAGGCACGGCCTTCGATGTGACGGCCGTGCGCCAGTTGCTGGTCCGCGGTGACGCCGCCGCCGCCTCCGGCAACCTGGTGGAGGCTCGCCGCCTGTATGACGAAGCCCGCGTCGCCAGCAAGCAGCTTGCGGGCTTCTACCGCACCATTGCCGGTGCCTTCCGCGGTCTCGATGCCCGCATCCCGCGTGAAATGGATGACAAGGGGCGCCAGTCGATTGAGTTGCTGGCGGACTCGAACATGCGCCTGGCGGCACTGTTGCGTCGCCAGGGTCAGCCTGAGGTGGCCGTTCCCCTGTTGATTGAGGTGATCACGGCGACCACGCCGGCCTCAGCGCAGGGCAGCAAGGCCTACCAACAGCTGGTGGAGATTGGCTTCGTGGCCACCCCCTATGCCGCCGGTGCGGCTGCTGGCCACTAGATTCCCGCTTCCCCCTGTCCCCAGCTGCGTCATGGTTCAACCGGATCAGGTCAGGGAGGCCATCCGTCTCGCCCTGCCCGATGCCGCCGTCGAGGTCGAGGATCTCACCGGCGGCGGGGATCACCTGCAGGTGAAGGTGGTGTCCGCCGCCTTCGCTGGCCTCAACCGGGTGCGCCAGCACCAGCTCGTCTATGGCGCCCTGCGCCGAGAACTGGCCAGCGAGGCGATTCACGCCCTGGCCGTGCAGACCTCCACCCCTTGAATCCATCCATGGATCCGAACACCCAGCAACGCATCGAAACCCTGGTCAGCAGCAGCCCCGTGCTGGTGTTCATGAAGGGCACCAAGCTGATGCCCCAGTGCGGTTTTTCCAACAACGTCGTCCAGATCCTGCACGCCCTCGGCGTGTCGTTCGAAACCTTCGACGTGCTCTCCGACCCCGAGATTCGTCAGGGGATCAAGGAGTTTTCCGACTGGCCGACGATCCCCCAGGTCTATGTCAAAGGCGAGTTCCTGGGCGGCTCCGACATCCTGATCGAGATGTACAACAGCGGCGAGCTGCGCGAGAAGCTCGAGGTGGCCCTGGCCTCCTGAAGCCCCGGGGCCTCGCAGCTTCGGCCTGGGCGGCTGGCCGGCACGCCCGTGCGGCCGCCTGATGACGCTGATGGCAGGACGGCGGAGTGGGCCGGGGTTTGCGCTCGGTGAGATCTGGGATCACCCCACGGAACCGGGCCGCTAAACCCGACCGCTCTCGAACAGGGTGCGGCGGTCGCCGTCGGCACCGATGAAGGCCGAGGGATCCATGATCCAGCGATCGATCAGTTCCTCCAGGCGTCGCTGGGAGATGGGGTCGAGCACGGCCGTGCGCCGCAGTGCGTGTAGATAGCCATCGGCGTAGAGGCGCAATTCGCTCGGGCCGTGGTGGCGATGGGCCAGCTCCTGGCAGGCATCGCACAGGGACTGGAAGTGGCGAATGGCGTCGGGATGTTGCAGGGATGTCATGGGGGCTCCAACCCGTTGGCCCATTCTGTCGTGTGACGCTGCCACTGGCGCGCCCGAGCCGGTGCCGTCGCCGGTCGGATGCCCGCCCCGCGCGCCGATCCCCTTTGATCCCGGCCGCGTCAGCAAACCAAGGTGAAACGGGCTTAAGGAAGCGCCCGATACCCGCTTGATGGCGAAAACAACGTTAAGTTGGGCGCATTCGATGCTTGTGGCGCCGTGTTGGGGGATGTTGGCAAACTGACAATTCCCTCTGATGCCAAGCCCTCATCCCTGACGTTGAGGCTTTTCGGATGGTGCAGCAGTCGGTGAGCGAATCAACAGGCCATCCCAAGCGTGTGTTGGTGGTTGATCCCCACGCCACCCTGCGCACTGTTTTGGCGCAACGGCTTCGTCAGGATGGCCATCTGGCAGCGGCTGTAGCCACGGCCCGCGAAGCCCTGGAAATCTGCCACGACCAATCCCCCGATCTGCTGGTCAGCGCCGAACTGTTGGAGGAGACCTCCGCCCTGCGTCTGGCCAGTCAGCTCCACTGCGCCGTGATGGTGCTGACCGCCCGCTCCGGCTCCGAGCCTGTCGTGGCCTTGCTGGATGCGGGCGCCGACGACGTGTTGCGCAAGCCTTTCGGCCTCGAAGAGCTGGCGGCCCGCTGCCGAACCCTGTTGCGCCGCAGTGGCAGTGGCCTGCAGGAGCGGGTCTGCGTGGGGCCGTTGGAGGTGCATCTGCTGCTGCGCCAGGTGACCCTGCGCGATCAGCCGGTGGAACTCAGCCCCCGCGAATTCGCCCTGCTCTGTGCCCTGCTGATGCCCCCCGGGGTGGTGCGCACCCGCCAGGAGCTGCTGCGTATGGCCTGGCCCCCCTTCAGTGGTGGCCCCCGCTCGGTCGACACCCAGGTGCTGACCCTGCGCCGCAAACTGGAGCAGGCGGGTCTCGGCGATGGCGGCGGCATCGAAACGATGCGTCAGCAGGGTTACCGCTTCAGCCTCGACACCCTGCCCGATCAGGACGAAACGGCGGTGGTGACGGCACCAACGCTCCTCGCCAGCCAGGCCAGCGCTGCCCGGTTGGCTTGATTTGATCTGGTGGTCTCCAGGTTGGCCTGACTGGCATTGATCCTGGCGATTGGCTCAGCTTGGATCAACGTCATCCCGGCATGGTTGGTCCCATAAGGAACAGTCCGACCTCGCCGGCGAGCAGCAGGCCGCTGAGCAAGGCCAGCAGCTGGTAGGTCCAGGGCGGGGTGATCCGACCGACCCCACGGGTGTCGATGCCGCTGGCGGCGCTGAACCGCTCGAGAAAGTCCTCGAACCCGGCAATGCGCTGGGGCAGCAGATAGGAGCGGCCCGATCCGGATCGAAGACGCGTGCTGGAACCTGATGGAGCAACGACCCCAGCCCCAGCGCTCGTCTGCGCACCAGAGCCCGATTCGGCGACCAGCCCAGCTCCCAACGTCGAGGGATGGGTCGTTGCAGGTTGAGCCCCTGTCGCCAGGCCGGTCGTGATGGCTGAGTTGGATTCGCCCCCTTCTCCAGGCACGGGCACCGGAGAGCTGGAGTCGGTGCCACTTGGCTCTGGTTGCGCTGAGAGCGGCTGGCTGCGCACGTAGAACACCCGGCCGCCCTGGCTGGTGGCCACCGGGGTCAGGCCGGTGATGGACGGCCAGTCCAGGCTCCAGCCCCGCCGCAGCCACCAGGCGCACCAGGGGGGATGGCCCACCCGCAGTCCCCGTTCGTCCAGTTCCACCCGCTCGCTGGTGATCGCCACGATCAGCCCCAGGCCCGTGACCAGGGCCAGGGCCATCCAGGGCCGCAAGGGGCTCGGGGCCAGCAGCGGCAGGGGCAGCACCAGGGCCAGGTACAGGCTGATCAGCGTCAGGCGGATCAGGGCGGCCATCGGGTAGTAACGGGCGCCGTCACGCATCGGTCCTGAAGCAGCTGGGGTTGGCGTTGGGGATGAAGATTTGGCTGAGGCAAGGCCGTCGCCGCTGATCGGCAGATGGCGGGGCCGCGGGGCAGCTCTGGCGGGCACCGTCCTATGCGCTGCAAGCAGCCGCCCGTTCGTTGGCTGACGTTCCGCTCAGCGATCGTCGGCGGAACCGGGCAGCGGTTCGATCACGCTGGACGGCTGGTAGCGGCCGCTGAACACTTCGGTCTCGCGACCTTTCCAGAACTCGCCGAGGCGCATCAGGTCGGCATGGGCCTCGCCCAGCCGCTCCACAAACTCCTGGGGCTCCATCGTGTCCTTGGCCTCCTTGAGCTTGGCCAGCCGCAGCAGATGCCACATCCAGGGTTTGCCCAGCTCGCCGCGGCTCTCCAGGTAGCGGGCCAGATCGGCGGAATCGGGAAGGGAACTGGAGCTCATCGAGGGCGCTCTCGCAGGCCGCCAGCCTATGGAGGGGCGCCCGGCGGCCGTGGCGGTTCCGCTGGCTGAAAACCGGCGCTGGGCGAAATCCGGCTGCTGGCTCCAAGGCCCCGAGATCGGGGCCCAGTTGTCGAGACGCCGGCAAGAGGCCGGTGTCGTCCTCCGGAGCCCAGCGCCAGGTTCAGTAGAGCTCCGGCCGCAGATCGTCGTGGTAGCGGGTGCCGGCCGGATGGGTGGGGCCGTAGTCACCGGGCCGGCAGTCGGCGATCAGCAGGGTGGCTTCCGGGCGGGCCGCCACCAGGATGTCGCCGTGGGGGCCGCAGATGACGCTGTTGCCCAGATAGGCGGCCATCGGCTCGCCGTTCACCAACTCGAGGCCGCAGCGATTGGCGTAGGCGATGAAGCAGCCGTTCTCGAAGGCGTGGGCCGGCAGCAGGGTGCGCGAGACATCCGGGTAGGGGCGATCGGTGCGCTCGCCAGTGCTCAGGATCGCCCAGGCATCGGCGGCGGTGGGGATCAACACCAGCCGGGCACCTTGGCGGGTCAGGGCTCGGGTCAGCTCGGGGAACTCCGCCTCGTAGCAGGTCAACAAGCCCACCAGCACTCCGTTGATCGCCTGCACCGTCAGGGCCGGGCCCTCCTCGGGATGCCGGTAGCCCGGGCTCCAGCAGCGTTGTTCGTCCGGCCCCCAGAGGTGGGTCTTGCGGTAGTTGCGCAGCAGTGAGCCATCGGCGCCGAACAGGGCGATGGCGTCGTAGAAGCGCTCCGATCCGGCCACCAGCGCCCGCTCGGGATAGGGGCAGGCGATCGCCAGGCCATGGCGGCGGGCGGCGGCCGCCACCCGCTGCAGGCTGGGGCCGTTCTGCGGCTCGGCCAGGGCCGCCGCCAGCTCCGGGGTGACGATGTAGCCGCTGAGATAGAGCTCGGGGAAGGCCAGCAGTTGCACGCCGTGGGCGGCGGCGAGGGCGCAGACCTGCTCCAGGCGCTCCAGGTTTTCAGCGACCGCCGCGGCGCTGGCGGCGTTGCCGCTGCCCTGCCAGAGCGCCAGGCGGATCCCTTCGCCGGGGGCAGGGGGCTGTTGGCGCAGATCGCTCAGCACACGGGCGTCGGCGGGATCCATGGCCGGGAGCACCATCGGGCTCTTCCCATCCTGGGCCGTGGCGGCGCCAGCTGGGACCGCCAGACTCTGGGGTATGGAGTTCCCCCAGGCCCAGCGCCGGCCCCTGGCCGCCGACAGCGTCCCGGCTGGCCTGCGCGGTCATTTGCGGGCCCGCTCGATGGCGGCCCGACTGCCCGCCGACATCCCCGAGCAGCGGCTGGCGGAGCAGGGTCTGCGGGCTGATCTTGCCTACGAGCTGATCCACGGCCACCTGATGCTCGATGGCAATGCCCGCCTCAACCTGGCCACCTTCGTGGGCACCTGGATGGAGCCCGAGGCGCTGCGGTTGCTGGCCGAATGCGCCGACAAGAACATCATCGACAAGGACGAATATCCCCAGACCACCGACCTGGAGCGGCGCTGCCTGAGGATCCTGGCGGAGCTCTGGCATGCCCCCGATCCGGGCGATGCGGTCGGCACCTCCACCACCGGCTCCAGTGAGGCCTGCATGCTCGCCGGCCTGGTGCTCAAGTGGCACTGGCGCCAGCGCCAGGACGCCGGCAGCGAGGCGGCTCCGGCCCCGCGGCCCAATCTGGTGATGGGGGCCAACCGCCATGTCTGCTGGGACAAGTTCTGCACCTATTTCGAGGTGGAGCCGCGCTTTGTGCCCTTGGGGCCCGATCGGTTGCACCTGGAGCCGGAGGCGGCGGCGGCCCATTGCGACGCCGGCACGATCGGCGTTGTCGGGGTGGTGGGCAGCGTCGTCGATGGCAGCTACGAGCCGATTGGGGCGATCGCCGCTGCCCTCGATGCGCTGGAACAACGCGCGGGCCTGGCCATTCCCCTGCACATCGACGCGGCCTCCGGCGGTTTCGTGGCGCCGTTCAATGGGCCGGAGTGGGTGTGGGACTTCCGTCTGCCGCGGGTGGTCTCGATCAATGCCAGCGGCCACAAATACGGCGGCGTGTTGCCCGGGGTGGGCTGGCTGCTCTGGCGCCACGATGCGCTGCTGCCCCAGGAGCTGCGCTTTGATGTCAACTACCTCGGCGGCGTCACCCCGACGATCGGCATTAACTTCTCGCGCCCGGGGGCCCAGGTGGTGGCGCAGTACTTCAACTTCCTCCATCTCGGTCGCCAGGGCTACGGCGAGCGCATGGCCAGCCTGGAGGCGATCGCCTGCCATCTGGCCGATGGGCTCGCGGCGCTGCCGCCGCTGCGGCTGGTCAGCCACCCGCTGGGCCAGTTACCGGTGTTCTGCCTGGAGCTGGAGCCGCGGGTGCGCTTCTGGAGTGTGTTTCACCTCTCCGACAAGTTGCGCGAGCGGGGCTGGCTGGTGCCCGCCTACACCCTGCCGCCGGATCAGCAGCATCGCTCGGTGTTGCGCATCGTCGTGCGCGCCGGCTTCAGCCGCCCCATGGCCGATCAATTGTTCGACGACATCCGCCGTGCTGTGGCCTGGTTCGAATCGCTCAAGCTGCCGATGCCGGAGCCGATGACGCACACCTCCTTTGCCCATCTTTGAGGCTGCCCATCTGTGAGGCCTGTGTCACGGCAGGACGCCCATGCCCCCTGCGATTCAGTCCGGCAGTGCCCAGGGGTTGAGGCCCAGGTCGGCGCCGATGCGATGGGCGCAGGCGAAACCGCTGAAGGCCACCGCGTTGAGCCCCTGGCCCGGGAAGCAGGAGTCGCCGACGCAGTACAGCCCTTCGATGCCGGTGCGGTTGAAGGGCATCGGCAGCAGGCCGGGCAGGCGCAGGGCCGGGATCGGGCCGTAGCTGCCGCCGGAGCGACCGAGGAAGCGGCGATGGCTGCGGGGGGTACCCACCTCCTGATGGCTGATGGCGGCGCCCAGGTTGGGCAGGAAGGCCTCCAGCCGCTGGATCAGGCGCTGGGCGTCGCTGCGCTTCTTGGCGGCATAGGCGCTGGGGGACAGCCCCTGCCAGTGCTCCATCGACGAGGGGGTGAAGGTGTGGACGATGTGGTGACCCGCAGGCGCCAGCGACGGATCGAGCAGGGTGGGGATCGAGACGAAGGCGGTGCCCTGTTCCGCCTCCATGGCGCTCCAGTCCTCCAGCAGCAGGTGGTGCACGTGGGTGCCAGCGGGGATGGCCTCGGCCTTCACCCCCAGGTGCAAGGACAGGAACGACGGCGAGGGCTTGTAGCGCTGGCGCCAGGTCCGCTCGGCGGCGGGGGTGTGGGCCTCGTCCACCAGCTGGCCAAAGGTGTCCCAGCGGGTGGCGTTGGAGATGACGCGCTCGGCTCGGATCGTTTCACCGCCGGCCAGCTGAACCCCCACCGCCTTGTTGCTCTCCAGCAGCACCTTGGTGACCCGGGACCGGTAGCGAATGCTGCCGCCATGGCGCTCCAGGCCGCGCACCAGCTGCTCGGCGATCACGCCGACGCCTCCCTTGGGGTAGTTGATGCCGCCGGCATGGCGATCGGAAAAGACCATGCCGGCATTGATCATCGGCGTCTGATCGGCCGGCATCACCGACCAGCAGAAGCACTCCATGTCGATGAACTTGAGCAGCGCCGGATCGCTGATGTGACGCCTTGCCACGTCGCCCACATTCACCGGTAACCAGCGGGCCAGACCCAGGCAGGCCAACGGCGCCTTGAAGAACACCTTGGCCAGATAGGCGGGATCCTCCAGCGACAGCAACGGCATCGCATCGAGGCAGCGGAACACCTGCCAGCAGGTGTCATAGAAGCGGCGGATGCCATCCGCCTCGTGGGGGAAGCGGGCGATCAGGTCGCTTAGAAATTGCTCGTAGTCCCTGTCGACGGCGATCTGCAGGCCGCCTGGCAGGTGGTATTCGAGCTGCACTGGATCGGGCACCGTGGCGCAGTGTTCGCCCACATCGGCCAGGGCGCGGGTCAGCAGGTTGGTGTGGCCCTTCTCGCCGAAGCCGAAGATCATCGAGGCGCCCACGTCAAACGTGTAGCCCTCGCGCTTGAAGCTGCCGCCCGAGCCGCCAGGGATCAGGTAGCGCTCCAGCACCAGCACCCGGGCCCCCTTGGCTGCCAGTTGGGAGGCGGTGACCAGGCCGCCGATGCCGGCGCCGATCACGAGGACGTCCCAGCGATTCGCCTCCGGGTTGGCTGCGGTCAAAGCGTTGCACTCGGCTCCAGGCGACCTTAGGAAGCCATCGGCATTGCCTTGAGGACCCCTCCCTCGCCTCCCCCGGGGCTTTGATCAGGCTCACGGGCTCCCGGTTTCGGCCGTGATACGCCAACGCCCCTGCCAGGCGTCGCAGCAGGAGGGGGCGCCGCAGGGCTGAACGGGTCGCCTCGTTCTCCGCAGACCGGGGCGGCTCACCCCGCTTGATGCAGAAACGGATTCGGAGAGCGGCTAGGCACTCCTCCCGGAGGGTGGGGGCTGGCCTAGGGGCTCAGGCGAGCTGGAGGGCCGTGTTGTCGGTTGCGATGTCGGCTTTGGCCCCGGCTTCGATTTCTGCATCGGCCGCGCTGCCGGCTTCGGTACCGTCCAGAACTGGTTTGCGGGCTTCAGGACCTTCGCCGGTGAAGGGCGCCAGATCCTGCAGGGCCCGGTCGCGGTAGGCGCCATAACGGCGGCGTTTGTCGCGGATGCGCTCGGACAGCTCGGGCAGCAGGCCGAAGTTGGCGGGCATCGGCTGGAAGCGGCCCTTGCCCGAGCCGGTGCTGCCGCAGGGGGCGGTGGCGATGAAGTGGGTCAAGGCGCCGATCATCGTCGTGGGCGGCAGGCGGATCGGCTCCAGTCCCCGGGCCAAGCGGGCGGCGTTGGTGCCCGCCAGCCAGCCGCCGGCCACGGCCGCCGCGTAGCCCTCGGTGCCGGTTATCTGGCCCGCCGCCAGCAGGGTGGGGCGGCTGCGGAACTGCAGGCTGGCGTGGAGCAGCTGGGGTGATTCCAGGAAGGTGTTGCGGTGCATCACGCCGAAGCGCACGAATTCGGCGTTCTCCAAGCCCGGAATCAGCCGCAGCACCCGCGCCTGTTCGCCCCACTTGAGATTGGTCTGGAAGCCCACCAGGTTCCAGAGACGGCCGTCCTTGTCCTCCTGGCGCAGTTGCACCACGGCATAGGCGCGCTTGGCGCGGCGCACGTCGCGGTCGTTGACGTCGCCCCAGCGGGGATCCCAGAGGCCGATCGGCTTGAGCGGGCCGTAGCGCATCGTGTCCTCGCCGCGGCGGGCCAGCTCCTCGATCGGCAGGCAGCCCTCAAAGAAGCTGGCACTCTCTTTCTCGAAGTCCTTGAGTTCGGCCTGTTCCGCCTGCAGCAAGGCCTCCCGGAAGGCCAGGAATTCCTCCCGGTCCATCGGGCAGTTGATGTAGTCGGCGTCGCCCTTGTCGTAGCGGCTGGCCCGGAAGGCGCGCGACAGGTCGATGCTCTCGCCAGAGACGATCGGACTGGCGGCATCGAAAAAGTGACAGTCGCCCCGGCCGGTGAAGGCGCGCAGGTCGTCCGCCAGGCTGTCGCTGGTCAGGGGGCCGGTGGCCAGCACGGCAATCTGACCGGCTTCAGGCAGCTGCAGCTGTTCGCGCCGCTCGATCGTGACCAGGGGATGGGACGTCAGCAGGGCCGTCAATGCTGCGCTGTACTGGCCACGATCCACCGCCAAGGCGCCACCGGCGGGCACCGCGTGGTGGTCGGCGGTGCGGATCACCAGGGAAC
Source organism: Synechococcaceae cyanobacterium ELA739 (assembly GCA_037127935.1). GTDB lineage: Bacteria > Cyanobacteriota > Cyanobacteriia > PCC-6307 > Cyanobiaceae > Cyanobium. The sequence continues at coordinate 84,551 of JBAXXM010000009.1, forward strand.
CCAAGCGCCGCAGCTCCTCCTGCAACAGGCCTGCCGCCCGATCGGAGGAGAGGGCCCCAAAGCTGTTGCTGCAGACCAGTTCGGCGAATTCGGCGCTGTGATGGGCCGGGGAGCGCCGCACCGGGCGCATCTCCACCAGCCGCACCGGCAATCCAGCGGAGGCGATCTGCCAGGCTGCCTCCGTGCCCGCCAATCCGGCGCCGATGACCAGGAGCTCAGCGGTCACCGGGCATCAGCGGGGCGGGCACGGGCTGGAAACAATGGGGAAAGCGGATGGCCGGAATCAGGCCCGGGCGCGCTTGAGCATCAGCTGCAGCTGGCCGACGGCGGCCCGACCGATGTTGAAGCCAGCCCAGCCCACGGCCAGGAGGATCGGGGCAGCGACCAGGATCAGCCGAAGGTCCATGACGACAAGGGCAGGAGAGTTTCGGGATCTTAGGGGAATCCCGGCGGGTTGCTCCGGCCGGCGTGGGCCATGGCCAGGCGTCTGTAATGGCGGGCATGGTCGTGTTGTCCCTGCACCGCCTCGGGAGTCATTTCCCGTTTCAACTGGGCCGGGGCCCCCATCACCAGGCTGGCGGGCGGCACATCCCGGGTCACCACCGAGCCGGCCGCCACCAGGGAGCCCGCACCGACGGTGACGCCGTTGAGCACGATCGCGCCGATGCCGATCAGACAGCCGTCCTCGATCGTGGCGCCGTGGATCACGGCCCGGTGGCCGATGGTCACGAAGGAGCCGATGCACACCGGTTGCCCCGGATCGCCATGCAGGATCGCCCCGTCCTGGACGTTGCTGCAGGCGCCGATCAGGATCGAACAGACATCGCCCCGGGCCACCGCCGTCGGCCAGAGGCTGGATCCGGCGGCCATGCGCACGTCACCGATCAACACGGCTGAATCGGCCACCCAGGCCTCGGCATCAACCTGGGGATCAGGCCAGGGGGCGTCGGACACGGAACCAGCAGCGGCTGCGGACATTCTCAATCGGCCCGGCCGCCCACGGCTACGGCGGGCGAGGCTGCCAGGTCCCGCCCGCGTCACTTGCGGTTGGGGCATGGCCGGGTGATACCTTCTTTCGGTGCAGTTGATGCGCAGCCCCCCGGGGCGACAACAACCGCGCAGCCCCTCTCTTGGGGCCCCATCCAACGGGTCGCTAGCTCAGCGGTAGAGCACTCGGCTTTTAACCGATTGGTCCTGAGTTCGAATCTCAGGCGACCCATTCCAGTCACAGCTTTGATTCGGGGTCAAATCCCAGGCCTGGCAGTCGATCTCAATAGTCCTCTCGGCTTTGCGAATAGGGACAGATGAGGCCCAACTAGGCCCGACGCGGACGGTTTTTTGAAACTTTTTTGAAACTGTTTCAAGTGCCTGGGCGAGACTGGATCCAGTCGAGGCGACTTGGGCATGCGTGCCGTCCCAGGCTTCCAGAAGGCGCAGGCGCGGCTTCGGATGGAGGGCTGCTCATACCGGCTCCGCGAGGTAGCCCGCAGCCCCTTCGCCTACGTCTATGAACTCGATCCACCCCAGCGGCAGCAGGTAGCCCGTTGCTGCCGGATCCAGGATGACGAGGCCTGTGAGCGTCTGACCGAACTCCTGCTGGAGGCAGGCAAGAACCGCGCTGCTGGTGGCAGGGGCTTGGACTGGGATTTCCTCAGCAGACCGCTTGGCAAGCCTTCGGCAGATCCAGCCGCATCGACCAGCCACACCTTGACTTGGGGAGAGATTCGGGGCGCCATCAAGGCCGACATCGCACCGGGCGGGCCCAAGGCACGGGACCGCAACCCCTTCGTCTGCTTTCGAGACAGGGGGTTCTTCGGCGTGATGTTCCCCGACACCCTGCCGGCAAAGCCAGAGCACCTGGAGCAGTTCTGTTTGTACACTCCGGATTCCATTCAGGCGAATCGCGCCGAGCCTGAATGTCAGCTGGTGCCTCGTGAGTACAACTCCAAAGTGTTCTATCAGGTGATTCAGATGGTGAATTACCTGGCCAAGAAGGGGATCAGCATCGCCACCCCTCAATTACAGGAGCGTCTGGCTGGGCTCAAGACCACCGCCGGCAGGGGCAAAGCCCCGAAACCGCGCTTCATCCCTGCAACCGATGACATTGAATCCTGGCTCGATCAACTGGTGTCGCTCGATCCGTTCCGCGGCTGGGTGATGGCGATGGTGGCCACCTATGGCCTCCGCAACCACGAGATCTGGCATGTCGATGCCTTGCCAGGCGAGATCGATGCCAATCCCCGCATGATCAGCGTGGGTTCGTTCAGCTCCACCAGTGATGGCAGCGAAACGAAGACCGGCCATCGCTTTGATCTGGCCCTGCCCGAGGCCTGGCTCGAGCGCTACCGCCTCAATGATCACGAGCACGCCCGCGCCATGCTCGAGCAGCTGCGGCGCAGCCATCCGATCCTCACGACGGAGCGCCCGGACGGGATGCTGCAGTTCCACAACAACGAGGCTCTGAGCCGGGTGCTCAGCCACTGGTTCCGAAACAGTGCCCGCGAGGACCGGGAGCTGCCCGTGAAGCTGTACGGCTGGCATCAACCCCGCGCGATTCCGGGTCGCCCCAAACCCAAGGCCATCCAAGACCGCTGCAAGGTCTATGACCTGCGCCATGCCTGGGCTCTGCGAGCGAAGGAAACCACCACCTGGTCGACCACACTCAAAGCCATGGCGATGGGCCACAGCGAGGCGGTTCACACACGCCGCTATCTGGTAGAGGAGCAGGCCCTTCATCGGTTGGAGGGCATGAATCGACTGCTGGCGCTCGATGAGGGCGGGGTCCATATCCCGACCCATCGCCGCCGTGGTGCTCAGCGCTTGACCTCTGCAGAGCCCGCGGCTCCCGCTCCTAGGCAAGCTCCGGCCTTGCCTGATGGAATCACACCGGAGCTGATCGAGATGGCGCGAAAGCTCAAGGCCGCCGGCCTGGGCTGACGATCAGCCCCCGCCCGCCTCAGAGGCGGCCGAGGGCCATTTCGCAGCGTTGAACGTGCCAGAGCAGGTCTGAGGAGGGTGACGCTGGATTCTTCCTTGCCCAGTGGCGCTGCTGTTTGAGGATCCCTCCCTTCTTCAGCCGGAAGAGCGTCTTTCGGCTGATCCCGAGGTATGCACTGGCCTCGCCGGTGCTGATCCAAAGGCAGGCCGGCGAACGCGGGCTTCTGCTTCCTCTCCTGCTCGTTGCTGTGGAGTGAGAGCCCGGTGCTTGGAGCTGGTGGCTTTCATGTGGGTAAGCGCTCATGCGATCAAACCTCTGAACAACGGCGATGAAGTGGCTTGGTTGTCGGGAACGATCTCGAGGTCGGGCTGCGAGATCGATGGGAGCCCTGGCGGATGCAGATGGTCCGGGGATGGTCCCGCCACCAACATCAAGAGCGTGAAGCCCTGCAGCAGCAGCACCAGCCACAGCAGGGGCTGCTGACGTTCGGGTGTCACGGGACTGGATGGCCGCCTCACCGGATAGGGCCGGGGGAAGGAGGGCAGCTGGACGTAGGTGTGATGGTTGCTCATCAGAAGGGCACCTCCTCGTCGCTCAGCGGGGTGCCGCCGGAGGGATTGGTTCTCCACTCGCTGCTCGCCGTGCTGGGCGGCGCCGCGCCGAGCGCAGCAGCTGCAGCCATCCCAGCGGCTCCCTTGCTCAAGCCGCCATCGGCGCCGTTCCTGCTGCCGCAGAGCTCCAGGCGGTCGATCACCACCAGGGCCTTGCTGCGCACCTCGCCGCTGCTGCGGTCGGTCCACTGCTCGATCTCGAGCCGGCCGACGATCGCCACCTTGCTGCCCTTGCGCAGGTAGTCGCCGGCCACCTGGGCGGTCTTGCCCCAGGCCTTGCAGTTCACCCACAGCGGCTCTTGGTTCTGGCCATCGCGGGGCGGGCGGTTGACCGCCAGGGTGAACTCACAGACGCAGCTGCCGCTCTCAAAGAAGCGCAGCTCCGGATCTCGGCCGGCATGGCCGACCAGCACGATCACATTGATGCTCATGCCTCCACCTCCAGCGCCGAGCCGCTGCGGGCCTCGATGCGCTCCTGAACCGCCAGCAGGGACGGCAGGCCGATGAGCGGATGGGTGCGCACCAATTCGTGCAGTGCTCCGCTCCAGGTGATGTTGTGCCTGCGGGCGAAGGCATCGACCCGCTCAAAGGTGTCGTTGTTCATGGCGATCGTCTTTTTGTGGTTGCCGATCCGCTGGCGCAGTGGCCGCGGTTTGCCTGGGGCAGGGGTCATGGGCAGATCCTCTGGAAACGGATGGTGTTGAGCCGATGGCGGTGGATCGGGGGCTGCTGCGCGTTGGCCACAGGCATGAGCCGCACGCAACTGGGGATCAAGGGGCACGGTTCGACGCGGTAGAGAACCCGGCCGCGTTGCCAGTGCTCACCAGAGCGGAACTCGCCCTGGCGCTGGGGTGCCTCATCGGCAGGCAGCAGGGTTCTTGCCTGCACCACCAGGGAGCGGACCAGGGCGACCCGCTCCGCCAGGCGCATCAGCTCCCCATGGCTGCGCACGCCGCGCGCCAGCTCAAAGACCCCTTGATCGCGCTCCTTCTCGGCCACCTGCAAGGCGGCCTCCAGGGATTCGATGGCCTGGCCCAGCTTCTGGGTGGTGCTCATGGCATCACCTCCGCAGCGGCCGGGGCGTTCTCCAGTTGCTTGCGCCGCTTGGCGATGGCCTGCCAGAGCCTCTCGGCGCCGGCATCGGTGATCTGGCCGGCGGCGAGCAGCTGGTTGACGCGGCCATAGGCCCCATCGAGCTCCAGCAGGGTGGTGATCCTGGGGATCTGCCGCAGCCCGCTCTCCAACGCATCACTGGGCGGCGCAGGCGGCAGGGCTGCCTGCGGTGGGGGGGCTGCAGGGGATGGCTCAGGTTCTGCCTTTGGGCTGCTCTGCCATGGGGTTGCATGGATCGATGGGGCTGCAGCGGGGGCAAGCGGTAGCTGGGCATCCAGCTGGGCCTCCTCGTTGCCAGGAGGGAGCGACCCGGGATCTGGCGTTGTTGCCTGGGGCTCAACCGTTAGGGCCGCTGCTTCTGCTCCATCCGGCGCCGGCGCGACCTGCAGCTCCACTGCCTCATCACTGCCCTGGGCATCCGGCTTGACTGCCTCGCTTTCGCGAAGGCGTATTGCAGTGGGCACAGCGGAACGCCGTGACACACGCGTGGCCGATGCCCGTGTGGGGCTCTCCACCACCGCCACGTCGGTCACGGTTTCAGCCTCAGAGCCTTCTGGTGGGGCGACGGCCGGCACCAACGGTGCGGGCGAAGCAGCGGGCGCCTTCTCCAGTGCTGAGGCAGGCTCCGCCTCCCGCACCGCCACCGCCTCGATGTCGAGGGCTTCCTCCTGGGTGATCAAGCCCAGGGCGATCTCCGGGCAGTAGACGTTCGCCCACCAGGCGGCGGCGCGGTAGCGCAGCATCTGGCCGGTCATCGTCTGCCACTTGCTCGTTTCGTTGCCGTTGCGGTCCTTGCGGCTCCACCAGCCCTCCTTGCGTGCCAGCTCGAGGGTGATGGTTTCTCCTTCCAGCACCTCACCGGTGGCCTTATCGGTCGCCACCGCATAACAGCGGCTGGGCTTCTCCTTGTCGTCGAACACAAAGCGCAGCGGCGAGAAGCGACCGCTGGCATTCACCGTGGCGATCAGGAACTTGCTGCTCCAGGTGGGCCGGCCGTGGATCGGCGTCATGTTCTGCATCACCACCAGCGGTGAGAGGCGCATGCGGGCGGCGATCTCCAGGGCGATCAGGCTGTTGGCCAGGCCCTGCTGCCCCTGGTAGTCCCTGGGTACCAGGGTGGAGGAGCACAGGGCCCGGGCCATGCGCTGGGCGGCGTCAAAGGCGGCGATGCCGCTGAACACCTGCAGCACCTCCCCCGGTGCGGCCAGGGCCGAGGAGGAGGACGTTTCGGTTGTGGGGTTGGAAGCGGGGCTGGAGATGGTGTCGTTCATCAGAAGAGCTCGATGGAATCTTGATCAATTGTTGCGCTTTCGGGAATGCTGAAATCCTGGGAGACAGGACGAAACGTCTGGCGCCCGTGACTGGGCCAGCTGCCCGTGGCCTGGCATTCGGCGATCCGCCGAAAGGCCTCCTCCCGCCGCTGCAGACCTTGTTGCAGGTCCTGCCCATCGAAGATGAGCAGGCTGCAGTCGATCGGTGCGGCCGGATCGGTGGGCCACTCAAAGGCGATCACGCCGGTCTCCAGTGGCGGCTGCCCATGGCGGTCCTCGTGGCCCAGGGCCAGGTGGGCCATTTGCAGGTCATAGGCCAAGTCCTTGGCCTGCCAATAGAACTTGCGCGGCACAGCGCTGCGGGTCTTCTTGAGATCAAAGAGCCGCCCATCGCTGGTGACCACATCGGGCAAACAGCGGCAGTGCCGGCCTTCTTTGTCCTCCCAGAAGTGGGGCTGCTGGCTGAGCGCTGGATCCAGCGCCGCCAGCACCTCGCCCACCACCGGATCGGCCTGCAGGGCATCACGAATCCGCTGGGCCTGCTCGACCATCTCGGCGCTGATGGGCGTGAGTCCAGCGGCCTCGGCTTCTGCGCAGTTGGCGGCGCCGGCTTTGGTGTTGCGGGCGATCGTGCTGAAGACCTGGAAGCGCCCATCAAGGGAAAAGGGCGGCGTCAGCAGGGCATCGACCAGATCGCCTTTGACCATGTCGGGACTGGGAATAAACGGGGCGGCCCCCGCCCCGAAACGATGGCTCCAGGCCCGCATCGTGCCGGTCACCGCAGCCTTGAGCGCGGTGGGGGACCAGGCGGGATGGCGGTGATACTCCGCCAAGGAGATGGCGCTCATGGCGTCTCCTCCAGGCCCTGGCCCAGCACGAACGAGCGAGCCTCTTGCAGGCTGGGGCAGAGCCCTGAATCGATGCCGCCGCCATCGCGGTGCAACAGGGTGGCGACATAACCGCCGCAGAGGCTCTGGCGGTAACTGATCGCGATGCCGTGTTCAGGCAGGGCGAGCAGCGATTCGGCCGTAATGCGATGCCATTGCCGCTGCCAGTCGAGCAGGGAACGGGAGAAGGCGGCCTGGATTGCGGTGTAGTGCGTTAGCTCGCAGCCGCAGGTCTTGTGTTGTCGACCTGAGCGGTCCTTGGTTGGGGTGCCGGACGCTTGGGAGCCACGTTCGGATTGGGGCATCGGTTGAATCGAGGGTCGGCCAATGTTACCCGCAGTACATCTCTTTCGGGAACCCCTAAAGTAATTGCGATGATTTGTGGATAAATAGCCTAATTGTTGCTTTTGCGACTGCAGCTTCTGGCTTAGTGCCCTCCAGGGCAGGTGATCAGCTTTGCTCCCCGTCTCCTGCGGCCGGCAGCAGGTCGCCCGCCACCTCCGCCACCCAGCTGTGCAGTGCCATTCGCGCCGTGGCCACGGTGCTGGTGGGCAGCCGCTCGCCGGCAAACAAAGCGTTCTCGATCGCCACCACCTGCTCCATCGGCAGGTCACCCGCCAGGCGCAGCACCTGCATCGCCGCGGAAACGGGCCGCAGGCCACTGCGCTCGACGGCCGCATCAAACAGGCTGCGCAGCCGTTTGGTTTCGGCCTCCGCATCGATCTCCTCCTGCCGGGGCCAGAGATCAGCGGGGCCCTCCAACTTGCCGATGTAGCAGGCAAACCAGTCTTCTGCTCCCCAGGGCCGCCCATCGCCGTGCAGCACCGGCCGGGCCTGCTGCACCCGCTCCCTGAGCAGCTTGTCCCGGATCGTGCCCCGCTCCTGTTGGGCCAAGCATTCGTTAAGCACCCCCAGCTGGATGAAGGTGCTGGGTTGGGGCTGCATCACCTTGCCGTTCTCCAGGTTCCCCCACTGCCCACCGGCCACCCGCAGGGCCCAGGGGATCAGGGCCGGGCAGGCCTTGGCCCAGTCCTGGGCCGTGGTGACGGACCAGTCGTTGCTCTTGCGCCAGTTGCGCAGGAATTTGCCGAACTGAACGCGTGCGGCATCGAGCTGGTGCGGCAGGCTCTGCAAAGGGGTTACCGTTTGGGAACCCTAAAAGTATGCCGCCTTACTGGCGAAGGGCTAGTCCTAGGCGTTGGCTTCGTGACAGGTTGTTGTGGTGTGCCGGTTGGGGGCTGGCATCCACCCCGCGTCGGCGTGGAGCTGCTTGACGCTGTTCGAGCCGTGCCACACCACCGGCGGGCAGTCCCTGCAGGGGTCCGCCGGGCCGACCGTGGATGTTTTCTACGGCGATAAGCGATCTTCTTCGATCAATGCCTCAATTCGTCCGGCATCGACAGCGGCCTTGAGGCTGGCGTGATCGCGCTCCATCTGGTCGGCATAGGCCATGGCAAAGGCTTCGATCGCCCGATCGGCCTCATCCCCCCGACCCAGGTAGCCGCTGATCGTTGCAGCGTCTCCGCCGCGGGCGTGGGCGCGAGCCAGCGACCAGCCGCAATAATCGGCGTAATGCTGGAGCCGCAGGGGGGAGATGTCCTCGACCGGATACGACATTTTCATGTCCCGCAGCTGGCGCACGAAATAGTCGTCGCCCATCCGGCTGCGGAACCAGCCGAGAAACAAATCGCTGCCCGATTGCATCAGCCGCTGGCCCATCACCACGCGCTGGCCGTGGTTGGGCAAAGCGCTGGGTTGGGTGTAGGGCTCCAGCACGGAAGGGCAAGCCTGCTTGATCTGCAGAATCAGGGGATGCCCATCATCGGACAAGTACAGGGCAACGAGACAGCGGGTGCCAACGCTGCCGATTCCCACCACCTTCAGAGCCACATCCTCCAGGGTGTAACGACCAAATAACACACGCCGCTCATCGGAGAGGGACTCTCGATAATCCTCCAGGTCTTCGCGGATCCGCTGCTCCAGCGCGCCATGACAGACATGCGTGAGCACTGGAGGTTGGTCGGTGAGCCTGTAATGGCCATCCGACAGTTTGGTGATTTTCGGAAACATGTAAGCCGCAATCCGACGACGGGCCTTCGCGGCGATCGTTTGGCGCGACTTTCGGATGGCACTGTTCGGTGCGGCTTCAATCAGATCGTCGGCATCAAAACGGGCGTACCAGACCTCGAGGGGGCTGGCATTCACGTACTCCCGCAGATGCTGCCGGTAGGAACGGACGCTGCGTCGGGCGGCCTTGCGGCAATCGGCCTTGGAATGGTTGTTGTCCCGGCCCGCCAGCACGAAGCTGGTGGCCAGACGCTTCACATCCCACTCCCATGGGGCAGGGTGCGTCTCATCAAAATCATTGAGATCAAAAATCAGATTGCGTTCCGCGGTGGCAAAGAGCCCGAAGTTCAGCAGATGGCAATCGCCGCAGGCCCAAACCTGAATGCCGGAATGCGGCAGCAAGCTGAGGTCATGGGCCATCAGGGCGGAGGATCCCCTCATGAAGGCGAAGGGCGACTGGAGCATCCGGCCGATGCGGATCGGAATCAGTTCCGGCAACCGCCCCGCATTGGATGCTTCCAACAGGGCAATTGGATCACGACTCCCCAACAGCGGGGACCACTCCGCTTGGGCAGACCGGGGAAGCCGCGTGCGCAAGGCCTTCCCCGCAGCCAGGCGATGACTGGCCGTGTTGGATCCAGCCCAGGATTGGCTCAAAACGGATTCAGGTTTCCGCAATCGTCTCATGGATGCGCTCTATCCGCATGAAACCAAACGTCGCTGCGCGCTGCATGTTTGGCGCAAGTTTCTGCGCTTCCGATTCCGCTAGTAGCGGGGAGAAGGGCGATGGAGGCTGAGCCCCACCGTCTGACCCCAAGCCACCGGGCCGGGTCCATTCACCGGGTCCATTCAGATGAGCCGCAGCACCCTCGCGGCTTCTGCCGTGCTCCTGGCCACACCGCCGTAGCCACCAAACCGTTCCACCAACGAAAGGAACAGTTGCTGTTCCTCCCGCAGCCTCCCCCCCGGGGCCTTCACCTCGATCGCGGTGAACACCGCCAGGGTCTGGCCCAGGTGCTCCGGGCCGATCAGCACCTGGCGCAGGCCGATCAGGTCGCTGCTGCCCTTGCACAACCCATAGGTCACCAACCGGCCGCGTTCATCGCGCAATGCGCCGACGTTGTTGCGCCACAGCCGCACCGGCCCCTTCCCCAGCTCCAGGCGGATCCGTTGCTGCAGTTCCTGCTCGCTCATGCCACCCGGCTCCAGTGGCCCCGCGTCTGACGGCCCGCCAGCACATGCCGTGCCCAGCCCTGGGGGTTCTTGAGGCCGCGCCGGGTTCCCAGCGCGATCAGATCCTCAAGGCTGCGGGCCTCGCCCTGCTCTCGCTTTTTTCGGCACCTGAGCTCCTGCTGGCTGATCTCCCGCAGCTCGCCCTCCACCGTGACCAGCTTCTGGCGCTCCGGCCGGAAGGTATGGCCGCATTCCGGGCAGAGGCTGAGGGTGCTGGCCATGGCGCAGAAGCACTTCGGGCAGGTTTTGACCGATGGGGCCCTGGTCTGCTCCCGCTTCTTGATGCCATCAAGGCTCCACTCCTGCGGATCGAGGTGGTGGCCCAGCCGCTCGATGTTGCCGACGTGATCGAGGATCAACGCCTCTTTGCCGGGCTGGGGCCTGAGGCAGCGGCCGATCATCTGCAGGTGCAGCGCCAGGCTCTGGGTGGGCCTTAGCAGCAGGCAGCCGCCCACCGAGGGCACATCCACCCCCTCCCCGATGAGGCTGCAGCTGGTGAGCACCTGGAGCTCACCGCTTCCGAGGCGTTCCAACAGGAGCCGCCGCTGCTTGGCGTCCATCGAGCCATCGATCGCGGCTGCGGGGATCCCCCGTTCGGTGAAGGCCTCGGCTACGGCTTGGGAATGGGCGATCGAGCAGCAGAAGGCGATGGCGGTGCGGCCCAGCAGATGGCTGCGGAAATGGCTGACCGCATCGCCAAGGATGCGGCTACCGCCGAGGGCACCGGCGGCCTGGTTCAGATCAAAGTCGCCCATTCGCTTTCGCAACCCCTTAACGGAAAAGCCAAGCGGCGGCGCAAACACCCGTGCCCTCGCCAGGTACCCCTGCTCGCTCAGCCAGGCGGCGGTGGGGCCCAGCACCAGCTCGGAATAGAACTCCCCCAGCCCGCGGCCATCGCTGCGCACCGGCGTCGCCGTCACCCCCAGCAGCCGAGCCGTCTTGAAGTGGGCGATCACGGCCGCCCAGGTGCCCGCATTGCTGTGGTGGGCCTCATCAACGATCAGCAGCTGGAACAGATCGGCCGGCAATTTGGGCAGCCTCCTGGCCAGGGTCTGAACGCTCGCTACCTGTACCGGCGCCCGTAGGTTCATCGAGCGGCCCGCCGCGATCAGGCCGTGCTCGACCCCCATCGCATCAAGGGACCTGCAGGCCTGATCGAGCAGCTCGACCCGGTGCACCAGCACCGCAATCCGTTTGCCCCGCTGGGCCGCCTGCTCGGCGATGTGGCTGAACACGACCGTCTTGCCGCCGCCGGTGGGCAGCACGAACAGCACGGCGCGGTGTCCCTCCTGGAAGGCCAGACGGACCCGCTGCACGGCCTCCAGCTGGTAGGGACGCAGGGCGATGGTCACGGCACGCCGACAGCATTACGCCAGATTTTAGGGCTTGCGAAAACTAACGCTAGGCTTTCGCGGTAGCACTGCACTATCACCATGAAGCGCGTCCAGCTCCAGCTCCCCTACGCCGTCGTCGAGTGGATCGACCACAACGCCGATGGCATCGAAAGCCGCGCCTCCTTTGTGCGGCGCACCTTGGTCCAGGTGATGCGCTCTGAGCGCTGCAACCACCCCGGCCACCACGATCCGCAGCCTTCCACCACGCCCGATCACCGCTGCTGATGGCCGGCGATCTGATGGAAGCCGCATCGGGTCAGTGGCCGCGGTTGCTGATCGAGCTGGGCGGCCTGAGACCGGAGCAACTGCAAGACCGGCACCAGCCCTGTCCCGCCTGCGGCGGCACCGATCGCTACCGCTGGGACCGCGACGACGGTCCCGGCGGCTGGTTCTGCAACCAGTGCGGCGGCCGGGAACGCAGCGGCGGTGGCGGCAGCGGCATGGCCCTCCTGCTGCGCCTGACCGGCTGGGATTTTGCGACCGCTGCCCGGCGCATCGAGGCCCACCTGGGACTGCCGCAACGGATGGCCGCTGGGGCTGACTCTGCGCTGGCTTCTGGGCCAACAGATGCCGGGCTGCCACCCCTCCTGCTGGTGGTGCTCGATGGCGACCATCCGCCCCTGCCCGCCGGCAGCCCCTATGCCTATTCCCCGTCCCAGCGCGTCAGCCGCCTCGATCGCCCCGGCGGCAAGGTCTTTTACGCCAACCACCGCACCGACGAGGGCTGGCAGCGCGGCGCCGGCCCCGATCCCTGGCCCATGTGCCAATGGCCAGCTCTGCTGCAGGCTTCGGGCCGCTGGCTGATCGAACTGGAGGGAGAGAAGTGCGCCGACCTTGTGATCGCCGCCGGCTTTCTCGCCACCACCCAGCCCGGCCACGCCCACCGCACCGCGCAGATCCTGGAGCGCTACCGCGCCCTGCGGCAGGCCGGTGTCGCCGGCATCATCTACATCTCCGACCACGACGAGCAGGGCCTCAAGCGGGCCCGGCAGGTGATCAAGGCCGCATCGGAAGCCGCCCTGCCGCTGCTCCATCTGCCGGCCGCCGAGCTCTGGGCTGATCTCCCCGCAGGCGGCTCGATCGATGACGCGCCCGGCTCGATCCAGGAGCGCATCAGCGTGATCCTGCGCGCGGCAAGGGCGGCCCATCAGCGCCTGCAGGAGGCGTCAGCGCTTTCATCTTCAGCACCGCCAGCCCCGGAGGCACCGACAGAAGCACCGTCTCCAGCTGCCACGGCAGCCAACGATCGCCCCTTCGTCTGCCTCGGCTTCGACAGCGACGGCTACTACTACCAACCCCGTTCCACCGGGTTGGTGGTGCGCCTGGCCTCCTCATCCCACGGCGGTATGAACCTCTGCCGCCTGGCGCCGCTCGCCTACTGGGAAACCCTCTTCCCCTCCAAGAACGGCGTGAACTGGACGGCCGCCGCATCGGATCTCTTCTGCCAGCAGGCGGCGGTGGGCATGTTCGATGCCTGCAACCTCCGGGGCCGCGGTGCCTGGTGGGACCAGGGCCGCTCCCTGCTCCACCTCGGCGATCGGCTGGTGGTGGATGGCCGCAGCCAGCCGATCAACCAGTTCTTCCCATCACGCTTCCACTACCAACGTGGCCCGGCCCTGCATGGTCCCGGTGACGCGCTTCCCCTCTCGGATGAGGAGGCTTTCACGGTGCTGGCCATCGCCGATCGTTTCCACTGGGAGGTGCCGGCCTCTGGCCTGCTGCTGGCGGGCTGGGTGGCCCTGGCCCCCATCTCCGGTGTGCTGTCCTGGCGCCCCCATCTCTGGCTCACGGCTGCAGCTGGTTCCGGCAAATCCGCCATCCTCGAGCGCTTTGTCGGCGTGCTGCTGGGTGATCTCGCCTTCCCGGTGGTGGGCAACACCACCGAGGCCTTCATTCGCCAGGCCCTGCGCTGCGATGCCCTGCCGGTGGTGATCGATGAGGCCGAGAGCAACGAGAAGGTGGACCAGCAGCGCATCCAGCAGATCCTCGCCCTGGCCCGATACTCCTCCAGCGAGACGCGGGCCCAGATCGGCAAGGGCTCAGCGGCGGGGGAGGTTCAGCGCTTCCAGGTGCGCTCGATGTTCCTGCTCAGCAGCATCTCCACCGCCCTCAGGCAAGGCGCCGATCGCCGCCGCTTCTCCCAGCTCACCCTGCGCCAACCCACCGAACTGCCGCCTGAGCAGCGGCAGGCCCACTGGGATGCCTTGAACCGTGATCTCGCTGAGCTGATCACAGAGGACTACGCGGCACGGCTGATTGCCCGCACCGTTTCCTTGATTCCGGTGATCCGCAGCTCGATCACCGTCTTCTCTGGGGTGTGCAGCAGGCATTTCGAGTCCCAGGCCATGGGCGATCAGTACGGCACCCTGCTGGCCGGCGCCTGGGCCCTGCAGTCCTCAAGCGTGCCAACGACCGCCGAGGCCCAGGCCTTGATCGCCGGGGTCGATTGGAGCAACTACGAGCAGAGCAACGGCCAGCCGGATGAGCGCCGCTGCCTCAACCGGATCCTGCAGCACCAGCTGCGCGTTGAAACCGAGGAGCGGGTGTTGACGCGCACCATCGGTGAGCTGGTGGAACTGCTCAGCAGTGCCCCTTCCCCGCTGGAGGCGGTGTCTGGCCGCCATGCCGAGGAGCTGCTCTCCAGACACGGTCTGCGGGTGCAGGAGGGAAGGCTGCTGGTCAGCAACACCTCGGAGGCCATCGCCCGGATCCTGGTCGACACGGCCTGGGCGACCAGCTGGGGCACCATCCTGTCCCGGTTACCGGGAGCGTTACCCACCGGCCACCCGGTGCGCTTCAAGGGAGCGGGCTCCAAGGACCGCGCCTGCAGCATCCCCCTCGACAGCCTCTGAATCCCCCTCCGGGACGCTGGGCGGGACGGCCAGAGCCGTTGCGCTGCAGGCGATGGGACGCTGGGACGGTGCTGGTTGCATGCCCTGGCCGGCAGCGCGCAAGCGTACCGGTTACCTGTTGGTGCGCCCATTTGGTCACCCAGTAGGCCCGGGACGCCTGGGACGCTTCGGGGGTACGCCTTTTGGCTGAAAACGCCTGTGCCGTAATGGATTAGGTGATTTAGGCGCCTGGGACGCTCAGCACACAGACACACCCCTCCAGAAGGCAAAGAAGCTCGAGTAGAAAATCAGTTGCCTTGAAGTACACCAAGCGGTAACCGGATGATTCGGTAGGCCTCTAATTAATTATCTATCTGTATCTATGGATTTGATTGATTAGGGCCTCCAGATCCCTGCTGCGGCAGGGGCTTTCGGCTGGGACACCCACCGTCCCATAGCGTCCCAACCGTCCCGCCTGGCCGCGGAGCCGCCTGTTGCGAGCGGACGACCACAGGCCCTTGACGCCGGGGCCAATACCACCGAACCTGGTTTCATCCGTTTTCGCGAACCCGAATCCGTGGTTTTGCTCTACCTGGCCCCTGATGCGCCCAAGCGGGTGGTCCTGCGGTGACGGCTGCCCAGGCTGCTGCCGTGCCTCCCCAGGCCGATCCGATCGAGGATCTGCGCGCCGCCGCATCCCTTGAGGACGAGAACGGCCAGCCCCTGCTGGCACCCGAGGGCACCGATCCCTCCCGCCCGATCGGCAAGGGCAACCCACCCCGCCGCCGCCGCGGAACCGCGAGCAAGAACGCCCCAAGGCCCTCCCGCATGGAGGTGGAGCGGCGGGTGGCGATGGCCCAGCTGTGGATCGCCCAGCGGCTGCCGCTGATGCTCATCCGCGAAAACGCACGAAATGACTGGGGGGTGAGCAATATCACCACGATCAACTCCTACCTCAACACCGCCCGCGAGCGGATGGTGGAGGAGCTGATCTCCGATCGCCGCCGCCACCAGGCCGAGCAGATTTTTGCGCTCAACGAATGCGCCCGCCGGGCGATCGAGGCCGAGCAGTTCTCAGCCGCTGTGGGTGCCTTCCGGGTGATCGCCGAGATCGGTGGCCTGCTGCGGGCCCCCCTCAAGCCCCCAGAGGCCAAGAGCTGATGGGCCGCATCGCCTCCACCCTGCAGACAACGGCACCGTTCAGCCACGACGGTGGCCTGCTGCTCGATCCCGCCACAGACCGCTGGGCCGACTGGGGCCTGCTGGGTGTTCACGATCCCGACCGGGCGACAACAACCCGCCAAGGACTGCTGTTCAGGGACTTCATCCGCAGTGCCTTCCCCAGCTTCCAGTTCACTCGATTCTCCGAGGTTCTGATCGAGCTGCTCCAGCAGGTGGCCGAGGGCCAGGTCACGCGCCTGATCGTCTGCTGTCCCCCACGGGCGGGGAAAAGCCAGCTGGTGTCGCGCCTGTTCCCCGCCTACTGGGTGAGCCGGCACCCGGAGCTGTTCTGCGCCATCGCCAGCTACTCCGGTGAGCTGGCCTATGCCCACAGCCGGGAGGCCAGGCACTACTTCCGCCTCACCGGCCACGCCCTCTCCAAGGATTCGGCAGCGGTGGGCAACTGGCTCACCCCCCAGCGGGGCGGCTGCATCGCGGCCGGAGTTCGGGGGCCGTTCACCGGCAAGGGCTACAACCTCGGCATCATCGACGACCCTTACAAGGGCCCGGAAGACGCCAAGAGCGCCCTGCAGCGCGAGCGGCTGATCGACTGGCTCAAGAGCGTCTGGTTCACCCGGGCAGAACCCGGCCTCACAGCCGATGGGGCCTTGCTGCCCGCGGCCCAGGTGGTGGTGCAGACCCGCTGGGACCACCACGACATGACCGCCTGGCTCCTCGAGCAAGAGGCAGAAGAGAACCCGGAGCACTGGACCGTGCTCAACCTCCCCGCCATCGCCGAGCCGATCAGCATCGCGATGCCGATCCCGCCCACCTGCACCCGCGTTCCGGACTGGCGCCAACCCGGTGAACCCCTCTGCCCGGAGCGGGTGCCGCTGGAGGTGCTCCAACGGATCCGCACCCGTCTGGGCTCCTACTGGTGGAACGCCCTCTACCAGCAGCGGCCCAGTCCAGCTGAGGGTCTGCTGTTCCGAAAGGGCTGGATCCAGCCGCCGCTGCCGGTCGCTCCGGGCCAGCCCCGTCGATACGCGCCGCTGGTGCTGAGCTGCGACCTGAGCTTCAAGGACGGCAAGGACAACGACGCCTGTGGCTTTGCCCTGCTGGGCCTGTTGGAGCCTCAGAGGCATCCGGCAGCTGAGGCGCGGCGGCAGGGTCTGGCACTGGCCGCCAATGCCGGCGGGGCTCAAGGAACGCACAGGGGTGTGAATGCCCCTCACCCCCTTCCTGGCGGCCCGGACCCATGGGCAGAACTGCAGATCGAGGCGCTCTGGGCCCACCGCCAGCGGCTGGATCTGCCGGGGGTGATCAAGTTCCTGCTGGCTTCGCTTGCCTCCCTGGAGCGCCAGGGCCTGCGGCCCCATGCGGTGCTGATCGAAGACGCGGCAAACGGACCAGCCGTTTGCCAGCTGCTCAAGCGCCAGGTGCCGGGGCTGATCGCCATTCCCCCGAAGGGCAGTAAGGCCTCCCGTGCTCATGCCGTGGCACCGCTGGTGGAGGCGGGCCAGGTCCGCTTCGCCCGCAAGGCCGACTCGCTCATCGAGGAGCTGCTGGCCTTCTCACCCCGAGGTGGGGTGGACGATCAGGTGGATGCCTTCTGCCAGGGGGTGCTGTGGATTGAGGCGCAGTTCTGGCGCGGCCTGGGCTACGGCAGCTCGCCGGTACCGATGGTGTTCAGCCGCTGAGCCATGACCGACGCCATCGCCCGGCCCCTGCGTACGCCTGCCTGCGGTGGTGCAGTCGGCCAACTCGATCTAGCGCTGCGGCCGCCCGTGGTGGCGACGTGTCTGTCACGGCCACACAGTGCCAAGCGCGTCGGGATTGGAGCTCGACCGCATGCGCGACCCCGCCGCAAGGGGGATGCCGTTCAGCTGGTGATCGCCTTCCCGCCCAAGTCGCGGCGCCACCGGCCGGTGAATCCCCATGCCGCAGCCAATGCTCTGGCGTTGCAGCACCGCGACATCGCCAAGACCGTGGCGGCGAACATCTCGCGACGTACTGGCCACCCCAGGGACGATCTTGAGCAGATCGCGATGATCGGCATCCTGCAGGCCGCACGTCGCTTCTCACCGAAGCGGGGATCGTTTCGGCCCTATGCCCGCACCTATGCCAACGGTGAGGTGTATCACTACCTGCGGGATAAGGGCTTCCTGATCAAGGTGCCGGCCAGTTGGCGGGAGCTGCATGCGCGGGGGCAGAAGTTGCTCAGGCTGGGAACGGCATCGGCAGAGGTTCCTGAGCGTCTGGGGGTCAGGGAAGAGCGGTGGCGGGAGATCGTTGGGGCCTGCAGTCAGCGGGTGGTCGCGATGGAGGTGGGGGAGGATTGAACGCCATCGATCATCCGCATGCAGATAAACTGAACCGTAGATCAATACTGTGGATCGGGACGGGTGAATGATGCTGTTATACAGCCAGCTCCTCTTGATTGATTGGGCGAATCAATCCGATCTCTCTTAGTTGGCTTAAGGTATCGTTTTCTTGCTTCCGCTCAAGCACGCCCGCAATAATTAAACCACGCCGAATCCTATTCCCTCGATCATTTGTAGCCTGGATCGCAGACTTATAGTAGATGGCAGCTAGGCTATTGTCTTCAGCCTGATCGCGATCAACTGCTTGGTAGAAAGCTTCAAGCCATTCAACAACATCACTAGGCGACTCGAGACGTGCGCCTTCATTGAATTGCCTGTCAACCTCAACAAAAAGAGTGAAAAGATCTGCTTTTTTCCATGCTCTTGATCGAGGCCCGAAATTACACTCTTCAAGAAAGTCCAGTACTCGATTCATCCTGTCTCTAACAGCATCCTCGCGATCAAAACAATCGTTGTAACGCGAAAGCAAATCATCAAAAACGTCATCTCGATTGAAATATCCAGAGATTATAGTGCAAATTAGGGAGAGAACAAAGCGCAGATCGCCCATCCTCCTGTAGTCTTGTGCATTAAATATAGGATGAGAACAAAAAAATGAATGCTCCGCCATTCTTGCTGCGAACTGCTTTAATGCGCCTCCGTAGACGGCATTGTTTATCTCGATATCCGTGAGAGCATATTTTGTGGCATTGATGCGCTGAAATACTTCTACGACCTGTTCTCTGGTAATCGCACCTAAATTGCGAACTGCAACGTCATACTGCAAAAAGGCGCGCTTGTCATCATCAGGAAGAAACTGATATGGCAGAACTTGCTGCAATCGAAGATCAGGATCTCCCTCGAAATATTGGGATAGAGTGTTTATCCTTTGCAATCCATCTACCAATAACTGGGTGCCTTGCCCGGTCTCAAGATCAACTTCGCCGTCAGCGATATAAATCTCCGGGAAGGGCAAGCCTTTAATTACAGTATCCAAAAAACGATCCTTGTCACGCTGAGTCCAAACTAAACGACGCTGAAACTCGGGCTGTGGGATTAACTTTCCATCTTTTACATCAGCAATCAGCTCTCGGACTTTTTTGTTAGTGGCAGCAGTTCTCATCGGACGAGCTCCAAGGCTAGACGGCACTCTTTAACGGAACGAGAATAGTAACTGACCATGTCGGATTCAGCATAGAACAATCCTCCCCTGACAGGCTTCCAGCCGAAGCGCCTATCAGAGGAAAGCGACCTGAAGAGATCCTTCCATAAGTCGCAGCGAGGAAGCCGTGCTCTTGGGAAGTGGTCTGGGCGAAGCCATCCATGCACTAAGTAATCACCCAGCTTTTTGGAATCCCATGGCATAAACTGTGCGTTTCTGTATGCATAGCCTGAAAGATCAGACCAAATCATGCTGAAGACCTTTGCTGATATTATCGCCAAGTCAATATCAGAGCCGGCTCCAAACGGGCGATATCTACGCAAGATCTCTCCATTCTTCTTGCGTTTTTCTGAGAGAGAGAAACCAAGTTTTGCAGAACCAACAACGTGGAGCCTGACTTCATCGCTTTCGACCCCAAAGGTTTCGGCTATTCGCAGGGAAAGATAGTTGATATTTTCATCTGACACATGTGCCGCGGCTCCAGGGAGCACGATTCGGGTAACAATCTCCGAATCTGATAGCCTAGGAATTAAGTCCTTGAACTCATCTGGGCTCATGGTCGACGCTACGTGCGAAGGGTAGTTCATTCAGACTGTATAACGCTAAAGATCATCGGCGGGTAGCAGCAAGAGTCGTAATGCTCATATTTTGAACCCGCCCGCTAGATCTTGATGTTAGACAGATGGCGGTTGGCTTTGGAAATTCGACAGAACTTTGCTGATTGCTTGATCCATGCTCACAGATAAACTCTCATCAGCCATATCATTCCATATCCGGGCGTTATGCAGAAGAATCAATAGGCTTACCAGCGCCGTGCGTCGACTAGCGTTGTCATCAATACCATCGTCAAGATCCGCGATTGCATCTAAAGTGGCTGTTCTTAGACCGTGCAGAAGTGGCCGAGTTTTAATATGTATAAGTCCATCAGTCTTCTCTGCTTGAAGTGCGTCATAAATTGCTTGAATAGTCAAGATCGCTTCGGAATATGAGCTAGATCTTCTTGAATATGGAAACCCGGTCTCGATGTTGCTGTAGTATTTTTCTCTACGCCTCCCCTGGCTCCTAAACTCATTGGCAACTTTCTCAATTGCGCCAACTAGGTCATCAAGATCTTTCTTGCCCCATGCGGCCATGTGTCGAAATGAATCTATGTCTAACAAGTACTCATCTGAATAATTCTTGCCATCTTTCACTCCAATATAATCGATTTTGAATTTATATTGTCTAGGATAGTCTGAAGCAAAGTATGAGCTCCATACATCCAGGGCGTGGCTCAGTCGAGATCTTGGTGGTAGCCATTTTGGAGTTTCAAAGAAACGCCCAATATCCGTAGAGAGGGAGCTTTGCAAAGGGGGACTGATGTTGAATTGGATATCTCTCGCGGTTCCCTCCCCAAAGTTTTCTATGATAATTTCAGCAATATTATTGCTAGGGCTAGCCAAGTAAACTACAATATGTGGCGCCGAAGCGCTTTCTCTTGATATTCGCATTTCTTCCACTGTATCTGTAGTGGCTTTAGCGGCCTGCTGAGTTGCAATTGCCATTTCCCAGGTCTTCCATACAGTTAATCCCAGCACTATTAAAGTTGCCATCTGTGCCCCAAAAAGAGCCCACTGAACTGCTGGAAGTTTAGATGGATCACTGAAGTCTACGCTTGAGACACGTGGATTATGTCTTGATCCGGAGTCGACTATTCTTTTCTCCTGAGTTAGCGCTACTTTGTCCTGCATTGGCACACCGATTGCAAATGCGGGAATACTGAGCTGTATGCTCATGGCAAGAAACGCGTAGAGAAACCTGCTTTTCATCGGCAACTCTTGAATCTTGAAGCATGTTCTAACCATGCTGTCTAGCTGGTCATTGGATGGTTCTGCGAACCACACACTCCCCGCCGCCCCTTCCGATAACCATCCATCAGAGACGGTTCCTCCCGCCTAGAGGCAAGTGTAGGCATCCGTTTCGGCGCAGATCCCCCTATCTGTAGTGCTGGTTCTCGGGTCTGTGAACCAATTGTTCAAGCGGTGACACAATGCCACGGTGTCTCCAATACCTTTCTGGTCACTGTTCAGTTGACTGGCACGGATCCCTTTCAGGGCACAAGCACCTGTTGGTAAAAGCCTGCACGCCCCACTGCAGCATCGCCACAGTGCAAGCCAATCCGATCTCGGCCTTGGCTGTCGTCTACACCCCCTGGGCCCAGCACCCTACCCTAACCTCCTTGCGGGACGCCCTCCAGATCACCGCCGACTGCTGGGCCCTGCTCGCTTCCCCTGACGGCAGCAGCTGCAAGGAGCACTACCTCCCCAAGGGTGAGCGGGAACCGGAGACGGCCTACCGCAAGCGCCTCGACGCCGCCCGTCCCTCGGGCTTCTTCCGCGATGCCCTGCGCACCTACGCCGGCATGCTCAGCCGGGGCAGCTGGATCAGTCTTCCGCCCAGCCTGACCTCGGTGCTGACAGACGTGGATGGCCGGGGCACAGACCTTGGGGTCTTCCTCGCCGCTGCTGACCTCTTGGTCCTTCGCGACGGCGCCGCCCTGGTGTTGGTGCTTCCCCCCGAGCACAGCTGGCCAAGCGAGGGCGACCGCCAGGAGGCCCTGCGCCGCGGCGATCGCCTCTCCCTCCCTCGGCTGCAGCTGGTACCCAGGGCCAACTGCCTGAACTGGGAGCTGCCGGTGTCCTACGGCCTGCCGGGCCAGATCATCTGGCGGGAGCCGGTGAACCGGCCCATCAATGCTGAGCCGAATGGGCCGGAAGGTGCTGTCACCGAGCAGATCACCTCACTGCTGGGCGATGCCGATGCCCCGGACCGCTGGCACTACCGCAGCCTGCAGCTGCTCACCACCGGCGACGCTACCAAGGGTGGGACCGCCAGGGGCGGGGCCGTCACCGGCCTGCAGCTGGCCCACCACCCGGTCTGTGCCGATCCCCAGGCCACCAGCGGCTGGCGCTGCGACGACCCCGTGGTCACCACCTTCGAGTGGATCACCCGGCTGCCGGCCTGCTGGTACACCTCCGATGGCTCGGCCTTCGGTGAGGGCGACTTGCCCCACCTGGGCCTGGCGCACCAGTACCTCAACCACTTCCGCTGCAAGAGCGAATACGAGGAACTCCTCTCCCGCACGGCCCTGCCGGTGGGGGTGCGCAAGGGGATGGTCGACGCCATGGGCAACAGCCAGGCCGGCCCGGTGGTGCTGGGCCCGAACACCTGCATGGACCTGCCCTCGGACGCCTCCTTTGAGTTCGTCGAGATCCGGGCGCGCTCCCTGGCGGAGCACCGGGCCTGGCTGCAGATCCTCGATGACACCATGCGCCGCGATGCCTTGATCCCTTCGCAGAACCGCGGTGCCGCCCGCACCGAGATGGAGATCAGCCTCACCGCCAGCCAGAGCTATGCGCTGCTGCAGGCGATGGCGATCCAGAAGGCCTCGCTGTTCTCCACCCTTCTTCAGCACTGGTGCGCCCTCACGGGTGAGCCCCTCACGCCCGGCGCCGGTCTGCAGGTGACGGTGAGCCCGCTCACCCCGCCAATCCAACCCCAGCCCCAGGTGAAGGAATGGATCGAGCTCTACGACAAGGGAGTGATCTCTAGAGAGGAGCTGCGCCACCAGCTGGCGTTGGCCACGGCCAATGCAATCAGCAGCCCGACCCTCGATGACAGCCCGGCCACCAGGTCGGGCGAGGGGAGCAACGCCCCAGAGCCCAGGGCGCCGCAGAGTTCGGTGACAGTGACCTTGAGGCAAGAGGAGTCAGCCGCCCCTGCCGCTGCATGAGCCAGACACCCACCAACTCGCCCTACCGCTGGCGGGCCGTTGACCTGGAGGCGATCCGCATCGCCCTCTCCATCCCGGCCTTGATGCAGGCGATCCGGGCCATCAGCGATGCCATGGCGGATCTGGAGCAGCTCTATCCCGATGCCATCCCCACCGCCCGGCGGGAACTGGATGCCATCGGGTCCATCGACGCCGAGCTGGCGGGGCTTGGCCCGGAGCAGCTGCAGGCCCCGATCGAGACCCGCCGCAAGGCCGTCAGCCCCGATGCCCTGCCCGAGGACGGGACGCTTCCCGTGAGGAAGGCCGACGTGATCGAGTACGACACCGAGCTGCTGCGGGAGGAGACAATCACCCGCTACGGCGAGGGCCTATCCATTGAGGCCGCCTTGCGCCGCCAGCGGGCCAGCCATGCCCAGGCCCTGCTGCTGATGCTCCCCTCCCTGGCGAACTGGAGCCGGGACACGCAGCTCAGCGGCCAGGGCCGTGGGTTCACCGCTGCGCTGGAGCGGAGCTGAGTCGTGTCGGCCACTCCCACGGCCGGGGGACTGCCGCAATCGGCGTTGCAGCCCTATGCCAACGCCCGCATCCTGCTGTTCTCCAACGCCATCCCCGGCGTGCTCGATTCCACCCGCACGGGGAGGTTCGTCTTCGAGGGGTTCCTCAAGCGCCTGCGAGGGATCTCCAGCAAGGAGAACTCCCCTGGGGTCGATACGGGGGACTTCACCTACGAGGGCTACCTCACCCGCGGTGCCGTGCTCCCCTTGAAGCCCTCGCAGCCCTGGGACTGGCTGGCCGCCGATGTGGCCTGGTCGACCGAGGGCATTCGGCCGGTGTCCGCCACCACCCCGGCGCTGCTCACCCCTTGTTTCGGGGCGGTGTGGCTGGGGCCGCTGGCTGAGCTGCGCTCCCCCGGCCGACTCCCCTTCCCCAGCCGAGGGCAGCTGGCCGCCTTCTCACTGACCGAGTTCGGCGGGCTCTACGGCGCCGGCGGCATCGGCTCCCTCACCCAACCTTTGCTGGGCGAACGGATCCAAGCCGCGCTCAAACCCAACCGGGTGGTGGTCGTCGGTACCGGCGACAGCCTCAACGTGCTGGCCGAGCGCCACCTCACCACCGTCACCACCCTGCGGGGGTTGAACCCCACCCTCATCGGTCGGCCCTCCGATCCGATCCCCGTGGGCAGCTGGCTGTTCATCCCCAAACGCCGGGCCGCAGCCAACGCCGACACCAGCACCACCTCACTCCCCTCGGGCTTCTACACGCCGGAAACCCTGGCGGCGTATCTAGGCGTTTCGCTCTCGACGATTTACAGCTGGAACTCCAGCGGCTACGGGCCGCCCTTCGTGAAGTTGGGCAACCTGGTCCGCTACACCTACGAGGACGTGGAGATCTGGCTGGCCAGGCAGCTGGAGCTCTCGCGGGGGTGATCAGATGTGGTCTTGTTGCCTCCCGCCGCTCAGGTGGCTCAGGATCTGTTTGTGGCTGAACGGTAGAGGCACTTTGATCGATGGCAGGGGCTGGACCACGCTGCTCAACAGCAACGACCTCGATGACTGGCGCCTAAGGGTCGGCCAGCTGATGGGGCCCCATGAGATCCGTCAGGGCGATGCAGCGCGGGGGATGCGCTTCAACCACAGCATCCGCAGCGCCAGCGCGGGGCCGCTGCAGCTGCTGGAATTCCGCGGCGGTGGCTCGTTTGCGCTGGAGCGCATCCAGGAGCCGGACCGCTCTGTGCTTTGGCTGCCGAGCCTGGGGGTGGTGGAGGAGCGGGTGGAGGGATCCACTCTCCAACCCCATCCCGGCATGGGGTTGTGGATCCGTCCCAACACAGCTCTGGTGGGACGCATCCACGGCCACTGTGGCGGTATTTCGATCGTGGTGCCCACTACCCTTCTTCAGGGGGATGACGCGGAGGGTTACCGGGTGGATGCGGAGGCCGGCCCGATGCTGCTCAATCCCTTCTCACGTCAACGCTCCGGTGCGGTGGTCAACCTGCTGCGACTGGCCAGGCAGCTGGTCCAGACGGTCGAATCCGGCGGCACCGGATTCACTCTGCAGGCCCTCACCGACAGCCTGATCGAGCAACTGCAGGCCTGGGATCGGGTCGCTCCTTGGTCAGTCGTTCGCCTTCCACGCGCCGAGCAGCACTGCCGCGATGCCGAGGACTGGATCCTGCGGCATCGCGACCGCCCGTTCAGCGTGGCTGATGTGGCTGAAGCCTTGCACCTCAGCCAGCGCACCCTGCAGGCCAGTTTCCGTGCCGAGCGGGACATGAGCCCCATAGAGGCGATCCAGCGGCTGCGGCGCTGGCCACCTCCGCCTTGAACGGACAGGACTATGCGTTCCGGATCCTGCTCCGCAGCCGGCGGCTCCAGGCCAGGGACACCGCGGCGCCGGCTAGGGGAAGCGGTCCCGGGACGCTGGCGGGCTGAACGGCACCGATCGTGCGCAGACCATTGCGGGTGCGGGGCTGGCCGAACACATCCAGGAGGATCGGGTTGCCGTCGATCGGATTGATCAGCAGGTTGGCGCCATTGGCATCGCTGATCTGATCGATGAGGGGGCCATCGGGATTGGGATAGGCGCCTTCAGGCAAGGGGTAATAGGAGCTGACGCCACCACCGAAATCCTCCAGGGTGAGCGGGATGCCACTGGTGAGCAGGCTGGGGTTGCCGAACAGGCTCCGCAGATCTGCCGCGCCTTGGTTTGGCGTGGTCTGCAGCCACACGGAATCTAGGGCTACGAGAGAGCCTGATTTAGATGGATCGAGTGCAATGGAATAGGACGGCACACCAGCAGGAATAAGCCCATCTTGAGCGTTGATCAACGAGACATAGCTCTGCTTGAGTGTGATCTTGCCGCCGTCAAAAGCCGTGAGCGGCTTACCGGCGCAGTCGTAGGAATCGGTGTTGCAGGAGCTGTAAGTGTTCTCGAGCGCGTCCTGAAGAATCGAGGAGGCAGTGATGTTGAGTTCACCGCCGCCGAAGGCCTGCAGCCGCTGAAGGTCGGAATCCTGGGCCGACACCGAGACCAGGCTGTTAACCAGATTCATCACTCCCTCCCTGGTTACGCCCTGCTGGATGTTGTCAGACACCGAGAGACCGCCCGACTCGCTGATCACCGAGGAGACCACATTGGCGACACCACCGCTCCAGACCACCGCGCCAGCCGCCGCCTGGCTGATCGAGCTGCGCACCATGTTGAGGGTGGCGTTGGTACCGTCGATCACGCCTTCCCAGGCCGGACCGATGCTGTCAAGGGCCTGATTGATGCGCTCCAGCGCCACCTGGCTGAGGTTGAGGGTGGAGCCATCCAGCGCCTTGAACACCGAGCGGGCGGACACCCCGTAGTTCACGCTGTTGCGCACCGTGGCGTTGCTGAGGCTGGCGGTGGAGCCTGCCCCCAGCTCCAGGAAGCCGTTGAGGCCATCGCTGTTGAGGCCATCAATGCTCAGGGAGACGCCGGGACTCACCTTGCCGAAAGAGAAGGCCTGCTGGAGGAGAATGTCAGTGCCTAACGGCGGCGGATTGAAGGCGTCGACCTTGGTTTTGGTGTAGATGATCGGCGGGTTGCTGTTTGTGATGAAGCTGGGGTTGCCAACCAGGGTGGCGCCGTTGCCCTGGATGGTGAGTTCCTCGCTGATCGTCGTCAGCCAGCCTCCGGCTTCGGCCGTGGCGTCATCAACATGGATCGCCAGACCGGGCGTGATGCTGATCGTGTCGGCCTCGAGGTTGCCGTTGGCCTGGGCTAGCGCCCAGGCAAAGCTGTTGGTTGTGGCGCTGGTCCCCCAGTTGGAATCGCTCACCGTGTAGGTGGCAGCGCGGACCGACTGGGTACCCAGCAGCACGGGCAGGGACGCCAAAGCCGTGAAGGCGGCGATGCTGTGGGAGCTAAACGGGGATCGAACGAGGGTGGGATTCAGTGGAGGATCCGCCGGCAGCGGCCAAAATCAGCTATCAGGATGCAGCGCTGAACAGCAATCTGAAGGATCTGCAGTGTGGCGACACGAAAGACCCATGAGACTCTCGCAAGCAGGACGATTTCTCGCCTGCCAGTGGGCATAGCTGCATTTATAATCGATATGTAACCCCGAAGTGCGTCATTCCATGAACATCTCCCAGCATCAGCGTGTGAGCAAGCACAGGAATCTTTCTGCAGCCGCAGCTCTGGCTTTCGGCCTCATCGCCTCCCTGAGCTTCACGCCGAAAGCCGAAGCTCAGACCGCATCGGGGCTGATCTCGACCTGGGGGAAGGCCTGCAAAATGCGTGTCGTTGGACAATTTGATGTGCCCATGTCCGATGCCGTTGTGAACATCGGCGCCACCGAGAAACAGAGCATCGACGACGGCACCACCACCACCGCAGACATCAAGAAGCGGGGTATGAGCTACAACTGGGAAATCCGCGGCAAGAAGATCAGCGGCTATTGCAATGTCAACGGCAAGGGCACGATTACTGAGTTCAAGCAGGGCATCTGATCCCCAAGCGTGGCCCCTGTAAGCAGCGGGGGCCATTTTTGATGGAGGAGTGGGGAAATAGGAGCCTGAAAGATCAGGCTCCCGTTGAAAGATCAGCTTCCTTTGCCGGCAAGATCCTCGATGGCGTCTCCCACCGATGCAGCGGCCTGCTGAACCTTGTCCTTGAGAGCGCCGGCGGCATCCATCAAATGGGACTCGACTTGCTTGGCTTCACCCTCAGCTTTCATGCGGTCGTCGCCGGTGATATCGCCGGCAGCAGCTTGAAGCCGTCCTTCGGCCTCTTTGGCGGTGGCCTTGATCTTGTCTTCGAGACTCATCGATTTTGGGCAAGGGGATGAACAGAGGTGAAAGCCGGGGCCTCACGTCTGGTTGAAACGTAACCACGAAAACGGTTCACGCCCGCTTCAGGACACGCAGCACCACAAGCAGAAGCACGGCACCAAGCGTGGCAACCAGAATGCTGCCCAGCAGGCCACCACCGGCGAAGCCGGCGAGGCCACTGAAGAACAGACCACCGATCAGGGCGCCGATGATTCCGACCACCAGATCGCCGATCAGTCCGAAGCCACCCCCCTTGACCAGCACACCCGCCAACCACCCTGCGATGACGCCAACGAGCAGGAACCAAAGAACATTCATTCCGATCACCGTTGCAAGGGATTGAGGTGACGATCTGCCGCAAGATCAAGATTCTGGGCAGACCCTCCTACCCATCCTGAACAGCCTTGCCGTCATCCGCCATGAATGTGACAGCGAACGACATTAAAGAGCCCCTTCTGAGCCTTTGAAGTGCACGTCTTGCACCTTCCCTTGGCGATCCGTGCGGCAGCTCCAGGGCGCGGTGGCTTTGGGAACCTTCACATCAACGCTGATTCCTGATGCATCGCTCGTTTGCTGGATCACCTTCAAGTTGCTGTGTGGAATGCCCACGGTCTTGGCAACAGATGTGAGGCAGTTGTTCTTGGCTTTCATCAGCGTATCGGCCGAGACGGACTGGGCTTGAGCTGGCACAACGAATCCAGCGGCCGCCAATGCAACGACTGTGGCAGCAGTGACGCTTGAGCAACGGATCACGGCCTTCCCCATGCAAGATGACGAATCAAGATCTGTTGATAATACTCCACCAACGTCAGGCTAACAGCTTCGCTGAAGCTTTTTCCATTCAGCGCCACATACACGTCGGCGAGATCGCCCGGTTGCTTACCTGGCCAGTTCATCAGAGTGAAATCCTCCATCACTTCTGCCCCCTGAATCGGGCCGGATGCATAGGCGATCCAAAGTGTTTGGCGACTGTTCGGTCGGTCATGGCGTGATACGTCCTGAAGGCAGAAGCCGAATCAACAGCTCGCTCAGCACCCCCCGTGGCAGCAGGGCCAGGGGCAGGAACCAGGCCACGTTGAAAAAGAACAGCGGCACGTAGGCGGTGCAGGCCAGCAGGACCAGGGCTCCGGCTCCGAGTAGATCACTACCGATTAGGGAGCGCCAGCGTCGGTGCTTCACCTGCCAGCAAGCCAAGGCCAGCGAAGGCAGCCAGCCGGCCAGCAGCAGCATCACGAACACCTGCGAGCCGGTGGCACCGTGGCCTGATCCGGTGGGAGCCCGGCTGGCCAGCAGGGCAATCCAGGCAAGGCCCAGCCCCAGATGCAGGCTCAGCCAGAGGCGGGAGGAACGGGTCATGGAAGAGCAGACGATTGGGCGTCGTTTCACACCCGGCCGATCGACACCCGGGATTCTCCCCGCCATCCTGAAGACCGACACGGCCCTCACTCCTTGAAGCGCCTGCTCCCCCAGCTCACCGCCGCCACCCTGATGAGCCTGCTCTTCAGGGGGCCATCGGCCGGCGCTGGATCACCGCGACGGCGGTGTCGCTTCCATGCGCCCTGCAAGCCCCCGAGATCCCTTCTCAGCCGCTTTGCTGCGTCGGCTCTTTTCGCTGCAGCCCTGGCGCTTCCCGCCCGGGCCTACGACCTCCAGTACCGGCAGAACGGCACCAGCTTTTCGGCGAGTGAGCTGCGCAGCATCTTCAACAATGCCTTGCCGGCCGTTTACGACCAGGGTTTCCCCGATCAGCGTTGGACCACCTACCTGCTGCTCGATGCCCACGCCGACAAGGGTCTGGTGGCCATCACCCTCGGCCTGAGCCCTCGGGTTGGCCGCTCCCAGGCGCTGTTGCCGGTGGCCACCTTCAGCGTGATTGAGCCAATGCCCCGTTCGGCGGCGGGCTGGCAGCAACTGCTCTCTGATCTGGCGTCTCGCTATGCCCGCGTGACGCTCGAGAACCGCAGCAGGATCCTCAGCCAGCCGTGAAGGCCGTGTCGCGAGAGACCACCACACCCAGCGCAACGGTTCACCCGGATGGCCTGAGCCGATCCTGTGGATTGAAAGCACAACCAACGCCCATGAAGAGGCTGTTGGCATTCAGGCAGATGCTTGCCATCATTGCCTTCATACACATCTGGAGCCAATGTCACTGAAACGCAAATTCGTTCTGCTTCCAACCGCCTTGATGCTTCATGGTCTCTTCGCATCAGCCGCCCTGGCAGATACTGTGGCTCGCGCTAATGGGCGTTGCGCACTGAAGCAGAATGGCTACGAGGCCTTCAATGGCTACTGCACGGTGAAGCAGAAGCAGAATGGTCCGACGACAGTCTTTGTTGTCGACCTTGATAACGGCAATCACTTCCGCTTCTCGGGGCCAAGCCGTCAGCAGCTGCATGTGGAAACCAGCTCTGGAATTGAGCAGAATGTTTTGTTCGAGGACCAGGGCAGCAAAGGTGTGTTCACTTGGAATGACGGCAGCAGCACCACTCGACTGTCGGTCAAGACCGATGAGGTGACCAATCCCAATGCCCAGTTCGACGACCACCCCAGCACCGCCACAGGATCGTCGGTGGCAGGCGCTGCGGTGGGGGCTTTGATCGGCGCATTGCTGAGCGGAGGCAAACCTGCCAATACTCCGACGGCTGTTGTGGGTCAACCGGTGGCGGAATTTCAGAATCTGATCAACAGTGATCCGGGCTTGGTGGAGAGCCGCCTCACCGGCTCGGGTTACACCTACATCCGCAGCAGTTCTCGGGAGAACGGCGAAGATTCCTTCTGGAAACGTGGCGGTAGCTGTGTTGATGTGCGCACCACACTCAACCGCTATCAGTCGTTCACCTACGCCAATCCCTCGAACTGCAACTGATCGCCCATCCTTCCGCAGCTTCGGCGCTTCTGCTCCGGCGCTGCGGAACCTTGCCAATAGAAATCTGCATCCATTTGCAGCATCTCAGGCCAACTTGAGGGTGTTGCAAATTGAACGGTGCTGGGGAGCACCATTGATCCATGGCAATAGCTGGTGAGCACAGCCCGGATGGGGTGCTCATCCACGACAGCCGCGATGGGTCATGGCCACCTCCACTGCTTCTTCCACCTCCAGCCCCTCTGCCGCCACCGGCGGCCAGGGTTCTGACGACAACTACGCCTTCCAGTCCGCCGCCGATGGGGGTGCTGATCCCCAGGGCGGCGACAACCTCCCCGGTGATCCGCCTGCCGCGGCTCAGCCCCCGGCTTCAGTAACGCCCCCCAGCGACACCGGAACCGACGACAGTCGGTCCTCCGATCCGCTCAAGGCCGAACGGCGCAAGAACAACCAGCTGGAAAAGGAGATCCGCACCCTCCGTCAGCAGCTCAACCGCTTCTCCGAGATCAACCCCGAGGAATACTCCCGCCTGCAGGAGGCCGAACGCCAAAAGCAGGTCCTCGAGGAGCGCATGGAACTGCGCGAACGCCAGATGGAGGAGGCCTCCGCCCAGAAGGTGGCCGCCGTCGCCTCCGAGCGCGATGAGGCCAAGCAGCAGGTGCTTCAACTCCGCAAGGACCGCCTGCTGGAGCGCGCCTTCTCCCAGGCCGAGGGCCGCAATGGCGGTGATGCCCGTGGGACCTTCTTTGACATCTTCAAGGGGCAGCTGGGGACGTGCTTCCGCCTCGCCACTGGCGGGGATGGCAAGGACGTGCTCGAACCCCTCGACGGCCAGGGCAAACCCCTGCTGGGTGATGACGGCCGGCCGATGACCACCACGGAGTTCCTCGATCAGATGCGCGTGCATCCCGTCTATGGCTTCCTGTTCCAGCAACGGGGCCCGGCCGGCATGCAGGCCGCCGGGGGCCTGACGGTGTCGGGCATCGGCAGCAACGGCGAGCCGATCAACCCCCAGGCCATGTCGGCATCAGAGCTGTATCGGGCCTCCTTCGCGGTGAATGGGCGGGGGGCTCGTCGCTGAGATCAGGCGATGGCACGGCGGCCCCGCAGCTTCTACGCCGGTCTCTCCTTCCGGCCGCCCGCCCCTGTAGCTGCAGCTGCCCGTCGTGCCCTGGAGCGCCGAGCCCAGCAGCTGCCCTCCCGGCGCGGCATGACACCGGTGGGGCTGGCAAGGGCCCGTCAGTTGCTGCACCGTCAGGAGCTCTCACCCCAGACGATCGATCGGATGGTGAGCTACTTCGCCCGCCACGAGGTCGACAAGCAGGGCTCCAGCTGGGAGACCTACGGCAAGGGCCGTCAGGCCTGGGATGGCTGGGGCGGTGACCCCGGCCGCCGCTGGGCCCGCTCGATCGCCCGCCGCATGGATGCTGCTGAGCGTCGCGCTGGAACAAGCCGCTCAAGCTGAGGCACACGCAGCAGAACGCCAACCCGGGAAACACCAATGTCACACAACGATGACCCCACAAAAGGGGGAGGAAGCGACACGGAAAAAATCGTAAATTTTCCTCATTTTTCGCGTTTCAAAATCAGCTCCCTGCAACTCCCTGCAGTGGCCCGCAGCTCCTCGTAGAAGAATGCAGACTCGGGGGTATCCCCCCTGTTTCCGGAAGCGGCGCAGAGGGCCTCAGAAATTTTTCGGATTCAGGAAATCTCAATGCAGTCATTGCATAAAAGTTGCGCTATTCCGCGGTATCGCGCAGAATGACTGCTATGAATTAGTTCATTTGTATTGGCTTCTTCTCCCCCCCCCCCCCGAAAGGGGAGTTCGCTCGATCCCATGCGTTTGCCCCAGCGCCTGGAGCTGGAGATCGAGCCCGATCTCTATGAGCGCATCGAGGAGATGTCGATCCGGAGCGGCCGATCAATCCCCGAGATCATTCAGGGCCTGATCAGCTGCTCCTTCCCCATCAACCCTGTCGAGAGGGTGTTCCGTCAGTAGCTCCGCCTTCCCTGCTCGCCCCGTCGGCAGGACGAATGGCCGGCCACGGGCGAACCCGCAGCCGGCGATGCTGACCATCTGGCCCCTCAGAGCACCGAGACGGTGCCAAGGCGCCGGGCCTGGAGCTTGCGGGCCCACTGATGGGCCAGCTGAGCCGGGATGAAGCGGGGCTTTTTGACCGGGCGACCGCGGCGGCCATAGAAGACCGTGATGCGCTCAGCAGCGCCGGCCTTGCTGCCACCGGGATAGACGTGCACCAGCAGCTGGCGGATTTCGCAGCAGGGGAAAGAGGAAGCAATCACGAGAGAGGCGAGGGACACCCGCGTCAGGCCTCGGCTGTAGCGACCCAACGGGGCGAGACAGCCGGGGCAGCGGTTCCTGGCCCTCGCTGATCGAGGTGTTGCCGACTTTCCCCAGCAGTGCTGCCGCTTAGAGACGTTGACAATTACTAACTCAGCACCTCCACGACAAGCCGCTGAATCACCGCTGATCTTGTTTCCAATCCCCACGCCTCCCTTAACTTTTCGAGTTTCATTAGGTTACCCTGGGGCAGCCTCAATAGTACTGAAACCTCTGCATATTCAAGTTCGGGATCGCAGTGGCGTTGACTTGTCATCGCAGCAGGGAAAGGGGCACATCGCTGTGGTTTTATGCAAGCACCTTGGCGCTGACAAGAAAGGCTTACTTTCGAACCTGTGATTGCCATCAGCATGCCCCTGGAATCTGTGCAATCACTCCAGCTATTCAGGCTTATGTAATCCGCCAAGTCATGGATCTCATCCCAGTGCCTGAGCAAGGAGACCAGGCACGGCTGGCCCACGGTTGCTCAACTCGTTCCACAAGCCATTTCTCTGGCTTAAATCTGCCATGGCTGTTTGCGCCGCTGAAGGTGTCCTTGCTCCGTAGAAGGTCATCGAGTCCTCGCTGCGCTGAAAAGACAACAGCTCAATGCCCGATTCTGTAACGAGCTGCTGTTTGCTGACTTGCTGCGGGTTGCCGATCCAATGTTGAGCGACAGGGATGCCATGACAAGTCGAGCTTGGCCGAACCGATAACCCAGCCATGGAGTCCTTGGAGATTCTCAAAGGGACAATAAGCAATGGCAACAGTGAAGGGAGCGAATCGGATCGCAGCATGCCCAACGGATCTGCGGCGATGTCAGTCAGGCTGACGCAGCAAAAGGAATCAACTGGGTTTGAAGCACTCAAGCCATAGAAGTGAATCTCCCACTTGTTCCTGGCGCGCCAGCGGCCAATGGCTTCTGGCGCCTGCTGTAGCGCTGGCATCAGCAGCTGTTCGACAAGTATGCCAGCCCCGACTTGGAGCAAGAGGTTTGTCTTGTAACCCATGGTTCTGCTTGCAGTAAGGACAGTTGAAAGTCAGAAGCACATGATTGAGTATCCCGTTGACATGCAGGTTGTCGTTCCGTAGTTGTCGGAGTACATGCCCATGTTGCCGCTACCAAAGCCGTAGCCGGAGTAACCTCCTGGACCATTAATCGTCATATAGCTGCTGGAAGGCGAGCTGTAGCCGTAGTAAGACCAGGGGGAAGCCTGGGCCATGCCAGTTGTGCTGAGCAGGGCCAGGGGAGCAGCGGCAAGAAGGCCAAGAAGAGATTTGCGCATGATGTTGGTGGTGAGTGTGGAGGCGGTGCCTCCGTGCCCTTCCTGCTCGTTTCAGGCAGTCGCGGGTGATTCCAGGGCCAGGCTGGTCATCGCAGGCAGCCGCTCGAATCCCTTGGCAGCACAGGCCTCAAAGTCCCAGGGCCTCAGAGCCCCTGAATCGGCCGCCAGTCGCCCACCAGCTGCCAGGCAGCCCAGTAGTAGGGCTCCTTCCACTCAGGCTTGCCAGGGATGCCAGCACGAAACTCCTTCTGGGTGGCTGCAAGGGCGTCCGCACGGCCTTCGCCTGCCTTGAGGCGCTTGTAGAAGCGTGTCATGAACTCCAGCGTCGCGGCGTCATCCACCTTCCATAAGGACAGCAGGGTGGAGCGGGCGCCGGCCACGGCCAGGGAGCGCTGCAGGCCGTAGACCCCTTCTCCGGTGCGAATGTCGCCCTGACCGGTGGAGCAGGCGGATAGCACCACCAGTTCGGTGCCCTTGAGATTGAGGGTCACAGCCTCAGCAGCGGTGAGATAGCCGTCGTCGTTGGGATTGGCATCGGGCTGATTGGCGCCGGCCAGCACCAGACCGCTCCGCAGTTGTGGATCCTCCTGGCGCAGGCCCTTCAACTGAGGAGCCTGGTCCTGGATCAGCCGCAGTGGATCCTGCGGTTTGCTTACGGCATCGGCGAGGAAGAAGCCATGGGTGGCGACGTGCAGAATCCTTGGGCTCTGCAGTTGCTCAAGGCGTGTGGCACTGGCATCAGAACCCGAGACCAGGGGGGCTGCGAGCATGGTGGCTACACGCTGCCCTTCCAATGCTGTGGCAGGTAGGGAGCTCCAGGCCTTGGCGCCGAGATCAGAGGAGCGTTGCTGGGCAATGGGTTCCTGCGTCGTCGTTGTTGTTTTGAGGGCGATCTGGGTCGTGCGGCCATAGTCAGGGTTGGCGAACACCACAGGTGCCTGGCCCTTAGCCGCCGGCTGCTTCAGCCGCAGCAGGTCACGGCCCGTGGTGAGTTGGCGTAGCTGCACGGCCTCCGCCAGGGAAACATCGGACTGCTGGGGAGAAGGCAGCGCAGCAAATGGCACACGGTTCAGCTCACCATCGGGTGAGAGGAACCATTGGCGGCTGCCGTTCAGGTGCGGAAGGAGAGGCCGCAGCACCAGATTACTGAGTTGCCCCCAAATCGCTTTGCTATCGCTCTGGTTCTGGGCGGAGGCGGCAAGACCTTTCTGAACCGCCGCATCAATGGGGTCAGCAGGGCCGAGCTGAACGGGCTGGATTGAACCATCCGGCTTGAGGATTAGGGCGAGATATTGAGGTACACCCCAAAGTTGATTGTCAGGCTTTCGCCCATTAAAGGGTCGAAAGCGCTGGAATTCTATTAGTGCACTTTCCGCTGGCAGTGCCTTGGCAACCTCCGCCGCCGATACCTGCTGAATCTGAAGTTCAGGAAGGGTCCTGTATACCTCGGCTTGGAGCCGATCCCGCTCGTCTCGCAAGGCAGTACGACGCTCCGGACGAATCGACACGGAGGA
The DNA here is from genome assembly GCA_037127935.1 of Synechococcaceae cyanobacterium ELA739. Classification (GTDB taxonomy): domain Bacteria; phylum Cyanobacteriota; class Cyanobacteriia; order PCC-6307; family Cyanobiaceae; genus Cyanobium. Next base: position 120,154 of record JBAXXM010000009.1, read on the forward strand.
CAGCTTTGTAGTGAGCGCCCTCAGCTGAGTCACCCTACCTTCAACACTGCCCCATGTACTGGCCACAAGGGCCTGGCGCTGTTCGATCTCCTGAAGCAAGCCATGACGGTTAAGGCGGGTCTCCATCGCCAGCGGGGCGGCGGAGTCATGGCGCGCGATCAAACCAACTGGGTACTGATTAGCACTACCCAGTTGACGAAGCTGCGCGAAACGGGATTGATCAGGCAGCAGGGGGAGCTCACGGGTCAGCCAGCTTGACTCAATAGTCAGAGATCTTTTGAGAGCTGAAACCGCATTGTCGTATTGTCCCTGGTCGCTAAAGAGCAGCGCCATATTTTTTAGGCTGGTGGCGACATCTGGGTGATCTGGCCCAAGGGCTTTCTCACGAATAGCAAGGGAGCGGCGGTAGAAAAGCTCTGCTGCAGAGTATTGGCGCTGATTCCCTAATAGACTCGCCAGGTTGTTGAGGATATGGGCGACAGCTAAGTGATCCGGGCTAAGGGCTTTCTCACTAATGGCCAGGGAGCGGCGGTAGAGGGGCTCTGCAAAGGCGGCTTGCCGCTGGTGCACCAAGAGCCCAGCCAGGTTGTTGAGGCTTCTAGCAACACCAGGGTGATCTGGCCCAAGAGCTTTCTCATTGATGGCGAGGGAGCGCCGGTAAATAGGCTCGGCCGCGGCGTATTGACCCTGGTCGCTTAAAAGTGCCGCCAGATTGTTGAGGCTGTTGGCGACATCCGGGTGATGTGGCCCAAGGACTTTCTCGCGAATAGCAAGGGAGCGGCGGTAAAGTGGTTCTGCCGCGGCGTATTGCCCCTGGTCCCTCAAGAGTGCCGCCAGATTGTTGAGGCTGTTGGCAACATCGGGGTGATCCGGCCCTAGGGCTTTCTCATTGATGGCGAGGGAGCGCCGTAAGATGGGCTCTGCCGCGGCGTATTGACCCTGGTCCCTCAAGAGCGCCGCCAGGCCGTTGAGGCTGATGGCGACATCTGGGTGATCTGGCCCCAGGACTTTCTCGCGAATGGCCAGAGAGCGGCGGTATAAGGGCTCTGCCGCGGTGTGTTGGCCCTGGTCGCTCAAGAGCCCCGCCAGATTGTTGAGGCTCATGGCTACATCAGGGTGATCCGGCCCTAGAGCTTTCTCATTGATGGCGAGGGAGCGCCGGTAGAGGGGCTCGGCCGCGTTGTATTGACCCTGGTCGCTTAAGAGCTCCGCCAGGTTGTTGAGACTGTTGGCGACATCTGGGTGTTCTGGCCCGAGGGCTCGCTCGCGAATGGCCAGGGAGCGACGGTATAGGGGCTCTGCCGCGGTGTATTGCCCCTGTTCGTGCAAGAGCCCCGCCAGATTGTTGAGGGTCGTGGCAACAGCGGGGTGATCCGGCCCTAGCACTTTCTCATCGATGGCGAGGGAGCGCCGGTAGAGGGGTTCAGCAGCTGCGTATTGACCCTGATCGCCTAAGAGCTTCGCCAGGTTGTTGAGGCTGGTGGCTACATCAAGGTGATCAGGGCCATGAGCCTTCAGCGTTATTGAATAGATTGATTCCCAAATTAATATAGCTTCGTCATATTTTCCCCGACTCTTGAGCGCGTCGGCCTTTTGGATTAGGCTAGCTATATGTTCATCTACGTGTGAATTGCTGGTTGTTTTCTGCGCGATCTGCTTGATGGGCTCAGCGCTCATTGGCTGCGCCAGTGTCGTAGTAAGCAAGGCGAATGTCGTCCCGCAGCTCGCTACTTGCAGCGCCCAGAATCGGAAGATTTGCGTAATCATGTTCATGGCGCCAGGATCCCATTAATAGTCATTGCAAATCGAGTGACTATTGATTGCAATGAAGCGGCTGCGCTGATTGGCTGCCAGGATACAGCCACTGTTCAGCCAGTCCGTGCCTGACTATTCAGACCTGCGCCTTCTGGGGGTGAGGGGGATTCAATCCAAGCCATGTCCACCTTCCCAGAAGCTACTCGCAGCAATGGCTCTGGAGGATGACCCCAGCCCCCAGCAGGACCGGCAGCTGCTTCGATACAGCCAGACAGAAAACGACCCTGCGCCTCTGCTGTGCCTGCGCTGCCGGGTGAGCCACCCCCTGGAGGCCTGGCTGCGGGCAACCCACAGGGCCCATAGCCAGAGCCATGGCCTTGAGCTGATGGCCATGGCCAGCTATGCCCTCGACGACGACGGATCGCTGACGATCCGCAAGGGCCCGTCCGAGATGGCTCCGTTCACCTATGCAGAAATTGCATCACGACCGGCGGGCTTGATCAGCCCCTTCACCGCCGAGGTGATTCGCACCTACGACCCATCCAAGTGCGGGCTCCCCCACTGGGCCCGTCTCAAGATTCAGGCCCACAACGGCCTCAAGGCCTATTTCCGGGAGAACGGCCTGCTGCTGATCTCCGACTGGGCCCTGCTGCGCAACTCCAGCCCAAGGCGGGTGCGCGAGGCCTGTGAACGGCATTTGCGCACGGCAACCAGCATCCAGCCCCTGCTGGATCTGCACCGGCGCTTCTGCCCCCTCTTCGACGAGGCCAAGAAGGCCTACAAGGCCCGCACCGGCAAGGCCTCCGGCTGGCAGCCGGATCTCCCCTTCCTGGGCGAGCTTGCACCAGAGATCGAACCCTTCACGGCCAAGGAGCAGCTGCTCTCCATCGCCAAGGCAATCCGCCAGATGCTGAGCGGGTCATCCGTTGAAAGCCTGGAGCAGGCGGCGGAACGGGGCTTCGAGGCCATGGATCCCCGCTCGCTGGCCCACGATGACGATGGGCCCTCGCCCGCCCAGCTGAGCGCCTTGATCAATGCCGCCTTGGAGCGGGCCATGGATCAGCACATGCCCGCGGTGCTGGGCGCCGCCGGCGCCTCGCCAGCGTTGTTGCGCTGTCTCTGGGCTGGCTGGGCTGATGGCCTCACCAATCGCCCCCTCGCCGAGCGCTGCGGGACCAGCTGCGGCACGGTGAGCAAGAAGCTGCGACCCAGCGAGCACGCCAGCGCCATTGCAACCGCGGCGGCCGTGGAGCTCAAGCGCCATCCTGCCTTCGCCAGCTGCGGCCAGAGCGTGGAAGCCGCTGAGCGCCTGGTGGAGGCCCTGCGGAATCACATGCTGGCATCGGAACGAGAAGGGGATGTCGCCCCCCTACGCCGTTGGGTTCAGCAATACCTGCAACAACCATGACAGAAGCCAACTCCCCTGAACCGCTGGAAGTGTTGCCATTGCCCCCCGGGGCCATTGAGCTCTCCGGTGGCCCTGCGCATCGCTCCAGCCGGGCGATGGCGATTGCTGCCCTGAAGCAGGTGCTGGCCCGCAACCACCCAGGTCTGCCCTTCGGGCCGCAGGTTGCTGCCGAGGAGGAGGGTCGCCTGCTCAGCCTTAACCGTTTCGCGATTCAGCTGGCCACCGGCGGGATCGGTGCCGATCTGATCGCTGTTGATCAGGCCCCCTGGGCGATGGCAAGCAGTGCTCCCCAGCTCCTGCTGGCTGCTCAGGTGGACGAGGAAAACGACGTGGTGGCCTTCAGCGGCGTGCTGACCGGTGCCGAGTTTGTCGCCCTTGCCAACGCCGCCGATCGCAATGGCCAGGCCGTGCTGCTGGAGCCTTCGGCGTTCAAAGGCGGCCTCGATCGACTGCTCACCCTGGTGCAGCTGCTCGAACCCGAGGCCCTTCCCCGTCTGGCCCTGGCATCCCAGGGTGCTGGTCTTCAGGGGCAGGTTGTGGCAGTTGCCGACTGGCTTTCCGGGCTGGTGGATGGGGCCTTGCAGCAGGCCTTCGGGGCCCAGTGGCAGCCCATCACCCAGGGAGCTTTCTTCAGTGGATCTCTATCCACCGCAAGCCGCGATGCCCTGGCCTTGGTGTCGATCCCCCTTGGCCTCGAAGCCAACCAGCTGGTCTGCGGTCAGGCGGCCGAACGCTGCATCGAGCGCTTCCAGTTGCAGATGATCGCCACTGGCGCCACACCCGCCAGCCCCGACGGGCTGGTGCTACGCCTCACTGCCGCGATGGCGGGAGACCTGTTGCCCGATGGGCTCACCCTCGCGGCTCAGCAGGGCAGCCACGAACAACGCCAAGTCGCCGGCGGCAGTACCCAGGTCGAACTGATCTTCCAGGGCGGCCAGGAGTTGATCACGGTGATTCTGAGCTACCCAGGCAGCGCCGACCTGCTGCTGCCACCGCTGCAGCTACCGGGATGACGGCGAGCCGGATTGATCTCTTGATCCGCCAGTCCGCGGAGGTTCCGGACACGCTGGAGGTGTTTCTCTCGGCCCCCAGCCGGCAGGAGGCCTTCCTGGTGAAGACTCCCGATGCCTTGTTGGAACTGCATTCCCTTTGGCGACAACGCTTTTTGCGCCATCACGACCCTGCCTTTCCTTGGCCGGAGGGAGCTGCCGTGGTGACCTCCTACAGCGAACGGATGCTTCAGGGCCTGGAGGCCTGGCTGGCTGAACCCGCCTGGCTGGCGTTGGCTCAAGTTCTCCAGTCCCTGCCGCAGTGCCCACTTGCTCTTCGCGTGGAGGGTGTTGCGGAGGCGATTCGTGCTTTGCCATGGGAGGCCTTGCCCCTGCAGCGACCGATCTGGCGCCTGGATCAACACCCCGTGGCTTCAGTTGATCGGCCCAGGCCAGGACCGAGGGCCAGGCAACCGCGCATCCTGTTGCTCCTGGGCTCAGAGCAGGGGCTTGACCTCAGCAATGAAGTGGAGCGGCTGCAGCAACTGCAGCGCAGTGGTCGTATTGGCCTCAAGGTCCAGCGGGGCTCCACGTCATCCCCCAGCCAGTTGCGTCAGGCCCTGGGGCAGGCCACTGGCTGGGATGCGCTTCTGTTCCTTGGGCACTCCAGCAGCGGACCCAAGGGAGGTGCACTGCACTTCGGCGATGGCAGTCAGCTTGACGGCGAGTTGCTCGAAAAGGACTGGGCCCTAGCCGCCCGCCATGGCCTGCGCCTGCTGTTGTTCAACAGCTGCAGCGGCCTGCAACTGGGCCACCACGCCGCCAGGGCCGGGATTGACTGGGCGATCTGCTTCCTCGAACCGGTGCCTGCGGCAGCCGCTGGGCTGGCCTTTGAGCAGCTGCTGGCTGCCATGGAACAGGGCTGTGAACTTCAGCAAGCAATCCAGGCAACCCGCAGCTACCTGGCCCGGGCCGCTGGCTGTGAAGGCTGTTCTCTGCTGCTCGCTGCGGTGGCGGCTGCCGATGCGATGCCATTTCAGCTGCCCTTGCGTCGCCGGCGCCAGTTGGCGCTGCGGCTGGCCCAGACCACAGCCACCCAGGGTCTTATCGCGATTGCCCTCACCCTTGCCGCCTTCGGGATGGAGCTCACCCCAACCAACCCCTGGAATACCTACATGCTCAACCGGCGCCTCGAGGTGCAACGCATCTGGCGCCGGGTGATCCACCAACCCGGACCGTCGCCAACCGGCATGGCCCGACCGATTTCGGTGCTTCTGCTCGATCCCGCCACCACCATTCCTGCCCTGGGCGCTCAACCCAGCTCGGACCACACCCCAAGACAGGCCCTTGCGGCGGTACTGCGACGTACCCCTGTTGTGCAGGTGCCAGTGGTAGGCCTTGATGTGGTGCTGGATCAACCCCGTAATGGTGACGCCGAATTGGCAGCCGTGATCCAAAGCCAATCGCAGCGCCAGGTTGTCGGCGGCTATTGGGGTCCTTTCAGCGATCCCACTCAGGGATCAGGCGCGAATGATTGGTTGCTCAACTCCCCGTTGGTCAAAGCAGGACTCAAGCCTGTTGACCTGGCGGTGGGCACCGCCGCCGCTGGTGGAGTCCTGAAGCCCGTCCCTCTCCAGCTGCAGGCTGCCATCACCGACCACAACTTCGCCGGTGCCATGGCCACAATCTCGGATCCTCTGCTACCAGCCGATCGTGTAATTGATTGGTCGATCAATTGGGCCGACTGGATTCGCCTGGTGGACGTTCAAGATCTTGAACGATTGAAAGCGCCCGTCCTTCTCGTTGGCACCAGTGGTCGACTCGGTGATTCGTCTGTGGATCTCTTCTCGGCTCCGGCCACTGTGCAGAACGCCCTGCAGCGCGGTGATCAACCCCTCTGGCAAGGCAATGCCCGGGAGATACCAGGGGTGATCGTGCAGGCTGTACTGACCCAGTCGCTCAACCTCAGGTACTGGCTGACGCCCCTCTCCGTGACCCTTTGCACACTGGCGGCGGCCGCCTTGGGGATCTTGGTGGCGGCACTGGTCGAGAGCCGTCGCGATCGGTTCGCAGTCGTCGCTGTGATCACGCTGGCCAGCTTGCCTCTCGTCCTCACCGTTGCCGTTTTCCAACTCTGGCTTGTGCCGTTCGTTCTGCCTTGCCTGGCCCTTTTTGCCACTGCCTACAGCCGTGATGACTGAGCGCCCCATGAACCCTCGCTTCTCGCTACCCACGGCCGCACTGTTGGCCTTGCTGGCGCTCTCACCGCCCGCCGCGCTGGCCCAGCCCAAGGCCTATCCACCACCCCGCAGCCTGATCCAGCAACTGCGCGACTTCCTGGGGCTCACCCCGCCGATAGCGGTGGGGGGTAGCCGTAGTGGAGGCGATCAGCAGGTGTGCCTGCTCAGCCCCTGGCCAATTGACCGCATGTCAAAGGGCTCGGGCAGCACCCAGGCAATGGAGCCTCTACTGGTGGGGCTGAGCGCTCCGCTCCTTCTGGCGCAGGCCCCACTCAATGAAATCAGATTGGAGCGCAACGAGCAGCTGCTCTGGCAGCAACGAGCCAGCTCAAACGAGGCGATTGAAGGTCCGATCCCCTGGCCGATCAGCCCCCTCCGGCCGGGTGAGCTGTTGACGCTCAAGCTGCGCCCCCGCGGCGCCGCCGGCGGTGATTTCGCCGTGTTCCGCCTCCAGGCAGCCAGCGCCGCCAACCTCAAGGCCAACCAGGACCAGGTCGTTGCTCTTGGTAGCGATCCCAGAACTTGGTATGCCTTCCTCGAACACCTCACGCCGCAGCAGGCTTCCATAGCAGCAGCCCTGCTCAGTAGCCCCAACGCCCCTACCGAGCTGCGGGAAGCGCTGCGATGTGCCGTTCCATAAATCCAGCCAGCTCGGCAACCAAGCCCCAAGAGGAAGGCTTTGACTCGGTGCGACGTGCAGACGGCATGGGAACCTGAAACGGCATTAAAGACAACCTCATGCTATCTAGCCTCAAAAGAATTTGTCTTCCAAGCAGCCAGAAAATGGTTCAAACTTTGAGACGAATCAAGACATTCACATGCCATCGAGATAGATGCATGGCCACATCCCGGTCCCATCAAAATCCCTCAAATGGGTCGGGTGAACGGCCCTCGCCTTTCAGCCTGCATGTATAAATGCCGCTAGCGACCTGGCAGACATACACTCTCTCGTAACTGGAATAAACCAGAAGATGGTCGGACTGCAACAGAACTTGGCCAACCCCAAGAAACATTTGGGCGCAGGCGATGCTTCCACAAGTGAATTGAATCACGACCTGAAATGGTTGGTTTGAGAAGGGACTTTTTCTGTCATTGGAAAGAGACCGACAAAAGGCCTACATTTGTGCAGGCAGGATTGTGCCGGCCAGGGCAGGCGCTTGGACAGAATCCTTGAGGCGCAAGGACTATTCAACATTCCCTGCGCCAATCGCGAGATCAGGGCTAGCAGGCAGGACTGCATCTGGAGCCATCACCACCAGGCCCGGAATAGCAAGGCCCCCCTGGGCCGTCGTAGCAAGGTCCGCCCGGACCGTTATACACAGTCCCTCCAGGGCCTCCGTAGCAGGGTCCACCAGGACCCGCATAACCTCTGCACCGAACCGGCTGTTGGTATTGAGGCGCCTGCTGGCTCCCCCATCCCCATGACTGGGCTGGGGCGGGTGTGGGGAGAATTGTGGCGCCAAGGAGGCCGAGCGAGAGGCTCATCGAGCCGAGTAATCGTGTGCACATAGTTTTGATTCAGGCAATAAAGGATGCAAGCGGTCTGTCAAAGCGAGTCACTGCTTGAGCAGCGATTTCTGATGGTGATGTTGAACTACCAGGAGTAGATATTCCAGCCGCCACCGTATGTGGGCTGGACCTGAGTGAATCCACCGTTGTTGTCGCGGATGCAATACCCACCGCCGTACATGGGTTGTACCTGGGTGAATCCGCCATGGCTATCGCGGATGCTATAGCCGCCGCCATAGGTTGGTTGCACCTGTGTGAAGCCGCCAGGATTGCCCAGGTTGACGTTGACAGGGCCGAATGAAGGACGGATCGGTTGGAAGTTGCTGAAATTCATCATGGTGGCCGCGGGGTTCAGTCTCTGTACGACCACTCCTCGTTCTGGTCTTGCCGCGGTGATTCCAGTTCGACCGTGGCGGCCCCTCGGTGCATCAGGGGTTCGGTGTGGATCGACACGGATTGCCTTCATGGCGGCTCCTCGATGCTTTGGAGCACTTCCGGCAGGGAGGCGATCTGGCGGACCAGCTCTTTCTTGCCCGTGCTTCCAGTGCTGGAGCCCTGCCGGTGCTCAGCTTCGATCAACGTTTTTCTGGCCATGAGGGCGTGCAGCTTCTCAGTGCTGACTTCCCGTCAACAGAGTCGTCCTCAATCGACTGATCACCCAATAGCTCCTTGCGACCAGCAAGAAAGCGAGGCCCCAGGGGAGCCCCGCCGGCTGAAAGCTGAGCCCCTCAGAAGGGCACCAGCGCCTCAAGCCCCGGATCAACCAGCGCCAGCGGCCGAGCCGCCTGCTGCTCGAACAGCAGCTGGGCCGCCAGCTCAGCCAGGCGGGGATAGCGCTCGCTGCACAACGCCAGATCATCCAGAACCTGCCAGGAGAACTGCTGCAGGCGGGCTTTGCGGGACAGAGAGGCCATGGGAGGGCTCCGCATAGGACCCTTCAGCCGGCGGGGGGCGGGTCAAGGGTCCGTCCACAACTGAGATGCGGAGCGCCGCGGAGCCAAAGTCCACAGCGGCGGGCTCGTGAAACCCTTGAGGCGCCCCCCGACCATGAGGAGGGCCGGAGCGGAGCCCCCACAGAGACCTGGTGGTCACGTCAGCGGTGCACTGATCTCAAGGATCTGCGCCTTGATCAGGCATCGACACCGACAACCTGGCGCAGGATCTGGACACAGGCAGGTCGCAGATCCTCCGGCAAGCTGCCGATGCGCCGACGAACCAGTGGCATCGCCAGGGTGGTCATGCGGCTCAGCCGGCACCTTGACGAGACTTTCAGGCCGCTCTGAGTGAATTGTGGATGCTCTGCTGGTATGTCGAGCTCATCTTCGCTGGCTGCTTCAGCAACCTTGGAGCTGATGAAGGCCAGGAGAACGTCCTGATGGCGCTCGCTCAGGCCGATCACCATCGCCGGGCGTGGCTTGACATTGGGCCCATCCGTGAACGGGAAGGCCACCAGAACAATGTCAAAGCGCGCAGGCATCACTCGGCCACGATTGGTACGCCGTCAGTGAAGCTATAGAGATCAGGTTCTTCTGCAAGGTCATCAAAAGCCTGACCCGCCAGGGCCATCGCTGCCAACTCGTGGTTGCTGAGATCGGCCGAATCCTGGCCGAGCTGATCCAACAGCCACCGTCGATCCGCATCGGGCAGGCTGCGGATGACCTCCAGGAGGTTCCTCGTCAGTTGTGGGTTGGTCATGGTGTGAGGTTATCGCCGTTGCGCAGGGCCGCAGCCTCAGGCGGCCTCCATCCCCAGGTGCTCCACCTACGGCAGGGGTCCACCAGCTAGAGATGGAATCCGTCCGTAACTTGATCCAATCCGGACCAGGCACGTCGATGAGCTGCTTCTCCTTCACGGCGGAGATCAGCGAGGAGCGGACGTTGACGCTCCCACCTGATTCTCCCACCGGGCGCGTCTCCGTGGCGATCACCCCTGCCGAGTGTGAAACGCCCTCAGGCCGCCGGCTCCTGGCCAAGCTGCATGACCTGCAGGCCGCCATTCCCCCTCGTGAGGGCTTCAGCAAGGAGGAGATCGACGCCGCCCTGGAGAACGACCGGTCCTTCCATCTGTCCGACCCTCCCGTGGAGGTGCTGCGGCTCGAACCGGACTGAAACCTGCTTCCCGCTGTTCCTCCCCGCTGCCCTGCCTTGATCCCTGGCAATAGCCGGTGACGTGACTGGGGCCGATCCCCGGGAGTGCAGCACCGATGGGCCTCACCTTGATCGAGGCAGCCAAGTACGAGACCCGCCTGGAGCACCTGGCGGTGATCAAGACCTTCGCTGAGGGCGAACTGCTCAGCCGGCTGCCGTTCATGAACATCTCTGGCGGCGGTCTCTTTTATTCCGTCGAGAAGGAGCTCCCCTCGGTGGGCTTCCGGGCGGTGAACGAGGGCTACAAGCAGAGCTACGGCGTCGTTGATCCCCAGTCAGAAGCCGTGCACCTCTTTGGCGGTGACGTGGATGTGGACCGCTCGATCGTTGACCTGCAGGGTCCCGAGGCCCGCGCCTCCCAGGTGGAAATGAAGGTCCGCTCGATGCGCCTCACCCTGGAGGCCGCCCTGATCAATGGCGACGCCACCGCCAACCAGGGCCGGGGCTTTGATGGCCTCGCCAAGCGCCTCACCCCCGGCGCCGAGATGGCGATCAACAACGGCGCCACCGCCCTGGACTTCGACAAGCTCGATGAGCTGATCGACTCGGTCAACTCCTACGGCGGCTCCAAGTACCTGGTGATGAGCAAGGCGATGCGCCGCCAGCTCAATGCCCTCGCCCGCGCCACCGTCGGCCAAGGGGTCTACAACGTCTCCACCAACAACCTGGGCGTGATGGTGCATCACTACCAGGAGTGCCAGATCCTCACGGTCGACCGCGACGCCCAGGGCCTTGAAGTCCTCGGCTACGGAGAAGCGGGCGGCAGCAGTTCGATCTACTGCTGCACCTTTGGCGATCAGGCGGTGACCGGCCTGCAGGGGCCCTTCCAGGGCCGCTATGGGATTTCGGTGCGGGACCTAGGCGAGGTGCCTGATGCCCCGGTCTTCCGCACCCGGATCGATTGGTACGTGGGCTTTGGCGTGATGTCCCCCCGCTCCGCCGGACGCCTCCACTCCATCGCCCCCATCACCTAGGGGGGGGCCAGAGGCCCCTTTTCGATGGGGCTGGGGCTGCGTTTTTGGGTGCTGCTCAGAGACAACCAACCACTGCTTCTTTCGTTTTGGAGACCGATCGATGACTCCCCTCAAGGGCAATCCCCGCCTCGATGCCGCCACCGTCCTGGTGGGCTGGACCAACCGCTCCGCC
>JBAXXM010000010.1:0-127664 GCA_037127935.1 Synechococcaceae cyanobacterium ELA739
TGGTTTCCTTTCTTGGTTTGATGCATCTCTGGATCCCGCTTCCCCTCCTTGTTCTAGTGCCTCCGGCACGCTCGGCCTGCAGCCTCGGTAGGGTGGAACTTGGCGCGGCGATCAAGGTGGCATCAACGATCGTTCCCTGCCGCATCGTCATGCCCCTTTCGCTGAGGTGAGCCTTGACGGTCTCAAAGATCTGCTCTCCTAGGCCGTGCTTCTCAAGAAGGTGCCGGAAGGTCAGGATCGTGGTCTCATCCGGGATCCGGTCGGTGATCAGATCGATGCCGGTAAAGCGGCGCATGGTGGGCACCTCGATCAGAGCCTCTTCCATGGCCGGATCGCTGAGGGAGTACCACTGCTGAAGGAGATGGACACGCAGCATCGTGGCCAGCGGATAGGGAGGTCGGCCGCCTTTCTTGCTCGCTTTGGGGTAGTGGGGCTCGATGAGGGCGATCAGCGCCTGCCAGGGCACCACGACATCCATCTCAGAGAGAGACTTCTCCCTCTTGGTCTGCTTCTTGGCTGTGGTCAGCTCGTAATCCGAGAAGCCGAGCTGCTTGCCACCCATCTCTCCAGTCCTGGCTTGCGAGTACAGGGCCATTGTCGCGTGGATGGCCTGGGTTTTCCAGAGTCTCCCTAGGTCGGCATGAGCCCGACAGAAACAGATTGAGATGGCATTCAGCAAGCCTCGACTCAGCACGCCTGACCAGCCGCACGACAAAGTGTCACAGAGGGCGCTTGTCAGATGAAAAAACACCTCAGCAAGCAGTAAAGTTAATGAAAGCGCAAGATTTGCTGAATGTCTCCCAAAAACAGTTCAGATGTTGAGGTTGAATTCAAGCTAGCTCGAGCAAACACAAAAATTTATACTCCCTTTACTTCCAGCTATTCGCCTTCTAGCACTCTTTACGAACTTCAAGGAATCAAAATCAATCCCTACGGAAGTAAGGGGAATCAATCAAGTTATATCATCACCGGAACCACTGGCAGTGCTTTCACCGCTGGTGGTGTTGGCGCCGTTTATGTGGGTGCCATTGACGGCAAACGCACAAGCACAGGGAGTGGCAGTGGGGAATGGATCAACTTCAACGTTCCCTTCAACGGATACACAGGCACATCGTGCTATGGAGCAGACATTCTTTCTTCGGGCATAGGACCCGGAGGGATTGGGAATGTAGCATTGGTAGGTACATGGACTGACAGTAGCAACAATATTCTAGGCTTTTACTACGACGGAAAGCTAAGTCAGCTTAAGAATAATTCAGCAGCTCCGATACAGTTTAAATCATTCCAAGCTGTTACCTCTAAGGATGGTCCCGCAAGATACACTTACCTGCACAGCATCGATGCTGGGTTTGCGGTAGGAAACTACTCAACTAGAGCCGGGTATGTTGGCTGGTTTCTCAACTCTGGCGCAGAAAGCGGTTCGTACGTCTATAATCCAAAGAACAATTCGCAAGTTAACGCTGTTTATAAAAATGCTGATTATACATTCCACTCTCTTTTTGGAATATGGCTTAATAAGAATAATACTTATACTGTTTCTGGAGGTGGTAGCAATGCCAAGTTACTCCCAGGGTATGATGCAATCTTGAAAGTTCTTCCTAATCAAGGACAGGGCTTGCCACAGGATGCCACCTTCGGGAGGGGTATGATTGCTGACATCGACCCCATAACGGGTATCGTCAAAAACGAAAAATATTACAACTTCCAGAACGATCCAAGTGATCAAGTATTTACCCATTTCCAGGGAATTTATTATGCCGGGAAAGGAGTCTACGAAGTACCTTTTGATGCACTCACCTCATCAGGAGAATTTAGTATTGGCATAGCGTACATCAAGCGCCTAGACAACGGAACATTTTCAGATAAAGCACTTTGGCAGGTTTTCCAAGCGCCGACTAGCGGAGGGCTTGTAAGCAATGATTCTGTGGCCGATATGGGTAGCGTTGGGGCACTGTCCAGTTCATCATTAACGACTTTTGCCTCAATCAGCGAGACCAAGAGCTACTTGGTTGCAGCCCAATCTTTGTGCTAGATCAAAACCTACTTCCATACCCGCTCACGCATCAATCTCAAAGCTCCTTGAGGGCTATAGAAACAAGTTTTTGACAAGACCGATCTTAATAGGCTTATACATTATTCTTTGTACCTTCTCATTTTCTATACTAGATTGGTCTTTCACAGTCTGCACGGTCCCCTACTCGGGCTTTTATTGACTGGGTATCAATATGTTCAGAGTCCCTATAGTTTTTTAGCGTTAGGATACTCCACGTTGCCGGCTTGGGGAACGGAGTTCAAAAAGTTTGGAGAATATCAGCCTAAGAACTGATGTTTCAATCGGCTTGGCATGGGATGCTTGCCTGCATGGGATGACATAACGGATTCTGTCACATCGACCAAAATCCTCCTTTTTGCAAAATTGAACTCACCTATGATTTAATCTGCAGGGTTCAGAATCGCGCCGAGATCATGCTCATTCACCGCATTCAGCAGTCAATACTCCTGGTGATCAGCCGAGAGCCTGTCACTAGGTGATGGTGGCAGCAGGGTCGTCTGCTCCGGCTGCCAGGGATCAAAGGACTTGGATTTTTTGCATGCCCCATTCTCTCGCCTGGATCCATTACTGTCACAGGGGACCTGGGTGGATTCTAGGGGCGTCTGTGGAGAGGTCGGTGCGGATCTATCGATGCGGGACAGGCTCCTAGCCGGGACGAATCGCCTGTTGCAGGCGGGGCCAGGGTGTGACGATTGTCGGAGGTCCATCAAAAACCAGCAATCCGATAGCGGCATCAGCTCGAGACGACCGCAGACAGTGTCTCGGGGATTTTTATCATTCGTGCATTTTGGGGAGGCCTGGAATCATCGGGTGTTTCGACGGTGCCGATGCCGCCGTAGGACGTGCGTCATAGCCACTAGCACATTCACACCCTGCCCGCAGTAGATAGCCCGGGAAGGACAGCAAAGAGATAGCTCGGGATCGGACTTTTCTCCTGGGTCCCAGACAGCAAAAAGCCCCGGGTTACCAGGGCAATGAGGTTGAGTGATTTGCTTTAGGCGAACCCTGAGGCCCGAGCATCGGTCAACCTGAAATCAGGACCAACCGGCGTTGGCTTGAGCTTCGACGTAAGCGGCGACATCTTCGATGTCGGTGGCGCTGAGCTTGCCACCGAAGGCAGGCATGGCGTTTTTGCCGTTGGTCACCTGGGTGACGATGGCGGCTTCATGGCCGGCGGCGTAGTTGGCCAGATGCTCCTCGAGAGCCGCTTTCTTGAGGGTGCGCTCGGCGTTCACCACATTGCCGCCACCCATGTGGCAAGCGGCGCAGTTGGCGGAAAAGATCTGACCGCCATGGGCGGCATCGGCAGCAAAACTCGGGGCGGCACCCAGCAGCAGCGCCAGGCAGAGAGCGAACAGGGAAACGAGACGACGCATGGGGGTGCAACAGGGCACGTCAACCCGCTCAAAATAGGGGTCGCCGGGGCGGGGTCGCGGTTGCGGCGGGCAACTGCAACAAAACCCCGTAACAATCGGCACCCCCAGCCGCGGGCCCGGGGAAATCAGCAGCGGTGCCAGGGGCGCTGTGCCGGCGGCGGTCCCTGATCAAGGCCGGATCGCCAGCGGCGATGGCCTGGTGAAGGCACCGGACAGACCGCGGGCGGGTGTTCAGCCCGGCAGCCGGCCGCGATGGGGGACACCGGCCGTCTCCAGCACGGCCTCCAGCGTGGGGGCGTAGCTGGTCAGGCCGAAGCGCTCGGGCGGACTGACGGGGTCGTGCACGAAATGGCGCTGGCGAATCGAGAAGCGATCCCAGGCGTTGACCTCGATACGCAACAGCTTGATCAGCCCCTCGATCAACCAACCCGTCAGGTCCAGCCCGACCGGCGGCAGCCAGCCGCGCCGCCAGCGCACCAGGGTGGCCACGGCCTGGTTGATCGTGATCGGTGCCTGACCCAACACCAGCCGCCGCACGGTTCCCTGCCCGGCCTCCGGATTGGGGCCCTGGGGCGTGGTGGCCAGGTGGGCGCAGACCGTGGCGATGTCGGCGGCATGGATGAAATGGAAGCTGGCGTCGGTGCGCAGCCATTTGGCCAGCCACAACCAGGGGAAGGCCTCCTTGACGCCGGCGGTGAGGTAGCTGGTGGGGTGGGGATCGCCCGGAAGCACCCGGCCGCCGAAGACCAGGGTGGGGAACACCGCCACAATCCGTTCCGCCAGGGGATGGGCCTCCAGGTCCTGCAGGCACTGGGCCTTGGTCTGGATGTATTCAGTGCCGTAGGCCATCGCCTCGGGCAGCAACTGCAGATTGCGGTCGAGGATGCTGGCGGTGGAGAAGTAGATCACCTGCTCCAGCCGCTGCGGATCGAGCAGGGCCAGCAACCGCTTCACAGCCACCACATTCACCTGCTGGGCCCGCTCGGGATCACCCCAGGCGGTGGCGGTGTGGATCACCCGGGTGGCGCTGGCGATCGCGGCGGCATGGGGTTCCAGCTCGCGCAGATCGCCCACCAGCAGGGTGATGCGCGGATCGTCGGCGGGGACCGCCTTCAGCTTGCTGGGATCCCGCAGCAGCAACAGCAGCTGGGCATCGGAGTGGCGGTAGAGGTGTTCGGCTGTGTACTGACCCACGCAGCCCGTGGCCCCGGTGATCAGGATCCGGGCCGGATGGCTCTGGGCGCCGCTCAAGCGGTTGCCCCCAGCAGTTCGTTGACCGCCTTGCCGGTCTCAAAGAAGACGCGGGCGTTCTCCTCGGGGGTGCCGGGCAGGATGCCGTGGCCGAGGTTGAGGATGTGGCGCCGGCCCCGGGCCTTGCGCACGGTGTCGAGGATGCGTTCGCGGATGCCCTCGGGGGTACCGAACAGCAGGCCGGGATCGACGTTGCCCTGGACGCCGATGTGCTCCGGCAGGCGGGCGAGGCCATCGGCCATGTCCACCGTCCAGTCCAGGGAAATGATGTCGACGCCGGTGCGGCCCATGCGCTCCAGCACGCCGGCGCTGCCGGAGATGTAGAGGATCAGGGGGGTGTCCGGGTGGGTGGCCTTCACCTGGTCGATCACCCGTTTTTGATACGGGGCGGCAAAGGTGTCGTAGTCGATCGGGCTGAGCTGGCCGGCCCAGGAGTCGAACAGCTGCACCACCTGGGCGCCGGAATCGATCTGGTAGCGGACATAGGTGGCGATCGAATCGGCAAGATGGCCCAGCAGCTGGTGCAGCAGCGCCGGCTCCCGGAAGGCCATGGCCTTGATCACCGAGTAGGTCTTGGAGCTCTTGCCCTCCACCGCGTAGGCGGCCAGGGTCCAGGGGGCCCCCACGAAGCCCAGCACCGCGGCGGCGTTGCCAACGTCGGCCCGCAGCCGGCCCAGCACCTCGCCCACGAAGGGAAGGGCCTCGGCGGGGTCGAGCGGCCGCAGGGCATCGACCTGGGCCTGGGAGCGAATGGCGGGCTCGATGATCGGGCCCTTGCTCTCGATGATGTCGAAATCGATTCCCATCCCCGGCAGGGGCGTGAGGATGTCGGAGAACAGGATCACGCCGTCGGGGGCGAAGGCGTGGAAGGGCTGCATCGAAATCTCGTAGGAGAGATCGGGGTTTTCCGAGCGTTCGCGGAACCCTGGATGGCGATCGCGCAGATCCCGGTAGACCTTCATGTAGCGGCCCGCCTGACGCATCATCCACACCGGTGGCCGCTCCACCTGCTCACCTCGGGCGGCGCGCAGCAGCAGGGGGAGGGTATCGGCCATTGCGATGAAATCAGGCGGATTGGGCAACCTAGCCGACACCCCCGGCCGTCCCCAGAGCCTGTCACGGGCTGCAGCGTTGTCGGCGCTGGCCGTGGCCGCGCTCAGGCCAGGACCAACGGATCGATGGGGGCCTGCTCCACCTGGACCAGCATCAGCACCACCGGCTCACGGCCCACCGCCCCGGAGAGATGGCCCCGCTTGCCGTCCAGGCACTGACAGTCCTGATCGCCTCCGAAGGAGAGCTCGCCGGGACCCATCTCCACGCGATGGCCGTCCATGGTTTCCACGAACCAGCGGCCTGATAGCGCCACGATCCATTGAGGCCTGGGATTTTCGTGCCAGTCGTAGGTCACCCCGGGCACGACGTGCAGAAAGACGGTGCCGGTCGTGTCCGTCTGGGTGGGGGTGCGCCAGATGTCCACCATGCCCTTGGCCAGGGGAGCGATCTCGAAGCTCTCCAGCCAGGCCTGGTGCTGGTGGCTGATGCCCTCGGCGTCACGCCAGACCCGCCAGTACGGGATGCGCGGTGGGGGGGGTGGCGTCATGGCGTTCGGGTCGCGGGCTTTCCAGAAAGTACCGAGCCATCCCCCATCATTCCTGGGCTCTGGCCGCGGATCCAACCCATGGCCGCCGCTTCAGGGAGTCGCGGAGATCCTTCCACGAGCAGCCCCCACCGCGCAGTTCAGCCAGCAGAATGGCCCTGTGTCAGTTCGGGGCCTGTGTTCAGTACCCGTACCTGCCTGAGATGGCTGACAGAGTTGCCATGGCGGCTACGCCATCGATCCAGGACGGTTGCCGCCCCCGCCGCTGGCCTGCTGACCCTGGCGCTGCTGTTGCCGCTGGCGGGCTGCCAGTCCCTGCCCCTGCTGCGCCGCCAGACCTTGCATGTGACGCTGGCCCTCAGCCCCGGCATGGAGTGGCTCTCGGCCGACTTTCGCGGTGGCCGCAGTTGGACGCCGCTGTTAACCGCCTTTGGCAGGGTCCATCCAGAGGTGCATGTGCAGTTCTCGGTGGTGCCGGAAGCCAACCTGGCCGATGAGCTGGCCCGCTCCCATCGTCAGGGCCTGGGACCGGATCTGCTGCTGGTGCGCGGCACGATGGCCAAGGAATTGCTGGAGCAGGGCCTGACCAGTGCCATGCCCCGCAGCGCCGAGGTGCAGGCCACCGTCGCCACGATCGAATCCCGGGCGCTCCATGCCGTGCGGACCCCCCGCGGTCTGGCCGGTCTGCCGGTGTTCAGCGAGCCCAGCCTGGCCTGCTACAACAACAAGCTGGTGGGCGAACCTCCAGCCAGCACCGAGGCCCTGCTGGCGCTGGCCGCGGGGGGGCAGCCAATTGGACTGTCGGTCGATCCGGTGGGTCTGTGGTGGAGTGTCGGGGCCCTGGGCGCACGCCAGGCCATGCTGCCGTTGCTGACGGGGACGCGCCCCCCGGCGACGCAACAGGAGCCTGATCGCCTGGCGATCGTGGCCTGGTTGTCCTGGTTGCGGCAGGCTGCCCAGCAGAGCCGGGTCGATCTGGCATCCGGGCCCGAGGAGCTGGCCGAGGGGCTGGAGTCCGGACGACTGGCCTGGATTCCCTGTTTCAGCCTTGCCATCCCCCGATTGCAGCGGGCCATGGGCAAGCGGCTCGGCGTGGCTCCCCTGCCATCCGGCCCCGGTGGCTTACCTAGCCCCTACTCCGCCCTGAGGGTCTGGGCGCTCGGGGCCGATTCCTCCGACCTTCAGCGTCGGCTCGCCATCGATCTGGCCCGCTTCGCCCTGGATCCGGGGGTACAGCGGGGCCTCGCCCTGGAGACCCACGTGCTGGTGCCGGTGAATCGCTTCGCGGCCATCCCGGTGGCCAGTTCCGGCCGTCTGGCGGCCCTGGCCGAAGCCCAGCGGCAGTATCAGCAGACCTCCATCGGGGGTGAAATCTCCCTCGCCACGGACCGGATGGTCCTGATCCTGCCGACCATCCAAAGCGTGATCTCCCAGGTGATGGAAGGGGTGATCTCTCCCCGTCAGGGGGCAGAGGTGCTGCTCAAGTTGGAGTCGAAGCGCTGATGGCCCTGCTGCTGAATGTGGTGCTGGCCTGGCTGGCCTACCTGAACCGACCGTTTGTGCTCGTCCAGCTGCTGCTGGTCGCGGGCAGCCTGCTCTTGGTGCAGCAACTGCGGCTCCGCGGGCCGGCCCTGCGGCGCTTGCCCTGGTCCTTACCGATGCTGGCGGGCCTGGGCCTGCTGTCCCTGCTGTTGCAGCTGGACGGGCAGCGATCCGGACTGGTGCAGCTGGCCGCGCAGGTCTGCCTGGGCTGGTTGGTGCTGGGCCAGCTGGAGCGGCGGCTGTTCAGGCCCCGGTTGCCCAGGGCCCAGTACCAGCTGTTGGTCAGCCGCCTGCTGCGGCCCTGCTTCTTTGGCGTGGTGCTCCTGCAGATCCTGAAGGCCCTCGGGAGCCAGCAGGATCTGGCCGGACTGCCCCTGGGGGTCTGGTTCGGCAGCCCGATCAGCCTCGGAGATCTGACCCAGGTGCTGGCCCTGCTCTATCTGCTGTTGGTGGGCATGCCCCTGCCGGCAGCCTGGCTGAGCAACCTGTTGAAGCAGTCCCTGAGCCTGAGTGAGGGCAGTCGGCGGGCGTTGGATCAGATCCTCCAGTACGGCATCGTCGTGCTCGGCCTGATCTGGGCGCTGCAGCGGCTGGGCATCAACCAGACCGGCCTGCTCGCCATCGCCGGGGGCTTTTCGGTCGGCCTGGGCTTTGGCATCAAGGAGGTGTTCTCCAACATCGTCAGCGGCCTCTGGTTGCTGATCGAGGGCTCGGTGCGGCCCGGCGAGGTGCTGATCCACGACGGTGAGGCCTGTGAGGTGCGCCGGCTCGGCCCCCGCGCCACCACCCTCTGGCGCAGCAGCGACAACGCCGAACTGGTGGTGCCCAACCAGACCTTCTTCACCACCTCGACCACCACCTACACCAACACCGATCGCCTGCGGCGCTGCACGGTCAACCTGGCCGTCGGCCGTCGCTGGGAGCCGGAACAGATCGTGGCGTTGCTGGAGCAGATCGCCGCTTCGCTGCAGGAGGTCTTGGCCGAGCCTCCCCCCCAAGCACGCCTCCAGGACTTCGGCCTCGACACCTACCGCTACAGCCTCACCGTGGCCGTGGACGACCCGCTGCGGGCGGGGGCCGTCAGTGCGGCCCTGCGCCTGGCGATCTGCCGAGGGTTTGCCGAGCGGGGGGTGGATCCACCCAGCTGAGCCTCAGCGGAGGGAGTCCGCCCTGAGGTGACGCCCAGGCACTGGCCCCATCAACCGTGTCGAAGTTCGCAGTCGGTCGCTGCCAGATCGCCTCGATCTGGTGGCCTTGATGCCGCTGCCATGGCCCCTTGTCCTGGCGTGAAACTGAGGGTGGTGTGCCGGAGCTGCCCGCATTTGCAGCCTGCTTGGTCCATCGCCGGGCCGCCGCCGCACGGTGTTGCGGGCGGGTCTGCACGGCAGTAAGCCCCGGGTTGCCCTGGCGGCGGCGTCGATCGGCGCCGAGAGGGGCTCAGACCTGCAGCTGGGCCAACAGTTGCCGGAACTCCCGTTCCTGGCCCAGCACCCGGGCCTCCTCCAGGGCGCTGGGCACCAGGACCTGGAGCTCGGGGGAGAGGCCGCCGGAGTGCTGGGGGCTGGCGGCCGCCAGCTGCCGGAAGCGCCGCAGCGCCGAGACGGGCCGCACCAGCAGGCAGACCAGCAGCGCCAGAGCGCAGCCCATCAGGTAGTCGATCCAGCGGCTGGGGACGTACCAGTCCGTCAGGGCTCCATAGCCGACGAAGGTGACGCCGCTGGAAATCAGGGCCGTGCGCAGATGGGGCACCAGGCCCAGGGCCAGGATCAAGGCCGTGGTGCCGCCCATCACCAGGGCCACCGCCACACTGTTGACCCCCAGGGTGTTGAACACCAGCCAGGGCATCAGCACCCCCAGGCTGACGCCCACCATGCGGTCGCGGACGCGGCCGAGGGTGGCCCCAAGGCTGTCGTTGAGCAGCAACACCACGCCGAAGTAGAGGTATTTGGGGTTCACCGCCCCCAGCCCCAGGCCAATGCTCAAGGCCAGGCTGGAGATCACCAGCTTGCGCCAGAAAAACGGATCGGCAAAACGGGCCGCCAGGCTGCGGCCGGGCATGGCCACTTCGGCCTCCTCCTCCGGCTCACCGCCATCGCCGGGCAGCCGCAGGGCCGCCTGCAGGGCGGCGCCCACCGCCAGACCGATGATCACGGCCAGCAGCTGCTGCCAGGCCCCCAGCCAGGTGGCGTTGGCACTGAGCAGGGGCAGCACCGCCAGCACCGCCAGGATGTTGCGCACCAACATCAGCTTGTCGGGCAGGGCCTGACCCAGGATCTGGGCGCAGACCGTGACCACGGCGAACTGCCACACCGGTGGCCCCTCCAGCAGGGGCTTGAGGACCGTGCCCAGGGCCAGGCCGAGGGTCACCACCACCGGCAGCAGCACGAACACCGCCGGCGGCCAGCGATCAAAGCGTGGACGCACGATCAGGGCCGAAATCACGACGCCGTAGGCGCTGGCGCCTCCGAGGCCGAAGCTCCTGCAGATGACCCAGGTCAGGGCACTGGCCAGGGCCACGACCAGCACCAGCCTCCCGGCCCATGCGGGGCTGCGGCTGAGGTCATCGCCCTCGCGATCGGCCGGCTGGCTCAAGGGCGTCGGGCCAGGCTCTGCAGCAGCCCGACCAGCAGGCTGATCAGCAGCAGGGCCAGCCAGAACCACAGGCGCGGCGGCTCGGTGCGGCTGCAGAGCAGGAGCAGCCCCAGGCTGACCCAGGGCCAGGGCTGCAGCCAGGGAGCCAGCAGGGCCTGGCGTCGTTGACGGCTCAGGGCTGGAATTCTCATGACCGCGATCCGCTCATCCAGCGCCAGAAGGGCAGCAGGTAGCTCAGGGGTGCTCTGGTTTCCACCTCGGCCTCCACCTCGGCGGGAGTGCGCTGGGGCAGGGGCCGCCCTGGACCCCGGCCCAGGGTCCAGGCCAGGCCGCTGGGGGTGGGGGCGGCCTCCAGCTGCACCACCGCCAGCACCAGGGGGGCTCCCGTCCGCCCGGGCAACTGGCTGGTGAGATCGCCACCGTCGCCGAAGGAACGCTGGCGGGCACTTGCCATCAGATTGGCGGCCTCCTCCTGGCTGCCCACCTCGGTGGCCACATCGGCCACCTCGACACTGTCACTGGAGAGGCTGATCAGCCGTCCGGGCACGAGGCCGTAGCGCTGTTCGGCGCTGCCGAAACTGTCGCGGCTGAGCAGCTGGGGATTGAGGCGCACGTCATCCCCCACCTGCAACCGCGTCGCATCCGCTGCGGTGAACAACACGATCGCCAGCCGGTCGCCGTGGCGGCCGGGCAGACCGATGCTGCCCAGCTTCTGGCCCGGGAGCACCGGCTGGCCGGGCAGCACAGCCAGATCCTGCACCCGACCCGCCACCGGGCTGAACACCTCCTGGGCCACGGTTTCACTGGCCAGGGCCGCCCGCTGGGCCCGCAGTTCCGCCCGCTGCCCCTCCACAGCCGCCCGCTGGGCGACCAGTTCCGCCTGGCGAGCGTCCAGGGCACTGAGGTCGGCCCGGTTCCGCAGCCAGAGATCCTGGGCGCCCACCCACAGGGGGCTGTAGCGGGCGACGACGTCATCGCGGCGCAGCTGATCGAGCGCCTTGAGCTGCTGGCCCACCGGCTGGTTGGTGGTGATGATCTGCTGGCGGCGCTGGGCCAGGGCTCGCCGTTGAGCCTCCAGGGAGCGGGTCTGGGCTTGCAGCACCAGGACCTGCTGGTCCAGGGCGGCCAGGCGCGCCTGCCGCAGCTGGGGGCTGGTGGCAGGGCCAGCGCCACCGCCCGGGGCGCTTTGGCCGACCTGGCTGAGGGTGAGCAGCAGCTGCCCGGGCCGCACCTGGTCACCCACACGCACCTTGAGCTGTTGCACCTCACCGGGGCCCCGGGCGTAGATGCCGCGGCGAGCGTCAGGAGGGGCCATGACCCCCATGCCCCGGACGACCACCGGAATGGTGGGACGGCTCGCCCAGATCAGGGTGAGACCGGCCACCAGCAGCACCGGAGTGACCTTGTAGAGACGGGAGAGAGGGGAGAGCGCTGCTTCCGCCATGGCCCCGTTGATTTGGGCCGCATCGTAAGGGAACGAGACCTATGGTCGTGCCGTTCCTTCGGTTTCGCCCCCGAACACTTCTGCCGATGGCGCCACCGTTAGCTCCAGGCTGGCGCCGTCCAGGCGTCGAGAAGGGGACAGCAGCGCCCAGGTTCATGCCGACTGTGCCGATGCGGCCTTTTGCGCCATGGCCCCGCCCATCAGGGCTCTGGGGGCTCATGCTCGATGGGCGGCTCTTGGGCCGCCTGTTGGCTGAAGCTCTCCCTTTCGAATCCCCACTCCTGGACATCGGCGGTCCTGGCCCAGCTGCCCTGGCTCGGGTCGATCGTGCTGGGCAGGCCGCCGTCACCCAGAACACCGCTGTCACCCTGGGGCAGGGGTTCTCCCGCGCCCCCCTTGCATCGGAAGCGCCGCAGGTTGTCGCTCGCCGGAGTGGCCGGTCCCGATCCGGGCAGCGACCAGCCGTCCGCCGCTCTGGCGCCATCTCGGGGACGTGCCCCAATCCAGGGCGGCCCAGGCGTCCCCTGGCCGGATTGGCCCTGGTCCCGGCGGCGCTTGTCTGGCTGCTGGGGGCGTGTCCGCCCGTTTCAGCCCAGTCGCCGGCGCTGAGCCTCAGCCAGGTGCTGCAGCAGGGGCTGGTGGTCTCCCGCCAGTTGGTGCGGGCCGATCGCCAGGTGGCCCGGGATGCGGCCCTGACCGCGTTCAACCGCTCGCTGCTGCTGCCTGAGCTCAACCTGATCGGCCTGGCCAGCTACACCCAGGTGGGCACCTCGGTGGGGGTGCTCACCAACCTGCCCACCCTGGGGGACATCACCCTGTCCCTGCAACAGAACGGCTATGCGGTGTTGCGCAACAGCTTCGGCAATGCCGGCGTGGTGCTGGATTTCAATCTGCTGCCCCTGCGCCAGCTGGCCGAGGTGGCCGTCAGCCGCTCCCAGGAGTCGGCCAGCCGCGCTTCCCGGCTCGAGAGCGAGCGGCAAGCGCGCTTTGAGCTGACCAGCACCTACCGGCAACTGCAACTGAGTCAGGCCCTGGTGCCGGTCTGGCAGGCCGCCCTGCAGGCCTCCAGTGCCCTTGAAGCCGATGTGCAGGCCATCCATCGCCGCGGCCTGGCGGCCCAGATCGATCTGCTGCGTTCCCGGGCCCTGCAGGCGGCGGATCGCCAGGGGTTGGCCGAGGTGCAGGCCCAGCTGCTGGCCCAGCAACAACAGCTATCCACCCTACTGGATCTGCCGGTGGCAGCCGCACCGCTGGCCGCCGATCCGATCAGGCCGTTGCCCGATTGGCCCCTCAACCTGCAGGACAGCCTGGAGCGGGCTCTGCGGGATCGGCCCCTGCTGGGGGCCCTGCAGAGTCAGCGGCAGGCCCAGCGCGCCCAGGCGCGGGCGGCAAGGGCGCTGCTCTATCCATCGTTGAACCTGGTGGCTGGAGCCGGGTACAGCGGCGATCAACTCAGTGCGCCGGTGCTGCAACAGGGGGGACGGCTCAATGGCCCCGTGCCCGTGTCCCTTCCCAGCCTGGAGCAGAGCGGCGCCGCAGCCGGTTCGTTCTACAACTGGGGCGCGGCCCTGCTGCTGCGGCAGCCGCTCTGGGATGGCGGTCGCTCCGCCGCCAGTGCCGCCGTGGCCGAGCGCCAGGGCGATCTGCTGCAGGCCGATGAACAGCTGGCCCGGCAGCAGATTCGCCAGGACGTGAGCAAGGCCTGGTCCTCGCTGCAGGGTTCGGGCGCTGCCATCACGGCCGCCCAGGAGGCGGTGACGGCCCAGCAACGGGCACTCGTCGATGCCCGTCTGCGCTACCGGGCCCAGGTCGATCCCCTCACCGAGGTGTTGCTGGTGCAGCGGGATCTGCAGGCGTCTCAGGCGGCGCTGCTGACGGTGCTGACCCGCCAGGCTCTGGACTGGGCCCTGCTCGAGCGGGAGACCGGAACGGCGATGCCCCTGCCCCCCCAATCCTGAAGCTGCTCGCTCAGTCAGGCTGGCCGAGGTCCATGCCGCTGCCCGGGCCGCCACCACTGAGACGGCTGAGCAGCAGGCCCAGCACCAGGGCCAGATAGAGGGGACCGATCACACTCAGGGCGATGCAGACCACCTGGACCACCGGGGCGGTGGGAATCACATCCCCGTATCCGACCGTGGTGAGGGTGACGAAGGCGAAATAGTTGAGCCGCTGAAACCCCTGGTCCCAGAGGTGGCCGGCCTGGGCCAGCGTACCGATCGCTGGCATGGTCAGGCTCAGGCCCGTGATGCTGTCGCGGAAGCTGCCGGGCAGCAAGCTGTCGAGC
This sequence comes from Synechococcaceae cyanobacterium ELA739, assembly GCA_037127935.1. Lineage (GTDB taxonomy): Bacteria > Cyanobacteriota > Cyanobacteriia > PCC-6307 > Cyanobiaceae > Cyanobium. The sequence goes on from JBAXXM010000010.1 coordinate 14,140, forward strand.
AGGGTCAGCAGCAGGCCACCGGCGATGCCCAGCAGCAGGTAGCCGGCGGTCGCTCCGGCGAGCACCTCGCCATCCACCTCCCTCTCCCGGGCCAGGGCGTGGAGCAGCAGCCGCAGGCTGCGGCCGATGAACAGGGTGAACAGCACCAGCAGCGGCAGGCCGGCCAGCCGCAGGGTCTGGGGGGCGCCGATCCAGAGCAATTCGGCCAGCAGCGAGGCCAGGGCCAGAGTCCGGTGCCAGGGGCCGGCTCCCGGCAGCCGCCACAACAGGGCGGTGAGGCCCAGATAACCAATCCAGGTCAGCCGGGCCAGGGGACCGGGCAGGGCAAAACTGCCGATGACCGCCAGACAGAGCAGTAGCAGTTGGCGGTAGTAGCGGTGCCGTTGCACCGTGGCAGCAGCGCTGCAGCGTGTCACCTGGCCAACCGAGAGGCGCCATCGGGCCGAAGCGAGGCGGCGCCGAAGCCGCCTGGCGATGAACCTCGGCTCCGGTCCGCTGGCGTCGCCCATCGGTTGGTCCGGCGCCAGGGCCTCAGGCGGCCGCTTCGTCGACTGCCGACAGGGAGGCGCTGCGCGCCTCATCGCGGCGCAGCACCAGCACACTCAGGGGCGGCAGACAGAGATCAAGCGATTGCTCGTAGCCGTGCAGACCCCAGGCATTGGTGAACTTGCCCCCCAGGTTGCCGAGATTGCTGCCGCCGTAGCGGGAGCTGTCGGTGTTGAACGCCTCCTCGTAGAAGCCCTCCAGCGGCACGCCGACCCGGTAATGGGAATGGCTCTGGGGGGTGAAGTTGGCCACCACCACCACCCAGCGGCCGGTGCTGCTCTCGCGCCGCATGAAGCTGATCACCGAATTGGTGGTGTCGTTGCAGTCGATCCACTGGAAACCGAACTGGTCGAAGTCATCGCCCCACAGGGCCCGCTCCGACTTGTAGAAGCTGTTGAGATCGTCGACGAGGTTCAGCAGGCCCTGATGGGGCTCATGTTGCAGCAGTTCCCACTGCAGATCGCCCCAGACATTCCATTCGGCGCGCTGGCCGAATTCCATCCCCATGAAGATCGTCTTCTTGCCGGGGTGGGTCCACATGTAAGCCAGCAGCGCTCTGACATTGGCGAACTTCTGCCAGTCATCGCCAGGCATTTTGTGGAGCAGGTTGCTCTTGCCGTGCACCACTTCATCGTGGCTGAGGGCAAGCATGAAGTTCTCGGTGAAGGCGTACCAGATCGAGAACGTCACATTGTTCTGATGGAACTGGCGGAACCAGGGGTCGAGCTCGAAGTAATCGAGCATGTCGTGCATCCAACCCATGTTCCACTTCAGGTTGAAGCCCAGGCCGCCGATGTCGGTGGGCTGGGTCACCATCGGCCAGGTGGTTGATTCCTCGGCGATCGAGAGGGCGCCAGGGAAGTGCTGAAACAGCACATGGTTGGCCTGTTGCAGGAAGGTGACGGCTTCGGTGTTTTCGCGACCGCCATGTTCATTGGCCAGCCATTCGCCATCGGGGCGCAGGTAGTCGCGATAAAGCATCGACGCGACCGCATCGACGCGGATGCCATCGATATGGAATTCCTCGAACCAGAACACCAGGTTGGCCACCAGGAAGTTCCGGACTTCATTGCGGCTGTAGTTGAAAATCAACGTGCCCCATTCCTTGTGCTCACCGATGCGTGGATCGGCATGCTCGTAGAGATGGGCGCCATCGAAAAAGGCCAGGCCGTGGGCATCCTTGGGGAAGTGGCCTGGCACCCAGTCGAGGATCACGCCGATGCCCTCGCTGTGGCAGCGATCGACGAAGGCGCGGAACTCATCGGGGGAGCCGAAGCGGCTGGTGGGGGCATACCAACCCGTCACCTGGTAGCCCCAGGAGCCATCAAAGGGATGCTCCGAAATCGGCATCAGTTCGATGTGGGTGAAGCCCCGCGCCTTGACGTAGGGGATCACCTTGTCGGCCAGCTCCGGATAGGTGAGCAGGCGGGCACCGGGCTTGAGGTCGGCCGCCGGCACCGCCGGCCGCGCCGTGCCATCGGCCTCGATGTAGGGGCTGTCGGCGGCGGCATGCATCCAGCTGCCGAGATGCATCTCGTAGACCGCGATCGGCTGATCGAGCGGGTTGCGATGGTCCCGCTCCTCGATCCAGGAGCTGTCGTGCCAATGGAACTGACCCAGTTGATCCACCACCGAGCCGTGGTTGGGACGGACTTCAGCCCGGAAGCCGTAGGGGTCGGTCTTCTGGTAACAGTGGCCGTTCTGGGCCCGCACTTCGTACTTGTAGATCTCGCCCCGCTGCAGCCCGGGGATGAACAGTTCCCAGGTGCCGCCAAGGCGCTGCTGCATCGGGTGATGGCGGCCATCCCAGCTGTTGAAATTCCCCAACACCGCGACGCTGCGGGCGTTGGGAGCCCAGAGGCAGAACTGCACGCCGGCGACCCCATCCCGTTCGCCCACGTGGGCGCCCATGCGCTGCCAGATGTGGTGATGGTTGCCCTGGGCGAACAGGTGGCGATCCAGTTCGCCCATCCATTCGTGGCGGAAAGCCCAGGGGTCGTGTTGTTCGTGTTCGATACCGCCGCGCAGCACCCGCACCCGGTAGCCACAGCCGGGATCGGCGGCCACATCGGCCTCGAAGATCCAGGGATGGTTGGGGTTGTGCATCGGCTGGCTGCCATCGCCGAGCAGCAGTTCCACCCGTTCGGCTTCGGGCATCCAGACCCGCACCACCCAGCCACCGCCCTCAACCGGCTGGGGTCCCAGCAAGGCAAACGGATGGTCGTGGCGGCACTCCGCCAGCCTCTGGGCGTCGTCGATCATCCATTCGAGGCTGAGTGGAGCCATGGCCAGGGCTTGATACGACGCGCACGGAGCCTACGGCGCCCCGGTCCCGCGCATGGCTTCAAGTGTCAGCGCCCGGGAACGGGGGTCGGCTCCGGATCGGCGGGGAAGTCGACGCCGATGATCTGGTTACGCTCGTTGAGAATAACGAACAGATTGTCAGTGACCCGGTTGAACTGGGTATTGACGATCACGAGTTTCATCAGGGCCGTGCTCTCGGCTTTCCAGATTTTTTTCACACGCACAAAGTTGCCGGTGATGCGCTGCAGGTTCTGCCACTTCTTTTGAAGGGTGGCCTGGGAGATGTCCTCCTGCAGTGACGGACTGAGGAAGCTACTGGCGGTGATGAAATGGCCCTCGGTCACAGCGGTCATGAAATTGCGGACGATCTTTTCGGCGTCGAGATCCTGGGCGTTGATGTGGTAGCCCTCGAGTTTGCCATTGCCATCGATCACCATCGTCAGCTCCCGGCTGCCGGCGCTGGTGAGGATCTGGGCATCGACGCTGCTGGAATCGACCCCGGGCTGAATCGAAGTGATCGTCCAGCTCAGCAGCTTCGGCATCCGCTTGATCGATTCGGCCACCATTGCCGGACTGCTGACCCGCTGCAGGGCCGGTGCGAATTGGTTGAAGCGGGCCTGGGGATCGCCACTGCGCACGGCGATCAGGATGCGCTCGGCTGCGGCCCGGGCGGCCTCCTCGGCCATGGCTGCGGTTGGTTCAGCCCGATGGGGGCTCGGGGTCATCGCCGGCTGGGCTGAGGCCGGAGCACTGGTCGCCACCAGTCCCAGACCCGTCGTGCTGATCAGAGCCAGCCCCAGCAGTTGGCGTCGCAGGCTGGCTCTGGTGATCGGGCGGAGCATGGAGGCGGGGAACAGAATCGCTTCAGTTTGCCCCAAAAAGCGGCTCCAGCCAGAACCGGGACCCCTTGAGGACCAGCTCGATCGTGACCACCCGATGCTCCGAGCCCACACCGCCCAGGGGCAAGCTGCCATCGCCGGGGTTGACGGCAAAGGCCGGCCAGGCCGCTGGGGCAAGGGACAGACGCAGGCAATCACCAGCTTCAAGGGTGGCATCCAGGGGCTGGAGCGCCAGCTGCCGCTCTCGGCCAGCGCGGGCGGCCTCCCCCAGCTGGCGCAGGCCGCCGCTGGCCAGCTGGCGCACGGCTCCGTCCCGCTGCAGCACCGACAGGCAGGCCCAGAGGTCGAATCCCGGTTGATCGGCCCAGGCCGTCAACCGCAGGCGCGGCTTGCCCAGCAGGCGCAGTGGCGCCGCCAGCGCGGGTCCGGTGAAGCAGGCCACCTCGGGCCGCTGATCCAGGTCGCGGCGATCGACCACTCCCGGATCAGGGCCCAGGTGCCCGCCGCGGCTCGGGGTCGGCCGCCAGGGGTCATGAACGAGGGTCAGCATCCCGGCTTCGTGTTCCTGCCCAACAGGCAGGGCCAGCAATCGGCCCTCGTCACTGCGGATGCCAGCCAGGCCATGGCTGGCCAGGGTCCAGCCCTGGACGGCGACCGGCTCCGGCAGGGGGGCCTGGGTCCGCCAGAGGCCGGTGAGGATGCACTGCAGGGCCAGGCCGCCGGATTCAATCCCGGGCGCGGCGGCAAGGCCGGGGTCCCCGATCGTCTGCTCCGGGCTCGGGTCCGTCGTCGGACCAGGGGCTGGGGCGGCAGCGGGCTTGCCCCCAGCCGTTCGCTCCGGCGGGAATGGCGATGACAGTCCTGAAGCGATGGGGTGGTCGTCTTTCCCCGGCTGAGCGGACGTTGCCGATCCGCCGGCAGCGGACGGGTCACCCAGCTCGAGCCCCATCAGATGACGCCGGAAAAAATCCAGTTGCCGGGCGTCGATGCCGCCCTGCCAGTCGAGGTGGCTCCAGGCGCCGATGCGCAACTCCGGCCGCCCTCCGGCCGCCAGGGCCAACCGGTGCAGATCCAGCACGCCGTTCAGGTGGGGATCGTGCCAGCCACCCACCAGCAACATCGGCCGCCGCAACAAGGCCGGCGCCACCGGGTGGCGGCACCATGCCTCGGCCTGCCCGGGATCGCGCCGCAGCCAGCCCAGCCCCATCCCGTGCGGATCATGCCGTTCCAACAGCGCCATCCCGTCCCGCAGGTAGGCGCCGCTCTCCAGGCTGCGGCGGATCTCCAGCCAACCGTCCCCGTCCTGTCGGCGCCGACAGCCCTCGGCCGCCAGCTGCAACGCCCAGCCCAGGCCCAGGCTCCACCAGTGGGCGCCCCCCTCGCTGGCCCAGTGCAGGCGCTCGTCCAGGCCGCACATGGCCGGTGCCAAGCAGTCCGGCAGACAGGGGCCTTCCCCCTCGTTGAGCAGCTGGGTGAGCCCTTGGTACGAAAAGCCGTAGGTGCCGACTCTGCCATTGCTGTCCTCCAGGTTCCGCGCCCAGAGCACCGCTGCCGCCCCATCGGCCCCCTCCTGGAGGAACCCCCGAAAGTCGCCGCCGGAATCGCCGCGTCCGCGCACGTCCTGGACCACCACCAGAAAGCCTGCCCGGGCGTACCAGCTGGGGTGGGCGTAGGTGACGGTGGAGGCGATCGCCCGGCCGTAGGGCTGGCGCATCAGCAAGACGGGCCAGGGGCCCTCACCGTCTGGCCTGAAGATCCGGCTGGCCAGGGGGACACCGTCCGCGGTCCACATCACCAGGTCGGAGCCTGGGGCCATTCAGCGCACGTCCGGGCAGTAGAGGCCGATGACGTAGGTGGTCAGCACTTCCGCATCCATGGTGCTGAGACCCTGGCTACTGGCGACCTGGGCCAGGGATTGGGGTGAGGTGGCCGAACGGCCCTCGGCGTTGAGCAGTTTGAACTGGGCGCACAGCTGCCTGGCCAGCTGGGGATTCTGTTTGACCGATTCGAGCAGGGCGGAGGCGGCGCCCACCGGGGCCAGCGGAGCCAGGCCCAGCCCCAGCAGCAGGACACCTGGGGCCAGCCAGCCGGGGAACCTGGTGCCGGCGCCAGCGCTTCTGGGGGTGTCACGCTGGCGCAAGCTGCCCTGAGCGGTTCCAGCGCTGGTCACCGCCAGCGCACGGGGCCTGGAGGCCAGGTGGAGGGGCATCGGGTTCACGCTGGAATGGCGGGGCATCGCTGCCTCCCAGGGATTGATCCATTTCAGGGACCCGGCGGCCCAGGCGGTGTTCGGTCGGGGTCAGTTCGGCGAGCGACTGGCTGGACCGCGGGCCTGGCGGATCCAGTGGCGCACCTGGGCTGGCTCGATCGCGACCGCCGCCCGTCCCATCAGCTGGCGCTGAAAGCGGCCCAGTTGCACGTGCAGGCGATCGGGATCCGCCTGCGCCAGCCCCTGCCGATTGGCGATGCCGGAATACAGCAACAACGCCGCATCGGCCGGAGCAAGCCCGACCTCCACCACCAGCCGAGCCTGGCCCCGCAGCTTGATCAGGCGGGCTTCGCTGGCGCCCCCGGCCCGGGCCAGTTGCCTCAGGCTGGCGTCACCGAGCTGGGCCAGGGACGGCCAATCGTCGATGCCGTGCGCCTGGAGCTGGGCGGCCTCCCGGCTGAAATGGGACGGCAGGCGGAACTCCCATGCGGGCTGGGGTGGGTCTTTCGGCGAGGCTCCGCCCGTCATGGCGTCACGTTGACATTGCCGTTGCCCAGATCCCGCACCGCCTCCGCCAGCACCACGGGCCGAGCCGTGCCGTCGGCGCTGGTTTCGATGGCCCGCAGCCGCACCCGCACTCGACCGTCGGCGCTGCTGCGGCCGCCGCCATGGAGGTTGCTGGCCACCTGAATCACGGTCGGTTCGATCGCCTTCGGGTCCAGATCCCTGGGCGCCGCGGCAATCACCAGGTCCCCACCACCGTCGAACACCACGGGCGCCACCACGGCACCGCTGATCGTCACCCTCGGGGTGTAGCTGATCGAGAAGGCCAGGCAGGAGATCGCCAGCAGGCCGGTGAAACTGGTGATGCCCACCAACCGGAAGCGGATTCCCCAGCGCAGCAGGAACCCCGCCACGGTGGCCAGGATCAGCAGCCCACTGGCCAGGCCCAGCCACTTCGCGGCCACGAGCAGGATCGGATCGGCGGCCATCGGCACTGGGGAGGGCTGTTCAACCTCCTTATATTGCGGCCGACCGCGCCGAAGATCGACCTGGGCAGATGAGTTGGCTGCCCAGAACCTGGATCCGCCTCCTGCGGAGAGCAGCGCCCGCCAGCCGGTCTCTGCAGTCCCAGCCGGGCTGGTGGCGTCGACCAGGCAGGCTGCTGCCATCGGCCTGGCGGCGTCGACTGTCCTGGCGCCGTCCACCTTCGGGGCCAGCGGGAACGGCTCCCTCCGCCCCCCCAGGGCAGCCTGCTGGTGCGGAGCCCGGCGGGCCCCAACCTTTGGCCCGTCGAGGCGGCGGTGTCCGGCCTGGGACGACCCTGCTGGTCGGTGGCAGTGTCCTGGTCGCTGGAGCTGCAGGACTCTGGATCGCCTCGGATCGGATCCTGGAGGGCTTCTATGAACGCTGGCGACCGCGGCTCGAGCGGCAGGTCGGCACGATCATGGGCCGGCCGCTGCAGCTTGGCCCCTACTGCGGCATCAGTGCCGATGGCCTCTGCGTGGGGACCAGTCGCTTTCTGGCCGGTCCCCAGGACGGCTCCACGGCCGAAGTCCGGCGCGGGCATGTGTGGCTGGACCCGCTGGCCAGCTGGCGCAGCCAGAGCCTGGTGCTGGACATCAGCTTCAGCGATGCCCGTGCCGATCTGCGGCCCAATGCCCGGGGCCAATGGTGGGTGCTGGGCACCCTGCCTCCGGGCGGACCACCACCGCGTCTCGATCTGCGCTTCCGGCTGCTGCAGCCGGCGGCCGTCAGGATCTGGGGGCTGGGCCGGGGGGAGCGGCCCATCGAGCTAGCCGTGGCCGGCCAGGTGGGACTGCGGCCCCATCAGCGCCAGCTCGATGGCCGGGCGAGGCTGAGTGTCCCCGGCCTGGCGGGTGCGGCCCAGCTGCTGGGCACCGGCCAGTGGCAGAAACGCAGCTGGCGTCTGCAGATCACCCCCCTGCAGTTGCCGATCGCGACCCTGGGCCGGTTTGTGCCGCTGCAGGGTCAACTTGGCGGCCATGCCGATGGCCAGTTCTCCCTCACGCTCGAGCAGGGTGTGGCGGGTTGCCAGGGGCAGATCACGCTGTCGGATCTGCATTGGCAGCAGACCGCGCCCCTGCAGCGGTTGACTGCGGAGCGGCTGCCGCTGCGTTGCACCAGGCAGCGCCTCACGATGGCGCCAAGCCGCTGGCAGTTCGGCACCTGGAGCGGCCAGGCCTCCGGCCACATCGACACCGATCGATCCCTGGCCCTGCGCCTGCTGGCCCGCCCCCCCGTCGCCCAGGTCCGGCAACTCGGGCGCGATCCGATTCAGGCCTCCCTGCAGGGCCGCTGGCGCTCGGGACTGCTGCAACAGGCCCAGCTGCGGGCCTGGCGAGGCCTGTCGCACCTGGACCTCAGCGGTGCCCTTGGTCGCCAGCTGGATCTGGCCGGGTCCTGGCACCTGAATCCCGTCGATCTTCCCCGCGGCCAGCAGCTGCCGGATTGGCTGCGCCAACAGCCCCTGGAGGGCCGTCTCGTGGCGACGGGTCCCCTGCGCCAGCCCAGCCTGCAGGTGGACACCACCCTCCAGCGCTCCAACCCGGTGCTGGGCAACTGGCAGGCCAGCGTCCGCCTGGCCGAAGGGCAGCTGCAGCTGCGGCGTCTGGAATCCGAGCACCTGCTGGCGACGGCCTCCCTGCCCCTGACCCTGGTGGCGGGACGGGGGCTGCGGGCGGGGGACCTGGAGGCCAGCTTCAGCCTGAGGGATTTCCCCCTTGCCCGCCTCAGCCGCCTGGTCGGCACCCGGCTGCAGGGCCGGCTCGATGCGGAGGGTCGGGTGCACGGCGGCCTCGGTGCCCTGGTGCCCGATCTCCAGCGGCTGGTGGTGCACCGGCCCGGGGCCGGACCGCTGTTGCTGGAGGAGACCTGGGGCGGCCAGCTGACCGGCAACAGCGGCGGGGGCGGCCAGTTGCGCCTTCAGGCCCTGTCCCCGGACCCGGACGGCACGATCACGGCCCGGCTCGATCGCCGCTGGCATCCGATCGACATCGCCTTGCAGCGCCAGGGCGGCAGCCTGCAGCTCAACGGCAACCTGAAGCACTATCGCTGGCAAGCCAGGGATCTGCCCCTGCACGGGCTCGCGCTCGCCCTCGGTCACAACCGCCCCTTTCAACCCCTGGACGGGGGCCTCACCGGGTCGGGCAGCCTGGCGCTCCAGCCCCTGGCCTTCGCTGGCGATGTGGGGCTGGACCATCCCCAGTTCCTCGGCCTCGGAGGCCGCAGCATCCGGGCCCAGGTGGCCTACACCGATCGCCGCTACAGCCTCAAGGGCACGGTCGAGCCCCTGGCGGCTGGCAGCATCGACGTGGCCCTCAAAGGGCAGTGGGCGGGCCCCTTCGAGGCCCGCTTCCAGGCGACGGATCTCTCCTCCCTGCTGTTCCGCCAGCTCCAGCAGGCCTGGGCCGTGTGGCGGGGGGCACCCCTACCCAGCCGCCGCAGCGCGGCGGATCTCGGTGTAGCCGCGATCGACACCCTGGGGAGCTCGATCCAGGAGCAGCTGGTGGTGCTGCAGGACGTGCAGGAGCGGCTCGATGCCTGGGATCAGCAGCGGCGCCAGGCCACCCGGGCGGAACGACTGTCCCGGCTGCAGATGCGACTGGACGCGGACCTGGCCATCCACGGCCCGGATCTGCGCCGGGCCCGGGCGGAACTCCAGGCCAGTGGCCATCTGTGGCTGGCCCTGCGGGACCGGGATCTGGCCCTGGCCCACGACCCGTTCCAGGTGCGGCTGGAGGGCTCCCTGTTCGCCGGCGACGGCAGCTTCGATGTCTCGGGGGTGTCCCTGTCCCTGTTGGCTCTGCTGACGCCGGTCCCCTCGAGCCTGCGGGGCCAGCTGGGACTGCGCGGGCGCTATCGGCTGGGTTCCGGCCATCCCGAGCTGGCCCTGGATCTGTCCCTGGATGACGCCGGCCTCGGCCAGCAGGCCCTCAGCCTGGACCGCGGCCATGTGGAGCTGAAGGCCAAGGGGCTGCAGGTGGATCTGGCCGTGCGGGCCGCCGGCGCCTCCAGCAGCGTCGATCTGGCGGGGATCATCCCCCTGCAGCGGGACAGTGACAACCTCGAATTGCGCCTGGCCAGCCGGGGCGATGGCCTGCGCTTCCTGACCGATCTGACGGGGAAGGCGCTGGTCTGGCGCAAGGGCAGTGTCGATCTGCAGCTGCTCGTGCGCGGCAGCCTCGCCGATCCGATCGCCAATGGTTTTCTGCGCTTTCGCGACGGCGAATACGAGCTCGTCGGCCAGTCCCTGCAGGGGGTGGAGGCCACGGTGCTGTTCGATTTCGAGCAGATGCTGGTGCAGGATCTGCGGGCCCGGGTCGGCAAGGGCGGACGGATCCACGGCGAAGGACGGCTGGGGCTGATCCATGCCCTCAGCGACGAGCCGACCCTGGCGGTCAGCCTCGAGAATGTGCCCTTCGCCCAGTCCCGGATCGCCGCCATGGCGGCGGGCAAACTGACCCTGGCGGGCAGCCTCGTCGCCCCCAGGCTCGGCGGTGACGTGGCGATCAGCCATGGCACCATCAACGCCCAGCCCGGCCAGCTGGGTCGCCCCGAGCAGGGGCCGGAGGCGGGCAGCCCAGCCACGGGCGCCCAGGCCGCGGGCGGTGGGTTGCGGGTGCAACCCACCTCCATGAACGAGCTGCTGCAACGCCGCTGGGACTTCAGCCAGCCCCTGGTGTTGCTCGGTCCCGATGTGGAGTCGACCACCAATGCCGCCCTCCAGCAGTCGATTCCGAACCTCCCCTGGCTCAGCTTCGACAACCTGGTGCTGCGCTTCGGTCCGGCGCTGCGGATGGTGCTGCCCAACATCGCCAACTTCAGCACAGGCGGCTCCCTGCGGATCAGCGGCCATCTCGACCCCTCGCTACGGGCCTCCGGGGTGGTGCGCCTGCTCCAGGGTCGCCTCAACCTGTTCACCACCACCTTCAGCCTCGATCCCGACGCGCCGAATGTGGCCGTGTTCACCCCGTCCCTGGGTCTGGTTCCCTACCTGGACATCGCCCTGCGGACCCGCATCGCCGACAGCCTCAATGCGATCGCCCCCAGCGGCGTGGGCCAGGGGCTCGGCAGCAGCCTGGGCTACTCCTCCCTGGTGGAGTCGGAGTCCAAGGGGGGGTTCTCGTCCCTGAACCAGCTGAACCTGATCCTGGTCACGGTCAGTGTCAGCGGCCCTGCGGATCGGATCGCCGACAACATCCGCCTGCGCAGCAGTCCGCCCTTGCCCCAGGAACGGCTGGTGGCCCTGATCGGCGGCAATTCGCTGGCGGGGCTCAACGGGGCCCAGGCCGGCACCGCCCTGGCCACCGTGCTGGGCCAGTCGTTGCTCTCGCCGCTGCTGGCCTCCTTCAGCGATGCCCTGGGGCAACGGATCAGCCTGGCCCTCTATCCCACCTACGTGAATCCCTCGATCGCCGACCGCAGCCAACTGCGCTCGGGCAGGGTCCCCCCCCAACTGGTGCTGGCCAGCGAGGTGGGATACGACCTCACCGATCGCCTCAACGCCTCGCTGCTGGTCGCCCCCAACCGCTCCGATGTGCCGCCCCAGGTGACGTTGAGCTACAAGGCCTCGGAGTCCTTCAATGTGCAGGCCTCTGTCGACAGCCAGGGGGCTTGGCAAAGCCTGCTGCAGTTGTTCTTCCGCTTCTGAGCCCTGGCATCGCTCCAGCCTGTGCGGCGGCCTGGGCCCAGGCGCTCTGGCAACGTGCCTCCAGGTCCTTCCCCGTCGTCCCCGGCATGGAGGCTCCAGCGAAGGGGCTCTCCAGGCCCCCATGACCTCCAGCTCAGCAAGCCCGCAGGGGCCCTGTTCAGCGTCAGGCTGTGCTGAGCCCCACCCTTCCCAGCCAGGCCACCGGTTTCAGCCCATGCACCGGAAGGTCAGGCCGACGTGAAGACGGACCGCCAGAGGTGGCCCTGCCCGCCTCGGTCGTACCCCCCCTGCCCCGCCATGAACGAGCCCACCGAGTGCAACGTGGTGCCCCAACCCGAAGCCGATGGGGGTCGGGCAGACGTGGCCGTCCCCACGCACCTCACCGAGACTGGCGGCCCCAGCCATGGCGGTGATCGGGCCCAGCTGATCGGCGTGGACCTGGGGGGAACGGCCATCAAGCTCGGCCGCTTTGATCAGCAGGGCGCGTTGCTGGCGGACCTGGAGGTGCCCACCCCCCAGCCGGCGATGCCGGGGGCGGTGACCATGGCGATCACCGAGGCGATCGGCCATCTTGATCCCGAGGGGCTGGCGGACCGGGTGGGGGTAGGCCTGCCCGGACCGACGGATCGGGCGGCGCGCATCGCCCGGATTTCGATCAACCTGCCGGGCTGGGTGGACGTACCCCTGGCCGACTGGCTGGAATCCCGGTTGCAGCGGCGGGTCACCCTGGGCAATGACGCCAACTGCGCCCTGCTCGGAGAGGCCTGGCTCGGGGCGGCCCGCGGCAGCGGCGACACGATCCTGCTGACCCTGGGCACCGGCGTCGGCGGCGGGGTGATGCTGGGCGGCCAGTTGTTCACCGGCCATGGCGGCGCCGCCGGCGAACTGGGCCTGATCGGCCTGGATCCCGACGGTCCCCCCTGCCGCAGCGGCAACCGTGGCTCCCTGGAGCAGCACTGCAGCATCGCCGGCCTGGCCCGGCTCAGCCCGCTCGATCCGGCCGAGCTCTGCCGCCTGGCGGACCGGGGCGATGCCGAAGCCCTGGCGATCTGGCAGCGCTACGGCCAGCTGCTGGGCATCGGCCTGAGCTCGCTGATCTACGTGCTCACGCCGCAGCTGGTGCTGATCGGCGGCGGCCTCAGTGGCGCCAGTCACCATTTTCTGCCGGCGGTCTGGGCCGAACTGGAGCAGCGGGTGCTGGCGGTATCCCGGGAGGGTCTGGAGATCCGGCCCTGTGCCCTCGGCAATGGGGCCGGGAGGCTCGGCGCCGCCCGCCTGGCGCTTAAGCGCTTGGGATGATGGAGCGATGACCCAGATTCAAGATCCTTCCCCCGAGCTGCTGCAGCGGGCCCTGGCCGTGCGCAGCTCGGCCCTGGCCCTCGGCCAGACCAGCGATCCACGGCGCTGTGAGGCGGTGCAGGCGATGGCGGCGGCCCTGGAGGCCGGTGGCGACGCCATTTTGGCGGCGAACCAGCGGGATCTGGAGGCCGCCGTGGCCGACGGTCTGGCGCCGGCGCTGGTGGCCCGGCTGAAGCTGGATCCGGCCAAGCTGGCGGCGGCGATCGCCGGGGTGCGCCAGGTGGCGGCCCTGGCCGATCCCCTGGGCCGGCGCCAGTTGCACACCGAACTGGACCAGGGGCTGGTGTTGGAGCGGGTGACGGTGCCGCTCGGGGTGCTGGGGGTGATCTTCGAGGCCCGGCCCGATGCGGTGATGCAGATCGCCTCGCTGGCGATCCGCTCCGGCAACGGCGCCCTGCTCAAAGGGGGAAGCGAGGCGCGCCACAGCTGTGAAGCGATCCTGACGGCCCTGCACCGGGGCCTGGCGACGACCAGCGTCGATCCCGACGCTCTGGCGTTGCTCACCAGCCGCCAGGAAAGCCTGGGCCTGCTCAAGCTCGACGGTCTGGTGGACCTGATCATTCCGCGGGGCTCGAACGATCTGGTGCGGTTCATCCAGGACAACACCCGCATTCCGGTGCTGGGCCACGCCGATGGCATCTGCCATCTCTACGTCGATCGGGCCGCTGATCTCCAGCAGGCCCTGAGCCTGGCGCTGGACAGCAAGATCCAGTACCCGGCCGCCTGCAACGCGATTGAGACGCTGCTGGTGCACCGCGAGATAGCTGCACGGTTTCTGCCGAAGGCGATCGAGGCCTTCGCCGCCGCCGGCGTCGAACTGCGCGGGGATGGGGCCGCCTGCGCCCTCGGCGTCCCCCAGGCGGCCCAGGAGCAGGACTGGCGTACGGAGTACTCCGACCTGGTGCTGAGCGTGCGGGTGGTGGACGATCTGGAGATGGCGCTGGAGCACATCCGCAGCTACGGCTCCCGCCACACCGATGCCATCGCCACCACCGACCCGGAGGCCGCCGATCGCTTCCTGGCGGCGGTGGACAGTGCCGGCGTGTACCTCAACTGCTCCACCCGCTTCGCCGATGGCTTCCGCTACGGCTTCGGCGCCGAGGTGGGCATCAGCACCCAGACCCTGCCGCCCCGGGGGCCGGTGGGACTGGAAGGGCTGGTCACCTACCGCTACCGGCTGCGCGGGGAGGGCCACATCGCCGCCGACTACGCCAGCGGTGAGCGCCAGTTCCGCCATCGCCCCCTGCCGCTGTGACCACCTCCATCGACGCCATCCATGTGCAGGGGCTGCGGCTCTGGGCCCATGTCGGGGTGTTTGAGCAGGAACGCCGCGACGGCCAGTGGTTCGAGTTGGAGTTCTGGCTCGGCGGTGATCTGCGGGTCGCCGCCGAAGCGGACGAACTGGCGGGGAGCTTTGACTACGCCCTGGCGATCACCAGCCTGCAGCGCCAGTCCCGGACGGTGCGCTGCCTGACGATCGAGCACTACAGCGAGCAGATCCTCAATCTGTTGGAGCAGTTGTATGGCTCGATCGCGATCCGGCTGGAGCTGAGCAAGTGCCAGCCGCCGATTCCCGGCTTTCAGGGGCGGGTGTCGGTGCTGCGGCAGCGGCGCTGGGGCGGTGTCGCGCCGGCCGATGGCTGAGGCGGTACCGCTGGTCCTGATCCACGGCCTCTGGGACACGCCCAGGGTGTTCCACCGCCTGTTGCGGGAACTGGACCATCGCCGTGATCCCCTGCTGTTACCCCATCTGCCCCATGGCCTGGGCAGCAGGCCCTTACTGGAGCTGGCCCAGCGTCTCGATGAGGCGATCCAGGCCACCTTCGGACCCGAGCAGCCGATCGATCTGCTGGGCTTTTCCATGGGGGGCGTGATCGCCCGCAGCTGGATTCAGTTGCTGGGTGGTGCCCCCCGCACCCGTCGCTTCATCAGTGTCGGCAGCCCCCACCAGGGCACCCTGGCCGCTGTGCCCTGGCCGCGCCTGCTGCTGGCGGGCGTCGCCGACATGAAACCCGGCAGTTCCCTGCTGGAACGGCTCAATGCCGATCTCGATCCCCTGCGCCGCATTGATTGCTGCAGCTTCTACACCCTCACCGATCTGACCGTGTTTCCCGGCTGGCTGGGGGTGCTGCCCGTCGGTCGCTGCCAACTGCTGCCGGTGTTGCGTCACGATCGCCTGCTCAAGGCGCCCCAGAGCCTGAAACCGCTGCTGAGCGAGTTGCTGCGTCCGAGTTGAGCCCGTCGGCAAGCGGGCCTGCCAGCGCAAGCCCGCTTGCCGAACACACTCCAATCAGCTCGCCACCAGACCCGTGTGCCGGATCAGGGCCTCAGGGGACGGGGCGCGGCCCCGGAAGCTCTCGAACACCTCGGCCGGATGGCGGCTGCCGCCCAGGCTGAGCACGGTGTCGCGGAAGCGGCGGCCGGTGGCGCGGATCGCCTCCTCATTGTCGAGGCCCCCGTCTTCGAAGGCGCTGAAGGCATCGGCGCTGAGCACCTCAGCCCACTTGTAGGAGTAGTACCCGGCCGCATAGCCGCCGGCGAAGATGTGACCGAAGGAGCAGAGCAGGGCGTCCTCTTCGATCGGCTCCAGCACGGTGGTGGTGGTGGCGATCTGTCGGCGCAGCTGTTCGGGGGTCTGGCCGCTGCCTGGGGTCCAGGTGCTGTGCAGGCGCAGGTCCGTCAGCGAGAAGTGCACCTGCCGCAGGGTGGCGGCACCCGCCATGAAGGTGCGGGCGGCCAGCAGCTTGTCGAATTCGGCCTCGGGCAGCGGTTCACCGCTCTGCCAGTGGCGGGCCATGCCCAGCAGGGTGGAGCGGTCGTAGCACCAGTTCTCCATGAATTGGCTTGGCAGCTCCACCGCATCCCACTCGACGTTGTTGATGCCGGCCGCCTGGGGCCGCTCGACGGTGGTGAGCATGTGATGCAGGCCGTGGCCGAACTCGTGGAACAGGGTCTCCACCTCCTGGAAGGTCATCAGGCTGGGGGTCTCCCCCACCGGCGGGCTCTGGTTGCAGACCAGGTAGGCCACCGGCAGCACCGGCTGGCCATCGGCCCCGTGGGACAGGCTCAGGCACTCGTCCATCCAGGCCCCGCCGCGCTTGCTGCCGGGCCGGCTGTAGGGGTCGAGGTAGAAGGCGGCGATCGGCCGGTCCTCGTCCCGGTCATGG
This sequence comes from Synechococcaceae cyanobacterium ELA739, assembly GCA_037127935.1. Classification (GTDB taxonomy): domain Bacteria; phylum Cyanobacteriota; class Cyanobacteriia; order PCC-6307; family Cyanobiaceae; genus Cyanobium. Next base: position 30,238 of record JBAXXM010000010.1, read on the forward strand.
ACGCGGAAGTAGCGCACGTCTGGATGCCAGATCGGCGCCTCGCCATCGGCGGCGCTGATCGTGATGCCGAACAGACGATCGCAGAGGCCAAACAGGCCATCGAGCACCTGGGGCAGCGGGAACCAGGGCCGCAGCGCCTCGCTGTCGAGATCGAAGCGCTCGCGGCGCAGGTGATCGGCCCAGAAGCTCACGTCCCAGGGCTGCAGGTCGGCGGCTTCGGCGGCGCCCTGGCGCCCGGCGCAGGCCCGCAGATCGGCCAGTTCCTGCTCGGCCATCGGATAGGCGGCGGCGCGCAGATCCTCCAGCAGCCCTTCGACCTCGGCGATTGAGCCGGCCATCTTGGCGGCCAGGCTCTTTTCGGCCCAGTTGGCGAAGCCGAGGCGGCGGGCCTGCTCCAGCCGCAGGGTCAGGATCCGCTCGATCACGGGCCAGTTGCTGTCAGCGGCGGCGCTGGGCTCGCTGCCGGCCGCCCAGGTGGCAGCGGCTTCGCCGGAGGCGCGGCTGACCTGGGCCTTGTAGACCCTTTCGCGCAGGTCCCGGCGACGGCTGTGCTGCATGAAGGGTCCGAAGCGGGGGTAATCGAGACCCATCAGCCAGGGACCGTTCTCCGCCGTGGCGCCGGCATCGGCCGGGTCCGCCAGGCGGGCGGCCTGGGCCAGCTGGTCCCGCAGGCTCAGGGGCAGGCCGTCAACCTCGGCAACCTCGGTGAGTCGCAGGCTCCAGTTGTTGGTGGCATCCAGCAACCGGTTGCCGAAGCTGGTGGACAGTTCGGCCAGCTCCTGGCTCACAGCGTTGAAGGCCTGCCGCTCGGCCCCCTGGAGGCCGACGCCCCGCAGATCCATGTCCCGCAGCTCGCTGGCCAGGATTCGCTGCTGGGTGCGGTCCAGATCGGGGCAGGCCTGCAGCGCCTTGAGGGCCCGGTGGATGGTCTCGCTCTGGCCGGCCCGATTGCCGAAGGCCACGACGGAGGCCTGCTGCTCGCTGTGGGCCTGGCGCAGTTCCGGAGAGTTGCAGACCCCGTTGAGATGGCTGACCACCCCCCAGCTCCAGCGCAGCCGTTCATTGAGACGCTGCAGGGGATCCATCAGCGTCTCCCAGGTCGGGGATTCGCCCCGTTGGCTCGCCTGATCGAGCCGGGTTTCAAGCGCCGAGAGCTCGCTCTCCAGCTGGCCCATCAGCTCGGGAATGTGCTGACTCACCTGGTCGGGCGTGATCTGCTCGAACTGGGGTAAGCCAACACCCGCCAGCAGGGCAGGTCGGCTCTGGAGATCGGTGCTCATGGTCCGGCTCGTGCGTTGACGCGTTGAAAATCCATTCCAGCTGGAACCCAGGGGGACCGTGGCGAGCGCGGCGACGGGATGCCCGCACCGGTGCCGCAGGGCCTGGGATCAGCCGAAGCTGGGGAGATGGCTGAGGGCGATCTGGCTGGTGTTGCTGAGCTCGATGGCCAGGGCGTTGGTGCTGGCCTGGTAGAAGTCGATCGCCACCCGGGGCCAGAAGCCGATCACCAGGGTGGGCACCAGCAGGCTGAGACCGATCACCAGCTCCCGGGGGGTCATGTCGCCGACCACGGCCAGGGCCGGGATCCGGGGGCCGAAGAAGACCCGGCGACAGAGCGAGAGCAGATAGACCGGAGTCAGCACCAGGCCGATGGCGGCCAGCACGATCGTCAGCACCCGGAACGGCACGGTGAAGCCGTCGTTGGCCGTTACCCCAAGGAACACGGTGATCTCGCTGATGAAGCCGCTCATGCCCGGCAGGGCCAGGGAGGCCAGGGAACTGGCCAGGAAGAAGGCGAAGGTGATCGGCAGGGCCTTGGCCAGGCCGCCCATGTTGGGAATCGACAGGGTCTTGGTCCGGTCGTGGAAGACGCCGGTGACGAAGAACATCGAGGCCGCAATCAGGCCATGGCTGATCATCTGCAGCATGGCCCCGCTCATGCCAAGGGCGTCAATGGCGCCAATCCCCAGCAGCACGAAGCCCATGTGGCTGACGGAACTGCAGGCGATGCGCCGTTTGACGTTGTCCTGGGCGAAGGCGTTGAGGGCGCCATAGATGATGTTGACGATCCCCAGCACGATCAGGGCCGGAGCCAACAACAGATGGGCCTCCGGCAGCATCTGCACGTTGAAGCGCATCAGGGCATAGCCACCCATCTTGAGCAACACCCCGGCCAGCAGCATCGACACCGGCGCGTTTGCCTCGCCGTGGGCATCGGGCAGCCAGGTGTGCAGCGGAAAGATCGGTAACTTCACGCCGAAACCGATCAGGAAGCCGAGGTAACAGAGCAGGCCGAAAGTGCCCCCGGGCGAGCGGGCCGCCAGCTCGGAGAGATTGAGGGTGAAGCTGTCACCGGAGAGGGCCAGGGCCAGGCCGCTGATCAGGATCAGCAGGGAGGCGGAAGCCGTGTAGAGGATGAACTTGGTGGCCGCGTACTGGCGCTGTTTACCGCCCCAGATGGCGATCAGCAGGTACACCGGCACCAGTTCAAGCTCCCAGGCCAGGAAGAACAGCAGAAAGTCCTGGGAGAGAAACACCAGCCCCTGGGCTGAAGCCTGCAGCAGCAGCAGGCCGAAATAGAGACGGGTCTTGCGATTGATGTTCCAGCTGGCGGCCACGGCCAGTAGGGTGACGAGACCGCTGAGCACGACCACCGGAGCCGAAAGGCCATCGGCGGCCAGGGACCATTCCAAGCCGAGGGCCGGCACCCAGGGGACCCGCTCCACCAGTTGCAGCGTGGCCAGGCTGCCATCGAAGTGGCGACTGAACACCCACAGCATCAGCCCCAGATCAACGCCCAGCACGCCGAGGGCCAGCAGCCTGGGCAGACTGGGATCGTCTGGATCGCCAGGCAACAGCGGCATGATCAGGGCTGCGGCCGCCGGCAGCAGCACGATCAGGCTCAGCCAGGGAAAGACTGCCGGGAGCGAAGACGCGGCCGAAAGGGGCAGGGTGGCGTCCATCACGTCGTCCAGCTGGTGGCTTGGGAATCATCGGCCGCAGACCTGACGGGCGGGCCGGATCCCTTGGTGCAGGAATCTATCAGCTGAGTAGATGTACTCATGACCCGTGCTAGGGGATGAAAAAGGTCGAAGCCGGCAGTCCGCGGCTGCTTTCGGGCCTGGCCTACCGGGAACCCATCGAGCCTGGCCTACCGCCAAACCGCCGCTGAAGGGAGGCCATGCTCAGGCCGTGAGCGATGCCATCGGGCTCCAACTGCTGCCCTCGTGCTGGGGCTGGAGCACCTCGCCGCGGCTGCTCACCCCTTCCAGGCGCCAGGCCTCCACCATGGCCTGGCTGACGGCCTCGGCGACGGAGGCGGGCCCCAGGGCCAGCAGGGTTGGGCCGGCGCCGCTGATCACGCAGCCCCAGGCCCCCGCCTCCAGGGCCGCCTCCCGCACCGCCTTGCCGCCCTGGATCAGGCCCCAGCGGTAGGGCTCATGGATGCGGTCATGCATGCCGTCGGCGATCAGTTCGCCATTGCCCGTGCGCAAGCCCTGCAACAACAGGGTCAGGGCGCCGAGGTTGATCACCGCATCGCTGATCGGGATGCTGCGCGGCATGGCTCGCCTGGCCTCGGCGGTGCTGAGGCGGATGGAGGGGATGGCCACCACCGCCTGCACGTTGGTCGCCCATTCGCAGCGCACCACCCGCCAGCGATGGGAGGCGGCCCGGGCGGTCAGGCACAGACCACCGACGAGCGAGGGGACCACGTTGTCGGGATGGCCCTCGATGTCGATGGCCAGCTCCAGCAGTTTCTCCTGACTCAGGGGCTCGCCGACCAGGGCGTTGGCGCCGATCAGGCCGGCGACGATCGCCGTGGCGCTGCTGCCGAGGCCCCGGGCCGGCGGTACCGCCAACTGGACCCGGGCCTCGAGGGCCACCGGTTCCTCGCCAGCCTCCTTCCACACCCGCTGGGCGGAGCGATAGATGAGGTTGTCGGGGCCGCCCCGCAGGTGGGCCCCCTCGCTGCCCTCGATGATCAGGTCGAAGCGATCACCGCCCCCCTCAATCACCCGCAGCTCAAAGCGGTTGCCCAGGTCCAGGGCTGCGCCCAGGCAATCAAAACCGGGGCCGAGGTTGGCGGTGGTGGCGGGAACCTCTACCACCACCCCTTGACCGAGGTATGGGCGCGCCATCTAGGTCGTCTTACTCAAACCAGTGTTGCAGCCGGTGGGGCGGGCGCCGCTCCGGAAGGCGAGCGAGCCGATCGGGCCGCTGCAGGGCGGCAGACGACCTTCAGGCACCGGTGCCGGCTTGATGCAGCAACATCCGCGCCCGGCAGGCAGCGCTGAAACTGCCGAAGGCCGGATCGATCACCGCCTGGATCGGCATCGGCTCCAGCACCGCCCGCAAGCGTCCCTTGGCCAGGAAGGCCTCGCTGAAGCGCCGGGAGCGAAGTCCATCCAACAACTTCGCGGCCGTGCCACCGGCCAGCCAGATGCCGCCGCGGCTGAGGCTGGCCAAGCCGAGATCGCCGCAGACCGATCCGTAGGCACCCAGCCAGATCTCCAGGGCTTCCTGGGCCAGGGAATCGCCGGCCGCCGCCGCCGCCGCGACGGCGGCCGGCAGATCGGCCCGCTCGGCGGCGGAGGTTGGGGTGGCTTCGCGCACCACCTCGCCGGCCAACCAGCGGCTGGCTTGGGCCGTCAGAGGATGGGTCCCCTGCGGATCCCGGTTCGCCAGGAGCCAGCGGGCCACATCCCCCAGGCCCGTACCACTGACCACCCGCTCGATCGACACCCGCTCCAGCTGGCGATCGGCCCGGATCCATTGCCTGAGCTCCCATTCCTCCTGGCTGCGGGGGGCGAATTCACCATGGGAGGCCTCGCTGGCCTGGGCCTGCAGGCCCGAGCGGGTGTGCACCCCCAGCGCCACCCCGAGACCGGTGCCGGCACCCAAGATCAGCAGGGGCGCCTCAGGCTCCGCCTCACCGCGCCGCACGCTCTCGACCTGGGCCGCCTGCAGATGGGGCAGGCCATAGATCAGCACGGCGAAATCGTTGACCAGCTCCAACCTGGCGATGCCGCAGTCCCTGGCCAGCGCGGCCTCCTCCAACAACCAGTGCAGGTTCGTGAGCTGGGCCCGACCGGCATGCACCGGGCCGGCGACGGCCAGACAGGCGGCGGCGGGCCGGGCCAGACCCTGGGCTTCGGTCTCACGCAGGAAGCCACGCACCATGGCCCCCAAGTCATCCCAGTCGGCGGAGGGGTAGCGCTGGCTGCTGAGGGGCTCCAGGCTGGCGCCGTCGTGGAGGCTCAGCAGGGTTTTGGTGCCGCCGATATCGCCAGCCAGCAGCGTGGTCATGGCATCAACCTGTTGGGAGGGGGAAAGCTGATCATCGTTGTCCAAGACCCCGCCCGGATCAGCCGTCGACCAGCCCGGCCCGCCGCCCTTGGTTGGCCCCGGCGGCCCGCTCAATCAACTGGGCCACGGACAAGCTGCCCAGGTCCCCATCCCGGCGGCTGCGCAGACTGACCGTGGCGGTTTCCGCTTCCTTGGCACCAAGGACAGCCAGCACCGGAATTTTCATCTGCTCGCCATTGCGAATCAGCTTGCCCAACCGTTCGCCACTGCGATCAATCGTGGCCCGGATGCCCTGGGCGCTCAGCTGGTGCTGCAGGGACTCTGCATAGGCCAGGACCTCATCGGTGACGGGGAGTAGACGGATCTGCTCCGGTGCCAACCAGAAGGGGAAATCACCGGCGTAGTTCTCGGTCATGATGCCGAAGAAGCGCTCCAGGGACCCGAAGATGGCCCGGTGAATCATGATCGGCCGCTGGCGGCTGCCGTCGGCGGCGACATAGTCGAGATCGAAGCGCTCGGGCAAGTTGAAATCGAGCTGAATCGTCGAGCATTGCCACAGGCGCCCGATCGCATCTTCAATCTTGAGATCGATCTTGGGCCCATAGAAGGCACCGCCGCCCTCGTCCACCTTGTAGGCCCAACCCTTGCGGTCTAGGGCCTCGATCAGACCCCGGGTCGCCAGGTCCCAGACAGCATCATCGCCAATGGATTTTTCAGGTCGGGTGGAGAGGTTGATCTCGTACTGGCGGAAATCAAAGGTGCTGAGAATGCGCTCGGTCAGATTCAACACCCGCAGAATCTCATCGCCGATCTGCTCCGGCAGACAGAACACGTGGGCGTCGTCCTGGGTGAAGCCGCGCACCCGCATCAGACCGTGCATCACACCGGGACGTTCGTAGCGGTAGACGGTGCCCAGCTCGGCCCAGCGGATCGGCAGTTCCCGGTAGGAGCGCAGCCGATTGGCATAGGTGAGCACGTGGAAGGGACAGTTCATCGGCTTGAGCTGGAACTGGCGCTCGTCCACCTGCATCGGGCCGAACATGCTCTCGGCGTAGAAATCAAGATGGCCGGACGTGCGCCACAGTTCAATGTCGGCGACATGGGGGGTATAGAGCAACTCGTAGCCGTCGTCGAAGTGGGCCTGACGCCAGAAGTCCTCGATCAACAGGCGCATGCGGGCGCCGCGGGGGTGCCAGAACACCAGACCGGCACCGGCCTCATCTTCGATCGAAAACAGATCCAGATCGGTGCCCAACCGGCGATGGTCGCGGCGCAGGGCTTCCTGTTTGCGGCGCTGGTACTCGGCCAATTGGTCGGCCGTTTCCCAGGCCGTTCCATAGATGCGTTGCAGTTGCGCCTTGTTTTCGTCGCCGCGCCAATAAGCCCCCGCCACACTTTCCAAGGCGAAGGCCTTGGGATTGAGTTCACTGGTGTTGGCCACATGGGGACCCGCGCACAGGTCCCACCACTGCTCACCCAGGGTGTAGAGGGTGATGGGTTCCTGCAGGCCCGCCAGAATTTCCAGTTTGTAGGGCTCGTTCTGTTGGCTGATGCGCCGTTCCGCTTCCTCACGGCTGACCTCGATCCGCTCCAGGGGCAGTCGGGAGCCGATGATTTTGACCATCTCCTTGCGGATCGCCTTGAGATCGGCCTCGGTGAAGGGCTCGGGGTTGTCGAAGTCGTAGTAGAAGCCTGTCTCCGTCCAGGGACCGATGGTGACCTGGGCCTTGGGAAACAGGCGTTGCACGGCCATGGCGAGCACGTGGCTCATCGAATGGCGAATGCGCAGCAGGGTCGGGCTCTCGCTGGTTCTGGGAAGCTGGATGGCCTCCGTGGTGCTCTCGGCCGATGCCGCCTGGGGACTCACGGCGATCGGGGAGCTGGTCACGGATTCACGGGTGGTCGGTTGCTGGATCTTACGGAGTCGGTTCAGGCAGACGTTCAGAGCGACCTAGCCACGCCTGGAGCGCCGTGATGCGGCCACCTTGGCGGCCAGCCGCTTGGCGTCCCGGCGGCGTTTCATGTCTTTGATCTGTTGGTCAACGGTTTTGATGACTCGGCCGATGGGTCCAGGTTGGCCGGAGATCTGGGCGGCCCGGCGCCTTGCCGAGCCTTGGCGCTCGGCCTTCTCATTGCTTTTAGCGATCAGCGGGAAGGGGTTGGCCAGCGCCAACTTGGCGGGTAACCGTGGGGCTTTGAAGCCCGCTACAGCCCCAAAGAAAACGGCGAAAACCAAGTCGATAATCACGGATTTCGTGAACACCAACAGTTCGGGGATCCGGCGGCCGCTGATTCTTTGCTGTTGATCAGCCCGCAGTTTTTCCAGGTCGGAACCCAGCTTTTGCTGCATGCTCTGGCGAATTGGATCAAGGGGTTGGTTAAATCCCGGTGGCAACTTCGGAGCTCCGGGCAGTTTGGCGAGAGCGGTATTGAGTTCGCCGAGGGTACGACTAGAGCCGATTTCGGCGCGAGAGGCAGCGATGCTTGCGATGGTGCGATTGGCCGGGACCTCGGCGAGGATGCCCAAGCGCCACATGGCGGAGGCCTGCAACGGAATCAGCCAAAGGTAGCCGATGCAGGCCACAGCGGAGGCTTTGCGAATCCATCCCAGCCGATGACGGCTCGAACCGATCTGCAGATCGGGCCCCACCAGCAACAGGCAGATGCCGATCAGGGGCAAGAAGGAGAGAGATTGCAGGCCACTGAACAGGGCCATCTGCCAAGCCGGATCAATCAGCCGTGGCGGCAGCACGCTGGCCAGAAGATTGCAGCCGAACAACACAAAAAGCCCGAAAGCGGCGATTTTCAGGAGGAGTACTGGTTTGGCTAAAGGACGGCCGGCAACGTCTTTCACTGCGCTCTCATGCGTCATTCAGCTCAGAAACTCTAAGGGACGCCTTGGGGATCTCCAGGCGCTGTGGCAGATGGGCCTTGGCCCGTCCTGCTTTTTGAGGGCCATTGGCTCTACGGTGTCGGCGGCCACGACGGTCTGCGGTGACCCTTCGTCCATCTCCCTCCACCCAGCCCGCCCTGGCGGCAGGAGCCGAGCGCCGCAGCATCGCCGTGAGTTACCTGCTCTGGTGCCTGTCCCTGGTTGGCGTCTGCGGCCTGCAGCGTTTTTACAACCGCCGACCGATCAGCGGCACGGTCTGGTTGCTCACCTTTGGCTTCTGTTATCTGGGTCAGTTGGTCGATCTGCTGCTGATTCCTGATCTGGTGCAGCGAGCCAACCAGCCCCTGCTGCTCCAGGAGGCCCTCAAGGCCGCGGAGATCTCGTCGCTGCCTCCCCTGGAGCGCCAGTTGCTGCAGCTGGCCCGTCGATCCGGTCGTCGGGGCTTCACCATCAACGACGCCCTGCTGGAGATCCAGCTTCCCCTCGGAGCCGACAGCGAGGTGGTGTACAGCGAGATTGAGCGCCTGCTGCACCGCCAGTTGCTCGATGTCGGCAACGACGAGCGGGGGCGAGTCGTCTATCTGGAGCCCTGAGCGATTGCCCGTCTGGCTCCGGCAGGGGCAGATGGGATCAAACCGGAACCCATGGGGTTGTCCTGGGTTGAACGGCTTGGACGGTCCCACCGGGGTCGATCGGACAATCCCGCCAGATCAGGCGCTGAGGCCCCGACGCTGACGATCCAGTTGCTGGGCATAGAAACGCTGCAGTTCGCTGCCGGCCTTGACCGGCTGGCCATAGGCACTGGCTCCCTGGCTGTCCGGCAGGGAGGCCCACTCCGGCGACAGTCGGGCCAGCACCTCCAGGCTGAGGCCGTCGCGATCGAAGCACTTCAGGGCTCCGCGTCGGTCCACCAGACGCAGGGCGGCCTGGTCCTGGCTGTCGGGCCTGAAATCGGAGAGATTCAGCTCCCGGGCCACGGCCCGCCAGGTCCCGGGCAGAAATTGATAGGCCCCGGCGGCGGCACTCACGTAACCGCGATCCACCGTGATCTCGGGGTGGTGATCGAGGTTCTGGAAGCGACCGCCGCCGAACAGGGTGCGATAGCCCTCGGCCGCTCCGCCCAGCCAGGTGCCTTCGGCGTAGCGGATCGTGTTCAACAGGGCCCGCCGCTCCGGCGTGATCGTGTAAGGACCGGGCCTGGCGGTTCGCGTCTCCGATACCTCCGGCCGCTGGATCGCCCTGGCGGGGGAATGGGGCTGCTGACCCACCAGTGGCACGGTCATCAGCAAGGCCATCGAACCGAGCATCGGTGGACGGATCGGCTGCAGCCACGGCTGCAGCGGCTGGAGGAGCAGGGACTGGAGGCGGCGACGCAAGGGCAAGGCATTCGGTTAGACCAGGAGACCCTGCCCGCCGCCGCCCTTGGTCGACCAGCCCTGGATCGACCGGCCTGGACAAGTCGGGCGCGCTGTGCAACGCCAGCCGGTCCCTGCCCGAGTCCCCGACGAGATCCCTGCGCTGGGCAGGACTCCTGGGTCTCGATTCGTCGCAAGACGGCGCCGGTCAGGAAACGATCACGGCGCCTGAATCATCAGCACAGCTCATCATTGGCCAAAAGAGTGTTCAGCCTTGGCCCAACGGCTTTCACCGCGGCAGGAAGGCTCGCCAGCCTTGGGGAAGCACCGCGATCCTGTGGTCGTTTATTGACCGGCGTGTCCGTTGGCCCGTCAGCCAATCGTTCAACCAGGGCGGTGCCGCACCGGCCCTCAGACCTGGGACAGGAAGCCCAAGGCTTGGCGCACCCGCTCCAGGGTGGCTTCAGCCACCAGCCCGGCGCGATCGCGGCCCTGTTGCAGCACCTCGCTGAGGTAGCGGGGGTCGCTGCGCAACTCGCGGTAGCGCTGCTGCAGGGGGGCCAGGGCGGCCACGGCGGCCTCCGCCAGCAAGGGCTTGAACGTGCCCCAGCCCATGGCGGCACATTCGGCGGCCGCCGCTTCCCGGCTGCGACCCGCCAGCAGCGCGTAGAGGCCCAGCAGGTTGTCGGCCTCCGGTCGCTCCGGATTGCCGAATTCCAGCCCCATCTGCGGGTCGGTCTTGGCGCGCTTGATCTTGCGGCTGATCAGCTCCGGTGGATCCAGCAAGGCGATGCGTGAGCCCTCATTGGGATCGCTCTTGCTCATCTTGCTGCGGCCGTCGGTCAGACTCATCACCCGGGCGCCCTCCCGCAGGATCAGGGGCTCCGGAACCTTGAGGATCGGAATCGGTTCACCGTCACCGTCCCTGGGAGCGAAGCGGGCGTTGATGCGCTGCTGGGCGATGTCGCGGGCCAGTTCCAGATGTTGTTTCTGGTCCTCCCCCACCGGCACCCGGTCGGCGTCATAGAGAAGGATGTCGGCCGCCATTAACACCGGGTAATCCAGCAGCCCAGCGGAGACGTCCGCCCCCTGCTTGAGGGCCTTCTCCTTGAACTGGATCATGCGCTCGAGCCAGTTGAGCGGGGTGACGCAGTTCAGCAGCCAGCAGAGCTCGCTGTGGGCGCTGACGTGGCTCTGGACGAAGACGGTCGAGCGCTGGGGATCAATGCCGCAGGCGAGGTAGAGCGCCGCCGTGCTGAGGGTGTCCTCCGCCAGGCGCGCCGGTTCGTGCGGCACCGTGATGGCATGCAGATCGACGACACAGAAAAAGGTGTCGTGGCTGTCCTGGAGATCGACCCAGTTGCGGATGGCTCCAAGCCAATTGCCCAAATGCAGGGCCCCGGTGGGTTGGACCCCCGAGAGCACCCGCGGCCGGCCGCTGGGGCCGGCGGATCTCGACGGGGAGAGCCCCGGATCAGGTGCGGCCATCGTCCCGGGTGCTTCAGGCTTCACCGGCGCTGACCGCGGCGGCTTCCGCCCCAGGGGCGCTGGCCTCCGGGACTGCTGCGTCTCCAGCTGGATCGGCCTGATCGATCACAGCCGAACCGGCTTCGCTGCCGGACTGGTCCGGAGCCGGTTGCTTGTCGAACTGTTCCGTGGCCTCGGACTCCAAGACTTCAGCCTCGGCTTTGGCCGGCGCCGGGCGACTGGGCCTGGCGAAGGGGTCGATGCGCTGGGCTCGGCCACCACCACCGGATGGCTGACTCCGGCCTTCACCGCGCCGGTCATCCCGTTCTCCGCCGCCCCGGGCAGCGGGGGGGCGCTGGGCGGCCTGGGTCCGCTGCTGGGCCACCAGGTCCTGAAGTTGGCCAGCTTCGAGCTGCTGGGCCAGGGTGCGCAGGGCGAACCCCAGCACGGCCACGGTGGAGCGGAGCCCAAAGGCCTCCTGCAGGGCCCGGGCCGCCTGAAGTTCGTTGTCACTCAGCCGGATCCGGAAGCCGCCGGCATCGCGCTGCCCGCCCGAGCGCTGTCCCCCGTCCCGCTGCCTGATTTCCCGCGGGGCTCCCTCCCGACGACCGCGTCCCGAATCCTCGGATCCACCGTTGTCCAGGGGAGTGTTGGTGTCGTCGGCCATGCCCGCAGCACGCATTCAGGCGCAAGTGTGGCGCATCGAGCGACGGGCAGGATCCGGCTCGGCGTGAAGCCAGTGCAGAGCGTGCTGACTGGCGGCGGGAAGCCCCTGCCGGGCCAGCACCAGCAGCGGCAGGGGGCGGCACTCATGGCTGAGAAAGCGCTGGCGGTACTCCTGCACCAGGGCCAGGTAACGCTCCAACGTCCAGCCCTGATTTCCCCGTTCCTGGGCCTGCCAGAAGCGCTGCAGCGCCTCACGGCAGGCATCGCCACCAAATTCCTGCCAACACAGTTGCTGGGCCTGCCATTCCTGCAGTCCGGCCGCCAGCAGCTCCCGGTAGCGGGCCAGTTCGGGCGCCTCGCGGCTGGAATCCGGGGGCAGTCGGCCGGCCAACTGATCAATCCGCACGCTTTCCAGTCGCAACCAGCAGCGGTCCAGCAGCAACACCGGCAGACCTCCATGCCAACGCTGCTCGTCCTGCAGCAAGGCGAGACGACGGTGCAGCTCCTCCCGCTGGCGCGGTCTCAGGCACATCAGGGCATCCACCATCAGCCTTGGTCACGCGAACTCGGGCCATACGCAGGCTATGGGGATAGGGCCATGGCGGATGGTGTCGCCGATGGCCTTCTGCTGGTGCCCTTCCCAGCATCTGAGCTAGAGAGGCTCAACGCTCGGCGCCCCCTGTGAACCGCCCGGATTCCCTGCCCGTCCCCGCGGCCCCCGAGGTCGTCCCCGCCCGAGCAGACGCTCCGTTCTGGCGTCGACCGGTCGTGCTGGGGGCGGGTGCGCTCCTGGGAACCGATGCGGTGGCCCAGCTGCTGCATCTCGATGGGGGGTCCCTGCTCGGGGTTGGCGCCCTGGCCGGGGGCTGGTGGCTGCTGTCCCGGCGGCGGCGCGTCGTTCCCTCCCTGCCGCTGGACCTCGAGGGCTGGCTGGCCCGCTGCGAGGCGGTGCTCAGCCAATTCGACAAGCTCGATCCGGACGGCGGTCCCTCCCAGGAGCAGCGGCGATCGGATCTCTCGGATCTGCGCACCACCCTGGAGCGCCAGGAGCTGGCTCTTGCCCTGGCGGGCTGCCAGCTGCCTCCGCCTGAATTGCAGCCTCGCTTTGCCGAGGCCCTGCGCGCCCGGCGCCCGCTCTGTCTGCACTGGGCTGAGCCCCTGCCCAGCCGCAGCACCAATCGGCGCTGGCCCCAGGCGCTCGAACGGGCCGATGGCCTGCTGTTCCACCTGCAGCTTCCGCTCACGGCCGCCGAGTTGCTCTGGTTGCAATCCCAGGCCCACAGCCAGTCCGCGGCCCATCGCCAACCGATCTGGCTGTTGATCCAGGCGCCGCTGCCGCTTGATCGGGGTGCCCTGCTGGAGGAGCTGGCCAGCCAGTGGTCGGCCCTGGATCCGACGCGGGTGCTGCTCTGGGACGGCCAGGGGCAGACCCTGGCCCCGAGCCTTGACCCCTTGGTTCAGTGGTTGGATCGCTGCGATCAGGGGCTGCGCAAGGCCACGGCCCTGCGCAGCTTCGAGCTGATGCACGGTCGCTGGCAGGCGGAACTGGAGCTGCTGCGTCGGAGCGAGTGGCAGGGCCTCCAACAGCGGACCCAGTGGATCGTTGCCGCCGGCGTGTTCGCCTCTCCCCTGCCCAGTGTCGATCTGGTGGTCCTGGCGATCGCCAATGGCCTGATGCTCCAGGAGATGGCCCGGCTGTGGGACTGCCCCTGGAGCCTGGAGCAGCTGCGGGCCGCCGCCACCGAACTCGGCCGGGCCGCCCTGGCCCAGGGGTTGGTGGAATGGAGCAGCCAGGCGCTGATGACGGTGCTCAAGCTCCACGGCGCCACCTGGCTGGTGGCGGGGGCGGTGCAGGCCCTCAGCTCCGCCTATTTGACCCGGGTGGTGGGTCGGGCGATGGCCGATGTGCTGGCCGAATCCTGTGGGGTGAGCGAGCCCGATCTCGACCAGATCCGCCGCCGGTCCGCCGTGCTGGTGGCCCAGGCCGCAGAGAGTGAAAAACTCGACTGGACGGGGTTTGTCAGCCAGGGGAGAACCTGGCTCCAGCAGCAGGCCCTGGCGGCCTGAGGGTCGGGAGCTGGGTCATGGGGGCTGGGGGCTGGGTGCTTGGTGCTGGCTCACGCCGATGGTGGGGTGAGCGGCAAGTCCGACACGCCTGATTGACGCCGCAAGGGCCAGGGCGACCGCCCCCGAACCGGGGGAGAGCTTCAGACAACTTCATGAAATTGTCTATCGATTGGCGCCCTCAAGGCCTTGCGGTGTGCACCGACAAAACTTCGCCGTAGCATCCAAGTACCCGTGCTGGAGTGATCGTCGAAGCGATCGTCGCAGGTTGTTCAGGGAGAGGGCTTCATCGCTCGTCTTCTAGGCTGACCGAACGGCTGATTGACCACGCGATTACCCCGGAGTTGACCCACCACGGCATGGCCGGACGGGTCAAGGGTCGATTTCAGGCGCCGTCGTCTGGTCGACCGTGGGCATACCTCAGTCCCATCCCGTTCTTTTCCCCATGACCACTGCTCTTCGCAGGGGCCGCGCCGGAAGCTGGGAAAGCTTCTGCCAGTGGGTCTCCTCCACCAACAACCGCATCTATGTCGGTTGGTTCGGTGTGCTGATGATCCCCTGTCTGCTGGCGGCCACCATCTGCTTCATCGTCGCCTTCATCGCCGCTCCCCCCGTCGACATCGACGGCATCCGCGAACCCGTGGCCGGCAGCCTTCTGTACGGCAACAACATCATCTCCGGCGCCCTGATCCCTTCCAGCAACGCCATCGGCCTGCACTTCTACCCCATCTGGGGAGCCGCCAGCCTCGATGAGTGGCTGTACAACGGCGGTCCCTATCAGCTGGTGGTCTTCCACTTCCTGATCGGCATCTCCGCCTACATGGGTCGCCAGTGGGAACTGTCCTACCGGCTGGGCATGCGCCCCTGGATCTGCGTCGCCTACAGCGCTCCGCTGTCGGCCGCCTTCGCCGTGTTCCTGATCTACCCCTTCGGCCAGGGTTCCTTCTCCGATGGCATGCCCCTCGGCATTTCCGGCACCTTCAACTTCATGTTGGTGTTCCAGGCCGAGCACAATATCCTCATGCACCCCTTCCATATGCTGGGGGTGGCGGGTGTCTTCGGCGGCAGCCTGTTCTCGGCCATGCACGGCTCGCTGGTGACTTCATCGCTGGTGCGTGAAACCACCGAGACCGAGTCCCAGAACTACGGCTACAAGTTCGGCCAGGAAGAGGAGACCTACAACATCGTGGCTGCCCACGGTTACTTCGGTCGCCTGATCTTCCAGTACGCCTCGTTCAACAACAGCCGCAGCCTCCACTTCTTCCTGGCCGCCTGGCCGGTGGTCGGCATCTGGTTCACCTCCATGGGCATCAGCACCATGGCCTTCAACCTCAACGGCTTCAACTTCAACCAGTCGATCCTCGATGCCCAGGGCCGGGTGCTGCCCACCTGGGCCGATCTGATCAACCGCGCCAACCTGGGCATGGAAGTGATGCACGAGCGCAACGCTCACAACTTCCCCCTCGATCTGGCCCGTGTCGGCTCCACCCCGGTGGCCCTGACCGCCCCTGTGATCGGCTGATCCCCACGCCCCAACCTGTCTTGTGGCCCCGGGGCCGCAGACAGGGTCGAATCCCTCAACAGCCCCCCTGGCAGGGGGCTTTTTCATGGCCAGGCGTCGCCGGTGCCGTTGGTTGCCCCCCTGGGGAAGGCGCCCCCAGCCCTGGCGGCTCAGCCGACCAGCCAGCCCTGAACACTGGAGAGGAGCAGGCCGGCGTTGATCAGCACGATCACGACCGCACAGCTCCAGCCGAGGGTCTGCAGCCAGCCCGGCGCCACCAGATCGCCCATCAGCTCCCGGCGACCGCAGAGCCAGACCAGAGGGATTGCGGCAAAGGGCAGCTGCAGGCTCAGCAACACCTGGCTGAGCACCAGGAGCTGGTTGAGGCCCTGATCACCGAGCAGGATCACCGTGACCATGGCCGGAATCAGGGCCAGGAACCGGGTCAGCAGGCGCCGCTGCCAGGGCGGCAGCCGGATCTGCAGAAAGCCCTCCATCACCACCTGGCCCGCCAGGGTGGCCGTCAGGGTCGAGCTCTGACCGGCGGCCAGCAGGGCCACCCCGAACAGCAGGCTGGCCAGGGAGGTGCCGAGGATCGGCGTCAGCAGGTGGTAAGCCTGGCTCAGATCGGCGACCGGTTCGCCGCCCCGCCGGTAAAAGCTGCCCCCGGCCAGCACCAGGATCGCCGCATTGACCACGAAGGCCAGGGCCAGGGCCACCAGGGTGTCCAGGGTGCTGAACCACAGGGCCCGGTGGCGCGCCTGCTGCTCCCCCTCCCACTGGCGGGACTGGACCAGGGCTGAGTGGAGATAGAGGTTGTGGGGCATCACGGTGGCCCCCAGAATCCCCGCCGCCAGAAACAGCCTGCGGCCGTCGCCCAGGCCCGTGAGCTGGGGGATGAATCCCTGGGCCACCTCATGCCAGGGGGGCTGCAGCAACATCAGCTCCACCGCGAAGCAGGCGGCGATCAGGGCCACCAGGGCGATCACCACGGCCTCCAATCGCCTGACCCCCCAGTGCTGCAACAGCAGCAGCAGCAGGGTGTCGAGGGCCGTCAGGGCCACCCCCCAGGGCAAGGGCAGGCCCAGCAGCAGATGCAGGGCGATCGCACTGCCCACCAGCTCGGCGATGTCGCAGGCCACGATCGCCAGCTCGGCCAGCAGCCACAGGGGCAGCCGCAGGACACCGGGCAACAACCTGGCGCAGGCCTGGGCCAGATCGAGGCCGGAGGCGATGCCCAGTCGGCAGCAGAGCGATTGCAGCACCATCGCCATCAGACTCGAGACGGCCACCACCCAGAGCAGCTGGTAGCCGTAGCTGGATCCGGCCGCCAGATCGGTCGCCCAGTTGCCCGGATCCATGTAGCCGACGGCCACCAGATAGCCGGGCCCCAGCACCCGCAGGAAGGTGCGCAGGCCCGATCCCTGGTCCGGAATCCAGACCGAAAGCGAGCGCGACGGCCTCGGGGGGTCCACGGGGGGGCGGTCGGGCAAGGGCAGGGTCAGGTGGGCGTCCTCAACGCTAGGGAATGGCTCCCGTCCACCCGGCTGGGGCAGCGGTTGTCCCCCGGAGTGCGGGGGACGATGCTGGTGAGCGCCCCGTCGGTGCCATGAGCGTGGACTCCCCGTCCCAGGACCAGCGCTGGCCCTGGTGGCCCCTGTTGCCCCTCTATCCCTACGGCCACCGCCGCACCCTGGTGCGGGAGTTGCTGCCCGGCCGGATCTGGAGTTTCGAACAGCTGCAGGGGGTCTGGTACGTGGCGGTGCCGATCCGCATGACCGTGGTCAAGGTATCGGATGGCCTGATGCTCTATGCCCCGGTGGCGGTGACCGGGGAGGTCCGGGAGCGGCTGCGGCAGCTGGAGCGCCTGCATGGGCCGGTGCGCACGATCGTGCTGCCCACGGCCTCGGGGCTGGAGCACAAGCTGCCGGTGCCGGCCATGGCCCGGGCCTTTCCGGAAGCCGAGGTCTGGATCACGCCGCATCAATGGAGTTTTCCCCTGGCGCTGCCGTCGCGGCTGCTGGGTTTCCCGGCCGGTCGCAGCCGGGTGCTGGGCACGGACGGGCTGCCCTACGCCGACCAGCTGCGCTGGTTGCCCCTGGGCCCTCTGGATCTGGGCCTGGGTACCTTCCTGGAATATGGCTGCCTGGATCAGGCCACCGGCGCCCTGTTGCTGACCGACGCCCTGGTGGCGATTCCAGCGGAACCGCCGTCGCTGTTCGATGCCGACCCGACCCCGTTGTTGTTCCATGCCCGCGAGCGGGGGGATGAACCCCTGCTCGACAGTGCGGAGCATCGCCGCCGCGGCTGGCGGCGGTTGGTGCTGTTCGCCAACTACCTGCGGCCCGCCCCCCTGGATGTGGCTCCGCTGACCGAAATGCTGCGCACCAGCCTGGCGCCGGGCTGCCGCCAGGCCCGCAGCCACTTCGGTCTCTATCCGTTCCGTTGGCGCGATCACTGGCAGGAGGAGGCGGACGCCTTGCTGCCGCCCGGTCCCCCCCGCATCCAGGTGGCCGCGGTGTTGGAGCGCCTCGTGTTTCCGCGGGCCCGGCCGGCCCTGGTGGCCTGGCTGCGCCAACTGGCCAGCCTGCCGGAGCTGGCCTGGCTGATCCCCGCCCACTACGCAGCCCCGGTGGCCTGCTCCAGTGCGCAGCTGGCGGCCCTGGCCCATGAACTCGAGGCCAGGGCCTGGGCCACCAGTGAGGGCAACTGGGCCTTTCTGGCCGGCATTGATCGCACGCTGCTGCGTCTTGGCCTGGTGCCCGCCGAGCCATGGGGCGAGGGCTCCCGATCGCCGGGGCAGCGATGATTCCGGCGCCGCGCCAAGCAGGCCTGGCTTTGCGGCCGGTTGCCAACCGGGCGATCACGGGCAGCGGCAGCCGCCTCAGGCGTCGTTTCCATCCCATGGATCCGTGCCGCCAGGGCTACCAGGGCAGCCATTTCGCCCCCCAACACCGCAGGCGATGGAACGAAAAGGAAAAGGGCAGCCCAGCCCCGTGGGAAATCCCTTCTCCCTGCAGCGGTGGATGGCTCCAGCCAGCGCCTCAACGTTGTCGGGAGGTGGGATCGGCACCAGGGCTGAATGGCGCCCAGTTGGCATCACCAAACCGACAGATCGGTCCATGGCGACAGGATTTGAGCCAGGCAATCTGCCTGGCCTAACCCACAGGGTCGTTGATGCTGGCTGGTGATCAGAACCAGGCCGGATTGCGGGAGCTCAGAGGCGCAGTTCGCCCGGATCGTCGATGGCCTGGTCGTCGAAGCTGCCACTGCCCAGCAGGGTCGTCTCCAGCTCCATGCGCTGCTCCATCTGGCGCAGGAAGTAGCCCGTCATCATCGCCGAGGCCAGCAGTCCGGCCAGGCTGTCGCGGCTGGCCTGGATCTTCACCTCAAACTGTTCACCGGGGAGCATGCCCAGCAGGCCCTGCACGTTGTGGCGAATGATGTCCTGGATGTCGCCGCTGGCGGAGCGGGCCACCCGCTGCAGCACATCGGGGGATTGGTCCTGCAGGTACTGGATCAGCGAATTGCCGCTGATGGCCTCGTTGTCGCTGGTCAGGAACTCCGGGTTGAACATGTGGATCTCCCGAGCATGTCGACGGGTGTGTCTCGCGACACGATCCGAACCTTAACCCAGCTCCTCAGGTCTCCCCAGGGGGCGTGTTGGTGGAGAACCGAATCGGACCGAAACGTTCCAGGGGCCAGTAGCGCCAGATCGCGGTTCCGATCACCTCGTCCAGGGGCAGGGGCCCCCAGAGATGGGAATCAAGGCTGGCGTTGCGGTTGTCCCCCAGCACCAGCACATGGCCGGGGGGCACGGTCAGGGGCTCCAGGTCGTAGTCCATCGCCTGCTGTCTCCAGCTCTCCACCACCGGTTGGTCGTTGCGCAGCAGCTGGCCGTCCCTGACGGCGACCCGATCGCCGGCGACGGCGACCACACGCTTGATCAGGGCTGCGTTCGGGTCGTAGCCCGCGGCCTGCAGCACCGGCGGCGGATGGAAGACGACGATGGTGCCCGTGGACAGGGGCTGAGCGAACCGGGGCCTGAGCTTTTCCACCAGGATCCGGTCCTGCAGCTGCAGGGTCGGCAGCATCGAGCCCGAGGGGATCCAGCGCGGTTCGACCACGATCCAGCGCAGCAACAGGGCCAGCAGCAGCCACAGGATCAGCGACCTCAGCTGGGCCAGGAGGCCGGAAGGCCCCGGGACGGGGCCCGGCGGGGGAGCCGTGGGGGGGACCGTCGGCGCTGGCGACTCAGGGGGCATGGGCGAAGAAGGCATCGCCGGCTGGAGCCGGAGCAGGGATGATCGCTCCATCCTGACCAGCCAAGGTTCCTGAGCGGTGAGCGAGCGCGATCTCCTGTCGGCATGGCCGGCTTCGAAAGCCCCCGACCTGGCTGCGGCCAATGTGCGGGCCGCCCTGGTACTGCTGACGGCCCTGCTGCAAGGCGGACTGGAGCTGGTGGTGCTCTGCCCGGGCAGCCGCTCCGCCCCCCTCGCCCAGGCCGCCGCCCTGCTGGAACCCCGCGGATTGCGGCTGCTGACGGCGGTCGATGAGCGCTCCGCCGCCTTCTTCGCCCTCGGCCACGGCAAGGCCACGGGCCGGCCGGCGGCGGTGATCACCACGTCGGGGACGGCGGTGGCCCAACTGCTGGCGGCGAGCGTGGAAGCGGATCTCGGCACCGTGCCCCTGCTGCTGCTCAGCGCCGATCGGCCCCAGCGCCTCAAGAACTGTGGCGCCAATCAAGCCGTACCCCAGGAGCAGTTCCTGGCGGTCTGCTGCCGCTGGGTCGGCCTGGGCGCCTCAACCGGCTTGGCGGCGATGGCCGGCACCGAACTGCAGGCCATGGCCTCCCGGGCGCTGGCGGCGGCCCGCGGCGATGGCCTGGGGGCCCCGGCCGGGCCGGTCCATCTCAATCTGCCCTTCGAAGAACCCCTGCACATCGGCGGCGAGGCCCTCACCAGCCTGGCTCTGGAACCATTTCCGCCTGGGCTGGACCACCGGGTGCAGGTCCCGCAGGATCTGGCCCCCCCGGACCTGGGCTCCCGGCAGGTGGCTACCAGCGATGACGTGGTTGCGGCTGAAACTGGCGGTTGCCGAGCGGGCGTGACCGGGGCCATTGCCGGCGCCGACCCGGATCCAGGGGGCATCCCAACGGCGCTCAATCCCGATCGCCCGGGGGTGGTGGTGGCCGGCCCCTGGAGAGGGGATCCGGCCGACTGGCCCGCCTACCTGGCTTCCCTGCGGCATTGGTTGCGGCGCAGCGGCTGGCCCCTGCTGGCCGATCCGCTCTCGGGTTTGCGCGGTCTGACGGACCTGCCGCTGGTGGGCGCCTACGACCTGATCCTGAGCGCGCCACCCCCCGAACTCGCGGCCGGCCAGGTGCTGCGCCTGGGCTCCCTGCCCGCCAGTCGCCGCCTGCAGCAATGGCTGCAGACCCTCGGCGGCGATCAGGTGCTCGTCAGCCAGGGGGATCCACGCTGCCTGGACCCGCTGGGCACGGTACCCCGGGAGCGGCAGTGCAGCGCCGGACTGACGCGCTGGCTGGCGGCTCTGCCCACTCTCGAGAGCGGCGCTCAACCCCAGGCCGCCAGCCTGGACCTACGCCGGCGCTGGTGCGAGGCCGACGCGGCGGTGCAACGTGGCCTCGATCAGCAGCTCGAGGCTCCGGACAGGCTGGGGGAGATCTGGCTGGCCCGCCAGCTCAGCCGCCTGTTGCCGGTGGACCTGCCCCTGATGCTCGCCAGCAGCAGTCCGGTGCGGGACTGGGAGAGTTTCTCCGATCCGGCGGCGGCGCCGCGGCCGATCCATGGCTTTCGCGGCGCCTCGGGCATCGATGGCACCCTGTCGATGGCCTGCGGGCTGGCCGAGGCCCACGGCCAGCTGGTGCTGGTGACCGGCGATCTGGCCCTGCTGCACGATGCCAACGGCTGGCTGTGGCAGCGCCAGCTGCGGGGAAGGCTGACGGTGGTGTTGATCGACAACGGCGGCGGCGGCATTTTTGAACAGTTGCCGATCCGCACCGAGCCGGCGGCGGCCATGGACTTCGAGCGGTTGTTCGCCATGCCCCAGGGCCTCGACCAGCTGGCCCTGGCTGCGGCCTATGGCGTCGCCGGGCGCCGGGTCGAGCGCCCTGAGCAACTGCCGGAGGCTCTGGACTGGGCCCTGGGCCAACCACTGGCCCTGATGGAGCTGCGCACCGATCGCCGCGCCGATGCCCAGCTGCGGGTGCGCCTGCGCACAATGGCCTCCCGGCAGCTCCCGCTCCCATGACCTCCCCAGCGATCCCGGCCGTGCACTGGCAGAGCGTCGGCCGCTACCAGGACATCCAGTTCGAGCGCAGCGAGGAGGGCATCGCTCGCATCACGATCAACCGCCCGGAGAAGCGCAATGCCTTCCGGCCGCGAACGGTGCAGGAGCTCTGCGATGCCTTCTCCAGGGTGCGGGATGACACGGCCATTGGCGTGGTGCTGTTCACCGGGGCGGGACCCGCGGCCGACGGGGGCTGGGCGTTCTGTGCCGGCGGCGATCAGAGCGTGCGTGGCGACGGGGGCTATGTGGATGAGGACGGGTTGCCGCGGCTGAATGTGCTGGACCTGCAGCGGCTGATCCGCAGCCTGCCCAAGGTGGTGATTGCCCTGGTGGCGGGCTATGCCGTCGGCGGCGGCCAGGTGCTGCACCTGCTCTGTGACCTGAGCCTGGCGGCCGACAACGCCGTGTTCGGCCAGACCGGCCCGCGGGTGGGCAGCTTCGATGGCGGTTTCGGCGCCGGCTATCTGGCGCGGGTGGTGGGCCAACGCAAGGCCCGCGAGATCTGGTTTCTCTGCCGCCGCTACAACGCCGAGGAGGCCCTGGCCATGGGGCTGGTCAACGGGGTGGTGCCGCTGGAGCAGCTGCAGGCCGAAGGGGTGCGTTGGGCCCGGGAGGTGCTCGCCCACAGCCCAACGGCGATCCGTTGTCTCAAGGCGGCCTTCAACGCCGAAACCGATGGACTGGCGGGGATCCAGGAGCTGGCGGGCCAGGCCACCCATCTCTTCTACCGGACCGCCGAGGGCCAGGAGGGCCGTAATGCCTTTCTGGAGAAGCGCGATCCCGATTTCTCGTCGTCGCCCTGGCTGCCCTGAACCTGAGGTGCCCCTTAACCTTCGTCATGTCGTTTCCGTGATCGCCGGGTCCGTGATACCCAGGCCCGTCCCTGCGACGTCCGGTCGGCACCAGCGGCCCAGCCGGCCCCAGCCCAGCGGCCTCCAGCGCTGCTCAGGCTCGCTGGTGGCGCTGACCTGGCTGCTCGCTGCCGGGGTCGCCAGGGCGGGGCCGTTGTCCCTGGAGCCCGCCGCCCCGCTGATGCCGCCGCAGTCGCTCCCGGCCTCGGGTGCCCTGGGGCCCACCCTGCGCCTGCCCGAATCCGGAGCCGCCGACCTGCCGATCGTGCCGGGACCGCTCCAGTGGCCAGGGGAAGCTGCGGCCCAGCCTCCTGCCGGCGGCGGCGATCCCGAGGCAACCAAGCTCAAGCCTGACGCGTCAGCCCCTAGCGGCGCCCAAACGGGCATCCAGAGCGGAACCCCACGCCAACCCCAAGGCACCAGCACCGATCCGGAGCGCCGGCTGGTGCTCGATCGTCACCGCCGCCTGCTGATGGTGCTCGAAAATGGCAAGGAACGCCATCGCTATTCGGTGGCGGTCGGCATGCCGGGCTGGGAGACGCCGGTCGGGCAATTCAAGGTGATCGAGAAAACGGCCAATCCGGTCTGGGAGCATCCGGCCACCGGCGTCAAGATCAAACCCGGCCCGGACAATCCTCTCGGCAGCCGTTGGATCGGTTTCCATCGGGACTGCAGTGGCCGCAAGGGCTTCAACGGGCTGGAGCACCTCGAGCTCAAGGGCTGCGTGATCGCCGGCTTCCACGGCACCCCCAACCGCGCCAGCATCGGCCGGGCCGTGTCCCATGGCTGCGTGCGCCTCTACGACGAGAACGTTCAGGAACTGTTCGAACTGGTGCGGATCGGCACCGCGGTGACCGTCCTGCCCTGAACTTCGGGGGGCTCTGTTGTCACCCGTAGAGTTGCGCGCGCCCGATCTCTGCGCCGCTTGGCGCCCGAACCCCCATGCGGATCCTGTTCGCCGCGGCCGAATGTGCCCCGATGATCAAGGTGGGGGGCATGGGTGATGTGGTGGGCTCGCTGCCACCGGCCCTGGCCGCCCTGGGCCACGACGTGCGCATGATCCTGCCGGGTTACGGCAAACTCTGGAGCCGCCTACAGATTCCCGCCGAGCCGATCTGGCGGGGTCACACGATGGGCACGGATTTCTCGATCTTCGAAACCCGCCATCCCAGCAACGGGCTGCCCCTGTATCTGGTCGGCCATCCCGTCTTTGATCCCGAGCGCGTTTACGGCGGTGAGGACGAGGACTGGCGCTTCACCTTCTTTGCCAGTGCGGCGGCTGAATTCGCCTGGAATGTCTGGAAGCCCCAGGTGCTGCATTGCCACGATTGGCATACGGGCATGATTCCGGTCTGGATGCATCAGGACCCGGAAATCAGCACCGTGTTCACGATCCACAATCTCAAGTACCAGGGCCCCTGGCGCTGGAAGCTGGATCGCATGACCTGGTGCCCCTGGTACATGCAGGGGGACCACACAATGGCCGCAGCCCTGCTCTACGCCGACGGCGTCAATGCGGTCTCGCCCACCTATGCCGCCGAGATCCGCACGGCGGAGTACGGCGAACGGCTGGAGGGTCTCCTCAATTACATCAGCAGCAAGTTGCGCGGCATCCTCAACGGCATCGACACCGAGGACTGGAACCCGGCCACAGACAAGACCCTGCCTGCCAACTTCAGCGCCACCGATCTAAGCGGCAAGGCCGAGAACAAGCGCCTGCTGCAGGAGCGGATGGGGTTGGCGGTCAACCCCGACACCTACCTGATGGGCATGGTCAGCCGGCTGGTGGATCAGAAGGGGGTCGATCTACTGCTGCAGGTGGCCGATCGGGTGCTGGCCTACACCGACAGCCAGTTCGTGGTGCTGGGCACCGGCGATCGGGGCTATGAATCGGGCCTGTGGCAGATGGCCGCGCGCCATCCCGGCCGCTTCGCCGTCTTCCTCACCTATGACGACGCCCTGTCCCGGTTGATCTATGCCGGTAGTGACGCCTTCCTGATGCCCAGCCGCTTCGAGCCCTGTGGCATCAGTCAGCTGCTGGCCATGCGCTACGGCTCGATCCCGGTGGTGCGCAAGGTGGGTGGCTTGGTGGACACGGTGCCGCCCCACGATCCTCGCGCCCACAGCGGCTGCGGCTTCTGCTTCGATCGCTATGAACCGGTCGACTTCTACACCACGATCGTGCGCTCCTGGGAGGCCTACCGCCATGCCGACAGCTGGCGCGAGCTGCAGCGGCGGGCCATGGGCCAGGACTACAGCTGGGATCGCTCCGCCCGCGCCTACGAGGCCATGTACAGCGAGGTCTGCGGTGTGAAGATGCCGAGCCCCGATGCCGAACAGGTGGAGCGCTTCTCCCAGGGCCAGGGGGCCGATCCCAGCCTGCACAGCGCCGCCGAACGCGAGGCGGCGGTGGCCGCCGCCGAAGCCAGCCGAGACGCCAACAAGCCCCAGCCCAGGTCGCGCAATCCCCTGGCCCAGTTGCTGCGCCGTGGCGAGGGCTGAACGGCCCGAGCCGTCCGCCGATCTGCCCCAGATCTACGAGAACCCCTGGGGCTTGCTCGTCCGGGATCTGAGGGCCGTGGTGGCCGATGCGGGCCTGCAACTGCAGATCCTCTGGCGCCGCAATCGCCAGGGTGATTTCTCGGTGCCCGGCTTCTGGCCGGGCTCCCTGCAGCCCCTGTTCTGGCCCCTGCTGCTGGCACTGCTTCTGGCCATGTTGCTGGCCTTGCCCTGGCTCAGCTGGAGCCTGCTTCCGAGGGGGCCTGGACCGGAGACTCCGGGATCCCCGGGCCAGGGAGCCAAGGCGCCGGAGCCAACGGTGCGGAGCCCACTGGCGCCAGCGCCCCCGGACCCAGGGCCTGACGCAGCAGCACCCGACTTCGGCCGGCCCCTGCCGCGAACGCCTCCAGCCGCCGAGCAATCCCCGTCCGCCGATGCTCGGTCCGCCTCACCCGCCAACGATTCCAGCCGGTCCGGTCGTGCACCTGGGCCCGCGGGCCTGGCCGCTTCCCCGTCCAGTACCCGTGGCCGTGAAGCTCGTTTCCCAGCCGGACCGGCCGCAGGCGAAGCAACCGCCGAAGCCGCCGCCCAAGCCGACGCCGTCCCGCCGCTGGCCCTGGATCCGCTGTTGCAGATGCTGGCCGATGCCGATCCCCAGCAGCTGATCGTGTCGGCCCATCCCGAGCCCGGCCTGGCCCTGTTGCGGCTGACCCTGGCGCCGGCCTACCGGGACCTGCCGGAGGCGAGCCGCCAGACCTGGGCGGAGCGCTGGTGCGAGCGGGCTCAGGAGCTGGGCTACGAGCGCTTTGAGCTGGTGGACGGCCAACAGCGCCTGCTGGGGCGTAGGGCCCTGGTGGGATCCGGCATGATCCTGCTCGATCCCGAACCCAGGCTGTGATGGCGGTGCGCCTCGATTCGTTGCTGCAGCTCTGGGGTGAGCCCTGGGGTCCCCTGCCGGAGACCGGCCTCGGCGAACCGATCGGCTCCGTCAGCACCGACAGCCGCGGCGATCTGGCCGGTGCCCTGTTTGTGCCCCTGGTGGGGGAGCGTTTCGACGGCCACCGCTTTGTTGAGGCGGCCCTGGAGCGGGCGGCGGCGGCCGTGGTCCAGCGCGATCGCATCGAGGCGGCGGCCATGCAGGCGCTGGCCCAGCGGCTCGGCAAACCGGTCTGGCCCGTGGACGACAGCCAGCTGGCCTATCAGCAGTTGGGCCGCCTCTGGCGCCAGGAGCTGGGGGCGCCGGTGGTGGCAGTGACCGGTTCGGCCGGCAAGACCACCACCCGCGAGTTGATCCGCGCCGCCCTGGCGTCCCTGGGGCCGGTGGTGGCCAGCAGCGGCAACGAAAACAACGACATCGGTGTGCCCCTGACCCTGCTGAAGGCCAGGGGCAGCACGGCCGCCCTGGTGGTGGAGATGGGCATGCGGGGGCTGGGCGAGATCGAGCGGCTCAGCCGCTGCGCCGAACCCGACGTGGCCGTGATCACCAACATCGGCACGGCCCACATCGGCCGGCTCGGAAGCCGGGAAGCGATTGCCACCGCCAAATGCGAGATCACCACGGCCCTGCGGGCCGATGGGCTGGTCGTGATTCCGGCCGGCGATCCGCTGCTGGAGCGGGCCCTGGCCGCCGTCTGGAGCGGACGGGTCCAGCGGGTGGCCCTGGCCGATGAGCTGCTCGGTTTCGATCCGGCGCTGCCGGCGGCCGATCTGGTCGGAACCCTGGAGGGGTCCGCAGGGGCTGACGCCAGATCCGCGGGCTCGGCTGAGCTGGTTGAGCGCGGCGGCCTGCCCCGGTTGCGCCTGGCCGATGGTGCCCTGATCGCGTTGCCCCTGGAGGGTCGCCACAACGCCCGCAATCTGTTGCTGGCCGTGGCGGTGGCCCAGGAGCTTGGCGTGCCGATCCAGGCGATCAGCGAGCTGGATGTGGCGGTGCCCGGAGGCCGCAGCCGCCGGCTGACCATCGGCGGCATCGAGGTGCTTGATGAGACCTACAACGCCTCGCCCGAGGCGATGCTGGCGGCCCTGGAGCTGTTGGCCGATGCCGCCAGCGAGGTCCAGGCGCCGCGCCGCCGCTTCGCCGTGCTCGGCACCATGCTCGAGCTGGGGGACCAGAGCCTGGCGCTGCACCGCCAGGTGGGGGCCCGGGCCCGGGAGCTGGGCCTCGATGGGCTGGTGATCGTGGCGGCGGGAGAGGAAGGCGAGGCGATGCTGGAGGGGGCTGCCGGCCTGGCCCAGCTGCTGCGGGTGCAGACGCCGGCCGAGGCCGCCGCCCCCCTGGCCAGCTGGCTGACGGCCGGCGATCTGCTGTTGCTGAAAGCCAGCCGCGGTGTGGCGCTCGAGCAATTGATGCCGCTGTTGGAGGGGGCGCTGGGATGAGGCTGGCCGGCTGGACCAGGCGGCTGGGGCCCCCCATTCCGTTCGGCCTTGGCCTTGCCTGCCTGCCCTGGGCCGGGTTGCCGTTGGCCATCGAGCCGGTGTCGGCGGGCCCGCTGCCGGCCGGATCGCTGCTGCCGCTGGAGGCGGAGGCGTTTCGAGCGCGCTACGGCCAGGAGGCCCTGTTCCGCCTGCGCCTGGGGGTCGATGCGAGCCTCGACCCGGCGGCGGGCTCTCCTGGCGAGGTCCCTGGGGCGCAGCCGGGTCGCTCTGGCCCCTGCCCGCCCTCCGGCTGGGCGGCATCGCCGGAGCGACGGCAGTTTGATCAGGCGGTGGAGCAGCAGCGCTACTACGCCGCCGGCCAGGTGCTCGGGCTCTGGCAGCGACGCCACGGGGCCTGCCCCTGAGGCCGGCCTGCATCGCGGGGGCAAGAACCTTTGGCCGTCCGAACCCGGGTTGACCTGCGGCCGAACTGTCGGTTCAGGCCGCGTTCCAGTCCAGGTGGTGCCTCAGCCCCGCCCCTCCTTGACCACCTGGCGGGCCCGGCCGAAGGCCAGGGCACCGGCGGGCACGTCATCGGTCAGGGTCGATCCTGCTGCCACGGTCACCTTGTCGCCGAGCTGGATCGGGGCCACCAGGGTGGAGTTGGCGCCGGTCTTGCTGCCGGAGCCGATGGCGGTGCGGTGCTTGCGCACGCCGTCGTAGTTGGCGGTGACCGTGCCGGCCCCGACATTGACGCCGGCGCCGAGATCCGCATCCCCCAGGTAGCTGAGGTGGTTGGCCTTGACCCCTTCCCCCAGTTGGCTGTTCTTGACTTCGACGAAGTTGCCGATGCGGCTGCCGGCACCCAGGTGGGCCCCCGCCCGCAGCTGGGCATAGGGGCCGATCACGCAGCCCTGCTCCACCTCCACATCCCGCAGCACCGAGAACAGCACCTCTACGCCGCTGCCGAGGCGGCTGTTCTCGATCAGGCTGCCCGGGCCGATGCGACAGCCCGTACCGATGACGTTGTCGCCGCGGAAATGGCACTGGGGCTCCACCACCACATCCCGCTCGAAGCGGGTGCCCTCGCTCAGGGTGCAGCTGGCCGGGTCGCTGAAGGTGACCCCTTCGGCCATCCAGTGGCGCCGCAGGCGCTGTTGCAGCACCGCCTCGCACTGGGCCAGCTGCAGGCGGTCGTTGATGCCGTTGATCTCATCGGCATCGGCCACCTCCAGGTGCATGGCCGGGCTGAGCATGGCGACGGTGTCGGTCAGGTAGAGCTCCCCCTGGTCGTTGTCGGTGGCCAGTAGGGGCAAAACCGCCGCCAGCTTCAGCCAGTCGAAGCAGTAGATGCCGGCATTGGTGAGGGTGTTGCGGCGCTGCTCGTCGGTGCAGTCGCGGTGCTCGATGATCGCGCTGACGGTGCCGCTCGGCGCGCCACCCTGCGAGCCACTGTCATCGGCGACCACCCGGCCATAGCCGGTCGGATCGGCCAAGCGAGCACTGAGCAGGGTGACGGCGGCGCCGCTGGCGCAGTGTTGCTCCAGGAGTTGCTCGAGGGTTTCGGGGCGCAGCAGGGGCACGTCGCCGTTGAGCACCAACAGCTGGCCTTCAAAACCCTGCAGGGGCTCCAGCAGTTGCTGCACGGCGTGGCCCGTGCCGTTCTGGGGTTGCTGCAGCACGAACTCCAGTCCGCCGTGGCCAGAGAGGGTGCGCTCGACCCGTTCGGCCTGGTGACCGACGATCAGCAGCCGCCGCTCGGGATGGAGATGCTCACAGCTGGCCAGCACCCGCTCCACCAGGGTGGAGCCCGCCAGGGGCTGCAACACCTTGGGCAGATCGCTTTTCATCCGGGTTCCCTTTCCGGCAGCCAGAACGGCAACGGCGAGCATCGGCGAGCGGGGATGGCTGGGGCGGAATCTACCGGGCCCGATCAGCCGGTTCTGGACCATCCAGGTCCAGGCCACCAGCACCTTGCCCACCGGGTCCCGGATCCGCGGCGGCAGGAACCGCGGGCTTGCGGTCTGGATCGGTCTGGGGCGGGACTCCGTGGCGGCGCGCCAGACCCCAGCGGCGTTGCCACTGCCCACTCGGTTCCGCCGTGCTGAGGCGCTGCTGTTGCTGGCGCCGCTCCAGAATTGCCGCGGCAGTGGCGTTGCGACCCGGATCCCGGTAGGGCTCGCCAGCCCGGCAGGCCAGGTGCTCCAGCTCCATCGGCGTCAGGGGGCGCAGGGGGGCCTCCGGCGGCAGCGCCGACGGGCTGGCGGCGGTGCCCGCACTCCAGATGGCCTGAACAGGACCCGCTGCCCGATCCATGGCCCGATCCTCCGCGGCTGCCTGTGCCAGGGCGGGGCCGCTCCCGCGGATGGCGGCCAGCTGCAGGCCGGCGAGCCCCAGGGCCCGGCGCACCGCCGCCGCCGAGCAGTAGGTGAGCAGCCGCCCCCGGGGGGCCAGCAGGCCAGCCAGATCCCCCAGAAATTCCTGGGACCAGAGCTGGGGGCAGTGGCGGGGCGAAAAGCCATCGTGCAGCACCAGCTCACAGCGGCCGGCGAGGCGATCGGGCAGCTCGCTCAGGCGGGCGCGGCCATCGCCCCAGAGCAGTCGCTCGCCGCTGCAGAGATTCTCCAGTTCGGCCAGCACGGGGGCGGGCCACTGGCGGCGGAAACCGTCATCGGCCAGGGCCAGCTGCAGGGGCCGGGCATCCAGCTCCAGACCCCACCAGTCCAACTCCAGACCCCGCTCCTGGCAGGCCTGCACCAGGGCGGCGGTGTTGGTGCCCGTGCCCACCGCCACCTCGACCACCCGCAGGCGGCTGCCGGCGGCGAAGCGCTCCAGCTGGGCCGGTGCCACGAACACGCGCCGGGCTTCGGCCAGGGCGCCGTCGGCGCAGTGGAAGCCCTCGCCGAATTGGGCGCTGTACAGACTGAAACTGCCGTCCCGACTGCGACGGGGGACCAGCGCCGGAGGTTCCGGCACAGGCGGGGATGGGGCAACCGGGCCCTCCGGCATGGCCTGGCCGCCTCAGGCCCGCAGCCGTTCCAGGTCCTCCCAGAAGCCCGGATAGGAGACCGCCGCCGCCTCCGGATCCAGCAGCCAGGTGTCGCCGGTAGCCACCAGGGACGCCACCGCCAGGCTCATCGCCACCCGGTGGTCGGTTTCGCTGTTGACGGTGGCGCCGCGAAGCTGCACCCCGCCGGCGATCGTCAGCCCATCGGCGTGTTCCTCCAGCTGGGCCCCCATCGCACCGAGCTGGCGGGCCATCACCGCCAGCCGGTCGGTCTCCTTGACCCGCAGCTCCTCGGCGCCGCTGATGCGGCTGACCCCTTCGGCGCAGCAGGCCGCCACCGCCAGCACCGGGATCTCATCCACCAGCCGGGGGATCAGGTCGCCGCCGATGGTGAAAGCCTGCAGCGGCCCATGGCAGACGCGCAGATCACCCACCGGCTCACCGGCCACATCGCGGCGATCCAGGATCTCCAGCCGGGCCCCCATCGCGTCGAGCACCTCAAGGATGCCGGTGCGGCTGGGGTTCAATCCGACGTTCTGCACCGTCAGCTCCGCCCCCGGGGTGATGGCGGCCGCCACCAGCCAGAAGGCGGCCGAGCTGATGTCACCCGGCACGGTCACCGCCTGGCCGCGCAGCGCCGGGCCGGGCCGGACCGTGACCTCCGTGCCGCCGGGACCGGCGACCGTCAGGTCGGCACCAAAGGCCCGCAGCATGCGCTCGCTGTGGTCGCGGGAGAGGGCCGGCTCGATCACGGTGGTGGGCCCGTCGGCGGTGAGGGCCGCCAGCAGCAGGGCACTCTTCACCTGGGCGGAGGCCACCGGCGTGCGAATCGTGGCGCCGTGCAGAGCCCGGCCCTGGATCGCCAAGGGCGCCAGTTCACCCTGGCGGCGACCGGCGATCGTGGCCCCCATCTGGGCCAACGGAACCGTGACCCGGCGCATTGGCCGCCGCCGCAGCGAACCGTCACCGGTGAGCACGAAATGACGATCGTGGCGCCCCGCCAACAGGCCGAGCATCAGCCGCATCGTCGTGCCGGAGTTGCCGCAGTCAAGGATGTCGGCCGGCTCCTGGAAGCCATCGAGACCCACGCCCTGCACGATCACCGCGCGGCCCGCCTCGATCGGGCCCACCTCCACGCCCATGGCCCGCAGGCAGGCGGCGGTGCTGAGGGGATCCTCCGCCGGCAGCAGTCCCTCAATGCGTGTTTCGCCCTCGGCGATGGCGCCGAACAGCAGGGCCCGATGCGAGATCGACTTGTCCCCCGGCACCCGGACCTGGCCCCTGAGGCAGCCGCCGGCCGGCAATCGCAACTCGGGGGTCAGCAGTGAGCCGCCGCTGCCGGAACGGGACGTCGGGCCTGGAAGCGCAATCTCGGGGCTGGGCACGCCGGCAGCGGCAGGGAGGAGCCGATCCTATGGAGCCGGTTCAAGGGGCCTGCCCACGGGATTCGGTTGGTCCTGGTCCGGGGCGATGGACCGCCTCCAGGCCGGCTGCCTCAAGGCTGGATGCCGGCCGCCCGCAGGCTGCTGGAGAGGGACCACACCTCCACCAGCAGCTGGTGCCAGGGGGCGATCGTGGCCATGTCCAGGGCCATCGGTGTCGGTGCGGCGGCCCGCAGGGCGCGGGCGGCCCGCAGCTCCGCCCGCGCTTCCAGCAGCCGGCCCTCCAGGCTCAGTTGGGCTGCCAGCGGCAACACCGTTTCGGGACAGTTCTGCACCAAAAGCAGACCCCGCTCAAAGGAGGCGGCGAAATCGTCCAGCAGCGGGCCCAGCACCTGCTCCAGCAGCTCGCCGGCGGATTCGGGATTCGGGGGAGGCGTAGCCATGGGGCGACTTTAGGAACATCAACAGGGCGTTTCGCCGCCGGCTCAGCCCAGCAGCAGGCCGCCGTCGTCGCTGAGCGCGGCCCGGGCACTGCGCAGATCGTGGAGCAATTCCTCCAGGGTGCAGCGGGCCAGCTCCCGCTCCAGGGCCTGCCGCAGCCGTCGCTCCAGGGCGACGGTCACGCGCGTGGCCGCATCGGGTTCGCCCCCTTCCTCCCCTGACTCCTGCGGTTCGGCTGGTTGGTCGAGACTCCGGCTCCCCGGATCCGCCAGCACCGGCGGGGGGAAGCCCCGGGTCGCCAGCCCCAGCACCTCCTCGATCCGGCCGGGAAGTGGGGCCCCGGAGGAGCTGGCCCCATGGGAGCTGGCCCCTGAGGGGCTAACGCCGCGGCTGAGCACGGCCTCGAGGATGGCGGCCAGTGGGATCGCCGCGGCGGGCCTGGCCAGGCGGTAGCCCCCCAGGCGCCCGCGGCGCGCCTCCAGCAGGCCGGCGCGCCGCAGCCGCAGCATCAGCTGCTCCAGCAACGGTTCCGGCAGTTGCTGGGCCTCGGCCAACTCCCGCACCGAGCGCCAGCGCAGGGGATCTTCGGCCAGCTCCAGCAGGGCACGGATGGCGTGATTGGCACGGCGGCCGAGCATCGGGGAAGGGCCGCTCAGCCCCTGGCCCCCGCCGCCAGCCGCTCCAGCAGGGCCTCCAGCGTGTAGCCGAACAGGGCCGGATCCGGCTCCCCCTGGCCCAGATCCGCCAGACCCAGCTCGGCCCAGCGCTGATCCACCCGCGCCTCAAGGTCGGCGGAGCGGCTCAGCGGTTCCCCCCATTCATGGCGTGTTTCCGGCCCGATCTTGGTGGTGGCATCGATCGCCAGCCGCCCCCCCAGCCCCAGGCGCTCACTGGCGAAGTCCAGGGTGTCGAAGGGGGTGTCCGCCAGCACGAACAGATCGCGCTGGGGATCCACTAGGGCACTGATCGCCCAGATCACCTGGCGCGGATCGCGGATGTTGATGCTTTTGTCGACCACCACCACGAACTTGGTGTAAGTGAACTGGGGCAGGGCACTCCAGAAGGCCATCGCCGCCCGTTTGGCCTGGCCCGGGTAGGCCTTGTCGATGGCGATCACCGCCAGCTTGTAGCTGAGCCCCTCCATCGGCAGGAAGAAATCGACGATCTCCGGGATCTGCTGGCGCAGGATCGGCGTGTAGATCCGGTTCAGGGCGATCGCCAGCATCGCGTCCTCCTTCGGGGGGCGGCCGCTGAAGGTGGTGAAGTAAATCGGGTCCCGGCGCTGGGTGACGCACTGGATGCGCACCAGCGGTGAATCCTCCACACCGCCGTAGAAGCCCATGTGATCGCCGAAGCGGCCATCGGGCAGCAGCTCGCCAGGGGTGATCGTGCCCTCCAGCACCACCTCGCTGTGGCTGGGCACCTTCAGGTCCACGGTCTTGCACTGGGCCAGCCGCACCCCCGCGCCGGCATAGAGCCCGGCGAACAGCCATTCACTCAACTGCACCGGAATCGGCGTGGCCGCCGCCATCACCAGCAGGGGATGCACGCCGATCGCGATCGCGATCTCCAGCTTCTTGCCCAGGGCCGCCGCCTTGCGCAGATGGCGAGCGCCGCCGCGCACACTCAGCCAGTGCACGGTCATCGTGTTGAGCGACTGCTGCTGCAGCCGATAGACGCCCACGTTGGGGGTGCCCATCTCCGGATCCCTGGTGATCACCAGCCCGAGGGTGATGATCCGGCCCGCATCACCCGGCCAGGGGCGCAGCAGCGGCAGGGCATCGAGATTCACGGCCTCGCCCTTGAACACCTGCTGGTGGCAGGGGGGCGTGAGATCCAGATCGGGAAAGGAGCGCAGCAGGTCCAGGGCCAGGCCGCCGTAACGGCTCAGTTCCCCCAGACCCTTCGGCGGTCGGGGCTGCTGCAGCAGGGCCAGCTTCTCCCCCAGGGCTTCCAGCTCCTCGGGGTGCTCCATGCCCATGCTCCAGACCACCCGCTCCACCGTGCCCAGCAGGTTGACGGCCACGGGCAGCGAGGAGCCGATCACATTTTCAAACAGCAGGGCTGGCCCGCCCAGCCCCAACACCCGATCGGCGATCGCCGCCAGTTCCAGGTCCGGATCCACCGGCGCGGTGATCCGACGCAACTGGCCGCGCTGCTCCAGCAGCCCCAGGAAATCGCGCAGATCCCGTTGACGCCCCCCCTTGCCGATGGTCTTGGCGACCGGTCCGCCCGCACCTGTGCTGCTGGTCGCCACCGCGCCCTGTTCCGCCTGGTGCTGCCTACTGTGACGCACCTCTCCCCTGGCCGCGTCCCGTGCAGATTTCCTACTTCCACACCTCCGAAGCCGTCCCCGCGGTGGTGGGTCCGGCGGAGGGCGGCCCCGATGCGGCGGTGGTGATCGACGTCTTGCGGGCCACCACCACGATCGCCTGGTCCCTGCAGAACGGCGCCGAAGCCATCCAGGCCTTCGCCGACCTGGAGGAGCTGGAGGCCGCCGCCGCCGCCTGGCCTGCCCAGCAGCGCCTGCGGGCCGGGGAGCGGGGCGGCCAGCGGGTGGCTGGCTACGACCTGGGCAACTCCCCCCTGGCGGTGACCCCCGAGCTGGTGGGGGGCAAACGCATCTTCATGAGCACCACCAATGGCACCCGCTCGCTGGCGGCGGTGCGGGCGGTGCCGCTGCTGGTGACGGCGGCCCTGCCCAACCGCTCGGCCGTGGCCCGGCGGTTGCTGGAGCGCGGTTGTGAGCGGGTCTGGATCGTCGGCAGCGGCTGGGAGGGGGACTACTCACTTGAAGACAGCCTGGCGGCAGGCGCCGTGGCCTCGGCGGCCATGGAGCTGGCCGTGGCCCCCCACGTGGGCGTGAGCTGCGGCAACGACGAGATGCTGGCGGCCCTGGCGCTCTGGCAGCAGTGGCGCCAGGACACCGAAACCTGCCTGCGGGCGGCCAGCCACGGCCAGCGCCTGATCGGCCTTGGTGACCACGATGCCGACTTCGCCTGTTGCGCGGCCCTCGACACGCTCGAGATCGTGCCGATCCAGGCCGAGCCCGGGGTGCTGCGGGCCAGCTGAAGCGGGCCGCTCGACCCCCTGGCCGCCCTGGACCCCTCCCCTTACAGTTCGCCGGTCGCTTCGGATGAGTCAGTGAGCAGTTTTCTGGCGGCGGCCCTGCAACTGACCAGCACCTCAGATCCGGACGCCAATTTTGCGGCAGCCGAAGAGCAGATTGAGCTGGCGGC
Source organism: Synechococcaceae cyanobacterium ELA739 (assembly GCA_037127935.1). GTDB lineage: Bacteria > Cyanobacteriota > Cyanobacteriia > PCC-6307 > Cyanobiaceae > Cyanobium. The sequence continues at coordinate 65,577 of JBAXXM010000010.1, forward strand.
GCGCCGTGGGGCCGAGCTGGTCGGGTTGCCGGAGAACTTCGCCTTCATGGGAGACGACCACCGCCGCATCGAGCTGGCCCCGACCCTGGCGGAGCGCTGCAGCAGCTTTCTGGTGACGATGGCGCGCCGCTACCAGGTGACCCTGCTGGGCGGCGGCTTTCCGGTGCCGGCCGGAGAATCCCTCACCTACAACCGCGCTGAGCTGGTGGGTGTGGAGGGCCAGCTGCTGGCCCGCTACGACAAAATTCACCTGTTCGACGTCGACATCCCTGACGGCACCACCTACAGGGAATCGGCCACGGTCCAGCCCGGCAGCAGCCTGCCGCCGGTGGTCGATGTGCCCGGCCTCTGCCGCATCGGCCTGTCGATCTGTTACGACGTGCGCTTCCCCGAGCTCTATCGCCATCTGGCCAGCGCCGGTGCCGAGCTGCTGATGGTGCCGGCCGCCTTCACGGCCTACACCGGCAAGGACCACTGGCAGGTGCTGCTGCAGGCCCGGGCGATCGAGAACACCGCCTACGTGCTGGCACCGGCCCAGACGGGCCTGCACTACGGCCGCCGCCAGACCCACGGCCACGCCCTGGTGATCGATCCCTGGGGCACGGTCCTGGCCGATGCGGGCCAGGCGCCCGGATTGGCCATGGCCCCGGTGGACATCGGCCACGGCCAGCGCATCCGCAGCCAGATGCCGAGCCTGCAGCATCGCCGCCCGGCCCTGTTCTGAGCGACTTGATGGGTCTTCGCTCTTCCCTCCGTCGCGCCAGGCTGCGTCCCCGGATCGGTCCTGGGCTCCTGGCGCTGGCCCTGGCCCTGGCGCTCGACCTGCCCGCCTGGGCCAGCAGCAGCCTGTCGGCCTGGCGCATCAGCCGGGAGGGCAACCTGGAGTTGCGCACCAGCCCCGGCGTCCAGCTGCAGGCCTATTTCGAGGAGGGGCGCGACGGCCGCGGACCGCGGGTCTGGGTGGATCTGCCGGGGGCGCCGTTGCGCACGCGGGTGGTGCCGGCGGGCGGAGCCCTGCGGGAGGTGCGCATCGGCAAGCCCGACCCGGGCAGCACCCGGCTGGTGCTGGAGTTCCAGCCGGGCACCCGCCTCGACCCCCGCCAACTGCGCCTGGTGGGCACCGCCCGCGATCGCTGGCGCATGGAACTCACCGGGGTACCGCCCGGCATGTTGTTGGCGGTGGGTGAGGGGGACATCGACGCGGCCCCGGCGGTTGCCCTGGGCCTGGGCCGCTGGAGTGGTCGCAGCTTCGGCTCCGATTACGCCAGCCAGGGCCGCAGCACCTCCCGCCAGCCCCTCAATCCGGAGGGCCTGCCAGTGGTGCCCCGCGGCCGTTACCGGGTGGTGATCGATCCGGGCCATGGCGGGCCGGATCCGGGGGCCGTCGGCATCGATGGCCTGCGGGAGACCGATGTGGTGCTGGATGTGGGTCTGCAGGTGGCCCAACTGCTCCAGGCCCGGGGCGTCAGCGTTTCGATGACCCGCACCTCCGAGGTGGACGTGGACCTGCCCCCCCGGGTCAACCTGGCCAACAGCATCGGCGCCAACGTCTTCGTCAGCCTCCATGCCAATGCTCTGAGCATGGACCGGCCGGATGTGAACGGCGTCGAGACCTTCTATTTCGAAGGCGGGAGCTCCCGGGATCTGGCCGTGATCATTCAGGATCAGGTGATGGCCATCTCCCCCGGCACCCCGGATCGTGGCGCCAGGCCCGGCCGCTTCTATGTGATCCGCCGCACCACCATGCCGTCGGTGCTCACCGAGATGGGCTTCGTCACCGGCCAGATCGATGCCCCCAGGCTGGCGGATCCCAACTTCCGCCGCCGCCTGGCCCAGGCCGTGACCAGCGGCATCCTGGCCTATCTGAACCGATGATCCCCGGCTCTCCCGCTCCGATCGGCATCTTCGACTCGGGTCTGGGCGGCCTGAGCGTCTGGAGCCAGATCGTGCGGCAGCTGCCGGATGAATCCACGGTCTATTTCGCCGATCGGGCCCATGTCCCCTACGGCGGCCGCCAGCCCCAGGACATCCGCGCCTACAGCGAGGGCATCTGCACGGCGCTGACCGAGGCGGGCTGCAAGGTAATCGTGGTGGCCTGCAACACCGCTTCAGCGGTGGCCCTGCACCATCTGCGGGAGCGCTTCCCGGACGCCCTGATCCTGGGCCTGGAGCCGGCGGTCAAGCCGGCGGTGGCGATCACCCGCAGCGGTGTGGTCGGCGTGATGGCGACGCCAGCCACCTTCCAGGGACGCCTGTATCGGGCGACGGTGGGCCGCCATGCCGCCAGTGTCCAGGTGGTGGAGCAGGTCTGCCTGGGCCTGGCCGATCTGGTGGAGGCCGGGGCCCTGGCGGGAGAGCGGACCGATGCGCTGTTGCTCAGCTTTCTGGAGCCGATGCTGGCGGCCGGGGCCGACACGATCGTGCTGGGCTGCACCCACTACCCCTTCGTGATCGAGGCGATCCGGCGGCTGGTGGGCCCGGATGTGGCCGTGATCGATCCGGCGCCGGCGGTGGCCCGCCATCTAGGCTCCCTGCTGCACCACTACGCCATGCAGGCCCCACCGGGCCAGGCCTGCCATCGCTTCTTCACCACCGGTGCCGCCGAGCTGTTCGATCGCGATGCCAGGCGCCTGATTGCGCTGGAAACCACCAGCATGTCGATTCCCTGGGAGCGGCAGGGGGGCAGCGATGGCGAGCTCACGCCTCCGCGCCTGCACTCACCGCCATGACCCTTCTAGGATCCACGGCACGCAGGAGGTCTTGTGTCGACGGTCGCAGAATTGCTCCAGCCGGTCGAGGCCGACCTCGATGCCCTGCTGGCTGATCTGCGCGCCCTGATCGGCGCCGGACACCCCATTCTTCAAGCCGCAGCCGAGCACCTGTTTGCCGCCGGCGGCAAGCGCATCCGGCCGGGGATCGTGCTGCTGGTCTCGCGGGCGATCGCTCCGGACGGCGAGCTGAGCCCCCGCCACCGGCGACTGGCGGAGATCACCGAGATGATCCACACCGCCTCCCTGGTCCACGACGACGTGGTGGACGGCGCCGACACCCGCCGCGGCGTGGCCACGGTGCACAGCCGCTTCAACCATCGGGTGGCGGTGCTGGCCGGCGATTTCCTGTTCGCCCAGGCCAGCTGGCACCTCGCCAACCTCGACGACCTGGAGGTGGTGAAACTGCTCTCGCGCGTGATCATGGACCTGGCCGATGGCGAGGTGAAACAGGGGCTGTTCCGCTACGACACCGGCCAGAGCTTCGAGACCTACCTCGAGAAGAGTTACTGCAAGACCGCCTCCCTGATCGCCAACAGCGCCCGGGCGGCGGGAGTGCTCTCCGGACTGGCCGAGCCGCACCTGAGCGACCTCTACCGCTTCGGCCGGCAACTGGGCCTGGCCTTCCAGGTGGTCGACGACATCCTCGATTTCACCGGCAGCGATCAGCAATTGGGCAAACCCGCGGCCAGCGATCTGGCTTCGGGCTACCTGACCGCACCGGTCCTTTATGCCCTGGAGGAGCGACCGGCCCTGGCCGGTCTGATCGAGCGGGAGTTCAGCGAAGACGGCGATCTGGAGCAGGCCCTGGCCTTGGTGCGGGGCTGTGAGGCGATTCCCCGCTCCCGCGCCCTGGCCGAGGAGTTCACCCGCGAAGCCCACGGCTCGATCGAATGGTTGCCCGCCTCCGAGCCCCGCAGCGCCCTGCGGGCCCTACCCGAATACGTGCTCAGCCGTTTGTACTGAGCGGCCCCCGACCCGGCCTTCAGCCCAGATCCAGATCCGCCAGGGTGGATAGCCACGACACCCCTGATGGATAGTCCTGGGTGACGATGACCTCAGGCCGCAGCACATGCACCTGACAGCCGGCCGCTTTCGCCGCCTGGGCACCGGCCGGCGAATCCTCAAAGGCCCAGCTGGCCCGGGGATCCACCCCCAGCCTGCGGGCCGCCAGCAGAAACACATCCGGGGCCGGTTTGCCCTGCCGCAGTTCCGGATCATCGCCATGGACGCGCACCGCGATCGCCGCCAGCCAGGGGTGGGGGGCAGCCTTGAGGGCCACCGCCTCGCGGCTACTGCTGGTGGCCATCGCCATCGGAATCGCCAGCTCCTGGCAGCGCTGCACCAGGGCCTGGGCCCCTGGCATCGCCGGTGCCTGGGCCAGCAGCTGCTCGGCGATCGGCTGACGCTCGGCCAGTAACGCCTCGCAGTCCACCCGGAGCTGGCAATCGGCCTCAATCCAGGCCTGGACCTGCTGGGCGCAGTCCAGACGGCGTCGTCCGCGCAGCTGCAGCAAGCGCTCCGGGGTCAGCTCCAGGCCGAAATGGGCGGCGGCCCGACTCCAGGCTTCGGCGTGGCTGGGTTCGGTGTCCAGCAGCAGACCATCCAAGTCAAAGAGGCAGGCGGCGGGGCGAAGCATCGCTCCAGCCTGCCTTAACGCGTCCAGGGGTTCAGAACTGGTCCGGACTGGCCTCCGGATAGACATCCTCCAGGGCCGTCTCCAGCGTGGTCAGCAACAGCACCAGGGCCGCCCGGGCATCCAGTTCGTCGCTGCTCACCTCCTGGATCCAGCGATGGCAGAGCCGCTCGATGTCCTGAAACACGGGGCTGCTGTCGCGCAGCAATGTCATCACCCGCTCGACGCTGGCCTCATCGATCTCCGGCGGCAGGCCGACGACGTACCGACGGCCGTCATCGCCGATGTAGGTGAGATTGCCATCCCCATCGAGGGTCGGGCCGGCATGGGGAGTGACGGGGTTGTCCGACATGGTGTTGGCCTCGACCACCGTCTCTCTCTCCCTGCTAATGCCGCTGTCCGGGCTTGCCAAGCCGCTGTTGTGGCGTTGCCCATCAGGCCTGCTGATGATTGTGTGATTCACTGGCCGCAAGCCAGGCCTGGGCTTGAATGCCTGGGCATCCGTTCTGCCCATGACCCAGGTTCCCAGCGGCGATCCGGCCCCCACGATCGAATCGGTGCTGCAGGAGCAGCGCAGCTTCGAGCCGCCGGCGGCGCTGGCGGCCGCGGCCCGCATCCCCTCGATGGCGGCCTACCGGCAGCTGGTGGAGCGGGCCGAGAGCGATCCCGACGCTTTCTGGGGTGACCTGGCCCGCAGCGAACTCCACTGGTTCGAGCCGTTTGACACGGTCCTGGATTGGAGCAATCCGCCCTTTGCCCGCTGGTTTGAAGGCGGCCGCACCAACCTCTCCTACAACTGCCTCGATCGCCATCTGGCGGGCCCCCGGGCCGACAAGACGGCCCTGATCTGGGAAGGGGAACCCGGCGACAGCCGCACCTTCACCTACCGGCAACTGCACGCCGAGGTCTGCCAGGCGGCCAACGCGCTCCAGGCCCTGGGCGTCGGCAAGGGCGACCTGGTGGCGCTGTACATGCCGATGGTGCCCGAAGCGGCCATCGCCATGCTGGCCTGTGCCCGCATCGGTGCCCCCCACTCGGTGGTGTTCGGCGGCTTTTCGGCCGAGGCCCTGCGGGACCGGCTGATCGACGGGGCGGTGAAGGCGGTGATCACCGCCGATGGCGGCTTCCGCAAGGACAAGGCCGTGGCGCTCAAGCCGGCCGTGGATGCGGCCCTGGCCGATGGCGCCTGCCCGACGGTACAGACAGTGCTGGTGGTGCGGCGCACCGAGCAGCCGGTCACCATGGAGAGCGGACGCGATCACTGGTGGCATGAGCTGGTGGCAGGCCAGAGCGCCGAGTGCCCGGCCGAGCCGATGGCCAGCGAAGACCGCCTGTTCGTGCTGTACACCTCCGGCTCCACCGGCAAACCCAAGGGGGTGGTGCACACCACCGCCGGCTACAACCTCTGGTCCCACCTCACCTTCCAGTGGATCTTCGACATCCGTGAGGACGACATCCACTGGTGCACCGCCGATGTGGGCTGGATCACCGGCCACAGTTACATCGTCTACGGCCCCCTCTCCAACGGCGCCACCACGGTGATGTACGAGGGGGCGCCGCGTCCCTCCAAGCCCGGTGCCTTCTGGGAGGTGATCCAGAAACACCGCTGCACGATCTTCTACACGGCGCCCACGGCGATCCGGGCGTTCATGAAGAGCGGCCGCGAGGTGCCCGATCAGTACGACATGGGCACCCTCAGGATCCTCGGCACCGTGGGCGAACCGATCAACCCGGAGGCCTGGATGTGGTACCGCGACGTGATCGGCGGCGACCGCTGCCCGGTGGTGGACACCTGGTGGCAGACCGAAACCGGCGGCGTGATGATCAGCCCCCTGCCCGGGGCCACCCCGACCAAACCGGGTTCCGCCACCCTGCCCCTGCCGGGGATCGTCGCCGATGTGGTCGACCACGACGGCCTGTCCCAGGGGGCGGACCAGGGCGGCTATCTGGCGATCCGCCGGCCCTGGCCTGGGATGATGCGCACGGTCCATGGCGATCCGGAGCGCTTCCGCAAGAGCTACTGGGAGGAGATCCGGCCGGCCGACGGCAGCTGGCTGTACTTTGCCGGCGATGGCGCCCGCCGCGACGCCGATGGCTATTTCTGGGTGATGGGCCGGGTCGATGACGTGATCAACGTCTCCGGCCACCGCCTGGGCACGATGGAGATCGAGAGCGCACTGGTCAGCCATCCTGCGGTGGCCGAAGCCGCCGTCGTCGGCCGGCCCGATGATCTCAAGGGGGAAGCCATCGTCGCCTTCGTCACCCTGGAGGGGGGCCGCAATGGCGATGAGACGCTGATGGCCGAGCTGAAGAAACACGTGGGCAAGGAGATCGGCCCGATTGCCCGCCCCGATGTGATCAAGTTCACCGATGCCCTGCCCAAGACCCGCAGCGGCAAGATCATGCGGCGCATCCTGCGCTCGTTGGCGGCGGGCCAGGAGGTGAGCGGCGACACCAGCACCCTGGAGGACCGCTCGGTGCTCGACGCCCTGCGGATGTGAGCTGGGAGCGCCAACGGCCCTGACCCTGCCGACTGAACGGAGTCAGCATCGAGGCTCTGGGTGATCCCGGCTCTGGAAGATCGCAGAGCCCCTTTGGCCGTGGCGCGATCAGGCCATCAAGGAGGGCTGCGAAAGCAGCACGATCATCCAGATGGTGCCGATCACCGGGATCAGACCGATGAAGATCCAGGGCCAGTCCTTGCCGGAATCGCGCAGGCGGCGAACCGTGAGCGGCAGGTGGGGCACGATCTGAGCGATCAGATACAGATTGGCCAAGACGCCAATGAAATAGACGAAGCTGCCCACCACGTTGAGCACCAGCAGCACGATGAAATCGGCCAGCAGGAACCACCAGAAATCGCCACGGTTGGAGCGGCCGCTGTAGTCAAACGAGCGCGTCCAGGCCTTGGTGAAGGCGTCGATCAAGGGGTTCATGGTGAACAGCAATCAGCTTCCAGGGTGCTGCCAGCTCTGGGGGACGTCAATGGAACGTGAGCAGCGCCCCTTCAAGCCCTGGTGGCTGTGCGGCTGGCCTGGCCTGGCTTGGCCTGATGCCGCCTTGGGCTGGGATGGCGACGGGGCCGATGCTCCCCTGCGCCGATACCCCTGGCGCTGAACGCGTCGCGTCGGCTGGTTCCTGGGCCTGTCAATTCCGGTTGTAGGCCCCCCCCGGTTTTCAGCTTGGTTTCGGTTCGCGGGGGCTTCACCCAGGCAGCGAATCGCGCCCCCAGCGGCTGATCGTCTCCACCAGCCGTTCGATCTGCCGTTGTCTGGAGGGATCGTCCGCCCAGGTGCCCAGCAGCTGGCGCCGCAGGCCGGCGCTGGCGGGGGTGAGGTGATCACCAGGCAGCTCCAGCAGTTCGCTGGCGTCCTGATGACGCTGGTGCAGGGCTTCCAGCAGCCTGGGGCTCTGGTCCAGTTCATCTCGGCGGAAGCGCACCAGCAGGTTGCGGGGTTGCTGGTACTCGGCGGCCACCTGGCGCAGGGTTTCCTGCGGCGACGGGCTGAATTCGCTGCGGAAGCCGAACTGCTGCCCCATCTCCGCCAGCAACGGCACCGAGCGCTCGGCCGAGAAGTTGTTGAAACTCAACGCCGCCAGGGCGCCGCAGCCCCGACCGCCATCGGGGGCGAGCAGATGCAGCTTGCAGCCGAGGCTGTGCCCCAGCCGCAGCACCCGGGAACCCGCGCGCCCGGCGTCCTGCTCTTGCTGGCGATCACGCCGCAGGCTGCGCCAGGCCTCATTGGCCTGGCTCTGATGGTCGAAGGCCGGCACATAACTCCAGGCCCGCACACTCCAGCCCTGCAGGCTGAAGGCCTCCAGCAGGCGCCGGTAACTCAGCTGGGGGGTGGCCGCCAGATAGCTGCCGCCGATGAACTCCAGCCGGTCAGGGCCGCCGGGGCCGCTGCGGGCAGGGGCCGGTGGTTCCAGGCACCAGAGCGGTCCCCGTTGCAACCAGGCCGCCCCCTCAGCCATCGCCGTCCGCCTCGGAGCGCAGCTGGCGCAGCACCTCCAGGGCCTCCCGGCGATGGGCCGGCCCATCCAGCAGGTTGTTGAACACGTGGCGGATCACGCCAGAACCATCGATCACGTAGGTCACCCGGCCGGGCAGCAGGCCCAGCACGCTGGGCACGCCGAAGGCCTTGCGCAGCCGGTTGCCCTGGTCCACCAGCAAGGGGAACGGCAGCTGGTGCTTGGCCGCGAAGCGCCGATGGCTGGCTGCGTCGTCGCCGCTGACCCCCCAGACTTCGGCCCCGAGTTCCTGGAGATCGCTGTAGCTGTCGCGGAAGGCACAGGCCTCCATCGTGCAGCCGGGGGTGTCGTCCTTGGGATAGAAGAACAGCACCAGCGCCTTGCCGCCGAGGGCATCCCGGCGCCGCTCGACGCCGCTGGCATCGACCAGGGCGATCTCGGGGGCCTGATCGCCACGGCTGAGGGGGCTGGGCATGGGGAATGGACAACGGCCAACAACCCTAAGAAGCGGCCGGCGCTCTCTGTTCGTGCCTTGCCTGAGCTGGGAACATGGGAGCCAACCAGCTCGGGCCGATGACGGAGCAAGCCAGCTTCTGGGAGCAAAGCGATCTGCTGGCCCTGATCGCCCCGACCGCTCCGCAGCGCGATCAGGAGCCGGGCCAGGCGACCGAGCCCGGCTCAGGCCCGGTGGACGCTCAGCCGCTGCAGGGGGGGCAGGAGCCAGCTCCCTCGCCCACTGCCCAAGCTTGTCCACAGGAGCCGGATCCGGTGGCTCAAGTGCCAGCGGCTACGGAGCAAATCGTTGGCGAGACAACTGGTCTCGGACAAAAGGCCCTGTCTGCGGATGCCTTGACTCTCGGGGTCCTACCTTCGGAGCCGGGGACCCCAGCGACCAGTCCTTCAGAAGAATCTGCTTCAGACGAATCTGCGTCAGAACAACCTGCCTCAGAATCCCGCTCTTCAGCGGACGTTGTTTCGCAAAACCTCGATGCGCTGCCAGCGCCAACCGGAGCGATCGCGCAGGAGATCCCACCGCAGAAGGTGATGCCCCTCCAGAAATCCCAGCCTCAACCAGAGCCGTTACAGCCATCGCCTGCCTTGGAGTCGACCCCAGCAGCGGCAGCGGCAGCGCCACCGGCTGCAGCCCCGGTCGTGGCCCTGCCCTCGCTAGCCAGGGCTAGCGCCCGACCGCTGCCCAGCTGCCCGGAGCGGCTGCTGGTGCTGGACACCGAAACCACCGCCCTCAGCCGGGAGCACGGGCAGTGCATCGAAGTCGGGGCCGTGCTGTTTCACGTCCCCAGCCGGGCGGTGCTGATGCAGGTGTCGTTCCTGTTGCCCTGCCCCAGCAATCCGGCCGAGGCAATCAATGGCATCCCCGCCCCGGTGAGTCGGCTGAGCCAGCCCTGGCAGGCGGGTCTGGCCTGTTTCGAGGCGATGGTGGAGGCGGCCGATGCGGTGCTCGCCCACAACGTCGCCTTCGATCACCAATGGTTCGGCCAGGCCCCCCTGCCGGCCCTGACCAAGCCCTGGATCTGCTCGATGGAGGACATCCGCTGGCCGGCCGATCGCCAACTCAAGGCCACCCCTTCGGTGCGGGATCTGGCCCTGGCCTATGGCATTCCGGTCTGGGCAGCCCATCGGGCACTGACCGACTGCATCTATCTGGTCCAGGTGTTGGAGCGCTGCCCCCAGCTTGAGCTGTTGCTGCAGGCGGCAATGGAGCCCCGCCGCCTCTACCGCGCCCAGCTCGGCTATGCCGAGCGCCACCTGGCCAAGGAGGCGGGCTTCCGCTGGAACGAACCGGTGCGGGGAGCCTGGAGCCGGCGGTTGAGCGATCGGGAGGTGGCGGCGTTGTCGTTTGTGGTGGAAGCGGTGGAGCCCCTGCCCGGTCAGCTGCCGCGCTCGGCCTGACCCGGGGCGGGTCTTCGGTTTCTCTCCCGATCTCCGAAGCGGGGGCGTGACTTCGCCCCAGCCGATGCCGGCCCCGGCCATCGTGATGGATGTCGCCCGGTGTCCCAGCCCATGGTTTCCCGGCCGCCCATCAGGCCTTCGCCCCCTGGGGCCTCCCTGGGTACCGGTTTGCGGCGCTGGCAGGCCGCCCGCACCTGGGCCCGCCTGATCCGGGAGGCCGAGGCCCTGTGGTCGGTGGATGTGCGGGTGCTGCATCGGCTGGCGGCCAGGGAACTGGCGCAACTGGTGCAGGAGGTGCCACCGGGGCTGCGGCGGCGGGTGAACCAGTGGCTGAAACGATTCCGGGTGCTGACCCGGTTGCATTGAGCCGGCCTCAGCGCGCAGCTTCCGCCGCGCTTTGTCGGTGAAGCCCTGCGCGCCTTCAGGCCTGCCCCAGCTCCACCACCTGCTCGGCGAATGGGCCATAGGCCGCCGGATCGCAGGTGAGCAGGATCACCTGCAGCCCCCGCTCCACCGCGGCACTGAGCATGCGCTTGACCAGAGCAATCCGCTGGGGATCGGCGTTGGTGAAGGCGTCATCAAACACCAGCGGCAGACAGCCGTCATGGGCATCCTTGAGCACATCGGCCATCGACAGCCGCAAGGCCGCCGCCAGCTGTTCGCGCATGCCGCCGCTGAGGGCATCGAAGTCATAGAACTCCTGGCCGCGCCGCAGCTGCAGACCCTGAAATCCCTTGCTCTGGTCATAGTCCAGCCGGGCGACCGGGCCATCGGGCACCAGCGGTCTGAGGTAGGCGCCGATGGCCTGGGCCAGCGGTTCGCTATAGCGGCTGGAGAGATCGGCCTGGGCCTCCTGGAACAGATCCCGCAGCAACGCATGGGCGTCGATGACACGCCGCAGCTGGCGATGGTCGGCCTCCGCTGTCTCCAGTTGCAGCCGCGCCTGCTCCACAGCGGCGTAGGGGTCCTGGGCGCTGATGCTGTCGCAGCGCTGCTTGGCCGCGCCGCGCTGATCCAGCAGTTGCTCATGGCGCTTGTTGAGCGTCTCCAGCTGCTCCTGGAGCTGCCCCTGCTGCCGTTCGGCGTCCGCTCCGCCAAGGGCGGCCCGCTCCGCCTGCAGCCGGCCCAACTGGCCCTCGGCCTGCTGCCGTTCCGCCTGCAGCGCCCTCAGCCGCGATACCTGCTCCGTGCGCTCGCCCCGCTCGCCGATCATCGCAGCGTGGCGCCCCGTGCGATCGGCCAATTCACCGCGCACCACCTCCAGTTGGCCGGCCTCGCTCAGCCGCTGCTGCCGGAACTGCTGCAAGGCGGCCCTGGCGGCCTCCAGGTCCTGCTCGGCGCTCTGGAAAGCGGCGCTGGTGTGGCTCAGGTTGCGGCCAATCTGCTGCTGCAGGGCCTGAAGTTCCGCCAGCGCCTGGGGCAGCGGCTGCTCCTGCTCCTGCTCCAGGGCCTGACGGCTGGCGGCGAGCTCCTCCAGCTCGGCGTCGAGCTCCTCCAGCCGTTGCTCCAGGGAGGCCCGTTGTTGCTCCAGCGGTTCAAGCGTGGCCGCCGCCGCATCGGGCAGGCCGGCCCGTTGCTGCTCCAGCGCCGTGCGCAGCTCCAGCAGGGCCTCGGCGGCCTCCAGGCTGGCGGCACCGATCGCCTTCAGCCGCGCCGTGAGTTGCTCCTGGGCCACCTGAACATGGCCCTCCAGCTCCTCAAGGGCCTGGCCGCCCCCAGGGGCGATCTCCAGCACCACCCCCTCGCCCACCTGCAGTTGGAACGCGGCGCTGAGCCTCTGGGGCTCCCCGACCTGCAACGGGCGGCCATCGATCAGCACGGGCTGATCAGCCCGCAGCAAGGTCACCCCGGCGGCCATCACCTCCAGGCGCGTGCGGCTGTCGCGCTGGCGTTGATCGAGCTGGCGCAGCTGCTGCAGATCCTGTTTGCCCAGAACCGGCAGGGCGGCCAGTTGCTGCTCGACGCCCTGACGCTGACTGGCGTTCTGCCGCAGCCGGTTCAGCTCGCCGGCCAGCCGTTGCAGCGCTTCAGCGCTGGCGGTCCGCTCCACGAGCCGCTGCAGCAGCAGCTGGCGTTGCTCAAGGGTCTGACGCTGCAGCTTGAGGGTGTCCCAGGTGCTGCGCCGTTGGTACCCCGCGGCCGTGAGCTCTTGGTCGCGCCCATCGGCAGCGGCGACTCTGGTCTCCAGGTCCGCCAGGCGCCGCTGCCGCGGTTCGATCTCCGCCTGCAGGCCGTCGAGCTGCTGCAGCCCCTGGGCGGCGGCTTCATGGCGTAGCCGGATCGGCTCGAGAGTCTGGCCGGCGAGCTGGATGGCGTTGTCGAGCCGCCCCGCCTCGGCCCGGGCCTGCAGCAAGGCCTGCTGCCGCGCCTGCAGCGCAGGCCGTTCCACCGCCTGCAGCTGCTCCAGCTGCTCGCCGATTTCCGCCAGTTCCTCGCTGGCGTCGTCGTAGGCCTGCAGACGGCTCAGGGCCAGAGCCATCCGCTGCTGGGCCGCTTGCAGGTCCTGTTCACGAAGGAACAGCGGCGATTTCGCCTTGGCGCCCCGGCTGGTGAGGTTGGCGTCCAGCAGCTGCTGGATCCGCTGCTCCACCCGCTGGTCGTGGGCGGACTGCTGCACCGCCGCACCGCCGCTGCGCTCCAGCTGCAGACGCAGCTGATCGAAGTCGTAGCTGCCCTTGCCCCTGGCCAGCAGGTCGCCAGCGGCGTCGCCCTGGCGCACCCACAGATGGGCCCAGCGACTGGGCAGCACGGTGTTGGCCTGCTTGCTGCCGACCGTTTCGTCCACCCCCAACAGCTCGGCCAGCAGCTCCTCCGCCACCGGACCGTTGAAGGGCTGGCCGCTGCTCTGGGCCACCAGAGAGACCTGGCCGGAGTTGCCGCTGAAGCGCTTGCGCAGGGTCCAGACATCGCCGCGGGCCTCGAAGCTGAGCTGCACCACCGGCTGACCCAGGTGCAGCCGCGACTGCAGGGCCTCCACCGGCGCGCCGGTGGCAGAAGCCTTGAGGAACAAGACCCGGTGCAACGCCTCCACCAGGGTGCTCTTGCCGGATTCATTCGGCCCGCCGATCAGGGTGAGTCGCGGCGAAAAGGCGATCTCCAGATCGCCGTGCAAGCGCACGTTCTGAAGTTGGCAGTTGAGCAGGCGCATGGATGTTCAGCAGTCCGGTTGAGAGCGGTGGCGGGTCGGCGGTTGGCAGTCCAGCAGTTCGAGGTGCAGCCGTGGGCTGCTCAGCGCTCGGCTGCTCAGGGATGGGTGGCGTAGTGGAACAGCTCGCAGAGGGCGGTGCGGATCCGGGCGGCCTGCTCGGAGCCGGGATCGCTTTCATGGCTGAGACGGTGCTGCAGCTGTTGGGCGACACGGGCGATCAGCGGGTCCTCGCTGCGGGCGGTGAGCTGCTCGAGCTCTTCCGCCCCGGGGGCCTGCTGACATTCGCCCTTAAGCCGCAGGCGCAGCAGCCGCTGTTCCAGATCGTCGAGCAGCTGCTGATAACGCCGATGGCCCGCCAGGCTGAGGCTGCCACCCACCTCCAGGCGCAGCAGATCGCGGGCGACCCGGCCGGCGGTGAGATCCTCGAGTTGGCGCTCGAAGCGATCGAGATCGTCATCGCCACTGAAGCGGACCTGGAGGTTGTGCCAGCGAAAACGCCCGGTGGACAGGGGGCTCACGACTGGGGCGGCGCCGCGCTGCAGGTCCACCAGCAGCACCTGGCCGCGCTGGTTGTCGTCCCCCTGGTCAAAGCGATCCGGCTCGGGGGTTCCCGGATACCAGGCCCGATCGGAGACCTGCTTGAGGTTGTGCCAATCGCCGAGGGCGATGTAGTCGATCCGATCCGCCGGCAGCGCCTCCAGATCGATCAGGTTGTTGGCGCCGCTCTGGGCCTCCTCATCGGCTTCGTAATCCCGCCCCCCGAAGCCATGCACGCCGCCATGGGCGAGCACGATCCGGGGACGGTCGTCGGGCAGCTGGCTCCAGTCGAACCCCTGCAGCCACTGGGTCGGATCGCTGTTGTCCTGGTTGCGCAGCAGCGGGCAGGGCAGCAGCACGGCCTGCTCCAGCAGCAAGGGCTGGCGCTCCAGCAGCAACTTCAGCTGGGGGGCGAGCTGGCGCTGGTGGCGCTGGAAGTCATCCCGGTGCCAGACCGTACCCGCGCCGCCGTGGTCATGGTTGCCGGGGATGACCAGCACCGGCACCCCCATCTCGCCGATCGCCTCCAACACCTCCAGCACCGCAGCGGGGGCGGGGGTGGGTGAATCGAACAGATCGCCAGCCACCAGGACGAGCTGAGCCCCCTGCAGCCGCACCGCATCGCGGATGCGGCCGACGGCGGCGATGCGCTCCTGCTGCAACCGAAACCGCTTCTGCTCGTCGGCGACCGTGCCGTAGGGCTTGCCGATCTGCCAGTCGGCGGTGTGCAAGAGGCGGAGCATGGAGATGGGCAGGGGCGGGGCTGGCAATCATGGTGCGGCCGCTAGCCCGTAGGAGAGACCTCTCTGGTGCGAACGACCAGGAGAGGCCAGCGACAGCCAGGTGCATGGACCCCAGCTGAATCCAGGCCAATCAGGCGCAGATCCAATAATGATCAACGGATCACATAGCCAATCATCGCATCGACAATCTCCACCGTGACTTGACCTGCATTCCAATCAAAAAATCTTGGCCAACCGGATGATGGGCGCCGTAGGCCGTGCCCGTACCAGGTCGGATCGTTGTTTTTGATCTGCGGAACTTGTCATCGCATAAAGGGCGCGGGACGTTGATCGTCGACGGGTCCTCGTGCTCCCGCAGGAAGCTCTCAAGACAGGCGCCATAGACCTCAGGCTGCTCCAGCAACGCGTGATGGGCCGCACCCGGGATGACAACCAGCCGCTGCTGGACCAGTTGCTGCCAGCCCTGCATCGAGCGAAGGGTGACGAAATCGTGCTCCGCCGCAAGCAAAAGCACAGGCAGCGTGAGACCGCGCAAACCTTGCTCCGGCGCCGACCAGTCAGCAATCACGTCCACACCGCGCCAGTGGCTGCCTGGATGGCCCGGGGCGTAGGCCGCCACCAGCTCCGGTGGCCTGGGCGTCGTTCGGCAGACATGGGCCGCATCAAAACGGCCGGCGTCGCCACCCAGATCCGTCAGCAGGGCCGCCACCTCCGCCAGCAACACCGGGACCGAACTCGGCACATTAGAGAGGGTCAGGGAGCGGGGCAGCGGCAAGCCAAGCTCTGGAGTAAGGACCTCAAAGGCCAGGATGCCGCCAAAGGACTGGCCGTAGAGGTGATAGGCGGGGCGTCCTTCCCGCAGGGGAATCAGCCCCTTGGCCACCAGAGCTTCGATCACCTCCACCAGGTCGCGCACGGAGGCGGCCATGGAGTACTCCTCCACATCCGGGCCAGGCCGGTCGCTGCGCCCGCAACCGAGTTGGTCAAAAAAGATCACCGGTCGTTGCCGCTGCCGGGCCAGGGGGAAGAGATAGTCGCTGGGCACTCCCGGTCCGCCGTGGCAGACCACCAGGGGCAGCGAATCGCCTCCATTCTCCGGCAAGACATAACCAGCCCAGAGACGATAAGAACCACCGCGCACCGGCAGCATCAAGGTGACCATCTCAGCTGGCATGTTGACGGCTTCTATCACAGGCTTCTCGGCAAATTAAACGGCGGCGTTGTGATCAGAGCGACCATTCAGCGTTGCGTTGAAGTGGAGAGCGTACGATCTTTACCTACCTTGCACCCAGGCCGAAGTGATGACAGGCCCCGCATCCATCAGACTGATCATCGGAGGGGTGCTGAGGTTGTCAGCGAGCCAGCGATCAACCCATTGGGCGGCAAGTTGATTGGAAGCCTGAGCCGCCTCTTGGCTCTCAAACACCGTCAAGGAAATCATCCGATCACCGGCGTCGCCCACATCAACGAAGTAATAGGCAATAAATCCAGGCAAAGCCTGCAACTCAGCCAGCAAGCCATCCCGCAGCAATTGCTGCAAATCTTCGGGATCCTGAATCCCCTCGTACTCTCTCAGAGTGGCATACATCGGCGATGAGCCAAAAACGTTTTGTAGCAAGGCCGCAGGCCAATGGCCCGATCAAACCTGCAGACAATCAGCAGATGCTCTGCGCCATGGCGCTGTTGGCCCGATAGCGGTATCGAAGGTTGTCCGACGGAGCAAGTGCTGGTCAGGTCGCGACGATGAGCGCAGTACCACCAGGGTCCTTGCGGCCGCTTGCACCAATGGAGCCTTCCGTGGGCCGGATCCAGCACCCGGATTCAGCACCAAGTCACCAGCCAGATGACCATTTTGGCCAGGATCGCTTCGGCCTTGCCGAGCCGCCTATGGATCAGCGACGCCAACACCATCTTGATCGACAGCAGCACCCTTGAATTAAGGACGACCTGGAATACCTGAAGATCTGCTGTTGCGGTGCTGTCCCTGCTTGGGATCTTGTCGTCAAGCCAGGCTAGAGACCAGCGTTTCCTGAGGAGAAACATCGCTGCTGGCTTCCCAGCCCACAGCCCTGCAGCCGCCGCCATGGATTGTTTCAGCTCCGGACGGCCCAGGACCCATGGCGGGAGGATGGATGACGCGAGCGCGATTCCCCAGCAACCTGACAGCCTGGCGCCCTCAGATCCCCCCGATGAAGCGCATTCCGCCCCTGCTGCTCGCCCCCCTCGCCCTGGCGCTGCCAGTTTTCGAGGCCCATCGTGCGGCGGCCGCCAGCGAGCTCAACCTCGCTGGCCTGGGCGCCTACGGCGACTCCCGTGAGCAGGTCACCAGCATCAGCCAGTTCTCGGAAGTGCGTCCCACCGATTGGGCCTACCAGGCGCTGACGGGACTGATCGAGCGCTATGGCTGCGTCGCCGGGTACCCCGATGGCAGCTTCAGGGGGGGCCAGGTGATGAGCCGCTACGAGGCCGCCGCCCTGCTCAACGCCTGCCTCGACCGCATCGGCGCGATGACCGATGAGCTCAGAAAGCTGATGGCGGAGTTCAGGCAGGAACTGACCGTGCTGCGCGGCCGGGTGGATGGCCTCGAGGCCAAGGTGGGTGCACTGGAGGCCACGGCGTTCTCCACCACCACCAAGCTCAAGGGTCAGGCCACCTTCGTGTTGGGGGCCAACAGCTTCAGCGGCAGCGCCCAGGAACTGGTGAACAGCAGCCGCGGCGCCTACGGAGCCACCTCGTTCACCTACGACCTGCAGCTGACCTTCGACACCAGCTTCAACGGCAAGGATCTGCTGCGCACCAACCTGCGCGCCGGCAACTTCGCAGAAAGCAGCTTCGGCGGGGCAGGCCCCAGCAGCCTCTCACAGCTGGAAGTGGCCTTCCAGGAGAACTGCGGCACAAACGCGGACTGCGGCGATGTGGTGGCGATTGATCGCCTCTTCTACCAATTCCCCCTTGGGGATTTCACCTTCAGCGTCGGTGGCCGCATCGGCCAGGACGACATGCTGGCGATCTGGCCGAGCGTCTATCCGTCTGAAACGGTGCTGGATGTGCTGACCGTCGCCGGTGCGCCGGCGGCCTATAACAAAAACCTGGGCGCCGGGGCGGGCGTGTGGTGGCAGAAGAACGGCTTCGCGATCAGCGCCAACTACGTGGCGGCCAACGGTGATGTCGGCGCCCCGGCGGAGGGGGGCATCGCCAGCGCCGGCTCCGGCGGCACCGGCACCGTGCAGTTGGGCTACAGCAACGACCGCTGGGGCCTGGCGGCGATCTACTCCTCGATCCAGAACGGCAACGATCTGATCGTCTACGCCACCAACTTCGCACTGAACAGCTTCAGCAACCCCGGCACCACCAGCGCCTACGGACTGAGCGGCTACTGGCAGCCGGCCCAATCAGGCTGGCTCCCTTCGATCAGCGCCGGCTGGGGTCTCAACAACACCAGCTACAGCGGTGATGTCGAGCGCGAGGGGCTGGTGTCGACCAGCCAGTCCTGGAGCGTGGGCCTGCAGTGGCAGGACGCCTTCATCCGCGGCAACACCCTCGGCATGGGCGTGGGCCAGCCCACCTTTGCCACCCGTCTGGAGGGTGGCGCCTCCCCGAACGATGGCAACTACGTCTGGGAGTGGTGGTACCGGTTCCAGCTGACGGACCAGATCAGCGTCACCCCGGCCCTCGTCTATCTGAGCCGTCCCCTCGGCGCTGACACGCCCACCGGCGAGAGCTTCCGGCAACTGGGCGGCCTGGTCAAGACCTCCTTCCGCTTCTGAGCCAACCGCAAATCAGGTCCTCCGGCGCAGCGGCGGCCGGAACGATCAAGCTCCTCCTCGCCACCGGCGCCACCAGGGCTTCGGGTCCGTGATGGCATGACGGCCGTCGCAGAGCGGCTGGCGTTGGGAGCGGCCGCAACGGCACATCAGCACCGTGGTCGGTTCACTCAGGCGCAGCTCAAAGGACACCCGGCCTGTGCCCAGGTGGGCGCCATCGCAGAACCAGCCATGGCGGCTGCGGCCGCAACCACAGAGCTGATGCACACCGGCCTCCAGCTCCAGCGGCTCCGGCCTCCCCAGGGCGAAATCGGGCTCAGGTTGCACGGATCAATCGGCCAGGCATCCTCATGTTGCAACTTCTGTGGCGGCTCCAGCCACAGCACCACCGCCAACCCTTGAATCAACACCGGCCTGCGGCAGCCATCGGCCCTGAAACCGGCTAACAGCAGGCGGGAAGAGAAACCGGCTTGATTTCCTCTTTCGGCTAGAAAGCATTAGTTTGTGATTGAGCAGAAACAGCCCCAAGGCTCTCTGCTCAAAGCCATCCGCACCCCCCCCCGCGGGCCTCCATGAAGATAAATGGATTGGGAATAAGCCCAATCCGACTCTAAACGATCTCCACCACAAGTGGAGGCATGCGTGACAAGCCAGGCCTGACGATTTGAAGGGCAAAAGCTGGGCTGCATAACCCAGTCAACGTTCGCCTCTGGGATGGTCAAGTCCCGAATATCTCTTCCCTGAGGCGTGACTAACACCTTTCCGGATGGCATCCGAACTGGCAGATTGACCATCTGCGACCGGGGGCTAGGCGCCCCTACCGGGGGCGCCTTCTTGTCTGATCGCGTCCATGGGTCAGCAGGCCTGGTTCAGCCCAGCCAGCCCCGTTGTGTCGCCAGGCAGGCCGCCTCCTGCACCGCCTCAATGCAGCGCTGGGCCCGGCGCTTGGCGTCGTCCTGGCTCTGGGCGCGCAGAAGGTAACCCTGCAGCGCCTCCGGTGTTTCGATCACCGTCAGCAGCCCGGCCAACCGCGCGCCCAGGGAGCCCTCCGCCAGCAAACGGCTGATCGAGCCCTGGTCCCAGAGCCGCTGGCCGGTGGAACCCGGGGCAAACAGCTTCGTCTGCAACATCTGCAGCAGCGATTGCCGGAACACCTCCAGCTGGCCGGGCCGCAGCCGGCGGCTATTGGGCAGTCCCTGGGCCGTTCCCGCCGGGATCGCCGCGGGCCGATCGGGCGTGTGTTCCACGCTCCAACTCAGACCGGTGCCCGGCAGTCCCACCGTGGTGCGCGGACCGCCGCTGCGCGCCACGGGGATGTTGAACGAGGCGCCGCGCCCCCCGACGGAGATCGAACTCAACCCTCCATTGCCAAAGTTGAAGCGCAGCGGGCCCAGACGGGTGGAACGGCGGAAACGGAAGGCCATGGCGATCAGTGATTGTTGACGCTGTAGCAGCCGGAGCTGAACCAATCCAGCGGGCAGCCACTGACCCTGGCCAGAGGACGCGGCGGTTGTTGAGCCAGTGCGGCAACACCGGGGGCAACGTTCACCACCGCCGTCAACGCGGCAGCCCGTTGGAACCAGCCCATGAACCACCCATCTCTCCCTTCAGAGTGACCTGCCGTGGTGGTCTGCAGCGGGTCCATGCAGGCCTTGCATGGATGCGTCAGCCTCGGCGCAGGGCTGTCAGGCTTGTTGCTCGCCTGCCCTGGGGTAGCCCCATGCCCCCAGCCTTGAAGCCCCAGCTCCTGCTGGCCCTGGCCATCGCCGCCAGCATCCCCAGTGCTGCCTATGGACCCGCCGCCGCCGCGCCAGCCACTGAGTTCCGCGCAACGGTCGTCTCAATCGGCGACGGCGACACCATCCGCGTCAGCCGCCAGGGGCTGCCGATCACCATTCGCCTGGCCTGCATTGATGCGCCGGAGTTGGCACAAAGCCCTTACGGGCAACAGTCCCGCAGCGATCTGCGGACCCGTCTGGCCAAGGGGCGGGACGTCTCCATCCTTCCCCACGCCACCGACCGCTACGGCCGCACCGTGGCCGAGGTCATCAGTGACATCAACATCAACCTGGTGTTGGTGGAAGACGGCCAGGCCTTTGCCTACCGGCAGTACCTCGGCGGTTGTGATGCCAAGGAGTACCTCGATGCCGAGTACCGGGCCAGTCGCCATCACTACGGGGTTTGGCAGGTGCCAGGCGGCATCATCCGCCCCTGGGATTTCCGCCGCGGGCGCCGCAACATGGTGATCCTCGATCGCACCACCTCCGGCGGGCGGGCAATACCGCAGTCAGGAGATCGGCTCTGAGGCCCGCGCCGAGACGTTGCTGGCCAAGTTGTTGTTAACAACATCCAAACGATGGTCTGCTCGGGGAGGTCGACGTCACCCGTGCGGGGAAGCGAATCAGTTAAGCCAGAACAACCCCTAACCAATATCCCAACTGCGGTTTTCGGTGCACCGGTGCCGACTTCGTCGACCGCTTTGGAAACAGAGGCGATCGCCCCCGGGATTCGACTGCCAAGCCGTTAGATCACTAGCCTTATCAAGGCGCTTCAAAAAAATGGGTCGCCTGAGATTCGAACTCAGGACCAATCGGTTAAAAGCCGATGGTCGACGACCGAGTCTCATTGGCATGACTGGAGCAAGGCCCAAAAGTTTCAAAAAAGTTTCAAAAATGCCTCAGTCCTAGGGGTTTCTTATCGGAGCCATGCTGAGAATGATCGATGCGTCCATGCTGTTTCCCGTGGAGGGGTTGGGGATGGACGTCGATCAGCGTGACGGAGGTCAAAGGCCTTTGGCGTCGCGTGTGTGGCCCACCTGTTCCGAGGATGCTCTCTCATGGAGCAGGCCGCCATGTCTGGCCTCGTGAGGATCCATGGAACCCACCAGGGGTTGCTGCTGGTAAAGTTGCCAGGCCTTCCCTTTGGCTGAGCAAACTCTGCCCTGGGATCAGTCCACCCAGTTCTCGATTCTCAAGCCGGCGTAGGGAACGAAGTCGCGGGGATTGTTGGTCACCAGGGTGATGTCCAGCGCCAGGGCGTGCGCAGCGATCAGCTTGTCGAGAGCATCCCTGCGCCGCTCCCGGCTCGCCAAGCGGACGGCGCCGTAGACCCTGGCGGCTGCCCCATCGAAGGGCGCCACGGGAACCTCGAGCAGAAAGCGAGCAAGCGCAGCACTGTTGCGCTCTGCATCGACCCCGGAGGCCACTACCCCGTACTCCAGCTCTGCGGCGGTGATCCCCGAGATGAGCACCTCTCCGACCCTGCAAGCGGAGAACCGCTCCGCCACCTGCGGGGGCTGGTGCTTCATCAGATAGATGCAGATGTTGGTGTCGAGCAGATAGCGGGTCCTGAGGCTCACAGCGATTCCCGCTCCTGTTGCTCGTCCTGTTCGCGCCCCTCAGCCAAGAACGAGGGCGAGAAGGCTGCCAGCGCCTCCAGCGCACCGGTGATGGGGCGGCCGGCCGGTCGGATGCGCAGCTCATCGCCGCAGCGCTCGATCTCCAGCTCCAGATCGCTGCGCTCGTAGGCGAGTTCGGCCGGGATACGCACGGCCTGGGAGTTGCCGTTGCGGAAGAGCCGTGTCGTCGTCATGGCCAACCGGGATGTACTGGTACATCCTATGCGTCGTGATCATGTGGAGAGCTTTCGTTGCAACGCCGCCTTCAGGTTCGCGAAGGCCTTGCTGGAGGCTGGCCCGATGGCCTGAGCAGACGCCGCAGGGCTCCGGTCGGCGACGGCCGTCCTTCAACGTGCCACGGCTGTGCCGTGGCGTGCATCGGCCAGCCGCCGCCGCCCTCCGCTCCGGGGCCGGTGTTGGGGTGGCTGGCAGGGCCGCTCTCCCGCGGCTGCGGTGGCCGGGCGGCTGCCAGCCGGCGGGGTGCCGGGGTGGGGCCCCAGGTTTCCTCGCGCGACTGCGCGGATGTCGGTCGACTCGGAGCGTATTTGGCTGCATTGGTTATCAAGCTGCTTGGCCTGTTGGGGGTGGCTGCGTCTTGGGCAGATCGCTTGCCCCGCAACCGCCCTGCTCGCTCAATAGTGCGGTTGTACTGCTAGAATAAGGACTGCGCCAAAGGCCACGAGCCCATCGCCTGCGGCAACGAAATCCCCAGACAACTTGCCCCGTTCGTTTGCTCTGTAGCCCATGAGCTTGTCCTCTGCTGCAGTGGCCCACGCCGCTGCATTGCCTCTGGCTGGCCTGTTGCCGCCGCCGGTTGTTGTTCATCGCTCGGTCGTCATCGTCGCCGCCGGTGGCCGTGATCTCTCCTGGCCCCAGGAGCGCATCGCCTCCGCCCTCCTGCAGCGCAGTGGCGGCCGGGCCGTCCATCTGCTGCTCCACGGCGGTGCCCGTGGCGCGGATCAGGCCATCGGCCGTGCTGCCCATCAGCTGGGTTGGCCTGTCCAGTCCCTTCCCGCCGAGTGGGGTCGCTATGGCCGCAGCGCCGGGCCGATCCGCAATCGCCGCCTCCTCGAGCAGGCCCTGGCGGAAGCCGAGGCCCACACCTCCCCAGCGTTCACTGCTTCGGTGTTGGTGATCGCCTTTCCCGGTGGCCCCGGCACGGCCTCGCTGGTGCAGCAGGCCCTCCGCTGCTCCTCCCGTTCGCCGGTGCCGCTGGTGGTTATGGAAGTGCCGCCGCCGTTTTCGCCGGAGCCCCTCGCCGCCTGAGCGGCCTTCGCCGCCCCGTTCTTTTCGTCCGTCTTCCCTCCACATCCCCATGTCCGTTCTCACCGCCCCCTCCGCTCCTCTCTCGCCAGCTGTCCCCCAGTCCGCCGGCCCTGTCTGCTCCCTGCAGCGCGTCGCACCGCAAGGTGCGCCTGGCAGATCAGCCTCCCTCTGGCAGCTGGGCATCGAAGCCCAGGAGCTCACCACCACCATTGGCCAGCTGGCCGAACAACTGGAAGCTGACGACGACACCCGCGCCCAGGCCCTCGCCGAGCTGGAGGCCGCCCTTCTTGCGGAAGAGGGCAACAAGCAGGCCCTCGCCGCCAAGGCCGATGCCACCTGCTGGGTGATCGAGCACCTGCGCGGCCAGGCCGCCTACCGGCAGCAGCAGGCCAAGCGGCTCATGGAGCTGTCCCGCTCTGATGCCTCCCGGGCCGATGCGCTGGAGGACTCGCTGGTGCTGGTCCTCACCCGTCTCCAACCGAAAGCCACCCGCTTCTCCTTCCCGAACCACGAACTCAGCTCCCGCAAATCGCAGGCCGTCGAGATCGACGACGAGGACGCCCTCGATCCCCAGTGGCTGAGCTTTTCCACCACCAGCAAGCCGGACAAGGCCGCCATCAAGGAAGCCCTCAAAGCAGGCCACCTCATCCCCGGCGCCCAACTCGTCTCCCGCCGCTCCTGGCGCATCCACTAGGGGCCAGAGGCCCCTTCCATATGGGGTTTCGGTGGTGTTGCCGGGGCCCCTCATTGACCGAATCCATTCCGCTTCTCACTTCTCTTCGCTCCATCGCTTCCCATCGCCATGACCGTCGCCGCTCCTTCCTCCAACGGGGCCAGCACCACCAGCCGCCCAGCAGCTCCTCGCCCCATCCAGCGGCCGACCTCGGCCCTGGAGCTGATCCGCACCCCTGATCGGGCCGAAGTTCCTCCCGCCACAGCCCACGAATCCGCCGCGACTCCCCAAGCCCACCCGGCACAGCCCAGCGGCTTCTCCCCCGAGCAACTCGCTGCCCTTGCCGCCCCCCTCGATCGGGCCAATGTCCGCCAGCGGGAGCAGGGCCGCGGAAAGGTGGCCTACCTCGAAGGCTGGCAAGTCATCGCGGAGGCGAACCGAATCTTTGGCTTTGACGGCTGGCAGCGCCAGACCATCGCCGTCCGCTGCGTGGCCCAGGCCGAGCGTCCTATTGGTAGGGAGCAAAAGCCCGGCTGGGGTGTCACCTACACCGCCCGTGTGCGCGTCACCGTCACGGCCGGAGGCCGGCTTCCTTTGATCCGGGAGGGAAGCGGCGCCGGCCACGGCATAGACGTGGACCTGGGCCAGGCCCATGAATCCGCCATCAAGGAGGCGGAGACCGACGCGATGAAGCGGGCACTGATGACCTTTGGCAATCCCTTCGGCCTGGCCCTCTATGACAAGCAGCAGCGGCAAGTCAGCACTGCAGGAGGCCAGGGGGAGGGGCCGCAGCGCCCAGCAGTGCAGCGGCCTCCGGCCAGCCGGCCGGCGCCTGGCGGTCCCGCTCCCATGACCACTGCCTCGGTCCCAAGCCGCACCCAGGCCACGGCCTCGACTCCACTGCCATCAGCCCCGACCGAGGCGAGCCTCGTGGCCCTCGATGCAGAGACGATCCAGCACCTCCACAGCACCCTGCGGGCCCTGCCCCGACCCCTGCTGGAGAGCGTCACCCGGGCGTTCCGCAAGCGGTTCCAGGTGCCCGACACCGCGGTGACCATCGCCGATCGGATCAGCCAGAAGTGCCACCACGACTGGATTGAGGCCTTCCTCGTGCAGCACCAGGGCAGCGCCGTCTGAGCCCTGCAGCCAAGACGGCAACTTGCCAGCTTCTGACTACGATCAGGCCATGGCGTTTTCCAGGATCAGCCACGATCCCGCCGTGATGGGCGGCAAACCTTGCATCCGCGGGCTCCGCATCACGGTGGGCACGGTCGTAGGGCTGATCGCCAGCGGCAACAGTCGCGATCGGATCCTGCAGGCGTATCCGCTGCTGGAACCTGCCGACATTGATGAAGCCCTGGCCTACGCCGCCTGGCGGATGGAAGAGCGGGAAGAGGCACTGGTCCTGAACTGATGGCCAGGCTCCTGGTCGACATGAACCTCTCGCCGGGATGGATTCCCCTGTTGCTGGCGGCCGGCCATGAGGCCGTGCACTGGTCCGATGTCGGTGATCCCAGAGCACCGGATACGGCCTTGATGCAGTGGGCCTTGGCTCACGGCTACGCCGTTTTCACCCACGATCTTGACTTCGGGTCGATGCTTGCCCTCGGCGGCGCTGACGGCCCCAGCGTCCTGCAGGTGCGTTGCCTCAATGTGATGCCAGAAGCGATCGGGGCACTTGTCCTGTCAGTGCTCAGGACCTACGAGACCGAAATCGAGCAGGGAGCCCTGGTCGTGGCCGACGAACGCCGCGAAAGAGTGCGCATCCTGCCGCTGAACAGACAGGCCTGACTCGTCCACCTCGGGTGATCGTGCTAGTACAGGCGTACGCCTGCTGTGGTCGTCATGGTGCCGGTCCCCCTCTCCCGTCTGCAGCCCTCCCGAACGGAGGAGATCGAGGCGTGGCCCTATCCCGATGAAGGCGTGCTGGCCAAGATCCGCAGCCGCAAGATCTGCATGACCTGCCACTGGTTTCGCCACCACGCCGCCGTTTACGGGATCCCCTTGCTCACCTTTCAACTGCACCAGGACGTGTTCGCCGATGGTCAGCATCTCACCAGTCGTTGTCAGGGCTGGACCGGCGATGGACGCCATGTGCTCACTTCTGGCCCACTCGCTGGGAGCGCAGGTGCCAACAGCTGGAGTTCACGTTGGGGGAGTTGCTGCCAGATCAACCGATACCGCTGTTATAAAGGCGACGGGGGATTAGCCGCAAGAGTGTGGCCAGCACCGGCCAGTCCTGCCGCTGCAGCGGGCTTTCGGCCCCTCCTCGCACCAGCAGCAGGACCAGTTCGGCGCCGCCATGGAGCAGGAAGGCGATGTTCAGGGTTGAAACCGTTCCGGCGATGGTCCTGCTCAGGGGGCGCTACAGCCGAACAGCACAGTGCCCCACGGACCCACGTACTGGCCGCGTCTCTGGGTGTTGATGGCTTGGAAGCGGAGACCAGTTTTGGTGCACTGGTCAAATGGGAGACCACGTCATGGTCCATCTCCACCGGTAGTCTTAGGCTTCCACCGCCATCAATCAAGTCTTTGCTTCGGCACCCCCAAGCGACGGAAGCAGGGCGCCTACGCAGCTCCCTCGATGTCCATCCAATTCAGCCTCGAACGCCACGACCGGCGGCTTGTGCGGAATCACTGGCAGCGCCCTCAGGCCTCCAAAGGGAAGTGGCATTCAATCGTGCCCTGGCTTGGTATTTCTACCTCGCTTCACCGCTCGATGACCACTGGGTGACGCATTGGACAACCGCACCCAGTCGTCGCCAGCCGAGTGACACAACAACAAAAACTAAAGCTACATCCAAACAAGCAGAATAAACAAGGAATTGCCCCCCCCACCACCACCACCACCCCGACTAGGTGATTATGAGTTCTCATTTTCAACAATTTTACCAGGATCCATGCCTGCCGGGACACCCGAATCCCTACGGAACCTATGCAGCGTTACGCGAGCAATCTGCGGTTCATTGGTGTGACGGGCCCCAGATGTGGGTCGTGGTCGGATACCAAGAGACCTTGGAGCTGATGGCTGATTTGCGGCTAAGCCGACAGGATCACCTTGATCAACTGATTGCTCGCTTCGGCCATAATGGCGAAATTTATGAGCAGCAAAAACAAGACTTGCCTTTCATGGACGGCAAGCAGCACACTCTGCTGCGTCGGCATATCCACAAAGCCTACAGCGCTATTGATATGGCCAGTCTGGCTTCATCTGCGAGGCGATTTGCAGATGAGCGTTTATCCCGCGTCAAAGGGGACGAAAACTTTGACCTGGTTGCTCTTCTGGCTAATGAACTACCCATCATGGTGGTGAGCGAATTGATGGGAGTACAGGCCAGCCAGCAGTTAGATGTGGCCAACCGGGTGAATGCCTTTGTTAGGGCGCGAGGCTTGACCCAGAATGATCAGAGTGCATCTGGTGGCAATGAAGCTTTGGAGATGTATAGACATCATTTTTTGCCACTGATTCATGAACGTCGCGGCAATTCTGGCCGAGATCTTTTGAGTCGCTTGATTTCTGACCCAGAGGAAGGCGTCCATCTCTCAGATGAGCAACTCCTTTTGATCATTAGCAGTAATTTTTATTCAGCGAGTCTTTTTACCCTCCGACTGCTGATTGGCACCTTGGCCAGGGCGATGGCCAGCCACCCGGTCGCTTATCAACGTATTCGCCATGATCGAACATTATTGAAGCCAGCCATCGAGGAGGTCCTGCGCTGGGATCCGCCGGCCCAGGCTATCAATGCCAGCGTAGCTACACAAGACCTAATCATCTCCGGCAAGACGATTAAGGCGGGGGATACGATCACTGCCTTGGTCGGTGCGGCTAATCGCGATCCCAAAGTTTTTGATCAACCCGATGCCTTCCTGATCGATCGCTCTCCAAATCCCCATCTCAGCTTTGCACCTGGCCTGCATCAGTGCCTTGGTTTGCAGCTGGCCAGGATGCAGGGTGCGGCAGTTCTGGCGGCCATCTGTGACCAGTTTGAAAGCCTACATTGTATTCAAGCCGAGTCGAGGTTGCAAGTCGCTGATCGCTTCCGTGGTTACGATTGTCTTATCCTGCATCGCTAAAGCCTATGTCGACTTCTCCTTTCCAGACAGGTGGATTTGATTATATTGAATGCCTGTTTGTCAGTGATGACAGTCGTGCTCCTCGCCCGGCCACTATTGACGGTAGTATAGTCCACAGCGTGGCCTCTGCGTTGGACCACCTCGAGCAACGTCTCGCTCAGGGATTGCGTTACGTGCTTGTGATCGCAGTCAATTCTAAGCCTGCGCTGGAACTGGCCGAGGCAGAAGATTTCTGTGTTCGCCAATTACTTCTGCAGGCCCGCAAACGCTGGGGAAAAGCGATCACTCTGATTACCGATGTTGGCTTATCACCATATCAGGAATCTGGACACAGCGTGATTCGTCGGCATGATCAGATTGACGAAGAAGCTTCTTATCTTGCAGTGGAGCGACTAGCCCTCAGCTTTGCCCTGTCTGGTGCCGATGCCGTCGCCCCATGCTTGTCGTTGCCAAGGCAGACCAGCGTTATCCGCCAAGGGTTGGACACAGCTGGTCAAACTTGCGAGGTGTTCCCATACAGTACAAAGTTTTCTTCATCGCTCTACGGCCCTTATCGCCAAGCCATCGGCTCCAAGCTTGGAACGGTGCGCAAAAGCTATCAGTTTGATTTCAATGACACAGCAGCAGCTATTGATCAAATGGAGGAGGATCGACGTCAAGGAGCTGTTGCTACCATCGTCAAGCCAGCCCTTCCCTATCTAGACATTCTGGCCGAAACAGTTCGCCGCTCGAGTGCGCCTGTAGCCGTTTATCATGTCAGCGGTGAGTTCATGATGGCCCGGCTGGCATCCAAAGCTGGTCTCCTGAATGAACAAGACTACTTCGATGAAATTCATGCCTGTTTCCGCCGCTGTGGTGCCCGCTGGATCATTGGTTATGCAGCAGATCATTTCTTGCGTCAGTTTGACCACAAGAACTAATCCACATTCGTCATGGTTAAGTCAAGACATTGAACTCAAACCTCGCTTGGGGTGCTGTTGTTCCAAGTTCTGGCGTGTCCAGCAACCTTGATCCAGCCAAGGCGATGGTGGATGTATTGGTCGTTGGAGCCGGGCCCGTCGGCCTACTCACAGCTTATCGACTTCGATGCCTGGGCCTCTCTTGCCAGGTGCTTGAGCAACGCCTGGATCCCTCTTGGGCTTCCCGTGCCTCCACCTTCCAGCCTGCGACCCTCGATCGTCTGGCCAATCTCGGCCTACTGAATGAACTCATCACCCTGGGCCAGCGAGTTGAAGTGCTGCGGCATCTTGATCTGCCGTCAGGTCAATACCGCGATCTCGATTTCACCTGTCTGCAGGGTCTCACTCATCATCCATTCCGCCTGCATCTGGAGCAACACTGGCTATGCGCACTGCTGGTGGAGCGGTTAGGTCAGCTCCAGCCTTCAGCTCAGCCAGCAGTCTGCTGGGGTCAACAGCTCGTCGCCATAGAAGTAAATCCGACCACGGATTGCGTTAAGCCGATCGAGGCCTGGGTCTTGGATTCCCAGGAGGGTTTGCGTCCTCGGAAGCTAAGTGCTCGCTGGCTGGTAGCTGCCGATGGAGCCCACAGCACGGTTCGCCATCTGTTGAAACTGTCTTTTAACGGTCACGACCTGCCGGTCCCGGTGCTGCGATTGATGCTCACTCAGCTCCCCCAGGGCGTCAGCGAGCAACTGGCAGGGCTCACGTACATCCGCCATCGTCTCGGATCACTCAGCGCGCTGCGGATGCGAACGGATTGGCGGCTGATCCTGCGCCCGACGGATGCCGAGATCATGCAAGCCTTGGCCAATGACCAGTGGGCCCGTCAGCGGTTGGCTCAGGTCTTCGCCGGATTCAGCGATGTCAGCGCCTGGCAGAACTTACCCATGATTTTCGATCACTATCGTGTTAGCCAACGTTGTGTCCAAGAACGGCAACAAGGTCGATGCCTGTTGATTGGCGATGCGGCCCATATTACCAATACTCGCGGTGGACTCAATATGAATTTTGGGCTACTCGAAGGCTTAGATTTGGCTGAAACTCTCGCCGCATCCATGCACCATGACATTGGCGATCAGCAACGAATTGTTGGAGACTGGGCCCGTCGTTGGCAAGAGCGCACCACCATGGTGTTGATGCCTCGTACCGCAAAGCTCCTCGATGGTCGCCGTCCGCTTGAGCCGAGCAACGGAAACCGGGCAGCTCATGAGGAGACTACGCTTTTAAGCCAGGCTTGCCTCCTTGATTTGACCCAGACTTGAAGCTCGCCTTCAATGGACTAGGGCAGGTCCCATCAATTGAACACGACCAAGCTCAACATCATCCCCAAACCATGAAGGCCTCCTCAAGTCCTGAAGCCGTTGGACTGATCGTTCCGCCATCTAATCCAACACTCGAGGATGAAATCTCGAGTCTTATCGATCGTTCTCCGCGCATCCATATCGCTAGGTTGCCATACTCATCAACCGCTGACCTGGCAGTTCGCAATGAGATCTATCTTGAAAGTTACCTTGATGCGGCCCGTAGCTTTGGAACTTTGCCGCTCCGAGGCGTCATCATCGGTTGCACAGGCTCTAACTATCGATTGGGCGCCGTAGAAGATCAGCGACGTTGTGAAGCGGCTTCTGCTGAGCTAGGTCTGCCTTTCATGACAGCAAGTCTGGCGGTACTCCAGATGATCCGGGCCCTAGGATTCAGAAAGATTCAACTGGAACTCCCCTACCCAGACTGGCTAATTGCTCAGGCTGTCGCTTACTGGCAATCAGCCGGACTTGAGGTGGTCGCTCATCACAGCATCTTGAAGAAGATCAGTGCTCAAGATGCTTATGGTATTAACGTGCAAGAATTAGAAGAATACCTGCTGCAAGTGCAGCCAAGCCCAGATACGGTGGTACTTCTTTCTGGCACCGGCATGCCCACCCTCAGTGCCATGGCCGATCGGATCACGAGCTACCCAGCGCCGCTGATTTCTTCCAATCTTTGTATTGCCCAATGGCTGTTGGGCTGTAGCGATCTGGCATGTGAAACCGACCTGTACCGCCAGTTGTACGCCAAACTAAAAAGCTTCAGCATGGTTCCCGAGCAGGCAGCAGCCGACAACCTGTTCAATCCCTATGGCAGTCCCCAATAATGGGCCACAGCGGATTGGTACCTGATGCTTCCAACCAATGATCGACGAGCCTTTCTGTGGCAGCTTCGCCGAGCACTGGCTGCAGCAGTCCCTTTGCTTTCGTAAGCCGCACTGCTTCTGGAACGGGCTGATCGGGATCGCCCGGTAGGCCATCCACCCGAGCGCTCTGTAACGCCCCGTCGGCATCGGTCATCACCAACTCCGCCCAGCGGCCTTCCACATCTGGTTTTGCAACCAGTTGGATACGCCCCATCAGCATCCGCAAGGCAGGATCGTCAAGGGCCTGCGCTGTGAAGGACTCCCGCCCTAGTTTCCCCCAGCGCAGGCTGGCCGCCACCGCAAAGGCCAGGCTGAACTGGGCCTGAATGCGGTTGGCGGGCGCGCTCTGGCCGCAGTAGTGGATTGCTTCGGGGTATGTGCGAAGTTGGATCGGGCCTGAACTTAAATAGCCAGCCGCATCCGATTCGAAGTCATAATCCCTGCTAAAGCGCTGCCGCCAGAGCCGGGCTGCCTCGGCTGCATAATGCAGGTGTCGCGCCCCCGGTAGTAATTTCACGTATCCGCCGCTGATGGCCAGGGTGGTCCGCGGTGCCAGATCGATCGGCATGACCTTTAGAGCCAGCAGCACAGAATCCTGTTCAAGGGCCTCAGGTCCCCCTAAATCGGCAGCGGCTGCCAGCGCAAGCCCAAGCCCGCGACTAGCCGCAAGACCTGGATAGAGCAATCGACAGCTTGCCCCGTCTTGTACCGCTGCAAACAGGCTGCGGCTCATCTGACAGAGTGCGGCATGGACGGCCTCCACCTCAGCACTGGCACCGACATCAAGCAGCACGGCCGCCGTTAGCGCCGCCACCGCGGTGCCCCAGGTGCCATCGACATGCTCCCCTGGCGGGACCTGGTACGACTCCCCCAGCCGGGCCCCGAGCTCATAGGCCAAGAACAGGGCCTCCAGCGTCGTGTTCAGGTTGCAGCTAAGGGATTGACCCAGACTCAGACACAGCGGAACCGCGTGCAGGGCTGGCCGACCGTGAGAAGGGGCATAGCCCTCAACCAATTCATCCCAGCAGGCGGAGGTCGCCAGCACCAGCGCCGTATCGGCAGGGGCGAGGGGTGTGCAGAAGCCGGCCAGCCTGTGCTTTCCCGGGGAGAGACGGCCGTGTTGGCGTTGCAAGGCGAGGAGTTCCGGCTGCTTCAAGTTGGCGATGGCTGTGGCTGCGGTATCGAGCAGCACCAGCCGCAGTTGGCGGTTGAGCCCCGGATCTGGCTTACCCAGGCGTTCTCGCAGATCTGCAAGGAAGTGGCCCAGCTGGAGGCGAAAAGCTTGACTCATGGGTTCACGACGGCGGGCTAGGTTCCAACTCCATAGCAGCTGGTTGACCCATGGGTTCCGCGCCGATCCTTGCCATCATCGTCGGCCTGAGCGTGTCATGTCTTTATTATGTTCAATCGCTCTTACCTCAGATTGGCAGAGATCTAGCCCTGTCGGCAGGGGAAGTGCTCCTGATCCCGATGGCCATCCAGATCGGACTCGCACTCAGTCTGCTGTTTTTGCTGCCCATTGGCGATGGGGTAGATCGCCGGCGGATGCTGGTCTACGTGGCATTGGCGATGGCCGTGGCATGCGCAGCCATTGGGTTATTGGCAAGCTTTCCCCAGCTGCTGCTTGCCTTCTTTGGACTTGGTTTCGTGGCTTTAGTGCCCTATCTTCTTCCCGCTTATGTGTCTGGTCTCGTTCCTGATGCACTCCGAGGACGGATACTTGGCATCATCTTAAGTGGTCAATTCACTGGGCTGCTTCTATCGCGGTCTGTCAGTGGCATGGTAGGTCAGTATCTCGGCTGGCGAACCATATTTCTGGTATCGTCTGTGTTGATGATGAGTGTTGCCTGGTGGATACATACTTTTATGCCCCAGGAGCACAATATCAAGCCTATTGCCTATCGTGAGCTTCAGTCTTCCCAGCTCGTTCTGCTACGCCGTTACCAAGGCTTGCGTCAGGCCTGTCTTTCTCAAGGTCTGCAATTTGGCGCATTCATGGCACTTTGGAGTGGACTTGCTATGCATCTGGCTGAGCCCCCCTGGCGCATGGGATCAGCCTCAATCGGCGCATTTGGCCTCGTTGGGATCTTCAGCATATTGGCAGCTCCTGGCATTGGACGCCTGGTGGATCGGTTCGGCTCACGCCAGCTGGTTATCGTCTCAACCATGGT
The DNA here is from genome assembly GCA_037127935.1 of Synechococcaceae cyanobacterium ELA739. GTDB lineage: Bacteria > Cyanobacteriota > Cyanobacteriia > PCC-6307 > Cyanobiaceae > Cyanobium. Next base: position 98,769 of record JBAXXM010000010.1, read on the forward strand.
CTCATTCGTTGGCGTCGCGATACTTTTCAGCAACCAGCATTCTCTGCTGGCGATCTGTCTCGGCTTCATTCTGCTTGATATTGGCGTTCAGAGTTCTTATGTTGCTAATCAGACACGTGTCTTCAGCCTCAACTCTGAGGCGCGCACACGTATGGGGTGCCTACTTTTTTTCAGTGCCTATCTTGGAGCGGGAGTTGCTTCGAGCCTTGTGGCCACGTTCTGGTCGAGATGGCAATGGCACGGTCTGACAATCTTTGCAATCGTTCTGGTTGGCTTGGCTTTTGTCTCTCAGTTCCCTCGCTTTGGCCGTACTCGAGTTCTTTCGCGTTCTGAGAGTTTGCACAACGAATAAGGAGTTTAGTTGCTCGGCTCTTGCGAGTTTTGTCTCAATGATGATCATGCGGCTCGGCAGCAGTCTTGGATATGCACAACGATGGCTTGTGAGAAAGTCAACTTATGGGACATCTTTGGTGTCCTTTGAGCGTTGTTTATTCAACCAAGATTTGTGCATGTTGCCTGCATCTAGGGCCCATGGCTAGAAACCTGAGCCAAGTGCGTGATGTCAGACCCATCTATTTATCGCCCAGCTCACCATGCCGATCACCACACCGCTGCTGATGCATCGATCGGCGGCGGTTAGGCACTCCTGTAAAACAGCCTTACCTTGATCCTTTCGGGTTAGCCCATACCCGCCAGGCTCCAGGCTTCCTTCACCCAAAGCCTCAGGCCTGCCGCCAGACTTTGCTCTTGATCCTCGACCGGAAGATTCCATTGGAGCGCGTACTCGCGTGCCAAGGGTTCGAGCTCCGGGAGATTGGGGATAGGCACCTTGGGCCACAGGTGATGGCCAAGGTGATAGCTCCCGTACCAGGTGAGCATGCGCATGATCGGCGAGCGCCCATGGGCGAGGTTCCGCGTTTGCAGAACCTGCTGCTGCCAATAGCTGTAGACCTTCCCCTCGACTGAGTTCGGGATATGGAAGGCTGCGATATGAACCATGAACATTGTGCTGAACACCACACTGGTGATAAGGGCGCAGCGCACTCCGGTCAGACACACGAGCAAGCCCAGCCCCACTAGCGGCAGCACAGCCTGCAGCCATTGCCGTTGGCTCAGAGAGCGATAGGTACTGATTCCAACCATCAACAGGTGGAAAGCCGGAATGGTGATCAAAAACGGCAAGGTGGTGACCACGATTCGTAGGGGCGCAGCCAGACGACCGAGACTCCGGAGCACGCCCTCACGACGCAACAAGCCAATGTAGTCATCCAGATCCTTGTCGACCAACTTTGACACGTTGATCGAACCATCGCTCAGTAATTCGGGCTTTTCCTGGGATGGTTTGGTGGCGCGCCTTTGGATCAGCTGGCCATCGTATTCACCAGTGAAGGCGTGATGGCTGTAGTGGGTTTGCCACTGCTGCGCATTCATCCCCGTAACCAGACTTGTGAGGTTCAGCCAAGCATCTTCTGCTTTACCATCCAAGCCATCACCATGAATATGGAGAATCTCATGCTGGAAGTTCAGGATGGTGAGCGCGAACAGACCTGCTGCAAAGGCCAGCCCATCAGCTAGAGCTGTACCGCGGAGCAAAGTAGCCTCCAGCCCAATGCAGCCCAAATATAGCGCCGCCCCTAAACCGAAATAGGACCCATACACGAGCCATGGCTTGCGCCATGCCGACTCCGGCGGTATGGGTGGGCGAGACTGAATGCTTGCTGCGTCGTCCGCATCCACGATGCCATCTTTTTCGCAGGACGAAACAATTTTACAGGGATGGCGGGATCCTGGGACTTCTCAACGAGACATCTTGCACCCATCCATTCGGGGTCTAGACAAGTGCCCTTGATTTTGTTCTGCGACGTGCATGGTAGTCCAGGACGACGAGCCTTCGGCCTTGGCTTTCTCGCCCTCCCCCATCTGGCTCTGGCCATGGCTTTCGGCGCTGATCGGCGGGGAGCGTCTGCTGGCTTCCACCTGGAGAGCCCAATCGGGGCTGTATCCCTGCTGCTGGAGTTCGGCGCTTTGTTGTACGGTTGCTCCATTCTGTTGTGATTCTTCGCCGCCTGGGTGAAAAGCCACGGCTGGATACCCCGAGGGGCAGCTGCATCGCCTGCATCCTCTCCCCCCAGCTCAACCACCAGCAACGCCTCAACGTTCAAGGTTGCGCCATCGCCTCGGCCCTCAAGCAGGCGGGCCAACGGCCCTCGGCGGCTGAACGGCTGCACCACACTGAATCCGTCCCTCAGGCCTGGTCTATCGACAACATCGTTGGCGGAACGCTGGCTTGCTAAGGCTCTGGGACTGATTTGGATTGACCTGCCGGCGCCGTCTTCCTTCTCAAATCGGCAGGCCTTTGTCAGCAACTTGGTCCACGGGCAGATCCTCGCCACCGCACATCGATCCAGTTTGCACCGGCCTCATTTCGGCTCCATGGGGAGCGAGTCCTATGGCCGCGAGCTCGTGGTCGCCGAGCTCGGCGCGTTCATCCTCTGCCAGCGCCTGCAGATCGGCCCAGACTTCCAGGGCCACGCCGCCTATCTGGTTCACTGGGCCCAACTGCTCAAAGAGCAACCCTCGGTTCACGACCAAGTGCTCAGGTCAGCGTGGCAGTCCCCCGATCCCATCACTTTAGTGCAGGTTGAACCCCACAGTTTCTGCATCGACTGCTTCATGAACGGCAACACCGAAAGGTTCAACCAGGGGCCAGCGCCCCCTTGGCAGAGGGGAGGGCTGCTGGGTCTCTAGGCCATTCAACAACCAACTCGGTGATCCCGACAGATCGAGCTGCGGTGTCCACGTTGGCTGGGCTGAACAGGTTCTGATCCAAGTGTGGATGAAAGCAGTGCGGTTATGCTCGTCTGGTTTGATCCGCATTGGGGGTTTCATGTTGCGTCAGTTTTGCCGATCATGAATCAGGTAGTCATTTACGCGATCGAGAAGAATCTTCACATATTCTCTGGCTTCTTGGCGGCGTTTGTTGTTTTTCCAGCGACTGTCTTTTCACGCAAAGGCTCGCACAAGCACAGCAAGTATGGCTACATATCAACATTTCTGGCCTGCGCTGTTGCCCTCACGGGAGCGCTTATGTTACTGAGCCCGATGTTTCAATCGCTTTGGGCGGCAAACGTCAAGACAAGGGGGGTTGAATGGCAACTTTTTTTGATGAAATCTTTTATGAGCCGGCTTTCTTTATTTGGCTAGATATCGTGTTGCTGTATGCTTGCTTTTCGGCGATCCGCGTTTGGATTCGGATCAAGTCAATCAAAAATGGGGCTGCTCCTTTTGGATGGATTGATCTGCTGCTTTCATTCCTGCTAGCAGTCAGCAGTCTTTTCATTGTTTGGGTCGGTATTCATGATGTCACTCACATGGCAGTACATCCGTTTGCGACCATGTTCATAGGTCTTGGCCTCTATGCCATGGCATTTGTTGCAATCGATATTGCAACCTTTTGCCTCCCCAGTCAGTTGTTGGTGCGGTATGGCTGGATTCTGCATGGTTATAAGTTTCTATTTGCCTGGCATGCGTTGATCACTGCATTTTTAATCAGGATGAAAATCAGCTTTCAAGAGTTCAGCAGGCTAGATACTGCACTATCTTTGCTAGGCTATCTTTCGACAGCTGTCCTCTTTTGGTTCTACCTGCGTGCCCAAAAGCCGGCGATCCAATCGAGCTCATAGATCATCAGAGTGCTGCCAGGCCAGGGCAACATTTTTGTAATCGCAGCTCAGCGTCCGCCGCTCTCCCCGCGAGGGAGGTATCCCATGGCAAGCGGCGGGGCTTCTCGTATCCGCTTACCCCGGCTTACGTCTCTTTTTATTCACTCTTGGCCCAGCAACTTACCTCGTCGGTCGTCTTGCACAACGAACGTACCTTCTACAGGATCGGTAGCGTGCACGTTGGCAGCCTGCAGGCCACCCAAGGCGTTCCACCAAGGTTGGTTTTCAACGTCCCTGGCCGGCCGATCGATGCCTCCGTCATGGATTCGGGTCAGCTGATGCCAGCATTGACGTGGGCCCCAAAAACTGAACCATTCTTTATGAGAGCTTCCCTATCGGCCAGACTTAGCCAGGAGAAGCCCCATGAACCGCAAACGCCACAGCAAGGAGCACATCATCCGCAAGCTGCGAACGGCTGATCAACTTCTTAACCAGGTTCAGAGCGTAGCCGACGTCTTCCGAGCCCCGGAGGTTCCCGCTGCCACCTATCACCGCTGGCCGAAGCTGTACGGGCGGATGTAGACGAACTCGGCCGGAGCACATAAGCCACCGAGGCCAAACGCTTCAAGGAGCTGGAGCAGGAAAATTCTCGGCTCAAACGATTACTCGCTGATGCGGTGCTCGATAAGGCCATGCTCTAGCCGCAGGCTCGGCGAAGCCGTAGGAGCTTGTTGCGCAGTGAGGCGCACCTTGCGGTGCGACGGGAAACTTCTAAGCCCGGACCGTCCCTGCGCTGCCAAGCGCACCCCACGGTGCGACAGAGCGGTCGTGGTACTGCAGAATCCATTCCGGGTTTCCCAGCGCCATGCCTGCCGCTCGTCGGGTCAGAACCGCAAGTTCCAACGGCGCCCCGTGCCGCTGGCAGACATCAAGGAGCAGAAGCTGCGCAGTCGCATTCGAGGGCTGGCCCCCAAGCCATGTGTGCTGGGGCCGGCGGCTGGTCTACAGCCGCCGGCGAGTGGAGGGCTGGGAGGTCAATCACAAGCGGGTGCAACGGATCTGGCGTGAGGAAGGGTTGCAGCGCCCCCTGCCGCGCAAGCGGAAGCGCGCTCGACCAACAGATGGCTCTAGAACGCTGCTGAGGGCCGAGTACCCGCACCATGTATGGGCGATTGATTTTCAATTTGATCAGACTATGGATGGCCGCAGACTGAAATTCCTTAATATTCTTGATGAATACAGCCGCGTCTGCCTGGCCATTCGTGTCGGCAGGAGGTGCAAGGCGGTGGATGTGATTGCTGCCATTGAGGAACTCCTCGGGCAGTATCCAGCCCCCACCCATCTGCGGATGGACAACGGCCCTGAGTTCATTGCTCATGCACTGCAAGAGTGGTGTACAGGCAATGGATCGGGAACGGAATACATTCCCCCAGGATCACCTTGGGAGAATCCATTCGTGGAGTCATTCAACGGCAGACTGAGAGATGAGTTCCTGAACATTGAGCTGTTCGCATCACTGGCTGAGGCCAAGGTGTTGGCAGAACAGCACCGAATCGAGTACAACGTGTACAGACCGCATTCGGCTCTCCAGGGGCGTACGCCCCTGGAAGTCCTCCAGCAACGGAAGGCGGCCTGATCATCTCAACAGCTCTCATAAGGACTGGAGCAACAAGGGGGGTCACGTCAGTGCTGGTGGAGGACGGCCAGGCCTTTGCCTACCGGCAGTACCTCGGCGGTTGTGACGCCAAGGAGTACCTCGATGCCGAGTACCGGGCCAGCCGGCATCGCTATGGGGTGTGGCAGGTGGACGGCGGCATCACCCGTCCCTGGGATTTCCGCCGGGGGCGCCGTAATGCTGTCATCCCCGATGGCACCACCCCCGGCGGCCATCGCTACCGCTGCAAAGAGATCGGCTCCTATGCCCGCGCCCAGGAGTTGCTGCGCCAGGGGCACAGCTATCTCGACAGCAATGGCGATGGGGAGGCCTGCGAGAGCCTGCGCTGACAGCCAGGCCAAGTAGAAGGGCGCTACCTTCCGGCTGTCGAGCTTCTCTGCTGTTGCCATGACGGCCATCAACCGCTGCGCCGTTGGCATCGGCCCCCGCCAGCCGCTGATCGACTGGGTCCGGCAGGTGAGTGGTGATCTCGATATGCGCTGGGGAGCCAACGAAGACGGGCTCTACCTGCTACCGGTCTATGAGAACGACAGCGAAGCCAAAGTGGTCCTGGAAGAGAGTTACGACCGAATCTTTGAGGCAGAACTGCAGTCCTGGTGCCGAGATCCATTGCTATGGCCCAGTCCGAGAACTTTTGCATTGTTCCAGCAGTGGTTCGAGATCCGCATCTACGACCTGGTCGACGACCTCAGCTGTGACGAGCTGAAGCACCATGAGGTCGACGAAGCGTTTGTGAAACAGATACGGCAAACCCTGCAAGATTCACCGAGACCATGACCACACGCCGATCAGCCATGGCAATAGGGTATTGAAACAACTTTCCCCTGTTCACCATGCTGACCGGAACTGAACTACTGGCCAAGGTCAAGGAACTCGGCGACGGCTCCAAATCGGATCTCGTTCGTGCCGCTGGCTATGTCAGCACCAAGAAGGACGGCACCGAGCGCCTCAACTTCACTGCCTTCTATGAGGCCCTGCTCGAAGCCAAGGGCATGAACTTTGGCACAGGCAGCAGTGGTGGCAAGGGGCGACCCGGTCGCAGCCTGAGCTACTTGACCAAGGTGCAGTTCAACGGCAACCTGATGGTCGGCAAGGCCTACACCGCCCAGCTGGGCCTGCAGCCCGGCGATGAGTTCGAGATCAAGCTGGGCAGGAAGCAGATCAAGCTCATCCCCCTGGGGGCTGCCGAGGAGGAGTGAGGGCCTGGGGCCGGGTCGGCTGGGGCTGGGCATCCAGGCTGCTGGTGGTGCTTCACCCCACCAGCACCGGCTCCACCCATTCCATCGGAGAAGCCACCGGCCCCGCCAGCGGTGAGAGCGCTCGCCAGTGGCCCCGCTGCCAGCTGGTGGCTGTGCCAGCGTCGCCCGGCTGGCGCTGCAGCTGGTAGTCCTTGCCCAGCCAAACCGGAGGCCTGACCTCGTCGGATGAGGAGCTGACCTTCTTGCTGCTGCCACCGAACCCTTTGGCGCCAGGTGCCGGCGGAATCTCACCCTCGCTCACAAGCTGCGGTGCATAGAGCTGAGCCAGGAGAGCGTGCACGCAGAGCTGCTCCATCCGCGCTGCCGTGCCCCTGACGCCATCGGCATCCCACTCCCAGACCGCGGGGCTGAAGTCGGTGTGCGCCGGCTGCTGCGCCTTCGCGGCTGGGTCGAGCACGTTGCTGGCCAGGTAGGTGGAGCCGTCTTCTCCCAGGCCGATGCAGGCCAGACCGCCACCGGCCAGCTCGAAGTTGTCGGGCAGCCAGCCCTCCATCGCCCGCACCTCGGCCACCACCACCGAGCGGATCTCCGGGCCCTCCTCTGAAAAGAGGGTGCCTTTGGGCAGCAGCAGCCGGAAGCAGCTGATGTCGCGGGGCAGATCGAGGGTGAGGGTGGGCTGCTCGGTCTGCAGGAACGCCTGGGCCATGGCCGGCGACAGGAAGCGAGGCTCGGCGCCGATTTCACGTGCCCACTGGCAGACCATCGCCCCCCAGATGCCCACGTGATCTGCGATCGATTCGGACTGCTCCAGGGCCAGCTCGACAGCCACCGCCTTGGACCAGTGGGCGCTCCAACTCGTGAAGCCCGCCGGGGAGCGGTAGAGGCCCTCGCCAACCATGAGATCGGGCCGGTGCTGCCGGAGCAGCTGCGGCAGCTGGCGGATCAGCTGCTCATCGCCGCGGAAGTCACCTGGGGTGGAGCGCCGGGGCATCAGCCTTGCTCAGGGGATGTCTGTGTCATGGAACAGTGTCCATGACCTTGGGACAGGTCCTGGCCTTCATGGGCTGCTCAGGGCGGCGATGCCGCGCAGCGTGTCCAGCACGTCCGGCAGTCGTTGCTGGCTGGCCTGATCCGGTGGGAGGAAGGCAGGCAGGGCCTCAAGGAAGGCGGAAGTGTTCAACAGCTCCAGGACCTGTGCCGCCAGATCCTTCCGCAGCTCAGGCGGGCTCAGCCTGCATTCCTCGAGCAGCGAGGCACGGCCATCGACGACGGCCATCAGGTCCTCCAGGTCGTGACTGAAAAGGAAATCGCCCTGGCCGCGACCGCGGAAGGCCTCCAGCTTGGTGGCCAGGAACACCGGTGCGGTGACGATCCGGATCGAGCGGCCGCTTGGCAGCCCCTGAAGCTCGGCGGTGTCCAGGGCGAGGGGATACCAGCGATTGGAGAAGCCCAGGATCTCGCCCTCGGTTGGCATCAGATCGAGCACCAGGTCGTCTGCGAACCAGCGGCAGAGGGGTGCCCCTGGCCTGCTGTCCTCCTGGAATCCCCGCTGCCGCAGTTGGCTCCCCAGCTGGTGGTAATCGCTCCTGGCGATCACACGGCAGATCACATCCACATCCTGGGTGGGCCGGATCTCCGGCATCGCCGGATCCGTGATCAACACACCAGCCACGGCCCCGCCGACAAACACCAGTTGCTCGAGCAGTGCCTCGCCCAACTGCTCAGCGGACCGCTCCAGCAGAGCGACATTGGGGTCGTTGGGGTTCATGGCTGCAGCCGCTCCTCCAACAGCGTCAGGGCCAGGGCCTGTTCACGGGCGCTGCCGCCGCGCACCGCATCGAACAGGGCCAGCAGCTCCCCCAGGGCCGGGTTGCGCTCCGCAGCCTCGGGGACACTCGGGTAGAGCGGGTGCAAGGCGATGCCGCGGGCTGTTCCCTTCTTCCACGGCCACACCGGTGGAGGGTCGCTGCCCGGCCGGATCTGCTCGTTGAGGGGGGAGGCGGCGTAGCCGGTGGGAACGCCGCGGCTCAGTCCACCCTGCGTGGCTGGGAAGCAGTAGCGAGCGCCGTGCTGCACGAAGGCTTTCAGGGCAGCACGCACCACCACTGGCTTGCCGGCCTCATCCTTGATCGCCAGCCTGGCGGCCACCGCCCTCTCCACCGCCGCATGGGCCTCCGAGGCCGTCAGGCCCAGCTCGACGCCGAGGGCCGCGTAGGTGGGAGCAGGGCCCGGGTCCAAGGCCAGGCGCAGCAGCACCACCAGATCCTGCGGACGCAGGACAAGCTGCGGGTTTGAGGGTGAACGAGCCAAGACCTGATCCCTATTCGCTATTTGCGAATAGCGAATCTAGCCCGCCGGTGATGGCGTGTCGTCCATCTGGAGGCCGGCCGCTACGACGAGGCGATCCCCCTGCTGCGCACCCGGCTGCAGCTGGAGCCCGAGCACGTGGAGAGCCTCTACAACCTGGGCATGGTCTGCAGTGACAGGATGCAGCTCACCGAAGCCCGCCAGCTATTGAGCCGGGCCGTGGAGCTGGATCCCGGCCACGCCAACGGACAAGTGGCCCTGGGGATCGCGGCCCTGCGGGACAACGATCCCGATGCCGCCCAGGACCCGCTGGAGAAGGCGGTGGTGCTGGCGCCCCGCAATCCCTTTGCGCTCTGCGCTCTTGGCCAGCTGCTGCTGATGAAGCACATCGTCCCGGCTGCCTTGCCCCACCTACGGGCCGCAGCGACCGTGGCCCCGGACGATCCGATCAACCTGTTCACCTACGCCCAGGGCCTGCTCGCCATCGAGGGCGAGTCCCACGAGACGGAAGCCGATGAGCTGTTCAAGAGAGCCCTACGGCTGGCCCCGGTGGGGGAGCTGGCCGAGAAAATCAAAAACCAGCAGCGCCGCCTTGCCGAGCGGGTGATGCGCGCCAATGCCCAGGGCACGCCCCGCTTGGATGCGGTGATGTACCTCAGCAGCGCCCTGGAGGCCTACCGCGAGCTGGAGCCCGAGGCCCAGAAGCAGCTGCTGGCGGAGGCGGGAGCGGTGGGTCAAAAGGGCCTATCGATCAACAACCCCGAGAAGAACCACCACCTCCAGCACTTCCGCGGTGGCACCACCGTCTCCGCCCTGCAGGTGGTCTGCATCCTCTATGTGGGCGTGCAGCTGCTCCTGCCAGGCCAGGACGCGGGGATCGACTTCGCTCAGGAGTATGAGCTGGCCAAGGGGATGGCGGGGGTGGATTCCGAGGGTTGAACCGCTTTGCAGGGCCCTCAAGGCTGGAAATGCGGTCAACCAGGTTGAGCGTCGTTGTGAGCCGCCATGCAGCTCTGGAGATGCCGAATCAAAAGAATATGCAAAAGCTGCATAGGTCCGTCGGTGTGGTGGCCTCCAGCTTGCTAAGCAGCACCTGCTCATGGCGCAAGCCATCGGCAAACAGCTGCTTATCAAGAGCACTGTCTTCTGGCTTCTCTCCCAGAAACAGATTGCGAGCTTGCAGCTCATACCACCAGGCACCGATGAAGGGGCTGAGGGAGAAAGTGGAGAGTTTGCTTGGGGTTAACAGCATGATGGCTGGAACGCCTCCTTTCTATGTAGTCTTCTCTTTGAGCCAGTGAATGAGGCCGGAATCAATCACTAGATTAGCGAGCCGGTTACAATCAACAATCTCCACGTTTTCAGGAAAGTCACCCTCTCCAAGGAGGTTTTCCATGTCAGGAGTATGGAACGCGAAAATGAATTTCTCATATCGATCCCGCTGGTCATCAAGGCAGTATCTCTTGATTTCTTCTGTTGATGTTTGGGATTTAACCTGAATCGCGATCCTTTTTTCAGGCTTTAGCGGATCCTCGAATGTTATGTCAATAAACTTTTCAGCATTACCTGCCTGTCCAATTCGTCGCCAGGTGCGGGAGAAGATGATTTCAACAAGAAGTTCAAAGTCTTTCGGCTGCAAGGTTTTGATGGCACATTTAACGGCAAGGGCCATTGATTCCCTAGCCTCGTCGATTTGCGTTATGTAGGCTGGAACTTTCCCTGAAAGCCTTCTTAGTAGATAGTCCGTTTGCTTTTCGTCTAGCTCGCAACTCGTACCCTGAAATCCCCTAACTTTTGTAAGATTGCCAGACAGATTCTCAACTTGAAGGGCCTTCCCATTGGCATCCTGGCATTGCCATTTTGATTGAAGCTGGCGAGTGCATCCGTGCATCTGATCATGGCAGATTTCGGGAGCACTCGCACTTGAGAAGCTCCCATAGTATAAATTCCCTGCAAAGAAAGTGATCCATAACGTCTTTTCATTGCACTCAAAAAATGCCTTAACCTGATTAGTGGCTGAGGTTGCTCGTTGTTTGCGAGCTTGGTCCGAGCCCGCCGGGTTCCTTTCGAATTCTAGAGACTTAAAGTCTTCCCATAGACCATTGGATGCCAGCCTAAATGCCTCGGGGTCTCCAGTGCCAAAACCAATATAAGCAATTCCACGTTCAATGCATATCGTGTCAGTATTTGACGATCCACGTCCAAGCTTGATGTAGCGGATGTTTTCGTAACGGGTCGCATTGCTTGATTCGGTGGCCATGCCTACTAACGATCGGAAGGAATTAATGGAACAACTGAAGCTATACCCGGGTTGGCACGTCTGTCAATCTTGAAGTTGACAAGAAAAGCCGAGCCTGACAGCAATTGGCGTTATTTCCTTTGTAAAATTTTCGCTGTTATAATTGCAGGGTCATTCTCGTATCCCATTCTTGCGAGATCTTCAACTTTTTCCTTAATGTTTTCTGGAGAAAAAAACAGCCATCCTTTCGCTTGCATGAAGGCAGAAATTTGGTCACTCTGATTGCCGTAAACATTGCCAGCAGCAAGCCCTAGCTGGATTTGAGTGGAAGAAGAAGCCATTCCCACCGCAGTCAGCTGCTCAAGAAGCTTCTCGAAGACAATTTTACGGTATCTTTCTGACGTGAAAAGCTTGTACCTGCCCTCAGGGACATCGTGTTCCTCTTGCAGTTGAGATAAAGGAACTCCACCTGAGTCAAAATACGATTTAGCTTCGAGCGCTAATACCCTGTTTTCAGAAAATTTGAAAGCCAATAAATCAATCTCCGGTCTGGGCATTGATGGCTTTCCGATCTTTCTCTTGTCTTCAGTCGTCAGGTTGACTTTATAGGAGGGGTGAACCCAATAGCCATCAGCTCTTAGCAAGGTGGCTAGAATTCCTTCGAAGTAATCCATGGCTAATTAGTTCCACATAAAGATCCTACCATTACGGGATCGCGCTTGAGTGATGAATGCTTTTCGCAACACCACTGAGCTTGGCTTAGCCTTTCTACGTGTGGACATGCGTCTCAGCATTTGGGATTCTCTCGTGGCTATCTGGCCCTGCGGGAGGCAAGTGCTTGGCAACCTGCCCGCCGCAATTCATCACCGAACAAGGCCAATCATATCGGTTTCCGGATTCACAAGTCTTCATCTTCTGTAGATCGTTTCCCATGACCCTGCCTCTCGTCTTCCTTCTCGGCTTAGAGGTGGCACCACCAGCATCATTGTTCCCCTTCTGCGAAAGATCTGAGGAAGTTGGTTGCGTGGTTGCCACAGCAACTGTTTACGACGCGCGAAATTGATCACATCACTGCAACACCAGACTTGCTGATGGATGGGTGCGTCGGTGGGATGCAGGCTCAGGATCTCATCGAGGGTGAGGGCCTGCAGAACCGGGGAAAGATCCTCATCAAAGAGCAGGTAGTGGAAGGGGCTTTCGATCGCGAGATCCCGCTCCTGATGAAACAGATCGATGTAGGCCAACCGTTCGTCACGGTTGATCGGTTTGATTCCTTTCATCCCTACACCCCAGCATCATTGGGCTTTGCCCTTCTTTTGCAGTGCTTCTGAGGCTCCTTGTCTGGATCGAGCAGAAGGCTGGAGAGCACGCCAGTGCAGAAGGCACCGGTATCGAGGTTGATGCGGTCTGGGCGCTGATCGATTCGATGATCCCGGGTGATCGTGTGGCCGTGCACCACGGTGTAGTGCAGGCCGTGGGGCTGATTCAAGAAGGGCTCGCGAATCCAGATCAGGTCTTGATCCCGTTGCTTCTCCAAGGCCACGCCAGGGCGCACGCCTGCATGGACGAACAGGTAATGGCCCCGGATCGTGCGGAGTGGCAGCCCCTCAAACCAGTCCCGGTGCTCTGCCGCAAAGGCCAGGAGGTCTCGATCGCCGCCATTCCACTGCCAAAGCATGGTGGCAGGTCCAGGCTTCTTTTCGGCGAGGGCATCGAGGAGCATTTGCTCGTGGTTGCCGCGCAGCACGGTGACCCGGGCCAGGCCCCAGCTCTCGGGATCCCTTTGGAGCGCCATGACGTTCTCGAGGACCCTGCGGTCGCCGCCGGGTTCGGGGGCGCGGTCGATCAGATCGCCCAGCAGGATCAGCTCGGCGCCACTGCCCCGGTGCTTCTGGAGTTCCGCCTCCAGCAGTTCGTCGCAGCCGTGAACATCACCGATGGCGACCACGGGAACCAGGGGCTGGGCCCTCTTGGCACGGCGAGGTGGATTTGAGGGGCTGTGGCTCCTGGCGGCATGGCCGGAGCCTGGGGCCTTGGTTGCCGCCTTGGTGTCAGTTCTTCTCATTGCGCTCCTCCCACACATGGTTGCTGGAGCGCAGCGATTCACGGCTCATGCGCTTGCGGCTGAGGTTGCGGTCTTGCCTGAGCAGGGACTGCTTCTCCTTGAGGAGTTTCAGCTCCCGGATGGTGAGCTCGGTATCGGGGAGGGAGGAGAACAGGCTGCTGGCGCAGCTGAGGCTGAACTCGGCCCCGGTGATGTCGCCCTGGTCGAGCTGCTCGATGGCTCGGCGTCGTGCCCGGTTGGCCTCAAGCACGGCCAGTTGCTCAGCCACCGCCGGGTCGGTATCGAGGCCGGCCAGCTCAGCAGAGGGCATCACCGGCAGGGTGAGATGTGCCATCAGCTCCTGTCGCCCGCTAGTGCCGGGGGCATCCCAGGCGAGACGCACGCTGGCGATCTCCTGGTTGGGAGCCCAGGCCGGTAGCTGCAGCCGCAACCCCACGTTCAGCTCCTGGCCGGCGCGCAGGTTTGGAAGCTGGTAGTTGCCTTGCCCTGTGGCCTCCAGGTCGTTGAGCAGATCGAGCAGCTCCACGCCGTTCTTGGTGCGGATGCCGATGCTCACGCGTATGCCAAGCGTGCTCGCCAAGCCCTGGAGTTCCGAGGCGTAGAGATCAGCGAGTTGAGCGGGACTCTCGATGAAGGCCAAGGTGCCATCGCCGGCGCTGGCGATCGATCCCATCAGGTCCTCGTCAAAGCCATCCCCCAACCCGAAGGAGCTGGTGCTGATCCCGCGGGCGGTGAGCCCCGCCACCTTGGCGGCGATCGCCTTCTGATTCTTGAGGCCCCTGTTGGCTTGACCATCGGAGAGCAGCAGCACTCGATTGAGGCCAGCGGGATCCAGGTGGTTCGCCACCTGGGTGGCCCCGGCCAACCAGCCATCGAAGAGAGCCGTGCTGCCGCCGCTGTGGATCGTGTTGATCGCCGCGATGAAGAGCTGGGGATCGGATACGTGGGTGGATGGCACCACCACCTGCACCTCGTCATCGAAGGCAACGATCGCCAACCGATCGCGGGCGGTGAGCTCCCCGGCGAGGAAGCAGGCGGCCTTGCGGGCATTGCTGAGCTTGCGGCCGCTCATGGAGCCGGAGCGGTCGATCACCAAGGCGAGGTTCAAGGGCGGCCTGGGCTTGTCGTGCAGCTCCTCGGTCGGTTCCGGGGTGGAGATAGTGAGCAGCAGATCGAGCGTGGTGGCGCCATCAGCCGCCACCGCCGGCCGCAGGGGCCGGAAGCGAAGCGTGGGTTGGGTCATGGGAAGGGGTTTGTTGTGGGTCGGTTCAGCCCTGGCGTTCGTCGAGCTGCTCGATCAGGCGGTCGATGAGGCGTTGCAGCCAGGCCAGGCGACGGGTGCCGGCCGGTGGAATTGAGACCGCATCGCTGATGTGCAGCTCCACCCCAGGCGCCAGGGAGAAGCGATGCCAGCGGCTGGCGGCGTCACGACTACCGCTGGAGCGGGAAGGGGAACGTGATGGGGAAGCGGAGCGGTTCGAGAGGAGGGGGGAACCGAGAAGCGGCAGCAGGGAACTGGATCGCTCGGCGGGGTCGTCGCTGCTGGAGAACAGCGCTGGGGAACTTGAAGGCGGCGGGGAGGAACTCAAGGAGGACTTGAGATCACGGAGGTAATTGAGCGCCGGATTGGTTTCCTGTGGGGGTGCCTCGCCCTGGGACTCCAGCTGAGCCAGCTGCTGCTCCAACTCCGGGTCCGGAAGACCGCAGAGAGGAGCAATGGCCGCCAGGCTCAATCCACGCCGGGCCAGGGAGCGGATCAAGAGCAGCTGCAGCAGGTGGCGATGGCCATAGACCGCGCTGCGACCCTCCCTGCCGGGCCGATCGATCAGGCCCTGGGTGGCATAGAGGCGCACGGTGCGCGAGGAGATCTCCTCATCCAGTCGCCCCCCGGCCACCGCCAACAGCTCATCGAGCCCGTAAAGGGCGCCGGAGCCATCGGCAGAAGCCAGAGACGACGGGGAGGGATCAGCCATGAAACAACAGTACCACAGTTGCAGTGCAAGCGTCAACAGACGTGATCTTGGTGGGGTGGCGAAGGGCCCGAGTTCAGGCGGCGGCGCTTAAGGCGGCTATGCCAACGCGAGAAGCAAGGAGTCGGTTCGTCCTTGCGTCGCCGATGATGCTGATCGTCCAGCTGATCCTTTGGGCAAGAAATGAGCTTTTTCTCGTTTATCCAGCAAGCCTCCATCGAGAAATGTCACTCCGCTGCATTGACTTGGATCTTCTCAGGCTCAAATAGCTATCTCTCTGAAGAGGAGAAGCGAGACATCCTGCACAATTGGTGCAAGGTCTCAGTCTGTGGAAAATTTGAGAATGTTTTTACTGAATACAAGAATATTGACATTCTTGTAGAGTACGACGATTTGGTTGTGGCAATCGAGAATAAGATTAAAATCTCGCAACATGACCAACAGCTGTTTAGATACAATCAAGTTCTGAAAGGTGACTTTCCTGGTCGAAAAGTCTTGAAAGTCCTTCTCAGTCTTTCAGGCGAAGAGCCCCATGAAAAGGATTGGATGAGTCTTACATATGACAAAGTTCTTGAGTCTCTGAGGCCCCATGCGCCCAATAGCGAGATAATTGAGGATTACATAAAAAACCTGGAAAAGCTGGTAGGCGCGAAAAATGAGTTTCTCGCAGATCACACAGATTTTGAGAATGTTTTTACTGATGGTGGGAAGCCAAAGCATCTGAAGTCGAATGACGACTGTAGCCTCAGCGATACGGCATCATATATTTCTGATAATGGACTAGAAACGCTTTTTCAAAAGATGTTCTTCCAGCGCATCATTGATGGCATAGGGTTTCAGTGCACACACACTATGGTTTCCGAAACCAGGGGTAACGCGCTTATTGACTTCAAGAACCCGGCTGAATTGCCTCTGCTAACCATTGAGGGCGAAGCCATTGACCTCGGGATTCAGATTCAAGGGAACACTGTAAAGGCGCAGTTTGAGGTGGGGCTGGATTCCAATGGCGTAAGAAAAGCAAAGTCTGTCACTAAAGGCCAAGTCCTGGAGCGCGCCATTCCGAGGATTTATGAAGAAATTAAGCTGGCGGAGAAGGGGTGGCGACTGAATCGACCCAGGAACCCAGCATCGGACTACTATTCTTTTTCCAAAAAGATTGCATTCCCATCCGGAAGTAAGGGTTTTTCGGATTGCCCACTTCCAGGTTCCGTGGCAGCTGTTCGGGACTCGATTGAAGTCTGCATGCAGCTGTTTAGAGATGCCTTGGAGAACACGATATAATCATTTCAAGATTGACGCTTCAACGAAAGCCACCTCCTGTTGGCGCTTAGTGGTAATTGATATCAAGTCGCCGCCGGCCCTTCCCATTCTGCGGCACTCGCGCGAGGGCTCCGCAAGCTGGCCACCACAGGGCCTGGTTTCCCTTGGGATGCGACTGCACCAGGTCCTGGCCAGCCCTTGCGCGGCACCGCCCCTGGGTCGGGTCCTCCGCCGTTATGGCCATGGCCCAAGTCCAGGTTCTCCACGATGTGATCCAGAGCGGGATCCGCTGGCGCGTCACCCTTTATTGCGATTCCGCTGCCGGTGCCCTGGTGCGGTTCGAGAAAACCGGCAAGGGAGGCCGGCTGTTGCATCAGGAATCTGCCCAGTGGAATCGGCTGGCTGGGGGCTTCCTGCTTCCCCGCGAGCGGGTAGCGGGCGGGATGGTGCCCAAATATCTGGTAGAGCGCATCGAAGTCATCCTGCGCGGATCACCCCTGCCAGACAGGCGCTCAGAGCGGGAGCAGGTGCGGGGGAGGCTGGTGCGGGCCCGGTAGTGCGTGTCGGGGGACTGCGGCTCCCAGAAGTCACAACAACTGGGTGTGAAAGATCCAGTCGATCACTGATGCCTTTCGTTAACACCGTTGTGAGCGCTTCCCCGGCACAAGCCACCGTCCTCATCCAATGTGCAGTCCACACCCTGTCGCCGAAGATCTTCCACCAGCAGGTCACAAATTTCCCGATCCACCGGAGGCGTGAGGTGCTTCTCTCCATCAAGGAGGTAGACCACCTCCCCTGGTATGCAACCGATCCAGCGTGCCAAGCTTTGCTGCGCCTGAAAGCGACGCTCTGGCGAAAGTTCCCCCTTGAACTGGATCCGAAGCCGGAAGCGGGGGGGCACTGGATGATCCAATTCGATGCTACGCAGGCTGGCCGCCGTCGCCAGCACCACCAACTGGTCTCCGGAGGCCAGCACCAGCTCCGGAGGTGGCAATAGGATGGGCTCGAGATGGCGGGGCCGGCGCAGCGAAACGGCTGTCACGCCATAACCATTCTCCAGCCGAGAGATATTCAGACCGCAAAGATTATCCTGCTCCTTAAGGCGGTAGCGCACGATCAGCAAGTGGGCGCCCTGCAGTTGCAACACTCCTTCCACCCTCTCTCCAAAGGCGGCCGCCACCACCGCATCGGCGACGAGGTCGACGGTGGAGATCACCGCCAGCCCACCCAGCAGCTCCCCCAGGGGTTCGGCGGCCCCAAAGTCATGGGCAAGCACCGCGACACCAGCCTCGGGCCAGCGTTGTTGCAGCGCCATGGCGGTCTCCAGATTGGCTAGCAGATCCGTGGAGAGGAGGCCAAAGGCGGAGACGGGACGACCCTCAAGCGCCTGCAGCGCCTCCTCCAGTTGTCGGAATGGAACGATTCCCTTGTCCTGGGAGCCATCACTGCCCCCTGACTCGACCCTCACCACCAGCTGCTGGTGACGCCGCAGCCGCTCGGCGATGCGCTGGGCTAGCGCGGATCCCTCCACCAACAGCACCGGCGCAGGGGCGCGCCGAGGCAGCCGGATCCGTTCCATGCCCAGGCGTTCCCGCAGCAAACGCTCCAAGATCACGGCCACCAGGGCCGAGGTCAGCAGCGTGCCAACCAGGGAATAAAATAGCGTTCCACCAATCAGCCAACCGCTGACACCCTCCAACCCAGTGGTGTTGGAGAGGAGGAGATTCACCGGGTCGACGTACTCCCCTTTGAGCAGGGCGAGGGTGACAAACACCCCCTGCTTCCATCCCCCCACTTGAGAGAAGATCCGTACGCCGACCAGCACCAACACAATCAGCAGGACGAAGACCCACCGCTGGAGGCGCGTCCGCGCCCGCAGCCAGACGTGCAGCTTTTGAATTTTGCTCCGCAGCGAGGCCTGTGCGCGATGGCGGCGGGTTTGGCCTGGGGCCAACGGGTCCTGGTTGATGAGCGGTGACCGAACCGACAGCCACACCGGCGGGGATCCGGAGGATGACCCGGGAAGCCGGACCTGCTTCGGGCGGCGAAGGTCCTGAAGGGGACCCTCGCTAAGCTGAATGATCTGCCCATCCACCTCCACTCTCGCCCGCATCGAGGCAGGTCTTAGGGCGGTGCTGATCGCATCAGCACAAAGAAGGATGGGATCGACCACTGCTACCCCGGGCAGGCGATGCTCCAGCAGGGCCCCCAGATCGGCGAGACGGCTGGTGGAACGCACCACGATCTCCGCGGTCGGATTAAGGAGCCTTACCTGGAGAGCGGCCTCAAAGTTGATCGTGCTATCGGCGCTCAGAAGCAGAACGGCACTGGCTCGCTCGGCACCGGCCTGGCGCAACACGTGAGCCAGGCGCATGTCTCCGTGGGTGAGGGTTCCCGCCAGACGGGACTCCAGCTCGGGATCTCTCCAGGTGGGTTGACGTAGATCGACGCCGTGGAGGGGCAGATCAAAGGCCAGCAGGCGCTGAAGACAGGCCTGGCCTAGGGAGCCAAGACCACAGACCAAGACGGGGGCTGGGTTCAGTCGATCGGCGGGCAGTGCATTCAACGTCCGGGGCCGCCAGGCTCAGAGATCATCCTCCACACCGGTCGTGATGGTGCAGTCGCTGGTGGGGTAGCTCACGCAGAGCAGGGCAAAACCCGAGGCGATTTGATCATCGTCGAGGAAGCTTTGATCAGATTGGTCGACACCACCGCTCACAATTTTGCCTACACATGTGCTGCAGGCACCAGCCCTACAGGAGTAGGGGAGGTCAATGCCCTGCTCCTCAGCAGCATCGAGGATGTAGCTGTCAGCAGCTCAGGTAAATGACTTGCCGTCTTCCGTTTTGATGGTGTAAGTTTCAGCGATGGGTCCGATCGTTGATTGATCAAATCCATCCAAGACAAAACCACCAAAAGGGTCGGTAGGGCAGGACACATGGACTGTAGTTCAGTGCGAAATCGCGTCTGCGGCGGAGCTCTGCCAGCAGGACTTGGCGATCACCTGTTCCTCATCGGCCGCAATCACCATCACCTCGAAGGGTGAGAGCCAGCTCAGGGCAGACACCACCTCCTCCCTGAGCGCGTCATCGTGCTCACCAATGCCGCCGGTGAAGGCGAGCACGTCGACGCCGCCGAGACTGGCGGCCATGGCCCCAATCTCCCGTAGAAGCCGGTGGCGGAACACGGCGATGGCCAGCTGGGCTCCCCCATGCCCAGCCGCTGTCGCCGCCCGGAGTTCTTGCATGCTGCCGCTGAGCTCGGAGAGCGCCAGCAAGCCGCTTTGTCCGTTGAGGGCCTGGTCCAGCTCCTCCACCGAAAGGCCCCGGCGCAGCTGATGCAGCAGTAAGCCGGGGTCGACAGAGCCGCAGCGGGTGGCCATCACCAGCCCCTCCAGCGGGGTGAAGCCCATGGTGGTGTCCACGCTTTGTCCCCCCGCGATGGCGCACAGGGAGCAGCCGGCGCCCAGGTGGCAGCTGATCAACCGCAGCGGATTTGTCGCGGCGGCCGGGGGCCTGCGCTCGGCAACCACTTTGGCGACATGCTGGTGGCTCAGTCCGTGGAACCCGAAGCGGCGCAGGCCCTGGCGACGCCAGTTGGCGGGGATGGCATAGGTGGCGGCCTCGGCCGGCAGGGTGGCGTGGAAGGCGGTATCGAAGCAGGCCCACTGCTCCAGGTCCGGCCGATGGGCCGCCAGCCAGCGCATCACCCGAAGGGCCGGACCATTGTGCAGGGGAGCCAGGGGCACCAGATCGCCTAAAGCCGCCAGGACCGGCGGGTCTAGCCGAACCGGGGCGGTGAAGCGTTCGCCGCCGTGGACCACCCGGTGCCCGGCCAAGACGATGGCATCGCTCCAGGGGGCCAGAACCGCCGGCAACCACTCCTCGAGCACCGCCTCCGGGGAGGCTCCCTCGGCCATGGGGCAGTCCCGTTGCCCCTGCCAGAGACGGCTGCCACTCCCATCCAGCAGGGAGGCCTTGAGACTGGAGCTGCCGGCATTGAGCACCAGGACCAGTCCACCTCCAGGCGCTGCCGTGTTGGTCAGGTCAGTCATCCGTGTTGGGCCATGGGCAGCGACCAGCGCCAGTCGGTGATTTCCGGCGCGTCCATGCCATGGGTGTGGGCATACTCCCGGTGGGACAGGATCTCCTCCTGCATCCGCTCCTTCACATGGGCGGCGCGGGAGCCGAGACGCGGCACGCGGTCGATCACATCAATCACCAGGTTGAAGCGGTCGATCTGGTTGTTCATCGCCAGCTCCAGCGGCGTGTTGATGTTGCCCTTCTCCTTGTAACCGCGCACATGGAAGTTGGCGTGGTTAGTGCGGCGGTAGATGAGGCGGTGGATCAGCCAGGGGTAGCCGTGGAAGTTGAAGATCACCGGCCGGTCAGTGGTGAAGAGGGTGTCGAAATCCCTGTCGCTCAGGCCATGGGGATGCTCCTTCGGTTCGATGAGGGCAAACAGCTTGACCACGTTGATCACCCGGATCCGCAGGCTGGGGATCTCGCGACGCAGGATCTCGACAGCGGCAAGAGTCTCCTTGGTGGGAATGTCGCCGGCGCAGGCCATCACCACCTCAGGCTCATCCGGTTCGATGCCTTGGTCGTCGTTGCTGGCCCAGCGGATGATGCTGATCCCCTTGGCCACGTGGCGCCTGGCCTGCTCGAGCGAGTAGTATTGCAGGTGCTTCTGTTTGTCGGAAACGATGATGTTGCAGACGTTGGTTTCCTGCAGAGCCTCCTCGGCCACCGCCAGC
This sequence comes from Synechococcaceae cyanobacterium ELA739, assembly GCA_037127935.1. Lineage (GTDB taxonomy): Bacteria > Cyanobacteriota > Cyanobacteriia > PCC-6307 > Cyanobiaceae > Cyanobium. Next base: position 119,902 of record JBAXXM010000010.1, read on the forward strand.
AGGCAGTTGCCGTCGGCCGGCATGTACACCCGCACCACATCGCCGCTCTTGTTGCCGGCCAGGTCGATAAAGCCAGGATCCTGGTGGGTGAAGCCGTTGTGATCCTGCCGCCACACCGTGGAGGAGATCAGGCAGTTCCAGGCACCGATCGGCGCGCGCCACGGCGCATGGTGGATGCAGGATTCAAGCCACTTGGCGTGCTGGTTGAACATCGAGGCAATCACATGGGCGAAGGCCTCGTAGGTGTGGAAGAAGCCATAGCGGCCGGTGAGCAGATAGCCCTCCATCATCCCCACCAGGGTGTGCTCACTGAGCATTTCCACCACCCGGCCGCTGCGGGCCAGTTCACTGCCGTTGAGGTCTTCCGGCAGGAAGTCCTCCATCCACACCTTCTTGCTCACTTCATAGATCGCCTGCAGGCGGTTGGAGGCAGTTTCATCGGGGCCGAACACCCGCATCGAATCGGGATTGGTGCGAATGATGTCGCGCAGCAGCTCCCCGAGGGGGTAGGTGTTTTCCGCCTCAGTGGTGCCTGGAACATCCACCGCCACCGCATAGTCCGCCAACGGGGGGAACTGCAGCTTGCGGCGCAGCAGGCCGCCGTTGGCATGGGGGTTGGAGCCCATGCGGCGCAGGCCTAAGGGGGAGAGGGCCCGCAGTTCGGGAATCAGGGTGCCGTTGGCATCAAAGATCTCCCAGGGGCGGTAGCTCTTCAACCAGTCCTCCAGCAGAGAGAGTTGCTCAGGATCGGTGTTCGGCGCAGCCAGGGGCACCTGGTGGGCCCTCCAGAAGCCCTCCAGCTTTTTGCCGTGGAACGCCGCCGGCCCTGTCCAGCCCTTGGGGGAGCGCAGCACGATCATCGGCCAGGCCGGCCGTACCGCTTCACCGCTGGTGCGCCCTTCAGCGCGGATTTCAAGAATGCGCCCGATCGCCCGATCCATGGCGGCGGCCATGGCCTCGTGCATCGCCTTCGGTTCGCTGCCTTCTACAAAAATCGGCTCCCAGCCATAGCCGCGCATCAGGTTCGCCAGCTCATCCCGAGGAATCCGCGCCAGCAGGGTGGGATTGGCGATCTTGTAGCCATTCAGGTGCAGCACCGGCAGCACCGCCCCATCGCTGACAGGGTTGAGGAACTTGTTGATGTGCCACGAGGTGGCCAGGGGACCGGTTTCGGCTTCCCCATCACCCACGCAGGCCAGGGCGATCAGGTCGGGGTTATCGAAGACCGCGCCGCAGGCGTGGGAGAGCACGTATCCCAATTCGCCCCCCTCGTGGATCGAGCCGGGGGTTTCCGGAGTGCAGTGGCTGCCGATGTGCCCGGGAAAGGAGAACTGCTTGAAGAAGCGCTGCATCCCTGCGCTGTCCTGGCTCTTGTCGGGGTAAACCTCGCTGTAACTGCCGTCGAGGTAGGTGGGGCCCAGCACCCCAGGGGCGCCATGGCCAGGTCCCGACAGGTAGATCATGTCGAGGTCGTGGCGGCGAATCACCCGGTTGGCGTGGGCCCAGATGAAGGCCTGGCCCGGTGAAGACCCCCAATGGCCCAGCAGCCGCGGCTTGATGTGCTCAAAACGCAGGGGTTCAGCCAGCAGCGGGTTATCGCGCAGGTAGATCATGCCCACAGCCAGGTAGTTGGCAGCGCGCCACCAGGCATCGATCCGCTGCAGCTCCTGCTGGTGATCAGGGCTGGAGATCGGGTCCTCGTGGAGGGCTACTGAGGAAGCGGACATGGCCTTCTTTGGGGTGCGAGGAGTAACACATAGTCGCCCGCGTACGTTAAGGAGCCGCTAAGTCACCGCTCCGCGGGGGCGCAGGTCAGTGATCCAATATCTTCAGCCAAGGGCTTCAGGGGGGGGCCAGATACCGCAACGGGCCAGCGAGCACTGGCTAAGGCGCCAACCAGCATCGCTTCCACGGGATGGATCGCATCAGCCAAGGTGCTGATGAAACCAATAGAGCAAGGGGCTCGCCGAGAGCTTTCGAACCGATCGCAGTGGGACCCATGGCTGAAGACAACCGTTGGCATGGGTGGTGATTTGATGTGTCAGGCCTGGCAACCTTTCTTAACCAGCCGTTCTCCGTGATGGAGCATGGTGGCTTTGCCGGTTGAACGAGCCATCAGAATCATGGACAGCTTTGTTTCGGGCGCATCCAAGCAAGCATCAGCCAACCAGTTGTTCGAGAAGGAGGCGGAATTCCGGAAGGAGACTATCTACTTCATCGTGATCGATCGCTTTTTTAATGGCAACAGAGCCAATGACGGGATTAGCAAGCAGGGAGTCCACGATCCGAGTCTCACCCATTGGGGACATTATTGGGGTGGCGATCTAGAAGGCATCATCGAGAAGGCCGACTACCTTAAACAGCTTGGCATCACAGCCGTCTGGCTCTCTCCTCTTTTTGAGCAGGTCGATGACATTGAGAATGGCCATGGTCCCATGCACGGCTACTGGACTAAGGACTTCAAGCGCGTCAACCCCCATTTCATCAGCGAGGGTGATTCGACCTCGCTGAAAACCTGCGCCACCGTGCGTAGAATGATCCAGACCCTGCATGATCGGGACATCAAGATCGTCCTGGATATCGTCTGCAACCATAGCTCTCCTCAACTGCATGGTCGCAAGGGAGTTGTCACGGATGACGGCCAGCCACTAGCCGATTTTCAGAATGATAGCAATTACTTTTATCATCACTATCCTGAAATTACCGATTGGAACGATGAATTTCAGCTGATTCATCATGAAATGCTCGGACTTGCCACCTTCAACGAGCGAAATATCAATTTCAGAAAATACATCAAAAGCGCTATTAAAGCCTGGCTTGACCTTGGCTTCGATGCCTTGCGCATCGATACCCTGAAGCACATGCCGGTGTGGTTCTGGCAGGAGTTTGTCGCGGACATTCAGGCCAGCAAGCCCGATACGTTCCTGTTCGGGGAGTATGGCTTCGGCTCGCCCTGGGATGGGCGTTATCTGCACTATGCCAATGACACTGGAGTGTCGGTGCTGGATTTCGCTCTTGCCGGGGCGATCCGCTCCGCCTTCAGCGGCCAGGAGCCAGGGGGCTTCCACCTCATTGAGCGGGTGTTGGCGATGGATTCAGTGTATCGGCGCTCCACCGCGCTGGTGACCTTCATCGAGAACCACGACATGCCGCGCTTCCTCTCCATTTGCTCCAGCCACAGGGATCTTGAGCTGGCCACGGTGCTGCTGCTGACACTGCGTGGCATTCCCTGCCTGTTCTATGGGACCGAGCAGTATCTGGTGAACGACACCGATGGCGGCAATGATCCCTACAACCGCCCGATGATGGAGTCGTGGGAGACCGATTCAAGATTGTCGGAGATCATCCGCCGACTGGCCTGGCTGCGCAAGACCAATCGCGCCCTTGCCTACGGAGGGCATGGACAGAAATACATCTCCGAAACGATCTATGCCTACACCCGCAAGTACCGCGACAATCGGGTGTTCGTAGCCGTCAATAAAGGGAATAACGCTAGCTGCACTATTGAGCATACCGAACTTCCCGAAGAGACCCACACATGTCTACTTTCGGGTAACAGCTTCTTGGTAGCGGAAGGGTCATTCCAAAATCTCTCCATTCCAGCCAAAGGTGCTGTTGTTATAGCGGTACAAGGAGAACCATTAAGGGCCACCACGGTGGTTAAGTTTCAAATTAACGACTATGTCACCCGTCCCGGCGAAGTGATGGCCGTCTGCGGTAATGTCCCTGAGCTAGGAGCCTGGGATGTGGATCGGTGCCCCCATCTGGAATTTATCAATAGGGACGTCTGGTTCGCCGAAGTGGGTTTTGATGAATCGGCGGGAAGGCCTATTCGTTTCAAGTTCGTGGTGCTGAGCGCTTCTGGTCAGGTGCCCGTTTACGAGAATCTGGTTTGTCGCACTTTCCTGTTGCCAGGCAGCGGCTCGGTGAAGCTGGATCTGGACTGGGACCGCCAGTAGGCCAGCCGGCCCTGGGGAATCAGGCTCACACCGCCAGGGGTGCGTTCCAGCACTTCACGGCCGGGATACCCCTGTAATACGAAAGGATCGTGAGGGTCGAGGTGTCGAGCAGGAAATGGGCGCCGTGGCTGGACGACAGCTCGATCCAGCGGGCCACGAAGACCCGGAACACATGTCCATGGGCGAAGAGTGCCACCCTCCCGCCGTTCTCCCGCACCCGACGGATCACGCGGTCGACCCGTTCCCCCACCTCGGCGGGGCTTTCCCCTTCTGGACAGCCATCGCGAAACACCAACCAACCAGGGTGCTGCTCGCGAATCGCCGAGGGCTTGAGGCCTTCGTAGCTGCCGTAGTTCCACTCAGCCAGATCAGGATCGATGCTGGCCTGCTCCCCCAGGCCAGCCAGTTCACAGGTGCGGCGGGCCCGCTGCAGGGGGCTGCACAACACCAGGGAAAAATTGCGGTCCGCCAGCACAGGGGCGAGCAGGCGGGCCGCCGCTTCGCCACGGTCGGTGAGGGGGATGTCGGTGCTGCCGGTGTGCTGACCCGAGAGGCTCCATTCCGTCTCGCCGTGGCGAATCAGAAAGACCTCACCGGTGGGGACATCGCTGTTCTGCATGGTGGTTACCCGTTCAGGAGGTGGTTGGGATAGCGGTGGTGATCATCGTTTAAACGGTGCCGCTGGTGATCGAGAATTTCAGGGGATCAACCTTCCAGATCATGGTGGCGTAGTCCCGGATGGAGCGGTCAGAGGAGAAGTAGCCACTGCGCGCGGTGTTCAGGAGGGACATCGTCGTCCAGCGCCGGCGATCGAGCCACACTTCGTCGACCCGGCTCTGGGCCTGATCGTAGTCATCGAAATCGGCAAGCACAAAGAATGGATCATGGCCACGCAGTTGATCGAGCAGAGGCCGGAACAGATCCCTTTCCCCGCCGCTGAAGTGCCCCCGTTCGATCAGGGCGAAGGCCTCCTGCAGGGCGGGAAGTCGCTCCAGCCACTCCCAGGGACGATAGTGGCCGCGGAGGTGACAGATCTCCTCGACAGTTTGGCCAAAGAGGAAGAAGTTGTCGGCCCCAACCTGCTGACGGATCTCGACATTCGCCCCATCCAAGGTGCCAATGGTGAGTGCCCCATTCATGGTGAACTTCATGTTACCGGTGCCGGAAGCTTCCAGGCCGGCCGTGGAGATCTGTTCGGAGAGATCGGCAGCTGGGTACACTTTCTCGCCAAGCTTGACATTATAATCAGGCAAGAAGACCACCTTAAGCAGACCTTTGCAATCCTGGTCATTGTTGATGACCTCGGCGATCCCATTGATGAAGCGGATGATCAGCTTGGCCATGGCATAGCCGGGGGCGGCCTTACCGCCGAAGACAACGGTGCGGGGCACCATTCCCGTGGTGTCGCCCTGCTTGATCCGCAGGTACTGGACGACGAGCCGCAGGGCATTGAGGTGTTGGCGCTTGTACTCGTGGATACGTTTCACCTGCACGTCGAAAAGGCTGGTTGGATCCACCAACTGATCGGTGCGCTCAGCAATCAGGGCAGCCAGCCGCCGTTTGGCTTCCAGTTTGCTGGCCTCCCAGCGGGCTAGGAAGGCCGAGTCAGCCTGGAGGGCTTCAAGTCTCGGCCATTCCTGCTCCCGGGCGGGCCAGTCCGGACCGAGCGTCTCCCGCAACAGTTCGTTCAGCGCAGGGTTGGCTAGGGCCACCCAGCGGCGGGGCGTAACGCCGTTGGTGACATTGGTGAACCGCTCCGGCTGGAGCCGGGCGAAATCGGCCAGCAGATCCGTGCGGACCAGATCACTGTGCAGAGCCGCCACCCCATTGACGTGATGGGCGGCGACGGTGGCGAGGTGGGCCATGCGGACGGCCTTGCCGCCCTGTTCAGCGATGATCGAAACCCGGGCGAGGAGCTCGCTATCGGCGGGGAAGCGCATCCGCACCTGTTGCAGGAAGCGCGCATTGATCTCATAGATCAGCTCGAGATGGCGTGGCAGCAGCGAGGCGAATAGGCCGAGATCCCAGGTCTCGAGCGCTTCGGGGAGCAGGGTGTGATTGGTGTAGGCAATCGAGTGGCAGGTGATGTCCCAGGCCTGATCCCATTCGAGATGATGCTCGTCCACCAGAAGACGCATCAGTTCGGCCACGGCAATGGCCGGATGGGTGTCGTTGAGCTGAACCGCCCAGTGGGTCGCAAACTCCTGAACGGCGAGGCCACGATTGCGAAGGTTGCGCAGCATGTCCTGGAGCGAGCAGCTCACGAAGAAGAACTGCTGCATCAGCCGTAGCCTGCGGCCGGGATCGTGGCCATCGTTCGGGTAGAGAACCTTGGAAAGGGTTTCGCTACTCACTTTCTGCTCCACAGCGCCGTAGAAATCGCCACTGTTGAAGGCATGGAAATCGAACGCCTCAGCCGCCTCCGCCTTCCAAAGACGCAGCCGGTTGCAGGTATTCACGCGATAGCCGAGCACTGGCACGTCGTGGGGGATGCCGATGGCCTGTTCGGAGGGAATCCAGCGCACCCGGTAGTGACCTTGGTCGTCGTGCCAGACCTCCGTGTACCCCCCGAAACCGACCCTACAGCTCATCGACGGCTGGACCAACTCCCAAGGCCAGCCGCCCCGGAGCCACTTGTCAGTGATCTCCACCTGCCAGCCGTCCCGGATCGCCTGGTCGAAGATGCCGAATTCGTAGCGGATGCCGTAGCCGGTAGCCGGGATCTCAAGAGTGGCAAGGGATTCGAGGAAGCAGGCGGCCAGACGGCCGAGCCCGCCATTACCAAGACCCGGCTCCTCCTCAAGGGCGAGGATCTGCTCAATATCCTGGATACCGAAGCGCTGCAAGGCTGTGGCGGCCTCCGCCTGGATGCCGAGCATCAGCAGGTTGTTGCCAAGTTGGGGGCCGATGAGGAACTCTGCTGAGAGGTAGGCCACCGCCCGAGGCCTCTCGTGCGCCCGGAGCGCATCCTGGGATGCCAGCTGTCGGCTGGTCAGCCGATCTCTCACCGCATAACTGAGCGCCAGGTAAAAATCGTGGGGACTCGCGTTGTCTAGCCGGCGGCCGAGGGTGAAGAACAGGTGCTCGCTGATGCCATCAAAGAGATCGTTCGCACCAAGGCCAGTCCGCTCGGGATCCCCATAGCTGGAGGGGAGGGGCAGGTCGGGAGCGTCGGTGAAGGTGCTGGTCATGGCCTGGGTGCGGAGGCTTTGTTAATTCTGTTGTGCCTGGGTTAAGGGAAAGCCCACTTCTCGCCATCTTGGTGTTCACCATCACCAACAGGCCCAGGATTCGCCAGGCCTCTGATCCCATCCAGGCCAAGATGGGCTTGATCGAAACCGGCGGCTACGGGGAACTGCTGATCCCCAGAACCATCACTCCTGCAGCAGTCAGCGCAGCACCGACAGGAGGATGATCGCCACGATGCCGGTGTGCCGGATCTGCCTCCCTTCCCTGACGGAACCCTATCGAGCATCGGGCGTCGACGACAGAATCCCCTTACCCCTGCTAAGGATGGGCGCCCGCGAAATCACCGTGGTGCCGGTCAACTTCTCTCGGCTAGAGCCCTCCCGCGACGAGGCGATCGAGGACTGGCCCTGGCTGGATCAGGAGGTGCTCCGCACCTGCCGCAGCCATCAGGTTTGCATGACCTGCCAATTCTTCCGCCACCACCCAGGCCCCGACTCCATCCCCCTGCTCACCTGCCAGCAGCACCAGGGGCTGATCGCCCATGGCGACCACCTCACCAGCCGCTGCAGCGGCTGGACAGAAGACCTGCACCGCCATCGGGGCTGGGCGCCTGAG
>JBAXXM010000011.1:0-94858 GCA_037127935.1 Synechococcaceae cyanobacterium ELA739
TCGAGAGGTGATGTCCGCGATGCCAGGTCGAGTGGCCTGGATCGGGGACGGGATGTAAAGCCGTGTATCGGCCTTCTCAACTTAACGCCCGCTGTCCTGGCCCCGGGGCCCGGCTTCGGCAGATGTCCATCAGGGATGTTCATGTTTTTGATAAGCTGTCCTGATTGGTTGAGCCGACGGACCCGTTACGGCTCCTGCAGGGGAGGCTTTGCCGTGGGGCTCAACACGGGCTGCTTCCAGCTCAGGAGGCCCGCCCTTGATGGGCATCGCCGCTGCCCAGCGGTTGAAATGCAGTTCAACAACCTCTTTTGGGCTTTCACTTGGTTGTCATTGGATCTATGATTGGCTAATTGATAGCGGGATTTTGATTTTTTCTGGGTCTTTAGGCCCTCCGTCGCTTGTTGGGCATTCTGATGCAGTGGCCGATAGCGTTTCGCGTTCAGAGGCTGCTTCCTGGCGGCGATAGATTGCACGCATTCTTGGCCTCCTGCATCCATTCTTTGGTGGTATCGCCCCATCTCGCATCCGTTTGGTACATCTCAGTCCCTATCATTGGCTGGATGCATTGCTCTGGCCGATTCTGGTCCCGTTCGGTATGCAGCACCTCCGGTCTTAGGCAAATCTTGCGCCAGTCTCAGTACCTGAACCGGTGAGGACGACAGGGACATAGAGTCGGCAATTTGTGTGGCTCTGTCCTGTTCGTCAGGGCTGGTCGCCTGGGATCGGGCGGCGACCACGGATGCTCCTTTCAGGATGGTTTTCTCGATCTCATTGGTCAGCCAACGTGAGCCCGCGACGCCCGTCAGGACTGCTCCGCCAAGGGTTGATAGCGTGATGCCTGCGTCCAGCGTCTGGCCTGTCTTGATCGCCTCTGGCGTGCCCGCAATGACGACATTGGCCAGGGGGCCATACAGGGCCCAGGACACAAAGGCCGACACGGCGCCAACAAGCATGTTGCCAAAGAAACCAGGTCGATAGATTCTCTGGCCGTTGAGCTCGATGGACCTTGGCATCGCAAAGCCATTGTCCGAAAGGAGGGCATTGATCGAGCCGCCCACCAGCCCAGCCAAGCCGATCAAGACAATGAGATTACCCATGGACCTGTTTGACGATGGTTGTCTGTGGTCAACCTATCGGTGGCTGTTGTATCCGTGTCACCTCGTCACCAATGGGCCTGCCCCTGAAGACTGCCTGGAGTCCCACGATGTATTCGCTCAACCAGAACCCAGCACCTGCAGGACCGCCTCGCCGTAGCGATCGAGCTTGGCCTGGCCTACCCCCGCCACGGAGGCCAGTGCGGACAGCGTCGCTGGCTGGCGGGTGGCGATCTCGAGCAGGGTGCGGTCATGGAACACCACGTAGGGCGGGACCCCCTGACTGCGGGCCTGCTCCAGCCGCCAGCTTCGGAGCGCTTCAAAGCGTTCGCGATCGTCCTGCCCCAGTTCCTGGGCCGGAGCCGCCCCTCCCCTTTCGCCGCCACTGGTCTGGCGCCGCTCCTTGGCCGGTGGTGGCAGGCGCAAGGCCAAGTTCGCCTCAGCTTTGAGTAAGGGTTTGACCAGGCTGTCGGGGCCGAAGCGCAAGCCGCCGCGATGTTCAGGATCGCTGAGCAGGTAGCCCTTGGCCACCAGTTGTCGGAACAGGGAGCGCCACTGGCCCCGGTCCAGTTCCTGACCGATGCCATGGACGCTCAGGTTGCTGTGACCTAGCTCGCGGATCCGGGCGGTGTCACCACCGAGCAGCACATCGACCAGATGGGCCGCTCCGAAACGCTGGCCGGTGCGGTAGGCCGCCGACAGCGCCTTGCGGGCGGCCTCCGTCACATCGGTGCTGGTGTCGGGCTCCAGGCAGAGATCACAGTTGCCGCAACGCTCGGCCAGGGCTTCACCGAAGTGGCGCAACAACACCTGGCGGCGGCAATCACTGGCTTCGCTGTAGCCGATCAGGGCATCAAGCTTGCCGTGTTCCACCTGTTTCTGGGCCGGCGGGGCATCGGAGTCCTCGATGAATCGGCGCAGCTGGGGCACATCCCTGGCGCCATGCACCATCCAGGCCACCGACGGCAGGCCGTCCCGACCGGCCCGGCCCGTTTCCTGGTAGTAGGCCTCCAGGCTCTTGGGCAGATCGACGTGGGCAACAAACCGCACATCGGGCTTGTCGATGCCCATGCCGAAGGCAATTGTGGCGACCACCACCACACCACTTTCGCGCCGAAACCGGTTGAGTGCCGAGCTGCGCACTTCGGCGCTGAGGCCGGCGTGATAAGCCACCGCGTCGAAGCCGGCGGTCCGCAGGGCGGCGGCAAACTGATCCACCCGGCTGCGGGAGCGGGCGTAGACGATGCCCGCCTCGCCGCGCCGCTCCGCCAGAAAGGCCAGTAGTTGGCTGCGGGCGTCGTCCTTGTCCCGCAGCAGGTAGCGGATGTTGGGTCGATCAAAGCTGGCCAGGAACACCCGCCCGTGCTGCAGCTGCAGTCGCTCGCGGATTTCCTCCCGGGTGCGCGGGTCGGCGGTGGCGGTCAGGGCCAGGCGCGGGATGGCGCTGAAGCGCTCGGCCAGCAACGCCAGCTGCAGGTATTCGGGCCGAAAGTCATGGCCCCACTGGGAGACGCAGTGGGCCTCATCGATTGCGAACAGGGCTAACGGCAATTCCGCCAGGCGATCGAGAAAGCCTGGGCTGAGCAGGCGCTCCGGCGAGACGTACAACAGATCCAGCTGGCCGCGCTCCAGCTCGCGCCAGATGCCGGCGGCCTCGCCGGCCTCCAGAGAGGAGTTGAGGGCAGCGGCCCGCACCCCCGCCTGGCGCAGGCCCTCCACCTGGTCCTGCATCAGGGCGATCAGGGGCGACACCACCACGCCGACACCGGATCGGCAAAGGGCTGGGATCTGATAGCAGAGCGACTTGCCCCCGCCGGTGGGCATCAGCACCAGGGCCGAACCACCTGCCACCACGTGGTCCACGATCTCGGCCTGGGGACCCCGGAAGGCGCCGTAGCCGAACACCTCCCGCAGCACCTGGGCCGGTTCGGGCTGCCCTTCCCGGCCTGATGCGCTGCTGAAGGGTTCCGTGGATCCAGGGATCGGCCTAGCGCCCGGGTCCGAAGCGGGATCAGTCAACGGCAAGCAACCTGGATCAGGGGGTGTGATGGCGGGCCTCCGGCGTGAATCAGATCATCATTTCAAGGGTTCCACCCCCTGACCAGGTGGTGGGTCATGCCGTTCCGAGGGGCAGATCGGGGCTGAGCGGGGGATTCGGTTGATCCTGCCGACCCATACCTGCGCGACGGTGACGATCACGGTCCTGAGGAGCTGGAGACGTTGTCGTGGTCCCAGATCCCGGCCGCCGCATCGGTGGCTCAAGCTCCTGGACCTCCCCCACAATGGCTGCCATGCCCGAAGCCACCCCCAGCACCAGCTCCAGCACCAGCTCCAGCTCCAGCTCCAGCCCCAGCACCGCCACAGCCTGGGGCTTTCTGACGCCGGCCCTGGTGCTGCTGGCGATTTCGGTGCTGATTCCCGGCGCCATGGCGCTGTTGATCAGCTTCACCCGCAGCGGGCTCGATGTCAGCGAACCGCTGCACTTCATCGGCCTGGCCAATTTCCGCCGCCTGATGGCGGATCCGATGCTGCTCAAGGTGATGGGCACCACCTTTGTCTATCTGCTGGGCGTGGTGCCGCCGATCGTGCTCGGCGCCCTGGCGCTGGCGGTGCTGGTGAACCGCCAGTTGCCAGGCATCCACTGGTTTCGCGGCGCCTTCTACACGCCGGTGCTGGTGTCGCTGGTGGTGGCGGCGATCGCCTTCCGCTGGCTTTACGCCGAGAACGGCTTGATTAACGGTTGGCTGGGTGCCTTGATGGGCGATCGCTTCAGTCCGATCGGCTTTCTCACAAGCCCGGCCCTGGCCTTGCCCGCCGTGATGCTCGTCACCCTGTGGAAGGGCCTCGGCTACTACATGGTGATCTTCCTGGCGGGGCTGCAGGGGATTTCCCCCGATCTCTATGAGGCGGCGGCCCTCGATGGCAGTGAGGGCTGGCGGCGCCATCTGGACATCACCCTGCCGCTGCTGCGCCCTTACATCACGCTGGTGGCCGTGATCTCGGCGATCGGTGCCACCAAGGTGTTCGAGGAGGTGTACCTGATGACCCAGGGCGGCCCTGCTGACGCCACCCGCACCATCGTTTATTACGTCTACGACCAGGCTTTTTCTGAACTGGAGATCAGCTATGCCTGCACCGTCGGGCTGGCCCTGTTCCTGATCGTGTTGCTGCTCAGCCTGCTTCGCTATGCCTTTGCCGCCGATCGCGGCCTGACTTGAGCCCTGGCACCTGGGAGCGGACCGCCAGACCCCAGAACCCCTGACTCCAGGACGCCAGAGGGCAGGTTCCCTGGGCGCCAAGGTCCGGGATCAGCGGCTGGGGATCAGGAAGGTGAGAAACTGGATGTTTGGTCGCCACGGGCGCTCTGGGCTTGGACACCGCTGCTGCCTCCACTGCCATGGCCCCGTCCCCAACCCGCCCTCCGGGTCCCGTGACCTCGATCGGCATCGTTGGCGGCGGCCAGCTGGCCTGGATGCTGGCGGATGCGGCCTCCCAGCTGGGCGTTGCCCTGCACGTGCAGACCCCGGCCGCCGATGACCCGGCGGTGGAGCGGGCCGCCAGCCTGGTGCTGGCCCCGGTGGACGATGTGGCTGCCACCCGCCTGCTGGCCGAGCGCTGCGGCGCCATCAGCTTTGAGAATGAGTGGATCCCGATCGACGCCCTGGAGGTGCTGGCCGAGGAGGGCGTGCAATTCATCCCCGGTCTGCACTCCCTCCATCCGCTGGTGAGCAAGCGTTCCCAGCGGGAACTGCTCAATCAGCTCTTTCTGCCGGCTCCCCGCTGGTGTCCCCTGGAGGCCGTCCATCCCCCGGTGATGCCCGAGCCTTCAACCTCCCAAGGCTTATCGACCCCGGCTACGGGCAGCTTCTCAGCCGTTGCGCCCAACCTGAACCAGCCGGTCTCCAACGAGCCCCGCCTGCCGGAGGGTTTTCAGTTTCCGGTCATGGCCAAGGCCTGCATCGGCGGCTACGACGGCAAGGGCACCCGTCCGCTGCGCAACCAGCAGGAGTTGGAGTCTCTGCTGGCGGAAGTGGAGATCGGCGGTTGGATCCTTGAGGACATGGTGTCCTTCCAGCAGGAGTTGGCCCTGGTGGCCTGCCGTGATCGCGCCGGCAATGTGGCCTGTTTCCCCTTGGTGCAGACCCACCAGCACCAGCAGGTCTGCGACTGGGTGCTGTTCCCCGCTCCTGTGGACCATGGGGTGGAGGCTTTCGCACGCAACGTGGCCGCCTCCCTGCTGACGGCCCTTGACTACGTCGGTGTGCTGTCGATCGAGTTCTTTTACGGCCCAGGCGGCCTCCAGGTGAACGAGCTGGCCCCCCGGACCCACAACTCGGGCCACTTCACGATCGAGGCCTGCCATTCCAGTCAATTTGAGCAGCAGGTTCGGATCGTTTCGGGTTTGCCGTTGGCCTCGGTGGAACCGCGGATCGCCGGCGCGGTGATGGTCAATCTGCTGGGCTTCGAGGACTCTGACAGCGATTACCTGGCGTTGCGACAGCGGTTGGAGGCCCTGCCTTCGTCCACCTTGCACTGGTACGGCAAGCGTCAGGTCCATCCGGGCCGCAAGCTGGGCCATCTGACCCTGGTGCTCGAGTCCAGCACCATCGAGACACGGGCTGCCGAACTCGAGCGCAGGCTGGCGGAAGTGCGGGCGATCTGGCCCCTGCAGGAGGGCTCGGATCAGCGGGAATGCGCTTAGAGTTCTTCCGGACTGCTGTGTTGGTGACTGCCTTTCACAGTTTTCTGATCTGACTCCCTTTCGACATGGGGGGTCTTCAGCGACGGCAACGTAGACCGGCCTCGTAGTCGGAAACGAAGCCCCGCCCCTGATTCCCCTTCTGGTTCATCCAGGTCGAACACTGGGGCAAGACGGCACGGCGGTCCACCCCATTTCCTGAGTTCAAGCCGCTGCCCTCAACAATCGGGCGGCTCAGCCCAGGACACCAGGGTTTGCGGGCAGCCCTGGCCCTCCGTTTGGATCGCGTCGCCTTTCTGGTCCCGTGATGGGTAAGGCTAAGTAGCTCCTTGGGAAGGGCCCCGGCGATGGGGGCTCGGTGACGCAACTGCCTACCCCGCTGGACTGGGTCTTGGCATTGTGGAGACCGTTCAAAGCCGCCGATGATCACCTTTCAGCAGGCCTTCGAGCAGCTGCTCAGCCGCGCCCCGGGGCCGGTGTTCCCGCGGGCCCGGGAGCTCTATCTCCGCAAGTACCCCCTGGAGGCAGCCGGCGCCAAGCGCTTCCGCACCTTCTTGTGGCGAGAGGAGATCCAGGAAGCTCCCGGCGGCGCCGTACGGGTGCGGGCCCTGAGCTTTGCTCTGGTGCACTGGCAGGGCCCCCAGTTGGAGCGGGAGGCCTATCTGAACTATCTGTCCGAGCGCTGGCAGCTTCAACCCGACACGCTCGAACTGGCCGGCGAAGAGCCCTGGTTCCGCGATGGCGGAGCCTGGTGCCAGTTCCGTGCGGCGGCGGTCTACGAGCGGGCCGCACCCACCACGTTGATGGGCGCCTGAAGGTCCGGCTTTGACAGGCTCGTAAGATCCGCTGCCATTGACCCTGATGCCCAACCATGGGCCAGGGCCGCGATCCAGATTCGACAGCGGGTGGGGCTCAAGGGTTCGCCAACAGCTGATCAACCAGCTGTTGCAGGTCGTCACGCCCCAGGTCGGTGACCACGAACACCTCCTGGGCACTGGTGCCCCGCCGCGCCATCAACTTGTGCCCACCGCTGATCGGCGCAGAGATCCGCAGCCTCAGACCCGTGCTGCGGCCACGCACCCGGCTGATCACGGCCGGCGTCACCGTCTCGATGCCGTCCTGCTGCGCCAGCCTGCGCAGCAGCGGGATCAGGCCCTCGATGTAGGTGCTGTGGGTGATCACCACCCGTCCCATGGACCTGGCTGCGGTGGAGGGAAAATCAATCGGGTTCCAGAGGCGCCATGGTCAGCCCTTCGGCCCCGAGCAGCTGGTGGTAGAGCTCGGCCTGCTCCTGGGGGCCGCGCCAGACCGTGGCCGACCCTTCGCTGTCGATGCGGTGCGCCAGGGTCCAGGCCTGATCGGGCAGCATCGAGGGCACGTGGCGCACCAGGCAGTCAACGACGTGCTGGAAGGTGTTGATGTCGTCGTCCAGGACGATCACCCGGAAATTGGGATAGGGCTGCCGCAGACGCTGCCTCTCCTGGACGGCCGTGGGCGATCCGGCAGGGGTTTCCGCCGAGCCCGCGGCATGGGTGACGGCCATCGCATCCGGGACTGGTTCAGGCCTGAAGCTTAGGTATCATCGTCGGGTCTTACCCGGCGCACGTCACCGATGTTGATCACCCTCGGCTGGGCCTCCCTGGCTGCCATGTTCACCTTCTCGATCGCCATGGTGGTGTGGGGCCGTAACGGTGACAACAGCATCGATTTCTGAGTTTCCCCTCAGCAGCGGCACGCTGCTCGCCGCCATCGCCTCGGTGCTGTTGTTGTTTGTCAGCGTCGGTGTGATTTATCTCTCAGCGATGGAGTGGCGGGACAAGCGGCGTCGTAAAGCGATGGAGTCCCGTTCCGGCCGCTGATTGCACTCCACTTGAGTGTCCTCCGGTGCCGGACCACCCCGGCTCCGGTTTTGGGGTCAGCGTCTGTGAGACCGTCCCCTTCGTTTGCGGTTCTTTGTGCTGGGGCCATCGGCGCGCTCGTCAACTCTCTTCCGGCGCCATGCGGTTGCTTCGTCTATCCGAGTTGAGCCGTATCCAGGTCCCTGTTTGGCCGTCCCTGGCTTTGACCGGCCGGGGCAAGCGGGGAGGCGGCGGCCCCGATCGGGCCCTGCCCTTGCCGATCACGGCCACCGCCATCGCCTTGCTGCTGGCCCTGCCCCTGGTGGCCTTGCAGCGCCTGCCCCGACCCCGGGCCCAGGGGCTTGAACAGCTGCTCGACGGCGTCACCCTGCTGCAGAGCTTTCCCGCCGCTCCCCAGCGAGCCATCCCTGATCTTTGGCTCCAGCGCCTGGGAGCGCCCTTGGCCGACCGGGCCTGGCACCAGCAGCGGGGCTTCTGGTGGCAGCTCTGGGGCGAACATGTCGAGGGGGCACCGATGCTGGTGCTGCCCGCCACCAGTCTGCCCCCGTCCACCGTCGCCTCGCTGCCGCCCCAGGCCATGCGCCTGGGGGATCTGGTGGTGGTGGCGCCTGACCCCCTGGCGCTGCAGTTGTTGCGCGGCAGCATCCGACCCCAGCAGCGACCCAGCCGTGGTCTTCAGCGCCGCTGTCTGGAGCGCCTGCAAACCACCCAGGCTGTCTTCTGGAATCCAGCTGCCATCGGCGTCATCGCTGGGCCCATGGCGGCGTTGTTACAGCGCTTCCAGGACGGGTGCCTGAGCATCGGACTCGACGCCGCCGGCGTGATCTGGTCCGGGGAGGCGGGGTCGGTCGATGGAGTGATGACCAGCCTCTCCACCAGTCCCACGCTGGTCGAGCCACCGCGGCGTCGCCCGCTGCCGGCGGACCAGCTCCTGCAGATCCAGGGCGCTTCTCTCGATCTGTTGATTCAGGGACTGCTGTCCCGTCAGATCATCCGGGATCCTCTGGCGAGCCGCTATGGCATCGACACGGATCGGCTGGCTCTCCTGCGTGAGGCCCCGTTCCAACTGCGGCTGCGGCCCCTGGCCCATGGGCCCTTTCAGGCTGCCCTGGAGCTGCAGTTGGTGGTTGGCAAGGACCGCCCAGCGTGGCAGCGTCTGCTGGATCGGCTGGGCCGCTCTTTACAGGAACAAGGGTTGCGGTTGGTCGCCGCCCCGACCCAACCTCCCACCAATGCGGGTCAGCATGACGTCTTAAAGACCAGCCCTGTCCAGGCCAACACCCCCTCGGCCCCCGGGTCTGCTGCCACGCCAGCCCTGGCACCAGCGCCTGCTGGCTCGACCTCAGCCAGAACGGCTCCAGCCGAGACACCATCGAGCCCCCTGTCAGCTCAGGCCCCTGGTGTGGGCAAAGCCCTTGCCACGCCGCTGTTGAGCGCCACCTGGGGGCGGGAAGACGGGGTGGTCCAAGGCGGCTGGCGGTGGCTCCCAGGTGCTGCTGGCAAGGCCCAGTTGTTGCTGTTCCTCGGTCCCGTACCCCAGGCTCCCCCGGTGCCAATCGGTGGGCCGGACCAGCCGCTGCTCCCACCCGGCGGGTTGTTGCTGCGCAGCCGACCGGAGGCTCTGGCCAGCCTGGAGATGCTGCCGGCCGACATGCCCGATCTGGTCAAGCGGGCCAGCCAGCTGGAGATCGAGGCTCAATCCCCAGCCATGGGCAAAGGTGCCCCGCCGATCAGCCAGCTGTCTGGACGCCTTCAGGTGTCTCGCTGATTGGCTGCCGTTCCCGCCGGCGCCGGTCGGCGGCCACGGTTTCCTCCAGCAGCTCCACCGCTTGGGCCAGTTTCTCAAGATTGGCGGCGTAGAGGCTCAGATCTTTGTCGAGGCGGTCTCGCAACAGACCCATGGCCTCTCCCACCTCATGGGCCGCATCCCGCAGGGCCTGGGGATCCATGGATTCGGCGCCACGGGCCTTTTCCAGCAGCGACAACAGGCCGACGGCCATCAGGCGCGAATAGTGAAAGTCCGAGCGACGGATGCTGGCGAGGGCTTCCGCCACCGGAGCCGGCGCTCCCTCCCCCTGGTGTTCGATCCACTGCTTGACCTCTTCGACGCTGTGGTGCCCCATGGCTGCCATGGCCTGGTCGCGCTGCTGGCGCAACTGGCCGGCATCGAAGCCGGAGCAGCTGCACAGGGCATCGAACAGGGGCTGGCGCTGCTGCTCAGGCCGGTAGCCCTGGCTGAAGCCGTCAAACACCTGCACCAGGCCGGTAGCAAACAGGGGATCGGCGGCAAAGCCGCTCTGGCGGCTCAGCAGATGCAGTTCCACCAGCAGCTCGTCGACCATGCGCCGGTACAACGGGCTGATGACATGGGGGAAGGCGCTGTGGAACGCACGCTTGCTGTCGGCAACGGTTAAGGCGTCGCTCACGCAGGTCTGCCGTCAAAGTCAAGTGACCTTAGCGCTGCAGAGCGAACACGGGCCCGAGGTTTCAGTAGGATGGGTTGAGTTGTCCCGTTTTGGCCCATGATTCCGATTGTGATCGAGGAGTCGGGTCGCGGAGAGAGGGCCTTTGACATCTACTCCCGGCTGTTGCGCGAGCGCATCATCTTCCTTGGCGAGCCGGTGACAGCGGAATCGGCCAATCGTGTGGTGGCCCAGCTGCTGTTTCTTGAGGCGGAGGATCCGGACAAGGACATCTTTCTCTATATCAATTCCCCCGGTGGTTCGGTGTACGACGGTCTTGGCATCTTCGACACGATGCAACACATCAAGCCCGACGTTCAGACCGTCTGCGTCGGCCTGGCCGCCAGCATGGGGGCATTTCTGCTCTGCGCCGGCACCAAGGGCAAGCGCAGCAGCCTGACCCATTCGCGGATCATGATTCACCAGCCCCTTGGTGGCGCTAGGGGGCAGGCCAGTGACATCCGCATCCAAGCCGACGAAATCCTGTATCTCAAGGACAAGCTCAACCGCGAGCTGGCGGATCGCACCGGTCAACCACTGGAGCGCATGCAGGCTGACACCGATCGCGACTTCTTCATGTCACCGGCGGAAGCCATGGCCTACGGTCTGATTGACAAGGTGATCGAGAAGCGATCCGTCCGTCCGGTCTGAACCGGTGTTGCTCCCGTGGCGCTGTGAAGTTGCTAGCTCAGCCCACCCTGTTGGACCACCCCTAATGGGTGGTTTTTTATGGGTGGGATGGGCTGGTTTTGTAAGGGCCTGTGCCTAGCCACTGAATGATTGGCACAGGTCATGAAAAAAGCCCGTCAAAAGACTGGCTTTTCGATGAACGTAGCTTGAACCTAGAGAATCAAGGCCATGGGGTTGGCTGGACTTGGAGTAGAGAAGCTGGGAGATTCTGGCAAGTTGACAAGCCTGAACTGTGCTCAGACTGTCTGTACAGAAACGTCCTGCTCCTTGCTGATGCCGGTGAGGATCGGGCTGAAGCGTTCCTTTTCGGGAACCTCGGTGAACTCCGCGACAACGGCGCGGAATTCATCGCCATCGAGCGTTTCTTTCTCGATCAGCATCTCAACCAGGCGATCCATGCAGACCCGGTTAGCCGCCACAAGCTTGACGGTGTCCAAGTAGCAGCTCTGGACGATCTGGCGTACCGCATCATCAATACGGCTGGCCAGGGCATCGGAGCCATCGCTTCGGGTCATCAGATCCCGGCCCAGGAACACTTCCTGATTGCCGGCCTCTAAAGAAAACTGTCCGAGGTCGCTCATGCCGAATCGGGTGACCATCTGGCGGGCAATCGAAGCCACTTGCTGGATGTCGCCACCAGCACCGGTGGTGACCTCGGAATGGCCGAACACCACGTCCTCGGCGGCGCGGCCGCCCAGTGCACCCATGATCCGGGCACGCAATTGGGCCCGGCTGACCAGCATCTGCTCTTCATCCGGGGAGAACCAGGTGAGGCCTTGGGCCTGACCCCGCGGAATCAGGGTGACCTTCTGAACCGGGTCATGGTCCTTGATCAAGGTGCCGACGATCGCGTGGCCGACTTCGTGATACGCGATCAACCGCTTGCTGCGGCCGTCGGTGAGTGGCTTGCCCTCCATGCCGGCGATCACGCGATCAACGGCATCGTCGATTTCGGCGAGGCTGATCGAATCGCGGCGGCGGCGCGCCGTCAGTATGGCGGCCTCATTGAGCAGATTGGCCAGATCGGCGCCTGTGAAGCCGGGTGTACGGCGGGCAATCGCTTCGAGAGAGACACCCTCGGCAAGCTTCTTGTTGCGGGAATGAACTTCCAGGATCGAAAGACGACCCTTGATGTCAGGGGCATCCACCTGCACCTGGCGATCGAAACGGCCTGGACGCATCAGGGCGGAATCAAGGACATCAGGACGGTTGGTGGCGGCAATAATGATGATGCCGCTGTTGCCCTCAAAACCGTCCATCTCGGTCAGCAGCTGGTTGAGGGTCTGCTCGCGCTCGTCGTTGCCCCCACCGATACCGGCGCCCCGCTGGCGCCCGACTGCATCGATTTCATCGATGAAGATCAGACAGGGGCTGTTCTCCTTGGCCCGCTTGAACAGGTCCCTGACCCGGCTGGCACCAACGCCGACGAACATCTCGACGAATTCAGAACCGGACAAGGAGAAGAAGGGCACACCGGCTTCACCGGCGATGGCCTTGGCCAGCAGCGTTTTGCCCGTACCCGGAGGGCCGACGAGCAGCACGCCCTTGGGAATGCGGGCTCCGACTGAGGTGAAGCGCTCCGGCGTCTTCAGGAACGTGACGACCTCTTGCAGGTCCTGCTTGGCCTCTTCAACACCGGCGACGTCATCGAACTTGACGCCCGTTTCGGCCTCCATGGCGAAGCGGGCCTTGGTCTTACCAAACTGCATGGCCTGACCGGGACCGCCGGGCATGCCATTGGAGCGCCGAGCCAGCAAGACCAGCGAACCGATCAGCAGCAGAGGGAACAACAGATTGCCAAGAAGACCGACGGCGGGCGGTGTGGTCTTTGGGGGATGGATGTCAAAACTGATGCCCTGGTCCTTCAGCTTGTTGATCAGCTCAGGAGCCAGGCCTGGCAGGTCGACCCGCAAACGCTGCACCCGGTTGTCCAGATCCGGATCCACAGCCTCGATCACGGCGGTTCGGCCGCCATCAAAGACGTCCACGGCCGTGACCCGGCCGGCGTCGACGTAGTCAAGGAAGCGCCCGTAGCTCATGCGAGCCACGGCGGCATTACTGGGGGCAACGGTGGGGCCGCTGGCCGTCAACTTGTTCGGCCCGGACCCCAACAGCTGCCAGCCCAGAAACAGCGCCACTCCGATTGGCAGAAGCCAGAGAGCCAGGAGTCGCCAGCGCTGATTCATGAGAAGAAAGGCACGTTGAACAATCGTAACGGCAACCGTGTTGGCTTCGTGACGCGACCTGAGCGCCTCGATCTGAGCCTGAGGGACTCCCTCAGCCCGCCTTCAGCCAGGGGCTGAGCTCAGCCCCGCCCGACAGTGGATCGGCGACCGAGGGGGAGGCCAGGCTCAGGGGCGGTTCAACGACCAGATCCTCGGCTGGAAAGCGCTCCACCAACTCGGCTCCGCCGAGGCCATGGGTCCAGATTTCAACGTCACTGCTGCAGGGGCATTGGAAGCTGAGCAGCTCGAATGGGAAGACAACACGCTCCAGATAGAACTCCTCGGGGCCGCAACAGCGCACGATCACCATCCGATCAGTGGCATTGCGGTACCCACAATCCAAAAGCGCCTGCAGCTCCAAGTTTCGAGACGAAGACAAGACACCATTGATTTACCCATTGAGCATTGCTTGGAATTGGTGACCGTCGTCACGCTTTGCCGGTCTTAAGGGTTTTTTCTGCTTGCGTCTCGAGCTCAGAGGCTGCGCAGCGCCACGATCGGATCAAGTTGGGAGGCCCGGCGCGCCGGCACCACGCCGAAGAACAGCCCAATGGAGCCGGACAACAGCACGGTGCCCGCCACGGTGCCGGCGGCGATGCTGGCGGGCAGGGGCGTGAAGGCGGCCACCAGGGCAATGGCGCCGATCCCCACGCCACTGCCGATCACCCCCCCCAGGCTGGCGAGCACCAGGGACTCCACCAGGAACTGCAGCAACACATCACTGCTGCGGGCCCCCAGCGCCTTGCGCAGGCCGATTTCCTCGGTGCGTTCACTCACCGAGACCAACATGATGTTCATGATGCCGATGCCACCCACCAACAGGGACACGGCCCCGATCGCCGCCAGCATCAGGGTCAACCCGCCGGTGATCGTGCCGACGATCGTCTGGGCATCCTTCTGGGAGCGCACGGAGAAGTCGTCATCACGAAGGATGCGATGGCGCTGGCGCAGCAGATTGGTGATCTGGAAGCTGGCCGCGCCGGTGCTCTGCTCGTTACGAGCCTCGACGCTGACAAAGCTGAGGGTGATGCCGTAGGTGGGATCGCGACCGCTCAGCCGGCTCACCATCGTGCTGAGCGGGATGTAGGCGACTTGATCCTGATTGGCACCGAACACCGCCCCCTTGGGCGCCAACACCCCGATCACCTGGAACGACTGATCGCGGATGCGCAGCTGGCGGCCGATCGCATCGCCGGTTGGCATCAGTTTGTCGCGCAGGTCAGGGCCGATCACGGCGACGCTGCGTGCCCCCTTGACGTCGGCCTCGCTCAGGAAGCGCCCCTGGGCGACCTCGAAGTTGCGGACGGGCAGGAACTCAGGGGTGACCCCGGAGATGGTCGCGGTGGCGGCCAAAGAACCGGACTGCACCACATCGCTGAGGGTGATCTGGGGCGCCACCCTTTTGACGCTGGGCACCTGCTCTGTGATCGCCACGGCATCTTCGAGCACCAGGGTCTTGGGCGTTTCAATCCCCTGGCGTCGCGTGTCGTTGCGGCCGGGCACGATGAACAGCACATTGGCGCCCAGGGTGCTGAGTTGGCCTTCCGCCAGGTTCTGGGCCCCGCGTCCCACCCCCACCAGGGTGATCACCGAGGCGTTGCCGATGACGATGCCCAGCATGGTCAGCAGGCTGCGCAATCGATTGGCCTTGAGTGTGCTGAAGGCCATGCCCACGGTCTCCCGCAGGGGCAGCTTGTGGGCCATGGAAGGAGGGCGATGCCTGGGCTGGGCGTGAGTCTGGCTAGAACGCCGAGGTGCTGCCCATCTCCATCGGGCTGAGGGCACCGCGATGGACGATGCCGTCCTGCACCGCCAGGGTGACGATCTCCCCCTGGCGTAAGGCGGAGGTGGCGTTGGTCACGCCCACGATCGCCGGGATGCCCAGTCGCGCAGTCAGCAGGGCGGCGTGGCTGTCGGGCCCCTCGACTTCACAGATCACACCACGGCTGCGGCTGATCGCGTCCTGATAGGCGTCAGTGGTCTCGCGCACCACCAGGATCTCTCCGGCCTCCAGCTTCTCAGCCTCCTCAGCGCTGTTGGCGACGCAGACCCTGCCGTTGATTGAGCCGCTGCCGACGCCGAGCCCGCGGCCGAGAACGGCTGAGACCAGGCCCACCCGCACCAGATCGGTGGAGCCACTGACCCCCGCCAGGGTTCCCTGGGTCTGCACGACCAGGTCCCCTTCCAGCAGCAAGCCCTTTTCCTGAGCAACTCCCATCGCCACGTTGAAGGTGCTGCCGGTGTTGATCTGTTCGGCGATCAGCAGCGGGGTCACGCCCCAGACCAGCTCCAGCTGGCGGGCGACGCTGATATCACTGGTGATCGCCAGAATCGGGGTGCTGGGACGGAACTTGCTGACGTTGCGGGCCGTGGAACCGCTCTTGGTCAGCGGCAGGATGGCGGCCGCATTGAGTTGGCGGGCAATGCTGCTGACCGCCTGACAGATGGCGTTGGGGATGGTGGTAGCCATGTGGCTGTCCAGCACCCGCTGGGGGTAATCGCGCTCGATCCGGCGAGCGATCTGGGCCATGGTGGCCACCGCTTCCACCGGGAAATCACCGACGGCCGTTTCGTTCGAAAGCATCACCGCGTCCGTGCCGTCGAGGATGGCGTTGGCGACGTCGCTGACCTCGGCTCGGGTCGGCCTGGGGCAGGAGGCCATCGAATCGAGCATCTGGGTGGCGGTGATGATCGGAATGCCGAGGCTGTTGGCCTTGCGGATCAGTTCCTTCTGCAGCAGCGGCACCTCCTCGGCGGGCATTTCCACTCCCAGATCGCCGCGGGCGACCATGACGCCGTCGCAGAGGGGCAGGATTGCATCGATGGAATCGATCGCTTCAAATTTCTCGATCTTGGCCACCACAGGCGTGGTGTGACCGTGGGAGCGAATCAGGTCGCGGATCTCCAGCATGTCGGAGGGATTGCGCACGAAGCTGAGCGCTACCCAGTCCACCCCCTGGGCCAGACCGAATTCCAGATCCTCGCGGTCCTTGTCGGTCAGGGCGCGGATCGAGAGCTGAACATCGGGGAAATTGACGCCTTTGTTGTTGGAGAGAACGCCGCCGACCGTCACTTCACAGTGCAGGGTCTGCTGGGGCCGATCCACCTCCTTGACCACCATCTCCACCCGGCCGTCGTCCAACAGGATTCGGCTGCCGGCGGTGACCTCATCGGCCAGGCGCGCATAAGTGACGGTGGCCATCTCCTGATTGCAGCTCACATCCCGGGAGGTGAGGGTGAAGCTGTCGCCGTTGGCCAGGGTGATCGGACCACCGGCAAAGCGACCCAGTCGGATCTTGGGGCCCTGAAGATCCTGAAGAATGCCAATGTTGACGCCCAGCTCGCTGGCGACCTGGCGAATCGTGACGATGCGGGCGGCGTGCTCGCTGTGATCGCCGTGGGAGAAGTTGAGTCGGAAGGTGGTCGCTCCTGCAGCGATCAGGCGACGCAGGACTTCTGGGGATTCGGTGGCTGGGCCGATGGTGGCCACGATCTTGGTGCGACGCATGGGATCGTGTCGGCCCTCAGGCATGGAGACTCAAGCGGGAAACTACCATCCGGCCAACTCACCACCCCGCTTGTCATGGACCTCCGCAGCTACCAGGAGCGTTCCCGTCAGACGGCTTTGTATCCCCAGGTGGGCAGCAATCCCATCTATCCCACCCTGGGGCTGTGTGGTGAAGCGGGGGAGGTGGCCGACAAGGTCAAGAAGGTTCTTCGGGACCGGGATGGATTGTTTGATGCCGCCATCCGCGACGATCTGCGGCTGGAATTGGGGGATGTGCTCTGGTACGTGGCCCAGCTGGCCAGTGAGCTGGATCTGGATCTCGAAGACATCGCCGAGGCCAACCTGGCCAAGCTGGCCAGCCGGGCGGCCCGTAACGTGATTGGAGGCAGTGGAGATCGCCGTTGATGCCCAGGTGCGATCAGTCCAAGCTCGCCTGCCGTTCCCTCGGTCCCGGGACATGTCTTCCGATGCCGGTGGATGCAGGCTGCCCTGACCAGAGTCCGTTGCTGCGGACGTCCTTCTCACCAAGTGGTTTCTGGCAAGCGCTGGTAGGCCTGGTGCGGGCTTCTCGCTTCAAGGGCGCCCTGTTGGCCCTTGTCCTGGGCTGGGTGTTGCTGCTCAGTCCCGCCCCCGGTCTGGCCACCGATCTGCAGGTCAGTGAGGTGCGATTGGACCGCTGTCCGGTCGACGACGTGGGCCGGCAGCCGGATCTGGATCGCCCCGCCGGCGCCAGTTGCTACGCCCTGCGGGGTGTGGTTGTGAACCCCACGCGCCGGGCGGTGATCGACACCGATGTCTTTGCCCAGATCCTCGATGCCAGCGGCGAGCCGGTGCTGCCGAACCGCACCAGGGTCGGCTCGATCGGCGACATCCCTCCGGGTAGCTCCGAATTCGCCCTCCGACTGGCGGTACCAGCCGGCACCCCCGGTCCGTTCACGGTGCGCAACGCCAAGGCCCGCGGGTTTTCGGCGCCGGTGCGAACGCGCGTAGGCGCCGGTGAAGAGCGACTGCCCCTGGAGCAACAGCTGGCCCTGGAATGAAACCTGGTCACGGCCTCCTCGTGCTTGCGATCAACCAAGAGTCCGAGGGCCACCACGACGGCCGTTGGCTGATCCACCATCCCGAAGTCCAGCAGCAACTCCCGATGTCCTGGCTTGAGCGCCAGTAGCAAGCCAGGAGCCGATGAATCAGGAGCACCGGTTCACGGGACTCATGCCGATCTTCGGTTCAGCGCCATGGAGTGCTGCCATCTGCACTCTCCTCAACAAGCGTCGCTGTAAAGACCCACCGCTGCCTGCTCGAGTCGGAGATGGGGGATGGGCAGCGGGCTGATCAGGTCTTGCGTTGGGTCGGGCTCAATACAACGAGCTGGCCAGGGTCATGGTGGCGCCATTGAGCAGGCTCTGGGCCAGTTGCAGCGCCAGAAAGGCCAGCAACGCCGACAGATCCATGCCACCAATGGGCGGGATCAGGCCGCGGAAGGCGTTGAGATAGGGGTCGGTGATGGCGCTGACGCCGGCGAGCAGGGGATTGCTCCAGTCGAGATTGGGGAACCAGCTGAGCAGCACCCGCACCAGGAGCACCAGCAGGTAGATGCTCAGGGTCTGGGCCAGCACCTGGAGCAGAAAAATCAGAACGGTCATGCGAGGGCTGCAGGTGATGGGCTCCCGGGCCACGGGATACCGGTAGGCACGTGCTGACTCTATTCAGTCCGACACCATCCGGGCCAGTTGGATCAGGCGGCCTGGCGGCGCTGTTGACCCAGATCGGCGGCGCTGACCGAGAAGGTGCGATGAAACTTCTCGCTCAGGCTGAGCCAGTAGGAGCGGCCTTCGCTCTGGCGCCGGCGTTCGATGAACTCCTGGGCCAGCAGTTCCTTGATGTGGTCGTAGGCCCCGGAGCCGCGCAGCTCCACCAGTTCCGACTGCAGGATCCGTTTCTTGAGGGCAATTGTGGCCAGGGTGCGCAGGGCGGCGGTTGAGAGGTCCACCGGCAGCAGGCTCTGCACCAGATCGCCGAGACTGTCGCGCAGCTGCAAGCTGTAGCGCTGGCCCTCCTGGCGAATCTCCAGGGCCGTGTCGCGATGGGCGTAGTCGGTCATCAGGGTGATCAGGGCCATTTCGGCCTCGTCACGGTCGATGCCGGCGATGTCGGCCAGCTCTGCCAGGCCCAGGGGCCGCCCCTTGAGATACAGAATCGCTTCAAGGCGCGCCGGCAGCGACAGGTTGCTCAGGGCGGCGCTGGAGGCCCGTAGGGCGGATGCTTCGGTCGGAATCTTGAGGCGGTCGGCGACCACCGCAGCCGACAGCTCGGCCTCGGGATCCTCTGGAGAGTTGTGGTTGACCGGTGGGGATTCGAGGGGTTCCAAGCCTGGGTAAGGCTGCACCACGTCCCGAATCCCAGCGCCTTCGATGGCTTCGGTCACGGCTGCCAACCCCTGGATTCCGCTCTGGTCACCGGTGCTGGCGGGGTCGGGGGTGCTGGACATGGCCTGAGCTCCTGCACGCGCTCGTGGCAGGGTATCGCGGTCCTCAGGGGCCCACCAGTGCGGCCAGGGCCGGCAGGGGGAGGCTCTGTTCCCCCAGGAACAGCCGGTAGGCGGGGTTGTGGGTTTCCTGCCAGTGCTGGTAGGGCAGGGCATCGAGAAAGGACTGCCAGTCGGCCAGCTCGAGCGGCGGCACCTGAACGCCCACCACGATCCGGCCCACGTCGGCGCCGTGGTTGCGGTAGTGAAAAATGCTGATGTTCCAGTTGGGATGGAGCGAGCTGACAAAGGCCATCAGCGCTCCCGGCCGCTCCGGAAACTCGAAGCGATACAGCAGCTCCTCCCCCTGATCCCTGGCGCTGCCGGCGCTGGCGGGCAGGCGCCCGCCCACCATGTGGCACAGATGCAGCTTGGCCAGCTCGTTGCCTGAGAGGTCGAGACAGGGAAAACCCTGGGCCTCCAGATCGGCCACCAATTGGGTCGTATCGGCGGGCCCACTGACCTGCACCCCGACGAAGATATGGGCCAGCCGCGGATCGGCCAGCCGGTAACTGAACTCGGTGAGGCTGCGCTGCCCCAGGACATCGCAGAAGCGCCGCAGGCTCCCCGGTTGCTCCGGGATCTCCACGGCCAACAGGGCTTCACGCTGCTCTCCCAATTCGGCCCGTTCAGCCACGAACAGCAGCCGGTCAAAGTTCATGTTGGCGCCGCAGGCCACCGCCACCAGGGTGCGGCCTTGCAGTTGGCGCTGCTGCACGTCCTTCTTCATGCCGGCGATCGCCAGGGCCCCGGCCGGCTCCAGGATCGAGCGGGTGTCCTCGAAGACGTCCTTGATGGCGGCGCAGATGGCGTCGGTGTCCACCGTCACCATCGAATCGACGTACTGCTGGGCCAGGGCGAAGGTCAGCTCCCCGACCTGGCGCACCGCCACCCCATCGGCGAACAGACCCACCTGCTCCAACCGGACCCGCTCACCCTTGGCCAGGGATTGGCTCATGGCGTCGGCATCGATCGGCTCCACCCCGATCACCTCCACCAGGGGCCAGAGACTCTTGACGTAGGCGGCGATGCCGGCGATCAGGCCGCCGCCGCCGACGGCCACGTAAATCGCATCCGGCGGCTCGGAACACTGGCGCAGGATCTCCAGGGCGATGGTGCCCTGGCCGGCGATCACGTCCGGATCGTCGAAGGGATGGATGAAGGTGAGCCCCCGCTGCTGTTCCAGCAGACGCGCCTGCCCATAGGCCTCGTCGTAGGTGTCGCCGTGCAGCACCACCTCCGCCCCCCGGGCCGCCACCGAGCGCACCTTCATCTCGGGGGTGGTCACGGGCATGACGATCACGGCGGTGCAGCCCAGGCGCTGGGCGGCCAGGGCGACCCCCTGGGCGTGGTTGCCGGCGCTGGCGGCGATCACGCCACGGGCCAGTTCTTCACGGGTGAGGCTGACCATGCGGTTGTAGGCGCCCCGAAGCTTGAAACTGAAAACCGGCTGCAGGTCCTCGCGCTTGAGCAGCACCTGGTTGCCCAGGCGGCGCGAGAGATTCGGGGCCGGATCCAGCGGTGATTCGATGGCCACGTCGTAGACGCGCGCGCGCAGGATCCGCTGCAGATAGGGGCTTGCCAGCGGATAACCCGCTGGGCCGAACGGATTGGCGATCGATTCGTTCATTCAGCGAGTCTGGCAATCAGCCCCGCAAACGGTCGTCGTTATCGCCGTTTGCCAGAGGGCACGCCGTAGATTGCAGCCCACGGCCGTTGAGTGGGTATGCATCCGAGTGAGCTGAGCCATCCGAACCAGTTGCATGGCCTCAGCATCGCCGAACTGGAAGCGATCGCCCGGCAGATCCGGCACAAGCACCTGGAGGTGGTCTCCACCAGCGGCGGTCACCTCGGTCCTGGCCTCGGCGTCGTCGAACTCACCCTGGCCCTCTACCAGACCCTCGATCTCGACCACGACCGGGTGGTCTGGGACGTCGGTCACCAGGCCTATCCCCACAAGCTGATCACCGGCCGCTGGCAGGGCTTCCACACCCTGCGCCAGAAGGACGGCGTGGCCGGTTACCTCAAGCGCAGTGAGAGCCGCTTCGACCACTTCGGTGCCGGCCACGCCTCCACCTCGATCTCGGCGGCTCTGGGCATGGCCCTGGCCCGGGACCAGCGCGGCGAAGATTTCAAATGCGTCGCTGTGATTGGAGACGGTGCCCTTACCGGTGGCATGGCCCTGGAGGCAATCAACCACGCCGGCCACCTGCCCAAGACCCGGTTGCTGGTGGTGCTCAACGACAACGACATGTCGATTTCGCCGCCGGTGGGCGCCCTCTCCACCCACCTCAACCGCATGCGGCTGAGCAAGCCGGTGCAGTTCCTCTCGGGCAACGCCGAAGAGGCGATCAAGCACCTGCCGTTCATGCACGGGGAGCTGCCGCCCGAACTTAAGAATCTCAAGGAGAGCATGCGCCGCCTGGCGGTGCCCAAGGTGGGTGCCGTGTTCGAGGAGTTGGGCTTCACCTACATGGGCCCGATCGACGGCCATGACATGGGCGAGATGATCCGCACCTTCCAGGCCGCCCATCGCGAGGAGGGCCCGGTGCTGGTGCATGTCGCCACCACCAAGGGCAAGGGCTACGCCTACGCCGAAGCCGACCAGGTGGGCTACCACGCCCAGTCCGCCTTCGATCTGGCCTCAGGCAAGGCTTACCCCTCCAGCAAGCCAAAACCGCCCAGCTGGAGCAAGGTCTTCGGCCAGACCCTGGTGCGCATCTGTGAGCAGGATCCGCGGGTGGTGGGCATCACGGCGGCGATGGCCACCGGCACCGGCCTGGACCTGCTGGAGAAGGCCCTGCCCGGTCAGTACTTCGATGTCGGCATCGCTGAGCAACACGCCGTGACCATGGCCGCCGGCATGGCCTGCGAGGGACTGCGACCCGTGGTGGCGATCTACAGCACCTTCCTGCAGCGGGCCTACGACCAGCTGATTCACGATGTCGGCATTCAGAAGCTGCCGGTCACCTTCGTGCTCGATCGGGCCGGCATCGTCGGAGCCGACGGGCCCACCCACCAGGGCCAATACGACATCAGCTACCTGCGGGCCGTTCCCAACTTCACCGTGATGGCGCCCAAGGATGAGGCCGAGCTGCAGCGCATGCTCGTCACCTCCATCGCCCATGACGGCCCCTGTGCCATCCGCATCCCCCGCGGCGAAGGAGAAGGGGTGCCGTTGATGGAGGAGGGCTGGCAGCCCCTGGAGATCGGCCGGGGCGAGCTGCTCGCCGATGGTGACGACCTGCTGATCCTGGCCTACGGCTCGATGGTCTACCCCGCCATGGCCACCGCTGGCCTACTGCAGGAAAAAGGGGTGCGGGCGGCCGTGATCAACGCCCGCTTCCTGCGGCCCCTTGATCAGCAACTGATCCTGCCCATGGCCCGCCGCATCGGCCGGGTGGTCACCATGGAGGAGGGCTCCCTTGCCGGCGGCTTCGGCGCGGCGGTGGTGGAGATCCTCAACGACCACGATGTGCTGGTGCCGGTGTTGCGCCTGGGTATCGGCGACGTGCTGGTGGACCACGCCAGCCCGGATCAGAGCAAGGAGCAGCTGGGACTGACGCCGGCCCAGATGGCCGACACAATCCTGCAGCGCTTTGCCCCCGCCTTCAGCCCCGATTCCCGTCAGGTCGTGGCCGTCTGATCACCCATCGTGACGGTGTGAACAGCCTGCGCACCCAGGTGCTGGTGGTCGGTGCCGGTCCGGCAGGCGGCGACCTTGCCCGCCAGCTCGCCGCCGCTGGGGTGGGTGTGGTGCTGGTCGACCAACTTGCGGATCTGGGTCAGGCGGCCTTCAGCAGCGCGGCCATGCCGTTTGAGGCCCTGGAGCGCTATGGGTTGCCGGCTGAGGTGGTGGCCAGCCGCTGGCGGGGCTGGCAGCTGCTCGGTCCAGGCGATCAGCGGCGGAGCTGGAGGTCCGAAAACCCCCTCGGTGTCGTGCTCGATTTCGGTGCCTTGCGCTACTGGTTGGCGGATCAGTGCCGGCGCTTCGGCGGCTCGGTTCAGCTCGGCTGGCGGGCCTTCGAGTGCCAGCCGATGGGCTCGGGGCTACGAACCCTGCTCCGCGATCGCCAGGGCGGGGTGCGCGAGGTGATCAGCGATTGGGTGGTGGATGCCAGCGGCCAGGGGCGGGCGTTGATCGGGCCGATCGCAGGGATGGCGGCTGAATCAGAGCGGGACCTGGTGCGGGGTGTGGGGGTGGAGTGGTTGCTGCAGGTGGGGCCTGACTGCTGGCAGCGCTGGTCCGATCAACTCAGCTTCGCCCTGGGGAGTGACTGGGTCTCCCAGGGCTATGGCTGGGTCTTCCCGATGGCCCCTGGGCAGTTGAAGGTGGGGGTCTGTCGCCTCAGGCCCGACCGCCATCTTCCACCCCTGGGTCAGGTCCTGGAGTCGATGCTGAGCCGGTTGTTCTCGCCGGCCGAGCGCCAGGCCAGCACGGTTCTCGATCGCCACGGCGGTCTGATCGTCAGCTCGATCCGCCGCCGCGACTGCCACGGCGTGGGCTGCCTGGTGGCGATCGGCGATGCGGTCAGCACCGCCAACCTGCTGGGAGGTGAAGGGATTCGCCACGCCCTCAGCAGCAGCCGGGTTCTGGCGCCGCTGCTGGCCGCCGCCATCCTCAGCGGCGGGCCGTTTGACCTGCAGCGCTATGAGCGAAGGCTGAGGCGAGAGCTCGGTTGGCGCTGGTCCCTGAGTGGGCGCTTGGCCCGCCGCACCTGGCTGGGCCTCCATGGGCCCCAGGCCGACCGGCGCCTGAGCAGCCTGTTGGCAGGTTTGGAACCCAGACGGGCGGAAGATCTGGCGGCGCTGCTGTTCGATTACCGCTTTGAACGCTATGGATTTAGAAGTCTGCCCTATCTGCTGGGGCTGCGTTGACCCGCAAAATCCAAGTGTTCAGGGGCTGGTGTCGTGCCCCGCAGCAGTTAAACCTCGCGGCGGCGAATGGCGTGGTGGCGTTGCCCGGATCCTTAGGACGGACAAGGGCTGTGCGGTAAATCATTCAGGGAGTCTTGGCTCTCCCGATCACCAATCAATCCCCTGAACAGCACCAGAGGGGCGGCAACCCAGTGGTCCATGCCATGGGTTGCCGAGCCAGCGTTTCGTCGGGCGTTATTGAGTTTAAGGCTGCTTCACCCGCGAGTGGGCAGCCTTGAACCCAGTTTCAGAGGACGCCGCGGGAAGCCAGGCCCTCGATGGCGCCGAAGCCAAGGATGTGGCCGAGGCTCATGGTGCCGAGCATGGCGCCGTGGCTGAGGCCGCCGAACAGGTTGGAGCTTGGCAGTTGCAGGCCGACATTGGGCTGCTTGATCGTGGCCTTGCCGATGGCAATGGCGATGATGTTGCAGACGATCATCACCAGGGCGACCTTGGGTGACCAGGAGATGGTGGCAGGGGCCAGGGCCAGGAGAGGAGCGATCATCGAAGACTTGGCAACTGGCCCATCTTCCGGGGGGGAAGGGCTTCCGCCGACGCCCCGTAAGACTTGTTCACCTGTCGCTTTGATCCAGGTTGGCGCCGTGATCAGCCGATCCCCCGTTCTGGTCTGCTGTCTGGCCTTCACCCAGACCCACAACGCCCTGCGGTTCTGAGTTCTCGATGGGGCCCGCAGCAAGGACCAGCGAGCCTTCTGTTCCCTGATCATCAGGATGATCCCCGCGATTGGCCGCCGTGGCAAAGCCCAGCATTACCAGCAGGTTGCTGAGGGTCAGGAAAGCCTCGGCGCCACCATGGAGGCCATCCACATCGGCCAGCAGGGCATCAAAGCGCACCTGGGCCACGATCGCGGCGACGATCGTCACCGCCACAAACAGCAGGGTGAGCTGAAAGCCCCGCAACGCCAGCCTCGGAAAGGCCCGCACCCGGGAGGCCCACCAGAGGAAGGCCAGATAGGGCAACAGGGAGAGCACGAAGAAGGGCGCCGGATCGATGCCGGCGAGGCGCTCGAGCGGCGCCGACCAGGCGGGCGTCATGGTGCGGGCTGCCCCACGGTCTGTTGCTGGGTCAGGGGTTGTGGCTGGCGGCGACGCTGTTGCCGCAACAGATTCCAGCCGGCGATCGCCATCGTCGTGTTGCCCATGGTGGTCAGCGCGGCCTGGAACACCACCAGCCCCTTGAGGGCCGAGCTGTTGTCAAACAGGTGCCAGGTGCAGGCCGCCATGGCGCTGACCAGGGCGGGAACCATGGCCATGGCCAGCCAGCGCCAACCACCTTCACGACGGGTGGAGCCGAAGTGCTGCACCGCCAGGATCGCTGCCAGCCATTCGAGCACCGAGGTGACGTGGATCCACCAGGTGCCCAGGGACAGGGCGTGCATCGAACGCTGCCAACAACGCCGGTAATCTACGGAAACCACTCCGGTCCCCCGTGAAACCAGCGCCCAACCGATCCCTGGTGCTGGTCTGCGGCTACTACGGCGAACACAATCTCGGGGACGATGCCCTGCTGCAGGTGTTGCTTGCGCAACTGCCACCGAACGTCACCCCCCTGGTCACGGCCTGGGATCAGCCGCAGGTCAGGCGAGTCTTCGGTGTGGAGACCACGGACCGCCGCAGTCTTGTCGGCGTTCTGGAAGCCCTGGGTCACAGCGGAGCTCTGGTTCTGGGCGGCGGCAGCCTGCTCCAGGACTCCACCAGCTTTCGCAGTCTTCTGTATTACGGCGCCCTGATCGTTGTGGCCCGCTGCCAGGGCAAGCCCGTGATCCTCTGGGGCCAGGGCCTGGGACCCTTGCGGCTGAAGCGCAGCCGCCTGTTAGCCCGCTGGCTGCTCAGCCTGGCCACGGCGATCAGTTGGCGGGATCCCGCCTCCACCCAGCAGTCGCGCCACTGGGGCCTGCGCTGCCTGGAGGGGAGTGATCCGGTCTGGGGACTCCAGCCCCAGCCTTGGCATGGGGCGGGAGGGCCGATCGTGGTCTGTTGGCGACCCGTCAGCCAGCTCGATCGCCAGGGGTGGCGCCCCTACCTCGACGCTCTCGATCGGTTGGCGGCCCAGAGCGGCCGACCCGTCCACTGGTTGCCGTTTCACCAGGAGCAGGACCGGCAGTTGTTGGCCTGGCTGGAGCAGGAGGCCTTGCTGCCGGAGCGGCTCAGGCAGGTCAGTCAGTTGGTCACGGTCGACGATCCCCAGGAGGCCATGGCCCACTTCCAGGCGGCGGGATTGGTGATCGCCATGCGGCTGCACGGTCTGATCCTGGCCGCCCTGGCGGGCAGCCCCTGCGCCGCCCTCAGCTACGACCCCAAGGTGGCCGAGGCCGGCCGGGGCATCGGCTGTCCGTGTCAGGAGCTGGGCCGCCCCGTCAGCGACACCCTTCTCCAGAACTGGCAGGCCTGCATCGACCAACCTCCCGATCCGGCCCGCCTGGAGCAGCTGCGCCGCAGCGCCGCCATTCACCGTGACGTCTTGACTTCTCTCTCCAACGTCGCCTGATCGATTCGTTGTCCCTGGCTGTCCCAGGCCTCGATCGTCAGTTGGCTGGGGGTGAAGCTGAGTTCGGCAAAGCTGTGGCGACTCACGGCCCGGGCACTGTTGGGGCCCGGCAGCACCGGCCGCAGGGTGGCGCCGCCACCGCCGACCGTCAGATAAGTGATGCCATCGATCGGCTTGGAGCGCTCGTAGTTGTGGTCATGGCCATTGATGTAGAGCTGCACCCCGTAGCGCTGCATCCAGGGCCCGAGTCGGGCCATGGCCACCGGATCGTCCCCATAAAAACCTGAGGAGTGAATGGGGTGATGGCCGACCACCACCTTCCAGGGCGCCGTGCTGCTGGCCAGAGCTTTCTTTAACCAGGGCAACTGGTGCTGCCAGGCCGCTTTGGAGTTGGTGTCGATCATGAAGAACTCGACCGGGCCGCGCCGCAGCGTGTACCAGCGACCCTTCATGCCGAAGAGGGGATAGTGAATCTGGGGTTCACCGTCACCGCTGCGGATGTCGTGATTGCCCAGCACGGCGTGAAAAGGCACCCCCGCCTGCAACAGGGCCCGATAGGGCCGCAGGAAGGTGGCTTCGACCCGGCTGAGATTGCCTTCGTCGTAGATGTTGTCGCCCGCCATGATCACCAGATCGACCTTGCGGCGGCGATGGGCCGCAGCCATCTGGTCGGCCACCGCCTGCTGGGCGGCGTTGCCGCCGCCGCTGTCCCCCGTGGCCAACACATGAAGCGTGGTGGCGCTGGTGGGATCAGAGCCGGCGGTGGGCTGAGCCGCCGGCGTTGCCGCCAACAGGATCGGTGCCGAGGTTGTTGATCGAGCAGCAACTGGGGTTGAATCAACCGAGGGCGCAGTCCCTAGGGAAGGATCGGCAGCTGCATTCCCGGTTGAAACGGGATTGAGCGGTGCTGCCGCTGTCGCTACCGACGGGACCGATGGTCCATCAGCATTTGCCCCCAGGCGAGCAGCGATGGCCTGGGAGGTGCCAGCGAACACACTGCTGGCAAGTAAGACAGCGGCCGCCAGCCAGCTCGCCCGGCCTGCTGTCTCGGCCGTCAGCGCCAACCTGGCCCCGATTCGACCGGCTCGAGGTCTCTGCTGAGCCGGAGCCGTTGGCATCACTGAACCTCTGGCTTTCACCACAACACCTGTTTGGGCCACAGCGGCTGGCCTGGCCTGGCCTGGCTGCCCGCTGGTGCTGGGACGCTGGATGGAGCTGGACGCCGCTGGCTCACAGAAGGATCAATGCTGGTTCTTCACGCTATCGAGGCCTTTTGCCGTTGCAGTTCCGCCAGCACCTCGCGGCTGTGGCCCGACGGCCGCACCGCCGTCCAGCGCTGCCGCAGGATCCCGTCGGGGCCGATCAGGAAGGTGTGGCGCTGGGAGTAGGGGGCGATCCAGGAGCCGTAGCGGCGGCTGACGACCCCGCCGGGATCAGAGAGCAGCGGGAACACCAGGCCCTCGCTGCCGCAGAAGGAGGCGTGGGCTTCCTGGTCATCGGCGCTGACGCCGATGACCATGGCGGATTCAGCCCGAAACGCCGCCAGATCCTGCTGAAACCCCCGGGCTTCGAGCGTGCAGCCGCTGGTGAAATCCTTGGGATAGAAGTAGAGCACCAGCCAGCGGTCCTTGAGGTCGTTCAGGCCAACCCGGATCGGCAACGGTTCGGTCGTCTTGACTGTGGCGCTGAGGCTGCCGCCCGGGGCCACCCCATCCAGCTCAAAATCCGGCGCCGTTTGCCCGATCTCGGGTAGCACCCCGCCGATCGCCCAGGCCCGACGCGGTGCCAGCCCGAGTACCAGAGGCAGCAGGGCCAGGCCGCCGATCAGGGAACGACGTTTCATCGGAGGGGCTTTAGGGCTATGGGATTGGAAACGGGCTGGTCAAGGCTGGGGCAACCCGCTGATCCCCCTGGCAACGAGCCATCCAAGCGGCCGGTAGCGCTGAAACGTGGTTCAGGGGACATCACCGCGCCTGAAGGAGGGTCGAAATCAAAAAGAGTGAAGCCGCCGCTGCTCTTTGCGAGCCGGCGTCTTCACCCTGAAGTGACTGAAGAGGCAACAGAGGCTTCAGAGGCGGGCAAGGTTCACGCCCAGTTCCTTGGCGTAGTTGCCCAGACCTTTCTTCTGGATGGTCTTGAGGGCGCGGGTGGAGACGCGCAGCTTGACGAAGCGATTGCCTTCGGCCCACCAGAGGCGACGTTCCTGCAGGTTCACCTGCTGCAGCTTCTTGGTGCGCACGTGGGAATGGCTGACGGCCATGCCGTTGTTGGCGCGCTTTCCGGTGAGCTGGCAGACGCGGGACATGGGAATCGGCTGGAAACTATGGACTGTGGTCGTTAACCACCACGGCACCATACCAAATGGCCTTCGGGGGCTGTACAGGATCAATCAAGGTGTCGGCAGCCGATCGCCGCTGTGGCTGTCGAACCAGTGTTCATGCTCGCTCAACCAGCCCAGCTGCAAGCTCTCGGGCAGCTCCTGCTCCGCCGGCACCAGCATGCGCAGTTCCCCCTGCTCACTCTCCAGCCAGACCAGCTGCTGGTTTCCCCACCATTCCCGCCGCTGCACCCGAGCCGGCAGGCCACCGGCTGGGACCGGCCGCAGGTGTTCCGGCCTCAGGCCCAGCTGGCGATCGTTCGCCGCTGGCCAGAAATTTATGGCCGGCCGTCCCAGGAAGGCCGCAACGAAGCGATTGGCGGGCCGCACGTAGAGCTCCCGGGCGCTGCCCACCTGCTGCAGCTGGCCTTCGCGCAGCAGGGCGATGCGATCGGCCATGCCCATGGCCTCCTGCTGGTCATGGGTGACATAGACCACCGGTTGCTCGCGGCCGCAGAGCAACCGACGCAGCTCTGGACGCAATTCCTCCCGCAACTGGGCGTCGAGGTTGCTCATCGGCTCATCGAGCAGCACCAGCCGGGGTTGGCGCAGCAAGGCCCG
The DNA here is from genome assembly GCA_037127935.1 of Synechococcaceae cyanobacterium ELA739. Lineage (GTDB taxonomy): Bacteria > Cyanobacteriota > Cyanobacteriia > PCC-6307 > Cyanobiaceae > Cyanobium. The sequence continues at coordinate 29,425 of JBAXXM010000011.1, forward strand.
GGCCAGGGCCACCCGCTGACGCTGCCCCCCTGAGAGCTGGGCCGGCCGCCGCAGGCGCAGCTCCCCCAGCTGCAGCAGCTCCAGAATCGAAGCGATCCGGCTGTCCCGTTCTTTGGCGGGGATGCCGCGGATCCGCAGGCCCAGGGCCAGGTTGTCGACCACGCTCAGATGGGGATAGAGCGCGTAGCTCTGGAACACCATGGCCACACGGCGCTCGCCGGCGTCCTGGCGGGTGATGTCCTCGCCATCCAACAGAATTCGCCCGGAACTGGGCGAATCAAGTCCCGAAAGCAATCGCAGGGTGGTGGTCTTGCCACACCCACTGGGTCCCAGCAGGGCCAGGCATTCCCCCGCGCCCACCTCCAGGTTCAGGTCCGCCAGCAGGCTGCGCTCCCCCAGCCGGCGGCTGAGGCCCTCGATTCGCAGGCCGGGGTTCGGCGTTGAGGGATCTGGCATGGTACGGATCATCCCTTGATGGCTCCCTGGGTGAGGCCGCTGACGATCGAGCGCTGGAAGATCAGCACGATCAACAGCAACGGCAAACTGCCGAGAACGGTGGCGGCGGCAAAGGCCCCGTAGGGCACGGCGAACAGCGAAGATCCGGCGATGCGGGCGATCGCCGGTGGCAGGGTCAGCAGCTCGGGGCGGCTGATCCAGGTCAGGGCGATCGGGTATTCGTTCCAGCTGAACAGGAAGACCAGGATCGCCGTGCTCGCCACGCTGGGGGCCAGCAGGGGCAACAGCACATGGCGCAGTCGCTGGGCCAGATCCAGACCCTCAAGCCGGGCCGCATCCTCCAGCTCCGGTGGCAGGTCGGCGAAGGCCGCCCGCAGCAGCAGCACCGCCAGGGGCAGGCAAAGGGCCGCATAGGGCAGGCTCAGGGCCAGCAGGTTGTTGGCCAGACCCAGGGCTCGGGCCAGCTGCAGCAGGGCCAGGAACAGCAGCACCGTCGGAAAGATCGCGGCGGCCAGCAGGGTCAGGGTCACGACCCAGCGCAGGCGGCCGGCCTGGCGCTGCAGGCCGTAGGCGCAGGGCACCGCCAGAGCGAGGGTCAGGGCCGTGGTGGCGGCACCGACGACGGCACTGTTAAGCAAGTAGCGCCAGATCGGCGGCTCGGCCGACCACACCTGCCGGTAGTTCTCCAGGGTCCAGAAGGCACCGGCCTCCACCCCTGTTCCCTGCACCAGCGCCTCAGGCGTGACCAAAGAGGTGTAGAGCTGCCAGGCCAGCGGGGCCAGGCTCCAGAGCAGCAGCAGGCTTCTCATCGCGTGATCTCCAGGGGGCGACGGCGCATCAGCAGCCAGCCGCAGACAGTGAGCAGCAACAGCAGCAGAAAGGTGGCGATCACCAGGGTGGCGCTGTAACCGAAATCCAAGAAGCGCATGGCGTTGAGATAGGCATAAAGGGCCAGGCTCTCGGTGCTGCCGGCCGGGCCGCCGCGGCTGAGCACCTGGACCAGATCAAACACCCCCAGGGCCTGGGCCAGGCGAAACAGCAGGGCCAGGCTGATCCAGGGGCGCAGCATCGGCAGGGTGAGGCGGCGCAGGATCTGGCTGGGGCTGGCCCCCTCCAGGACCAGACTCTCCTCCAGTTCCGTAGGGATCGACTGCAACCCCGCCAAAAGAAGCAAGGCCACGAACGGCGTCGTCTTCCAAACATCGGCGATCACCGTGAACAACCAGGTGGTGGACGGGGTGGTCAGAAAGCCATAGGGGGCCATGCCGAATGCTTTGAGAATGGCGTTGAGGGGTCCGTAGGGATCGTTGTAAATCCAGCGCCAACCGAGGGCCAGCACCGTGGTGGGCAGGGCCCAGGGCAGCAGGGCCAGGGCCCGCAGCCAGCCCCGGCGACGCCCGGGTCTGTGCAGCACCAGGGCCATCGCCAGGCCCAGAACCAGCTCCAGCCCCACCGACACCCCGGCGAAGCGCAGGGTGCTGGCGGCGTCCTGCCAGAAGCGGGCATCGCCCAGCAGGCGCTGCCAGTTGGCCCCATCGTTGGCGAGGGGGGCCAGACCGGTGAGCACCGAGCTGGCCTGGGTGCTCAGCCAAGCCGAATCCAGGAGCGGCCAGGCGAACACGATCGCCAGCAGCACCAGGGCCGGCGCCATCAGCACCACATTGACCAGGCTCGGATTCATGTGATCCCCTGCAGGCGTTGGACCTGCACCCTGTTCCCGGCTTGGCCGCCATCTGGCAGCGATCCCCTGATCTTCGGTCTGGAGGCTGTGTGCTCGCCCGCGGCCGATTCGAGCAGCACGGCGCTCTGGTGCTGGGCCTGACCCATGGCGCCAGCCGGCGCAGCGTCGGTGGTGAGCAAGCCATTCACCTGCCGTTGCAGCAGGTCGCTGAGCTGGGCATAGAGGGGCGTCAGCGGCCGCACCAGGGGCCCCTGCTCGAGGGCCAGCCGCTGGACGGCCAGCAGGGGATGTTTTTGCTGCAGTTCAGGGTCGGCATAAAGGGCGGCCCAGGTGGGCGCATAACCCTGATCCAGCACCAGAGCCTTCTGGGTTGCGGGGCCGGTCAGCCAGCGGATCACCTCGGCCGCCTCGCGCGGGTGGGGGCTGCCGGCCAGCAGCGAGAGGCCCCAGGTGCCAAGGGTGCCGCCGCTGCTGTGGCCCGGCGCCGAGACCACGGTGGTGACGCCGACCTTGCCCACAACCGGTCCGCCGCCTCGCTCAATCTCGCGCCAGGCATAGGGCCAGTTGCGCAGAAAGGCGGCATCGCCGGCCGCGAACAACTGCAGGGCTTCATTCTCAGCAAAATCAGCCACGGCCTCGGGGCTGACGCCCGTGCGCACCAGATGCACCAACCAGTCGGCGGCGGCGATCGCCCCGGCGGAATCCAGCTCGGTCTGACCGCCGGCGCGGCCGTCTCCGGGCTGCCACCACTGGCCACCGAAAGCGTGGATCATCTCCAGCATCACGCAGCTCAGTCCCTCGTATTGACGGCCCTGCCAGACGTAACCCCAGCGCACCTTGCCCTGGGCCTGCAGCCTTCTGGACACCGTCTCCAGCTCCTCGGTGCTGCGCGGAGGCGCTGCCATCAGGTCGGTGCGCCAATAGAGCAGACCCGTATCGCCGGTGAGGGGCATCCGCCAGAGGTGGCCGCCGAAGGCGTTGCCCACCCGGGCGCCGGGCAGCATCGCCTCAAGGGCATCCTCACCGAGCAGGCCTTCGAGGGGCACCAGCCAGCCGGCGGCCACGTATTTGGCCGTCCAGCTCACATCCATCAGCAACAGGTCGTAGCCGCTGTCCCCAAGCAACAGCCCGCCGATGGCCAGATCGGACATGGCCTCGGTGTCGAGGGGACCGCGAGCCACCTCGACCTTGAGATGGGGATGGTCGCGATTGAAAGTGGCGACGAGGGAGGCGGTGGCATCGACGAAGGGCGAGGGCATCAGCACCCGCACCGTGGTGGCCGCTGCCGCCGGCCTGGCCAAGAGCGAGACCGGCAACAGGATCAACAGGAGGCCCAGCAGCAGGCTGGCCAGTGGCGCGCGGGGCCGCCGTCGAGGTCCGGTTGCGGCCAATCCGACGACGTCTCAGTGAACGGACCCTAATCAGGGGCTGCACGTGCGGCAAGGCGCCCCCCTCCAAGATGACCCGCCAGCCAGTCAGGCCATTAAGGGGCCCCAGGCTCAGAGCGAGCGCTGCATCAGGCGCCCCATCAGATCGCTGCTGCGCTGCTGGAACCCGGCCAGTTGGTTTGGCTCCAGGCCCCCGACGGCCAGCCGGGCCGTCTCGTAGAGATGGCGCCCGAGGTCCAGGGCCAGAACCTGGCTGGGAGATTCGCCCGAACCGGTGGTCAGCACGGCCCCGCTGGAGAGTTTGAGCAAGCCCTCCACGAGGGGGTGACGGCGATTGACCAGCAGCACGTGGTGATCCGGCAGACCGGGCAGCCGTTGATCCATCAGGGCGCCCATGTCGTTGATGCGGCGCATCTGCTCAGGCAGCAAGATCAGGGCGGCCGGAGCCTCGTCACCCTTGAGCGACTGCACCTGAACCGTCACTTTGTCGTTACCCAGGGCTTGGCGGAAGAGGTCGCGCAACTTATCGCCGGCATCCTTGCCCTCGCTGTCGGCCAGTTCGCTCTCCTGCTCCTTGAGGCTGTCGTCGAGTTCGGCATCGACCCGCTGGAAGGTCAGATCGCCGTGGCGCATCTCCAGCCAGGGGATGAACTGGGAGTCGATCAAGGTGTCGGCCAGCAGCACTTCGGCCCCCTGCCCCTTCCAGAGGGCGAGGGCGCCCGCCTGGCCCGCCTCATCGGTGCAATAGAGGATGCGCTTGTTGTTGTCATCACTGAGCCGCTGGCGATAGCCGGCCAGGGTGGTGAAGCTGCGCTCTCCCACCTGGATCGGATCGTTGCTGGGGCTTTCGGAGTCGCCGGCATCGTCTTGGGCATGGCCGGCGCTGGCTGTGGTGGCATACAGCACCAGGTCCGCCACCTGATCGGCGAACTTCTCGTCTTCCATGGCGCCGATCTTGATGAAGGGGGCTACCGATTCCCAGATTTCGGCGTAGCGCCCGGGTTCATCGCGATGCAGTTCCTTGAGGCGATCGCCCACCTTCTTGGCGACGAAGCCACCGATGGAGCGCACGCGGCGATCGGTCTGGAGGGCGCTGCGGCTGACGTTGAGGGGGATGTCAGGCGAGTCGATCACGCCGCGCAGGGGCAGCAGGTAGCGGGGCACCACCTCTTTGATCGAGTCACTGACGAACACCTGGTTGCAGTAGAGCTTGATCTCCCCCTTCTCCCAGTCGGCGCGGCCGGTGATTTTCGGGAAAAAAAGAATACCCTGGAGGTTGTAGGGGTAATCGGTGTTCAGGTGCACCCACAACAGGGGGTCACCCTGGAAGGGGTAGAGATAGCGGTAGAGCTCGATGTAATCGTTATCGGTCAGATCCCGCGGTGAACTGCGCCAGGGGGCCTGACGTTTGTTGACGGTCTCGCCTTCCAGCTGCACTTCCACCGGCAGGAAGTCGCAGTAGGTGGTGATCAGGGTGCGGATGCGGCTGGGCTCGATGTATTCGAGCTCCTCCTCCATCAGATGCAGGATCACATCGGTGCCGGGCTCGCTGCGCTCGGCCCCTTCCAGGCTGAAATTGGGGGAGCCGTCACAGCTCCAGCGCACGGCCTCGCTGCCTTCGCGGGCTGACAGGGTGACCAGCTCCACCTGCTTGGCAACCATGAAGCTGGAATAGAAGCCGAGGCCAAAGTGGCCGATGATGGCGTCGCTTTCCTGTTTGTATTTTTCCAGAAAGTCTTCGGCGCTGGAGAAGGCCACCTGGTTGATATAACGCTTCACCTCGTCGGCCGTCATGCCGATGCCGTTGTCGGAGATGGTGAGGGTGTTGGCCTCGCGGTTGATGCTGATCGAGATCCGGCCCTCCGGACCTTCGCTGCAGTCACCGCCCATGGCGGCCATGCGGCGCTTGCTGATGGCATCGACGCCGTTGCTGACCAGCTCCCGCAGGAACACCTCATGACCGCTGTAGACGGCCTTTTTGATGATCGGGAAGATGTTTTCGGTATGGATCTGAATCTGACCCTGTTCTTCCAGTACCGGCATGGCAGCTTGAGTTACTGGCCAAAACCCTAGGGATCTGAGCCGCCAGGCTCAAGGGAGTCCAGGGAGGGGTCTCCGAACTCTGATCTGGGTCTTCTCAGCCGGCCCGCTGCAGCGAGGGCTTCTCTTCCGGCACGATCGCCCCGCTCACCGGGCAGACCTGCAGGCAGATGCCGCAGTCGATGCAGGTGTCGAAGTCGATCCAGTAGAAGCCGGTGCCCTTGGTGTTGGCCCCCTGGCCGGGGTGGATGCAGGCCACCGGGCAGGCGTCGACGCAATCCGCCACCCCTTCGCAGACGTCGGTGACGATCGTGTGAGCCATCGCGGGAGCCAGTGCGCTGCAGCGGAGCCTAACCAGCCAGCCAGATCGCCCCGCGGCAACCCCGGTCACGGGCCAGATCGTCTGCGGCGGCCTGGGAGGGTGTGGGCTGGCTGCAAAGCTCGGCGGCCTGGCCTTGGTGGTGCAGCTCGACCATGCGGGCCAGGGCCGCGCCGATGCCATCGGCGGAAGCAGCAGCCACCAACCAGGGTGCGTCGATCACGTCCTGGCTCTCGCCCGCCCCCAGCAGCTCACGGATGGCGCCGATGTCGAAGCCGAAGCCGGTGCCGGCCGCCTGGGCCGGCTCGGGGCTGAAGCGGGCCACCAGAGCGTCGTAGCGGCCGCCGCTGGCGATCGCCACCGGGGCATCGCTGCCCTGGCAGACCAGGCGCAGCACCAGCCCGTCATAGAGATCGAAATGGGGTTGAAAGGTTGGATCCATCTGCAGGCGCACCCCGTGCCTGGCGGCGGCCGTCGCCACTGCGGCGAGCGTGCTGTCCAGGTTCTCCAGCAGCGGCACCGGGCCGAGCCACAGGCGCAGGCTGCTCAGTACCGCCTCGGGGTCGCCGCGCAGCCCCATCAGGGCCTCCAGCCGACGTCGCTGCTCCCCAGACAGGTCCAGGGCCGCCAGCGCCAGTGGATCAAACCCAGTCAAGGCCTTGCGGGCAGCCTGGCGCTGGGGGTTGGGTACGCCCGCCACCAGGGCATCCAGCAGGCCATGGTGGCCGATCAACAGGGTCGGTTGGTGCTGGGGGAGCAGGCCCAGGCTGGCGGTGGCATCGAGCAGCAAATGCAGCAGCTCACTGTCGGCGGCGGGGCCGGCCTCGCCGAGCAGCTCCACGCCGCTTTGCAGGGCCTCGCTGATGCGCTGCGAACCGGTGTCTCCAAGGCTGGCGCGGAAAGTGGCGCCGCAGGCCCAGAGCCGAAGCGGCCGTGGTTGGTCGGCCAGGCGTGTGCCGGCGGCGCGGGCGATCGAGGCCGTCAGCTCGGGCCGCAGGCCGAGTGGTTCATCGGAGGCCAGCCGCACGACATCGCGGGTGGCGATCGCACCGCCGGCCGCCAGGGTGTCCTGGCGCTCGATGACGGGCGGATCCACCTCCTGATAACCCCAGAGGCGATAGACCTCGGCCAGCCGTTCGCAGAGGCGGCGGTTGCGGGCGACCTCGCCGGGATTGAGATCACGCACGCCGGCGGCGGGTTGCAGAGCCATGGGCCAGGGCTGTCCGGAAGGGACTTGGATGTCGTGCTGATCCTATGGAGCGCCGCTCAGCCGGGCGTCGACGGCAAGGGGGCGGCGGCGTCGAGTTCTGGCGCACCGTAACTGGCTCCGCTCAGGGGCCCACAGGCAGCCAGCCCCTCAATCAGCGGCTGGTGCAATCCCGGACAGCAGGCGATCAAGCGCCCGTCACTGGGATTGAGGCGTTTCCCGGCGTAGTCGCTGACGATACCTCCGGCCTCCTCAACAAGGACGATGCCCGCGGCCAGATCCCAGGGGGACAGGCCCCGCTCCCAGTAACCATCGAGTCGGCCGGCGGCGATGTAGGCCAGATCGACGGCGGCGGCTCCGGGGCGCCGCACACCGCGGCTGCGGTGGGTGAACCATGCAAACTGGGCGTAATTGTTGTCCAGGCGGCTGAAGCGGTCGTAGGCAAAACCCGTGGCCAGAAGCGAATCGGCCAGGCGCTCACAGCGGCTGACCGCCAGGGGCCGGTCATTGCACCAGGCACCCTGGCCAGCGGCGGCCCAGAAGAACTGCTCCATCGCCGGCACCGCCAGGGCTCCAAGCAAGGGAAGGCCCTGCCAGGTGAGTCCAACCGAAGTGGCGAAGAAAGGAAAGCCGTGGGCGTAGTTGGTGGTGCCATCGAGGGGATCGACACACCACTCCAGATCGCCGAAGCCGGGACGGCGACCACTTTCTTCGGCCAGGATCCCCAGGCCTGGTGTCTGTTGTTCGAGCACCGCCAGCACGGCCGCCTCGGCCGCCTCATCGGCTTCGGTCACCAGATCGCCGGCCCGACCCTTTTCACGGATCCGCTCCAGCTGGCCGTAGTGCTCCCGCAGCACGGCACCACCGGCCTGGGCGGCTTGCCTGGCCACCGCCGCCAGCTCGCCCACCTGCGCCGGGCTGAGGCCGCTGCCCTCCAGGGCGGCACTGCAGAGCCTGAGGTGGTTCATTCGTCGTCGAGGGGGAGTCCGGGACGCACCTTGCCACGGCCGAAATGGCGGCCGAACTGAAGGTCATAGACCTCGTCCTCGTCCTGGGTTTCCACCTCCAGTGGGCCGGTGGCCCGGGCCACACACAGCAGGCCATAGCCGCGGCGGCGTACCTCCCGGGAGAGCCCCAGGGCTTCGCGCTGGTCAATTTCGCCGTCCAGCACCCGCACGGCACAGGCCGTGCAGCAGCCGTTGCGGCAACTGAAGGGCAACGGTTCGCCCTGCTTTTCAAAGCTGCGCAGGATGTACTCCCCCTCCGGTACCGCCAGGCGAATCACCCGGTTCTGCTGGCGCCAGTGGACCGTGATCGGATGGATTCGGGTCATGGGAGGGCTGACAGGCGACGGGGAGCGGTGGCGTTACAGGTCACCCTGCTACATTGACATCTGCCCCGCCTGTCCGTGGAGAGGTGGCCGAGTGGTCGAAGGCGCAGCACTGGAAATGCTGTATAGGGGCAACTCTATCGAGGGTTCGAATCCCTCCCTCTCCGTTTCATGAAGCCGGTCAAATCGACCGGCTTTTTTGTGCGATACCCCCAGGAACTCTTGGACCTGGGATTGAGCGTCGGAGGTGATTCCGGACCCGCATCGGATCTCTCTTGGCGTCACTGAAGGGATCCATGAGAAGGGACTGCCGAGGGATGGATCGCTTCCATTCGGACCTAGAGGGACAAGTGGCATCGGGCAGTTGTCAGGCAGCGTGAAGTCGAAGCCTACGCAACTCGATCGACAGACGTGTAACCATACATGGGCATAAAATCCGATGTGTTCTCCCGAGAAGCTTTGACTTGGCTGGGCCAGGAGCAGTCAAGGACAGTGTTGGACGGCCTCTTGGTTGTGACCTAAGTGCCAATCTCCGGCAGGTCTGCCATTCGGAAAAAAACTGCCATGCTCTGATCCCCAGAGGACTTGATGGCAGCCATCTGCTAACTGTGATTAGGGCTTGAGCCCGGATCCAAGGGTTTAGGCCTTTTTGCCCCCTAGTCCCATGATTCCCGGATCCAAGGATGAGAAAACATAGTTACCACATTGGGGGGGAACCCAGGTGAGGATGACGCGCAGCCTCATCTCTGGGGCATGGGGACTGGACAGGCTGGCTCATCAACCGAAACGGCCACTGACGTAGTCCTGGGTGGCTTGCTGGGCAGGGGCGTTGAAGATCTCTTCGGTCTCGCTGTACTCCACCAGATAGCCCACCTTGCCGCTGCCACCTTCGACGGCTTCGGCGTTAAAGAAGGCCGTCATGTCAGCAACACGCACAGCCTGCTGCATGTTGTGGGTGACGATGATGATCGTGTAGTTGCGCTTGAGTTCATGCATCGTCTCTTCGATCTTCAAGGTGGAGATCGGATCCAGGGCTGAGCAGGGTTCATCCATCAGAATCACCTCCGGTTCGGTGGCGATGGCCCGGGCGATGCAGAGGCGCTGCTGCTGGCCGCCGGAGAGCGCGAAGCCACTCTCCTGCAGCTTGTCCTTGCACTCGTCCCAGACGGCTGCCTTGCGCAGGGAACGCTCCACCAGCTCATCCATGTCCCCGCGGTAACCATTGATGCGGGCGCCGAAGGCGATGTTCTCGTAAATGGTTTTGGGGAAGGGGTTGGGCTTCTGAAACACCATGCCGATGCGCCGGCGAACTTCCACCGGGTCAATGCGGGGGTGATAAAGGTCTTGGCCGTCAAACAGAACCCGCCCCTTGAGTGAACAACCGGGGATCAGGTCGTTCATGCGGTTCAGCGCACGCAGCACGGTGGATTTGCCACAGCCAGACGGACCAATGAAGGCCGTAACCTTGCCGTTGGGAAGATCCAGAAAGACATTTTTAACGGCCACGAAATTGCCATAGGCAATCGACACGTTCTGCAGGGACATGCAGACGTCGCTGCCGTCGGTGCTGGCGGGGTTCTGTTGGCTGATGCTGCTGGTCATGGCGAGGTCTGCAAGGGAGGCAAGGGGTATGAAGCCGGAGTGAGGGAGAGGACCTGTCCAGAATGATCTGGATTGATCAGATTGGAAGGATGGGGTGATTAAAGATGGAGAAAAAAATAAAATCAGATTTTGGACAGACGACCCAGCCAGCGCGCCAGCAGGTTGGCCGCCAGGATCATCATCACCAGCACGAATGAAGCGGCCCATGCCAACTCGTTCTGGGCTGGATAAGGCATGATCGCAAAGTTGAAGATCAACACCGACATCGTCGCGATCGGATTGAAGATGCCGTCAGGCCAGAAGGCGGAGAACAGGGCCGTGAAGATCAGCGGCGCTGTTTCACCTGCCGCCCTGGCGATCGCCAGGACCGCACCGGTGGAGATCGGCGTCATCGCCGCTGGAATCACCACCTGGGTGATGGTGACAAAGCGGGACGCCCCAACCCCATAGGCTCCAAGGCGCAACTCGTTGGGGACCAGCTTGAGGCCCTCATAGGTGGTTTTGATCACGGTGGGAAGCATCAACACCGACAGGGCGATGCCACCGGCCATGGCGCTGTAGCTCTGGCCGAAGAAGATGCGGGTGGCAACGATCAGGCCGTAGACAAACACGCCGCTGATGATGGATGGCACACCGGCCAGAACATCGTTGGCGAAACTGATCACTTGGCCGAACAAGCTCTTACCGGCGTATTCGGAAAGATAGACACCACCAGCGATCCCCACGGGCAGGGCGATCAGGGCGGAGATCACGGTGACCAGCACGGTGCCGAGCATTGCGTTGCCGATGCCTCCGCCCGCCATCCCGGGGGCTGGGGGCAGTTCGGTGAACAGGCGCAGGCTGATTAATCGTCCGCCCTGTACCAGCACGTAGACAAGCACCAGGACCAGAGGCAGCACCGCCAGGGTGGCGAACAGGCCTGAGATGAAGGTGAACAGTGCGTTAAGACGGTTGCGTTTGAGCTTGGAATCGAAGCTCAGTGGGCGACGATCGAAGAGGCTGGTGTCGGTGCCGGAATCGCTGCCGGACCTGGTGAGAGAGGAGGTCATGGGGGCGAATTCAGTATTTGAGGCTGAGACGGCGGACGACCCACTGGGCCAGCACATTCACGGTGAAGGTCAACAGCATCAGGATCAGGGCCGCATACATGAGCGCCGAGACCTGGATACCGTCAGCCTCGCCGAACTGGTTGGCGAGCATGGAGGCAATGGTGTTGCCGGGAGCCAGAAGTGAGAGATCAAAGTTGAGCGAGTTACCAATGATCATCGTCACTGCCATTGTTTCGCCCATGGCCCGGCCCAGGGCCAGCATCACACCGCCAATGATCGAAGAAATCGCCGCCGGCAGGATCACCGCGAAGATAGCCCCCCAGCGGGTGGTGCCGACGCCGTAAGCCCCCTGGCGCAGTTCGATCGGCACCTGGTTGAGGGCGTCACGGGCGATGGCCGTGATGATCGGCAAAACCATCACCACCAGGATCAGAATGGCTGGGGCCATACCGGGCCCCTGGGGTGTGGTGGCAAAAAAGGGAGTCCAGCCCAGCAGTAGATGCAGCAGCTCAAGGGCAGGCCGGATCGCAGGCTCCATGACGAAGATCGCCCACAGGCCGAGAACCACCGATGGGATGGCCGCCAGCAGCTCCACCATCAGACCGATCAGATCGCGGAGACGGGTGGGGATCAGGTCTTCGGTGATGAAGATGGCCGTTCCGACCCCCAATGGCACGGCGATCGCCAGGGACAGGATTGAGGTGACCAGGGTGCCGTAGATGGCGACGAAGGCGCCGTACTGCTCGTTGACCGGGTCCCAGGCGGAGGTGGTCAGAAAGCGGAGGCCGAAACTGGCCATCGCCTCACGGGATCCCTGGAAGACGGTCACCAGAATCGCCAGCAGCACGATCGCCACGACCGAAGCCAGGGCGAGGGTGAGCTGGCGGAAGCCCACGTCCAGGAGTTTTTCGCTGCTGGGACGGCGGCGGCGGGTGAACAGGGCGCCGCTGCTGAGCGCGTGATCGCTGGTCATGGGTTGACTGACCTGAGCAGGCCGGAAGGGGAAATCAAGAGAGGCTCACTAAGTGTGACCAGGACCACAAGAACCGGGAACCGTTGTCCTGCAATCTACGAAGCCCCCCGGGTCCACCGATTAAGCTCTGATTAACGTCTGGATCAGGCTTGCTCTTGGCCCGGTCCCGGTAGCTTGGAGTTGAAAGCAGGGTTTCATGGGGCGGATCGTTGGCATCGACCTGGGCACCACCAACTCGGTGGTGGCCGTGCTCGAGGGCGGCAGGCCCCAGGTAATCGCCAATGCCGAAGGCGGGCGCACGACCCCGTCGGTGGTGGGCTTCAGCCGGGACAAGGAACTGCTGGTGGGGCAGCTGGCCCGACGCCAGCTGGTGCTCAACCCGCGCAACACCTTCGCCAACCTCAAGCGCTTCGTCGGTCATCGCTGGGATGAGCTGGAGGATTCCAGCCTCGGGGTGCCCTACACGGTGCGGGCCAATGACCAGGGCAACGTGCGCGTGGTCTGCCCGATCACCGAACGCGAATACGCGCCGGAGGAGCTGGTGGCCAGCATTCTGCGCAAACTGGTGGATGACGCCTCCACCTACCTCGGTGAGGACGTGGAGGCAGCGGTGATTACCGTCCCGGCCTATTTCGACGATGCCCAGCGCCAGGCCACCCGCGACGCCGGCCGTCTGGCGGGGATCTCGGTGGAGCGCATCCTCAATGAACCGACAGCGGCCGCCCTCGCCTACGGCTTTGATCGCAGCACCGTCAAGCAGGTGCTCGTCTTCGATCTGGGCGGCGGCACATTTGACGTCTCGGTCCTTCGCATTGCCAACGGCGTCTTTGACGTCAAAGCCACCAGCGGCGACACCCAGCTGGGCGGCAACGACTGGGACCGCCGCATCGTCGATTCGGTCGCCGAGGCCTTTCTCAAGGAGCACGGCCTCGATCTGCGTCGCGATCGCCAGGCACTGCAGCGCCTCACCGAGGCCGCCGAGAAGGCCAAGATCGAGCTCTCCGGTGTGCAGAGCACGCCCGTGTCCCTGCCCTTCATTGCCACCGGACCGGATGGTCCGCTGCACATCGAAACGAGCCTGGAGCGCCGCAGCTTCGAGGCCCTTTGCCCAGATCTGCTGGACCGGCTGCTGCGACCGGTGCAACGGGCCCTGCGAGATTCGGGTCTGACGGCCGATGACATCGACGACGTCGTGCTGGTGGGGGGCTCGACCCGGATGCCGATGGTGCAGGAAATGGTGCGCACATTGATACCGCGTGAACCCTGCCAGTCGGTCAATCCCGACGAGGTGGTGGCGATCGGCGCGGCAGTGCAGGCCGGGATCCTCACGGGGGAACTACGGGATCTGATGCTCAACGACGTCACCCCCCTGTCCCTCGGGCTGGAGACGATCGGCGGCGTGATGAAGGTGCTGATTCCACGGAACACCTCGATTCCGGTGCGCAAGTCCGATCTGTTCAGCACCTCAGAGGCCAACCAGAACTCCGTGGAAATCCATGTGCTGCAGGGGGAGCGGCAGATGGCCGAGGGCAACAAATCGCTCGGCCGCTTCCGCCTCTCCGGCATCCCGCCGGCGCCCCGCGGCGTCCCCCAGGTGCAGGTGTCCTTCGACATCGACGCCAATGGCCTGCTGCGGGTATCCGCCACCGATCGCACCACCGGGCGCCAGCAGAGCGTCACCATCCAGGGTGGCTCGAACCTCAGTGAGCAGGAGATCGCCGCCCTGCTGGCCGAAGCCGAACTCAAGGCGGTGGAGGATCGCCGCAAGCGAACTGAAATCGATCGCCGCAACAAGGCCCAGACCCTGGTGGCCCAGGCCGAGCGGCGGCTACGCGATGCGGCCCTGGAACTAGGGCCCTACGGCGCCGAGCGGCAGCAGCGCTCGGTGGAAATGGCCGTGCGCGAGGTGCAGGATCTGTTGGCGCTGGAGGACGCCGCCGAGTTGGAGCTGGCCGTCAGCCAGCTGCAGGAGGCCCTGTTCGGCCTCAACCGCCGTCTGATGAGCGAGCGCCGGGCCGAAACCGGCCCGCTCCAGGGTCTCAAGAACACACTCGGTTCTCTCAAGGACGAACTGTTCGCCGAGGACGACTGGGATGACTGGGATCGGGGCGGTCGGGGGGATCCCTGGGCCACGCCACCCCGTTCCGGTGGCTACGGCGTCGGTGGCAGCTACGGGGCAGGCAACTCCAACGGTGGAGGCTCCGGGGGGCTGGGCGGCGGTGGCATTGGCTCGGACCGTTTCAGCGGCGGTGGTTTCGAGAGCAGCAACTACGGCCCGGGCCGCTCCGGTTCGGCGGGCTCCAGCTGGGGTGGGAGCAACCGAGACTTCGCGGCTGAGTTGCGCGAGGCGGAAGGTCGCAACTGGGCCGAGAGCCAGCGCTCCTGGCGCGAGCCCGGCGAGCTGGAGAGGTCTCAGCAGGACCGGGGCTATGGCGAGCGCGGGGATCGCAATCGGGTCGAGCCAGCCCGGCCGGAGCGCCTTGGCTCCGATCCATTCGGTTTCGATGATGACCGCTCTGAACGCCCCAGCGCCGCCGGTGGGAGCTACACGGGCGAGCGGGAAGAGCGCTCTGGGGCTGCTTGGCAGGCCGAGGATCGTGGTGCCCGAGAACGGGGCCCGGATGGCTGGGAGTCAGCAAATCAACCGCCCGCTTCCTGGGGACAGGAGCTGGAACTGGACGGGGCTGACGCTGGGGAGCGTCCACGTCGCGAGGCCGATCCGCGCCACCGGGATCGGAATCTGGATCGGGATCCCGGCTTCGGCGAAGCGGCTGAGGGCGCTGATCGGCCCCACCGCCGCCAGCGGGACCTGCATGATGATCCCTGGTCCGACGGCTGATCTCCGTGAGCCCTCGTCCTAGTCCCGATCCCCTGGCCATGGGTAGCGCCGACCACTGGCAGGTGCTGGGCCTTGAGCCGGGAGCTGACGCTGACCAGCTCAAGCGGGCCTTCCGCCAGCAGGCCCGCCGCTGGCATCCCGATCTCAATGACAACGACCCGGGCGCAGAGGAACGCTTCAAGCGGGTCAATGAGGCCTATGCGGTGCTCTCCGACCCCAGCCGGCGCCGGGCCTGGGAAGCCGGTGAGGACTCCGGCAGCTCCATGGCCGACGCCGCCGATCGGGATCCGTACGTCAGTGGCTTCCCCGAGTTTGAGGACTATCTGGCCCACCTGTTCGGCCAACGCCGCCCCAGCCAGGACTGGGATGGCGACGCCCCAGCTGCCCACGGCGATGACGTTGACAGCGGACCGGAGCCGCGGGCATCCGCATCTGGCGCCGCTTCCCCTTGGAACGGATCCGCCGGTTATGCGGCGGCAACGGGTTCCGTGGACGACGCGGAGTCACCTGGCTCCTGGGCCGAGCCCCCGCCGGGTCGTGTCGCCACCGCATCGCCGTCGCCGCCGCCGGTGCGGGCCAGCACGGATGAGGAAAGTCTGGTGGAGCTGTCCCCCGAGCAGGCCCTCAGGGGCGAACGGCTGGAATTGGAGCTGCGCGATGGCACGGTGGTTGAGGTCTGGACGCCGCCCCTGGCCGGGGATGGCTGGCGTCTGTGTCTCCATGGCGTCGCCCCCGGCGGCGGGGACCATTTTCTTCAGTTGCGCGTCCGCACGGCCGATGGACTGCGGATAGATGGGCTGCGGGTGCTGTACAAACTGGAGCTCTCGCCGGCCGATGCGGCCCTCGGCAGCCAAGTGGTGGTGCCCACCCTCGATGGACCGGTGCGGTTGCGGGTGCCGGCGGGTTCCTCCAGTGGCCGGCTGCTGCGCCTGCGGGGGAGAGGGCAGCAACTGGCGGAGCGGCGCGGGGATCAGCTGGTGGAAATCAGGATCGTGATCGACGACGGCCTCGGGGACGATGAGCTGGCCCTGTACCGGCGCCTGCGGGAGCTGGAGGGGGAGCGGCGCCAGGAGACCGCCGGCGGATGAGACACTGGCCCGGTTGCAGAGTCGCCGATCGTGCCCCCGAGAGAGTCCGCCTTCGGGCCGGTGCATGTACTCCTGTTCGACGCAGGCAGTGATCAGGAGGGCATCCACTCCCTCGAACTCCATGGCCGCACCGTCGTGCTGATGTTCGAGGACCCCGATGATGCCGAGCGCTATGCGCTGCTGCTGGAAGCCCAGGATTTTCCTTTTCCCACGGTCGAAGTGATCGACCGCGAAGAGCTGGAGCAATTCTGCCGGGATGCGGGCTACGAGGGCCGTTTCGTACCGGCGGGCTTTTTGCCCAGCAGCGATGAGGAGCGGCTGTTGATCGCCCCGCCCGAGCGGAACATGGACGTGAGCACTTGGAAGGAGCAGGCTGAAGCTGCGGGACAGGCCCCCGATCAGTCGGCTGGTGGCAGCGGGGACAGTGACAGCCCCGACCCCGAGCTGGAGGCCTTTCGCCGCCGGCTGGAGGGCTTGCTGTGAGCACCGGCGATCACAACGAAACTCTTGGCCAGGCACACCCTGGCCAGCCCCTCCCCGCCGATGAGCCGCTGGCCAGCCTCACCGGCAGCCAACTCTGGAGCCGGGGCCATCTGCTGACCGAGCAGGCCAATGCCCTCAGCGAAAACCTCGACCAGCTCGAGACCGCGGCGCTGGTGGAGCTGTTCTGCGAGAACGACCGACGCCCCCAGGAAGCCGTGGCCGCTGCTGCCCCCCAATTGGCCGAGGCCGTGGATGCGATTGCGGCTCGCTTGGGTCGCGGTGGCCGGCTGTTCTATCTGGGGGCGGGCACCTCGGGCCGGCTAGGGGTTCTGGATGCGGCGGAATGTCCACCGACGTTCTGCACGCCTCCCGATCTGGTGCAGGGCGTTCTGGCCGGTGGTGCCGCCGCCCTGCTGCGCAGCTCCGAGGGCCTGGAGGACCTGTTTGAGCAGGGCCCAGTCGATTTGCAGGAGCGGGGGTTTGGTCCGGGTGACTGCCTGGTCGGGATCGCCGCCGGCGGCACCACGCCCTATGTACTGGGTGGCCTGACCCATGCCAAGGCCATCGGCGCCCTGGCGATCGCCATGGCTTGCGTGCCTGCCGAGCAGGTCGCCATGCCCTGCGACATCGACATCCGCCTGCTCAACGGCCCCGAACTGCTCACCGGCTCCACCCGTCTCAAGGCGGGCACCGCCACCAAGATGGCGCTCAACATCCTCTCCACCGGCGTGATGGTGCGCCTGGGCAAGGTCTACGGCAATCGCATGGTCGACGTGGCCGTCACCAACGCCAAGCTGGAGGACCGCGCCCTGCGCATCCTGTCCGACCTGGGCGGTCTGGGTCGCCAACGCGGCAGTGAGCTGTTGCAGCAGTCGCAGGGCTCCGTCCGGCTGGCCCTGTTGATGGCCGCTACCGGCCTGGAGCTGGAAGCGGCCCAGGCGGCCATGGCCGAGCACGGACCTGGACTGCGCACGGTCCTGGAGGCACTGGGGGCTCAGTTGCCGGCAGCGTCCCCTGCTCCCTGATAAGGGCCCCAATAGGGAGCCGTGAACAAATCGGTGCGCTGCCGGGTGGCGGCGGGGACGGCCTCGACCGGGGTCATCAGGGCGTGACGCAGGGCGTGATGGGCACTGCTGGGGGGCCGCATCGCCCCCACCCGTTCCGCCGCCAGCCGCACGATCTGCTGGGCCAGGGTCGCGTTGCTGCGGAGGTTGTCGAGGACCATCTCGATCGTCACCGATGCGTGCTCCTGATGCCAGCAGTCGAAGTCGGTGACCATGGCGAGGGTGGCGTAGGCCATCTCGGCTTCCCGGGCCAGGCGCGCCTCGGTGTGGTTGGTCATGCCGATCACGTCGCAGCCCCAGGAGCGGTAGAGCTGGGATTCGGCGCGGGTGGAGAAGGCGGGCCCCTCCATGCAGAGATAGGTGCCGCCGCGGTGCAGACGGCGACCTTCGGGCATCAGGCTGTCGCCGACATCGGCCAGGATGCGACTGAGCACTGAGCAGTACGGATCGGCCACGGTCACGTGGGCCACGGCCCCTTCACCGAAGAAGCTCAGGGGGCGCTGATGGGTGCGATCAATGAATTGATCAGGCACCAGCATGTCCAGCGGGCGCACCTGCTCCTGCAGGGAGCCGACGGCCGAAACCGACAGAATCCAGCGCACGCCGAGGGACCGCAGGGCCCAGAGATTGGCCCGGTAGGGCACTTCGGTGGGGGTGTAGGTGTGGTGACGGCCGTGCCTGGCCAGGAACACCACCTCCAGATCACCGATCCGGCCCAACCGCAGGCTGTCGGACGGGGCGCCGTAAGGGGTATCCAGCGTGATCTCCTGGTGATCCTCCAGCCCCTCCATGGCATAGAGACCACTGCCGCCCAGCACGCCAAGTCGGGCCTGCGGCAGATCCAGGTGGCTGCCGGCGGAACCGAGAGAAGCGCTCATGGCAAGGAAAGGGAAGATCTGGAATCGTTTTACAGCAGCCCAAGAAGCCGGTGCTGCGTTTCTGAGGCGGGGATCCCGGCCCGATCTGGCGTCCGCATCCTTGCTGCGGCGAGCGCCGCCCCTGGCCTGGCAGGATTGGCCCACCCCGCGCGTGAGCACCTGTGACCAAAGCCCTGATGGACACCGAGGCCGGCAGCATCACCCTGGAACTGTTCGATGCCGATGCACCCGGTACGGTGGCCAACTTCGTCAAGCTCGCCAATGAGGGCTTCTACGACGGCCTCGCCTTCCACCGGGTGATCGATGGGTTCATGGCCCAGGGCGGTTGCCCCAACTCCCGCGAAGGAGCTCGCGGTCAGGCTGGAACCGGTGGACCTGGCTACAAGATTCCCTGTGAAATCAACCCTAACAAGCACAAGGCTGGCACCCTGGCCATGGCCCATGCCGGCCGCGACACCGGTGGCTCGCAGTTCTACATCTGCTTTGCGCCCCAGCCCCACCTTGATGGACAGCACACCGTGTTCGGCCAGACCGACGACATGGATGTGGTCCTGAAACTTCGTAACGGCAGCCGCATCAACAAGGTGACGATCGAAGCCTGAACTGTTCTCAGGACCAGTGGATGAAGGCCCCGGGATGGGCTGCGAGCCTGGGGCAGGAGAGTTCGGCAGACCCCTGGAGATCAGCAAGGGGTCTGAACTCTGGCTCCAGACTCACACTCGGATGCGCCACCCGACGCCCATCCGGGGCCAGCAACAGGGATACGACCCGAGTGGACGGTTGTAGGGCCAGCCGTTGCACCGCCGCCGCCAGTTCCTCCGCCGCCAGCTGTCTGCCCTGGGGGCAGCCCAACAGCAGGGCCAGATCCGGTTGATCGAGCAGGGCCAGCAGGCGCGGATCCTGCTCCGGCTCCAGCAGCAGCCCCCCCTGTTGGGCCAGCCGACTCACGGCCTCAAAGGCAGCACTTCTCTGTTCGGGGTCGGCGCTGCCGTGCCAGGCCAATACCGCCGTCAGGCCATGGGCCTCCGTCTCCATCAAGTGCCCCAGCTTGAGGCGCTTGACCTGAAGGTAACTGGCATTGTGCTGCCCAGGGTCCATCACCAGCGGCACCCGGTCTTCGACCTGCAGGCCGTAACCACCGAGACCGGCGATCTTGCGCGGGTTGTTGGTGATCAGCCGCAGCCGCTGCACCCCCAGATCACTGAGGATTTGGGCACCGACGCCATAGTTGCGCAGGTCTGCGGCAAAGCCAAGTCGCTCATTGGCCTCGACCGTGTCGAGACCACCGTCCTGCAGGGCGTAGGCCTTGAGTTTGTTAATCAGGCCGATGCCCCGGCCTTCTTGGCGCAGGTAGACGACCACCCCCTCTCCCGCCTGCTCAATCATGCATAGGGCCGCTTCCAGCTGGGGGCGACAATCACAGCGCAGCGAGCCAAAGGCATCGCCGGTCAGGCATTCCGAGTGCACCCGCACCAGCACCGGCGCCGTGGCCCGCTCCGGATGGCCTTTGACGATGGCCACATGCTCGCTGCCGTCGAGTTCATTGCGGTAGCCGATCGCCCGGAAGGAGCCAAAAGCACTCGGCATCGTCGCCTCCGCCTGGCGCCTGACGAAGCGTTCGGTGTCGAGGCGATAGCGGATCAGGTCGGCGATCGAGATCAGGCGCAGCCCATGGCGGCGGGCGTAGTCCACCAGCTGGGGCAGGCGGGCCATGGAGCCATCGGCGTTCTGGATCTCGCAGATCACGCCGGCCGGATAAAGCCCCGCCAGCCGTGCCAGATCAATCGCCGCCTCGGTGTGGCCGGCCCGTTTGAGCACCCCTCCCTCCCGGGCCCGCAGCGGAAAAATGTGGCCGGGCCGCCGCAGATCGCTGGGTCTGGTCTCTGGATGGATCGCTACCTGGATCGTGCGGGCCCGGTCGTCGGCGGAGATACCGGTGCCCACTCCATTTTCCGGGCCGGCATCTACGCTGACGGTGAAGGCGGTCTGGTTGCTGTCGGTGTTGCGATCCACCATCAGCGGCAGATCCAGGGAGTCGAGCCGTTCGCCCTCCATCGCCAGGCAGATCAGCCCCCGGGCCTCGGTGGCCATGAAGTTGATCTGCTGGGGTGTGGCGAACTGGGCCGCGCAGATCAGATCACCCTCGTTTTCACGGTTCTCGTCATCGACCACCACGATCGATTCGCCATTGCGGATCGCCGCCAGGCCATCAGCGATCGCATCGAACTGAAAAGCTGGCGGGATGTCGGAGCTCCGTGGCGGGCAGGGCTCGGCAGGGCTGGCGCCGATCGTGGCGGCAGGGCCGTTGTCAGGACGGACGTTCAAGGTGGCGGGGAACGCTGCGGGACGTCAGGACAGGAGACGCCGCACCTGTTATAGAGCCCGGTACGATCAGCCCTCCAGCCGTATCGGCGCTCGTCTCCCAGCAGCATGTCAGGCAAACGCGTCGCCGTGATCGGGGCCAGTGGCTACGGAGGCCTGCAGACCCTGCGCCTGCTGCTGGACCACCCCGAATTTGAGATCGCCTTTCTCGGCGGCGAGCGCAGCAGTGGCAAGCGCTGGAGTGAGCTGGTTCCCTTTCTGCCCTTGCCCCGGGATCTGGTGGTCAGCAGTCCCGACCCGGAGGCGATCGCGGCGGCGGCCGATCTGGCGGTACTCAGCCTGCCCAACGGCCTGGCCTCCCAGTTGGTGCCGGACCTGCTGCAGCGGGGAGTGAAGGTGGTGGATCTCTCCGCCGATTACCGCTATAGCTGCCTGGCCCAGTGGCAGGAGGTCTACGGCGCCGAGGCCCGCCAATTCCCCCGCAACGACAGCGAGCTCTGCGAGGAGGCCACCTACGGCCTGGTCGAGTGGCATGGGGAGGCGATCGCAGCCGCCCGCCTGGTGGCCGCTCCCGGCTGTTTCCCCACGGCCAGCCTGCTGGCGCTGTTGCCCTTTCTCAAGCAGGGCCTGATCGAGACCCAGGGCATCATCATCGACGCCAAGACCGGCAGCTCCGGTGGCGGCCGCGCCGCCAAGGAGCATCTGCTGCTGGCTGAGGCCTCCGAAGCGGTGTCGCCCTATGGCGTGGTGGGTCATCGTCACACCAGCGAAATCGAGCAACTGGCGGGCCAGGTTGCCGGCCATGGCGTGCAGGTGCAGTTCACCCCCCACCTGA
This sequence comes from Synechococcaceae cyanobacterium ELA739, assembly GCA_037127935.1. Lineage (GTDB taxonomy): Bacteria > Cyanobacteriota > Cyanobacteriia > PCC-6307 > Cyanobiaceae > Cyanobium. The sequence continues at coordinate 50,979 of JBAXXM010000011.1, forward strand.
TGCCGATGGTGCGGGGGTTGCTGGCCACGGTGTACGCCCGGCTGCGGGATCCCGGCCTCACCGCCCAGGACTGCACCGTGCTGCTCGGAGCCGCCTATCGCAATAGTGCCTGCGTTGAGGTGCTGCCGGTTGGTACCTATCCCTCCACCAAGTGGGTGCGCCAGACCAACCGGGCCCTGTTGTCGGTGCAGGTCGACCGACGCACCGGCCAGCTGATCGTGATGAGTGCCATCGACAACCTGGTCAAGGGTCAGGCCGGTCAGGGGGTGCAGTGCCTGAACCTGATGGCCGGACTGGAGGCCGGCACCGGTTTGCCCCTGGCGCCGTTCTACCCCTGAGGGTTGGCCGCTTGCCGGTTCAGGCCTCCAGCCGGGCCGCCGCCAGGGCCACCGCCAGCGGCAGGATGCGGTGCTCCTGCCGCTGAATCCGGGCCGTCAGGGTGTCGTGGTCGTCGTCGGCATGCACCGGCACGGCTGCCTGCACGAGCACGGGACCGGCATCCACCTCCGGCCGCACCAGATGGGCGGTACACCCTGTCAGTCGCACGCCGGCCGCCAGAGCCTGACCGATCGCATCGAGGCCGCGGAAACTGGGTAGCAGCGAGGGGTGGATGTTGATCAGACGATCCGGATAGGCGTCCACCAGCACCGGCGAGACGATCCGCATCCAGCCCGCCATCACCACCAGGTCCACCTGGGCCTGCTGAAAGGCGTCGATCAAGGCGCGATCCAGGCTCTGGCGACTGGCATGGTGGCGATGGTCGATGCATCGGCAAGGCACCCCCAGCCGGGCCGCGCGCTGCTCGGCACCGCAGCCGGGGTTGTTCACCACCAGCAGCGTCACCGCAGCGGCAAGCTGCTGGGAGCGGCAGGCCGCAACCAGGCCTTCGAAGTTGCTGCCCGCACCGGAAGCCATGACAGCCAGCCGCTTGGGGCCATGCAGGGGCCAGGGCTGTGGCAACGGCCACTGGACTGACGGATCGAGATCGCTAGGGTCTGCGTCAGTGGGCATTGGTGCCTTGTCCCATCTCTCCATCCTGCCAACCGTTCTCCGGGATGTCGCCTGCCTCTGCGACACCCTCGAATCGCTCGGGCTCAGCCCCGAGCGCGATGGGCTGGTCGAGGGCTTTGCCGGTGAATCCTTGCCGGTGCTGGTGGCGATTCGGCTTGCCGATGGCCAAACGATGGGCTGGATCAGGGCCGGCGATGGTTCCCTGGCCCTTGTCGGTGATCTGCAGCGCCTCAGCCGCTGCCGAGATCTACAGGCGTTTCTGGGTCAACTGACCCGGGCCTATGCCGCCCGTTCGGCCCTGCAGGACGCATCCCAACACCACGCCCTGATCGCGTTCAGTGCCTGAGGTCCGGCTCGATCTCTCGGATCCCAGCAGCCAGCTGGTGGAGGTGCGCATCCGTGTGGTGCCGCGACGCGGGGCGTTGCGGCTGAGCCTGCCGGCCTGGACGCCCGGGTCGTACCTGATTCGCGATTACGTCCGCCATCTTGAGCGGCTCCAGGTCTGCCAGGGCGACCGGCTGTTGCCCTTGGAGCGGCTGGGACCGTCCCTGTGGCGGGCGCCTCTGGAGCTCGCTCCAGATCGACCTGCGGCCGAAAGGCCAGGGTCCACCGATGCTGCTGCTGCTCTCGAGACGTCGGTCGACGCAGAGGAGCCGATCACGATCACCTACGCGATCCTGGCCACCGAGCTGACCGTGCGCACCTGCCATCTCAATGGCGATCACGGTTTCCTGGCCCTGGCGGCGGTGGTGTTGCAGGTGGAGGGGGAGCGCTGGTCGCCCCATCAGCTCGAGCTGCTGCTCCCCCCGCACTGGCAGCCGTTCGTGCCCCTGCCGCGGGAAACGGACGGCCGTTGGCTCGCCCGCGACTACGACCAGTTGGTCGACAGCCCGGTGGAGGTCGGTCCCCATCCCTGTCACAGCTTCACGGTGCGCGATGTGCCCCACCGCTGGGTCACCTGGGGCGACGATCTGCCGGGCCAGGACGGGCGCTGGCTCGCCGATGTGGCGGCGGTCTGCGACCAGTGCTGCCAGCTGATGGGCGTGACGGCGCCGGCGGCCGAGCCCTACCTGTTCATCCTGCACCTGATCGATCAGGGCTTCGGCGGACTGGAGCACGACACCAGCAGTGTGCTGGTCTACGGCCGCCAGGGCCTGGCCCGCCCGGAAGGGCGCCGCAAGCTGTTGCAGCTGGTGGCCCATGAATATCTGCACCAGTGGAACATCCGCCGCCTTCGGCCCTGCCAGTTGAGTCCCATTGACTACGACCGGGCCAGCGTGGTTCCGACCCTGTGGTTCGCCGAAGGGGTGACCAGCTATCTGGACCAATTCCTGCCGCTGGCCGCCGGCCTGGGCAGCGAACAGGAGCTGCTGGAGGATCTCGGCGCCGATCTCAGCCGCTATCTGCTGACCCCCGGGCGCCGCATTCAGAGTCTGGTTCAGAGCAGCGAAGAGGCGTGGGTGAAGCTCTATCGCCAGGATGCCCATTCCGCCGATAACCAGATCAGTTATTACCTCAAGGGCGCCATGGTGGCGCTGGTTCTGGATCTGCACCTGCGTCGCAACGGCTCCTGGCTGGGGGCCGTTCTGCAGCAGCTCTGGAGCGGTTTCGGCCGCCACGGCCGCGGATACAGCCAACAGGATCTGATCGACGCCTTCGCGAGCCATGCCGCCGATCTGTCCACCTTTTTACCGATTTGGCTGCAAAGCACCGAAGATCCTCCGATTCAGCAGTATCTGGCGGATCTCGGTTTGCGTGTCGTGGCTGAACCATCCGCAACCTGGTTTACCGGCCTGCAGCTGGAGCCTGGGGATCGGGGCTGCCTGAAGTTGCGTCGGGTCGAGCGCCATAGCCCGGCCCAGCTCGCAGGGCTGGAAGTCGGTGATGAACTGATCGCGATCAATGGCGATCGCCTCAACAACGTCGAGTCCCTGGCCTCGCTCACCCGCCCCACAGGAGAGCAACCACCGCAGCTCCACCTGCTCATTGCCCGCCACCAGAGAGTGCAGGAGCGGCTGCTGCAGGCCGAGCTGCCCAGGCCCCAGAGCTGGAGCCTGCAGATCGATCCGGATGCGGACGAGGACTGCGGCCCCCGCCGGCGCCGCTGGGCCCTGCTGCAGCCATGAACCCCCGCACCCGCACGCTGTTGACCTCCGTGGCGGGGGCCTCCCTGCTCACGCTGGGCGGTTTGGCCTGGCTGGCCCGCGATCTGCTGGCGACCGCCAGCACCGACGGCAGCAGACCCTCCCTGCTGGATCTGCTCGAGGAGGCGCGCCAGGCTCCAAGCTCGACGCCCCATCCCCAGGTGGCCCCGAAGCCACCGGCACCGCTCAACTGGACGTCTCCCATGGCGAGCTTGGCGGCCAGGCAGGCCTGCCCCGGGGTCGATGAAGCCCTGCGTGACCGTCTCACCCAGGAGAGCGGCTCGCTGGCCAGTCAGATCCGCCGGATTCCCACGGATCCGAGCAACTTCGGCGAGCGCTACCGGCGGGATGTGTTCGGCAATCGGGTCGATCCCACGCCACGGGTGATCGTTCTCCACGAAACCGTCTACGGCCTGAACTCGGCGATCAACACCTTCATCACCCCCCATGCCAACGACGACGACCAGGTCAGCTATCACACCTTGATTGGTCAGCAGGGTCAGATCATCCAGGTGGTGGATCCGGTGAAGCGGGCCTTCGGAGCCGGCAACTCCGCCTTCAACGGCCTCTGGGTGGTCACCAATCCCAAGGTGGGTGGCTCGATCAATAACTTCGCGCTCCACCTCAGCCTGGAGACGCCAATCGATGGCGAAAATCAGGCCGAAGGACACAGCGGCTACACCAGGGCCCAATACGACGCTGCAGCCCTGGTGCTGGCGGACTGGATGCGGCGCTTCCAGATTCCGGCCAGCAACATCACCACCCATCGCCATGTGGACCTGGGCGGGGAACGCTCCGACCCCCGCAGCTTCAACTGGAACGAACTGGAGCAGCGGCTGGTGGCCTTGGGCGTGAGCTGCTGAAACCGATCAACCTGCACCCAGGCGGCACTGAATCGAACACGCCTCGGGGTTATGGGCTCTCCCCTGACCGGACTGGACGCAGCCCCTCCAATGGCCTCAGACCGTCAGATCAACGGGCTGGTGGGAGCGGTACGGGTGCCGTAGATCAGGCCATGGAGCTCGGCATCCTGCATGTAGCGCAGGATGCGACCGGGGTAGTCGAGCTTGCCGTTATGCAGATAAGCCAAGGTCGCCAGCGCCTTGGCGTCGCGGGGGGAGCCGCTGGCCATCAGCACGTGGCCGGAGCGCAGGCCGAGGGCCTTGCTCAGGCGGGCAAACTTGCCCACCAGCACCTGCACATTCCGATCCGGATCCAGCAGATGGAGCCGGGCTTCGTTGATCTGCTCAGGCGTGGGATTTTTGCTCAGCAATCCCTGTTTTTGTAACTCACCCAGACTCAGCTGGGCAGGACCGTGGGTATGGAACAGACCGGATTCCGCCACCAGAGGGGCATCTTCGCCGGGCTTGGCATGCTGCAGTTCATCGAACAGAACCGCCGCCACCAACATCGGGTTGATGTGATGGAGGCGACTTTCCGCCAGGATGATCGGCCGCAACTCCTCCACCCGGGAGAGGGTGTGCACCCGAAGGGGCATCAGCTGATCCAGTCCCTCGGTGAACAACTGGGCCAGCTTGGGCTGGGGTCCATGGACACCGAACCGGCGGTTGAGGTCCTTTAGTTCAGCTTCAGAAAAATCGAGAGGATCGGGCCGTTGGCCCTCGTTGATCAGGCCTTTGGGGTCGGCGCCATTGCTGGCCAGGCTGCCGATGAGGGCGGGATCGGTGAACAGCACCGGACGGTTGGCCCTGGCCCAGTGTTGGACCTGGCCTGGAACCAGGACCAGGGCCAGTCCGGCACCAAGCAGGCCCAGGGACAATCTCAAGAACGTGTGGGTCTTGAAGCCGCCCATCGAGGCGAGGTGCAACGAACTAACCCCTTTATTTAAGGATCTCCTTGGGTTCCGACCGCCCTGGCGGGATCGGTCTGTGCGCTGGCCCACACATGGTGGCCGTGTTGTCCCGAAGCACGCCAACCGCTTGCCGGAACGCAGTCGGACTGGATACGGTTCCAAGGCCACGTGCGGCGTCCAAAGGAGCCATGACATCGCTTCCGCCGTTCGACGGCCACGATCCAGCCGGTCTCTGGAGCCGCTTTTCCGAACTCCTCTGGTACAACGACGACCTGGGCTTCTGGCTCGATGTCAGCCGGATGGCCCTGTCCCAGCCTGAACTCGACCAACTGCAGCCAGCTTTCGACCAGGCCTTCCAGGCGATGGCCGCCCTGGAGGCCGGTGCGATCGCCAACGCCGATGAGCAGCGCCAGGTCGGGCACTACTGGTTGCGGGCCCCCGAACTCGCCCCCGACGGCGCCACCGCCGATCACATCCGCCGCGAGGTGGAGCGCATTGCCTCCTTCGGTCAGGCCGTGCTGGCTGGGGAAATCCGCACCCCGGGCGGCGAACCGTTCAGCGATGTGCTCTGGATCGGCATCGGCGGCTCGGGCCTGGGTCCTCTGCTGATGGTCAGGGCGCTGCAAACGCAGGGCACCGGTCTGCCGTTCCACTTCGTCGACAACATCGATCCCCAGGGCATCAGCGTTCTGCTGGGGGGGCTGGGCGAGCGGCTACGGCGCACCCTGGTGATCGTCGTCAGTAAATCCGGCGGAACCCCGGAACCGCACCTGGGAATGGCCCAGGCACGCGCGCGCCTGGAGGCTGCCGGGGGCGTGTGGGCCCAGCAGGCCGTGGCCGTCACGATGCTCGACAGCAAGCTCGACCAGCAGGCCCAGGCGGAGCAGTGGTTGCGCCGCTTCGACATGTTCGATTGGGTCGGGGGGCGCACCAGCATCACCAGTGCCGTGGGACTGTTGCCGGCGGCCCTGATTGGTGCCGATCTGCGCGCTTTCCTTGAGGGTGCCGGCGCCATGGACCGGCTGACCCGTCGCGGCGAGGTGCGTCACAATCCCGCCGCCCTGTTGGCGGCGGCCTGGTTTGTGGCCGGTGGTGGTCAGGGCCGCCGCGACATGGTGGTACTGCCCTATCGGGATCGGCTGGAGGTGTTCAGCCGCTACCTGCAGCAACTGGTGATGGAGTCCCTGGGCAAGAAGCTGGATCGCAGCGGCCAGGTGGTGCACCAGGGCCTGGCGGTCTACGGGAACAAGGGATCGACCGACCAACACGCGTACGTCCAGCAGTTGCGCGACGGTCTGGACAACTTTTTTGTCACCTTCATCGAGGCCCTCGATGACCCCGCCGACATCGGCCCAGTCCAAGGCGAGCGGCCCGGTGATTTTCTCTGCGGCTTTCTGCAGGGCACCCGCTCGGCCCTCACCGAAGGCGATCGCCAGAACCTGACGATCACCCTGAGGCGCTTCGATGCCCGCAGCCTGGGCGCCCTGGTGGCCCTGTTCGAGCGGGCCGTTGGGCTTTACGGGGAACTGATCAACGTCAACGCCTACCACCAGCCGGGCGTCGAGGCCGGCAAGAAGGCCGCCGCCGAGGTGCTCGCCCTGCAGGCAAGGTTGGAAGCCCTGCTGGCCGATGGCCAACGCCGCGATCTGGCCGCCATCGCCCAGTCCCTGGAGCTAGCGAGCCCAGAACCGGTGTTCTGGGCCCTGCGCCACCTCGGTGGCAATCCCCGTGGTTACCGGATCACCGGTGACTGGGGCTTGCCCGCCAGCCTGCAGGTGGTCAGGGAACCAGGTTGACCAGCTTGCCGGGGACCACGATCACCCGGCGAGGGGCCTGACCCTCCAGCCACTTGCTGGCCACCTCGCTGGCCAGGACGAGCTTTTCCAGTGTCGCTGCATCGGCATCGGCCGGCACGTCGAGCTGGCCCCGCACCTTGCCCTTGACCTGGATCACCACGGTGACGGTGTCGCGCCGGAGGGCGGCCGGGTCTACCTCTGGCCAGCTCTGGCCATGGATGCCCTGGTCACCGTCGGGATTGGCACCGAGGCGCTGCCACAGTTCTTCGGCCAAGTGGGGCGCGAACGGTGCCAGCAGCACCAGCAACACCCTCAGGGCCTCCAGGGCCACCGGTTCGCTGGCGGTCTCCAGATGGCTGGCCATGGCATTGCTGAGCTTCATCAGCTCGGAGACGGCGGTGTTGAACTGGTAGTCGCCGTCCAGGTCTTCGCTGATGGCGGCGATCGCCGTGTGGACGGCGCGCCGCAGCTCCTGATCCCCATCGCTGAGCGGGGGTTCCGCTCCCCCGGCCGGGCTGGCGCCGCGGGGGGACAGCGACAGCCCGCGCTCCAGGGCGCTGTCCACCAGGCGCCAAAGGCGCTGCAGGAAGCGGTACTGGCCCTCGACATCGGCGTCATCCCATTCCAGATCCTTTTCCGGCGGCGCCTTGAAGAGGATGAACATGCGGGCCGTGTCGGCGCCGTAGCGATCGATGACGGCGGCGGGATCGACGCCGTTGTACTTCGACTTCGACATCTTCTCGTAGAAGGTGTCCAGCACCTCGCCCGTGGCCGGGTCCCGGGGATCACTGGGATCGGCCACATCGGCCGGGGCAATGTACTTACCGCTGTGGGGATTCTTGTAGGTAATGCCCTGCACCATCCCCTGGGTCAGCAGGCGTGAGAACGGTTCGTCGAAGCCCAGCAGGCCGCGATCGCGCAGCACCTTGGTGAAGAAGCGCGAGTAGAGCAGGTGCAGGATGGCGTGCTCAATGCCACCCACGTACTGATCGACCGGCAACCAGCGATCGACGGCTTCGCGGCTGAACGGCAGCGAAGTGTTATGGGGATCGCTATAGCGCAAGTAGTACCAGGAGGAGCACATGAAGGTGTCCATCGTGTCGGTCTCCCGCCGGGCACTCTTGCCGCAGCAGGGGCAGGCCACCGACACCCAACTCTCTAGCTGGGCCAGGGGCGAACCGCCCTTGCCGGCCAGCTCCATGCCCTTGGGCAGCTCCACCGGCAGCTGCTCGGCGGGGACCGGCACCACGCCGCAGGCCTCGCAGTGGATCACCGGAATCGGGCAACCCCAGTAGCGCTGCCTGGAAATCAGCCAATCCCGCAGTCGAAATTGCACCCGGCCCTGGCCCCAGCCAGCGCTTTCAGCGGCAGCGATGATCCGTTCCCGAGCCTCTCCCGAGGGCAAACCGTTGAACTCTCCGGAGTGGATCAGCACGCCGGCGGTGGTCCAGGCTCCGCCCTCATAGGCGTGTTCGTCCGATCCTTCCGGAATGATCACCTGGCGCACCGGCAGTTCGTACTGGCGGGCGAAGACGAAATCGCGCTGGTCGTGAGCCGGCACCCCCATCACCGCGCCGGTGCCGTAATCGGCCAGGACGTAGTCGGCGATCCACAGGGGTACAAGTTCGCCGTTGGCCGGATTGCGCACCTGGGCCCCGATCGGCACACCCCGCTTGGGACTGTCTTCAGCGGTGCGTTCCTGGTCGCTCTGGCGTCCCACCAGATCGATGAAGGCCTCCACCTGCAGCTGCTGCTCAGCGCCGGTCAGGCTGGCCACCAACGGATGCTCGGGGGCGAGCACCACGTAGCTGACACCAAAGACGGTGTCGGGCCGGGTGGTGAACACGGTGATCTGCTGGCCGCTGCCGGCACCGCTGGCGTCGACCACCTCGAACCGCAGCTCAGCCCCGTGGGAGCGGCCGATCCAGTTGGCCTGCATGGTGCGCACCCGCTCCGGCCAGCCCTGGAGCTTGGGCAGGTCGTCGAGCAACTGATCGGCGTAGGCGGTGATCTTGAGGAACCACTGGCGCAACTTGCGCTTTTCCACCAGGGCCCCCGAGCGCCAGGAGCGGCCCTCGCCGTCCACCTGTTCGTTGGCCAGGACCGTCTGGTCGATCGGATCCCAATTGACCGTGGCCTCGCTGCGATACGCCAGGCCCGCCTCCAGGAACTGCAGGAACAGCCACTGGGTCCAGCGGTAATAATCCGCGTGGCAAGTGGCCACCTCCCGATCCCAGTCAATCGACAGCCCCAGCCGCTTGAGCTGCTCGCGCATCTGGGCGATGTTCTGGTCCGTCCAGGCACCGGGATCCACGCCCCGCTCGATCGCGGCGTTCTCCGCCGGCAGACCAAAGGCATCCCAGCCCATCGGATGCAGCACGGCCCGGCCCCGCAGCCGCTGCACCCGGGCGATCACGTCGGTGATCACGTAGTTGCGCACATGCCCCATGTGCAGGCTCCCCGATGGGTAGGGGAACATCGACAGGGCGTAATAGGGCTCCGCCTTTGCGGCTGATGCCAGGTCCGAAGTGTCGAGCTCGGGTGTTAGGTCCAGGGACTGGCTGTGCCAGCGCTGCTGCCAGCGCTCCTCGATCACCTGCGGCCGGTAGCGGGAGGAATCGGTCACGGGGTTCGCTCGGGGCCTGCGCTCAGGCGTGATCGTGCCATAGCCGCTGGGCCTGGGGGCTGGCGCCGACTCAGAGGAAGGCCCGCATCATGGCGATGGCATCCCGACTGATCAGGACCAGCGGCAGGCTGGTGTCCTGGCGCAGGGCCAGAAACTCACTGTCCTGCCACTTGATCGTGCCCTCCAGCTCCTGGCCGCCGACCATCGTCACCTGGACGATGGTGCGATTACGGATCAGGTCCTGAACATGGCGGACACTGGGCAGGCTGGTGTCGAGCCGGGGAGCCCGCTTGTCGAAGAAGCTCTGCATAGGATCGAGCTGCGCCGGCGCCTTAAAAGATTGTGCTTCAGTTCAGCAAGTATCAGGGTCTGGGCAACGACTTCCTGCTTCTGGATCGTCGCAGCCTGACAGCGGTCGATGACAGCCTCGGCCTGACCCCGGAAGCGATCCAGCGCCTATGTGATCGACGGTTCGGCGTCGGTGGCGATGGGGTGATCCTGGCCCTCCCACCGCAGCAGGGAGGCGAGTTGCGCATGCGCATCTTCAACGCCGATGGCACCGAGCCGGAAATGTGCGGCAACGGCATCCGCTGCCTGGCGAGGTTTCTGGCGGACAGCGACGGCGACGGCCCCGGGCGCACCTGGCAGATCGAGACCCTGGCAGGACGGATCGTGCCGGAACTCCAGAGCGACGGCCGTATCCGCGTCGACATGGGCCGGCCGTTCCTGGCACCGGCCTCGATTCCCACCCTGCTGGAGCACGGCCCGGCGGGTCTGCCCCAGGGGGATCTGGCGATCGCCGGGCGGGACCTGGCCGTGGCCGCCGTCGGCATGGGCAATCCCCATGTGGTGATCCCGGTGGCGGATGTTGAGGCGGTCGATCTGGCCCTGCTAGGCGCCGCGCTGGAGGTGCACCCTGCCTTCCCGGCTCGCACCAACGTGCACTTCGTGCAGGTGTTGCACCCCGGCCATCTGGTGATGCGGGTCTGGGAGCGGGGCGCCGGACCCACCCTGGCCTGCGGCACGGGCGCCTGCGCCACCCTGGTGGCCTGCCATTTGCTGGGGCTGAGCGAGCGGGGTGCCCGCCTCGATCTGCCCGGTGGTCCGCTGGAGATCGACTGGGATCCGGCGACCGATCACCTGTTCATGACCGGACCTGCCGAGGCGGTCTTCGATGGTGTGGTGGTGCCGGGTCTGGTCGGTGAGGCGGAACAGCCGCCGCTGGGCTGGGCTCCCGAGCCCCCCCCAACTCCCCAAGCCGCGTCGCCAGCGGGCAACGACCCCAGCATCCAGCTCCCGGACTCACCGGCAGATCCGGCCCAGGCTCCGGTGGTGACCGCCGTGACTTCTGCCGTGGAAGACACTGCAACGCCTGCTGCGGAGGGCGTGTCGACCGGCGCGAGGCCGGAAATCGACTGCGCCACGGCCTGCGTCAATGGCTGCATCCGTCCCGAGGCCTGCGCCAGCCAGGCGGCCCGGGCCCAGGTGGAGGCCCTGCTGGGGGGACGCTCCCTCGACGAATTGGTGGCGTTGGCAACCAATTCGGCCGAATCCCGTTTCCGGGCACGCCTGGGCGCCGAGGCCAGCCCAGAACCAGGCGACCAGAGCGCAGAGCCCGCCGCCGGAACCATCCCCCGGGATCCCTGGCAGGCCCCGGGCGGCGATGCCTGAAAGCCCTGAGCACCTCCATGGTTGATCTGAGCCGCTACCTGGACGCGGCGGCCACGAGCCCACCGGCACCCGAGGTGTTGGCGGCGATGGCGGCGATGGCGCCCCTGGCCTGGGCCAACCCCTCCAGCCTCCACGGCCCCGGACTGGCGGCGGCAGAACTGCTGGAACGTAGCCGCATCCGGATCGCCTCAGCCCTTGGCACTGAGCCAGGCCAGCTGGTGTTCTGCTCCGGCGGCAGCGAGGCCATCCATCTGGCCCTGCTGGGTAGTGCCGCCCTGATGGAGCCAGGTCGGTTGTTGATCTCAGCCGTCGAACATCCCGCCACCCGAGCGGCGGCGGCGCTGTTGCAGCGCCAGGGTTGGCAGCTCCAGGTCCTGCCCGTGAACCGCCAGGGTCTGGTCGATCCCGAGATCCTGGCCCGATGGCTGGAGCCCCCCACCCGGCTGGTGTCGCTGATCTGGGGCCAGAGCGAGGTGGGAACTCTGCAGCCCTTGGAACGTCTCGGTGCGCTGTGCCGCCGTGCCGGTGTGCGCCTGCATGTCGATGCGGTCCAGGTGGTCGGCCATGGCCCCGTGAACCTGGCCCAGTTGCCGGTGGATCTGCTCAGTTGCACGGCCCACAAGCTGCTGGGTCCCCGGGGAGTTGGGGCCCTGGCCCTGGCTCCCGGCCTGCAGCTTGCGCCGCTGATCGGCGGCGGCTCCCAGGAGGGGGGCAGGCGGGGGGGAACGGAGCCGGTGCTGCTGGCCCACGGCTTCGCTGAGGCGCTGGATCTGGCCGGCGCCCGTTTGGCGGCGGGGGGAGGTCGGGATCCCCTCGCCCAGTTGCGCGACCAGCTCTGGAACCGCCTCTGCGGCCTCAGGGGCCTGATGCTCAGCGGCCCGGTCCCTGGGGATGGGGTGGAGCGCCTGCCCCACCACCTGAGCCTGCTGATCTCCAGCGACGACGGCAGACCTCTCTCGGGCCGTGGCCTGGTGCGGGCCCTGGCCCGCCGCGGCTGGGCCGTCAGCAGTGGCTCCGCCTGCAGCAGCAGCGGAGCGGCCAGCGCCGCCAGCCCGATCCTGCTGGCCATGGGCTACAGCGAATCGGAAGCGGCCAGTGGCCTGCGGCTGACCCTGGGGCCGTGGCTGCGGGAGGAGGATCTGGAGCGTTTTCCGGAGGACCTGGAGGCCGCCCGGCGGGAGTTGCAGGTCGCCTGAAGCAAGGTCGGGCTGACCAGCTGTTGGGCAGAGCGGCCGTGGTTCTGACGGATTCGTGCAGCGCGGAGATTGCTGCCTTGCCGATGGGGAGCCTGCAAAGCAGGGACGAGCGGCTCGGTAGGGTCCGAGCTCCCTGGTTCCATCCCCCGCTGACCAGGACCAGCGCGCCATGCTTCCCGCCGATCTGCTGACCGCCGAGGTCGAGGCCCTCGAGGCCCTGCTCCAGGCCCTGGCCTCCAGCGCCGCAGGCCGCTGGACCGTGGAGTTCCGCTTTGAAGGCCTGCGCCTGTTGCCCTTGGTGTTGCGCCTGAACACATCGTTGCTGGCGAAGGGCGTGGAGCTTCGCCTGCTGTTCGCCGACATGGGGGCAACGGCCCTGGCGCGCCGCGACGCCGGTGAGGCCATGACCAACATCGCCAGCTTCGGCGATCAGTCCCGGCTGCAGGCGACAGGCACCACGGACGGGGTGCTGCTGTTGGTGGGTGCCTGCCAGGCGGAATACGGCCAGGTGGAGGCGATCTGCGCCGCCCATGGCGGGCCGGTGGTGCTTCTCAATCCCAATCTCGAGGATGCCACCGTCGGCATCGGCAGCGTTGCCCGCCAGCGCCGCCGTGGCTTTCTGTCCCAGTGGCAGGCCGCCTATGCCCTGCTCCCCCAGTCCTTCAGCGCCCTGCGTCGTGCCTGGCCTGGCGAATGGGAGCTCTATCGCCTCGATGCCGATGGATACCGCTTCGTGGCCAGCTATGAGCGCAAGCCCGACGGTGAACAGCAGGAACTGGCGCTCAGCGGTGGCCAGAGTCCAGGCCTGGGCGGCAATCTCAAGGCCCTGGGCGATCTGATCGAGGGTCTGCAGAACTGAGGTGAGGCGCCCGGCGCTGGACAGGGTCAGGGCTGGTGCCGCCGGGGAACCCTGCGTACACTTCGCAGGCTTTGTGGGTTCCGATGGCCAGCGAAAACTCTCCCTCCCGCTCCTGGAATCTGATCGACCTCGGTGCTGCAGCCGCCGTGCTGCTTGCGGTCGGCGGTGTGGTCTGGAGCCCCAAGCTCAGCGGAGCCGTGGCCAGCGCCACCGGCTCGATGCAACCGGTCACGGTCACGGTGGATGTGCGCGGCGTGCCCGCCGCTGATCCCGCTGCGATTCTCAAAAGCGCAGAAACCGAAGGGAAGGTGGCGATCGTGATCCGCAACCAGCCCCACGGCAGCGTGGCGATCGAACGGGTGATTCCCCTGGAACGGCGCCTGACGATCCTGACTCCTGACGGCCGCATCGTCACCGCCCCGGATCCGAATCAAAAGACCTTCGGCAGCTTCGACGGACGCTTCGTGCTCAAGGGTGAGGGTCGCAAGACCACCGGTGGGGTCGTGTTTGGGAACCAGACGATCAAGATCGGGGCCCCCGTGGAGCTGGAAGGCGCGACATACCGCTTCAACGGCACCGTCACCGACCTGAAAGTGGGGCAATCCTGAGATGGCAGCTCACCACTCGATCCGGCTGATGCTCCTGGCCACCAGCCTGGCGGTGCCGACGCTTGTCGCCCCCCTGCATGCCCAGGAGGTCGGAGCCACCGTCACAACCTGGTCGCCGGCCCTGCCGCCCAGCCGGCCCATTCAGCGGGCACCGATGGCCTCGCTGCCACCCCTGCCGGCGCCGGTTGGCCTGCCCCAGTTGCAGAACCAGGTCAGTTGCCCCAGCCTGCAGCAGCGGCTGGCGTCGCTGATCGGATCGGAGGCCTCGGTCTGGAGCGTCAGCGTCGCTGACCCCAGTGGACGGCTGCTGGCCGATGTGAACGGAACCCGTCCGCGGCTTCCGGCCTCCAACCAGAAGTTGCTGAGTACGGCTTTCGCCCTGGATCGCCTCGGCCCTGACTTCCGCCTCAACACCAGGCTCTGGCGCCTCAGTGATGGCACCCTGCGGCTTACAGGCCAGGGTGATCCGGATCTGGCGGTGCCCCATCTGCAACGCTTCGCCAAGCTGGCGATGACCTCTGCCGGTGGGGCACCGGGCACGGCAGTGAAGCTGCAACTGGCGGAGGAGCCGGCCCAGGGCTGGTGGCCCCAGGGCTGGAGCTATGGCGATCGCAGTTATTCCTACGGCGCCCCGATCACCCGGCTGGCGATCACCAGCAACGCCATTGAAGATGCCGTCAGCAATCCGCCCTCGCGCCTGACGACCCTGCTGCAGCGCGCCATGGACCAGCAGGGTGCCAAGGCGACGCTGAGCCTGGTGCCAGCCGATGCGCCGATGCCCCGGGACGCGGTGCTCGTCCACGAGGAACCTTCCACCTCGATGCACGGCCTGTTGAGCCTGGCCAACACCGAAAGCCATAACTTCACCGCCGAGGTGCTTTTGCGCAGCGCCGCCGGCACCTGGAATGTGGAAGATGCGGCCCGGATTGAAACCGTCTGGCTCACCAGCCAGGGTCTGCCGATGCAGGGGGTGAGCATCCACGACGGCAGCGGTCTCAGCCGCAATGACCGTGTGACCTCAAGGCTACTGGCGGCCCTGTTGATGCGGATGGATCAACATCCCTACGGCCGGGATTACATCGGCTCGATGTCGATCGCCGGCCAACGGGGCACGATGCGCCATCTGTTCAACGGCACCTCGCTCGATGGCCACCTGTTTGGCAAAACCGGCACCCTGACGGGTGTGCGGGCGATCAGCGGTGTGCTGCAGACCAGCGATGGCCCCCGCTATGTGAGTGCCATCTCCAACGGGGCCAGCATGCCGAACCAGACCATCGGGCAGATAATGCGCCAGGTGCAGGATGTGTCCCTCTGTGGCCAGTCCCCCGTGACGCCAGGGTATTGATCAGCGCCTGAAATTGCAGCAGGCCAACGCACAACCGAGCCTGAATCCTGGGCATCGTCCGACTCCGGGCGATGCCCTCTTTTTTATGCCATCCGATCAGTCAGAGGATCCAGCCATTCCAGGCGTTGAACAAGCTTGGATCCATCGACGGATTGGATGGATCTCCAGGTATGTTTTCCACCTGTCCCCATCAGCCCGAGCCTGACCTGAGCCAGACGTCCCGTGTCCCGTAGAGGCTTCAGGATCCTTTCTTGATCGGATTTCCGAAGTGAACACAGCAGCTGGGACCGATCAAGGCAGGCCTGGGTTTGTCTGAGTTGGAACCAAGGCAGCTGGAATTCATTGCAGAAATCAGTCCACCAGAGCATTTTCGAAGTTGTTCTGCCTGATCCATCTCTGAAACCGGGTAGGCATCTGACCTGCACCCGTCGAACAACCTGGCTGATCCCCAAAAGCCCCGCAACCCCGGACAGGCACACGCGTAAGGCGTGGTGAAAGAGCGCAAAGGCGGGGTGATTGACGAACGACGATGCCTCCGCGGGTCCTTGAGCGCAGCTAAGTCAGACACTCAGCAGCAGCCTGGAGATGGGCACCACCCTCGAAAACCTTTTGGCCCTGACACCCGTCCCAGCTGATCGGTCCCTGAGCTGGTAACCAGCCTGATGCTCAGTGGATGGTTGCACTAGCGCCAGGCCAGTGGCTGTAACCAGTCAGGGGCTTGAGGGATGGTCCTCGCTCAGCTGGCGAGACCGCGGGTGGCGGCGCGGCGCATCCGACCAGCGGCCCGGCGGGCCCGGTTGACCGGCTCGTTTTCGGCCAGGGGAACCAGCTCCGCCGCTGCCGGGGCCTGGCGATCCTGGCTCTGCAGACGGCCCAGCTCCTGGCGGCCACTGAGCACCACCTGGCTCAGTTCCTTGAGGCGCACTTCCAGTTCGCCCAGCACCTGTTCGGCGTAGCGATTGGCCCCCTCCTGGATCGAGTTCGACTCCTGGCGGCTGCGGGCCACCAGGGCTTCGCATTGCTGTTGGGTCTGTTTACCGAACTGCAGGGCATCGGCATGGAGTCGCTCCGCCTCGGCCTGGCTGTCCCGCTGGACCCGCAGCCCCTCCTGACGGACCGATTCCAGCTCCTGCATCGCCTGCTGCCGCGCTCGCTCGTGGTGCTCGAGCAGCTGACGATTGCGATCATTCGCCTCCTGCTCCAGCTGCTGGCGGCGCGCCTGGGCCTCCTGCTCCAGTTGCTGGCGGCGGCTGGCGTGCTGCTGCTCCATCTGGGCCATGCGGGCCTGATGCTCCTGCTCCACCTGGGCCACCTGCTGGCGCGCCTGCAGCATCATCTGCTCGCACTGCTGGCGAGCCTGGTCCCGCAGTTCCCCCACCTGCCGCTCGGCCTCCTGGCGGATGGCGGCCTGGTTGATCAGCTGCTCCCGCTCCCGACGGGCCTTGGTGACGATCTCCTCGGCCTGCTGACGGGCCTTGTCGATGAAGCCCTCCCGCTGGCGGATCAACTCCTCCGCCTGGACGATCTGGGCCGGCAGGGACTCGCGCAGGGCATCCATCGTCTCGATGGCGTCCTGCTCGTTGACGAGCCGGCCACCGCTGAACGGGATGCGGCTGCCGTCGAGAACGATCTCTTCGAGCTGATCCAGCTGATCGAGGACGGTGATGCGGGCCTCAGACATGTCAACCGTGGGGAGTTGCCTGATTAAAGAGCCTTGCAAGGTCGGCCGCCACTCCCCTCGGCACCATGTGTTCGACCGCGCCTCCGAAGCGTGCCACCTCCTTGACCACCGAGCTGCTCAGAAAACTGTGCTGGACGGCGGTGGCCAGGAACAGGGTTTCGATCGCCGGCGCCAGGGTCTTGTTGGTGTGGGCGATCTGCAGCTCGAATTCAAAGTCACTCAGGGCCCGCAGACCGCGCAGGATCACGCCAGAGCCACAGGTGCGGGCAAAATCAACAGTGAGGCCATCGAAGCTGGCGGCCTGCACCTGGGGTAGATGGCCGGTCGCCTCCCGGATCTGGCTGAGGCGCTGCTCCAGCGAGAAGCTGGGATTTTTGCCCGGGTTCTGCAGCACCGCCACGGTCAAACCGTCGAACAGGCGGGCCGCCCGCTCGATCAGATCCAGGTGGCCGAAGGTCAGGGGGTCGAAACTGCCCGGGTAGAGGGCGTGCATTCAGGCGCCGCAGCGATGGCAAGCCTATGGAGCGGCCGTCCCGGCCAGGGCTGCTCCCCTTCCTAGAGTTCGTTCAATCGAGATCCCAGGACCATGAGCGAAGCCAGTTTCGACCAGGCAGCCAAGAAAACCCTGCTGCGCAAGATCCCCCATGGCGTCTTCATCTGCGGGGTGGCCGAAGGGGACGAGGTCAATGGCTTCACCGCCAGCTGGGTGACCCAGGGTTCCTTTGAGCCGCCGCTGGTGGTGATGGCGGTGCGGGCCGACTCCACCAGCAACGGCATGATCCAGCGCACCGGCCGCTTCGCGTTGAACGTGCTGTCCGCCGATCAGAAGGATCTGGCGGCGGTGTTCTTCAAACCCCAGAAGGGTGTCGGCGGTCGGTTCGACGCCGCCCCATTCCAGCTGGGAGCCTTCGGTCTGCCGATTCTGGATGAGGCCCTCGGCGCTGTTGAGTGCGAGCTGGTGGGTCAGGTGGCCGCCGGCGATCACACCGTGTTTGTGGGAGCGGTCAAGAACGCTGTGCTGCACCGGGACGGTGCCGCCCTCGAACTCTCCGCCACCGGCTGGCAGTACGGGGGTTGAGCCTGGCGGACCAGCGGCCCGATCCCCGGCAGCTCCCGGCAGAACCCGACGATGCCCTGGCGCTGCAGCAGCCTCAGGAACGGGCCCAGGCGTTGAAGCCAGGGCCCGGCGATCCCCTGATGCTGCAGCCGCAGCGGCTGAAGCAGCGGCTACGGGAAATCCCGTCGGAACCCGGCTGCTATCTGATGCGCGATCGCGAGGACCGCATCCTCTACATCGGCAAGGCCAAGGTGCTGCGCAACCGGGTGCGCAGCTATTTCCAGAGCGGCGGCGGCCACGGCCACAGCCCGCGCATTTCGCTGATGGTGCGCCAGGTCTGCGACATCGAGGTGATCGTCACCGACAGCGAGGCCGAAGCGCTGGCGCTGGAGGCGAACCTGATCAAGCAGAACCAGCCGCACTTCAATGTTCTGCTGAAGGACGACAAGAAATATCCCTATCTCTGCATCACCTGGAGTGAGACCTATCCGCGCATCTTCATCACCCGCCGCCGCCGCTTCCGCAGTCCGCTCGATCGCTTCTATGGGCCCTATGTCGATGTCGGTCTGCTGCGGCGCACCCTCAATCTGGTCAAGCGGGTCTTCCCGCTGCGCCAGCGGCCCCTGCCCCTGCACCGCGATCGCACCTGCCTGAACTACGACATCGGCCGCTGTCCCGGGGTCTGCCAGGAGCGGATCAGCTCGGAGGACTACCACCAGACCCTGCGCCAGGTGGCGATGGTGTTCCAGGGCCGCAACGAAGAGCTGCTGGCGCTGCTCCAGGAGCAGATGGAGAAGTACGCCGAGCGCTTGGATTTTGAGAGCGCCGCCCGGGTGCGTGACCAGCTTCAGGGCATCGACACCCTCACTGCGGATCAGAAGATGAGCCTCGGCGACAGTTCCGTGAGCCGCGATGTGGTCGCCCTGGCGGCCGATGAGCGGCTGGCAGCGGTGCAGTTGTTCCAGATGCGGGCGGGCAAGCTCGTGGGGCGCCTGGGGTTCACGGCCGATGCCATTGGCGCCGATGGCCAGCCCCTGGAGCCGGGCCGGATCCTGCAGCGGGTGGTGGAGGAGCACTACAGCCAGGTGGATCCGGTGGAGATCCCGCCGGAGCTGCTGCTGCAGCACCCCTTGCCCCAGCAAGCCCTGATCGAGGAGTGGCTGGGCGAGCGGCGCGGCCGCCGGGTGCGGCTGGCGGTCCCCCAACGTCAGCAGAAGGCGGAACTGATCGAGCTGGTGGAGCGCAATGCCACCTACGAGCTCGAGCGGGCCCAGCGTGGCGCCGAGCAGCAGCTGCTGGCCACCGAGGATCTGGCCCAACTGCTGGAGCTGGCAACGCCCCCCCGGCGGATTGAGGGCTTTGACATCAGCCACATCCAGGGCAGCGATGCGGTGGCCTCCCAGGTGGTGTTCATCGACGGCCTGCCGGCCAAGCAGCACTACCGCAAATACAAGATCCGCAGCAGCAGCATCGTCGCCGGCCACTCCGATGACTTCATGGCTATGGCCGAAATCATGCGCCGCCGCTTTCGCCGCTGGTCCCAGGCCAAGGCCGAGGGGGCGGATCTGGCCGAACTGCGGCGATCCGCCAGTACGGCCCTCCACACCGGCGGCCTCAATGACTGGCCGGATGTGGTGATGATCGACGGTGGCAAGGGCCAGCTGTCGGCGGTGATGGAGGCCCTGCGGGAACTGGATCTGCACGAGGAGCTGGTGGTCTGCTCCCTGGCCAAGCAGCGCGAAGAGGTGTTCGTGCCCGGGGCGAAACAACCGCTCGACAGTGAGCCCGACCAACTCGGGGTGGCCCTCCTGCGGCGCCTGCGGGATGAGGCCCACCGCTTTGCCGTCAGCTTCCATCGCCAGCAGCGCGGTGAGCGGATGAAGCGCACACGGCTGAGCGACATCCCCGGCCTGGGCCCCAAACGGGTGCGGGACCTGCTGGCCCATTTTCGTTCGCTCGATGCGATCCAGCTGGCGAGCCCTGAAGCGATCGCCCAGGCCCCCGGCATGGGGCCGGGACTGGCCCGGCAGGTGTGGGAGTACTTCCATCCGCCCCTGGATCAGGCCGAAGAGCTGGGGGACGGGAACCAGGACCCGGCGGCTGAGGAGCTGAGCGGAGCGGGTTCTGGCCGTTGAAGCGCTGCAGACCCGCGGGCGCCTGTGTCGCGGGAAGATGGGGAGATCGCTGTCTGTCCTGCTTGCCCTCACCGCTGCGGCTCTGGTTGTTCCCTGTGGTCGGGCTGTGGCGGCGCTGCCAGGTCCCGTTTGCTGTCGGCCCGGCTCCGGCCGCGGGCCTGGCGGCCTCGCTGCTGCTGAGCACTTGCCTGTGGTTGCTGCCGCTGGCGGGACCACTGTTGGCGGCCTCAGTCCTGGCCGGCCAGCCAGCGCCGGCGCTCGCCGCTCCGGGTCTCTGTGTTGGGCCGGTCTGCGGTGACGAATTCAGTCGCAGCGCCAAGCACGTCTTCCAGCTGCGCCTGCGGCTGCGGGATCAACGGGGCCAGCAGGAACGGATCACCGTCGATTGCCGGGACGGCCACATCAGCCCGGCGACAGGCCCTGTGGAACGGGGCTATGGCGCCGCCGTGGCCCGCCGGGCCTGCCGGTTGGTGGGCGGCACGCCCTCCTGAGAGCGGGGGGCGGGCCGACAGCGCGCCACAGTGCGTCGGCAGGCTGTTGCAGCAGGGAGAAGGGAACAATGGCCCGGGGAATCTGGGTGCTGGAGGATCAGCTCGACGCCGGCCAGGCCGCCCTGGCGTCGTTCCGCCCCGGTGAGGCCCGGGTGCTGCTGGTCGAGAGCGAATCCGTGTTGCAGCAGGGCCTGCATCGCCAGAAGCTGGTGCTGCTCTGGAGTGCGATGCGCCATTTCGCCGCCGAGCTGCGGGCGGCCGGCTGGGACGTCGATCACTGCGAGGTCTCCCGTTTCAGCGCCGCCCTGGCGGATTGGCAGGCCGAGCACGGCATCGATGAGCTGCATCTGATGGAGCCTGCCGATCGGCACTGGCGCCCGTCGATTGAGCGCTGCTGGGGCCTGATCCGGGCGGCCCGGGGCGCCCCGGCAACAACGCTGGGACTGGTCTGGCATCCCTCCAACGCCTTTCTCTGGAGCCGCGGCGATTTCGCCGCCTGGGCCGGTCGCTACAGCCAGCTGCGCATGGAGTTCTTCTACCGCGAGGGCCGGCGCCGCTTCGGGGTGCTGATGGAGCCGGCAGCGCCCAAGGGGGCGAAGCCGGCGCCTGGGCCCCAGCCCCTGGGCGGTCAGTGGAACTTCGACCAGCTCAACCGCAAGGCCCCGCCTGCGGGCCTGCAGGGGCCGGAACCGCTGCTGTTTGCACCCGATGCGATCACCAACGCCGTGATCGCCAAGGTCGAGCGTCTCGACTGCGAACGCCAGGCCGAAGGCTTGCCGGCCTTGCCAGGGCTGAGCAGCCCCTTCGGCTGGGGCGTGACGCGCCAGCAGGCCCTGGCGGTGCTGGAGCACTTCATCGCCACGCGGCTGGATGGTTTCGGGCCCTATCAGGACGCCATGGTGCGCGGCCAGCCGACCCTCTGGCATTCCCTGCTCAGTCCCTATCTCAACCTCGGCCTGCTGCACCCGCTGGAAGTGATCCGCCGGTTGGAGATCGCCGGCCTGGAACGGGATTCACCCCTGGCCGGCCTGGAGGGCGTGATTCGCCAGATCCTGGGCTGGCGGGAATACACCCATGGGCTTTACCACTGGTTCGGCCCCGCCTACGGCGCCCACAACTACTTCGGCGCCGACGCTCCCCTGCCCGATTGGTTGGAGCGGCTGGAGCCCGGTGGCATGGCCTGCATCGACACCGTCCTGGCGGAACTGCACACCAATGCCTATGCCCACCACATCCAGCGGTTGATGGTGCTGGCCAACTGGGGCCTGATCGCCGGGCTCCATCCCCAGGCCTACACCGCCTGGTTCAGCCGCATGTTCATCGATGGCTTCGACTGGGTGATGCAGACCAACGTGCTGGGCATGGGGTTATTCGCCGACGGCGGCCTGCTGGCCAGCAAGCCCTATGCGGCCAGTGGCAACTACATCAACCGGATGAGCAACTACTGCCGCGGCTGCCGCTACGACGTCAAGACCCGCAGCGGGCCGAAGGCCTGTCCCTACAACGCTCTGTACTGGGATTTCCTGATGCGCCATCAGGAGCTGCTGGCCCTCAATCCGCGCATGGCCCTGATGCTGCGCCAACTGGAGCGCATCCCGCCGCAGGAACGGCAGGCGATCCAGGAGACCGCCGCGCTGCACCGTCCGAGTTCAGGCGGTTGAGTTGGGGGGGCTGGCCTGTGCTCCAGGCAGCGGCTTCGTCCTTGCCGATGTCAGGTGGGTTGGGCTTGGTGCTGACTCAGCATTGAGCCAAAAGGGGTTGGCACGAGCACAACCTGCTCGATTGACTGGGTGCACGCTTTTGATGATGGGTTTCGATGTACCCCGCCAATCCAGCCCGGACCGGGCACGCCTGGGGTGAGAGAGTCGGCGAACCCCCCCTGATCCCATGGAGTGCGTCAGGCAGGCCAGGGGCCTGGTCGCTCGGTACCTGCTGCGTACAGCACGCACCTAGCCTGGAGCAAGCGCTGATTCGACCTTCGCCTTTCGCATGCCGCTCGCCTTTGCCTGGCCCCCGGAGGCCTACCTCTGGTTCAAGACCCTGCACATCGTCGGCGTTGTGGTCTGGTTCGCCGGACTTTTTTATCTGGTGCGACTGTTCATCTATCACCGGGAAGCCGCCGAGCTGGAACCGGCGCTGGTGGAGCCGTTTCAGCAGCAGTACGGCCTGATGGAGCGACGCCTGGCCAACATCATCACCACGCCGGGCATGGTGGTGGCGGTGGTCTGCGCCGCTGGCCTGCTGAGCGTCAATCCGGACTGGCTGCACCAGGGCTGGATGCACGCCAAGCTGGCTTTTGTGGCGGTCTTGTTGGCCTATCACGCCTTCTGTTATCGGCTGATGGGCCAGCTGCAGCGGGGCGCCTGCCTTTGGAGCCCCAAGCAACTGCGGGCCCTCAATGAGTTGCCCACCCTGCTGCTGGTGATCGTGGTGCTGCTAGTGGTGTTCAAGAACCAGTTCCCCACCGGTGCCGCCACCTGGTTCATCGTGGCTTTGGTGGTGTTCATGGCCGCCTCCATCCAGTTCTATGCCCGCTGGCGCCGGCTGCGGGCCGAGAAGCTGGCGGCGGCGACCGGAGGCGGCGGTGCTGCGGCCTGAAGCGCGGGATCACCCCCTGACAGCGGTCCTACGGCAGGTCCAGGCGGACAGCTGCCCGGGGCGGTTCAACTTTCATTGTCACACCCTCTTCAGTGATGGCAGCCTCAGCCCTTCGGCCCTCGCCGCCGGGGCGATGGCGTGCGGCCTTGAGCATCTGGCGATCACCGACCACCACGCCTTCAGGGCCTATGACGAGGCGAAGGCCCATCTGGTGTCTGCGCGCGCCCAAGGCCAGGTGGTTCCGACGCTCTGGCGCGGCGTCGAAATCAGCGCCCTTTTGGACGGGTGCCTGGTGCATGTGCTGGCCCTGGGATTCGACGCCCCGGCCGACTCCCTGACGCCCTATCTGCAGGGGACGGCTTGTGTGGGTCCGGCCCTGCGCTGCGAGGCCGTGCTGGCTGCCATCCACCAGGCTGGGGGCCTGGCCCTGCTGGCCCATCCCGCCCGCTACCGCCTGCCCCATGAACGCCTGATCGCGGCCGCCGCCGATCTCGGCTTCGATGGGGCCGAGGCCTGGTACGACTACGAGCAGAAGCCTGCTTGGACACCATCCCCGCTGGTGTGTGAAGCCATCGCCGCCGATCTGGACAAACGTGGCCTTTTGCAGAGTTGTGGCACCGATACCCACGGACTGGCGCTCAGCGGCCGCTAGGGTTTGCTGACGCATTCCTTGCTGCCGATGGGTCTGTTCGATCGCCTGCTGGGTTCCCGTTCCCCCTCCGTGAAGATCTCCGGACAAACCCCGGTGGAGAAGCCGAAGAAGGACGAGGAGACCTTTTTCCTTGATGCTGACGCTTCCAGCAGCCTGGGTGATGTCAACTTCATGCGCCGGTCCAACAGGATCCGCCGCACCTTCCCCGGCAGCGCTGACAGTCCAGGCAACAAGGAGATGGTGGCTGAAGTCGCCTCCATGGAGGCCAAACTTGAAAAAATGAGCCCGGGGCTGGCCGGCATCAACCCGGACTCCGAGGTCAAAGTCGATCTCACCGGGGGTGTACCCAAGCCGGTGAAGAAAACCTTTGCCCAGCCCATGAGCAAAGCCGAACTGGATCAGCGCACTCGTGGTGCCGCTGTGGCCGTCAACGCCCCCGGTAGCGCCCCGCGCAAAGCCAACAGTGGCGAAGGGACTGGGGACAATGCCCAGCCCCAGATCACCCAGCAGCAGGGTGGCAAGGCTGGGGACATCAATCCCTTCAAGGCGATGGCCAGGGATCTGAACGCCTGAGTCAGGTCTCGATCAGGGCCTCGCTGTCCAGCACCAACTGCCCCAACCGCTCGATCTCCGAGGCTTCTGCACCCTCCCAGAGGCCTCGATGGTGGGCTTCGAGCAAACGCTCGGCCATGTCCCTCAAGGCCCAGGGATTGCTCCGGCGCAGAAAGGCCAGCACCTCGGCGGAACCCAGCCAGGTGCTGCTGATGGCGCCGTAGCTCCAGTCGGGGACCCGTCCCGTGCTGGCGTCGTAGGCGAACAGATAGTCGAGGCTGGCGGCCATTTCAAAGCCGCCCTTGTAGCCGTGGGCGCGCATCCCATCGATCCAGCGGGGATTGAGCAGGCGCGAGCGCAGCACCTTGTCCAGTTCCCGTTCCAGCCGGTGCAACCGGGGCCGCTGGCTGCGCGAGTGGTCGCCGAACCACAGGGCCGGCCGCTGGCCGGACACACGCTCAACGGCGGCGCTCAGGCCCCCCTGGAACTGGTAATAGTCGTCGGAATCCAGAAGGTCGTGCTCACGATTGTCCTGGTTGTGCAGCACCACCTGCACCTGGCGGAGTCGCTGCTCCAGCCCCTCGCGGTCCGGGGCCGCCTCGATTGATCCAGCGCTGCCGGAGGCCGCTCCCGCTTCACCGTCGTAGCGCCACTGGCTCCAGTTCAGGAAAGCCTCCCCCAGGTCGCCCCGCTCTTCCCAGTGGCCGCTGTCGATCAGGCCCTGCAGGCCGGCGCCGTAGGCCCCCGGCGCCGAGCCATAGACCCGGCCCCAGGACCCTTCGCTGCGGGCACTCTCCGCCAGCGGGTTGTCCTGCGCCGACTCCGCCAGGGCCGCCACCAGCCGCGTCGCCCGGTTGAACCAGCCCACCAGCTGGGGGAAGGCATCGCGAAACAGCCCTGAGATGCGCAGGGTGACATCCACCCGCGGCCTCCCCAACAAGCTCAGGGGGATCACCTCCAGATCCACAAGGCGCCGGGTCGGGCCATCCCAGATCGGCCGCACACCCATCAGGGCCAGGGCCTGGGCAATGTCTTCGCCACCGTTGCGCATCGTCGCCGTGCCCCAGACCGAGAGCGCCAGCTGGCGCAGGTCGTCGCCCTGCTCCTGCAGGTGCAGCTCCAGCAACAGCTCGGAACTGCGGCGGCCCAGATCCCAGGCGGCTTCGGTCGGCAGGCCACGCAGGTCAACGCTGTAGAAATTGCGGCCCGTTGGCAGCAGATCGGGGCGGCCGCGGGTGGGAGCCCCTGACGGCCCGGCGGCAATCCGGCCCCCCTCCAGGCCCCGCAGCAGGGCCATCCGTTCCGCCTCGCCACAGGCCAGCAGGGCCGGCTGCAGGCGCTGGCGCAGGTGAAGCAGCACCGCTTCGGTGGTGGGGCCAGGCGGGCTTGTGCTGGACGCAGCAAGGATCCCTGCAGAACGGGGGGAGTCCCATTGGGCGCTGGACGAGGCGACCGCCTCCAGCTCCTGCTGCACCAGCTGCAGGGCCCAGCGCTCCAGCAGGGCCGTCCCATCCCCGCACAGGCGCAAGGGTGTGCGTCGGGCGGTCAGCGGGTCTGCCGGCAGCGCAAGGTCAGGATTGATGGGGTTGCCGGTCGTGGGGCGATCAACCGGCTCGGGACTAGGAACCCGATCCTGGGCGGGAACAGCCTCCGGCCCGAGCTGGAGAACCAGCTGGCTCAGTGTCTGCCGATCGGCGGAGCCAAGCGGTTGGGATTCCTCATCGGCCCAGGGGTCCAGCGCCAGCCCCAGATCCCGGGCCAGGGCCTGGGTCAGTCCGGGTAGTCCGGCCTGGGGAGCCCGGGCCAGGCAGAGCAGCAGTTCGGCCAGCAGCGCTGGCGCCGGCAGGGTGCCGTAGGTGTGCAGGCCAAGCCGGATCTGGGCATCCTTGAGCTCGCAGAGGTAGCCGTCGGCCTGCTCAAGCTGCTGATCGAGATCGCTGGCCAGACCTGGCAACTCCAGCTGTTGCAACTGCTGGGCCAGTTGCTCGCGCAGCAACCCGGCCCGTTCGGCCCCCAGCTGGCTGGCCTCCCAGTACTCATCCAGCAGGGTCTCCAGCGCCTGCAGTTGGCCGTGGAGACCGGCCCGGCCCAGGGGGGGCGTCAGGTGATCAAGGATCACCGCCTGGGCGCGCCGCTTGGCCTGGCTGCCCTCCCCGGGGTCATTGACGATGAAGGGATAGAGATGGGGTAACGGCCCCAGGGCCCACTCCGGGAAACAGTCCGGAGAGAGCCCCAGGCCCTTGCCCGGCAGCCATTCCAGGTTGCCGTGCTTGCCCACATGCACCACCACCTGGGCGCCGAATTGCTGCCGCAGCCACAGGTACTGGGCCAGGTAGGCGTGGGTCGGGGGCAGGTCTGGGCTGTGGTAACTCAGGGAAGGATCCCGGTCGTAGCCCCGTTGCGGCTGGATCAACAACACGATCCGCTCAAAGCGCAGGCCCCGCACGGGGAAGGCCGTGCCGACCTTGCTGGTCTCCAGGTCCCGATCGGCGGCGGGTGGCCCCCAGACCTGCTCCAGCCGTTGCCGGCCGGCTGCAGGCAGGGTCACGTACCAGCGCCCATAGTCTTCCAGGCTCAGATGGCCCAGGGGCGCCCGGTGGCTGCTCTCCGGGTCGTTGCTGCGGCCGGCCAGCAGGGCCTGGATCAGGGCGTCACCGTCGGCGGGCAGGGGGCCCGCCCCGAGGTCGTAGCCGGCTTCCACCATCCAGCCCAGCATCAGGGCGGCGCTGGCGGGGGTGTCCAGTCCCACGCCGTTGGCCAGACGGCTGTTGCGGGTGGGATAGTTGGCCAGCACCAGGGCGACCCGGCGCTCGGCTCTGGGGGTGCGGCGCAGCTCGATCCAGTGGCGGCAGAGACGGACGATCCACGCCAGCCGCTCCCGATCCGGCTGCAGGCGCAGCAAGGCCGTGCCAAGGCGATCACTGGCCCAGGCCTGCTCCTTGAAGGCCCCGACCCGGGAGGTGATGCGGCCATCCAGTTCTGGCAGGGCGATCTGCAGGCTCAGATCCAGGGGCCCCAGGCCGATGCTGCTCTCCTGCCAGCTGCGCTGGGAGCGGCCGCTGCAGAGCAGCTGCAGCACCGGCACCTGCAGCCGTTCCCACAGCGGTGCACCGAGGCCCGCTTCCTCGAACTGCACCGAGGCAAAACCGGTGGCACAGAGCACCGCTTCGATCGCCTCGCGCTCCAGCAGATCTCCCACTCCCTGCTGGACGGCGGCATCCCGCAGGCTGCTGACCCAGAGCGCCCGCGGGGCCAGCCCCTGATCCCGCAGCTCCTGCAGGCAGGCCTCCACCAGGGTCAGATCGCCGGCCTGCAACAAGGCGCGATAAAAGATCAACCCGACCCGAGCACCGGGCTCGTCCCGCCAGTCATGGGGCAGGGGATCGGCTCCCGGCAACAGCTTTGGCGGCTCCGGGATCTCACCCCTGAGCAGGCTGGTGACGCAGCGCAGCAGGGCCTCCAGGTTGGCGGCTCCTCCTTCCCGCAGGGCGGCGGCCAGTGCCGTGGCCAGGGCGGCGGGAACACTGCCGAGCGATCCGAGACTGGCGTCCTCCTCGGCCGTGCCAGCCAGCACCAGCAGCTGCCTGGGGCTGCCCCCAGGGGCAACGATGCGTTGCTGCCAGGCGCCCAGTTGCTCAAGGCCATAGCTCCAGTGGCCCCGGCCCCCAAGCAGCCGCACGATCACCAGCTGGGTCGAGGCCAGCGAGGTGCGGATGTAGTGGTCGATCACTGCCGGATGGGCCAGGGCCGCGAGATTCAGGGCCCGCAGCCCCGCCGGCAGCAGCTCGGGCCTGGCCTGCAACAGGTTTTCGATCGCCACCAGGTCCGTGTCGGCACTGCTGAGCAGCACCACCGGCGCCGGCTCCTGTTCCACGAACAGAAGCCCTGAACCGTCGCCATCGTCCTGGCCGGGAACCGCCGCCAACCTGTGCATGCCCCCATCCTGCAGCTTGCGGTGAGAAGATCGGGCGAACGTTTCCGCCGCTCATGCATCAGTTCCTTCCCTACGCCTGGTTCGGCGGGACCTGCGTGCCGTTCGCTGAGGCCACCCTGTCGGTGGCCACCCACGCCCTGCACTACGGCACCGGAGCCTTCGGCGGCATGCGCGGCCTACCCAACCCCGCCGATGCCAACGAGATCCTGCTGTTCCGGGCCGATCGCCATGCCCGCCGCCTCAGCCAGAGCGCCCGGCTGCTGTTGACCGAGCTGCCCGAGGAGACGTTCCACGCGGCGATCGATGCCTTCCTGAAGGCGAACCGTCCGACATGTCCGATCTACTTGCGACCCTTCGTCTACACCAGCGACCTGGGCATTGCGCCGCGACTGCACAACATTCAGACCGACTTCCTGATTTACGGCATCGAGATGGGTGACTATCTCTCCCCCGATGGCGTCAGCTGCCGCATCAGCAGTTGGACCAGGCAGGAGGATCGCTCACTGCCGCTGCGCGGCAAGATCAGCGGTGCTTACATCACTAGCTCGCTGGCCAAAACCGAAGCGGTCAAGAGTGGCTTCGACGAGGCCCTGTTGCTGAACAGCCGCGGCAAGGTGAGTGAGGCCAGTGGCATGAATCTGTTCATCGTCCGCGACGGCGTCCTGATCACCCCGAGTGTGGATCAGGACATCCTTGAGGGCATCACGCGCGCCAGCATCCTGGAGCTGGCTGGGGTGATGGGCATCCCGGTGATCGAACGTCCGGTGGACAAGACCGAACTGATGGTGGCCGATGAAGTGTTCCTCAGTGGCACCGCAGCCAGGGTCACGCCCGTGCGACGGATCGAGAACACGGAAATGCCCCAGCATCGGCCGATCATGGAGCGCCTGCGGGAACGTCTGACCGCCATCACCGAGGGCCGTGATCCCGCCTACGACCACTGGGTGTCCCGCATTCGCCTCGACGCCTGATGGTGGCCACTCCTACACCGCGATCGACAGGCCAACGGATCGGCTTCCTGGAACACCTGCTGGGACCGGGACGGCCGGTCCTGGTCTTCGACGGCGCCACGGGCACTTCGCTGCAACAGATGGATCTGGACGCCGAGGATTTCGGTGGACCAGCCCTGGAGGGTTGCAACGAAAATCTGGTCTTCACCCGACCCGATGCGGTGCAGGCGGTGCATCGCCAGTTTCTGGAGGTGGGAGCGGATGTGATCGAAACCGACACCTTCGGTGCCGCTTCGATTGTCCTGGCTGAATACGGACTGGAGGATCAGGCCTTCGCCATCAACCAGCGGGCCGCCGAGCTGGCGCGTCAGATGGCGGATGCGTACAGCACCCCGGCCAAGCCTCGCTTTGTGGCTGGCTCCATGGGCCCGACCACCAAGTTGCCGACTCTGGGGCACATCAACTTCGACACGATGAAGGCCTCGTTCCGCGAACAGGCGGAGGGGTTGCTGGCGGGCGACATTGATTTGTTCATTGTCGAAACCTGTCAGGATGTGCTGCAGATCAAGGCAGCCCTGCAGGGACTTGAGGAGGCCATGGCCAGTGCCGGTCTCCGCCGGCCGGTGATGGTCTCGGTGACCATGGAGACCACCGGCACGATGTTGGTCGGTTCCGACATCGCGGCGGTGGTGGCGATTCTGGAGCCATTCCGCATCGATGTGCTCGGCCTCAATTGTGCCACCGGCCCTGAGCAGATGAAGGAGCACATCCGTTATCTGAGTGAACACAGTCCGTTTGTGGTCAGCTGCATCCCCAATGCCGGCTTGCCGGAAAACGTTGGTGGGGTGGCCCACTACCGGCTGACCCCCTTGGAAATGAAGCTGCAGCTGATGCACTTCGTTGAAGATCTGGGTGTGCAGGTGATCGGAGGCTGCTGCGGCACCACCCCAGCCCACATCGCCAGCCTGGTGGAGTTGGCCACCGAACTGCAGGCACCACCGCGACCGGTGCGGGGGCTTGCGGCAACCGACGAGACAACGGTGGCTGAAGTAAAGCCGGCCCTGGGTTATGAACCATCGGCGGCGTCGATTTATGGCGTCACCCCTTATCACCAAGACAATTCATTTCTGATCATCGGCGAACGGCTGAACGCCAGTGGTTCCAAGAAGGTGCGGGAACTTCTCAATACCGAAGACTGGGATGGCCTGGTGGCCGTGGCGCGTAGTCAAGTGAAGGAGAATGCCCATATCCTCGACGTTAATGTCGATTATGTCGGGCGCGATGGCGAACGGGACATGCACGAGTTGGTGTCCAGATTGGTCACCAATGTCAATCTGCCCTTGATGCTCGATTCGACCGAGTGGCAGAAAATGGAGGCCGGACTCAAGGTGGCGGGAGGCAAGTGCATTCTCAACTCGACGAACTATGAAGATGGCGATGAGCGCTTCTTCAAGGTGCTCGAGCTGGCTCGCGATTATGGAGCCGGTGTCGTTGTCGGCACCATTGATGAAGAAGGCATGGCCCGTACGGCTGAACGCAAGTTTGCGATCGCCCAACGGGCCTACCGCGATGCCCTGGAGTTCGGCATTCCGGCCCGGGAGATTTTCTATGACCCGCTGGCCCTACCGATTTCCACCGGCATTGAGGAAGACCGTCGCAACGCCGCCGCCACGATCGAGGCGATCGGTCTGATTCGACAACGGCTGCCCGGGGTCCATGTGGTGCTGGGGGTCAGCAATGTCAGCTTCGGATTGTCGCCGGCGGCCCGGATTGTGCTCAACTCCGTCTTCCTGCACGACTGCTGTCAGGCCGGCATGGATGCGGCCATCGTCAGCCCTGCCAAAATCCTGCCCCTGGCCAAGATCAGCGAGGCCCATCAACAGGTCTGCCGTGACCTGATCCACGATCGCCGCCGCTTTGAGAGCGAGGCCAGCGGTGCCATCTGCACCTATGACCCCCTGACCGAACTCACCACTCTTTTTGAGGGGGTATCGGCCAAGGAAGCCCGGGCCTCTGGACCGTCGCTGGCCGATCTGCCGGTGGAAGAGCGTCTCAAGCAACACATCATCGATGGCGAGCGCATTGGGCTGGAGGCTTCCCTGCAGGAAGCGCTGTTGGTGTATCCGCCCCTGCAGATCATCAACACCTTTCTGCTTGATGGCATGAAGGTGGTCGGTGATCTGTTCGGTTCGGGGCAGATGCAGCTGCCGTTTGTGTTGCAGAGCGCTGAAACGATGAAGTCAGCGGTGGCCTTTCTGGAGCCGCACATGGACAAACAGGAGTCCGCCGATGGCATGACTGCACCGAGTGGCAAGGGTAAGTTTCTGATCGCTACTGTCAAGGGCGATGTGCATGACATCGGCAAGAATCTTGTCGACATCATCCTGACAAATAATGGCTATCAGGTCATCAATCTTGGCATAAAACAGAGCGTCGAGGCCATCGTCGAGGCCCAACAGCAGCATCAGGCCGACTGCATTGCCATGAGTGGCTTGCTGGTCAAATCCACGGCCTTCATGAAGGACAACCTTGAATCCTTCAACCAGCTTGGTATCCAGGTGCCGGTGATTCTCGGCGGTGCCGCCCTGACGCCCCGTTTTGTCCACGGTGACTGTCAGGCGGTCTATGGGGGCCAGGTGGTGTACGGGCGCGATGCCTTCGCCGACCTGCGCTTCATGGATGCCCTGATCGAGGCCAAAGCCGCCGGACGCTGGGATGACCGGCTCGGCTTCCTCGATGGCACGCCGGCTGGGATCGCCCTGTCCATGCCCGGTGAACCTGCAGAGACCGATCCCCAGGCCGCATCTGGCAACGGGACCACAACAGCCGCTTCCAGCCCCAACGCCCCCGAGGGGCAGCCACTCGCTAAAACCAGCGTTGCTGAGCCCATCGAGGCGGCCGCCACCGATGACAGCCGTTCTGATGCTGTGCAGGAAGAGCCGGCCCTGACGCCTCCCTTCTGGGGGTCCCAGGTGCTGCTGCAGGATCAGATTGATCTGGCCGAGGTGTTTCGCTACCTCGATCGCCAGGCCCTGTTTGCCGGGCAGTGGCAACTGCGCAAAACCCAGCAGCAGAGCCGCCCCGAGTACGAGGCGATGCTGGTCGAAAAGGCCGAACCGGTGCTGGCGCACTGGATGGAACGTTGTCTAGCGGAGCAGCTGCTCACCCCTCGCGTGGCCTATGGCTATTTCCCCTGCGGCCGCCTGGGCAATGCCGTCGTCGTGTTCGATCCGGCCTCCATGGCCCCTGGGGCCAAGCCCTGCACGGCTGGGGTTGAGCTCGGTCGCTTCCTGTTACCGCGCCAGAGGGGCGGCAATCGCTACTGCATCGCCGATTTCTACCGCGACCTTGAACACCAGGAGGGGGAGAACTGCCGACCCACGGATGTGCTGCCGATGCAGGCGGTGACCATGGGCGAGCGGGCTACCCAGTTCGCCCAGCAGCTGTTCAAGGCTGATCAGTACAGCGACTACCTCTATTTCCACGGTCTTGCCGTTCAGCTGGCCGAAGCCCTGGCTGAATGGACCCACGCCCGCATCCGGCGTGAACTGGGCTTTGGCGACCAGGAGCCCAGGGAATTGCGCGAGGTGCTCGCCCAGCGCTACCGGGGCAGCCGCTACTCCTTCGGCTATCCCGCCTGTCCCAACGTGGCCGATTCCAGGCCCCAGCTCCAGTGGTTGGAAGCCGATCGCATCGGCCTGACCATGGACGACAGCGACCAGCTCGAGCCGGAGCAGAGCACCACCGCGTTGGTGGCCCTGCACAGCCGCGCCCGCTACTTCAGCGCCTGAGCTGCCCCGCGTTGGGTCTGCCGGCCGTGGCAGGCTCTGCTGGCCCTTCTGTATGAATGCCATGGCCATTGCCGGACCGGACGGCGTCGATGCCGCCATCGCCGCGGGACTTGATCTCGACGGCAGCCCGATTCCCGAGCCGATGCTTGCCCTGTACCGGGAGGTAATGGAACTCGAAAGCCGGCGTGAGCGCAGTGGCGTCAAGAAATCGATGCGCAACCGGATCGTCAAGACCGGCTGCAAGCATTTCGATCAGGCCAGCCTCGATCGGCGCCTGCAGGAGGCCGGCTGGGAGGGGCTCAAGCCCAAGGAGATCGCCTTCTTTTACGGCTGAGCAACAACAACCGACGAGGCCTGTCGATCCCGAGGCAGGCCAACTGGTTCAGCCACGGTTGACCGGACGATCTCCTGCCCGCAGGGAGGGGCACACGGGATGAAACGAAGCCGGCCAACGGAGGGAACCCTCAGTCCGATGGGGCTGAATGGGGCGAACTCTGGTTTGGGGCTTCCCCTGGGCCGGTTCTCAACCGCAGAGCTCCTCCAACGTGTCGATCACATCCTGCTGGAATTCCTCCAGGTCATCGGAGTCGCTGAGGTCGATCCCCTCACCTGCGGCGTTCTGGGAAAGCTCCTGAAAGTGGAAGGCCCCCTCGCCATGGGCGAGAAACTCCATGGCGGAGGGCTCACCGCTTTCCTTGTAGGCGTCGCAGAGGGCCAGGAAGGCCGCATCCTCGGTGAAGTCCCAGCTCATGTAGGGGGTCGTGCCGAAAATCGGGTGTGGTTCTGAATGACCTTTAACGCCTACCCCCCGGATTTCGTCAACCTCCCGGAAGCACTTTGTGCCAGTCCCCCGTCAGACTGCACCCCAGTCCAACGCCCCCAGTCCATGGCCCAGGCCCCGGTTGAGCCTGCCGAATCCAGCCCCCGCGATCCGTTGAACGTGCTGGGAGAACCGCTGGTGATCTGCGGATGCGAGCCGATGACCGGCTGGTTTCGCGATGGCAGCTGCCGCACCGATCCCGCCGATCTCGGCCGACACACCGTCTGCTGCGTGGTCGACGAACCCTTCCTCAGTTACACCCGCGCCCAGGGCAATGACCTGAGCAGCCCGGCCCCGGCCTTCGGCTTCCCCGGCCTTGAGGCCGGGGATCACTGGTGCATCTGTGCCGCCCGCTGGCTGGAGGCCTATGAGGACGGCATGGCGCCACCAGTGCATCTGGAGTCCTGTGAGCAGAGCTGCCTGGAGGTAATCCCGTTGGAGGTGCTGCGCCGCCACGCCGCCTGAGCGGCTCACCAGGGAATGGTGCTGCCATCCCAGGCGAGAAAGCGACCACTGTCGGCCGCGGACTGGCGCCCCAGCACGTCCAGAAGCTGGCTGGCGGCCCGATCCGGGCTGAACAGTTTCTCGGGGGGTACCCCGGAGCGGAAGGGGGCCGAGAGGGCCGTATCGGTGGTGCCGGGGTGCAGGACGGTGACGCAGGCCTGGGGCAGCCGCCGCCGCCATTCGATCGCCAGGGTGGTCAGCAGCTGGTTCTGGGCCGCCTTGGCGGCGCGATAGGCGTACCAGCCGCCGAGCCGGTTGTCGCCAATGCTGCCGACCCGGGCGGAAAGGCTGGCCAGCAGGACCGGTCGGTCCCGGGGCAGGGCCGCTTCGATCGCCTGGGCCACCAGGAGAGGCCCCCAGGCATTGACGCTGAAACTGCGTTCAAGCTGGTTGCGACGCACCTGGGACAACCGTTTTTCCGGGATCAGGTCACCGTCGTGCAGCAGACCGGCCGTGTAGAGCACCAGCCGCAGCGGGGTGATCTGGGCCAGGGCCAGGTGCTGCAGGGCCTCAAGGCTGTCGTCGTCACCCACATCCAGGCTGAAGCGATGGATCCGCCTGGCTCCGGCGGGGACATCCCCATCCAGGGGCCGCCGTTGCCCGCACCAGAGCTGCAGGCCGGGGGCCCGGGCGGCGAGGCCCTGCAGCAGCGCTTCGCCGATGCCGCCGCCGCCGACCACCAGGGCATGGCCCGTCCAGTCACTCCAAGGGGAGGGGGGCAGCGGGGACATGGCAACACGGTCTCGATGCCGCATGATGGCCCCACCCCCGAGGGAGATGGGTCTGCGGATCACGGTGCTGGGACGGGGAGCCTGGGGCAGCACGTTGGCGCGGCTCTGGCTGGACAGCGGCCATGCGGTGCGCAGCTGGTCGCGACGGGACGGCGGTGATGCGCTTGCCCTGCTGCAGGACTGTGACCTGGTGGTGTCCGCCGTGTCGATGGCCGCCGTCGCCGGCCTGGCGGGAACCCTGGCGCCCCATTGGCCGAAGGGCCTGCCCCTGCTGAGCTGCAGCAAGGGGCTCGATCTTGAAGGGCTGTGCAGCGCCAGCCAGCTGTGGGGGCAGCAGCTGTCCGGGGCGCCCCTGGCGGTGCTCAGCGGCCCGAACCTGGCGGATGAACTGGACCGGGGCCTGCCGGCCGCCAGCGTGGTCGCGGCGAGCGATGCGGACCTAGCCCTGCGGCTCCAGCAGGCCCTGCGGATGCCCCACCTGCGCCTCTACACCAATGCCGACCCCATCGGGACCGAAGCCGCCGGTGGGCTGAAGAACGTGATGGCGGTAGCGGCGGGCATCAGTGACGGTCTCGGGCTGGGTGCCAATGCCAAGGCCTCCCTGCTGACGCGGGGCTTGGCGGAGATCGGCGAGGTGCTGGTGGCCCTTGGAGGCCAAAGCTCCACGCTCTATGGGCTGGCCGGCCTCGGCGATCTGCTGGCGACGGCCAACAGCCCCCTGAGCCGCAACTATCGCTTTGGGCTGGCCATGGCCGAGGGGCTGGGCGAGCACCAGGCCCTGGAGGCGATTGGGGCCACCGTGGAGGGGCCGCGCACGGCCCGGGCCGCCTTGCTGCTGGCCAGTCGCCGGGGTTGGACGCTGCCGATCTGCGAGCAGGTGGTGCGGCTGCTCGATGGGGCGATCGACGCCCCCGAGGCCGTCCGCAACCTGATGCAGCGCGATCTCAAGGCCGAGGTCGAGCGGTGAACCGGGCCGTGCTGATCGAGGCCTTCAGTGACGGGCCGTTCGGTGGCAACGGGGCGGCGGTGGTGCTCCTGGACCGGCCCGCCCCTGCGGTCTGGATGCAGCGCCTGGCGGCCAGCCTCAAACAGTCGGAAACGGCCTTTATGCTCAAGGATGGCAGCGATTGGCTATTGCGCTGGTTCACCCCGAGCTGTGAGGTGGCCCTCTGCGGTCACGCCACCCTGGCCAGTCTGCTGGCCCTCGGCCATTGGCAACTCCTCCAACCGGGTGACTCCCTGGAGCTATGGACCCGCAGCGGCCCCCTGAGCGTCAGTCTTGATGGCGCCAACCCCTGCCGCGGCAGCGTGGTGCTCCCTAGCGGTGAACTGCATCCAGCGCCGGTACCTGCAGGCCTGCAGCATCTGCTGACCGAGCGTTTCGGCAGCGGGCCCGAGGCCTTCTGGACCTCCGCGCTGGGCTACGCCGTGGCCCTGCTCAAACCTGGGTTGGATCTGGCCGCCATGGCCTGCATGGCCAGCGAATTGCCCAAGGAGGTCCTCTGCGGCCTGGTGCTGATGCAACCGCTGGACGAGACCACGCCGCTTTGCCCCACAAGACCGCGACAGCTGGAAGGCCTGGACCTGGATTTTCAGCTGCGTTTCTTCGCGCCGGGACTGGGCATCGACGAAGATCCGGTCACCGGGTCCGCCCATGCGTTGGTGGCTCCCTGGTGGCATCGACGCCTCCAGCGGGACTGGGTGGCGGGATGGCAATGCTCCGACCGTCCGGGGGGGGTGGTCAGCAGGGCCACATCATCAGGCATGATCCGCCTGTTCGGATCGGGACATCTCCTGTGGGACGGCACTCTGCTGACGGAACCCCAGGGCAACGGCGCCGCTGGCACCAACTCCTCCACAAGCTTGGACTCGAACGACGACGGCAGCTGGCGCGGGCTGCGGCCGGAAAGCTGATCCGGGGTGTCGTCCACCACCCGTTCCTGATCTCGGCCCCGCTGGCGTTGGTGGCCCTGGGCGCCGGTTTTGCAGCCCAGGCCCTGTTGCGGCCGACCGCACCTGATCAAGGGCTGCTGGATGCCCTGATCGCCCAACCCAGCCAGCCGGCTCGCACTGCTGCCCAGGCGCCTCGCCCCGATCCCGAGGCGGCCCTGGATGCCAGCTCGATCCGGGCTGAGCGAGCTGCCGCTGCCATCGGCGACGGACGCGCCCTGGCCGAACCGGCCGCCGGTCCGTCGGTGGCCCTGGAAATCCGGGTGGCGCTGTTGAAGTTGTCGGCCAATCCCCGCCTCGCGGCCACGGGTTCATGGACGTTGAGCGATCGATCGGGGAAGGTGCTGCAGAGCGGCAGCGCCGACCAAGTCCCCGCCCTGGATGGGCTTCTGGCCACTGAGTCGGAACTCTGGCTGCAGACCACACCCGGCAATCACCTGATTGCCGACGGCCGGGCGTACGACGGCCGTTTCCGGCTGCTGCGCGGGGGTTCTGGCGTCCAGGTGGTGAACCATCTGTCGCTGGAGAGCTACATCAGTTCGGTGGTCGGCGGTGAGATGCCGAGCTCCTGGAACAGTGAAGCCCTCAAGGCCCAGGCGGTGGCGGCCCGCTCCTACGCCATGGCCCACATGGCCCGGCCGGCGGATGCCCAGTGGCATCTGGGCGACACGACCCGTTGGCAGAACTACGAGGGGCTCAGCAGCGTCAGCAGTCCCACCCGCCAGGCCACCGACAGCACGGCGGGGGTCATCCTCAGTTATCAGGGCGGCATCGTCGAAAGCCTGTATGCCGCTACCCAGCAGATCGTGGAGGAAGCCCATGGCCATCTCGGCGCCAGCATGAGCCAGAACGGCGCCCAGGAGCTTGCCTCCCAGGGGATGCGCTACAACCAGATCCTCGGCCATTACTACCAGGGTGCGTCCCTGGCCCGTCTGCAGGCTGGTGCGCGCTGAGCGCCTCTGGCAGCAGGCCCTGACCGTCTCCGAGCGGGCGCGGAGCAGTGGCGCCCTGGTTCCTCTGGACACGGAGCTGCTGGCACCACCAGGGATGGAGCCCTTCGTGCTGCGTCAGCTCCTTTCCCGTCCCCCCAGACATCTGACGGCTGGCGGTCCCAAGCCCAATCCCTTCCTGCCCTGGGATCGGCCCCTGCAGGTGGCCCTGCTGCCCAGTGGCCACGTGCTGCTGTTGAACAAATATCCGGTGCAGAGCGCCCATCTGCTGGTGATCACCCAGCACTGGCAACCCCAGAGCGGCTGGTTGTCCCCGCAGGACTGGGAGGCAGTGGCCCTGGTCAGCGCTGACACCGATGGCCTGTGGTTCTTCAACAGCAGTGCCACGGCCGGCGCCAGCCAGCCGCACCGCCATCTCCAGCTGTTGCCCCGCAGCCAGGGGGAGCCCAGCTGTCCGCTGGCGCCCAGCATCGAGGCCCAACTGGCCGGAGAGGCCCCAGCTTGGCCCTGGGCCTACCGCCTCAGTCGCCGCCAAGATCCCCACTGCCCCCTGGAGCTTGGCGAGCTCTACGGGCGCCATTGCCGCGATCTCGGCCTGGGGCAGCCGGCTTTGACCCCAGCTCCCGCCCACGCCTACAACCTGGTCTTCAACGACCACTGGTTGATGACGGTGCGTCGGGTAAGGGAACACCAGGCCGGCTTCAGCATCAACGGACTCGGCTTCGCCGGCTATCTGCTGAGCACGGCCCGATCAGAACGGGACTGGTTGGCAGGCCATGGGCCCTGGGCCCTGCTGCAGGCGGTGGCTGCGGAACATTCCGTGGTTCCACGGTTGCGCTGCATCGACGGTTAGGGGCTCTCTGAAAGAACAGGCGGCGGTTCACTCCGCCCCTGGCTTACATCGATTCCTCTGTCCACCGTGTCCAAGTCTCCCGTCCGTCCGTCGGCGGCCGTCGCTAAGCGCAACCGCCGAGTTGAGCACTATGTCGACCTTGTCCGTCCCATTGCCCTGCATTACGCCAGCTGCAGCCGAGAATCCGCTGACGATCTGCTCCAGGTAGGCCTGTTGGGTCTGATCCGGGCCGCTGAGCTCTACCGCCAGGACCTGGAGACGCCGTTCACGGCCTTTGCTCGCCCCCACATCCGCGGAGCGATCCTTCACTACCTGCGGGACAGCGCCCCGGCCGTCCGACTGCCCCGTCGTCAGGCCGAGCTCCAGGAACGCATTCAGCGGCTTCTGCAGACGGTTTCAGCACAGTTGGAGCCCGGTTCGAGGGAAACCCTGGTGAGGCAGCAACTCGGCATCAGTGAAAGCCAGTGGCTCCTTCTGGCCCAACAGCGGCGGCTGAATCGCCCCCTACCCCTGGAGGGAGAACTGTTGGATCTGGTGGAAGCCTCCGTCGATTCACCCAGCCAAGCGGAAACTCCGATGCCGCCGGTGGAGACTCTGCTGTCGCAGCTGGAACCCAGACAACGGCAGGTGGTCCGACAGGTGGTACTCGCGGGGTGGAGCTACCGGCGCCTGGCGCAGCAGATGCAGGTCAGTCCGATGACCATTCAACGGCTGTTGCACCGGGGCCTGGCCCAACTGCGCAGCCAGCTCGATCAAGCGACGCTCAAGCCTGCGACTCTGGCTTGTTCCGCTGGATCTGTTGCTCCAGGGTGCTGATGGCCGCGTTCAGGGCAGCCAGCTGACGCTCGGCGCCATCACGCCAGAAGGTCAGCATCTGCAGTTTGCGTTGCTGATGGCGTCGGCGGTAAGCATCGCCGTCTTCGACACCGCCGCAACAGCCGATCGGGGGAAACATCGCAAGCGTGACCAGGGATCAACGTTCTAGCTACCGGGGTGGTCCGATGGGGAGTCGTCCCCCATCGGACCCAGGGGTGGGGGGGAGCAGGCATGATCAATGTCGCTTTCGGCCGATACCGCAGCCTCCGGCAGGTTGGGGCGGATCCGTGCTCCTCCCCCGTCCAGTTGCCTTTTTTGGTTTGCGTGTGGTTCGCCCCACTGGCTTGATCGCTCCCCTGGTGGGTGTGTTGATCAGTGGACCGCTGCTCCTGTGGAGTCCCGGAGCCCAGGCCTATGTGGCGCTGATGGCCGGTCAGAGCGCCCGGCCTCTGAACGGCCAGTTCAACAATGTGCCCGTGCTGCACTCCAACCAACCGGAGGAGGTGGAAGGCCCCGGAATCCTGATCAACACGGCGCCCGGGGTGGCCTATGCCGCTGAAACCGGAGCGGCATTGCGCAACGCCGTTTACACTTTTAATGGTGAATTCGGGATGCATCTGCATCATAAGTATATCCCCCCAAACAAAAACTCCATTTCCGCTTCAAGACGGCGCTCTGAGCTCACCCTGTCTGCAATTCTGATCAATCCGGGTGTGATGCCGGTCCACATCCGCTTCAGCAGTGGCGCCGTACGCAACAGCTTTGAAGCACCCTATCTTGCCAATAACCTGATGGGTGTTACACCGCTGGGGCCCAGGCCCTGGAATACAGGTCCAGGTGATGCCACCTCGATTCAGATGTTGCGAGGCAAGCTGGATTCACGACTGAGCGATCAGATCACCATTCCCCCGCGATCGCGAATTGTCCTGTTTCAGACCCAGTTGCCCGCCCTCGGCATCGCCAATGCCCTGCTGAAGGGCAAAAGTGATGGGCCCTTCCAGATCGCGGTGGTGGCCGCCGCCGATCCCCAGGACGACAGGGACATCCTGGCGGTCCTGGACCAGGGGCGACTGGCACCTGGCCGTGTTTATCTGGACCGAATCAACGACATCAATAACCGCGCTATTTTTTCCAGGGTCGGAGGTGTCGCCATTGGAGACACTTATCACGCCACCATCAGCCACGACCTGGGCCAACAGGGGCCGCTGCATGTGCCATTCACCAGCACGGAGCGACACGATTTCGGTACGAGTGATGTGCAGGTCAATGGCTTGGCCAGTCGCATGGTCGACTCTGCGCTCGACAACATCGGCACCTATGGCGTCCGTTTCGACATCGACATGAATTTGCGGGGCAATGGCCCCTATGAATTGGTGATGAGCCATCCCTCACCCATGGGTGGGCGCAACTTCACCGCCTTCCGAGGATCGATCCAGATCCAATCCGAGGTGGGCCTACGGGAGGTGCACGTCGGCTTGCGTTCCGGCGAAAGCCTTTCGCTGGGTCAGATCAACCTCAGGCCGGGTGTGCCCTACCCATTGCGGGTCAGCATGGTGTACCCGGCCGATGCCACACCGGGCCATCTGCTCAGCATCGTGCCGGCGAGCCAATTGGCGCTCGCCCAAGAGCAGCAACGCCGGCAGGATCAGGCGCGCATCAGTGGCCCCCGTCCCACCAAACCCAGCGGCCCACCACCGTTGCCGGCCGGCAATCCTGTTCCCCAGGACCTGGAACCGGCCGAGGCCGAGGCACAGGCCCCGCGTCCCCAGGTCCGGCCGGCTCCCCCAAGGCGTTTCCGCCCCCCTGCGATGCCCCTGGTGCCGCCGCCTGAAATCCTTCGTCCCACGCCGATTCCGTCCTGGCTCACCCCTCCTCCGCCACCCCCGTCTTCGCGCGGCAAACGGCCGACTCAGACTTACCCTCAGGTGATCAACCCCGGTGGCATGGGCAACCCTTCAGGGGCTGACGGAACCCTGGTGGACCGTTACCGTCGGGCCGTTGAAGCCCAGCAACGGTTGATGCAAGGTTGGCAGCAGCCATGAGCCGGGCCTGAACGAGGAGACGCGTGGTGGTGGAAGCCTCCGATAAATGGAAACGCATCACCGTCTCGCTGCCGCAGCAGACGGTTGAGTTGATCGATGGGCTGCGTCGCGAATGGGGCCTCCGGCATCGCGGTGCGGTGCTCGAGCGGCTGGTTCAACAGCTGTTCGGCGAACTGAGCGGTGAAGATGAATCCGATCGATTGCCGGACGACCTGGAGGACGTCGCTGAACGCCGGGATGCGGATGGGGAACTCGATGAGCAGGTGGCCCTGGTTCTGGTAGGTCGTGGCGAGCTGGACATACTCTCAGCCCGGGAAGAAAGCCCTGGGGCGAGGTCCGATCGACGACGTGGAACCGGCGGTGGTGGTGGGGGGATTGATCTGCCGGGATTTGTGCGAAGACGCACCAGCCAACTCAAGCGCGATCTGCAAACCAGCCTCCATCCCAGTCCCTCTCTCCAGGTGGCTCCCCTGGAGGTGCCGGCGGACGTGATCCAACAGGCTCTTCAGGAAGCCGGGGATCACTGGTTAACCGTTTATGGCAAGCCACCCAATGCCACCGTGCTTGAGAACGCGATGATCTGGCTGGCCCATGACATCTGGCCCCAGTGCGATCAGAGCGAAGGACGCATGTTCACCTGGACGGCCGCCTGTGACGTCATGCGCCAGCTCGTCAAGGATTGGAGCGATGAGCCACCCAATTTCGAG
Source organism: Synechococcaceae cyanobacterium ELA739 (assembly GCA_037127935.1). Classification (GTDB taxonomy): domain Bacteria; phylum Cyanobacteriota; class Cyanobacteriia; order PCC-6307; family Cyanobiaceae; genus Cyanobium. The sequence continues at coordinate 93,262 of JBAXXM010000011.1, forward strand.
CGCGTCATGGTCACGGCCGGAGTGCTTGAGGATCCCTTCAGTCCCACCACCTTGACCCTGCGACTGCCCACCTTGATTCGTCGCTTTGTGCAGCGGTTCCGGCGCCGGGCCCGGGGCAGCTCCTTCCAAACTCTGGAGCACACGATGACCCTGCAGGGGGCGCTGAAACTGCTCAAATTGCCCACCGATCCGGGCCAACGCTTGGCCCTGCCCCAGATCCGAGAGGCCTACCGCGAACTGGCGCTCAGCCATCATCCCGACGCAGGCGGCTCGGTGGAGGCCATGCGACGGATCAACGAGGCCTATCAATTGCTGAAGGAGCTCTATCGGCATCGCTCCGAAACCAAGCCCTCCTAGGCAAGTTCTGCAGAATCCAGCTCCTGGCCTAGAGCGATGCAAGGGCCGCAGGCAGGGGCCGAGCATCAGAACCCCAGACCGCCCAATCAGCAATCTCGCAACGGATCCATGCTGGGTCCAGCCACGTGACCAATCCAAGATGCACGACATTTCGCTTGGGGGGCATAGGCAGCAGCGCAACAGCCAGCTCGAACGCCCTGCATGGATCGCGATCACGGGTTGCCGGAGTTGATTGCCGCGCCATCGTCAAGGCAGGAATAGCTCGGGCATCCAGAGCGCTACACCGCCCCCCCCCCTATTGACCAGCTCACTAATCTCAGCCAGGCCTGAACACGAGACTAGGCATACGTCTCATCTGCATTCACAGTTCTTGCGACTCCCTCGCGACTGGATGGCTGTCAGCCGCGGGCTACAGGCCAGGACCCCGACCGGCTTCATCAGCCGCAAGCAATCGGGGACAGCGGTACTCAGCAAGATCGCATGCCTCAATTGAGACCACCAGTAAGTCTCAGATCAAATCTGAGGCATGCAGCTAAGAATCCAAATTTCAGTCGATTTCATCTGCTGATACCACCACCTTCAGGCTGGATAAAGTCCGCTATTCCGTCCCAGGAGGCCATCGTGGCGAGAACGAAATGCCTGGCCGTGCAGGCATAAGCACATCGGGCTAACGAGTGGAGAGGGCTCGTCAGGCGACAAATCCTGTCCATTGGCCAGTACGCTGACCCACAGCATCCTTGTCAACGAAGACAGTGACTGGAGCTTTGACGTCTGCGTATCTGCCTTTTAAGCAGATACGCAAGGCTTGTCCGCTTGGGCCAACCGGTTTCTGGGCAAGGCGCTGGGAGGTGGGGCCTGACTGACCTGCTGCATTGGCTGGACTTTGCAGCTTCAACAGACCGGATGTCCTCGCAATTGTCCCGTCAGCCGATCGAGACCGCAGGCAGAGCGATGACAGGCTGAACATCCCAGAATCACATCCAGAAAAGTAGTATTTCCAATCTGAGACGCGGGATGCGTCCAAGACCGAAACAATGGCGAGACAAGCGAAGTCAAAACTGGATTGCCGAAAAGGCGGGCAGACACCGACTCCCTGACGGCATGAACGGGGCAAGGAAGTCCAAGGGTGCGCGGGTTCTGCGGGCGATGGGATGACGGAGCTGGGGCCTTCGGTCCAGCTCGGTGGCCCCCTCTGCCAGGAAAGATGACGCCTCTCCATTCCGACCATTTCAACCACCAG